>NZ_VFIA01000016.1 GCF_014282275.1 Spirosoma utsteinense
TTGGAGTTTCACGGTGGCTACGGCTGAAGATAAACTCAAACGATGGTATGAGCAGGTCAATCCTATGAATAAATCAGATTATTCTAATAATTAAATTGGACAAGTACTAGTCCCGTAGTAGAAAAGTAAACCATCTTTATCTATAACTACCTGTTCGTTGGCGCGACCTCCCTTATATCTCTTGATTTAAATCAAGCTCAATAAAAAACGCCGATCTTGCAGTCAAGATCGGCGTTTTTTATAAATGGGTACCCTCGCTAGGGCTAGAAATGCCGGTCGCCTGCTTCGCGTTTGCCCAGCATAACCGCGCCGACCATCGCTACCAGGAACAGGACTGATGCCAGTTCGAAAGGTAAAATGTAGTCGTTATAGAGCAGGTTGCCCAGATTCTCGACCAGACCCGTTTTGGGGTTAAACGCCGTAGCACTATAGGTTGGCACCTGCGCACTTTTGGCGCGGAAAATAGTAATAAGCATGACCATAAGCATTCCACCCACAACGACGGAAGCCATTTTAGTGAGGTTCGTCTTCGACTCTTCATCATCCTGCCGTAGGTTGAGGAACATAATCGTAAACAGGAACAAAACCATGATAGCGCCGGCGTAGACAATGATATTTACCGCTGCCAGAAACTGAGCATTCAGCAGAATATAATGGCCTGACAGACAAAAAAACGTGGCAATTAGCGCTAATACACTATAAATCGGGTTACGGGCCGTAACGACGCCGATAGCACTGAACAACGTAATTATTGTCAGAATCAGAAATAGATACCCGGTCGGTGTCAGGGTTTTAAAAAAGCTTATAAATTCAGTCATAGCTTGGTAGTCAATAGATAGTCGTAACTCATCATTAGCGGTCATTGCAGCCATCGAACATAAAAGTTGTCCACGCCCGGCAATGACACAATGACAAGTTTCTAGGTTGCAGCCCGTGTGAGACTTGGTTCGGTTGGGGTTGCTTTTACTTCGGAGTTGGCGACACGAATATAGCGGTCGTCCATTTTCTCGACCAGTTTGTCTTTTCCATAAATTACGTCCTGCCGCTCGGTGAAGATAGGTACCATCTGGTCATGCCGAAGGTAAACCGCCTGTTTAGGGCATGCTTCTTCACATAAGCCACAGAAGATGCAGCGCAGCATGTTTATTTCGTACACAGCTGCGTATTTCTCTTCCCGGTAGAGCTTCTCTTCGCCCTTCTGACGTTCGGCCGCTACCATAGAGATCGCTTCGGCCGGGCACGCTACCGCACACAGACCGCAAGCCGTACAACGCTCGCGTCCCTGTTCGTCTCGCTTCAATATGTGGTGTCCTCTGTAAATGGGACCGAGGTATTTCTTTACTTCCGGATATTGGATAGTCGGCTTTTTTCGGAAGAAGTGACGGATCGTGATGGCCAGACCACCAATAATGGCGGGCAGGTACATCTTTTCTGCCATCGTCATCTCTTTATTGCTGACTTGTACAGATCGATTAGTTAGTTGCATGGCTTTCAAGTTATGGCTTACGGTAGCGGACATTTGAATAAGTGCCTGTTACCGTAAACTGTGTCCCTGTAACAGATTAGGTTCGTTGCGGAACAATGTTCGGTTTTGGAGCGCGGGCAGTCGATACCACCGCCATCACGATCATAACAATAGCGATTAGCCAGGTAGCATACTTGAAATTGTAAAGCAACCCAGCACCCGTCAACACGACGTTCAGAATAGACAGGGGAATAAATGTCTTCCAACCCAGATTCATCAACTGGTCATAACGGAAGCGGGGAAGCGTCCACCGAACCCACATGAAGAAGAAGATAAAGAAGAAAATTTTGCTGAACATCACCACCACACCAATCAGTGTAGCTACGTTATGACCAGCCACGGCACCCAGGGAGTTCTCAAGAGCCTGGTTCACTTCATTGATGAATGGATAATGGAAACCGCCAAAATACAGGCATGAGATGAAGGCCGATGAGACAAACATGTTGATGTACTCCGAGAACAGGTAAAACCCAAGTTTCATGGAGCTATATTCCGTATGGTACCCGCCAACAAGTTCCGTTTCGCACTCCGGTAAGTCGAAGGGGGTGCGGTTACACTCAGCAAACGAACATGTTAAAAAGATGACGAAGCCCAGGGGTTGCGTAAAAATGTTCCACTCGAAAAAGGTAGCCTGCTCATCGATGATGGCCCGTAACGACAGTGAACCTGTCATCATCAGGATCGTAATCAGCGAAAGCCCCAGTGCAATTTCATAACTAATATTCTGCGATGCCGCACGGATAGCGCCCAGGAGGGAAAATTTGTTGTTCGACGCCCAGCCGCCGACCATAACACCATATACGCCCAGTGAAACAACACCGAAAATGTACAGAACCCCGATGTTGATCTCAATTCCCTGAATAGCTACTTCGTAGTTCACTTTGTCCCAAATGAACCGGACGCTGTCGCCGAAGGGAATGACCGCACTCGACATAAGGGCGGTCAGCATGGCCAGGCAGGGACCCAGAATAAACAACCATTTGCTGGCCTGCGACGGAATAAAATCTTCCTTGAAAAACATCTTGCCCGCGTCGGCTATGGGCTGTAATAAGCCCCATGGACCCGCCCGGTTAGGACCAAGGCGGTCTTGCAGAAACGCTGCCACCTTACGCTCAGCATAGGTGGAGTAGGTCGCAATAAGCAGCGTAATCCCGAAAATAGCGAGGATAATCAGCCCTTTGACCGTTAATACGGGTAGTTCCATATTGAATTAATAGCGGGTTGCTGAACCCGGCCTTGTTGAATAGGTATCCGGTATAGAAACCGGATACCCCGTTGATGTCAAAAATTTAAATCTCTGGCTCCATGGCTGAGGGCAGCGTTTTTGCGAACCGTTCAGGTGGCAATTGCTGGATACCTAACTGCGACGTGTCACGCTCATCATGAATCTGTTTGTACTCTGCAGCAGCCAGCCGCTTGCCGAAGCTTGGCTTGGCAGCGTCGGCCCGATACTTGTTTGTCGAAATGACCGATGCCCGCGATATTTTGGTGGGCCCTTCTATGGTCCAGTCGCTGGTATTTTTCGTTTCGAAACGGCAGGTGTTGCAGATAAACTCGATAGCTTCACCCCACTCATTCTGCCGCGATGTTACCCGAATCACTTCTTCTCCCCGATACCAGAGCGTTACATTACCCGAACAGGTTGGGCAATTACGGTGGGCATCAACGGGTTTAGTGAACCATACCCGGTTTTTAAACCGATACGTTTTGTCGGTTAGCGCACCAACCGGGCATACATCGATGACATTACCCGAAAAATCGTTGTCGATCGCTTTCTCGATGTACGTACCAATTTCAGAGGCATCGCCCCGGCCCAGTACGCCGTGAACCCGTTTGTTCGTAATCTGGTCGGCGGTATACACGCAGCGATAGCAGAGAATGCAACGCGTCATATGCAACTGGACGTAGGGTCCAATGTCATGTTTCTCGAATGTACGGCGTTCCTCTTCGTAACGGGTTGTGGCTTTGCCGTGGTCGAAAGCGAAATTTTGCAGATCGCATTCGCCAGCCTGGTCGCAAACAGGGCAATCGAGCGGGTGATTCAGCAGCAAAAATTCAACGACGCCATTACGCGCATCAATTACCGCTGGATTGGTCTTGTTTTCAACCACCATCCCGTCCTGAACAGCCGTCAGGCAGGAGGCCACTAATTTGGGCATTGGACGCGGATCTTTTTCTGATCCGGCGGCTACCCGAACCAGACAGGCCCGGCATTTTCCACCACTGCCTTTGAGAGGCTGGTAGTAGCACATTGCCGGAGGGGCCACGTCTGGACCTATCTTACGGGCGGCCTGTAAAATGGTCGTTCCCGGCTCCACCTCGACCATGATACCGTCGATGGTGACTTTAAGTAGTTGCGGCTTTATTTCTTCCATGTATCGTAATGCGGCTTATAGCCGCCAATCATTCGTTACTAAACGGCTTTTCAGCCCCATTACAATTACACTAACGCCATTTCGCCCCGATAGACAGCGCCCGGCTGCGTCGCTTCGGTTGGGTGGTCGATATGCCACTGGAACTCGTCACGGAAATGCCGTATGGCACTGGCAACAGGCCAGGCGGCTGCATCGCCCAACGGGCAAATCGTATTTCCTTCAATTTTCCTGGCTACATCAACAAGCAAATCGATGTCCTGCTGATGGCCATGGCCGTACTCGATCCGGTGAAGGACCTTCTCCATCCAGCCCGTTCCTTCCCGGCAGGGGCTGCACTGTCCGCAGGATTCGTGGTGGTAGAACCGTGAAAAATTCCACGTGTTCCGAACGATACAGGCTGTTTCGTCAAAAACGATGAATCCGCCTGAACCAAGCATGGTACCCGTTTGGAAGCCACCTTCCGATAGCGACTCATAACTCATCAGTCGTTTATCACCATTAGCCAGGGTAAGGGCCAGATTCGCAGGCAGGATAGGAACCGATGAACCACCAGCAACAAGGGCCTTGAACTTATGGCCGGGCCGGATACCACCGCACCACTCATCAGCGTAAAGGAAATCTTCGACCGGAAGGCCCAGTTCGATTTCATACACACCCGGTTTGTTAATATGGCCCGAAGCGGAGATTAGCTTCGTACCCGTACTGCGTCCGATTCCAACCGCTGCGTAAGCATCACCGCCGTTGTTTATAATCCAGGGCGTTGTTGCAATCGACTCCACGTTGTTGACAACAGTAGGGGATTGATACAGCCCTTTTACGGCAGGGAACGGTGGTTTGTTGCGTGGATTACCCCGTTTGCCTTCGAGTGATTCGAGTAGCGCCGTTTCTTCACCGCAGATGTAAGCACCACCGCCCGGCTGTACGACCAGTTCAAGGTCATAGCCGCTACCAAGAATATTTTTCCCGAGAAATCCCTTCGCTTTCGCTTCAGCAATGGCTTGTTCAAGGATATTGATCACATACATCAATTCGCCCCGCACATAGATGAAGGACGTATTGGCTCCCAGGGCAAATGACGAAACAATCATTCCCTCAATAAGCAGGTGAGGGTTGTTCTTCATCAGGTAATGGTCCTTGAACGTACCCGGCTCCGACTCGTCGGCGTTGCAGACCAGGTACCGGGGAACGCCTTCGGGCTTAGCCAGAAAGCTCCATTTCATTCCCATCGGGAAACCGGCCCCACCCCGGCCACGGACACCCGCTTTTTTCACTTCTTCAACGATGGTTTCGGGCGTCATCGTTTTCACGGCTTTCTCAACAGCCGTATAGCCACCCTGCTTCCGGTATACATCGAAGGTTTCGATGCCGGGAACATGGATGTGTTCTGTCAATATTTTAGTAGCCATGTGTGGGTTATTTAGACAGTTCGTCGATGATCTCGTCTACACGTTCGTTGGTCAGGTTCATGTAATACTTCTCCCGTACCTGAAACACGGGGCCCATACCGCAGGCTGCCAGACATTCTACTTCCTTAAGCGTAAACTGACCGTCAACAGTAGTTTGGCCCGTATCGATGCCCAGGCGTTGTTTCAGGTGAGCATACACCTCTTCGCCCCCCATCAGGCAACAGGGTCCTGTACGGCAGTACTCGATTACGTGCTTGCCTACGGGCTTAATATGATACATGGTGTAAAAGGTGGCTACTTCGAATACTTCGATGGGCTCAATGCCCAGCAGCTGCCCTACATACTCCATGCCTTCGGGGCTGGTCCAGCCTTCCTGCTCCTGTAGAAGGTGCAACAATGGTAACAGAGCCGATTTTTGTTTGCCCTCCGGATAACGGGCGATCATTTCCTGCGATTTGGCAAGTCGTTCCGGCGTAAATAGTACTTTATTAGGTGTCTCGGTCATCATTATGTACAGCAGGTTTACGCGTCTAATTCACCGGCAATTACGTTCATGCTACTCATGATCACGATGGCATCGGAGAGGGTCAGACCTTTACACATTTCGGGATAGGCCTGGTAATAAATGAAACACGGCCGACGGAAGTGCAGACGGTAAGGTGTCCGGCCACCGTCGCTGATGAGGTAAAAACCTAACTCACCATTACCCCCTTCTACGGCGTGGTACACTTCACCAACCGGCGCGTCGATTTCACCCATAACAATTTTGAAATGGTAAATCAGCGCTTCCATGTTCTTGTAAACTTCCTGCTTCGGAGGTAGGTAATACTGAGGAGCATCGGCGTAGTAAGGTCCTTCGGGCAGGTTGTTGAGCGCCTGCTCTATAATGCGCAGGCTCTGCCACATCTCGCCGTTACGAACCATAAACCGATCGTAGGTGTCGCCACTCTGCCCCACCGGAATATCGAACTCAAAATCCTGATACGAGGAGTATGGGTTCATTACGCGAACGTCATAGTCGACACCGGCTGCCCGCAGGTTCGGCCCTGTAAAGCCATAGCTCAGGGCTCGCTCTGCCGAGATGCCACCCACGTTTACGACGCGGTCCATGAAAATCCGGTTGCGGTTGAACAGGTTTTCAAACTCCGTCAGCACTTTCGGAAACCGAACCAGCAGCTCCTTTATTTTACGGATGGCAGTTGGTGATAAATCACGCTCCATTCCGCCAATACGGCCCATATTTGTAGTCAGACGGGCTCCGCAAACTTCTTCATAGATATCGTAAATGTTCTCCCGCTCCTGATAGATGTACAGAAAGCCGGTGAAGGCACCTGCATCTACGCCCAGGATACCGTTACAGATGAGGTGATCCGATATGCGGGCCAACTCCATCAGGATAACCCGAATATATTGTGCCCGCTTGGGTACGTCGATACCCAGCAGCTTTTCAACCGTCATGTGCCAGCCCATATTGTTAATCGGCGACGAACAATAGTTCATGCGATCAGTGAGGGTGGTAATCTGGTAGAAAGGACGACGCTCGGCAATCTTTTCGAATGCCCGGTGGATATAACCAATGGTCTGCTCACTTGATACGATCTTCTCGCCATCCATTTGAAGGATGTTCTGAAAAATACCGTGGGTGGCGGGGTGGGTTGGTCCGAGGTTGAGTGTTGTCAGTTCATTGACATACTGAACGGGGCCATTATCGTTGCGGGCTGGCAGATCATTACCCGGAACGTTTTTCGGCGCTATATCGAGTTCTTCGGAAATCATAGTCAAAGAGTGAAAGAGCAAAAGAACAAAAGAGTGATAAGGTGCGGCTTCAGCGCTCTTTCACTCTTCAATACTTCTACTTTGGTCATCGTCCAAACAAGGCGTCTATTTTGTCTTCCCGCGTCTCATCCTCGAGCGGGTACTGTTTGCGCATGGGGTGATAATCCATCTCCTCCATGTTCAAAATCCGGCGAAGGTCGGGATGACCATCAAAACTGATACCGAACAGGTCGAAGGTTTCGCGTTCCATCCAGTTAGCACCGGCAAACAACGGAATGATCGTTGGTATATGCACGTCGTCGGCCTGGAGATATACCTTGATCCGTATCCGGAAATTATTGGTCAAACTGTGCATGTGGTAAACCACACAGAACTCTTTTCCAACAGAATCCGGGTAATGGACTGCCGTAACATCGGTTAGAAAACCAACCTGATATACCGGGTGATCTCTCAGGTACTGAACAACCTCAACGATATGATCCCGGCTGGTCGAAAAGGTCAGCAGATCATACGGATCGTCGAAGTCGCTAACGGTCTCGCCAAACTGTTGAATAAGGGTCTGCGCAACTTCCTCGTTGGTCAGCATAGTGGGTGAAAGGTGATTTAGATATCGAAGCCATTTGCTGATTGGTCAGCTCTGGCAAACGCAGGATGAACCGGGCCAGGTATACACTTCATGTACCCGGCCAGCGGTTATTCAATACTATATGAATTCAGCAGCTTTGTATATTCTTCGGTATTGCGTCGGCGCAGTGACTCGTTCTTGGCGAGCTCCTGTACCTGCATTACGCCATCGAGAATCTGCTCCGGGCGGGGTGGGCAGCCGGGCACATAAACATCGACGGGAATAATGCGGTCGATACCCTGCAATACGCTATATGTATCGAAAATACCACCACTCGACGCACAGGCACCAATAGCGATGACCCAGCGGGGTTCTGCCATCTGTAGATACACCTGTTTCACAATAGGGCCCATCTTCTTGGCGATGGTGCCTGCTACCAACAGCATATCGGCCTGACGGGGTGAGAAACTTGGTCGCTCTGAACCAAACCGGGCCAGATCGTAATGGGAAGCCATCGTTGACATAAACTCAATGCCGCAGCAGGAGGTAGCAAATGGTAAGGGCCAAAGCGAATTTGCCCGCGCCAAACCAATCAATTTGTCGAACGATGTGGCCTGAAATCCCGGACCTTCGTAACTCGCCGGGCCTTCTACTATCTTGATGTCAGTTGCCATATAAAACACGGTCCGCCGTGCGGTTGTAGTTGCTTATTATACAACGAATAGGAATGATTAAAAATTCATCTATTGAGCTACTCCCACTTCAGGACGCCCTTCCGGATGATGTAGTAAAAGCCTGCAAGCAGCAAGCCCATAAACAGGACCATTTCAACGAAACCTGTTACCCCCAGTCCTTTAAAATTAACGGCCCAGGGATACAGAAAAATTACCTCCACATCGAAAAGAACGAAGAGGATGGCAATCAGGAAGTACTTGATCGAAATTGGGGTACGGGCATCGCCCTGGACGGGAATACCGCACTCGAAAGGGTCATCCTTTTTCAGGCTGTTGCGCTTTGGTCCAATGTTATGGGTAACAATCATTGTTGTTACAATAAAACCAAGCGCCAGTGCCAATTGAATTAATACCGGTAAATAGTCTGCTGGAACGTATGTTGCGTTCATATTATATGCTTGAGAAGGATACGACAAAGGTAACGATAAAACCAATTGAGCCATGAAGTTAAGTTGGCCACGGGCTTTGGGAAACTAACGTTCAAAAATACGAAATGCGGCTGTGCAATACATTATACGTACCTTAAACTACTGATACTTTATACCTGTTACAAAGAAAAGCCCTTCCACATGGAAGGGCTTTTCTTTGTAACAGGTATAAAGGCTTACCGGTTGATGATGATGCGCCTGGAGACGTTGAATCCCGATGAACGTACCCTAATGATGTATTCGCCCTGGGCAAGACCAGTTAGGTTAATGCTCTTGCGCTCGTCCAGCAGCGGAACCTGTTGTGTAAATAACTGCTGCCCGGTGAGCGAGAAAATAGCTATACTCGCATCATTCAGGTTTTCCAGTGTTTCAATGATCACAACACCATTGGGGGAGGGGTTTGGATATACACTGAGTCCGCCTGCCGACTGGTCGAAGGTAAACGCCTTTGGCGTACTGTAATCGGAGTAGCAGGTCAGGCTGTCACTACCACTGATAGTGAAGGTCGACTTGGCGCGGGTCGTGTAATTAGATGTTACAACCACTTTTATGACCGCGCCTTTTTGAGGCAATAACTCTCCCCCCCGTCGCCAGTCAAATAGATCGGACTGGGCACCAGATGGCGTTGGCAACACGGCCTGTAACGAATAGGTCCCAATCTGTTCGACGCTTGGCGTAGGCACTTTAGGCCGTACAGTCAGGCTGATGGCCGATGTCTGCGCTGATTTACAGCCGTACACACTAATCGATTGTGCCGTATAGTTACCGGCGGTGCTGACAGCTATTGTTTTGCCAACCGTACCATTGCTCCAGATAGCTGAACTGTTCGTTCCCGTATTGGCCAGCAGCGACAGAGACGAGTCGGCACAAACCTGTTGTTGCGCATTGGCAACCCGATTAGGCTGATTGACCAACGAAATAGTTGGGTTGGTGGGCTGGATCGGACCCTGTACGTTGAGAATAGGCGACAGGTAAGTGTTGCCATACTCATCTTTTAAAATGGCCCTGTAATCGCCGGTTTGGTTGATGTTGATGGACTGGGTCTTTTGACCTGAATTCCAGGTGTATGAGGTATACAGGTCGGGAAGTTTGACCGTCAGTGCGTTGTTCGACGCTGCACACGTAACCGCAATGGTTGGTGGGGGTAAGGGTGGCAATGGACGTGAGCTGGCAAAGAAAACAGCGTTCAGACTTTCGAACCAGGCTTGTCCCAGCTGCTTCAACCCTTCGCCACCAAAGTGAACTTCGCCTTCAAATCGCGGCACTTGTATATTATCAGTGAAGGGCCCCGCAAAAACATTGTTATTGTAGGTGTTGATAACATCGTTCTGCGCCTGAATAATCTCCTGACTTACTTTACCGGCGTTGTAGGACGAGCGGGCCAGTACCCAGGCTGGATAACGGCGTGTGTCGGCTCTGGTCTTGTTGATGATATACTGCATATCCTCACTGTAAGCCTGCCGGGTCGAGTTCAGCGGGACATTGTCGTTTTCACCCTGCTGCCATAACACGGCGCGCATACCCTGAATAGAACAGTAATACCGGAGGGCAATAACCAAATTGGCATAAGGCATTCCCACCGGAAAATCCTCGAAAGGCGTACCCATCGCGAAAATGTTCTTTGTTATCTTTCCCTCCGCACTTTCTCGCCAGTTTCTGATTACGGTACCCTGCCAGGCCGTGTTGATAAACAGAACAGGAACTTGATATTGCTTGGCAATCAGATCACCCAAAACGCCCCAGCACCAGGCGCTTTTACCCCGCGGCCCAATTAGCGCCGACGCGCTCAACTGCTGAAAGATTGGCGCTGGCGGATCGTTCAGCGAATTGGCCGTGGAATTATCGTACGTTACGCAGTTGACCCGGTCGTCGGATGCGCCTACCGCCCCAAAATTCTGGAACCCCTGTGCGTTCGACTGGCCTGTAATGATAAATACTTCACCAATACCTACTTTACGAACAACGTCGCTGGATATAACGGTTCTACCTGCGAAAGCCTGTACCTCAAGCCGGTACCAGCCACCTTTTGCCCGTAGCGCTCCCTGGAACACGCCCCCTTGCGGAGCGCGCTGAATCGTGACCCAGTCCGTATTCAGTCCCTGACCAGCTACTTCTGCCTGTACCCTGGCCTGCACACTATCGATGGGCTGGTAATAACTTCCCGATAGATAGATGGTACTGGTATTATCGTTCTCACGTTGAAAGACAGCCCTGCTTTCAGGGTAGGTAATCTTAATGAGCTGACCAGTAGTCTGAGCCGACGCGATGAAAGAAGTTAGCGTCAGACTAAGAACTAATAGTCGCCGTAAAAAATAGTGGTTATTCATTCGCTGTTCATTAGTAGCAATTTCTACCAGACTACGATTTCATTAAAGAACAGATCTGTAGATAAAGTAGAAAATAAACCTCACTCGTTCAATACGATTATGAATTTTGCTCTTTTCCCGGTAAAATGCAAATTCAAAGGTACTGTTTATGATTGAACGGTATGTCTTGGATTAATATTACAATCCGAGAAGAATTCGTTTTGAAACGTCAAAATCAGCGGCTTGGACTCGTAGTATGTATTGGCCCGATTGCATACCCGTTAACCGTAACTGTTTTCGCTCATCGAAGGAAGGTACAACACTTGTAAACACAGCCTGACCTGTTAATGTATAGACTGTTAAGGTTGCATTGGTCAGCACTGTCTGGGTTTCGATCACCAGAACTTTATCTGGATTGGGGTTTGGATAAATGCTCAGGCCATTGATACTCTCATCGATCGTGAACACGTAAGGAGCCGATGGGACTGAAAAGCAAGTGAGCGTTGGTGAGTAAATAATTGAAGCACGAGCTGTATAGCTGCCTGATTGGCTCGCTTTAATAATGGCCGTCGGAGTCGTTAGCGAATCGTTATCCCGGCGCCAGCGGAACTGGGTACCGTTGGTTGAACTGATCGCTTCGAGTGTAAATGTGCCCACCATGTTAATGCTCGGCGCAGGTGGCAGAGGACGCAGTTCAACCGTAGTATTCCGGGATTGGGTCGATACGCATCCATTGACATCACGTACCCTGGCCGAGTAGGCACCAGCCAGATTTGTCGTGATCGTTTGGGTCGAATCGCCCGTACTCCAGAACACGGTATAAGGGCCTTCTACCCGAAACGTAATGCGGTCGCCTTCGCAGATCGTTGGCTCCCGGCTCGATAAAATAGGAGGAGCCGCAGGCAAAGGGTTTACGGTAACGGTAATGGCTGGTGAACTGGGAGACAAACACCCGTTCTGGTCGCGTGACCGAACGGCATAATTCCCCGATGTAGTAACCGAGATCGTCTTGTCGGTTTGGCCACTCGACCATACCACATTCAGGTCGCTGCTGGCATTCAGTGTAACACGGTTGCCAGCACAAAATGTGGTAACGCCTGCCGCCGAAGCAGAAGGCGTTGGGGGTAAGGGATTTACCGTTGTTCTGATCACGTCTGACTGAACGGAGTTGCAACCGAACTGATTACGCGTCTGTACGGAATATGCCCCCGGCTGGTTGGTAGTGATGGAACGAGTGGTTGGCCCGCCTGTCCATTGGTAGGTAAGCCCCTCGGGTGCCGTTAATGTGAGCGATTGATCGGCACAGAATGTAGTTGGTCCGCTCAGCGCAATAACGGGCTTGGCGGGCACTGGGTTAGCCGTTACAACAATCGTATTCGATTGAGCTGAAGTGCAATTGTTTTGATCGGTCACTGTTGTGAAGTAAGCTCCGGATGCGCCGACCGTAATCGTTTTGTTCTGCTGACCATCGCTCCAGTTGTAGCGTACGTTGTCACTGCTACCCCGAAGCACGGTGTTATCGCCCTGGCAAAAAGTAGTGGGCCGGTCGTTGGCAATAGTGGGGGTAGCCGGCAGTGGATTGACCGTTACGTTCAGGGTGTTTGAGGTGAAGTCGCAGCCGCTTACGTCACGGTATCTAACATAATAGGCACCCGCGTTTGTTGTCGTAAGCGTCCGGCTGGTCGATACCGTTTCGTTCGTTTGCTGATTGATCCACGATACGTTATCGTAGTTGGTGGTTAGCCCTAAACTACTGCCAATGCATACCGATGGTGGACCATTCCCCACTACGCTGGCGACGGGCAAATCTGACACCCGCACGTACGTGGTAAAAAAAGTATTGCCGCGACTATCTTTCACCTTGGCCCGTACTTGCGTACCGGGTCCTTTTGTAATGGAACGTCCTGTCTCGCCCGATTCCCACTGGATGGAGGCATAATCGCCATTCACCGTAAACGTCACGTTGGTACCTCCGGCGCAGGCTGCTGTTACAACCGGGGCGGGCGATGCGCTTATGGGTGTTGCTCCCTGAAAAAAGGAATCATTCAGGCTATTACTCCAGGCATTGGCCAACTCAACAAGGCCATTCATGTCGAAATGCAGGCCGTCGAACAGGGGTGCCCGGCTACGCGGTACCTGAATATTGTCGGTTTCAGGTCCTGCAAATACGCTGGGCGTGGAGGCTAGCACCTGATTTTGAGCCGCAATGATAGCGGGGTCTGTACCACCAATGAAGTCGCCATACGACACTCTGGATACAACCCAAGGGACATTCTTACCAAAATCCTGTCGACTTTGATTGATCACGAATTGTAATTCGCTTACATAACGGCTTGTCTCTGTATTGATCAGATTGTCCGTCTCACCCTGATGCCACAACACAGCCCGAACGCCAAGCATATTGGAGTAGAACTGAAGGGCTAATTTAATATTTATGTAGGGTTGACGCGCCAGGTAAGGCAGTCCATTAACAACGCCATAAGCAACACCCCCTTCAGGCGCACTATCGCGCCAGTTTCGCACAGCTGTTCCTGTAAAAGCAGCATTAAAAAACATAACCGGAACATTCAGGCGTTTTACCAACAAATCCCCTAGTTGCCCCCAGCACCAGCTCCCCACGCCACGGGGCGCTATGGTAAAATCGGGTGAGTTATCTAACCGAGTGAATACCGGTACGGGTGGGTCATTTGGAAATGCCTCGTTTGGATAACGATAGTTTACGCAGTTGACCCGGTCATTCTGTGGATTTGGCGCATCCTGGTGAATTCCCTGGGCATTGGATTGTCCGGCAATGATAAATACTTCGCCAATGCCCACACGATCAACCGTTGTCACGCTACCTACCTGCTGATCACCGTTCATACCCCGCACTTCGAGGTTGTACCAGCCGCCACTGCCATTGATATCGCCAGCGTAAACGCCACCCGTCGGGTTGTCCTGGACGGTGCGCCAGTCTGTATTTGTCCCCTGGCCATCACGGGCTATCAAACGGGCTTCAATGCGACCAACGGCCGTTGAATAGAAACCGGTAATCCGAATGGTGGCCTGGTTGGCTCCATTACGCTGGAGGACTGCTCTACTGGTTGGAAAGGAAACCTGTACCTGCGCCAGGGTAAATAGGGGGATCAGCAAAAAAAAACCCGCGCACAAAAATACGGAAAAGTGTTTCATAGCATAGAGCAATGCGGCCGGAATCATAAGCATAGCCGCGTATTGATAGGTATATAGCTATTCCGGTTCATTGGCTATCGTCAGGCTTTGCCAGATAATATCCTTTAACTCGTCTAAGCCTTGCTGATTAACGGAGGAGATAAACGCAACAGGTACATTTTTGGGTAAATTCTCTTTCAAACGGCTCAGTGCCTCCTGATCGACGAGGTCAATTTTGGAAATAGCCAGTAAACGCGTTTTATCCATCAACTCTGGATTGTACTCCCGTAATTCGTTTAGCAGTGTATTGTATTCGTGGCGTATATCTTCACTATTGGCTGGTATAAGAAATAGCAATATGGAGTTACGTTCGATATGTCTCAGAAAACGCAGTCCTAAACCCTTTCCCTGAGAAGCCCCCTCGATGATACCCGGAATATCAGCCATAACAAACGACTTGTAGTCTCTGTAAGCTACGACCCCTAAATTGGGTACAAGGGTTGTAAACGCATAATCAGCAATTTCGGGGCGGGCGGCTGAAACGACGGATAGCAACGTAGATTTACCGGCATTGGGAAAACCAACCAGACCAACGTCAGCCAGTAACTTTAACTCCAGCACAACCCACTCTTCGCAACCTGGTTCGCCCGGCTGGGCATAGTCGGGTGCCTGCTGGGTTGGGGTTTTAAAATGGTCGTTACCCAAGCCGCCCCGTCCACCCGGAAACAAGATAATATCCTGCCCATCTTCTGTTATTTCGGCAAGTACATTGCCCGTGTCCGGATTGCGGGCAATGGTCCCCAAAGGCACCTCCAGGATGACATCTGTTCCCTGAGCCCCGCTTCGTCGGCCACCTTCACCAGCTACACCGGCTTCGGCTTTGATGTGTTTGCGATACTTAAGGTGTAGAAGCGTCCACATCTGCGAGCTGCCCCGCAAAATTATATGCCCTCCACGGCCGCCGTCACCGCCGTCGGGGCCCCCTTTGGGCGTGTGTTTCTCACGACGAAAATGCACAGATCCTGCACCACCCGCGCCTGAGCGACAGTTTATTTTTACGTAATCTATAAAATTCGATGAAGCCATGGTTGTTGTTTACTGCATAGTTTACCCAGCCAGTTTATGTACTGGCAATGGGCATCAATCGGCTTTCTGGTCCGATTTCTCAAGTTCTTTACAAATACCACCAAAAATGGTATCGATATCTCCAATGCCATCAATGGCTGTATATTTTCCCTGTTGGCCGTAATAATCAGCAACGGGTTTTGTCTTACTATTATATTCCAGTACACGTCGGCGGATCAACTCATCGTTCTGATCGTCTGGCCGCCCCGATGTCTCGCCCCGCTTTAATAGTCGGCGAATCAGTTCTTCATCCTCAACCACAAGCGCAATCATCGTTGTGATCTGGGTATTGTACTGCGCCAGTAACTGATCGAGTGCTTCGGCTTGTGGTACGGTACGGGGAAAGCCGTCGAAAATAAACCCTAATGCTGACTGATTTTCGCGCAACTTATGACCAATCATGCCGATCACTACCTCATCCGGTACCAGCAGTCCCTGGTCCATTAATTGTTTTGCCCGTAGCCCAAGCTCAGTCCCGGCAGCAATTTGGGAACGTAATAAATCGCCGGTAGACAGATGAATCAGATTATATTTTGCAATTAGTTTCTCACTTTGGGTTCCTTTTCCGGCGCCTGGAGGGCCAAACAGTACAAGGTTAAGCATACGGATGTATAGTAGTAGTGTCGTTCAGACAAAAAATTGCGCCCGCAAAGTTACGATTAGCCCTGAAAAATAATAACTACCCTTACGGAGCACCGCTGGTTTTTATTATTTGGGCATTAATAAAGAAAAAGCGCGGACAGTTTGCCCGCGCTTTTCTATTGGTTACAATTTGTATATCCAGCTTACTTGCTGGCTGAACTTTTCTTAGCCGGTGCTTTTGTTGCTGGCTTAGCCGCTGGCTTTGCCGGATCAAGCGCCTTCTTCACGTCGGCATCGTTTGGATCGAGTTCCAGCACCTTATTGAAGTACTCTTTTGCCTTCGCTTCATCCTTTTTGGCCAGATTGTAGGAGGCCAGGAATTTATACGATGTTATCAGGTTCTTCAGATAAGACTGCTTCTTGGTTGAATCCGGTTCAGCGTTCGCCATCTCGATGAATTTCTCGTAGTGAGGAACCGCAGCACCTGATGCCAGCGATACAGTCGGCGGATAAGCATAGTACGTCGACTGTCCACGGTAGTAGTAAGCCAGCGGGTATGTTTCACCGGCTGTCTTCTCAACCTGCTGTGCCATTTGAGCAAAGGCCGAATCTGCCCGCAGGAAGTAGGTTTGTCTGCCTACCCGGATCTGCGCCGTGTCCATCGGAGCTGCCAGCGAATCACGTCCTACCCGGAAACCATACTGATAGTTGGATAACGCGTTGAACAGATAGTCGTTGTTCAGCGGTTTCTTGTCTTTCTGGATGGTTTTTGCATAGTAGTCAGCTGCCTTATCATACCGCTTGATATCGTAGTACTTCTTCGCGATTTCACGGTAGAGGTTTTCCGTAGTGTCTTCAACTGCTGCTTTCTCCAGGTTAACGATGCTTAACGAATCGCCTTCTGGCGTACCCAATTGACCCTGGGCCCGACCCAGATATTTGTAATCGTCGTAGATTACTTTCTGAGGAGCTGTCGAGATAAATCGGTTCAAAGATTCTACCGCTTCGTTGTTTTTTCCGAGTGCAGTATAGGCCCAACCGTACATACGGTCGATAATCGGATTGTTGATCTTTCCTTTCAACTGATCCAAATAAGTAATAGCACCCTGATAATCTTCAGCCAGAAACTTATAGCGGGCTACATCGAGTAGTAACTCAGGATCCGTCGTACCACTTTTCTGAATATACAGTTCGTAGTTCTGTGCTGCTGCTTTATAAGCGCGGGAGTTGGCTAGCGCATCGGCAAATGCACGATACGTTGGTGCAAACTCAGGATCGTTCTGGATGGCCAGTTTAAAAAACTCCTGTGCTTTGACATAGTTCTTACCACGCAGATAGAGCTGTCCAATTTTGAAGTTCGCTTCGGCGAGAGTTGGACTGATCGTTAATGCATTCTCATATTTCGTGATAGCGTTACCACCATCATTCTTGAGAAAATAAGCATCGCCCATCGTCATCTCGATGTCTGCACGCTCGTTTTTCTTGTCTTTCTCGTCAGCAATCGTCAGCAAACGCAGTGCCTCCGCAGGATCGTTGGTCTGCTCTGAAATGGTGTACATTTCAGCAGCCCGAACCAGCACATCCTGATTTTTGCTCTTGGTTTGATTAACAGCGTTGTCGATCAACGTTTTAGCCGCAGCCCGGTCCTTTTTCGATAAGGCTACACCAGCAAGCCCAATGTTGTTCAACTGGTTCTTACCATCAGCAGCCGCTCCTTTCTCGAAAGCTGCTTTAGCCTGATCGAGTTGCCCGGTTTTAAGGTAGTAATAACCAAGATAGAACTGATTGTCAGCGGAAGGTGAACTGGACGCTAATTGAGTTAACGTCTGACCTGCTTTGGCAAACCGCTCAGCATCGATGTCTTTCAAGGCCGTTTGTACGTCCTGCGCCATCAGTGGAGCAGTTATAGACGCTCCTACAAACAGGATGGTCAACAGCGACTTTTTCTGGTTGTTCATCATGTATTTTAGGTTGGAAATGGGAAAAAGTTAGTTGTGTCTTATAAACACCCGGCAAAACTAAAAAATTGCGATCAAAGCAAAAAACTTGATCACTTTGTCAGGTTAACCTCTCTATTATACTGCATTGCGGGCCATAAACCCAATTTTCGAACAATTAAAGAGCCTGCGTCCCGAGTAATATAATTGATCAATCCTCCACCTAAACCAGGGTGGCTTTCACGACTTAGTATATAAACTGGCCGACGAAGTGGGTATCGCTGCATACCTAAATCCTCCTGAAACGGCTGGAAATAGTCGCTTCTGCCTGTAGGATTCGTTTTGTTTGAAACACCTACAACGCGCAAATCACGAGCCAGATCAACAGAAAGCGGCTCATCGCTATCGCTAATCCAGTTGACACCAATAAAGCCTAGTGCCGATGGATTTTTACGAACAAAGTCAATTACCTCCCGATTCGATTTCGTTGTGAAAATACGCAGATCTTTTACACTACTGACCTTTAGCGTATCCAGCACAAAGTCCAGATTACTGGAATTATTATTGTCAAAAACGAGTGTAATAGGATTTTTCTGATTACTACCTTTTAATTGTGCCCATTGTTTGGTTCTACCGCTAAAAATATCGCGCAGCTCATTCATGGTGATCAAACTATCCGTATTGGCTTTGTTGACAATAAGCGCAACACCATCGGTAGCAATCTTGATAGCAGCTCCCTTGATTTTCAGGTTATCCAATGCCAAACGCTCATTTGCAGTCAATTTACGGGTAGCAAACACCAGCCGGGCGCTATCCTTCAGCATCATATTGATGGCTTCCTGCTCTGGCTTGAACACGACATTGAAATGGACATTGGGATAGATACCCGCATAAGCCGATGTCAGCTGAGTAACCAACGGTAAAAATGATTCGTCGGCAGCTACCGTTATGGTACCTCGCGACGGATTGTCCAGTTGCGACTTGCCGCCATCGCAACCCATCAACAGTGCCAGACAACCGAATGACAGAGCAACCTTAGACGCCAGATAGTTAATCATCTTCCTGAAAACGTTGATAAGCACGATAGGCCCGAAAGCTCCCGTAAATGAATAGCAGCGTACCCATACTATACCGCAGTAGGCCCGGCTCCGGAAACACACCAAAAGACTGAGAGGAGGCTATCAGTGCGATGCCTCCTCCCAGGTACGCCAGCGAAGCTAGCACTGCAACATACAGCGTTAATCGCGCTGGTCCTTTATTCTGTCTGCGCATGGGAAATTATTCCAGCGTAAAGTTGATAGGCAGGTTGTATTTTACCCGAACAGGCCGTCCTGACTGCTTACCTGGACGCCATTTCGGCATACCTTTTACCACACGTTGTGCTTCTTCATCGGTACCGAAGCCAAGTCCTTTCAGTACTTGAACGTCCTGGATACTGCCATCGGTATTGACAACAAAGCTCACGAATACGCGGCCTGCTACGTTTGCCCGCTGAGCAGCTGCCGGATAGCGAAGGTTCTTTTGAAGATACTGGCCTAAAGCAGCCATACCTCCTGTGAACTCAGGCTGTTGTTCTACTACCGTGAAGATTTGCTCTTCTTTAGGAGCAGCTTCTACAGCTACCTCTACTTTCGTAGGAGCCGCCGATGCTTCAGGTGCAGCAATGATATCTTCCGCGTTAGGATCACCTTCCTGTGTTTGCTCTGCAGCAACTGCTTCTTTCAGTTCTTCTACAGCAGGCGGAGGAGTTTCTTCCGGAACTTCCTCATCCGGCTTCACTTCGGGCGGAAGGAACTTCACCGTATTCACCTTGGGCACCTCAACAGGTGGTGGTGGCGGTGGTGGCGGCTCATTAGGGTCAATGGGTGGTGGTGGTAACTTCATCAAGTCGACCTCAACCATTGCCTGTTTTTCTTCTTCCGGAGCTAAAGCTGTTATGATGGTCGGGGCAAGTACGCCCAGTGTGAACAGGATGCCGCCAATGATGAGGGCCCGTGTTACAGTCTTGGGGTATTCTTTCCGCAACGAATAGGCACCATACGCCTTATTCCGGTTCGCAAACACAATATCATCGAGTGTTGCGTTTTGGGGATTCTCTGCCATGGTGTTATGCGTCTATTTTAGCCTTATCCTTGAGCATTTTTTTCTCATCCGCCGTCAACTGATCAACGAGGGCATATCGCTTCGTTTTTGTGATGGCCATCTCGTCCAGTACATCAACCATATTTTTATAGGTCGACTGCTTGGTTGGCTTGATAACTACCACAAATTTGTCACCGGGTACCTTGCGGGCGTTCTCCTGGATGGCCTGCCGGAATTCGTATCCGTAACCAACCGTTTTCACTTCAGGGTCTTCGTTAGCGGCTTTGCCAAAGATGTAATGCGCCTTGTTGTCTTTGCCCAGAAAAATGGTCATTACGTTCGACGCTTTGATTGGCTCCGTTTCTTCTGTTTTGGTCTTGTCCGGCACGTTGAGCGTCATCGAGGATGGCTTGCTCAGTGTGGTGGCCAGAATGAAAAAGGTAATCAGGAGAAATCCCAGATCAACCATGGGTGTCATATCCACCCGGGTTGACGCTTTCTTGGACCGTACCTTACCACCATCATGCTTACCACCACCACCACCAGTGTTAATTTCTGCCATGATTCGTGTTCGTTTGTGGTTTGTGGCTATTGGCTAATGAACTCATCTCGGAGTCACTACCCATTTCACGACAAACAGAGTTAGTCTGCTTTCCAGCCTGCCGGGGGAGCTTCCGTACCGGTGATCAGGTTGAATTTATTGATGTTCTGAGCCTGGAGCGTAGCCAACACATTTTTGAATTCCGGGAATTTGGCGAGGTTATCACCTTTTACCGCAATCCGCAATTTGTTGTTAGCCTTCCGTGCATTGTAAACCCACTCTTTCAACTCATTCGATGGGGCTGCACCGGTCGAATCTGTTGGAATGCCTGACTGTTTTACTTTGCCCTGCTGTTCTTTGGGTAGGCTCAAAAAGGACTTCAACTGGTTAATGGGCAAGCCGAAATTCGACATCAGCGAGAACTCCTTCTTTTCGTTGTTGGAGAACGTGATTCCTTTTGCGGCAGCAATGTTATCCAGCATGGCAATGCGGTTTGCCGCGTTATCGATGCCGAAATATACTTTGCCATCCCTGCCCAGACCAATCGTCATGATATCGCTGTCGGGGACTTTGATACCAGAGATAGACGAGGGTGTTTCGATGCTGGCCGCATCCTGCGAACGAAATTGAGCCGTCAGGATAAAGAAGGTCAGCAACAGGAACGCCACATCGGTCATCGCCGTCATATCTACCGATGAACTGGCGCGTTTAATTTTAACTGCGGGCATAATTAGTTCTGTTTCTGCCTACCCGGCCTGGGGCCGGGTAGGATGGTTAATTACACAACTGTGATCCGTCAATGACGCAGCCTTAGTTGTGAGCCGCGAAGTTTTGCTGGATGCTCAAACCGATTTCGTCAATGTTGTAGGTCAACACGTCGATCCGGCTAGTAAAGTAGCTATACATGATGGTTGCAATAGCAGCCGTACCGATACCCAGAGCCGTGTTTACAAGGGCCTCAGAGATACCCGTCGACAGAGCGCCTGTGTCAGGCTGGCCCGTAGCACCCATAGCTGCGAAAGCACGGATCATACCAAGTACAGTACCTAGCAGAGCGATCAGAGTCGATACCGAAGCCAGCGTAGCAATGATGGTCAGGTTCTTTTCCAGCATTGGTAGCTCTAGCGTAGTAGCTTCTTCTACTTCCTTCTGGAGAGAAACCAGTTTCTGCTCTTTGGTCAGTTCTGTGTCGGTCGACAGTTGCTGATACTTCACAAGGGCCGTCTTAACAACATTACCGATTGATCCTTTCTGCTTGTCGCACTCCTGGATAGCACCGGCTATGTCGTTACGGTCGAGTTGGCTTTTCACCTTACGAACGAAATCGTCGATCGAACCCGTGCCATTAGCGCGGCCGATGGTGAAGAAACGCTCGATAGAGAAAACCAATACCGTCAGGAAGCAAGTGAACAGAATAGGCACGATAAATCCGCCTTTGTACACGGTACCGAAATAATCTCCTGGCAGAGGTTCTTTTGTGTTGTCACCTTCCTGGAAGTGGCTCCCGTCGCCAAATACGAACATGTACGTCAGGATACCGATCAGCAACAGGACCGGAATAACGAACGCGGGATTCAGGCCACCCGACGACGACTTCTTGGGTGCCGATGCTTTGGCTGGTGCTGGAGAGGGAGTTTGTGTTTTCATTGGAACTGGACTGTAGGGTTAAATTGAAAGTTGGTTTGCCCGGTAAAAAAAGTGAAAATTTTAGACTCTTTCGGTTTGTACTTCCAAAAATTGATGGAAACGCCTTCAAACCTCCACAAAACTATGGCTTTTCTAACTAAAACCACACAATCATGTTTGCCAAATGTTTCACTTTTATAGCAATCCAGCAAGTTTTTTATGGCAATTCGGCAATATTTACTTGGATATATCTGACTCTAAAGACTTAGTAGTAAATAGGCTAAGAGGTAGATAAAACCTTGTTTGTCAAGCCTGAAAATAGTATTCTCTCCAGTTTCATTTGGTAAAATTCGTTGTTTCAGGGGGGCGCGTGGCTCATAAAATAATTGTTAAGGTTAATAAACTGTTTGAACGGGAATCCTCGATTACCTCTCCGAAGGGCTACACCATCTTTTTCAAGGGAGATGAAAAGTTGCCCGTAATTCCATAAAAGAATCTCAAAAAATTAGAGGATAACGCATTTTTTTACCCCTTTTCGGTCTTCGTAGTCGGTAACGCTACCGTGTATAGGCCAATTTATAGGCCAAATAAGTAAGTATAAAATTAAAATTTAGTTACATAAAGTCGGTGCCGGGCGGGTATATATGACATGATTTGCCCGTTCGAAATCCCATAAAACACAACTCAGGCAGGGCCCATAGCCGGGCTATAGGTAGAATGATTCGCTTGTAGAGAGTGCCGTTCGACGAGTTCGGAGCGTACGAGTTGAAGGACTATTTTGAAAGATGGAGTGATAGAAGGTGCCTATAGATCACCCTATTTTACATTGGCAGAACAGGGGTCCGGTTATTTTTTGCACAAAAAAAAGCTGACTAAGTTAGTCAGCTTTGAGTCGGGAAGGCGGGATTCGAACCCACGACCTCTTGCACCCCATGCAAGCACGCTACCGGACTGCGCTACATCCCGAATGGTTTGCAAAAGTAATGGATAAAGAACAATGTACAAGGCCCTAGGAACTGAAATTCTTTATCAACTCATCAGGCCCTGTACATTGTTTACAAATTAAAACCTAGTTCTTGCCGCTTCCCTGGGTAGCAGCAGGCTGAGTAGCCCGCTTCTGCTGCTGCATTGGGTTTGGCGCTGCTCCACCACCACGCTGCTGTTGTCTGAACAACTGAAAGCGCGTTGGAGCTGCCATCCGTGGGAACGCGTTGTTCTCCGTGTCGATGTCCGCAATCTCCTGATAAGGGTCAAGAATCCACTGCGTCACCTTCTTGGGCGTTGCAATCACTTTCTTGATCGACACATCGTTGAAGCGCCAGATCTCGGCCGGGAAACGGGCTACCGAATCGGTGCCGTCTTCGAACTGCATCCGGATGATAACCGGCATGGGCAACCCGCCTTTGTTCTTCAGCGACAGGGTGTAAAAGTTCGTTGCTGCGTTCGTTTCGAGAGTCTTTCGCTCGTCTTCGCTCAACGTAGCCAGGTAATCCTGGTACTTTTTCTTATCGGCATCCGTGACCGTGTAGGGGTCGTAGTTATTGTAAAAGTCTTTCATGGAGGAGTCTTTCGCAACAACTGATTCTGCCTGGGTAGCCGCATCGCGCTGCTTGCTGATCGTACCAGCGCGACGTTTGGCTTCAGCCCGGGCAGCCGCTTTGGTTACTTCCGGATTACCCGAATCGACCTGAAACCAATCGACTTCTACCAGGTCCTGATCTACCGGCTCAACGCCGTAGAACCAGCCTTTCCAGAACCAGTCGAGGTCAACCCCCGATGCATCTTCCAGCGTACGGAACAAGTCGGCGGGCTCGGGTGATTTGAACGCCCACCGGCGCGCATATTCTTTAAAGGCATAGTCGAACAGTTCGCGGCCCATTACCGTCTCCCGCAGGATGTTCAGCGCCGTAGCTGGTTTGGCGTACGCATTTGGCCCAAGACCAATGACGTTGTCAGACGAGGTCATGATCGGCGACAGCACCGCTTTGTCTGATTTCATATAATCGACAATCAGTTGAGGCTCACCACGACGGGTTGGGTAGTTAAAATCCCACTCCTTTTCGGCCAGATACTGGCAGAATGTGTTCAGGCCTTCGTCCATCCAGGTCCACTGGCGCTCGTCGGAGTTGACGATCATGGGGAAGAAGTTGTGCCCTACTTCGTGAATGATAACGCCGATCATACCGTATTTCACCGCTTCGCTATATGTCCCGTCCGCTTCCGGCCGACCACCATTGAACGAGATCATCGGGTATTCCATACCGCCACCCGCCGTCGCGTGGCAGGAGATAGCTACTGGGTACGGGTATTTGATGGTCCGGTTACCGTATGATTTCAGCGTATGCTCTACTACGCGGGTCGAATACTGACCCCATAGCGGGTTACCCTCTTTCGAATAAAACGACATGCTCCAGATCTTGTGGCCATCGCCATAAACGTCGGTTTGCATGGCGTCCCAAATGAACTTACGGCTGCTGGTAAAGGCAAAGTCACGAACGTTCTGCGCGTTATAGACCCAGGTTTTCTTGCCTTTGGCATCGCCGGGTTTGGCTTTCTCGGCGGCTTCGGCTTCCGCCTGCGTCACAATAACGACGGGTGATTTAGACGTAGCGGCCTGGGCCATGCGCTTTTGTTGCGCAGCCGTCAATACCTGCTTGTAGTTCTGACACTCACCCGTAGCGCCAACAATATGGTCATTCGGTACCGTGATGGCTACTTTGTAGTTGCCAAAGATGAGCGTGAACTCGCCCTGTCCCAGAAACTGCTTGTTCTGCCAGCCATTTACGTCATTGTAAGCGCACAGGCGGGGAAACCAGTGGGCAATGAAGTAATTGTAGTTGCCGTCTTTAGCAAAAAACTCCATTCCGCTCCGACCGTAGTACTCGGTGATGAAGTAGTTCCAGTCGACGTTGAACGAATAGCTGCCGCCGGGCTTAATGGCCGCTGGCAGATCGACCCGCATCATGGTCTGGTTAATGGTGTATTGCAACGTTTTACCTGACTTGGCATCTTTAACCGACACAATCTTATAACCGTATTTGTCAGACGCCTGCTGGCTGCTGCGCTCCCGAACCGATGTCAGGTTCTGCAACTGTGCGAAGCTCATCCCGTTTTCGTTGACACCGCCGGTGCGGGTTACGCTGCCGGTCGAGCCTTTTGCAAACAGGTTCTGATCGAGCTGAAGCCAGATAAAAGGCAGTGCATCGGTCGAGTTGTTGTGATAGGTAACAGTCTCCGTACCGATGATCTTCTGGTTGGCGTCGTCGAGTTCGACTTTGATGTCGTAGTCGGCGCGGTTCTGGAAGTAGTCTTTCCCCGGCGCGCCCGATGCCGTGCGAAAGGTGTTCGGCGTGGGCAGAACCGGGCCGAGCTGCTCAAAACGCGTGTTGGCGTTCTGCGTAGGGGCGGCTGGTGCCTGCGCCATCAAAGCGGCTGACCAGAGGGTTAAGCCTGCCATGAGCACTAGTTTTTTCATAGTCGATTGGAATAAAAGATAGGTTAGTTTCGGCCAGTACCTTGTTTAGCCGGTGGCTGCTGCTGCCGTTGCTGCTGCATTGGGTTCGGCGCTGCTCCGCCACCGCGTTGCTGTTGTTTGAATAGCTGGAACCGCGACGGCTGCGAAACCGGCGGAAATGAGTTGTCTTCCGTGTTGATATCGGCGATTTCATAGAACGGATCGAGGGTCCATTGCTTCACCTTCTTCGTAGTCGCCACCACTTTCTTGATCGATGCGTCGTTGAAGCGCCAGATTTCGGCCGGGAAACGGGCTACTGAATCGGTGCCGTCTTCGAACTCCATCCGTACAATGACCGGCATAGGGATACCACCCTTATTTTGCAGCGACAGTGTGTAGAAGTTAGTGCCGGCTTCGGCCTGGGTGCGCTCCTCGGGGGTTAGCGTTGCTAGATAATCCTGGTATTTCTTCTTATCCTCGTCCGTAACGGCGTAGGGATCGTACCGGTTATAGAAGTCCTTCATGGTGCTGTCCTGCGCCACAACCGACTGATCTTTGCTCGCTGCATCACGCTGCTTGCTGATAGTGTTGGCTCGCTTCTGGGCAGCTGCACGGGCTTCCGCTTTGGTGATTTCGGGATTCTGCGAGTTAGGCTGGAACCAGTCCACTTTCACCAGCGACTGATCGACGGGTTGTACGCCGTAGAACCAGCCCTTCCAGAAAAAGTCCAGGTCAACACCAGAGGCATCTTCCATCGTGCGGAAGAAGTCAGCGGGTTCGGGTGATTTGAACGCCCACCGGCGGGCATATTCTTTAAAGGCGTAGTCGAACAGTTCGCGGCCCATGATCGTCTCCCGCAGGATGTTCAGCGCCGTAGCGGGTTTGCTGTAGGCATTTGGACCGAAGGTACCCGGCAGGATATTGTCCGAGCTGCTCATAATGGGCATCTGCTTGCTTGAATCGAGCTGCATGTAGGGCACGATCGACTGCGGTTCGATACCACGCGCCGGGAAGTTGGCATCCCATTCCAGACAGGCCAGCCCTTCCAGAAAGCTGTTCAGGCCCTCATCCATCCACGACCACTGGCGTTCGTCGGAGTTGACGATCATGGGGAAGAAGTTGTGCCCCACTTCGTGAATGACAACCAGGATCAGGAAGTTCTTGGTGCCTTCCGAGTAGGTGCCGTCTGCTTCGGGGCGGGCACCGTTAAACGACATCATCGGATATTCCATACCACCCACGGGTCCGTGGACCGAATACGCTACCGGGTACGGGTAAGCGATAGTTCGGCGGGAGTAGGAGCGGAGGGTATGCGCAATAAGCCGGGTCGAGTACTGACCCCATAACGGGTTAGCTTCTTTAGGATAGAGCGACATCGCCCACACGCGTTTTCCTTCAATGTTGGGTTGCAGGGCGTCCCAGATAAATTTCCGGCTGCTGGAGAACGCGAAATCGCGGACGTTGTCGGCTTTGTATACCCAGGTTTTTGTACCGGTTGGCTTGCCTTTTTCAGCGGCTTCGGCTTCGGCCTGGGTTACAATCAATACGGGGTTCTCGCCGGGCTTGTCGCCCTTCGCTTTAGCTTCGTTCCAGCGTTTCTGCTGGGTAGCGCTCAGCACCTGAGACGTGTTCTGGAGTTCGCCGGTTGCGCCAACGACGTGGTCGTTCGGAGCGGTGATGGCTACCTTATAGTTGCCGAAGATGAGCGTGAACTCGCCCTGTCCCAGAAATTGCTTGTTCTGCCAGCCATATACGTCATTGTAAGCACACAGGCGGGGAAACCACTGGGCAATTTCATAGACGTAGTTGCCATCTTTCGGGAAAAACTCGTAGCCCGAGCGGCCACCGGCTGCTTTAGCGTCGATGATGTTGAAGTTCCAGTCGATTGAGAAGGAAACCGTTTTGCCCGGCGCTACCGCCTGCGGCAAATCGATCCGCATCATGGTTTCATTAATGGTGTACTTGAGCGCTTTACCCGCCTGATCCCGTACCGATGTGATTTTGTGGCCGTAGTCTTTACCCTTCAAAGCCGCGCTGGGGTCCAGTTGCCGCATGGAGGATCCCTGTTCGGCGTTGATGCTGTTGGTCCGGGCAATATTGCCGGTCGCATCAGGTTTGAACAGGTTCTGATCCAGCTGCAGCCACAGGAAGGGCAGGGCGTCGGTCGAGTTGTTGTGGTAGGTGATCGTCTCGGAGCCGGTGATTTTCTGTTTCGTATCGTCGAGCGTCGCTTTAATGTCGTAGTCGGCGCGATTCTGAAAGTAATCTTTTCCGGGCGCACCTGATGCTGTACGGAAGGTATTGGGCGTTGGTAACATAGGCCCAAGTTGCTCAAAGCGCGTATTGGCACGCTGTGTTGGTGCCTGTGCTTGTGCCATACCCATTGGAATGGTCAAACACGTCACCAGCAAAACTATCTTTTGCATAAACAAGGATATAGTTGTTGATAAGAAGGGTAAAAGTACAAAAAAAAGAGGTTGTGCCGTTTCAAATATGATAAACGGAGGAGGGAGTCTACCGGTTGATGATCAGTGATAAGGCCATGCCAGTCACAATCCCTGAGACGATGAGGGTCCAGCGTAACCGGCTTGTACGGAGCAGATCGATTACCACATAGGCCAACCCCAGAATCAGTCCTACAATGACTAGCTGACCAAGCTCCAGCCCGATGTTGAAGGCCAGTAATGGTTCAACGATGCTGGCTTCGCGCCCCAGTAAGCTACGCAGGTAATTGGAGAAACCCATTCCATGAATCAGTCCAAAAGCCAGCGCCAGGCCATATCGCCAGGGGCGGGTTGGTTCCTTACCGGCATTAGCAGACATCAGGCGCGTTCGGGGCTCCTTGTAAAAGAAATTAGTGATGGCTGTGATAAGGATCGTAATCGGAATAAGCAGCTCGATGAAATCAGTACTGTATTCGATAAGCCGAAGGGTAGCCAGAGCAAGGGTAATGGAATGGCCAATGGTGAATGCCGTAACCAGAATGAGCACCTGCCGCCACTGCCGAAGGGTATAAATGGCGCATAGCGCTACCACGAACAGGATATGGTCGTACCCGCGCGGGTCGGTGATGTGGTCGAAGCCTAAGCCGAGGTAGATGAAAAAGTCACTCATTCCTTGAACCAGTCCGCATACATAACGTAGTTATTGGCCGTCCGGGCAAAAATTTCGGCCTGCTCGGGCGAAACGGCTTTCAGGAGCCGGGCCGGATTTCCTGCGTAGATAGAGCCGGGCGGTACCACCGTATGCTGGGTAACAATAGCTCCGGCGGCAACGATACTGCCGGTACCAATCACCGCTCCGTCCATAACGATAGCCCCCATGCCGATGAGTACGTTGTCTTCAACCGTACAGCCATGAACGATGGCGTTGTGGGCAATAGAAACGTTGCTGCCAATGGTCGTCTTAAACCGCTGGTAGGTACAGTGAATAACGGCACCATCCTGAATGTTGGTCCGGTCGCCAATGGTAATGCTGTTGACATCGCCCCGAACAACGGCATTGAACCAGACGGTGCAGTCGCGACCCATCGTTACATCGCCAATGATGGTTGCGTTATCGGCAAACCAGCAGTTGTCGCCAGTTTTGGGATGGATACCGCGAACGGGTTTGATTAGTGCCATGCCGTAAAGGTAAGGAGCGTTTACGGGTGACTCAACAACAAAAGGGCCGATTCTGTTGAACCGGCCCTTTTTGTTACTTACATTCTAATCGAAGCGATTATTTCTTATCGACTTTGTCGACCAGTTTTTCCATAGCATCTTCGATGTCATCGACGACGCGGTTGGTTTCGCGTTTCACTTTTTTCAGGTCATCGTCACTGGCCCGTTGCACCTTGTAATAGGAATCAGTGAGCTGGCGACGCTTGTCTTCGAGGTCTTTAACTTTATCCTGACGTTTTTGACGATCCTTGCGGCTCTCGTTTTTAACATCGGCTTTGGACTCCTCGATCTGCTCATCAAGTTTGTCCATCTGTTCCGAAATCCGGTCGGTTAGCTCACGCTTGTCGCGGTCGCTATCACGATTGCTGGACCGGTCGCGGTCATCACGGCTGTCCCGATCGTTCCGATCCCGTTCGTCGCGGCTGTTATTCCGGTCATCGTCCCGACGGGAACTGCGATCGTCGTCCCGGTTCCGGTCATTATCCCGGTTGCTGTTGCGCGAGTTCCGGTCGTCGTCACGGTCCTGCCTGTCGTTGCGGTTATTGTCATGGCGGTCGTCGTATCGGCTGCTGGATCGATCATCGCGTGAGTTCCGGTCATCCCGGTCGCGGCTGTCGCGATCATCGTAGCGGCTTCGGCTATCACGCGAGTCGCGGTCGTCATTACGACGGGCGCTCCGGTCATCGTCACGGTCACGATCGTTCGTACGGCTATCGCGTGAATCGCGGTCGTCATAACGGCTCCGGCTATCGCGTGAGTCACGGTCGTCATACCGGCTGCTCCGCGAATCGCGATCGTTGTTGTTCTGGCTGTACGAATCGCGGTCACGGTTGTCATCTGACCAGCTGCTCCGGTCACGGTCATCGTATCTATTGCTACTGGAACTGCGCTCGTTGTCCCGGTCGTTATCAGCGTAGCGGTTGTTGTACGAATCGCTACCCGACATGCGGCTTGGGCTGTTTTCATTCCGACCTCCGCTGCTGTAGGGGTTGCGGTATGAATCGCTGGTTCGCGAATTGCTGCGACTATCGCGGTCATTCCGGCTACTGCTCAGATTGCGGTCATTATTTCGGCGGCTGAACAAGCCACCTTCACGGTCTTTGTCCCGATCCTGATCGCTGTCCCGGTTTCTATCGTTTCGGCTCATTGAGCGTTCTTCGTCTCTGTCCCGACGGTCGCTGTCGGTCGTACGATCCCGCGAATCCCGACTGTTACTGCTACGTTGTGATACATCCTGACGCTCGGGTCCCGAGCCGCCATAAAGCCATTTTTCGGTGGTAGCGCATGAGGATAAGCCTACCGTTGCGGCCAGCATGGTGGCAACTATCCATGTTTTCCTTTTCATAACGTTGTAGTAGTCTATTGGTAATGATGATATAATATTCGGCTCAAAAAGTGTACCAGTGCCGTTTGTCGCTGTAAACACGGTATAAGGGCCTGTTGTTGGGCAGTAGTTCTACAGTTTTTGTAGAACTACTGCCCGATCATCATCAGTTTATCAACAAGGTACCTGCCCCGCTATAGCTCCGATATTCACCGTTATACATAGCATCGGCCGATATGGGACCGATTATAAATCGTCCCTTTGTCGTAGCACGGGCCAGATAATAAAACGTCCTGGGATTGCTGTCGGCATTGGTGTAAAAGTTGATCCGATCGTCGCGCAGATCGAAATGGTCTGGTGTCGTCGTGGCTTTGATCCAGGGCATATCCCGTTGTTCGCTAAGCCGGGGATTCTCTACCTCCAGACCGGCAGGCAGCAGATCGGTGATAACGACGTTCTCGATGTTCAGTCCGGTCTGACTCGTTAAGGTGACTTTCACGATCACCAGATCATTCTGTCGAACTGTCCCTGCAATGGGTTTGCCATCGCGGTTCAGGTACTGCCGACGGATCTGTAATCCTGCATCTGTTTCGGGTATCTTTCCCTGCATAGGCACACCTTCACTTTGGGCAAAGTAGTAGATGTTTCCTGATCCTTTAGCATTTAGCAGGAGGGGTACGTTGGTAGGCAGGCGGTTCAGGTTGACGAACGCGCCGGTCAGGTTCCCCAGCGGCTTATTTCCGGCCAGCAGCGTGGCCGTAGCCGTATTGCCGGCGTTCTGGCGGGCAATTTTGCCCAGTGCGAGGAAAGCAAAAGCGGCTTCCTGAGTATTGAGGTAGGTGCTTTGGCGCAAGGCCGTTGACAGTTGCCGGGCAAGCGTTGGAATCTGAAGGTTGTTAGGGTCGGTATCTGCGAGCACGTCGAGAACCAGGGCGAGATTACGCAGGGGCGACGCATAACTGCCGCCGGTCTGGCGCTCCATCGGCTGATCTACAAACTGCCTGGGTAACAAAGCCGCGAAACTGCGTGAATCACCAAGCCGGTAAAAGGCCGCGGCCAGCAGGTAGCGGCTATCGAGGGTGAGGGTGGGCCCCGTTTTTTGAAGAGCCGCTTCTTTGTAGTAATTCATAGCTGGCCGGTTGGGCCTGCCTGCTACCGACAACGTATACAGCCCGTAGATGGCTGTCCGGCTGGCTACTTTCCGAACCGTCTGTCTGCCCGATTCGTCGAACGTGACGGTACTTTCGGTCGATGGGTTATTGGTGAAGGTGGTCAGGAAGTCGATAGCCGAACTAAGTACCGATGGTCGAACCTCATAGCCAGCTTCCTGCGCTTCGGAGAGAAAGTGCAGTGCATAAGCCGACGCCCACATATCGACGCCCGCCCCGCTAAACCGATTTTGACCTGTACTGGCTCCGGTCGCTCCCGGCCACATCGCAAAGCCACCCGTCTGTAATTGCAGGCTTTCTACTTTCTGTACAGCTTCCCGCACTGTAGTAGTCGGGTTGAAATCACTCTCCCCCGACCTGACGAAGTAGGTATGGCTGCCAAACTGTTTCGTCAGATCGGCAAAATACAGTTGCGGAAATGCTTTTGAGATCGTCTGCTCAATGCAGCCGTGTGGATATCCAAGCAGGTAAGACAGCTCCCGGCCATACTGAGCGATCGGCGACCGGCTCAAGGTCATACTGGCCCGCGCCGTACCGGGCAAGAACTGACCGGCCAGTTTCAGCGGCTGTCCCTGTCCACCCGCTACCATCCCTGCTATAGTGATTTTCTGTAAAGAAGCGGCCGGGCGAACTGTTACGTCTGTTTTCTCGGTAAACGTCTCGTTCAGCCCGTTTACCGTTACCAGCACCATACCGGGACCGATGGACTGGCTGGCACTGATCCGGAAGGTAGTGCGTACTTCGCGGCCGGGCTGGATAGTAAGTTTTCGCGTACCAGCGCTATCGGCTGTCAATGGGCCCGTCAGGCTGAGTCTGGCCGTAACGACAGCGGCTTTACTGGTTGTATTGCTGAGATTGACGGGTAACTCAACCTGATCTCCGGGGGTTAGAAACCGGGGAACGCCGGTACTGATCACGATAGGGTCGGCTACTTTTATGTTGCTCGTGGCCGACCCGAAAGCGTTGTCTTTATAGGCCACCGCCATCACCCGCAAATCGCCGGAGAACTGCGGCACATCGATCGAAAACGCTGCTTCGCCGTCCGAGCCTGTTTCCAGAATACCGCTCCAAAGGGCTACGAGTCGCACCCGGCCGTTGCTGAGCGGGTTCACGCGCCGTTCGAGGTCATAGCCATCACCACCGGTACTCGACCGGGCAGACCGCAGGGATAACTCGGGGTAAAGTAACGCGTAGAGATCATGGCTGCCCACCTCCAGCGCGCGTTTCTGATAGAAAAAGCCGTGCGGATCGGGGGTTCTGAAGTTTTTCAACTGTAAAATTCCCTCATCCACCACGGCCACCGTTACCTGCGCATTACGAGCGGTTTTGATGCGAATCGTTTGTTTCGTCTTCGATCGGGACTGTGGGCTGGCTGCTATGCTGATGGGAAGTTGTGTGGCGGGGTTCCCCACCGGAACCGATATATAACCGTGGGCTACCGTAATGGGTAAGTTAGCATCGGCCCCTGCACTGCTGCCGATGGCCCGGATAAGCGTGGCGGTTATGTAGACGTTGGGCAGGTGATCGGCTGTAAGGGCAAAGCTCCACTCAGCTGCTTTGTTGGCCGTCGTTAGCCAGTGATGTTCCAGTACCTGATTCCGTTCCACCGTTACCAGTAGCTTTCCATCAAAAGGGGCCTTGAAAAGAAGGGTGGCCCGGTCGCCGGTTTGATAGGTTGGTTTGTCGAGTGTCATCAATACCTGGCCTTCCTGACTCACATCGAACGAAGACGCCGATGTACTGCCGTAGCCGTAAGCATAAAAACGCGTGGCCGAATAGCCCGTCGATACGCCGGGCTGGCCCAACCGACGGACCCGTATTTCGTACTCACCCGACACGGTAGGTACATACCGGATGGCTGCCTTACCACCCTTGAACGGCAGTGTGTTGCTGTAGACGGATTTCTCCCGTCGCCGGGTAGTGTAATTGACCTGTGATTGATTACCCTCGCCCTTTTTCTCGATCACGGTCTGATAGTCGTACCGGACGATTTCGATTTGGGCCGATGCCGACAGACGCAGCGCACCCGCCGGATCGAGGGCAACGACTTCTGCCGCCAGGGGCGTGCCGGTTGTAACGTACCGATCCGGAATTCGTACGCCATACAGGGTTTCCTGCGTCAGTACGTCGAAGCGCCGGAGCCGGTTAACGGGCCGCCCGTTTTCGTCGAAGACCGTTACGAACAGCTTCCCGTCCAGCAGACCCATGTCCTGGTAAATAGCCGGTAGGAGGAATCGCTCGGTGGCTTGCCCGTTGGCGTTCGTTCGTCCCTGTCGTAACTCTTTGGGGAAAGCGTTCTGCCCGCCTGTTCCCGCAGCCTGATCGCTGGCCATCTTGAAATTGTACTCCTCGTAGCCTTTTGGCGCAAAGATTCTGGGTTTCAGCTGCAACTCCATCTCATAGGCGCGGTCGGCTGCGGGCGGGCCGAACAGGTTCAGGGCCGTTGCCGAAAGCGTGACGGTCTGGCCTGCTTTATACTGGCTTCGGTCGGTGAGAACGTCTACCTTGATGCGGTCAGGTACGAACTCTTCTACACTTACGGATTGAGACGTGAGCAACACCGTATTGGCGTTCAGTACCTCAATGGTGTAGTTGCCCGTTACTACAGCCGGGTCGAGGGGTACATCGGTTGAAATGGCTCCCTGTGCGTTGGTCGTTTTTCGGAACGCGCGTAACTCCCGGCCATTGGGTGTCAATATCCGGATCAGAACGGGGACTTCGGCTACGCTCTGCCACGACTGAGACCGGATAACGGTGTTAAAATGAATGGTTTCGCCGGGGCGGTATATGTCGCGATCGCCGTAAACAAATGCGTTGAACCCCGATTCGTTGTCCCGCTTGCCATCGACCTCGAAACGGGACGTTTCTATCTGCGTATCGGGCAGAAACAGAAAGTTGAAATCATTTGGACTAACCGCATCGCCGGAGCGAGCCGTCAACAGACTGATTTTAAAGCCGGGTGCTTTCTCGCTGACCTTGTCGAACCTGACAAAGCCGCTGCCATCGGTTTTCAGGGAATAAACCGACTGATTATTACTACTAATAAGCGTTACCTCAACACCCTGCATTGGCTCGGTGGTATGGATTGAGTTAGCCCATACGAGTATCTCGTCGTTCGTCTGCCGGGCAACCAGACCGATATCCGATACCGATACCAGTTGGCTTGCCTGTAGGTAAGCCTCCTCTTTTGAAGCAACCGATACCAGATAGATGCCCCGCAGGGGTTGTCCCTGAACCTGCTTTTCGTCGGGGAGGGCCACATTCAGCGCCGAAACGCCCCGCACGGTCGGCAGGTCACCGACGGCCACCGTTTTGTTGACCAGCACATCGCTGAGGTCGGCCTGCTCGTCGGCGCTGTAGGTAAATCCACCGGTGGGTTTCCATTGGCCATCGGCGGCTTCGGCATATTGCTCATAGCGGTTTGAGCGCAGGTAGGTCAGCAGGTTGTTCTCGTAGAGCTTCGCAATCTTCACCTGTACGTTGGGAACGTTAACGATGTTGAGGCCGATATTTCGGGCTCCTTTTGAGGTCAGGTACAACGCTTTGCTGTTGACGAACGATATGCTGGCGGGCATTTTGCCGAAAAACAGATCCCGCGTTACCGGCTCCGTCAGCTTTGTCCCCAATACACCCCGAATCTGATCGGTGAGGGTCAGCACATAGGTATCGGCCTCGGTGAAGTTGCCCCGGATGACGAACCCGTTTTCGGTCAGTTCAGCGGTTGTGGCCACCTGGGGCTGAATCGTATAATACTGGTCCAGCGCACCGGGCTGTAACTCCTGGGTCGTGATAACCCGCACAACGCCCTGCGGGCCACCCGCCCGATTGCCATCGAAACTCGTTTGTACGTCGGCAATGTCGATGGTATACCGCGACGGTATCGCTGTCTTTTGCTCAATGGCCTCCTGGCTGACATACGCTGTGCCGGATACTTTCAGCCCTTTATCGATATGCAGTGTCAATGGTTGTTCATTCCTGGCCTGCGACGACCCGGCGGGGAGGTTGTTGAGTACCAGCGCCATCGTGTGCTGCACGCTGCTGCCTACAACCTGTGTCGTAAGTGCCTGGTCGTTGCTGGTCGCGCTTAGTTTGCCCGATACCTCCGCTGAATTGACGGCGTAGTTGAAGTTAAGCCGGACTTTGGCTACCGGCTGTCCTGACTCAGCCGATCGGGACCACCAGCTTTCGGTACCGGCTAGTTGCAGGTAAGGTGTATGGAACGTGATCGGACTGGCCGACAGGCGCATTTCCTTGGCATCGGTTTGCCTGAGCAGATCACTGGTCAACTCAGCCCGGTAGTCAGTTGCCGGATCGAACGCAACGGCCGGCGAAAACACCAGTTCGTTAGGAGCTGTCCATTTAAACTTACCCCGAACAGCCGGTTTAAACCGGAGATACTGGGTCGAATCCCACTCGTTGATGGCCCTCTCGGCACCAACATTTTTATTGAAGGTGAAGGTCAGGTTTTGGGTCTGCTGGACTTCGTCTTCGAAGTTGCGGCCTACAACGGCTACTTCGTTGAACGACAGCCGGGAACAGCCCAGCCCGACAAAAACAAGACAGAGTAAGGTGTAGGCTAAACGGTGGGTGTAGAGTGCGTTCATGACAGGAAGATATTGGGGCGAATACTAACGAAAAAAACCCATTCCGTTGCTGGATGGGTTTTTCTGTGGCACAGTAAAGCACACGCTGGTTAAGGGCGCGGCAACGGCTGCGTTACTTGGTCGGCGTAAACTGGATATGCATGATTTTCCAGCTGGCACCCTGTTTGGCGCTAACAACGGATATTGCTGCGGTAGACTCCAGGGGTTGCCCCTGAATGGTGCCTTTTACTTTCCAGGTACCGGTCATCACAGCTGAGTCGCTGTTATACTGCCGCGTGCGGGCGTCGGAGACGACACCTGTTTCAATGACGACGAATCCTCCGCCAACACCTTGAACGAGCAGGTCGCCATCCACCGAACTGCCGTCGAAACTGGTCAGGCTAAAATCGCTGGACACCAACTTACCGATCGTAGTAGCATCTTCGTCAAGCATAGCTTTGAAAAAGGCATTGCCAAGGGCTGTTGGGTCCTGTGTGGGGTCGGCGGCTTGCTGAGCAAATGTGGCGGTGGTAATGAAAAAGGCCGCAATGAGGGATAATAGTACTTTCATGAATGAACGGATATAGAGTTTTCAGGCAGGAAAAGTCTTGAAAAATAGTGGTAAAGCCAAATTGTGCTGGCTCTATTCATTTTTTATTGTTACCCGTAAATCGCTGTGCCGCCCCCGGTCGTCGGCGCAGGAAATTTTGAGTTGGCCCGGCCACGGTCTGAAAAATACAGCTTCGTCAGGGCGGGCTCGGCGGTAAAGTTTATCGTTCAGATACCAGAAAACGAGTTGAACATCGTTAGCCGCCTGACAACCCAACTCCAGTTCGGCAGGTTGGGCCGCATCGATAAAGTATTCGCTGCCTTCATTCAGGCTCGTAATGGCTGGCCCCGCCATACCCGATACCCGTTCGCAGGCCGGGTTGTGGGGCGGTATTGGTTCAAAAGGGATGTGGCGGCTTTGGTAAAAGGTAACCAGATCGGGCGTTAAGTTAGGGTATGAACGGCGTACCCAGCCGGAGTCGGGCCGGCAGTGCGGGCAGTAGGCCAGCGTTCTGGCTGCGTTCGTGAATACCACTTTTCGGTGCTGACAGGTTCGGTGCCGCGATACACCCATAATTTGGAAATCGGTAACGGGGTTCAGGCAGGAGTCGCCCGGAATATCACCGGTCTCGGGGCAGACGAGCCGCGTCGTGAGTCGGCTGGTTGGGCTGGCGGGTGGCTGAAACCAGCCGTTAGGCGAGTTGTAGTCAAGTGCGTTAAATAACTGAAAGAGCAGCGGTGTGGCTGTATTGGCCCCGCTTAGTTCGGCCACGCCCACCCCCGAAAAATTTCCAATCCACACCCCGATCGTGTACCGCCGATTGTACCCGATACTCCAGGCATCACGCCGACCATAAGACGTTCCTGTTTTCCAGGCGATGCGTGGCAGGTGGTAGCTGTTGTCGAAGTTATTGGGCAGATCGGGGCGAGTGATCTGCGTGAGCGTATGGGTGATCAGATAAGCCGCTTCGGGAGAAAGAATTTTCACGGATTCTACGGCCCGTTTCTGCCCACCGTTGCGGGCGGGGTGAAGGGGGTCCGACGGGGTGGTAAGGGTAAGTGGCATCACCAGGCCGCCGTTGGCCAGCCCTACATACAAGCGTGTCATTTCTTCCAGCGTTACCCCACAACCACCCAGGATCATAGACAATCCCAGGTCTTTCGCCTGTCGTTTTACGGTCGAAAACCCCGCTTTCTGTAACGTCGAAACAAGCGCAGATGTGCCCATTTCCCGCAACAGCGAAACGGCGGGTATGTTGAGGGAGTTGGCGAGGGCAAACGATGCCGTAACGGGTCCGTTGAACTGACGGTCGTAGTTGTCCGGTTCATACCCGCTAAAATTAGTGGGAACATCATTAAGCTTGGTTTTGGGCGTTATAATGCCCGCATCGAACGCCAGCCCGTACAGGATGGGTTTCAGGGCGCTTCCCGGCGATCGTATGGCCCGCACGCCGTCTACCTGCCCCCCGTCGACGGGGTCCCTGAAATCTGACGATCCTACATAAGCTACCACAGCCTGCGTCTGGTTATCCACAATGAGCACGGCTGCGTTGTGGATATCGTTGACCCGGATACGATTGGCGTAGTTCTGCACGAGTTGCTCGGCGGTAGCCTGAATGCCCGGACTTAGTGCCGACCGGATAATAGGCTCTCCCGGCTGTTCGGCTTTAAGCCGGCGCGACAGGTGTGGGGCCAGTTGGGGCGCTTCGTGCCGGTAGGCCGTCAGCGGTTCGTTCAGGGCATCAATCAGGATTGTTTCGTCGTAGACATGCGCGGTCCGGAAGCGATTAAGCCAGCGGTTGCGCTCCTGCATTACCCGCTCGTTATCGACACCCAGGCGCAGGCTCGACGGCCGGTTCGGAATAATAGTGAGCGTAGTTAGTTCGGCCAGGCTGAGCAGTACGGGCGGTTTGCCGAAATACAGCAGCGACGCCGATTTCAGCCCTTCGATATTGCCGCCGTATGGAATCAGGTTCAGGTACAGTTGCAGGATCTCATCCTTCGAATAATGAAGTTCCAGCTGGATGGCCCGGCCCAGTTCGATGAGTTTATTGAGGTAGGTACGCCGACGGGGTTCGAGCAGGCGAACCGTTTGCATCGTAATCGTGGAGGCTCCCGATGTCCGGCGTCCGGCCAGCAGGTTACGCCCGGCAGCCCGTACCATAGACACGGGATTGAAGCCGGGGTGAACGTAAAAATATTTATCCTCTTTGTACAGAATGGCGTCCCGTAAGGTGGGGGTAATGTCAGAAAGTTCGGCATACATCCGCCATTTGTCATCCCGGCTCAGAAATGCGTGCAGGATAGAGCCATCGCGTGCTGTGATGACTGTAGAATAGGGAACAGCAGTGTTGATCGGGAACAGGCTGTCGAGGCCCAACGCGACGAGCAGCGCCAGCCCACAGGCCCTGACCGGTTTGCGCCGGCTAATTTGTTTCAGCCACGTCCAAATGCTTTCCACTGATCAAGTTGATAACTCCGTAAATATGTGTGTTTCTTTGTGGTTCTTCGTCTGCCAGCGTGGCTTCGGAGAGATCAGCCTAAATATACGTTCCTGAACGATGACCATTCAATTTTTTGGTGCAGCCCGTACGGTCACAGGCAGTAAGCACCTGATCACGACAGCCGACGGTACCCGGATTTTGCTCGACTGCGGGCTGTTCCAGGGTATCAACACCGACGAACTCAATCAGCAATTTGGTTTCGATCCGGCCGCAGTAGACTACATGGTGCTGTCACACGCCCATATTGACCATACCGGGTTGATTCCCCGGCTTGTTGCCAAAGGATTCGAAGGACCTATCTATACGACAGCATCTACCATCGATTTGTGTGAGGTAATGCTCATGGATAGTGCCCGGATTCAGGAGCGTGATCTGGAACGGGTCAACAATCGGCGCAGTCGCCGGGGACAGCCTGAACTGGAAGCACTCTACAATGAAAAAGATGTTCAACAGGCGCTCGACCAGATGGTAGCCGTTGGGTACAACAAGCCGTTCGAAATAGGAAAGTCGGTAACGGGACTGCTGACCGATGCGGCTCACCTGCTTGGCAGCGCAGCCATCAGCCTGACCGTCCGTGAGCAGGATAAGACAACGCAACTTGTTTTTAGTGGCGATATCGGCCGCCCGGATGATAAGATCCTGCGTAAACCAGATTCGTTTCCACAGGCGGATTATATCATTTGCGAATCGACCTATGGTGACCGGATACACGAACCCGAACCTGATGTGAAGGCTCATTTACTGCGTATCGTGCACCAGACGTGTGTGGAAAAGCGGGGTAAACTGCTGATCCCCGCGTTTGCTGTCGACCGCACGCAGGAACTGATTTACGCGCTCGATCAACTGGAGACGGAAGGCAAACTGCCTCGCTTACCCGTACACATCGATAGCCCGATGTCGGTGAAAGCAACGCAGGTAATGCGCGATCATGAGGAAGACTTCAATCCCGAGATACTGGCTTATATCAAGCGGGATGGCGATGCGTTCGATTTCAAAAATCTGCATTACGTGTCAGAGGTTGAGGGGTCCAAAGCCATCAACAGCAGTGATGAACCGTGCATCATTATTGCGCCGTCGGGTATGGCCGAAGCGGGTCGGATCAAGCACCACATCAAAAATAACGTCGAGGATCCCAGCACGACCATTCTGATGGTCGGCTATGCGTCGCCGAGTAGCCTTGGCGGTGCCCTGAAGCGGGGAGATAAAGAAGTGGTGATCTTTGGCGAACGGCTTGCGGTAAATGCCCGGATCGAAATTATGGATTCATTTTCGGCCCACGGTGATTACCGCGAAATGCTGCATTTTCTGAGTTGTCAGGACCCTGCGCAGGTTAAAACGGTGTTTCTGGTACACGGTGAGTATGAAAAACAGCTGATCTGGAAAGAAAAGCTAGAGGCAGCTGGCTTTGCGCACGTAGTCATACCCGACATGGAAGAAAAAGTGGATCTGTAGGGGACGAATGTCCATAAAAAAACCCGGCCTCACGGCCGGGTTCAGGAAAGTTGAAAAAGGAAGGGTAATGTCGCTATGTGAATCGAACCCGTGCGAAACAACGGTTTAGTACTACGCGGTACATTTTTCCAAACTGCGCATAACACCATCGTTTAAGTTGCTTTACTTCGTCAGGGATGAGCATTTTTATTGCTTTAGCAAGTTCTTTCTCGAATAAAGCTTTATCGAAACTCACCTTCTGAAGGATGGTTTTGATGTATTCTAACATCGAAAGCATGAGGAATCATTTTTTTAGTTAAAGTGCTAGAGAGATAGATAGAGACTAAAAATCCGTTACTCTCTGGTATATGAAAACGTAACGGCTCACGTTGTTAATTGTTGCTACAAAATAACAATGATGCTTGCAATATTCCGCAAATTTCTTGTATTATTTATTTGTTACTCAACGGCTTGCTTCGGCCAAGTTGCTGAAACTGTTAGTGCTATAGAATTGGGGCCAACTTCTTTTCCGATTGAACGGCCTTTCGCTATTTCGGTTACAATAGCGAACAGTGAGACTCGGCCGGTTCTGGTGTTCCCTGATATCCCGGGTTTCGTTAAAAAAGGGATTCTGACCAGTGTGACATCACCCGATATCAACGAAAAAAAAGCTGGTAGTCAGATTATTACCCAAAATTACCAGGCGCGGGCAGCGGGCCGATTTATACTGGCTCCTTTTACTATTACGGTTGAGGGAACGGTACTGAGATCAGAAGGAGCGGTGCTGATTGTACGGGCGTCGGCAACCGCATCGGTACCCAATACAACAACCGTGGTCAACAACCTCCCCCCACCCGGGGGCGCAGCGTTTATGGCATTGCGGGCCTCTAAAGCTACGGTCTACACAGGCGAAGGTGTAGGGTTGACACTGTCCTTCTTTGTTGCTGATAATTACCCCTACCAGTTGAATTTTACGGCCCTCGACCGGCAGCTGCAGGCCATCATCAAGAAAATCCGACCTGCGAATGCCTGGGAAGAAAATAGGCCCATTACGGAACTGAAGCCCGTTCCGGTATTGATTGGGGGCAAAAAATTCCGGGAGATCCAGTTGTATCAATCTGTTTTCTATCCGCTCGCCACCCGGTTGCTGACCCTGCCGGCTGTTACACTCTACCTGATCCGACCCCGTCCTAAAATTGGTCCTCCATCTGCCGAAGCAGAAACCGAAAGAGTCCTGTTCAGCAGCAAACCACTTACCATTGCCGTCCGGGCCTTGCCCCAACATCCGTTGCGGGGGCAGGTAGCCGTTGGCTCATTTCGGTTGAACGAGCAGCTGGAACGGAAGCACGTTCAGGTAGGCCAGAGTATTCGTTATAGGTTTTCTATTGCGGGAGAAGGTAACATCGCTACCCTGCCAGCACCCGTGGAACTGGCTAAATCAACGGATATCGACATATTCCCGCCCAAAGAACAACATAGCCTCAAACACACCGGCAATCAGGTGGATGGACAGAAGACATTCACTTATTTTATTGTGCCCCGTCAAAATGGTACTATTTCACTGGCCGACCATTTTCAGTGGATCTATTTCGACCCGCAACGGGCGCGCTATGACACGCTGCGACCTCGGGTTCGATTGGAGGCCGGAGGGGCCGATGTAGCCGCGCTGGCAACCGATTCGGTACCTATAGCAACGTCGGCCGAGTCGGTCGATGGTACGTTGTCAGCTTCGTCGGCGGGGCGATCTCTGTACACGGGCATCAGTACGCTCGACAGCACCTATCAGCCGATCAGTATTCCGGTTTTGATTCGGTCTGTAGCCAATGTATTGATTGTATTAATGCTGTTGGGGATGATCTTTGTGTTTTTTAGGAGATAAAGGCGGTAGCGTGCAGACGTCAGTGTTTGTGCGAGGCACCTATCGGTTCTTTCGGTAGCTATTATTTTGTCACATGAGTAGTACATACGGGACAGTATTCAAGATTTCTACATTTGGTGAATCGCACGGGCCGGGTATTGGTGTTATCATCGATGGATGCCCGGCGGGTCTGGCGTTCGACACTGATTTTATTCAGCAGGAGTTGACCCGGCGCAAACCCGGTCAGTCACGTATTACCACCCAACGGCGCGAAGCCGACGAGTTCGAAGTACTGTCGGGCGTGTTCGAAGGGCAGACGCAGGGTACGCCCATCGCACTGCTTATCCGCAACACCGATCAGCGCAGCAAAGATTACGGTCATATTGCCCAGCAGTTCCGGCCTTCGCACGCCGATTATACCTATCAGGTTAAATATGGCTCCCGCGACTACCGGGGTGGCGGACGTTCGTCGGCTCGCGAAACGGCGGCCCGCGTGGCCGCTGGTGCCGTAGCCAAGCTCTTGCTACGCCAGCAGGGTGTTCAGATCCAGGCTTACGTGTCGCAGGTGGGAACGCTGAAACTAGGAAAAGCATACACGGAGATGAACCTCGCCCTGGCCGAAGAGAATGCCGTTCGCTGCCCCGATCCCGAAACTGCAGAGCGGATGTTTCAGTACATCGACGACGTTCGTAAGCAGGGTGACTCCGTCGGCGGTGTCGTCGATTGTGTGGCTACAGGCGTTCCGGTTGGCTGGGGCGAACCCGTTTTCGATAAACTACACGCCGAGCTGGGTAAAGCCATGCTTAGCATCAATGCCGTAAAAGGGTTTGAATATGGCAGCGGATTCGCCGGGGTGGAGCAACTGGGTTCAACACACAACGACGAGTTCTATATCGAAGCGGGAGCCGGGTCGGAGCCGGGCCGGGTTCGCACCAAGACCAACCAGTCGGGTGGTATTCAGGGGGGCATCAGCAACGGCGAAGACATCTATTTCCGGACAGCTTTCAAGCCGGTAGCTACCATCATGCAGGATCAGGACAGCGTGGACGTAAACGGTGATCCGGTTACGGTTTCGGGTAAAGGCCGGCATGATCCCTGCGTAGTTCCCCGCGCCGTACCTATCGTGGAAGCTATGGCAGCACTGGTCCTGGCCGACATGTATTTGCGAAATAAGCTGGCGCGTGTGTAGTGGTTGGACGATCCCGTTTGTGCCGGCTGAAGTAATCTTGTCTGTGGCTAACACGAACGACTTCTCTGGTCGAAATCAGGAGAGTAACGTGAATTCGAGATTAAGCTGCCTTTTTTTGGCCCGTTAGGGCCTTTACAGCGCAGCGTCGGTAGGATAATTTGGTTTCAGCAGCGTCCATGTACCGTCAGGTATATAAGGCTTTTGTCTACCGACGCTGCGCTGTGAAGGCCCTACGGGCCAAATCTAACTATCTGACTCGGAGTCGCAGCACGATGTGCCTCAAAAGTGCAGGATTTACCCCACGCTTAACGAATGACTAATGCTGATTTCGACGGTCGAAAAAAACGGACTATTTCTTCCGGAAAACAGCCTGCATGATCGCAAAGCCCAGAAAGCCGAAGCCGACAGCCTGCGCCGAAATACCACTCGTGAGCAGGGTGCCTGTTGCTTCCCACTGGTGGCGCTTCCCATAAGCGCCCAAACCAGTCAGGGTAAGGCCCGATAGCCAGAAGAAAGCCGCCAGTAGTATAAATTTGTTTTTGATAGTAACCATTGTTCCGTCGATTCGGTAAGACTGTCTCGCTCAACGACCTTGAACGTCCGTATCTCTTTAGGTTTCCTGACTCGTCCGCTGCTGATCCTGCTCCTAATGCCGGGGCTGGTGATTGCGCAACCCGAAATGGCGCGGTTTTCGTTCCGGCGGGGCCTAATGGGTACCCAGTTTACCCTGACGTTTTTTGCGCCGGATAGTCTGACCGCCCGGCGGGTCAACGAGGCTGTTAACGCCCGGATGGATTCGCTGAACCAGGTCATGAGCGATTACATGGACGGGTCAGAAATCAACCGCCTGTCGGAAAGCAGCGGACAAAACCGATGGGTACGCGTTTCGCCCGATCTATTCAACGTATTAGAAAAAGCCAAAACCATTGCCCGGCAGTCGAACGGGCGATTTGACCCAACTATCGGCCCGCTCTCGCTCCTCTGGCGACGGGCCGTTCGGCGGGGCGAATTCCCAGCAGCATCGGCCCGGCGGCAGGCACACCGGGCGGTGGGGTATCGATTTATGGGGCTCGATAGCGCAACCCGGTCGGTTAAGTTGCTACGGCCCGGTATGAGGCTGGACGTTGGAGGAATCGGGCAGGGGTTCGCCACCGACGAAGCGGCCCTGCTGCTGCGGAAGCTGGGTATCAACGCCTTTGTGATGGATATTGGGGGCGATGTGCTGGCGGGTGAAGGCAGCTGGACCGTTGCGCTGGACTCCACCGTAATCACGTTACGCAACGCGGCCATCACGACCTCGGGCGATGTATACCGGTACCTCGACTACCGCGGCCGACGCTATTCGCACATTATGAATCCGCGGTCGGGTTTAGGGTTACGGCATTTCGTGCGGGTTACCGTGCAGGCCCCCGATGGCTACCGCGCCGATGCGCTCACCAAAGTATTCAGTGTGGCCCGCAGTAGGGCGTTTGGATGGCATAAAAGCCGTCGGTTACTACGTCGTTTTCCCGGAGTGACGGTACTGATCGTAGAAAACAAACGGGGCCGACTCCGCAAATGGCAGTCGGCCCCGTTTTGATAGACAGCCAAAAGATGGGTACGGAAGGCGTATCCTTTGGCGTGTAGGTTATACCGTTATCGTTTTGCCCGGTACTGCAATGGAGTAGAGGCCATTCGCGTCGGGTAAGCTCTTTGGCATGGCATCCCAGGCGAGTTTGTCGGGGAAGAGATCGATCTGCGAATTCAGGGCTTCGTCCCACTTCACCACTTTGCCGGAGTACGTAGCCATCCGGCCCATGATAGCGGTCATCGTGCTCTTGGCTACCCGTTCGGCATCGGCAAATTTGTATTCGCCTTTAGCAATGGCATCGAACAGTTCGTCGTGTTCGATCTGGTAGGGGTTACCATCTGCTTTTGCGTTGTGGGTATACAGTGCCTGGCCATTATAGCCCATCAAGGCACTGCTTTTCTTCTCCATACCTTCAATCTTGCCTTTGGTACCCAAAAACATTTCGTCTACCCGGCTGTAGGTTCCTTCGTAGTGACGACACTGGCTGTTGATAGTTGTTCCATCGGCATAGACGAAATCGACGATGTGGTGGTCGAAAATTTCACCATAATCTTTACCCGATCGAACCTGTCGGCCGCCCGTTCCCTGGCACGAAACCGGATAGCTGTCTTTTACCCAGTTGGCTACGTCGATATTGTGAACGTGCTGCTCATTGATATGGTCGCCACAAAGCCAGTTGAAATAATACCAGTTGCGCATCTGGTAATCCATTTCGGTCTGGTTGGGTTTGCGGGGTTTCTGCCAAACGCCCCCGCTGACCCAGTACACCGAACCACCCACAATGTCGCCAATAGCACCATCATGGATGCGCTTGATCATATCGCGGTAGCTAGGCTGGTAGCGACGCTGTAAACCGACGACTACATTTAGTTTTTTACGTTTAGCTTCTTCTGCAGCCGCCAGCACCCGCCGAATACCCGGCGCATCGGTGGCGACTGGTTTTTCCATAAATACCTGCTTACCCTGCTTCACGGCCTCTTCAAAATGACTCGGACGGAAACCGGGAGGAGTTGCCAGAATAACGACGTCGGCCAGGGCCATAGCCTGCTTGTACGCATCGAAGCCCACAAATTTGTGGTCTTCCGGGATGTCTACTTTTGGCGAACCATCGGCCGCTTTGGCACCGCGCTCGGTCAAGGCTTTGTAGGCATCATCCAGGCGATCGCGATACGCATCGGCCAGCGCTACGATCTTAACGTTTTGCTTCGTGCTGAGCGCTTGTTGAGCCGCTCCGGTGCCACGTCCGCCACAGCCAATCAAGGCTACTTTTATCGTATCATTTACCGAAAAATGATAACCAGCGGCTTTGGACCCAAACGGCATGGCAACACCAGGCAGGCTGCTCAGCAAGGCACCACCGGTTAGAAGACCCGACGCTTTCAAAAAGTCCCGCCGGTCCTGATTTGATTCGCTTTTCATACCTGTAAATATAGTGGCTAAGAGATATTTACCGAAGAAAGGCAGGGCTTTGGCCAATTTACTAGTTCAACCAAAATATTTGCCGGGTTTCCTGAGCATAACCCGTTGGCTTTGCCAACCAGCCACCAGGTGCTATTTCTGTCAGGTAGATAAAACCCGTCAGCGTGTTGATTTGCATAAAAAGGAAGTGCGTCCTTTCTAAAACGTTTATAGGGAGCGTTCTTATTTACCTGAACAAAAACACTCGATCAAAACCTTACTATTTGTAACTAGAGGTGACATGTTTTTGTATTGATAGTCAACTGGTTATATTTTTACCTGTAAATAAAATTTTTTAATATGAAGATTTTATTGCACTAAATTTATGCTTATCCGTATGTTTATCGCATAAATCATCTGGCTGTTGCAAACACGGGGATTAACGATAACCACCTATGAGAAAAATTACTACGCACTTCACAGTACTTGTCTGGCTTTTGTGTTTGATCAGCATCAGCACTATAGCGCAGACACGAGTTTCAGGTAAGGTAACTGCCGACGCGGATAAAGAAACGCTCGCCGGAATCAGCGTCGCGGTCAAAGGAAAAGTTGTAGGAACTATTACCGACACGAAAGGCAATTTCTCGTTCACTACCAACACGGAGCGGCCGTTCGTGATCGCCGTAACGGGCGTTGGTTTTCAGCCGCAGGAGTTCACGATCAGCAATGCCCGGAATGACCTGAATATTTCCCTCAAAGAACAGGTATTGATAGGGCAGGAAGTAGTCGTTTCGGCGTCGCGGGTAGAGGAGAGCGTCCTCAAATCGCCGGTGTCGGTGGAGCGTCTCGACATTCGCTCGTTTCAATCGACACCAGCTGCTACTTTTTATGATGCCCTGCAAAACATCAAAGGTGTAGATATGAGTACGCAGAGTCTGACCTTCAAGTCGGTCAACGTGCGCGGGTTTGGTTCTAATGGCAATACGCGGGTTGTCCAGCTGCTGGATGGTATGGATAACCAGGCACCGGGGCTAAACTTTTCGGTAGGTAACCTCGCTGGCGTATCGGAACTGGACCTGGAAAGTGTTGAACTCTTACCTGGGGCGGCTTCGGCTCTCTACGGTCCTAATGCTATTAACGGTTTGCTGTTAATGACCTCGAAAAGCCCGTTCCTGTATCAGGGATTAAGTGCTTACACAAAAGTAGGGGTCATGAATGCGAGCAATCGGTCAACGGCGACGACGCCTTTCTATGATGCCGCTTTTCGGTATGCCAAAGCTTTTAACAACAAGTTTGCCGTCAAGGTTGGTGTTTCATACCTGAAAGCAAATGACTGGCAGGCAACGGACTACCGCGACCAGAGTTTTTCGAATAGGAGTACGCTCGAAACAGGTAGTCGTGCCAACAATCCCGGTTACGACGGTATAAACATTTACGGCGACGCCAGTGCTAATCTCTACTCCAGTCTCTTCGCTAACGGGCAACCGGGGACAGGCGCGAATGGGTCGTCGGCCATTTTGGGTGCCATTGCCACTACTCAGATTCCGCAGGCGGGTAACAGAACATTGCCTCAATTGACAGGCCTGACACCCCAGCAGATTTTCAATAACATTATACCCAATCTGAATATTTCGCGGACGGGGTATCAGGAGAACGATCTGGTCAATTACAATGCAACCAACTTAAAACTAAATGGTGCCATACACTATCGTTTAACGGAGAATGTAGAAGCCATTGCACAGGCCAACTGGGGTACCGGAACGACAGTGTACACAGGTGCTGACCGTTATTACATCAAAGGATTTCAACTGGGGCAGTACAAGCTCGAACTGCGTGGATCTAACTTTTTCGTGCGGGCGTATACCACACAGGAACGATCAGGTAATTCATATGCTACCGCAACCCTGGGTCAGGGTATCAACGAAGCCTGGAGTGGCAGTGTCGCCAAATGGTTTCCCACTTATTTTGGCACCTACGCACAGAATGCGCTCACAGGATATGCAGGTGCTTACTTAACCGCTCTTGGTGCTGGTCAGGCTCCTGCCGCGGCATTGGCGGGTGCCCAGGCGTATGCAAACAGTCAGCAGCAGACATTGTTAGACCAGGCCCGCGGAGTAGCTGACCAGGGTCGGCTGTTGCCCGGAACCCCCGGTTTCCAGCAGGCACTTGAAACGGTAACCGGGAAACCCATACCAGGTGATGCAACGGGCGTAGGAGCGCGGTTTCTGGATAAAACCAACCTGTACCATGCGGAATTCATGTATAACTTCAGCAAGCAGATTGACCCGAAGACGGTTGAGCTGATCGTTGGTAGCAACTTCCGGCGGTATGCATTGAATTCAGAAGGCACGCTGTTCGCCCGCAATGAGGCTGGTGAAGAGTTTTCGATCGATGAGTATGGTGCATACGCACAGGCATCGAAAACACTGGCCAATGTGCTGAAACTGACGGGTTCGGTGCGCTACGACAAAAACCAGAACTTTAAGGCACAAATAAGCCCTCGTTTTTCGGCGGTGCTGACTGTGGCAAAACAACATAATCTACGTGCTTCATTCCAGCGGGGTTTCCGTATTCCTACTACGCAGGATCAGTACATTGATCTTAACACGCCGACCGCACGTCTGATCGGGGGGCTGCCATTTCTTAAGGAGCGATATAATTTTAGTGGTAGCCCTGTATATACACTTCAGTCTGTACAGGCGTTTGGAGCTGCTTTACAGCAGGGGGGGGCAGCCGCTTTGCCGCAGGCACTTACTCAGTTAAAACCAGCTGTCAATGCCGGCTATGATCCTGAGCGGGTAGAAACGTATGAGGTAGGTTACAAAGGATTGCTGGGTAATAAGCTATTTATTGATGCCTACTACTACTACAACCGGTTCCTGAACTTCCTGGGTAGTCAGGTAGTCGTTCAAGGTAAAAATCCTGTTTCTCTTACTAATCCTGTCACAGCCTTACAGTTGATAAATGGCTCTGCCCGCAACGTGTATTCATACCCCGTCAATTCACCAACCCAGTTGAAAAACGCAGGTTGGGCTATCGGTGCCGATTACATGCTTCCCGGGAACTACATGATTGGGGCAAACGTATCGTCTAATTTTCTAATGGATCAGGATAAGATCCCGGCGGGCTTCGTTACCTTTTTCAACACGCCTAAGTATCGCTATAACCTGTCGTTCGGTAACCGCAATGTGGCCCGTACCGGATTTGGTTTCAATGTCGTTTATCGGGCGCAGGATGCCTTCCTGTGGGAAGCAAGTTTTGCTAACACAGAAGCTACGGCTCGTAAACAAACCATCATCCCGGCTTATAGCACACTCGATGCCCAGATCAGCAAGAAGATTTCAGGGATCAAGTCTATTCTAAAAGTGGGCGGAACCAACCTGACTGGAAAACTATACAAACAGTCGTGGGGTAACCCGAGCGTTGGGTCCATGTACTACGTTAGTTTGACGTTCGATGAACTACTGAACTAACCAGTGCCTCCGCAAAAAAGAGCGCCTTTCCTGAATAACGGGAAAGGCGCTCTTTTTTTGTGCTGATTGTAACGGCCTGTTTGTTGGCTTACTGGTTTTTCGTCCCCGTTTGCGGATAGCTGTTTCCACCCGCTTTCTTACCGGCTGCATTGCCCGATGGCGTACCGGCTTTACCGGCACCGGTTGGCTGTGGTCCATTGGTCGATACGTTGGCATCGCTGGTCTTCGCTTCTTTCTGTACCGCAGCAGTCGACGTAGGCCGCTTGGAGCCGCCCGTTGCGCCGGATGTCGATTTGGTATCGACTTTAGCGCCGTAAGTCGGGGTTCCACCGCTGGTCAGGCCACCGTCAGACGCCGTACCGTTCTTGGTGCTTTTTGGACCATTCGACGACCGGGCGGCTTTTACGCCCGTACCGGGTGCGCCACCCGCCGAGGGTCGGCTGGCCGATCCCTGTGAAGTACTGCCCTGGGTATTGGTTGGCGACGTAGGTGAAAGGTTACTGTTGCCATTACGGGTTACGCCGGAAGCCATTTTGCCGCTTCCTTTACGCTTCATGCCTTCTGTCGAACTAGTGTTGGCGTTGGCCGATGTTCCCGACTGCGCCGTAGCGCCACCCGACGTCTGTTGTGATGGCGTTTGCGCCATCGATTCGGTTAGCAAGCCTGTTAGAAGAGCGGCAGCAAAAAGGATTATCTTTTTCATAACGGTTTTGTTGTAAGTACTGTCTATTAACTGATCGTTCATTTATCAACCTTTGTCTATCGGAATTGTTCTTTACTAGGCCGTTGACTCACCTGGTTTGGAAACCGAGTAGTTGAAGACGGCTAATTCATCTAAAACGAACTTTTACGCTGCCTGCGGCCGTTGGCGGAATAGTGCTATCGATGCTGGTATGTCTTTATTTCTGTTACGCTATTGATCGATTCTACCTCTCCCGAACTGCCCGATGATACAGTGCCTGCCACGTCGACAACAGCAGGCCAGGATGCGCTTCCCCGGCGGCTGAATCTCGTACAGGGAACGGCGTTGAACATGATCGACATGGTCGGTATCGGGCCGTTCGTGGTGCTGCCGCTGGTCATAAAAACCCTGGGTGGCCCGCAGTTTATGTGGGCCTGGGTGCTGGGAGCCTTTATCTCGCTGATCGATGCATTCGTGTGGGCCGAGTTAGGAGCGGCTTTTCCACAAGCGGGTGGTAGCTACAATTTTCTTAAAATTTCCTACGGCGAACGACGCTGGGGGCGTTTGCTGTCATTTCTCTACGTTTGGCAAACCCTCATTCAGGCACCACTGGTCATGGCCTCCGGCGCTATTGGATTTGCTCAGTATGCTTCGTACCTGATGCCGCTCGACGACTGGCAGCGCCGGGCTGTTTCGGGGGGCGTCGTATTGCTGATCATCGTATTGCTCTACCGGAAAATCGATTCGATCGGTAAGATCGGGCTGGTCATGTGGGGCGCTGTGCTGCTTACCCTTGGCTGGATTATCATTGGAGGGCTTACCAATGCCCGCATTCCGCTGTCGGAAACGATTTCGGGTATGATACCCGCTGTGGGGTCGGTGAGTGGCGGGTTGCTGGCGGCCGGATTGGGTCAGGCATCAGTAAAAACGATTTACTGTTACCTGGGCTACTACAACGTTTGCCACCTGGGTGGCGAAATTCAGCGGCCAACGCGCAACATTCCGGCCAGCATGTTTATTTCCATTGTCGGAATAGCGGCCCTGTATCTGCTGATGAACCTCAGTGTGGTGAGCGTGGTACCCTGGCAGGAAGCGCAAAATAGTGAGTTCATCGTTAGCACGTTTGTTGAAACGCTTTACGGCCCCGGCGCGGGCAAGCTGGCTACCATACTGGTGCTGCTGGTTGCGTTCTCCTCCCTGTTTGCGGTATTGCTGGGTTACTCGCGGGTACCGTATGCCGCAGCGGTAGATGGCCAGTTCTTCAAGATTTTTGCCCGGCTACACCCCACCCGGCAGTTCCCCTATGTTTCGCTGCTGTTTTTGGGTGGACTGGGATTTATCTTTAGCCTGCTCTTTCGGCTTGGCGATGTTATCACGGCCATTCTGGCCATGCGTATTGTCATTCAGTTTGTGGGCCAGGCTATTGGCCTGCTGCTGCTGCACCGCCGACGGGCCGTCAGCGATTTCCCGTTTCGGATGCCGCTCTTCCCCCTGCCGGTTTTACTGGCGATCTGTATCTGGCTGTTCGTTTTCTTTTCCACGGGCCTGACGTTTATGCTATCCGGCCTGACGGTGATCGGCCTCGGTATTGTCGCGTTTCTCGTCTCGGCGGGACTCAAGAAACGCTGGCCGTTCGACCCAACCAAGGGCGCATAGCCGTTACGGACCGACGCGCAGATCAAGCCCGGCGGTATCATCCTCCCCATTGAAATTGTTGGCGGCAGGGGTCGCTGATCCGGGTATTGAGTCAGGGTCGGGCTGGCCCGCCGACCAGATTTGCGCTGCATTCCGGACGTAGCCACTATCGGTCGGTGTAGCTATGAAGGCAATTGCTGCGGTTCCATTCACAGGTATTGATGCTATTGTACCCTCAACGATCGAGTAGCTGTCTCCTGTTGCGGCTATCCGGACACCAGCGGTTAAGACTGGGACGGTGAAGCCCCGCAACGTATCGCGCACTACCACATTGGTAGCCGCCAGTCCACCCGTATTTTTCACGATGATCGTAAACGTCACCGGTTGCCCCGGGGCGGGTGTTCGGTTGCTGACCGACATGGATAGCGACAGGTCTGCCTTGTTAGGGTCGGCTGTGGGCTGGCCGGACGATACCGCAGGCAACTCAACCTGATTGGGGTTTGGCGATGCGAAAATTGCCTCGGTCGTTGGTATGGTACGAATGTCGGCCCCGGCCGCATCGTCCTGCCCGTCGCCGGTGCCGGAGCCCGGCTGCGAGTCTGGGTCGGGCTGGTTGCTGGCCAGGATTTGGGCGGTGTTGAGGTAGATGCCGGGCTGGGTCGGTTTTAGCTGATACCCGATCGTGACCGATGTTCCGCTGGACAGCGACAGGCTGTTACCCGTTACGGCCGTGCCCGAGCTAACTACACCCGCATCGCCACCGGCAAATTCCAGCCCCGCCGGTAACCGATTTTGCCAGCTAACCCCGGTTGCCGTAGAGGGTCCATCATTGGTGATCGTCAACGAATACCCGACAGGCTGGTCGAGCATCACCGACCGGTTCGTTACGTGCATCGACAGGCGGAGGTCGGCCTGGGTGAGGGCTGGGGTTGTGTTAACGACCGAAAGCACATAATCTTCCGCTTCGCCATAGGCATATGACCCACATGGATCGAACGGAACAGCGTCGTTTCGGACCACGACCCGTAGCGATAACGTTCCGCTGGTTAGGGTGGCGGGCAGTGTTAGCGTACCTGAAAACGGTTCTGCCTGCGGAGTTGGGGTTTGATAGATCAACTCATTTTCGCCAGTTTCGTAAAGGCCATTCCGGTTCAGGTCAGCCCAGACGGTTACGCCCTGCGAGCGGATCGATGAAATAAGGGTACCCGAAAAAGGATAGGTCTTACCCGCCGTCAGCGTTGTCGACGTGGCCGTATACGATGAATAGCCGTTTGCCGAGCAACCCGAGTTGGTACTAAGCGGTGTATCGTTAACCACAAAGCTCGTTAGCCCATCACCCGATCCGCACCCATTATCGTAAAACGGGTGACAGATGCCGGTTGTCAGGCTGATGGCTGGGCTTACGCCGACCGTTGTGGCATTGGATGGACGTATCCGGTAAGTATACCGGGTAAACGCTGCCGTTCGTCGATCGGTAAAGGTCGTCGTGTTTGGCCCGACTCCACCGATCGGAACAAATCCGGATGTTGCCGAGGTAGATCGTTCGATAAAATAGCCCATCTCGTTGGATGCATTATCCTGCCAGCTCAGGACCACGCTGGCGTTGACGATCGATGCGGATAGATTATCGGGAGTAGCCACCGCCGTAGCCGGGCAGTTGAGCGAGTAGGCGGTATGGCTTTCGCGAAGAGCCAGCCCGGCCTGCATGCGATCATACTGGCCCGACGTAAAATCATGCGTGCAGGGAAAATAATACGACATGATGTTGGTGATGGAAGGTGCAAACAGTGCGCCCTGCGCATCTCTGGCCGTACCCTTATAGGCCAGACAGCCGTTTACGTCTGTTAGGGATGCGCCGGATACACCATGTGGATCGGCAGGGGTATCGCAGACCTCGTCGCCGTTGGTGAGGCAGTTGGCTCCAGCGCCCCGGGTCACCAGTTCCGTCGTGCCCGAGTTCGTGTTGCCGAACGTGTGGAACAGGCCGAAATTATGGCCTAGCTCGTGGGGGAGCAGTCGGTTGGCCAGATCGGCTTCATCGTCTTCGTTCAGGATGAATGACCGGGTCGATTCAAGTTTGTTATCTTTGGGGAACTCCGCATACCCACCCAGCCCGCTTTGACTAAACTGATTGACGTAGTACTGATTCATGGCATTAGCGGCATCGCGTCCACTAATGCCTGACTCGCTGAATGCCACGAAACCGTTGTACAAATTATCGTTATCGATATAATCGGGGGTGGTTCCGCAGAAATAGAACTGGATACCCGCCCCCCGCGAGAGATAGTAGCTGTTGGTAATGGCCATAACATTGTTCAGCTTCGCCAGTGTCATGCCGCCCGTACCGTCGCTTCTTCGAAAGATATGCGGCCGGATAGGGACATACGTAATTGTCGTTGGGGCTCCGTTCGTTGCCAGCTTCATACTCAGCGCCAGCGCGGCCTGGCTACTAAGGTTTCTGCGTTGCGCATCGGTGAGGCCGGGGGTAGCACACAGGGGAAAGTCGCTTCGGGGCGTTTGCTGTGCCAGCGTCAGTCCGGGCGTCAGTAACAGCAGGGTCAGACAGGAAAGCAAAAGGCCAGGAAAAGATTTATTCATGCAAACCAGTTGGAAAAACGCAATAAAGCTGGTAAAAATAGCCTATGCAACAACCACGAATGAACGCAATGGCTACAATTAGCAGAAATGCTGGATGAGATACTGACTCAGCCGTATAATTCAGTAATTTAGCCCGTAGAAACGTCGACACATGTGAAACAGGCACTGGCAGTTTTGATGGCAATGATGCTTTTTTTTGGGAGCTTGATTCCCCGGATGAGCATGGAGCAGGCGGCCCGCCTGCCCGAATTGCTGACGCACTACCAGCAGCACCAGCGCGAAGAGAACTGCGATCTTAGCTTCATGGCCTTTCTGATCGAACATTACGTGCTCGATTCCGATCACCATAAAGCACCCAGCCATAGCCATACCCGACTGCCGTCGCTGGATGGGGGTTCTCCTACGTACGATTTCAATCTGACGCTCCACCTGACGTACATACCGCTTGTGGTCGAGCTGCATTCCCTGGCTGTTTTTCGGTTGCGGTTCATGAACGCCTACCAGCATTTTACGTCGCTGCTTCAGCCTCCCCGCCGGTAGGGCTGCCATCTTTCTTCTGTATGGTTGCTATCCAGTAGTTCATACCAGCTAGTGTTGTTTGGCCTGGTATCCAGCTGGATATAGTCGCCCATATAAAATCTGCTTTTCCCCGTATTCAACGAACTGCCGTGGTGGTTCGCTTCTCCCTGTCTATTCATGTTTGATGCGATTATCCGATTTAGTATTCGGAATAAGTTAGTCGTTGGCGCGTTCGTGCTGGCCCTGATTGGCTGGGGCGGCTACTCCGCCTACTACCTACCCGTCGATGCTGTTCCCGATATTACCAACAACCAGGTAGTTGTTATTACCCAGACGCCCGCGCTGGCCGCTCAGGAAGCCGAACGGTTCATCACGACGCCCCTTGAACTGGCGATGGCCAACCTCCAGAATGTCGAGGAAATTCGATCGGTCTCCAAACTGGGCATATCGGTTTTAACGGTTGTCTTCACCGAAGATACCGATATGCTGAAAGCCCGGCAGTTGGTGTCGGAGCAGCTACAAACGGCGGTGCAGACCATTCCGGCTGATTATGGCCGACCTTTTCTGGCTCCCATCACGACCGGCCTGGGCGAAATCTATCAGTATACGATTGTGCCGCAGCCGGGTTACGAACACAAATATTCCCTCACCGAATTGCGTACGGTTCAGGACTGGATCGTGAAGCGGCAGTTGGCGGGTGTGCCGGGCGTTATCGAAATCAGCAGCTTTGGTGGCTACCTGAAACAGTATGAAGTGGCGGTTGACCCCGAGCGGCTACGAGCCTCGGGGGTAACGCTCACCGAACTTGCCGACGCCATGGCCCGCAACAACGCCAATACGGGCGGTAGCTACATCGAACGCAACAGCCAGGCTTATTTTATCCGGGGCGAAGGGGTTGTGGGGAGCCTCAAGGATATTGAGAACACCATTATCCGCACCCGTAACGGGCTTCCGGTACGGATTGGCAACGTTGCAGCGGTACGGTTTGGCCACGCGGTACGGTTCGGCGCACTGACCCGGAATGGGCAGGGCGAAGCCGTTGGCGCGGTGGTACTGATGCTCAAGGGAGCCGATTCCGAAACGACCATTAACAACGTAAAGGAGCGTATCAAACGAATTCAGGCGTCGCTGCCCGAGGGCCTTCGGGTTGTGCCGTTCATTGACCGGACCAAACTGATTGGCAAGACGATCAGTACCGTTGAGCGCAACCTGCTCGAAGGCGGGCTGATTGTCGTGTTCGTGTTGCTGTTGCTGATGGGCAACTGGCGGGCGGGCCTCATCGTGGCCTCGGTGATTCCGTTGGCCATGTTATTCACGCTCGGCATGATGAAAACGCTGGGGCTGTCGGCCAACCTGATGAGTCTGGGAGCCATCGACTTCGGCCTGATCGTCGACGGTTCCATCATCATCGTCGAAGCCGTACTCCACCACTTCGGCCAGGACAAAAAACTCATTGGCCGAACCCTCAACGCCGACGAAATGGACGAAGCGGTGTTCGAATCGGCATCGGCTATCCGGCGATCAGCGGCTTTCGGGGAGATCATCATATTGATCGTATACCTGCCCATTCTTTCCCTGACGGGCATTGAAGGTAAAATGTTCCGCCCTATGGCCGAGACAGTATCGTTCGCTATTCTGGCCGCACTCATCCTGTCGCTCACCTATGTACCGATGATGGCCGCGCTGCTGCTCCCCAGGACGGTGGTGGCAAAACGCACCGTTTCGGATCGCATCATGGACTGGCTCTACCGGGGCTACGAACCCATGGTGGTCTGGGCGCTACGCTGGCGCAAAACGGTGGTGCTGGTTGCGCTTGGCATGCTGGCGGGCGTCGTGCTGTTGTTCAGTCGGCTTGGTGGGGAGTTCATCCCGCAGCTGGACGAAGGCGACATGGCTATCGACTTCCGGATGCCCTCAGGTACGTCCCTGTCGGCCACCATCGACGCTACGCTGAAAGCCGAACGGGCCTTGCAAACGCACTTTCACGAGATCAGGCAGGTTGTGGCCCGCGTGGGTGCATCGGAGGTGCCAACCGACCCGATGAACGTTGAGCAATGTGATTTGATGATGAACATGAAGGACCGGTCGGAGTGGACCAACGCCACGGATCGGGACGATATGGCCGCCAAGATGGCCGACGTACTGGAGCAGGAGGTTCCCGGTTCTTCGTCGGAGTTTACGCAGCCTATTCAGATGCGGTTCAATGAAATGATGACGGGTGTGAAGTCCGATATTGTCGTTAAAATCTTTGGCGACGACTTGCAGGTACTCTTCGATCAGGCTACTGCCTGCGGTCGGCAAATCGAAAAAATACCGGGCATTTCAAGTGTGCGCGTCGAGCAAACGGTGGGCCTGCCGCAGATCAATGTGCAGTACGACCGGGCTAAACTGGCGCAGTATGGCGTAGCCGTTTCCGACGTAAACCGGCTCATCAAAGCCGGTTTTGCGGGCGAAATTACCGGTCCTGTTTACGAAGGCGAACGACGCTACGATATGGTGGTGCGGCTGGACAGCGCTCACCGGCAGACAATGGGTGATCTGAGTGGTTTGTATGTGTCACTGCCGGATGGTCATAGCATTCCAATTACCGAAGTTGCTACGATTCAGTACGTTCAGGCACCGGCACAGATTTCGCACGATGGGACTAAACGGCGTATCACCATCGGCGTCAACATCCGGGGGCGTGATGTAGAGAGCGTAGTTGGCGATATTCAGCAGCGGCTGGGCGCTAAGGTCAAGTTGCCCCCCGGTTACTATTTCACGTATGGCGGAGCGTTCGAGAACCTGCAACGGGCCAAAGACCGGTTGAGTGTTGCCGTTCCCGTTGCGCTCTTCCTGATCTTCCTGTTGCTGTTCGCTACGTTCGGCTCGCTCAGGTATGCCCTGCTCATTTTTAGCTCCATCCCGCTGGCCGCCATTGGGGGGGTACTGGCGCTGTGGCTGCGCGATATGCCGTTCAGTATTTCGGCGGGGGTTGGCTTCATTGCGCTGTTCGGTGTGGCTGTGCTGAACGGGATCGTGCTGATCGGCTACCTGAACGAACTCGAAAAAGCGGGTGAGCAAAACCTCACCGAACGGATCATGCATGGTATTCGGGTGCGGTTCAGGCCCGTGATCATGACCGCAGCCGTCGCGTCGCTGGGATTTCTGCCTATGGCTCTGTCGACATCAGCCGGCGCAGAAGTGCAGAAACCACTGGCTACGGTCGTCATTGGCGGCCTGTTTACGGCTACGTTGCTGACCTTGCTGGTATTGCCCGTTCTGTATAGTCTGGTAGCGGGCCGGAACAAGCGGAATACTGACCGCCCGTCACGGGTAGTCCCAACAGCGCTACTGGTAGGGTTGATGGTGGGGGCGGGTACGGTGGCTATAGGGCAAGCTCCGGTTCCTACTCCCCGACTGCAGCCCGCCGTTGTGGGCAGGACCGGCGAGGAAATACCAGCACCCGTACTGTCGCTCTCTCAGGCGCTTGATCTGGCCAACCGGCAGAGCCTGTTGCTGCGCGGCAGTACGCTGGAAATTGAAAGCCAGCGGGCGCTGGTTGGTTCAGCCTTCGATCCAGCCAAAACAAACGTAGAAGTACAGATTGGTCAGATACAGGCCCGGCCAACGGACTATGTACTGGGGGCCACCCAACTGTTTGCCATGCCCTCCTTTTACCGGGCACAGAAGCAGTTATACCAAAGTGCAGCCACATCGGCCGAGCGTCGGCTGGTGTTCCGGCGGGTACAGCTGCATACCGAAATCAAACAGGTCTACTACCGGCTTCTCTATGACGCGCAGGTATCGGTGTTACTCAGGCGTCAGGATAGTTTGTATCAGAATGCGGCTCGGGCGGCTACCGTGCGGTATAAAACCGGCGAAACGAACCGGCTGGAGCAGGTGTCGGCCGAGACGCGGCTGCAAAGCGTTCAGCTCCGGCAGTTGACGCTCCGCGCCGATATCGAAGCCAATACGCGGGCGCTTCAACTGCTCGTCAACACATCCGACCCCATCCGTGTCGATACAACGCTGGCCCTCCGGCGCGATCTGACCGGGCTGGAACCACTGGCCGATTCGGCCCGGCTGGCCAGCAGTCCGGCGCTGTCTGTGCTGGAACAGGACCGGACGGTTAGCCGTAATCAGACCTATCTCGAACGGCAGCGGCTCAAACCCGATTTGCTGCTTGGCTACTACAACCAGTCGATCCTGCGCGAAGCGGGCTACAATGTGGTGCCGGCCGGCGTGGCGCTGCCGCTCTTTACGCAGGCTACGAAAGCGCGTATTGCGGCTGCCCGCATCAACGAACAGATCACCGACAATAACCTGACATACAGCCAAACCCAGCTGACGGGGCAACTGGCTATTCTGCAACGCAATGCCGAAACGATACGGGCCTCGCTCGCCTACTTCGAGCAGGGCGCTCTGCCGCAGGCCCGGCTTATCCAGTCGACAGCCCTGAGAAGCTACCGCGCCGGCGAAATCGACTACGTCGAGTTTTTTCAGGCCATCCAGCAGGCTTTTGTCATCGAGGAAGAATACCTCAACGCCGTACTCAATTACTCAAACCTTATCATTCAAACCGAACAGTTAATTGGGTTATAAGCGGAAACGCCTTGTCGTTTTAGTCTGTATCCTCATGTTCACTCCTTTATGAACCGATTCATCCTTAGTTGCCTGATACTCTTCCTGGCTGGCTGTGCCAGTAAATCTGCCGACGAAGACACGGAACAAACGACGACCACCACCGAAAAACCGACACCCGATCAGATTCTGATCTCTCCCGAGCAGTTGAAGGCTATGGATCTGCAACTGGGTGCGGCCAGTCAAACGACCGTCAGCGATGAGGTGAAAACGACGGGCACAGTCGACGTCCCCCCGCAGTACATGGCTTCTGTAAGCCCGCTGATCAATGGGGTTATTAAAAGCGTCAATGTCCTGCCCGGCCAGCGGGTCGGTAAGGGGGCCACGCTGGCCACGCTGCAGAGTCTCGACTACATTCAGATGCAGCAGGATTATTTGCAGGCCATCAGCCAACTGACTTATCAGCAGGCCGAGTTACAGCGGCAGAAAACGCTGAATGCGGAGGAAGTGGGCGCTAAGAAACGACTCCAGCAAGCCGAAGCCGACTACGGAAGCAACCGGGCGCTGGTTAGCTCGCTGGCACTCAAACTGCAAACGCTGGGCACATCGGTTGAGACGCTCAACCAGGGCAGACTCTCGCCGGTCATGCGAATCACCTCGCCGGTTGGGGGCTATGTTACGGCGTCCAATATCCACCTGGGGCAACAAGTGGCCATGGCCGATGTGCTGTTCGAGGTGATGGATCAGACCCATAAACACCTTGAATTGAGCGTTTTTGAAAACGATGCATTTAAGATCAAAAATGGCCAGACGATTCTGCTTAACGATCCGAAGCTGGGCACCGAGACCGTGCGGGGGCGGGTCTATCTGGTTGGAAAAGCGTTTTCGGGCGACGCACGGACCATTACTATACACGGTCACGTCGACAATGAGCGGCTGGAATCGCGACTTATTCCGGGTATGTTTCTGAACGCCCGTATCCTCACCGGCTCCCGGATGGCCACAACGTTACCCGAAGAGGCCGTTGTACGCAAGGGCCAAAGCGGGTTCATTTATATTCCAACCGGTGAAGCCCGAACGTACCGGCGTATCCCGGTAAAGCTGGGCCAGGCCGAGCAGGGCCGTATCGAAGTTACCCTGCAAACACCGGTCGATCTGGCCAGGGTTGTCATCAAAGGCGCGTATTTGCTCGAAGCCCAGTTGACAAAAGGCGACGAGGAGGAAGAGTAAGGCCCGGTCTCGTTACAGCCGGCCGGGCCCTATTACTTAAGTGCGTCGAACAAAATCTCGGCGGGGTGTTTGGATTTGCGGCCCGTTCCGTCGTGAATCTGGTGGCGGCAGGAGGTACCAGCCGCAGCAATGATTACCGCTTCCGGTTGTTGCCGGACGGTTGGAAACAAAACCAGTTCGCCAATTTTCATTGATACGTCATAGTGTTCAGCTTCGTAGCCGAACGAACCTGCCATGCCGCAACAGCCTGATGGGATCAACTGAACGGTATAATTTTTGGGTAAAGACAATGCCTTTTTGCTCGGGACCAGCGATGAAACGGCTTTCTGCTGACAGTGGCCGTGCAGCTTGATGAGCCTGGTTTCGTCGGTAAACTGTTCGGGGCTGATACGGCCTGCTTCCAGCTCACGGGCAAAAAATTCCTCGAACGTGAGGGTATGCTCGGCAATTCGTTTGGCATCTTCCATCAGCGACTCACCAACCAGATCAGGATACTCGTCGCGGAAGGTCAGGATAGCCGACGGTTCCAGCCCTACCAGTGGTGTGTCGGCCGTGATGACATCCTTTAACGCTCGTACGTTCCGTTCAGCCAGCGTTTTGGCATACTTGAGCATTCCCTTCGACAAAGCCGCCCGGCCACTTTCTCCATGCTCGGGAATGACGACGGTATAGCCCAGCCGCTCGAACAGCTGAATCGCTTTCTGACCAACTTCAACATCATTGAAATTGGTAAATTCATCCATGAAAAGCAGGATCTGACCAACTTCCCTGCTTTCAAACCCGTCTCGCCGTTGTGGCGTAGGGCGCGACTTAAACCAGCTCGTTACCGTCGTTTTCCCCATCAACGGCATTGTCCGGTCGGGGTGAAAACCGATGGTGCGGTTGGCGATACGCCGGAGCGCGGGCGTTCCCAGCACACCGTTCCAGGCCCAGGGCACAAGCGAGGCCAGGCCCGACAATCGGGCGAAGTTGGCAATCAGCCGCGACCGGATCGGGATGCCGTGTTCGTCGTAGTAATGCTGTAAGAATTCTGCTTTTAGCTTCGACACGTCCACATTAGACGGACATTCGTTTTTGCAGCCCTTGCACGACAGACACAGGTCATACACCTCTTTGATCTCCTCGTGGTCGAAACGGTTTTCCTTCGGCGAGTGCGTCAGCATCTCGCGCAGGATATTGGCCCGCGCGCGTGTTGAGTCTTTCTCGTTTCGGGTAGCCATGTAGCTGGGGCACATAGTCCCGCCCGATGCTTCGGTTTTGCGGCAGTCGCCGGAGCCGTTGCATTGCTCGGCATGCTGGAGAATGGTCTGGTCTTTATACCGGAAATACGTCTGAAAGGCGGGCGTTTGCTGACCGGCTTCGTAGCGCAGGAACGTATCCATGGGGGGCGTCTCAACTACTTTGCCGGGGTTGAAGATGCCGTTCGGGTCCCAGGTATGCTTGATCGTTCGCATCAACTCGTAGTTGTGTGCGCCTACCATTTTCGGAATGAACTCACCCCGCAAGCGCCCGTCGCCATGCTCGCCCGATAGCGAACCGTCGTACTTTTTGACCAGCGTCGCAATTTCCTCGGCAATCATCCGGTACTGCCGGTGACCTTCTTCCGTTTTCAGGTTGATGATGGGGCGCAGGTGCAGCTCGCCCGACCCTGCGTGTGCGTAGTGGACCGAATGCATCTTATGCTTCGTCAGGATCTCGTTGAACTCCCGGATATAATCGGGCAGATCATGTACATCGACGGCGGTATCCTCGATCACCGCTACCGCTTTCGCGTCGCCGGGGAGGTTCCCCAACAGCCCGAGTCCGGCTTTACGGAGCGTCCAGATTTTTTTGGTGTCTTCGCCGAAGAGCAGGGGAAAATGGTAGCCCATGCCCGCGGCCCGCATCTCGGCTTCCATCTGAGCCGCCAGTTGTTCAATTTCGGCCCGCGTATCGCGCGACAGATCGACAACGAGGATGATCGGGAAATGGTCGGTCGGGGTCTTTTGAACGAAGAAACTGTTTTTGCGCTGTTCGGGGTTCGTGTCGGCCCGTTCCAGGATAATATCGTCGATCAGTTCGACCGCGTAAGGCTTATACTTGAGCGCTACCAGCGTAGCACGAAGCGACTCATCGATGGAGTGGCAATGCACACAAACCAGCCCGCTTTCTTTTGGGGGGAGTGGGACGATATTGAGCTTGATTTCGGTCAGGAAGCAGAGCGTTCCCTCCGAGCCGGCAATGAATTTGGCGAGGTTAAACGGTGGTCCGGCGGGCGTAAATGGCTCCATCTCCAGGACTTCGTCGAGCGCGTAACCCGTGTTGCGTCGTTCGATGGTGCGCTTCGGAAAGTTGCGCCGGATCTCTGCCTGATTAGCCTGGTTGGTCAGGATCTCGTTCGTAGTGAGCAGAATCTTATCGGCCAGGGTAGCGCTGCCATTCCGGCGGCTGGCTTCGCCCACGGCTTTGGTGAACTCCCAGCCGCTCATATCGCCAAACTCCACTTCGGAGCCGTCGGCCAGTAACGCTTTCACCGAGATCGTATGCTCGCGGGTGGCCCGGTACACGACCGAATTGGAGCCGCAGGAATTGTTGCCCACCATGCCGCCAATCATAGCCCGGTTCGCCGTTGAGGTCTCCGGGCCAAAATACAGTCCGTATGGTTTAAGCGCCTGATTCAGCTCATCGCGGATAACGCCCGGCTGCACCCGCACCCATCGCTCCTCAGGATTGATCTCCAGGATTTTTGTGAAATGCTTCGATACGTCGACGACGATGCCGCTGCCCACCACCTGACCCGCCAGCGACGTGCCGCCCGTTCGCGGAATCAGCGATGTTTTGTGCTCCCGGGCAAAGGCGATCAGTGTTTTCAGATCATCGATCGTTTGAGGAATGGCAACGGCGGCCGGCATCTCCCGGTAGGCGGAAGCATCGGTAGCGTAGAGCGTACGATGCGTATTGTCGGTCAAAAAATCACCCTGCAAGCGGGTTTTCAGGTCGTCGAACGGGTGAGCAGTCGTTGTGGGCATCTCCTGGCTGATTGGCAAAAATCGGATGGTAAAGGTAACGAAAATCGCCGGAACAAGCCCGTCTAAGGCGCTTTGGTCAGCTGTTGAAGTACCAGCAGGGGCTCATTGTTACGCACAAGGATAACATCGGTTTTGCCGTTTACGTGCACTTTTGTCATCCGTTTCACTTGCCCGCTTATGGGTAAGCCGTCTAGCGGAACGGGCTCAAACCGGCAGTTCCCTTTGTTAACCAGTACCATACCATGGTCGGCATCGTAGCGTCCCATCTGGATATTACAGCCGTAGAAATTGCCGCCTAGCAGTACGTCCGGGAGAGCATCGCCATTGGCATCAATTACGGTGGCAGCATAGTAGGGAGCCAGCTGCGCCATGAACGGAAGCGGTCGTGCCGAAAAGTGTCCTGTGCCGTCGTTGACCAGCACAAGGTTGTCGAAGGTGTTTGCTTCCAGGGTTCGGGCGTTCGCCAGATTGTCGGCCCCGATCAGGTCCTTAATGCTGGCGCTGACAAAATCGCGGGCGTAGATAAATTTCTTCTTGATGAACGGAAATTGTTTTTCCGTCTCGGCCTTGTTGGCAAACAGGACTTCTTCGTGACCGAGGTAGTAGCTCAGCACCTGATCTATTTTTTCATTCTTGTCGAAGTCGCCAACGTACAGCCGAACGGGTTCCTCGGGCGTGGCCTGCAAGCGGCTGTTGCGGCCCAGGTTGCCAACCAGAATATCCACGTCGCCGTCCTTGTCGAAATCCTGCGGCAGCACCATGTTCCACCAGCCTTTCTGATCGGTCAGTATGCGTTTGGTAAACTGCCCGTTCTGATTTTCGAGCAGACAAATACCGTCCCATTCCATCGCTACCAACAAATCGGGATCGTGGTCGTGGTCAAAATCGACCCATTCGGCACTTTTAACCATACCAATGTTGGGAAGCTCGGGTGCCCGGCGGGCTGTCATATCCGTAAATCGCCCGGTGCCGTCGTTCATGAGCAGATAGGAGCGGGGCGAGTTGCCGTACTCGAACGGAGTGGTCCGGCCACCGATGAACAGATCAGGCTTGCCATCGCCGGTTATGTCCATTGCCCGAGTATAATAGGTGCATGTACTCAGTTGAGATTGTTATCACTAACCCTTCAGCGTAAAGTTTGCATGATCTAATATTTATTGAAAGTAAAAAAGTACGGGTTTAAGGAGGGGCGTTGATGGATCTTATTAATTACTGTTGCTCGACTGGCTATGGCTAGGCTAATTCATTTTTAATCCAGATTTATCTTGTAGCTAAACCAGGAGTTATATAGGCAATTATATAAATTTTTTGAAAAATAAAATGCTGATAACCAGCACCTTATTTTTCAAATTTTACCTATGGGCTAAGTGGGAAGCGTAGTCGAAAGAAAAAATTATGGTACTATATTCACTAACTATAATCTGATTTTGATATTTACTAGTTTGTATTTCTCGAGTTAACATGACTACTTTTGCTACTTGGCTACTGATTATGTTCTATTAATTCCGGTCAATTTGCAATAAAAGTCTACTATTATTGCAGACTAAATTAGCGCCAGATATGCTATCTTATTGATAGACATACTATTAACGGAATTTATACTGCCAAAAAGTCAACCAATTATCTTTAACTTTTTAGTTTAAACTTATGATGGACAAATCCTACAAATCAAGCCGCTTTAGTGGTTGCGTAGGTCTGGTTGGGCAATCCCAGCCCCAGTCATTCGTGCAGAGGGCCTTCTTCAGCTTTCTGACAATGCTGGTAATGGTAGTGCTGTTAAGTAGCCAGACAGCCTGGGCGCAGGAGCGCACTGTAACCGGTAAAGTAACGGACGCAACGGGTTCCGTTTTGCCAGGGGTAAGTATTCAGGTGAAGGGAACTACGCGGGGGGCCAATACCAATGCAGATGGGGTGTATACCTTGACTGTAGGTGACAATGCAACGCTTGTGTTCAGTTTCATTGGTTACACCTCGCAGGAAGTTGTGGTAGGAAATCGGTCGACAGTTGATGTTCAACTAGCCGACGATACGAAAGCGCTACAGGAGGTGGTAGTAGTTGGCTACGGTACGCAGAAAGCCAAAGACGTTACCGGATCGGTAGCAACGCTGGGAACGAAAGATTTTAACAAAGGCGTGATCTCATCGCCTGAACAACTGTTACAAGGCCGGGTGGCGGGTGTTCAGATCACGCCAGCCAGTGGTGAGCCGGGCGCGGCCAACAACATCCAGATTCGGGGTGCTGTTTCGCTGCGCGGTGGTAACACGCCTTTGTACGTTATTGACGGTGTGCCCCTCGACGGTGGCGACTTCAGCAGTGGTACACCGGATTTTGGTACGGGTACCACCACAGCTCGTAACCCGCTGTCATTCCTGAACCCGAGCGATATTGAAAATATTTCGGTATTGAAAGACGCTTCGGCGGCTGCTATTTATGGTGCACGGGGTGCGAACGGTGTTGTCCTGATCACGACGCGCAAAGGCCGGGCCGGTGCACCGCAGTTCAACTTCTCCGCATCGGCAGCCGTTTCTTCCTCGCTGAAGCGCTACGATCTGCTGTCGGCTTCCGATTTCCTGGCCGGTGTAACCAAGGCGGGTGGCGATGCGACGCTGAGCACCGTGAATGCGGGTGCTGACGTAAACTGGCAGGATCAGATTCTGCGCACCAGTGTTTCGCAGATCTACAACGCCAGCTTTGGTGGTGGTTCCAACGACACGCGTTACCTGTTCTCTTTAGGTTATCAGGACCAACAGGGCCTTGTTAAAAACACGGGTCAGCAGCGGGTCACGGGTCGTATTAATGCCTCGCAGGACTTGTTCAACAAAAAAGTGAACCTGGCTGTGAACGCCACAACCTCGTCGGTGAGCGATCAGTATGCACTGACCGGCAACCAGGCTGGTGCGCTGGGAAACCTGTTTGGTGCTATGATTGGTGCCAACCCGACGTATCCGGTATTCACCAACAGCAGCGATACGGCATCCTACTACCAGTTGGCGGGTGGATCGTACCGGAACCCACGGGCTATGCTTGACTACTACCACGACCGTGGGGTAACCAACCGTACGCTGGCTAACCTCAGTGCTACCTGGAACATCCTGGAAGGGTTGTCGCTGAAGGCCAACTTCGGTGTCGATAACTCTACCTCGACCCGTACCACCTCGATCGATTCGCGGTTGAACGGTCAGTTCTCGGTACCGCTGGGCTCGGTAACGAACCAGGTATATGCAGATGCCACAACAGGATTGGGTGGGGCTGCTTATATCAATAGCCTGAACCGCTTGTCTAAACTGGTTGAATACACCGCTAACTACAACAGAACGCTCGGGTCGGGTGTACTGGATGCGGTAGTTGGCTTTGCTTACCAGACCTTTGGTACAAGAACGAACTACGTAGCGGCCAGCCGGTTCCCCTTCAACGAATCCTCCATTTCGTATCCCGACAACATCGGTGCCGCAAATACCCTGACGGGAACCGCTATTGGTGGTGGTTCGTCGCGCAATCAGAATGACCTGCAGTCGTTCTTTGGCCGTGCCAACTACAACTTCAAAGAGAAGTACCTCCTCACCGCCACCGTGCGGGTCGATGGTTCGTCGCGCTTCGGGGTCAACAACAAGTATGGTACGTTCCCATCGGTAGCCGCTGCCTGGCGCATCTCGCAAGAAGACTTTATGCCGAAGGGTATTTTCGATGACCTGAAATTGCGTGCAAACTACGGTATCGTAGGAAACCAGGATTTCACGGGTGGTGCGTCGAAAATCATATACACCTATAACAATACAGGTGCACAGATTCGGCAGAACAACCCAAACCCGGATCTGAAGTGGGAACAGAACACCACGACGGGTGCTGGGATTGACTTCAGCGTGGCGAAAGGACGTCTGTCGGGTTCGATCGACTACTACAACCGCGCGGGAACGAATACTCTATTGCAAGTCTTCTACGCGCAGCCTGCGCCGGTGAACTACAGATGGATCAACCTGCCCGGTCAGATCGTGAGCCGGGGTATCGAGTTGAACCTGATCTATCAGGTGTTCCAGAAAGCTTCGTTTGGCTGGGAGTCGGTGTTTAACCTGACTACGCTCAACATCAAAGCGCAGAACATTGGTACGAACCAGGCCGTTGGTGCCATTAGCGGTCAAGGTTTGTCAGGTGCTTATGCCGAGCGGATCACCGATGGCTACCCACCGTTCGCTTTCTTCATTCCCAAGTTCACGGGCTTCGATGCAAACGGGTTCTCGACTTACGCCGACGATGGCCGCCCTACGTATCAGGGCAGCCCATTTGCTAAGCTACGTCTTGGTCTGACTAACAACTTCACGTTTGGTCAGTGGACAGCCAGTCTTTTCGTCAACGGTCAGTTTGGTGGTAAAATCTACAACAATACGGCCAACGCGCTGTTTGCGAAAGGTGCCCTCAAAAACGCCCGCAACGTAACCTACGAAGTGGCGAACAGCAACGAGAACGGCCTGAACCCCGCTTCGGTATCGACTCGCTTCCTGGAGAAGAGTGACTACGTTCGGATCACCAACCTGACACTGTCGCGCCGGTTCGACCTGCCGCAGGGTGGTTTTGCCAAGTCGCTGTCGCTGTCGCTCACGGGGCAGAACCTGTTCATCTTCACAGGCTACACCGGCCTGAATCCGGACGTGAACACGGTGACTTACAACGGTAACGGGAATGGTATTCCATCGTTAGGTATCGACTATACGCCGTACCCAACGCCCCGTACCGTGACGCTGGGATTAAATGTTGGATTCTAAGCAACCATACGTGTTCTTATTCCGTATCTACTGGTGAATCGGTAAACCGGGTTGCCGGTAGATACGAATTGGAAAACAACAGACTACTTTTCATTATAAAAAACATGAATTTATCTAAATATCAGACCATTGGGTTGCTGACCGCCACGATGCTGGTTGGTAGTGTTGGAATAAATGGCTGTACCGATTTGGACGATAAAGTGTTTGGTTCACTCTCGTCGACAAACGCTTCGCAGGGATCGATCAAGTTAGATCCTACAGCTACGCTGCAAGGTGCCTATCAGGCGCTGTACGTCATTGCCAATAGCCAGGGACGGACCTATGCACTACAGGAGCATTCGTCTGACGAAATGATGGGCCCAACGCGGGGAACCGACTGGGACGATTTCGGTGTGTGGCGTAAACTGCACCAACACACCTGGGATTCGCAGCACGTTGAAGTCCTGAATGCATGGAATGACATGAACACGGGCGCTTTCCGCTCATCGCAGGCCGTGTTTGCCGCTGGTACGAATGCGCAGCTCGTTGCCCAAGCCAAATTCCTGCGGGGTTTCTTCACGTCTTATGTCGTTGACTTGTTTGGCCGTACGCCGGTTCGTCAGGTAACGGACGCGGCTGATGCCAATCCACAAGTGCTGAGTCGGAAAGCAGCGTCTGATTTCGTAATCGGCGATTTGCGGGCCGCGTTTGCCACCTTGCCCGCTTACACTAAAGCAACGGCAAACGTAGCCAGTAAGGAAGCGGCTGCCACTATGCTGGCCAAAATGTATCTAAACCGGGCGGTGTACAATCAGTCGCCTGCCAGCCCGGCCGGTCCGTATACATTCGCCAAAAGCGACATGGACTCCGCTGTCTATTTTTGCAATCAGGTGATCGCCAATACCGCGTTCTCCCTGACGACCAAAGGCAAGTATTTCGACAACTTCCACTGGGACAATGACCAGCGTTCGAACGAGCTGATCTTTACCATTCAGAATACGTCAACGGCGCAGCCCGGTAGCGTACAGAATCGGTACTTCATGACGGAGCACTACAATCAGTACATTGGTGCCTGGAATGGTTTCACGACGCTGGCTGATTTCTACAACAGCTTTGAAGCAACGGATGAACGGCGTTCGGCTCAACCATCGGACTTGACCCCGTTAACGGGTCTGACGGCTGGTTTCCAGGTGGGTCAGCAATATGGTGCGCCCGCCAAAGGAACGACCGCGCTTGTCCCTCTGAAAGATCGTAGTGGTAACCCACTGGTCTTCACACCTGAGGTGAACATTGGGCTGGCTAACGAGGTGCAGGGTATCCGGGTTATCAAATACCTGCCAAACCCGCTGACCTTTAACAACCCAACCAATGATTACATATTGCTGCGTTATGCCGACGTATTGCTGATGAAGGCCGAAGCGGTGTTGCGCGGTGGTACGGATTCGCAAGGCCAAACGGCTGCGGCTATCGTAAACAATCTGCGGGCAACGCGTGGCGCATCGGTACTGGCAACCGTCGATCTGCCGGCTGTGCTGGCCGAACGGGGTCGTGAGTTGTACTGGGAAGGCTGGCGCAGGAGCGATGAAATTCGCTTTGGTACGTTCCTGAACCCGGTTGATCAGCGCCCATCCAAATCGCCGGATACAGCTGTCCTGTTCCCGTTCCCACAACAGGCCATCGATAGTAATCCAAATTTACAGCCTCAGAATACAGGCTATTAATCAGTCGATAACGTATTTATACGGACGAACAGCAGCTCACTACGGGCTGCTGTTCGTGTTTATACGGTTGTTGGTCAGCCCAATAAAATAATCGTGATACAGCACTTATCGGGTCTGTTGTGCGTTTTTTTGCTTAGATGAAACCGTACCTTGTTTGCCTGTGTTGCCTGCTCCTGTTCTCCTGCTCGGAGAAGGTGCCCTTATTTGAAAAAACAGATCAGAAAGCCACGGGGATAGCTTTTATAAACCAGCTTCAGGAAACTGAACAGGAAAACGTACTGGCATTCGAGTATTTCTACAACGGGGGGGGCGTGGCCGCTGGCGACCTCAATAACGATGGTTTAATCGACTTGTTCTTTACTGGTAATCAGGTAGCTAACAAGCTGTACCTGAATAAAGGGGAAATGACGTTTACCGATATATCAGGGAAGGCCGGTGTTGGTGGGCGACCGACGGGGTGGAAAACCGGCGTTACGCTGGCCGACGTTAACGCCGATGGCTGGCTCGATATCTACATCTGCTATTCAGGATTGCGCCCCGATTCGCTGCGTCAAAATCAACTGCTCATCAATAATCACAACCTGACCTTTACGGATCGGGCCGTGGAATATGGACTGGCCGATAGGGGCTATTCGGTCCAGGCTACTTTCTTTGACTATGACCGCGACGGGGATCTGGACTGTTTCCTGATCAACCATAACCTCAAAAATTACCAGCGCAAAGAAGCCGCCGTAATGCGGTATGAGCGCGATGCCAACGCGGGCGACAAACTGTTTCGGAACGAAAACGGGCATTTCGTCGACGTTTCAGAAGCGGCCGGTATTCGGGGCAATGCGCTTGGCTTTGGGCTTAGTTGCGCCGTGTCGGATATTAACGGCGATGGCTGGCCCGACATCTACGTCACCAACGATTTTGTTGAGGATGATTATTGCTATATCAATCAGCAGGGGCAGCAGCCGGCCGGGCCAGCCTTTCGGGACGAGCTACGGCAGCGTATAGACCACACATCGTACTCGGCCATGGGTGCCGACGTGGCCGATCTGAATAATGATGCCCGCCCGGATATTATGACCCTCGATATGATGCCGGAGAGCAATGCCCGGCAGAAAACCCTGCCCTGGCCCGATAACTGGAATGTGTATCAGGCTCAGTTGCAGAACGGGTTCTGGCACCAGAACATGCGCAACATGCTGCAGATTCAGCAGCCGAACGGGCAGTTTGCTGAGGTTGGTCAACTGGCGGGCCTATCCGCTACTGACTGGAGTTGGGGGGTCGTACTCGCTGATTTCGACCTGGACGGTTTCAAAGACGTTTTCGTGAGCAACGGGATTCTGCGCGACTTTACCAATGCCGATTTTATCAAGTTTTCCGACGAAGCGGAACTGACGGGGCGGCCCGTACTGGAGCAGATCCGCCAAATGCCGTCGACGCCGACTAACAATTATATATTTCGTAATAACGGCGATTTAACCTTTACCAACGAGCAGGAGGGATGGGGTTTTAGTGAGCCTACCGTATCGAACGGCTGCGCCTATGCCGATCTGGATAACGACGGTGACCTGGACATCATCACCAATAACCTCAACGAAACAGCACGCGTCTACCGGAATACCAGTCGCGAAACCAAAGAAGCCGCTTACCTGAGTATTCACCTGAACGGGTCAACCGCCAATCCATTTGGAGTAGGAACAACCGTGACTGTCGATGCGAACGGGCAGCGTCAGACACAGGAGTTTTACCCTACGCGTGGTTTTGAATCCTGTAGTCACGGTAAACTGATTTTCGGACTCGGTCCCGACGCTAAGCCAGTGCGGGTTCGAATCGACTGGCCTGATGGCCGGACGCAGACGTTCAACGGCGTTATGCCCAACATAACCCTGCCTGTACACTATAAACAAGCGGTACCTGCTACAACGTCAAAGCCCGTTTTACCGACAGCCTTGTTTGAAAGCAGCGCGGGGATTGACTTTCGGCATCAGATCGACTCCTCGAATAGTTTCGACCGGCAGATTTTATTGCCGATGCAGTACACCGCTTCCGGACCGCGTATGGCTACGGGTGACGTAAACAACGATGGGCAAGAAGATATCTTCATTGGTGGCAATGCCAAACAGGCGGGTTCCCTGTTTCTACAACAGCCGGACGGTTCATTCAGCCCCCAGCTCTTGCCCGGTTTAGGAGCCGCTGCCAATGCTGACGCAGTTCTGGCCGATTTCAACGGTGACAAACAACTCGACTTATACGTCGTAAATGGCGGTTACGCTGTGAATGATGTAGCAAAAAAACAGGATCAGCTCTGGCTGAATACAAAAGGTATGTTTACGGCTAAGCCGATACCGCAGGAAGCTGAAAACGGTAGCTGTGTCAAGGTAATCGATGTCGACCGCGATGGTGATCTGGATTTGTTCGTGGGTGGTTTTGTGAAGCCGTTCCGGTTTCCGGCTGATGACGAAAGCTTTCTGCTCATCAACGATGGCAAGGCCAACTTCACGAAGCGATCGCTGGGGCGGTTAGGTATGGTGTCGGATGCGGCCGTGCTGGATGTTGACAGGGACGGCTGGCCCGATTTAGTAGTGGTGGGTGAGTGGATGCCCGTAACGGTGTTACGGAACCAGCAAGGGAAATTCTCTGCCGATCAACAAACCGTCTACGAAAATCTGGCCGGCTGGTGGAACCGTATCGAAAAGGCAGACCTGGACGGCGATGGCGACGATGACCTTATTGTAGGTAACATGGGTCTGAATACAGGCATAAAAGCTAGTGAAGAACTTCCTGCCACGCTTACCTACGACGATTTCGACCTGAACGGTACGCTCGACTTTTTCATGAGCTATGCTATCCAGGGGAAAGTATACCCCGCTTACTCACGCGATGAAATCTGCGAACAGGTGCCCACGCTTCGGAAGCGGTTTACGACCTACAAAGCCTACACCGATGCGTCACTTGCCGACTGCTTCGATGAACAGCAACTCAGCCAGGCTAAGTCCCGACGCATTACTGAACTAAGATCCCTCGTTTTAGAGAACAGGACAGGTACGCTGGTGCCCCATAGTTTACCCCTGTCGGCACAGGTGGCCCCCGTATACGCTATCCTGGCAAACGACTTTGACCGGGACGGAACGGCCGACCTGCTATTGATGGGCAATAACTCACGGATGCGGCTGCGCATTGGTAAGGTCGACGCTAACCATGGGCTTATGCTCAGAAACCTCGGTAACTGGCAATTTGCTGAGGTGTCGCCCCAACAAACGGGCCTGTATGTGCGGGGCGACGTGCGCGATATCAAAAAAGCAGGCAACCAGTTGATCGTTGGGATGAGTGGCCAAAAAGCACTCACATTTAGCGGCCCCGCTGGCAAACAAAGTAGATTGAAAAGAAATCAATGAGCAAAAAACTGTACCTGATGGCGCTTAGCGTCTGGGGGCTGTGGTCATGTAGCGGCAATCCGGAGACGCTATTTGAGTCGTTGCCCGCTACCGAAACAGGCGTTGACTTCGTAAACCGGAGCCTTGACAAAAAAAACTTTAATATTTTCAACTACCGTAACTTCTACAACGGTGGCGGTGTGGCTATTGGCGACCTCAACAACGATGGACTACCCGACCTGTTTTTAACCTCCAATTTTGAAGCCAACAAACTCTACCTGAACCGGGGAGGGATGACCTTCGAGGACGTAACGGCGAAAGCTGGTATACTCGGTAAGAAGTTCTGGTCGACGGGCGTAACCTTTGCCGATGTCGACGGCGACGGACGGCTCGATATCTACGTCTGTAATTCGGGTAGCCGCGACGGGCGGGGTAACCAGCTCTACATCAATCAGGGTGTTCAGAACGGCATACCGGTCTTTGCCGAAAAAGCGGCTGCCTACGGATTGGTCGACGGTGGCTTCTCGACCCACGCGGCTTTCTTCGACTATGACCACGATGGCGATCTGGACATGTACCTGCTCAACAACAGCTTCACGCCAATGGACCGGCTGGGCTTCGCCAACATGCGCGATACCCGCGACAAACTCGGTGGCGACAAACTATTCAGAAACGAAGGTGCGGATAAACCCTTTACCGATGTCAGTGCCGAAGCAGGCATTTATGGGAGCCTGATCGGCTTTGGTCTGGGCATCACCATTGGTGACGTGAACAATGATAACTGGCCGGATATTTATATCTCCAACGATTTCTACGAGCGCGATTACCTGTACATCAACCAGAAAAACGGTACGTTCAAGGAAGATATCGAAAACCAGATGGGGCATGTGAGCCTGGCATCGATGGGAGCCGATATTGCCGACGTTAACAACGATGGGAACCTCGACATTTTCGTGACCGACATGCTGCCCGACGATGATTACCGGCTCAAAACCACGACATCGTTCGACAGCTACGAGACAAATCAGTTGAAAGAAACGCGGGATTTCTTCTTTCAGGATTCGCGCAACATGCTGCACCTGAACAATGGAAACGGCACCTTTTCCGAAATTGGCCGGATGGCGGGTACCAGCGCTACCGACTGGAGCTGGGGCGCGTTGCTGTTCGATATGGATATGGATGGCAAGAAGGATGTCTTTGTAGCCAATGGCATTTTGAAAGACCTGACCGATCAGGATTATGTGGCTTATCTGGCCGATAATCCTGACCTGCAATCTATGATCGAAGGCACAAAAAAATTCGATTACAAGGAATACGTCAATAAAATGGGGTCGAGCCCGCTGCCGAATTACGCGTTCAGGAACACCGGTACCGGCATGCAGTATGAAAACAAAGCCGCCGAGTGGGGGCTGGCCGAACCCAGTTTCTCCAACGGATCGGCTTACGGCGACCTGGACAACGACGGTGATCTGGACCTGGTTGTGAATAACAACAATGCCGCCGTGTCGATCTACAAAAACACGTCCGTCGACAAGAAAAAGAAGAACTTCCTGCGGGTGAAATTGAGCGGCTCCGGCCGGAATCCCAATGCGATCGGGGCTAAAGTGTATGTGCACCGGAAAGGTGCCGACGGTAAGCCCGAAACGCAGTATCTACAGCAGATGCCGAACCGGGGCTTCGAGTCGTCGGTCGATCTGACGATGGTGTTCGGGCTGGGTGACAGTCCGGCTATTGACTCGCTGACGGTGATCTGGCCCACCGACCGGAAAGAGGTGATCCGGACCCCCAAAGCAAACACAACGCTCACGCTGGTGGAGAAAAATGCGAACCAAACCGCTACATTCCCCGTCGCGGGCCCGTCGGCAAACCAGTTATTCACCGATGTAACAGGGTTGTCGCAATTGAACTACGTGCATAAAGAGAACGACTTCGTCGACTATAACCGCGATGGTATGCTGAAGCAGATGTTGTCCCGTGAGGGTCCTGCCCTGGCCGTTGGCGACGTCAACGGCGATGGACTGGAAGATGTATTTCTGGGTGGAGCGGCCAACATGCCCCGGTCGCTGTATGTGCAGCAGGCTTCGGGGGCCTTTATTGCGCAGAAACAACCCTTCCTGCTCGATGCGCTCTATTCCGAAGACGTGGCTGCCACGTTCTTCGATGCTGACGGCGACAAAGACCTAGACCTTTATGTTGCAACGGGTGGGAATGAGTTCGAAGAACCGTCGGCCCTGAACGACCGGCTGTTTCGAAACGATGGCAAAGGCAACTTCGTCTGGGACAATACGCAGCCCCGTAGTGGCGTAAACAACTCCTGCGTGGCGGCTGCCGACTTCGACCGCGACGGTGATCTGGACCTGTTCGTGGGCGGACGGATGGTGTCGGGCGAATACGGCAAAAATCCCGAACAGCTCTTGCTGGTAAATGACCGGGGTAACTTCCGTAAGGCCACCAAAGAACTTATGCCCTTCTCCGATGAGATCGGCATGGTAAAGGACGCCGTCTGGGCCGATATCGACAAAGATGGTTATCCTGATCTGGTACTTGTTGGCGACTGGATGCCCATTACCGTATTGAAAAATAAGGGGGGTAAAGGGTTTGAACGCCTGAACTCCGATGTGCTGGACAAAACCGGCGGCTGGTGGAATTCAATCCGGGCTACCGACCTGGACAACGACGGTGATTTGGACTTTGTCGTAGGCAACCTCGGCCTGAACAGCCGCATGAACGCATCGGTGAGCGAACCGGCCCATATGTACAGCAACGACTTCGACCAAAATGGATCGTACGAGCAGATCATCACCTGTTTCCGGCCCGTTGGCACGGCTGGCGAACGGCGTGAATGCGTCATGGCCCAGAAGCCGGATTTGCAGAAACGTATCCCATCCATTAAAACCAAATACATCAAACATACCGATTATGCGAACGCAACGTTTGAGGATATTTTCTCAGTCAAGCAGCGCGAGGGCATGACCGTCCACAGTGTGCAAACCGCCGAAACATCGATTCTTATCAATCAGGGTAATGGTACGTTTTCTCTGAAAGCATTGCCCCTCCAGGCCCAGACATCGCCGATCTATGGCATCCTGACGGGGGATTACAATCGGGATGGTAAAATGGATATCCTGCTGACCGGTAATTTCTACGACGTACTCGCCGAAATTGGTCGTTATGATGCCAACTACGGCCTGTTGCTGCTGGGCGACAACCAAATGAACTTCACCGCTACCAAACCTGAACAGACTGGGTTTTTCGTTCGGGGCCAGGTGCGCCGAATGCAGTCAGTACGGGGCGCTGGCGGGAAACAGTTCATTGTGCTGGCCAAGAACAACGACCGGGCGCAGATACTGTCGGTCGCTAACGACGAAAAGCCATGAGAATCGGGCTGCTATTCCTGTTGGTTGGGCTGGCCTTTCTGATCGGTTGCTCAGGTGACAACATGCCAGCAGAGAAACCCCTGTTTCATAAGCTGGACTCCGCCCAAACGGGTATCGGCTTTCGGAACCACCTTCAGAATACAGATAGTCTATCCATCCTGGATTACCTGTATTTCTACAACGGTGGGGGAGTGGCGGCCGGTGACCTTAACAACGACGGGCTCACCGACCTGTATTTTGTATCCAATCAGGGACCCAACAAACTTTACCTCAATGGGACCATACCCGGCAGTGGAACGTTCCGCTTCTCTGATGCTACTGCAAAAGCAGGTGTAGCGGGGCGCGCTGACTGGCAGACGGGCGTTACCCTGGCCGATGTCAATGGCGATGGTCTGCTCGATATTTATGTGTGTGCCGTCGGCAAGTTCAAGGGCCTGCGTGGTACCAACGAACTCTACATCAACAATGGTCCCGGCCCCGACAAGGTGCCCACTTTCACCGAACGGGCGGCTGAGTATGGCCTGGCTTTCTCAGGTTTCTCGACCCAGGCTGCTTTTTTCGACTATGACCACGATGGCGACCTGGATTGTTTCCTGCTGAATCACGCTGTTCACACGTCACGCAGCTTCGACATGGTATCGACCCGGAACAACCGCAACCGTGAGTCGGGGGATTACTTATTCCGGAATATGAGTGTGGAAAGGGGGGGAGGAAGGGGAAGAGAGGGAGGAAGGGGAGGAGAGGGAAGAGAGGGAAGAAGGGGAGGAGAGGGACGAAGGGGCGCTCCAGTGGCCCAGGCGGTTTCCTCCCCCTCTTCCCCCCTTTTCACCGATGTTTCGGAGCAGGCGGGCATTTATGGGGCGGCTATGGGATATGGCCTCGGTATTTCGGTGGCCGACCTGAATAACGATGGCTGGGAGGATCTGTATGTGTCGAATGATTTTCACGAAGACGATTACTACTACGTCAATGATCACAAAGGCGGCTTTGTCGAGAGTATCCGGCAGGTATTTGGCCATACGAGCCGCTTCTCAATGGGTAACGATATCGCCGATGTGAACAACGATGGCTACCCCGATTTGATGACCCTCGACATGTACCCGGCCGAAGAAACAGTCGAAAAATCCTCGCAGGGCGAAGACCCACTCGATATCTACCGCTATAAACTTACCTACGGCTACATGGATCAATACAGCCGCAACTGCTTGCAGATCAGTCAATCGGGTAAGAAATTCATGGACGTTGGGTTGCTGGCGGGCGTAGCGGCTACCGATTGGAGCTGGTCGCCCCTGCTGGCCGACTACGACAATGATGGTATCAAAGACCTGTTCATTGCAAATGGGATTGTACGACGGCCCAACAACCTCGATTATGTCAAGTACATCTCGGATCAGAGTCAGTCGTACGGCAACCGGCAGCAGGACGCTAAAGCCATTGCGCAAATGCCCGATGGGAAAGTACACAACTACCTCTATTGGGGCAGGCCTGACGTACAGTTTGACGATAAATCACTCGCGTGGGGATTCGAAACGCCAACCTACTCGTGTGGTGCGGTTTATGCCGATCTGGACAACGATGGCGACCTCGACCTGGTGACCAATAATATCGAAGACCCGGCCGGGTTGTATCAGAACGAGGCTAACGTCCTGTTTCCCGAAAATCGTCACCTAACCCTACGCTTTAAGGGCGAGGGGTCGAATACCTTCGGAATTGGCACAAAGGTCATCCTCAAATATGGTGACTCACTTCAGCTGCAACAGCTAATGCCAACACGGGGCTTCGAGTCGGCGGTGGCACCGGAGCTGCTGTTTGGCTTGGGAAAGCGTGCTGTCGTCGACTCTTTGATTGTGATCTGGCCCGATCAGCGGATGGAAATTCGAACCCACGTCAAGGCTAATCAGCGCCTGACGCTTCATCAGGCCGATGCCAAACTCGATGGTACCGGCTATCGGTATGTGGCCCCGGCTAGTCGGCCGTTATTGGCAGCGGTCACGGATACGACTGTTTTTCCATACGTTCATCAGGAAGATAAACCCTTTTTCGACTTCACGCGGGAATCGCTGATGCCGTTTAAAATCTCTACCGAGGGGCCGCGTCTGGCGGTAGGTGATGTCAATGGTGATGGGTTGGATGATGTGTATGCGGGTGGAGCCCGAGATCAGGCAGGTAGTTTGCTGATTCAGCAGGTTGGCGGGCGTTTTCTTCCCGTGCCTCAACCCGACTTCGAGAAGGATCGCGTCTGTGAAGATGTGGACGCTGTATTCTTCGACGCCGACGGCGATAAAGACCTCGACCTGTATGTTGTTTCGGGTGGCAACGAGTTCTACGGGAAAATGCCCGAGCAGTTCGACCGCCTATACCTGAACGATGGCCGGGGTGCGTTCAGCCGTTCGGCCAATGCGCTGCCGCCCATGTACGATACCAAAAGCTGCGTGCGTCCCAGCGATATCGATCAGGATGGTGACCTCGATTTATTCGTGGGCGGCCGGGTGGTGGGGTTTGCCTATGGGAAATCGCCCAACTCATACTTACTCATCAATGATGGCCGCGGACGCTTCACCGATCAAACCGATCAGCTTGCCCGTACGCTGCGTAAAGCGGGCCTGATCACCGATGCCGTCTGGGCTGACTATGATGGCGATAAAGACGTCGATCTGATTCTGGCGGGCGACTGGATGCCCATACGCATCTTCGTGAATGACAAGGGCACATTTGCCGAAAGTGAGCCCTTTACGGTCGATGCGACGCCATTGAATGGTTTATACCAGCGCATCGTTGCCGCCGATTTTGACCGCGATGGCGATATAGACCTCATGGCGGCTAATATTGGCACAAATACCAAGTTTCACAAAAGCCCCGCTTCGGGAGGAACAGCCCGGCTGAAGATGTGGGTGAAGGACATCGACAACAACCAGCGCGTTGAACAGATCATTACCTACGATAGGGGAGATGACAACTGGTTTCCGGTAGCGACGAAAGATGAACTGGGCAAACAGCTACCCGGTATCATCAACAAGCGATTTACCAACTATGCCTCCTTTGCCGGTAAGCCGATTACCGATGTGCTAACCAGCAGCGAATTACAGGGAGCCGATGAATTTATGGTCGACCAGTTTGCCTCGATTTACCTCGAAAATCAGTCTAAACGAAACGGGAAGCCTGCCTTTTTCGTACATGCGTTACCCATGCTGGCGCAGGTTTCCAAACTGTTTGCGCTACTACCTTACGATGTTGACCAGGATGGCGATCTGGATGTACTGGCAGGCGGGAATTTTTACGGAGCCAGCATGTATCAGGGCCGGTACGATGCCAGCAACGGGCTGATACTAAGAAACGATGGGCGCGGGACGTTTACCGCTGCATCGGGCGTAGACGGCGGGTTTTTGCTGAACGGCGAGATCCGGGATATCCGGTCGGTACGCACAGGACAGGGTATATACGTCATTGTGGCCCGGAATGGAGCCGGTACCCAGCTTTTCAGGCCTGTAAACTAATCACACTCAGCGGGTATCTTTATTTTGTCCGATATTTTCTGTTAATTTTGTAAGCATGTCTATTCCCGGTCATGGCTTACGTATGCTTTTAACTTGTCTTTTAATCGTATGAACTTACTGCTTCGATATAACTCACTGCTGGTCGTGCTGGTGCTTGGCCTTGCTGGTTGTCAGAAGCCTGCTACACCCGCCGAGTATAATGCAAAAGCGGCCAACCCTGCGTATTACAATGCCGCGCTCGACAAACTGACTCAGGTTGTGATTCACGACATTTTTTCCCCGCCCGTAGCCAGCCGGATTTATGCCTATGCGAACCTGGCCGGGTATGAAGCGCTCGTTCCCTTCGACCCCAATTATGAATCGCTGGGTGGCCAGCTCAAGCGATTTCAGTCGGGCCCGAAGCCCGAACCCGGCAAAGACTATTGTTTCCCGCTGGCCAGCGCCAGCGCCTTTCTGACAGTAGCCCGCGCCCTGACGTTCTCGGTCGATTTTTACGACGAATTTGAGAAACCCTTCTACGAGCAGTACAAAAAAGATGGTGTTCCTGACGAGGTCTATGATCGCTCATTGGCCTACGGGGAAGCCATTGCCAAGCATGTGCTGGACTATGCGGCTAAGGACAACTATAAGCAAACGCGCGGTTTCAAACATACCGTTACCAATGCCGATGGAACCTGGGTGCCAACGCCCCCGGCCTATATGGATGCTGCCGAACCACAGTGGAACAAACTTCGCTGCTGGGCCATGGATACATGCAATCAGTTTATGCCAGCGCGTCCCTACGCCTACAACCTGACCAAAGGGAGCCCTTATCAAAAGGAACTTCAGGAAGTCTACGAGATAGGCAAATCACTGAGCAAGCAGCAGCAGGATATTGCTTATTTCTGGGATGATAACGCCTTCGTGATGAATGTAGCGGGCCATGTATCCTATGCATCGAAGAAGATGACGCCAGGTGGACACTGGCTGGCTATTGCCGAAACGGTAGCCCGGCAAAAGAAGATGGCTCTGATGCCGACTGTAGAAGCCTATGTGCTGACCTCGTTTGCGCTGACTGATGGGTTTATCTCGTGTTGGGACGAAAAGTACCGTAGCAATACGGTTCGGCCCGAAACCGTCATCAACAAGCACGTAGACCCTCAATGGACCCCCTTTCTGCAAACGCCCCCCTTTCCGGAATACCCCAGCGGTCACAGCGTCATTTCAACGGCCGCTGCCACCGTTATGACGAACCTGATGGGCGACAATATTGCCTTTACTGACTCGACAGAATTTAAATACGGCCACGGTGTCCGCTCATTCAAATCGATTCGGGAAGCGGCCGATGAAGCCTCCATCAGCCGGCTGTACGGCGGTATTCACTATCGTTCTGCGATGACGAATGGCCAGATAGAAGGCGAAAACGTAGGGAAGTGGATACTTCAGAAAATCCATACCCGCAAGTCGTCGGTAGCGAATCGGTAAGTTACGGGTAGCCCGTCGAGAGGTCTGGTTCAGTAATGGAGCCAGACCTTTTTTTATGCGGGCTGGTAATAGAACGCGTATTTTCAGCCTGCACCTAACACAGCAGCCATTCCCCTGTTGTATGAGAACGCTAACCGGTACTACCCTGCCGCGCGAAACCTCAACCTCACATACTCAACTCAAAACGCTTTATGAAGCTCACCATTTGGAAAACGCTTTTACTCCTTTTCGTCACGACCGTCCAGCACAGCTATGCTCAGCAAACGTACTTCAACGTTCCCTCATCGGACGTTGTTGATAAGCACAAGGTGTCTGTTCAGCAGCAGGTCAGTTTTGGCGAGTCTTTTCGAGCGGGCACTACGGTCAATTATGGATTGGGCCGGGAATGGGAAATTGGATTAAACGTATATAACCTCGATTACCTGCCGTCTGAACGTCGGTTCACGCTTAATGACTCAACCGTTCAGGAAGCTTATGGTCCCCTGCTGCTGCTGAACAGCCAGAAAGCGTTCGATATCACCAAGCATATTGAAGTTGCTGTTGGTATGCAGGCAGGCGTGAACATGAGTCCAAGGTCGAAAAGCAAACTGGTAGGCTACGCGTATGCACACGTGGCCGGTTCGTTTCACGATGAACACTATAACTGGTCGATGGGTGTGTATGGGGCCAATTCGAGGTATGCCGGCGAAGGTCGGAGGACAGGCTATCAGGCCGGTTTCGACGCGGGTATTTTCTATCAGAAAGTGCACTTGCTGGGCGACTTTATATCAGGTCAGCATAGCCTTGGCCAGCTCATCCTGGGCGTTGAGGTATATGCGGGGAAGCACTTTCCACTGTCTATTGGCTGGCAGCGCGCTAACCAGGATGGAGCACAGGCACTGGTTCTTCAGCTAACCTATAACCCAGAATAAGGAAGATGGAGATAATAGGGTACGAATCAGATGAAATAGAATTATTTTTAGCCTTTATTCCATCTTAGGACACGCATGGTAAAAAAAATAATGTTCAGCTGCCTGCTGTTGCTAACGCCCTGGTGTGTAGTAGCAACGAGGGCACAATCCACTTCCGCTGACTGGCAAATTGTCGCACAGGCTATTGACCCGGCCAACTATTACGGCATTACCGTCGCTAATGGAATGATTGGCCTGGTTTCGTCGCCTGAGCCCATGAAAGTAAAAGATGTGGTGCTGAATGGAGCATTCGATACCTATGGTCGCGGGCGTGTCTCGAATATCCTGAAGGTGTTCAATTTTGTGAATATGAACCTCGATGTTGACGGGCAGCGAATTGGGCAAAAATCCATTAGCAACTACCGCCAAACCCTCGATATGCAGAAAGCGGTGCTGACCACTACCTTCGATTATCAGGATAAGGTCAGCGTTCAGCAACAGGTGATGGCCCTCCGCCACCTGCCTTATTCGACTTTGACGATGGTTGAAATTACAGCGAAGAAAGATTGTGAGATCATACCGATGAGTGTTATTGAAACGCCGGAAAACCTCAAAGAAGTCAAAAATTTCTATGCTGAAATTGACCGCGAACACGTGACAATCCGGTTGCTGACATCGGTAGCCAAGAGTCCATCGGGAAAACATACCGTAGCGGCATCGAACAGCTTTATTTTTAACGAACCCCACGGGCAGGAGCCTGATGTAATTCATGAAGACTGGGATTACAACATGCACCTCGCCAAGTTTAAAAAGAAGCTGAAAGCGGGCGAAACCTACAAATTCAGCGTGGTTGGCTCTGTATCGTCAACGGCCCATACGGCCGATCCCCATAACGAAGCCGAACGATTGACGTTGTTTGCCGCACTGGAACGTACCGAGCGGCTTCTGATGCGGCATAATGCGGAGTGGGTCAAACTCTGGCAGAGTGATATCGTCATCGACGGTGACCCCGACGCGCAGCGGGCGGTTCGATCGGCACTTTATCATTTGTACTCCTTTGTCCGGGAGGGCACGGGCTATAGCTTATCACCAATGGGCCTGTCGGGGTTGGGCTATAACGGGCACGTATTCTGGGATACCGAGCTGTGGATGTATCCGCCAATTCTGATGCTTAAACCTGAAATTGCCCGATCGATACTTGAGTACCGATTCGAGCGCATGGCTATGGCCAAACAGAACGCCTTCAGTCACGGATACGCAGGCGTGATGTTTCCGTGGGAGTCCGATGCCGACGGGCAGGAAGCGACACCTGTATGGGCATTGACGGGCCCCTTCCAGCACCACATTACGGGCTGCGTTGGGTGGGCCTTCTGGAAATATTACCAGGTGACAAAAGATAAGGAATGGCTTCGTACGCGGGGTTATCCGATGTTAAAAGAGGTTGCCGATTTCTGGGCCAGCCGTGTTGAACGGGAGGTCGGACCAGCGGGTCAGCCCGGTAAGTACCATATCAACAACGTTATTGGGGCAAACGAATGGCAGGAAAATATAGACGATAACGCGTTTACAAACGGAATGGCCAAAACATCGCTCCAGTATGCCAGCCAGGCAGCGCAGGAACTTGGTCTGACACCTAATCCTGACTGGAAGGTAGTAGCTGATAATATACCTATTCTGAAGTTTCCCGACGGAACGACCAGGGAGAACAGAACCTACTCAGGAGTTATGATCAAGCAGGCTGATGTAAACCTATTGGCTTATCCATTAACTATAGTGACAGGCGAAGCCGCTATTCGGAAGGATCTGATTTATTATGAACCGAAGTATTCCCCCGAAGGACCCGCAATGGGTTGGTCGGCCTTAGCGACACTCAACGCCCGCCTGGGTGATACGGATAAAGCATATAACTGGTTTGTTAAGAGTTATAAGCCGAATGAGGTACCTCCGTTTGGCGTTTTGGCCGAAACGGCCGGTGGGACCAATCCTTATTTCGCAACGGGTGCCGGGGGGATGCTACAGGCAGTACTGAACGGCTTTGGCGGCCTGGATATAAACGACGCCGGTATCACGCAATTAAAAACGAAGTTGCCGAAGAAGTGGAAATCGTTGACAATAAAAGGCGTTGGCATTCAACGGAAGACGGTGCAGATTCAGTAACAGGTAGAATACAAACTGTTTACAAAGTAACGAGCCGATGATCTATAAGATCATCGGCTCGTTACTTTGTAAGGTATATAGGTTACCACTGCGCTACTGGCAGTTGAACAGATTGTAATTCCAAATCAACTTCTTTCGATTGGATCGCCATCCGGTTCAGTGCGATGTAGATAGCTTTAACGGCGTTTTCGATACGTTTCCAGCCTTCTTCGCTCCGCAGATCAATACTGATCATCGTGCGGTCGTTTTGAGCCATTATAGTCAGATAGGTCATAGCACCCAGGACTACAGCTGAAATAGCTTGTGTATCAGCGCCTTTCACAAAAGATAACTGCTCAACGAGCCGTGTCATTTCTTCATCCTGAGCACGGGCAGTTGTTTCGGCAATGGAGTCATTTTCGATAACGCTGGCTTTCAGGATCTCGCGAGCCGCTTTGAACGTGCGGAAATAGCGATATGTCTGAATTACCTGTCGATACCAGATACGAGCCACATCCGACTCGTGTAAAGGACGAATTTGGTCAAGTACGGCAGGATTGAAGACAGGAAACAGTTTGCCCATTTTCACATAATACTCAAGCAAGCCTTCCATACCACCGAAATACCGGTAAATCAACACCTTGCTGACATTAGCCTTTTCGGCTACCCGGTTTACTCCTACGCCCTCGAGACCCCGCTCAGCAATGACTTCTTCCAACGCTTCCACAATGCGTTGAGTGGTCTTAGCCCGGTTCCGTCTTACTTTCTCGTCCTTCTCCATTGAATACGTTCTTTATTTAAATTCAAGAGTTTATACTTGTTTGACTGCAAAGAGCAATGTAGGTCACACTTTGGTATTATTAATGATACAATAAATTGTGACGTCAGATGACAACATATCAGTAGTATACTACTTTATATGCCCTAATTGCGGTAGTTTCGTTCGTATGACTCAGTAGAGTCAATAGAATAATATTGATTAAATGCGTACAACAAGTCACTATTGATTACTTTTAGCAAAGGAAGTGAATTTTAAAAGATAAGCAAAAAAATATAATCAACTTGTGGTAAAAAATTATTAAATACAGACATGTATACTAAGGATTTACTTAAATCTCGAAAAACAAAAAAAAGCCACTCGGCTAATGCTGAGTGGCTTTAGGGTGTAGCCCGAGAAGGATTCGAACCTCCACAAACAGAACCAAAATCTGTCGTACTACCCTTATACTATCGGGCCTTTACTATTTGCGAGTGCAAAGATAACGGATGACGATTGGTAAAAACAAGCTTCGTTTCCTTTTTTTGACATTGTCATCCGTTATTTATTTGCTTTCCGTTGATAATCAAGAGCCCTACGAGCTGACACGTGCTGATTATATTCCTGAAATCGTTGCCGAGGGGCTTATTTTTTTGATCAGCCCCTGCAATACCTTGCCCGGACCGCACTCCGTGAACGACAAAGCGCCATCTGTTACCATCTTTTCAATCGACTGGGTCCAGCGCACAGGTGATGTTAGCTGGGCAATCAGATTAGCCTTGATGCGGGCAGGATCGGTAGCCGGTTGAGCGTCGACATTTTGATAAACAAAACAACGGGGTGCATTAAACGTCATCCGCTCAACGGCCTCGGCAAATTCTGTTTGTGCAGGTTCCATAAACGGGGAGTGGAAAGCACCGCTCACGGCTAGCGGAACCACCCGTTTGGCTCCAGCCACTTTGAGCCGCTCTTCGGCCAGCTGCAAACCTGCTACACTACCTGAAATAACGACCTGACCCGGGCAGTTATAATTAGCCGGCACAACAATCTCTTCCGTAATACCGGCACACACCTCTTCAATGGCGGCATCGGACAAGCCCAGAACAGCTGCCATACTCGATGGTACCAGTTCACAGGCCCTTTGCATGGCCGTGGCGCGAACAGAAGCCAACTGCAGGCCGTCGGTAAACGAGAGGACCCCAGCCGCTGTCAGGGCCGACAACTCGCCGAGCGAATGACCTGCTACCATATCCGGTTTGAACGAATCGGTTGTCAGGGCCAGCGTAACACCATGCAGAAATACAGCGGGTTGTGTATAGATCGTTTGTTTAAGGTCTTCGTCTGTTCCCTCAAACATGATGTGAGTCAGGTCATAGCCCAGTACCTCATTAGCCTGATCGAATAACCGGCGAACTTGTTCTGACTGCTGGTACAAGTCCTGCCCCATGCCACGAAACTGGGAGCCCTGTCCCGGGAAAACATATGCATTCATAGTAATATACCCGCGTGATAATTGCCATCGGGGATGCAAAGTAAGCCTGTTAATTGGCTCGGGTCAAGGATAGGTATTGGCAAGAGGGCTGGCGGGCGTTAACCGATCGGTGGCGTGAAGTTGTACCTCTGTTCAATTACAGGTGTAAATAAGCACGCAACAACAAACAAAAAAAAGACACACGCTGTTAGAGAATTGAGTGATTTGTTGAATTTTTCGGCCTTCTCTGTTAGACGTAAAATCGTTGAAAAAGTTGACTAATCTTGTTTCCAACGGGTTTGTGCTTTAGTTTTGATGCGCCGTTTAAACCGGCTTTTTCTCAATTGGTTAACCACTAAATTTTCGTGTCGTTCATCCTATGGCTTGGGTAACACAAACACTATCCAGCTCCCTCGGCCGCAAGGTCATCATGTCGCTGACGGGACTGTTTTTAAGTTCATTTCTGATTGTCCATATGGCTGGCAATCTACAGCTATTTAAGGGCGATAATGGGCGGGCGTTCAATGAGTATACGTACTTCATGACCCACAACCCAGTCATTATTACCGTTTCTTATCTGCTCTACACCTCTATTCTGGCACATGCCTTAATGGCCTGGGTGCTCACGCGCCACAACCAGTCTTCGCGACCCGTTAAGTATGCCTACTCGCGTCCGGAAGCTAACAGCCCCTGGTCGTCCCGTAACATGGGTATTCTGGGTACGGTACTGTTGCTGTTCATCATCATTCACATGCGCACGTTCTGGTACGAGATGCACTTTGGATCGGTACCGATGGCGGAGTATGATGGGAAGCAGTACAAAGACCTGTATGCTGTCGTTAAGGAAGCGTTTTCGCAATGGTGGTATGTGCTGCTGTACGTTATTTCGATGGTCGCTATCGGCTTTCACCTCGCTCACGGGTTCCAGAGTGGCTTTCAGTCCCTGGGTATCCGGCACACAAAATATACGCCTATGATCGAGTTCGTGGGCCGTTATTTCTTTGCATTGATCATACCGGCTGCTTTTGCGGCCATGCCGATCTATGTGTTTTTGCAAGTTCACGGGATAATTTAAAGAGCGAAAGACGTAGCTAGGCAGACGACCGGACCGGCCACTTTCGCTTAGCTACTCTTCCACTCATTCACTCTTTAAAATGGTAAATTCATGAATCTGGAGTCCAAAATCCCCGAAGGACCGTTAGCCGAAAAGTGGTCCCGGCATAAATTTGGTTTGAAGCTGGTGAATCCGGCTAACAAACGGAAGTATGATATTATCGTAGTTGGCACGGGTCTGGCCGGCGCTTCGGCGGCTGCTTCACTTGCTGAACTGGGGTATAACGTCAAGGCGTTTACCTTCCACGACAGCCCCCGGCGCGCGCACTCCATTGCGGCTCAGGGTGGTATCAATGCGGCCAAGAACTACCAGAACGATGGAGACAGCGTTTTCCGTCTGTTCTATGATACAATCAAGGGGGGTGACTACCGCGCCCGGGAAGGAAACGTGTACCGGCTGGCCGAAGTGAGTGTTAATATCATCGACCAGTGTGTAGCCCAGGGTGTACCCTTCGCCCGTGAGTACGGCGGCTTGCTGGCCAACCGTTCGTTCGGTGGTGCGCAGGTGTCGCGTACGTTCTATGCCCGCGGTCAAACCGGGCAGCAGCTGTTGCTGGGTGCCTACTCGGCTCTGAGCCGTCAGGTGACCAATGGCAAGGTGAAACTGATTACCCGTACCGAACTCCTCGACGTTGTCGTTGAAGGCGGTAAGACACGCGGTATTGTTACCCGTAACCTCATTACAGGTAAAATTGAGTCGCACTCGGCCCATGCCGTTTTACTCTGCACCGGGGGCTACGGTAACGTGTTCTACCTGTCGACAAACGCCATGAACTCCAACGTGACGGCCGCCTGGCGGGCACACAAACGGGGTGCGTTTTTCGCCAATCCATGCTATACCCAGATTCACCCAACCTGTATTCCCGTTAAAGGGGACTACCAATCCAAGCTGACACTGATGTCGGAGTCGCTGCGGAACGATGGTCGGGTATGGGTACCAAAAACCAAAGAAGATGCCGAGAAGATCCGGAAAGGCCAGCTGAAAGCAACCGACCTGACCGAAGATCAGCGCGACTACTTCCTGGAGCGCCGGTATCCGTCGTTCGGTAACCTGGTGCCACGTGACGTAGCTTCCCGTAACGCCAAGCACGTTTGCGACGAAGGACGTGGCGTTGCCGCTACAGGTCTGGCTGTATACCTCGACTTTGCCGATGCTATCAAGCGCGATGGTAAGAAGACTATCGAAGCCAAGTATGGTAACCTGTTCGAGATGTATGAAAAGATCGTCGACGACAACCCGTACGAGATGCCGATGATGATCTACCCGGCTGTCCACTATACAATGGGCGGTTTGTGGGTCGATTACAACCTGATGACCAGCGTACCGGGTCTGTACGCGCTTGGCGAAGCGAACTTCTCTGATCACGGTGCTAACCGCCTGGGTGCGTCGGCGCTGATGCAGGGTCTGGCCGATGGTTATTTCGTGGTTCCCTACACAGTAGGAGACTACCTGGCTACGATTGGTCCGGCCGATAAAGTATCAGTCGACAGTCCTGCTTTTAAAGAAGCCGAGCAACACGTGTCGGACATGACGCAGCGGTTCCTGTCGATCAAAGGCACTGAGCCGGTCGATAGCTTCCACAAGCGTCTGGGCCATATCATGTGGGAATACTGCGGTATGTCGCGGAACGCCGAAGGACTGACGAAAGCGAAAGGCCTGATTCAGGACCTGAAGAAAGAGTTCTGGAGCAACGTTCGGGTAACGGGCGAAGGCGACGAGATGAACCAGTCGCTTGAGCATGCCGGTCGGGTTGCCGACTTCATCGAACTGGGCGAACTGATGGTCGATGACGCGCTGGCCCGGAACGAATCGTGCGGAGGTCACTTCCGTGAGGAGTTCCAGACCGAAGAGGGTGAAGCCCTGCGCGACGATGCGAACTTTACTTACGTAGCTGCCTGGCAGTTTCAGGGTGAAAACCAGCCTGAGTTGCTGAATAAAGAACCACTTGAGTTCGAAAACGTGAAACTCACCCAGCGTAGCTATAAATAATAGTTGAACTAGTCGTAAGTCGAAGCAGTCGGAAGTCGTAAGAAAACCTTACACTACGACCCCACTTTTGACTTACGACTACTACGACTTCTGACCATTTACCATGAAAATCAATCTTAAAGTCTGGAGACAGAAAAATAATAATACGGAGGGTAAACTGGTTGAGTACCAACTGGATAAAATATCCCCCGATATGTCGTTTCTGGAGATGTTCGACGTGCTGAACGGCGAGCTGACCAAAAAGGGCGAAGAGATTATTGCTTTCGATCACGATTGCCGGGAAGGTATTTGTGGTTCGTGCAGTATGTACATCAATGGCCGTGCTCATGGTCCGCAAACGGGTGCCACAACCTGCCAGTTGCACATGCGCTCCTTCAACGACGGCGATACGATCGTAGTTGAGCCCTGGCGGTCACGGGCGTTCCCGGTTATCAAAGACCTGATGGTCGACCGGACAGCCTTTGACCGGGTCATTCAGTCGGGTGGTTACGTATCGGTAAACACGGGTTCGGCCCGTGATGCCAACGAAACACTTATCCCCCGTAGCATCGCTGATGAGGCAATGGATGCGGCTCAGTGTATCGGCTGTGGTGCCTGCGTGGCAGCCTGCAAAAATGCATCGGCTATGTTGTTCGTGGCGGCAAAAGTATCGCATATGGCGGTGCTGCCACAGGGACAGGCTGAGAGCACGGAGCGTGCCGAACGCATGGTTGCGCAGATGGATGCTGAAGGATTCGGTGCCTGCTCATTTACGGGTGCCTGCTCGGTGGAGTGTCCCAAGTCGATCTCACTTGATCACATTGCCCGGATGAACCGGGAGTATCTGGGTGCCAAGCTGACCTCGACAAACGTTCAGGGCTAGGCAGCAAAGCCAGACACAAAAAATCCCGGTCAGCGGTGGTTTATAGCCACTGCTGACCGGGATTTTCTGTGTCAACCCTGCCAGTGGTCCGCCAGGACCCTGGTAGTGGTTTTAAAGAATCCAGTGGCTAAATCTTTCAAAACCACTACCAGGGTCCTGGCGGACCACTGGCAGGGTTGTCGTACCTACCTTACCGCAGGCGTACTAACTTCAGATAACAGGGCTGGTCGCAACGCTGGCTTAGGATCAGGGTGTCCCGCACAAAGCTTAGCTTTTGCCGAAAAGAAACGTTGGCACCGTTGGTATTGATATATAAATTGACGCCCAGGCCTTCGTCAAACGTCGAATCGACGCGGAACTGCCGGATGGGGGTATAATACGTCATCTCGCTGCCACTGGTAGATAAGTTGCCTTCGCTGTCGAAGGTAAGCGTTTGAGGCCTCAGCCCAGCGTACCGCCTGGTCACGTAAAACGAGGTGTCGCGTAAAACGGAAAGCGTGTCTGGCCGGGTCGTATAAACAGTATCCCGATTGGTAATGACCGTGTCAGGTCGGGTCGCGTAAACCGGCACCCGGTAGGTAGAATCTTTGGGGAACCGGCGTTCATGCAGCTGCCATGTGCCAACGATACGTAAGTCGCCCGCTCCCGAGGAGAAAGCCGGAGACGTGTCTTTACAGCTAGTGACGAAACCCGTTACGGCCAGAAAGAAAATCAATAATAAACCGCTATTTTTCATGGTTGCGGGTGGGTGTTACTTCACCTATCGGGTGGCATACGTTCAACCGGACTACCCGGTAAATGAAGCTGGTTTTGGGGTGAGTCAACTAGCTAGTCATAGCCGCTAATTCACGAACGGCCAGCCAACTCATGAGCCCGGCACCGGTTTCCAGTGAGGCCTCGTCAATATCAAACGTTGGCGTATGGACACCTGATATAATGCCCCGTTCTTCGTTGCGCGTACCAAGTCGGTAGAAGCACGAGTCGACGACCTGCGAGTAGAAGGCAAAGTCTTCGCCCGCCATCCATAGATCGAGATCGACTACGTTTTCCTGGCCCATATACTCCACCGCCTGCGCCCGAACACGCCGGGTCAGTTCGGGGTGATTTTTCAGGTAAGGGTAGCCGTTGACGATGGTAAATTCGCAACTACCGCCCATGGCTTCGGCAATGCCTTCGGCCAGTTTGACCATCCGCTTCTTACCCTCGGCCCGCCACTCCTCATTCATACACCGGAACGTACCCTGAATGGTGACCTCGTTTGGAATGACGTTGGTGACACCGTCGGCAATAAACCGGCCGAACGACAACACAGAAGGACTGGCCGGCGGGCGGTTGCGGCTGATGATCTGCTGCAACGCAACGATGATGTGCGACGCAATCAGCACCGGATCGACCAGGCTGTCGGGCATAGCCGCGTGCCCGCCTTTGCCGCGGACGGTCAGGTACAGTTCATCGGTGCTGGCCATGTACATACCTTCGCGAAAGCCGATTTTACCAACGGGAATATTAGGGGCTACGTGCTGACCGATCATGCTCACGGGTGTGGGATTCTCCAGAACGCCTTCCTTGATCATGAGCGAAGCACCACCGGGGGCTTTCTCTTCGCCCGGCTGAAACACCAGCTTTACCGTTCCGTCAAACTCATCGCGCAGTACGTTAAGAATGCGCGCCACGCCCAGCAAACTAGCCGTATGAGCATCGTGTCCGCAGGCATGCATGACGCCCTCGACGGTCGATTTATAGGGTACATTGTTGGCTTCGTGGATCGGGAGCGCGTCCATGTCGGCCCGGAGCGCAATAACCCGATTGCCGGCGGACTCGGTCCCTTTTCGTCCTTCGATCAGCGCTACCAGTCCTGTATCGGCCACTCCTTCCTGAGGCTGGATACCAATAGCCCTGAGTTGATCGGCAACGAAACGGGCCGTGTTGCGTTCCTGAAACGACAGTTCGGGGTGGGCGTGCAGGTGTCGGCGGGTCTGGACGATGTCGGCCGCATAGTGTCGGGCGAGCGATTTAATGGATTCTTGCAGTGCCATATAGTAAGGGTAGAACACAGGTCTGAATGCTTGATCCGTTCGATCTGTGTTTGTTTATTGGGTTGTTACAAATTGATAATCTGTACAAATGGTTTCCAGAAAAGCCCGGTTGCTCAATTCGCTCCGAATACCGGTTACCTCTTTGATTTTATCGGCTGTGCGGTTTAGAACCCATTCGTCGCCCCGCTGAAGTACCTGCCGTACGATATGGATATCGCGGTCAGACAGCAGTCGTGCGTCAGGAAACTGAACATTGTATGAATCAGGCAACGGACGGATCAGAATATCGTTCAGTGAAACAGCCGGTTTCGCTTTAACGACGGTTGTGCCAGCGGCAATATCGCCCAGGCGCTGGCCTTTCCCATTAGCCGCTACCGTAATCACCGGAACAACACCGCCAAAGAACACAACAGACTCGACAATACGGAGCAGCCACCGGATCAGGTAAGCGCCCAGGCCCGGTTGAGATCCATCGAGCATGACAACGCGGGTTTCCATGGCCAGTTTCCCCACACTACGCCCATTGAGTAGCCATTCGCAGATCAGATCGTAAAAACCAATCGGCAACACGCCGACCAGCAGGGTGTAATAGTTGCCTAACCGAAGGCCCATAGCAGCCGGCACACCCAGCGTGAGGAGGAACCAGCCCAGAAATACAACATAATCGAGTAAGGTGGCTAGAATCCGGTCGCCAAGGCTGGCGGGTTCATATTCAAGCAGAACGTTTTGGGAGGTGCGAATAGCAACGGACATGAAAGCAGTTAGTAGGTTGATTAGTCAGATAGTTGCACCCGGTAGATTTCTCAAAATTAGTACCCAGATAGTTTGTCTTTACCACATTATTCGCCAAATTTTCGCTTTCTGCCATTTATCGAGTTTGACTGACAGACCTGGCAACTTCCTGACTGATTTAACGCCTGTATGCGCGAATCTCAATTTGTTAAACGCAATACCGACAAGTGGCAGGCCATCGAGCAAAATCCATCCCGCAATCCTGATGAACTAACGGAACGCTTTGTGGAACTGACCGATGATCTATCGTATGCCCGTACCTTCTATCCCGACTCAAACGTTACGCGGTACCTGAACGGGCTAACGGCGCAGATGCACCGGGGATTGATGCAGAACCGGCGCGACGACCGTAGCCGGTTTATTACTTTCTGGCAGTACGAGCTACCACTCTTGTTTCGGCAATCGCAGCGGCTACTGGCTGTATCGGCCGGTATATTTCTGATAGCCTGTGTGCTGGGCTGGGTGTCGGCGGCACACGACAATACATTTGTCCGACTGATTCTAGGCGATCAATACGTGAATATGACGCTCGAAAACATCAGGAAAGGCGATCCGCTGGGTGTGTATAACAGCAGCGATCAGGCTACGATGTTTGTGCAGATCACACTCAACAATATTTACGTAGCGTTCCGGACCTTTATTTTCGGGCTGTTCGCATCGTTCGGCACGATCGCCATGCTCTTCTACAACGGCGTGATGCTCGGTTCATTTCAGTATTTTTTTTACGAGCGGGGGTTATTGCTGGACTCGGTACTGAAAATCTGGGTTCACGGCACACTGGAGATATCGGCCATCGTTATTGCGGGTTGTGCAGGCCTTACCGTTGGCAACAGTCTGCTCTTTCCCGGTACGTTCTCCCGGCTGGATTCGTTCAAACGCGGGATCAGGCAGGGTCTGAAAATTGCGGTGGGGCTGGTCCCTATTTTCATTGCCGCTGGTTTTCTGGAAAGCTTCATTACACGCCTTACCCTGCCGCCCCTCGTTAGCGGAAGTATTATCCTGATTTCAGCCGCTTTTATTATCTGGTACTTCATTATCTATCCAATTCACCTTAACCGTAAAGTACAGCCATGATTCAACTTTTCCAGCAGCGCGATTTTGGTAACAAGATCAACGTTACCTTTCAGTACATTATCCAGAACTTCCGAAGCCTGGGCATGGTGTTGCTTTATATTGTAGCCCCGGTGGCCGTAGTAGCCGGCATAGCATCGGGAATCCTGCAATCCAATATGCTGCGCCTGACCAACGAAATGGCCCAGTCACAATCCAGCAATCCAATGGTGGTGCTTCAGGCAATGGCTCAGCTCATGTCGCCTGCATTTTGGTTAGCCATGCTGTTTGGCCTGCTGGCCAACGTGACGGTCGTGTTGGCTACCTATGCCCACATGAAGGTATATGAACGCACAGGGGGGCAGGACGTTTCAGTGGCCAGCGTGTGGGCTGAGATGCAACCTGTCATTGGGCGCGCTATCATCATCTCGGTGCTGGGATCGATTTTTACAGCTGTTGGTATGCTGTTTTTCGTTATTCCGGGTATTTATGTGGCGGTTGTGCTATCACTTGCACTAGCCGTAACATCGTTCGAGGGGGCCAGCTTCGGTGAAACCCTGGAACGCTGCTTCAAGCTGATCCGCGACAAGTGGTGGTCCACGTTCGGACTACTGATAGTTATGGCCATCATCGTTACCATTGTAGGGATGATTTTTGCCCTCCCTACGGCCATCATTGGGTTTTTTATCGGCGCAAAAATGTTGCCCGATGTTTCAACTGGCTGGCTGGTAATTGGAAACGTCATTGCGCTCGTTGGGCGGACTTTACTCAATTCTATTTTGTACCTGGCTATCGGATTCCAGTACACCAATCTGGTTGAGCGGCAGGAAGGCCGGGGCTTGCTTTCGGCCATCGATAACATTGGTGCTCCATCACAACCCCACGACCGGAATGAGGAGTAGCCGTACTAAATGGCAGGCGCTGCTGGTTTGGTTGCTGATTCTGACCGCTATCGGACCGATCAGTTCGTTGGCGCAATCAGCCAAAGCGCCTGCTAAGGCTGTAAACGCGCCTGACGACCAGCTGCCGGTACAGATTCGGTATCCCAACGCTGGGCGCCTTCGTGAGCTACAAACCGACCGCGACTATCAGTATGGCCGCGATACCCCACCGCCCGAAAACCCGATGGCCCGGTTCGGGCAATGGCTGTGGCGTAAAATCGGTGATTTCTTCCGGAGTCAGGCTTATAAAAATGTCGGGCAATATGTGGTGCTGGTACTCATTGCCGGACTGGTGGTGTACCTGCTCATGAAAGCCGAAGTAATGGGCTTCCTGTTTTCCAAACGAGCCCAGTCAGGCCAGTTGGATTACGAAAACCTGACGGAAAATATCCATGCGATTGATTTCGACAGGGCCATAGAAGAAGCGGTGAATGGACGCAGCTACCGGCTGGCAATACGGCTACTTTATTTACGAACGTTAAAACAACTGACCGACACGGCTCATATTCAGTATAAGCCCGACAAAACCAACCGGCAGTATGTATATGAGCTGGCATCACCCCTGCAAGCTGATTTTGAAACGCTGACACGCCAGTTCGAGTTTGTCTGGTACGGTGATTCTCCGGTAGATGAAACCCGATTTGAAGCGATCCGTCAGCAGTTTCAAACCTTCAACCGACTCTTCGTCCAGTAGCCATAACGTATAAAAGGCGGGAAACCCCGTAGAAATCACCGTTGAAGCCTAATAAATACTTACTGATTCTACTGGCTACGATAGGGGCTTATGTCGTGTTCGAGTACTACCGCCCCAAGCCGCTCGACTGGACGCCTACGTACCGGAACGATACTAAAATTCCGTTCGGTACGCAGGCGCTTTATGAATTACTCCCGGCCGTAATGCAACAGCCAGCGGTCAAGTCGGTGCGTTTGCCCGTTTACAATTTCCTGACCACAGAAAAATTGACTGGCCGAAGTAATTACGTTTTTGTAAGCCAGAACTTTAAGGTCGATGGTAACGACCTGAAGCAATTACTGAATTACGTCCGGCGGGGTAACAACGTCTTCATATCGGCCTACGACTTACCCGACACATTAGGTAGGGTACTTGGCTTCAAGGCTGAGGTGAAAGACCCGACAAAAGCCGATACGACGTTGCGACAGAACCTGGTGAACCGGCAACTCCGGAAGCCTGGGGGCTACAACTTCTTCCATGACGATGGCCGGAATTTTCTGACCGTGACCAAACAAACGGGCGTGACTGTCCTGGGGCGTAATGCCCGGAACGAACCTGTATTTATTCGGATTCGGTATGGTAGCGGGCAGTTTCTGGTGCATAATCTACCGTTGGCATTCACGAATTACTATGTGCTCGACCCCAAAACGTCTGATTATGTCAGCAAGGCACTGGCCTACCTGCCAGCCTTGCCAACCTACTGGGACGAATACCTGAAGCAGGGTCGGTTCGATGAAGACCAACAATCCATTTTCCGGTATGTCTGGAGTCAGCCTGCGCTCAACTGGGCTTATTATATCGTTGTCTTCGGCCTGGTCTTTTACGCACTTTTCGCGGGGAAGCGCACCCAGCGCGTTATCCCGGTTGTGGAAGCGCCCCGGAATACATCGGTAGATTTCGTGAAAACCGTTGGCCGGCTTTATTTTCAGCAAGGCGATCATGATAACCTCGCCCGTAAAAGAATCCGGTATTTTCTGGCTGATCTGCGAGAACGGTACGGCCTGAACACAAATAACCTGGATAACGAGTTTACCGACAGTCTGGCTCACAAACGTGGGATTCCCCGCGACGATGCCCGTGAGTTGGTCCTTTTGCTGCGTAATGCCCAGAAAAGTATTTCACTATCGGAATACGACCTGTTGACGCTTAATGCAGCCATTGAAAAATTTAATCAAACTGCCTGAATGGATACGCTTAATTCCCGCATAGACCTCACCAGCCTTACCACCGCCGTCAATGCCATCCGGGCCGAAGTCGGAAAAGTCATCGTAGGCCAGCACCAAACGGTTGATCTACTGCTAACGGCCCTGCTGGCTGATGGCCACGTCCTGATCGAGGGCGTACCGGGGGTGGCAAAAACATTGACCGCTAAACTGCTCGCCAAAACCATGTCGGTTGGCTTCAGCCGCATTCAGTTCACACCCGATCTGATGCCATCGGATGTGCTGGGTACATCGATTTTTGTGCCTAAAACGGGTGAGTTCTCGTTCAGGCAGGGCCCCATTTTTTCGAACCTGGTGCTTATCGACGAAATCAACCGGGCACCAGCCAAAACCCAGGCTGCGCTGTTTGAGGTGATGGAAGAACGGCAGGTCACCAACGATGGGATTACCTATCGACTCAATGAGCCGTTTATGGTTCTGGCTACGCAAAACCCCATCGAACAGGAAGGTACCTACCGGCTACCGGAAGCGCAGCTGGACCGGTTTCTGTTCAAGATCGTTGTTGGCTACCCGGCCCCGGCCGAAGAGGTAGATATCCTGCGGGGGCATCACCAGCGCCGGCATCTTTCCGATGCCGTTGACGCGGTCCAGTCGGTACTGGACGCTGCGCAACTGGCAACCCTGCGTGCTCAGGTTCATCAGGTACATGTAGAAGACAAGCTGTTCGATTACATCGCGCAGATCGTGCTGGCTACCCGCGCCAACAAGTCGCTTTACCTGGGTGCGTCGCCCAGAGCATCCGTGGCCTTACTCAATAGTGCCAAAGCGCTGGCTACGCTCCGGGGCCGCGACTTCATCACACCTGAAGATGTACAGGAATTAGCTGCGTCGGTATTGCGTCACCGGATACTGCTTACGCCCGAGCGTGAAATGGAAGGCGGCACCGCCGATGAGGTCATAGCCCAGCTGGTTCAAAAAATAGAGGTGCCGAGGTAAGTAGCCGGGCAAGATGAACGGACTATCCAGCTTATCGAATAAATTCATCCCATAAAATGACCCGTATACGCGCTTTGTTCGTTGCCAATCGCCTGTGGTTTGCCCTGATCGCTTTTGTGTTGCTGTTCGTGGCGGCCTACGGCTTCCCATGGCACTTTCCGCTGGTACAGGTCGGATTTGTCGTGTTCGCAGGCCTGGTCGGAATCGATGCCTGGCTGCTGTTCCGGCCAACAGCGGATAGCGGCAACCGGACGGACGGGACGGAATCATTTTTTGCCCGGCGCGATGTGCCGGCCCGACTCTCCAATGGCGACGAAAACCCGCTGACTATCTACCTCGAAAATCGATATTTCTTCCAGGTCGATGTGGAGGTTATCGATGAGATACCTTTCCAGTTTCAACGGCGTGATGTGCTCTTTCAGGCCCGGCTTGGTCCCCGTCAAACACAAACCATCCGGTATGGACTCCGGCCCACCCGCCGGGGCGAATATAGCTTTGGCGCTGTCAACGTATTTGTACTGTCGCCGTTGGGGTTGCTTAAGCGACGTTACCAGTTCGAGTCGGGGAGGATGGTGGCGGTATATCCGTCGTTCCTGCAAATGCGGCAGTACGAACTACTGGCGGCTACGAATCGGCTGAGCGAGGTTGGGATGAAGCGTATCCGACGGCTGGGTCACAGCATGGAATTCGAGCAGGTGCGGCCTTATACCACCGGCGACGATGTCAGAACAGTGAACTGGAAAGCCACCGCCCGCCGGAGCGACCCCCAGGGGGCGTCCTTACAGATCAATGCTTATCAGGACGAACGGTCGCAGCCAGTATACTGCCTGATCGACAAAGGACGCGTAATGCAGTCGCCCTTTGCGGGACTTACGCTACTCGACTACGCCATAAACGCCAGTCTGGTGTTGAGCAACATTGCGTTGCAGAAACAGGACCGGGCCGGTATCCTGACCTTTTCCGATCAGGTAGGCCAGCTTCTGCCCGCTGATCGCCGTTCAGGGCAGGTGCTAAAGATCCTTGAATTGCTGTACCGTCAGAAAACGCGCTTTATGGAAACGGATTACGAACGCCTGTATACCAGTGTTCGCACCCACATCCGGCAGCGAAGCCTGTTATTGCTGTTTACCAATTTTGAAACCGTGAGTGCCCTCCACCGGCAATTGCCTTACCTGCGTCGGTTGGCCAAAGACCATTTGTTGCTCGTTATTTTTTTCGAGAACACCGAGTTGCGTGGCCTGCTCGATCAGCCGGCTACAGATACGGAACAGATCTACCTGAAGACGATCGGTGAGAAATTCGCTTTTGAGAAAAAGCAGATTGTAAAAGAATTAACGCAGTACGGTATTCAAAGCATTCTGACCACCCCCCAGAACCTGACCGCTAATACGGTCAATAAATACCTGGAGCTGAAAGCGCGGGGCATGATCTGATCTAGTTATCGCCCAGGCCACCCTTCACCGACTCATAGTCGGATTTGATCCGGCCTACTTCCTTCGACAGGAAGAGCTGAAGCTGCTGGTTGAACACATCTTTTTCCGCATCGGATAGCGAAGCATACAGGTCTTTCAGCTCCTGGTTGATGGCCGCCCGTTCGGCATCACTGGCTGCGTTGATGGAACGGATATGGTATCGGCGAAAATCGAAAGTAAGCATTGTTCTGGTTTTGTACGTCCGGCAGTTGAGCGAACCCCCGCTGCCAGAGGGTTGGATTACGATTCGTTAACGATAGTGTAAAGGTTTGTAACGCAAAAAGGTCCGTTCGAGTGAACAGACCTTTTTGCGTTACTCAGGAATTGATCAGGATTGCATCAGTTCCCGCTGTGCTTTGAGTCGGGCTCGCTCAATCCGGGCCGACACCAGAATACTTACTTCGTACAAGAGTGTCAACGGTAGAGCAACCAGGACCTGGCTATAAATATCAGGCGATGGGGTAATGATACCGGCTACCACCAGAATGACGATCCAGGCATGCTTGCGGTATTCACGCATGAACTTGGGCGTCAGTACGCCCACTTTCGATAGCACGTACGCAACCATCGGCATCTGGAATATCAGGGCGCATCCCAGCGAGAGCGTTACAAGAATACCAATGTAGGATGTGATGTCGAACTGGTTTTTGATTTCCGGAGTGATCTGGAAATTGGCCAGAAAATTGATGGCGAGGGGCGACACAATGTAGTACCCAAAGAGCAGCCCCAGCAGGAACAACAGCGAAACAAAGAAGACGGCACCCCGCGCAGCCTGTTTTTCGACGTTCCGGAGACCAGGCTTGATAAAGCGCCATACTTCCCAGAAAGCATACGGAAAGGCGAAGCAAAGACCAATAATGGCCGATGATGTCATGGCCATCGTAAACTGGTCCGATACGCCAAGTGACTGCAACTCGAAATTAAGCTTCTTCACACATAGGTCCGCATAGCCCGTAGTATCTGCCAGCTTACACATCATTCGATAGGTCCAGAAATCAGGGTTTTTAGGACCCAAGATCACTACTCTGAAAATATCCTCAATGAAGATAAATGCGATAATAGCAAACAGGAATATGGACCCGACAGCGCGGATAATATGCCAGCGGAGTTCTTCCAGATGATCTAAAAAGGACATTTCATTTCCTTCCTGATCAATTTCTTCGTCAGTCAGTTGGTCGAGTGGCATTTTTTAAATGGCGAATGAGTAAATGAGTAAATGAGTGAATGAGTGAAAGCTGGTTGCGCCAATTGGCTATTCACTCATTCATTCATTCAACATTCACAATTAACTTTTAAAGAGCGGAAATGCTTTCATCCACTCGTTGATTTCCTCTTTAACGGTTGCCAACGTAGCGGCATCATCGTGATTCATCAGCACCTTGTCGATATATACGACAACTTGTTCCATGTCCGATTCATTCAGGCCCCGAGTTGTCATAGCCGCCGTTCCAACCCGCATGCCGGACGTTACCATCGGCGATTTATCGTCGAAAGGCACCATGTTTTTGTTGATCGTGATATCGGCTTTTATGAGCGTATTTTCGGCCAGCTTACCTGTCAGACCTTTGCTGCGCAGGTCGATCAGCATCAGGTGATTATCGGTTCCGCCCGAGATGATCGAGTAGCCCCGGTCGGTAAATGCTTTGGCCATAGCCTGCGCATTGGATTTAACCCGAACCGCATAATCGTAGAAATCGTCGGTCAGAGCTTCGCCAAAAGCAACGGCTTTAGCGGCAATGATGTGTTCCAGCGGTCCACCTTGGGTACCCGGGAATACACCGGAGTCCAGCAGCGACGACATCAGCCGTGTCTCGCCTTTCATGGTTTTGATGCCAAACGGGTTCTCGAAATCGTTCCGCATCATAATCATGCCACCCCGTGTTCCGCGCAGGGTTTTGTGCGTTGTTGTCGTTACGATATGGGCATGAGCCAGCGGATCGTTCAGCAAGCCTTTGGCAATCAGACCAGCCGGGTGCGATACATCGGCGAGTAACAAAGCCCCAACTTCATCGGCAATGGCACGCAGCCGGGCATAATCCCAGTCGCGGCTATAGGCCGAAGCCCCGCAGATAAGCATTTTAGGCCGCTCACGTTTAGCTGTTTCTTCGACGACGTCGTAGTTGATAACCCCTGTTTCGCGCTCAACGCCGTAGAACGTTGGCCGAAAGTATTTACCCGAGATGTTGACCGAAGAGCCATGAGTCAGGTGACCGCCGTGGCTCAGATCGAAACCTAGGATGGTATCGCCGGGATGCAGACAGGCGACAAAAACAGCCGTATTGGCGTTGGCACCGGAATGCGGCTGAACGTTTACCCAGGTAGCGCCAAACAGTTCTTTCGCCCGGTCGATCGCGATCTGCTCGACATGGTCGACCACTTCGCAGCCCCCGTAGTAGCGTTTGCCGGGGAGCCCTTCTGCATATTTATTGGTAAGTACGCTCCCGGCCGCTTCCATGACGGCAGGCGACACAAAGTTTTCGGATGCGATCAGTTCGATACCCGACTCCTGCCGGTGCTGTTCTTGTGCAATCAGGTCAAACACCTGCGTATCGCGGGTGGCGGTGGTTTCGGTCGTCATTGCTGCGAGCGGTTTTGTATTCAGTTAGTTCGGCGTTTAGTGCTGCTTTTGAAAACTGCTAAACAACCGGTTAGCATACAAAGGTACGGGAGAAAATGTAGAGAATAAGGAAGATTTTGCCTTCATCCCGGCGATAAAAATCATTGCCGCACACTATTTCTTCTGCGACACCGACTGATACCGTAAAGGTGTCATACCCGTATGTAATTTAAACTGCCGGTGGAAGTGCGACACATTGTTGAAGCCACATTCGAGTCCGGCCTGCCCTACGCTCAGATCGGCGTTGGTCAGCAACTTGCGGGCATGGCTGATACGGAGTTCATTGAGGTACTCGACGAACGATTTTCGCGTACGTTTCTTGAAATAGCGACAAAACGCAGCAGGTGCCAGCCCCGCTACGGAGGCAATCTGTTCTACGCGGATCTCTTCCCGAAAGTGGTTCAGGATAAATTCGAGAACCCGTTTCATCCGTTCCGTTTCGGCGGTACCCGGTGCGAGCTGGTAGCCGTCACTGGCCAGTAACTGAACGTCGCGGTCGGCTGAGAGCTGGTCTAAAATATTGAGAACGCTCAGAACCTGTTTCAATCCGGATTGGGTGGTGAGTGCAGTTATCTCCTGCGCCATCCGGGCCGATGCCTCTGCGCTGAATCGCAGGCCGTAACGGGCGCGGTCCAGCAAAGCGGTTACCGTGTTGGCTTCGGGAAGATTGGCCAGGACGTCTTCTCTGAACGCCGAGGGAAACTGAACCACTACCCACTCCGCCTGCAAAGTCGATGTGTCGTTATAATATTCTTCGTCACTTCGCCAGAAATGCGGCATATCCGGCCCGATCAGGACAAGATCGCCCGTCACGAACGATTCTACATGGTCGCCTACAAACCGACGGCCATCACCCCGGGCAATGTAAGTCAGTTCGTATTCGGGATGATAGTGCCAGGGTACATCGAAATGGGGCTTTTGAAATCGACGGACCAGGAGCGAGTTCTGTTCACTGATTGTGATCTTTTCAAATAAAGCTTTCATTTGATGCGCTATTTTGACGGGATATTCTTGGGAGTTGGTAAAATAATGTCAAAATTACATATAAATGAGATAAGAGATTCTTATTTCTGTTACTACACAATCCTTACTTTTGTCCTATTGAATCTGGATATATGTAAGTTTAACCGCTAGAAAGTTTTAGGTATGAACGCAGTTATTGGGAATGACAGGCTACAGGACGAACTAAGCACTCCCTATCCGCTCGATCCAGGCGCTGTCACGTTTTATCGTGAGAAAGGGTATGTCAAGCTCAGGCAGGTATTGAGTCCGGCTGTGCTGGCCCATTATGGCTCGATCATTACAGATTTAGTGATACGGCTCAATACGCTCATCAAGCCTATGGAGGAACGCACCACTTATGAGCGGGCGTTTCTACAGATCATGAATCTGTGGCAGGAAGACGAGCAAGCTAAGGAGTTCGTGTTTTCGAAACGATTGGCTCAACTAGCTACAGACCTGATGGGCGTTCAGGGCGTTCGGCTTTACCACGATCAGGCCCTGTATAAAGAGCCGTCGGGGGGCATTACGCCCTGGCATGCCGACCAGTTCTACTGGCCCCTGTCCTCACCCAATACAACTACCGTCTGGATTCCATTGCAGGAGACGCCCATGGAGATGGGCCCGCTGGCCTTCGCCGAAGGAAGCCAACATGTCGAAATCGGTCGGGATATTGAAATCAGTGACGATAGTGAAGCTATTCTGGCCAGTGAACTTCAGAAACAAAATTTTTCTCTGAACAACACACCCTTTGATTTGGGGGAGGTCAGTTTCCACGCAGGCTGGACGTTTCACCGCGCCGGCCCGAACCTGTCGGAGACGCCCCGGAAGGTAATGACGATGATCTATATGGACAAAGACCAGGTCATTACAGCACCCCGTAACCGCTTTCAGGTGGCAGACCATGCCAAATGGCTGGCCAATGTGCCCGTTGGAAATCATCCGCAGGATGCGTTGAATCCGGTTCTATTCAGCTATTGATTGGTTTGACAAAGTATAGGTTGGTTGCCGTAACGCCGGGTCGCTTGACCGGGCGTTATTCGTTTACAGGGAAATGCCTATTCTACGTTTGTTTATCGGGAGAGCGGCTTATGCTGTATTTTTGGAAATGTTTTTGCTGCAAACTTGTTCATCTACCAAATCATCACGTATCCAACGCGATATGAAATCAATATCTGCGCTCGTGGTCTGGCTATTGCTGCCGCTTGCCACGTTCGCCCAGTTACATAAAGACCCCACGGCCTGGTCTGCCAGTTTAGCTAAACAGCCCGCTAAAGTTGGCGATGTGGTTACGGTTCAGATTCAGGCCTCTATATCTGGCGATTGGCACATTTATTCCAATGACCTCAATCCCGATATTGGTCCGCTACCCACCACGTTCAAGTTCAAACCTTCCGATGGTTTACAGCGGATGGGCGATCCGGTACCGGTAGGTGTTGAGGAAGCCTACGAGGAGGTATGGAAGTCTAAAATTCGTCAGTTTTCGGGTAAAGCCCTGTTCCTGCAGAAGGTGAAGGTGCTGAAACCGAATGCTGTATTCGAGGGAACGGTTGAGTACATGGCCTGCTCCTCGAAGGATGGTACCTGTTTGCCGCCCGCCGAAGCCGAGTTCTCGGTAGCCATCACTACAGCTGGGTCGGAGGCAGCCAAACCGCCTGTCGTTGCCGATGCATCGACGCCAAAAGCAACGTCGGCCGTTACCGAAGGGGCCGCCCAACCTGGAGCCACGACGATACCGCCAGCCGATACCGTGGCATCAGCTCCGGCCGGGCAGACGATCGATTCAACGGTGGCCAGGGCGGTCTCGGCACCCGTACAGACGCTGAACGAAACCGCTACGGAAGCCGACGGGTCATTATGGGGATTTATCGTGGCTGCTTTTCTTTCCGGCCTGGTAGCCCTGTTGACGCCCTGCGTGTTTCCCATCATCCCGGCTACGGTGAGTTTCTTTACCAATCAGCAGGGGGGGCAGTGGAAAGCCCTGCTGTATGGCGTATTTATCGTTGCCATCTATGTACTGATCGGCACGGTCGTGTCGCGCTTTAACGGCCCCGCTTTTGCCAACTTTGTTAGTACACACTGGTTGCCAAATGTGCTGTTCTTTGCTACTTTCTTCATTTTTGGTCTGTCGTTTCTGGGCTTGTTCGAGATTGTTCTGCCAAACGCGCTCATCAATAAGGCCGATGCTCAGTCGGAGAAGGGTGGTATTGCGGGTATCTTCTTCATGGCCTTCACGCTTGTACTGGTGTCGTTTTCCTGCACCGGTCCTATTGTGGGTAGTTTACTGGTAGCCTCGGCAGGGGGGGAGATTATCAAACCCATTATTGGCATGGCCGCCTTTTCGTCGGCTTTTGCTATTCCGTTCACCTTGTTTGCTGCTTTCCCGCACTGGCTGAAAAGTCTGCCAAAATCGGGTGGCTGGCTCAACTCAGTGAAGGTGGTACTGGGCTTTCTGGAGATTGCGCTGGCGCTTAAATTTCTGAGCGTTGCTGATCAGGTATACCACTGGAACCTGCTGGACCGCGAAGTATTCCTCTCGCTCTGGATCGTTATTTTCGCGCTGATCGGCTTTTATTTCCTGGGTAAAATACGCCTGCCGCACGATAGTGAGACGAAAGTTGTCAGCGTCCCGCGCCTGTTGATGGCTATTGCCACGTTTGCCTTTGTCGTGTATATGGTTCCTGGTCTTTGGGGAGCGCCGTTAAAAGCGCTTTCCGGCTACCTCCCGCCCGAAACCTCTCAGGATTTCAGCCTGCATAATTCGACTGCGTCGACAGAGATAATTGAAAACCCGCTAGGCGAGCAGCCCAAGTATGCCGACCTGTTTCATTTCCCGCGTGGGTTACAGGGGTTCTTCGACTACAACCAGGCAATGGCGTATGCCAAAAAAGTAAACAAGCCGGTATTTATCGATTTTACCGGGTGGGGCTGCGTAAACTGCCGGGAAATGGAAGCCCGTGTCTGGTCGGACCCGGCGGTCATGTCGCGCCTGCAAAAAGACTTCGTTATGCTGGCGTTGTATGTCGACGATAAAACCGAGTTGCCCGAAGCAGACTGGTACACGTCCGTATATGATGGTAAAGTCAAAAAGTCGATTGGGGCGCAGAACGCTGATCTACAGATCACGAAATATAATGCCAACGCGCAACCGCATTACTGTATAGTTGGTAGTGATGGCAAACTGCTGGTTGCGCCAAAGAATTACGACCGCAGCGTTGAGAACTTTGTAACGTTTCTTGACACGGGAAAAGGAAAGTTTATTCCCTGAGGTTTACAAGCCCTGCCAGTGGTCCGATAGGACCCTGGTAGTGGCTTTATTTTGCTCAGCTACTACCAGACCGGAAAAAACGGGGGCGATAGGCCACCCTATTGGTTCAGCCACATTCAGCCACTACCAGGGTCCTACCGGACCACTGGCAGGGCTTGTAAACAAGAAGCCCCGTCAATCTCGTTGGCGGGGCTTCTTGTTTGTGCCTGGTAGTCTAGGGAGTCTGTACCAACTCCATATCCGGCTTCGACTGGTCGGTGATAGCTACCCGGCCACGCTCTTTACGAACGATGCGCGAGTAAAGCGAAATCTCCTGGTCGAACAGGAAGCGGAAGAAAAGTCGTACGTAAGACGTATGAAATTTTAACGTATCGTAATATTCGGGTGCCGACTTTCTGATGTCGGGTAGTCTGTTCCAGGGAATAGACGGGAAGTCGTGGTGTTCATTGTGAAAGCCAACATTCAGGTTAGGCCCGTTCATGCCGCCGTAGTAGCTGTACGTTTCCTGTTCGGGATCGAGGGTGAGGTAGTGTTCCTGAATCCAGCGCGCTCCGAGTGGGTGAAGTCCCACCGAGAAGAAAAGACACAGGACCATAAAGATCAGCGCCTTCCAGCCAAACAACGTTACAATCAGCACATCGAAAGCGAGTTGAACAACAAAATTGGCAATTACCCACTTGTCGACAACCGCCAGTTCCTTCATCCGAAGCGTGCGAACGCCCTGAAAGAGAGGAAATAGCAATAACCAGATGGCCTTACCAATCGCGTAATTGTTGATCAGTTTCGCTTCGTACCAATCGGGGAGGTCAGCATCCAACTCATGCACACCCTGAAACGCGTGGTGTTTGATATGAAAGTTTTTAAAGGTCAAGGCCGTTGGGAACACGGTGGGCAGGTTGGCAAAAATAGACGCCCAGGCATTGGCCGCCGGTTTGCGGAAGATCAGGTTGTGTGCTGCCTCGTGAATACAGACGAATAGCGTGTGAGCCGGGAAGGCACCAATAAACCACGCAGCCGCTACAACGATCCACCACGATTGATCGCGGACAAGGTAAGCCATGCCCGTCATTAGTGTCACGCAGCCCAGGATGACCCAAAACGTAGTCGGGTTCTTCTGCCCGATAAATTTCTTAATTTCCGGGTGAGCTTTCAGGATTTGTCGGGTACGGATGCGGTGTGGCTCAGGAGCCGTCGACCTAACAAAATCAGTTAAAGTAGCCATAATGGATGTCGCCGTTATAAAAAGCGGTGAGTAAACAGAAGGTAAAACTACTGAAATTTCAGTTTTATCGCCTTATCACATGGATGTGAATAGTATAATTTTAACCTATTTATCATGCAAAGGTCCTTTATTCAGAAAAGACCGTGTTTTCCAGGCAGAAGGGGCAGACGAATGGGCTGGTCCAATCCCTGGGCTGGCAAACAAGAAAGGCGAAGCCGATTGGCCCCGCCTTTACTGACTCAGGTTGATTCAACAAAAATATAGTGTAGCAAAGCAGGCGAAGAGGTGTTGGTATGTATAGGAAGGGTGGGATGCCTGATAGAGTACCACACCTACATCACCTGCTTTGCTTAATAACCAATAGGAAAGGAGTAGCCTATAGAAGCCGCGATACCCCGGTTGCGAACGTCGATATTCACGATGGGTACCTGCACCTGGCGGGTGAACCCATGGGTATAACGCCCTTCGATGAAGAATTTACCCGCACCTGCATCCATGGCCAGACCCAGTCCACCAACAGCGCCGATGTCCCATCGATTCAGCATACCGCCGTAGTTGAGATCGACATCATAAGGCTGAGTCGAGAAAAACGCAGTGGCGCGCGTCCGGATGCGACCATCAAGCGCATATCCTACCGATGGACCGGCAATGAGGTAAGGCTGGATAGCGCCGTCGCTCAGGTTTACTTTGATTAGCAGGGGAATTTCTATGTTTTTGGACTGGTAGGCCACCCGGGCACCGATCGGCAGGTTAAAGCCGCCCAGGTTTATATCGAGGCCTTCCCGAACAACAAAGCCCTTTTGAACATACGCTGCTTCGGGGCGGAACGAGACGCGATCGCTCAGGGGAATATCCAGAAAGATAGCACCGGTAGGGCCAGCTGATGGGTGGAGACTAGGTGTCAGGTTACCCATGTAAGCAGGCTTGGAAACAAAGCCCCAGTTGCCACCACCCCGGATGCCAAGCTGAACCTGGGCAAAAGACGTTTGAGCAATCAACATACCCAACGCAGCGACACTGGCAAGCACAATACGTTTCATGACTGTAAGCGAGAAAAGGTTAATAAAGTGAACATGAACTTGGTTGTGTAGAGTCGTTCGATAGGTAGCCTGTTGTGTGTGATTTGGTGGTTTGACAGCGCTGTTTGGCGAAGGATTAATCGCCATGAAAAAAGATTTAACCACCTTGTTTTGCGTAATTCTGTTTACAGGGAGTTTGGCAAGGCGTTTTCCTTGCTGGTCAGTCACTTGCGTTTTTGTTGAAAACATAGCAGCAGTCTTGTAACTTTACCCATTACCTGCGACCCTAACCTATAATGAAATACATTAAGCCAACTAAATTCAGCTACTTACCTAAGTTCCTGATGCCACTGGACGTACTTGGACTACTGGAGCGCGATCCGTTCGGTAATTCGCTGCTAGTCAGGCGAATTATGATTGGTATAGTTGGTTGGTTAACCTACGCCCGCTACACGGTCGTGAACCGGATTCAGATTGAGGGCACCGAGAACCTGGAGAATCTGCCCATCAACAACGTCCTGTTCTTATCGAACCATCAGACGTATTTTGCCGACGTGATCGCTTTTTTTCAGATATTCTGCGCCGTTAAGTGGGGATTTCAGAATACCATGCTGCCACCCGTATACCTGCTGGGTCCCCGGGCGCGGCAGTATTATGTGGCTGCATCAGAAACGATGAGCAAAGGCATTATTCCCCGATTTTTTGCGCTGGGCGGGGCGCTAACCATCGAGCGCTCCTGGCGGGCCGAAGGGCGTGAGGTGAAGCGCGAGGTGGATACAAGTGCCAATGACAAGATTGCTCAGGCATTAGCCCATGGTTGGGTAGTTAGTTTCCCGCAGGGCACCACCAGCCCGTATGCCCCGGTTCGGAAGGGGACAGGCTACCTGATCAAGAACAACGAGCCAATCGTTATACCCGTTGTTATCAATGGTTTCCGGCGCGCTTTCGATAAAAAGGGGCTACGATTTAAAAAACGGAATACCCTGCTGACCGTTCGCTTCAAAGAACCGCTTCAGTTTGGCCCTGATGAAACCGTCGATGACATCGTTGCCAAAGTTCGGCACGCGATTGAGCAGGATGCCCCCACCTGGGTCAGGCAAAACCCGTCTGACTAATCACTTATCTATTGGTTGGCCAATGCCGGTATCGCTGGGCGGGAAGGCTGTCTGCGCCCAGGTCGAGTTTCACTGGCCGGATGCTGTACCGCTGTTTGCTGTCGATTGTGAGCGTCCCCCTGCGTTTTTCGGCTGTGGCGGTAAATGTGCCGAAATAGCTGCCCGTCTGCGCCCGCCCGGTCGTTAACACATTCTTTATCTGACGCCGATAGATAGCATAGCTTTTGACCGCAAACCGGTAAGCGCCGGGCTTGATGGGCATAAACCGGATGCGGTGGATGCTGCCATCGGACGAATCGCAGTAGCCGTCGACGCGTGAGGTATCATTAGTTTGACTGATAAACATACCGGTTATCAGTACATCTTCAACAGGGTTTCCCGATTTTGCCGGCGGCATATTGACCGTAATTACCGCATAGTCAAATGTCTCGACGGCGTTGTGATTAAGCGTGAACGAAGGCCGCTGAGCCAGCAGGAGCGTAGGCGTAGCGGCAAGGAGCAGGATGAACCTCAGGCAACAAAACGATTGACGCATAACAGTGACCAGCCTTTGAGAAAAAACGTCCGGGAACAACGGCAAGGTAGATACTTTTTTAGGCCGACCTTCATAAAGCAGACTCCGTACCTTTGTTTTTAGTAATGATCGCTTATCACCGCATGGCAAAAACACAGGTTGTCCATATTCCAACTGCTTCACCGGATAAAACTCCGCTCTCAAAAGCACAAAACGAATTTAATCGGCTAACACAGAAGATTAGTGAGCTTGAAATCCAGCTGGGTGATTTTCGGGTATCGGCAACGAGTGTCCATCAACGCATCCGGGCCGAATACATACCGCTGCTCCGTGACTATAACGAGCAGCGGGCCAATCTGGTACGGCTGTTCGATCGGGCTTATAACCGGCCGGAGACGACTAAAGCGGAGCGCAGAAAACTGGCTGACCTGATTGTCGATATTGCTCATGATCTGATTGGCCAACACGGCATGGAAGAATTAAAGCCGATTCTGTCCAGCTACGATTCGGTGGATTTCGAGCCGGTAACCGACGAGGAAGATAAGCTACAGGCGATGAAGGAAAAGCTGTCAGCCCAGTATGGCATCGAGTTCGATGAGCAGGCCGATGTGAGTACGCCGGAGAAGTTGAAGGCATACGTCGAAGCGCACTTACATAACCGGCAGCGCAGCGAACAACAGGAACAGCAGGCACGCGCCGATAGACCCCGGTCGGCAAAAAAACAGGCACGTGATGCCAAACGCCAGCTGGAGGAACGGAATAGTACGAAAGCCGTTCGGACGATGTATATGGATCTGGTAAAAGCGTTTCACCCCGACCGGGAGCCCGACGAGGCCGAAAAAGCCCGTAAAACGGCTATCATGCAGCATGTGACGGAAGCCTACGAGAAGAACGACCTCATGGCGCTGTTCCGCCTACAACTGGAGTACAACCGCATTGATCAGGCCCACCTCGAACGGCTAGCTGAAGACCAGCTGCGTTATTACAACAAAATTCTGAAGCAGCAGGCCGACGAACTGTCCCAGGAACTGCTTCGGCTACAGCAGGAACTGGCCGATATGCTCGGCAGGCCATTAACAGCCGTTGGCTCGTTACAGGGGTTGGAATTCAGTTTCAATAACGACGTTCGTGCGTTGAAACGAAGCGTTAAAGAGGTGAAGCGGGAAGTGAAAGAACTATCGAATCCGGCCTACCTGAAAGGCTGGCTGAAACTATACGGCCAGTAATGGTATCGACCGGCCAAATCTAGGCTGACCACTGCCCGGTATCTGAATCGCTGTTTATGCCTTTTCGCAGCCTTTGGCGGTAGTTGATTACTTCGAGTGTGCCAACAACAAGAACGATGCTGTACTCAAGAGCCGTAAGCCACAGATTTTCCTGATAAGGCTCTGTATGGTATGTAAAATACGACAGCGGAATCAGCGCCGACCACACCAGCGGGTAGCGAAATGGGGTAAAGACCGAAGCCGCCAGTAAAGTTGTTACATACCAGGGGTGGACTGTTGTGGCGAAACTTAAATAAATCGTCAATATGGCGAGCAACTGAACGGAAGCCGGAATCAGGCGCCAGCGAAACGCAATCCATAACGTACTTAGGAGTATCGTACCGGATAGCACAGCACCAATAAATTTAATGGTGTTATAGCCCTTTATCCAGTACCCAACTGCGCGCATTATATAATAGAGGCTGGCATTGAACTCGAATTTCTGGAAGTACAGGTTGATACTGGAAAAAATATTGCGAGCGAGTTCCAGACTGGCAAACGGCGCGAACAGGGCCACCGTCAATACGCCCGTTAGCAGGGTGTAGATGATTCCCGGTTTCCAGCTGATACGCCGAATGATCAACGGCAACAGCAGGAGTGGCAGTAATTTCGTTCCAATGGCCAAAGCCAGTGCCCCCGCCGACAGCGCGAACCGGCCTTCCAGGAGCAGCCAGGTCGCCAGCAGGGTAAAGAAAATCATGACGGCTTCGAAATGTAAATTACCGGTCAGTTCCAGAATCACCACCGGATTTAAGCTGTACACAAAGGCCAGGTTAGGAGACAGGCTGAACCGACGCAGTAACTTTGCCAGTAACCAGATCGATCCCAGTTCGCTTACCACGATCGGCACCCGCAGCCATACCGCATTACCGGTCAAATTGGTTGGTGATAGCCAGGACGCCAGCCCAAACAAAGCTTGATTGAACGGCGGGTAAACCGTGAAGTAGTCGGGGGAGTTAAGTTGTCTGAACAGCCCTTGGTCTAACCCACAGGCCGCAGCAATGGGTGTGTCCAGTAATTGACTCGGGAGATATACATAAGGATTATACCCGTGTACCAGCAATCGGCCGTCCCATATGAACCGGTACACATCGTCGGACAGTTGCGGCATTGCAAACAGCAGCAGCAGCCGGAATAAGATAGCCGATGCGAACAGAAAGCGATAGGTGTCCTGCTCACCGAGCCGCCGGACTGTTCCGTTGTCTTTACCGTCGAGAGAGGGGAATACCGATCTATTCAGCATCCATACATAGCCAAAAAACAACCCCGTGAGCAACCCGATCAACAGATCGAATTGCTCACGGGGGACGGCATAAGCCAGGATTACATAAATAGCGGCCGATCCAATCAGCCAAAAAATGCGGAGAATGAATGGGCTCATGCGCTCACCGACCGCAACGGCGGGGAAGCCGTCTGTCGACTGGCTGGCCGTTGACCTGCGTGGACGAGCGAATATACAAATACCATTCCGAACCCAACCATAAGCATGATGTGTAGAAAAAACATTCGGAAGTCGTGCACGTAAAAGGCCAGTACCAGCCCTCCCAGAAAATACAACGCCAGTAATCCTTCGGCAATCGCCAGCCAGCCTAATTGCCGGCTAACATACTTATTGGCATTCCAACTGTCGGTAGAGGCCGTGACGTTGAACTTGGGGGTTCGAACAAAGGGCGTCTTACGGCCCATGTAACCTTCGATAACGGCGATGGTGTTGTGTAGCGACAAACCCATCATCAGCGACGAATACATAGGAAAGTACCAGGCTAATTTGGCCTTGTTCTCTTTTTCCAGCAGCCAGAACGGAATCCCGTAAAACGTAATCAGGATGAGCAGGTTCAGTTGAAACAGGTTAATGACGAAGAATACCCATTCCCATTCAGGGTGACGGCTGCGGATATAAATCAAAGGCACACTCATAAGGCCAAGAACCAGGACCAGGATGAAGGTGGCACTACTGAAGAGATGATAAAACGCGTGGATTTTTACCGATAGCGACACGCCGGGTGTTCGAAGCACCTTTACGAATAGCTTACGGGCACATTCGGCTGCACCCTTCATCCAGCGGTATTGCTGGGATTTCAGGGCGTTCATCGCTACGGGCAACTCAGCCGGCGAACCAATGTCCTCGCGATAAACGAATTTCCAGCCTCGTAACTGCGCCCGGTAGCTCAGGTCGAGGTCTTCGGTAAGGGTGTCGCTCTGCCAGCCACCCGCGTCGGCAATGGCAACCTTGCGCCACACGCCCCCCGTACCGTTGAAATTGGCTAAAAATCCACCCGCATACCGGCCGCTCTGCTCAATAGTGAAGTGAGCGTTCAGGCCAAATGCCTGTAACTGGGTGATAAGCGAGAAGTCTTCGTTCAGGTGTTCCCAGCGGGTTTGTACGATGGCTACTTTGGGATCGCTGAAATGAGGTATGGTCTTAAGCAGAAAGTCGGGATCGGGCACAAAGTCAGCATCGAAAATGGCGATGAACTCACCTTTGGCAAATTCCAGCCCATAGGCTAATGCGCCCGCTTTGAATCCTACCCGTTCCGGCCGCCGAACGTGCTCGATGTCCAGCCCCTGCCGTTTATACCTGGCTACTTTAGCCGCAATAATGGCTACCGTCTCGTCACTCGAATCGTCCAGGAGCTGAATATCGAGTTTTTCCCTCGGGTAGTTCAGTAAGGCAACGGCATCGATCAGTCGTTCAACAACGTAAAGCTCATTATAAACCGGTAGCTGTACCGTCACGCGCGGCAAGGTATGAGGGCTCATTTGGGCGACCGCAGCTACGGCCGCCTTGCGTTTTCGCTCCGTACGCAGGTAAACAATAATCAGGCTTAACTGACCGCAGTTGTAAAGAAACAAGAGCAGCAACGCCAGCCCGTACAGGATGAGAACTAGAATTTCCATGTTGATGAGAAAAAATCTCTTTACGTTGAGTTTTAAACCTGATCAATGGTTGAGTAAACTGTTAACCAGGTATTGTATTGGGGTAATCGGTTGACCGGGCATCTACTGTCAATACGTGCACAGGACAAGGTGATCATAAGCTATTGACAATCTACCCGTTACAGGTACTTGAATATCGTTGTAATAATCTTATAACCGGCCAGTATCGTTCCTTTTACTGTACCGGAGATTTTCGAGAAACCGATCCGCTTTCGATAGCTGACCGGTATTTCTGTAATACGTAGCCGCTGTTTGGCGGCTTTAAGCTGCATTTCAACGGTCCAGCCGTAGGTCTTATCCTGCATATTCAGCGCCAGTAACTTGTCGAACCGAATAGCCCGAAATGGCCCCAGGTCGGTATACCGAACGCCGTACAGCCACCGCAGTAAGGTTGTAGCCAGCCAGTTACCGAACACTTGCTGGGGCGTCATGGAACCCCGCTCACGATTACCCCGCGCCCGGGAGCCAATCACCATGTCGATCTCACCCGACAGGATCGGGGCTACCAGTGCCTGCATCTCGCCGGGATAATCAGAGTAGTCAGCATCGAGGAAAACAACGACATCCGGTTTTTGTTGCCGATTCTGAGCGTAGGCAATCCCCCGCAGACAGGCCCGGCCATACCCCTGAATCGGTTCGTTCAGGACAGTAGCTCCGGCACGGGACGCTTCAAAGGCTGTTCGATCGTTGGAGTTGTTATTAACGACCACAACTTCGTCGACCAGCTGGGCCGGAATATCACGCACGACCTTGCCAACGGAATTCTCTTCGTTGAAAGCCGGAATAATAACGAGGATAGACAACGATGTTAGCCGAATAAAGGGTGTAAGGAGCGCAACCAGTCAGGTAAAGAAGTAAGCAACAGAAGGCAGAAACGTTACTATAACACCTACCTGTCCCCTTCGCTTATCAAAGGTACGGTGTTGAATCTAATTGAAATGTCTTATACTTGATCCATGGAAATATCCTTTATCGGGGCCGGTAATCTGGCCTGGCACCTTGCACCGGCTCTCGAAAACGCCGGCCATCATATCAATGAAGTCTACAGTCGACAACTTCAGCATTCCCGTCGGTTAGTGAGTAATCTCTACGATGCCCGCACGCATTCGCTGCTTAATTTTGCCGACAGCCCCTCGAAACTTTTCATTCTGGCCGTTCCCGATGATGCGCTTGAAGATGTTTGTTCCCGGCTGGTATTGCCTGAAAATGCCCGGATCGTACACACGTCAGGAACACGGGCTCTCCAGGATCTGACCCGCTGGATGGCCGTCTATAGCGATGTACCGGTTCGTACCGGTGTATTTTATGCCCTGCAAACCTTTACCAAAGAACAGACCTTTCTGGACTTCGATGATATACCGCTGTGTATCGAAGCGGCAGAGAAGGAGTTTGAAGATGAACTGGTAAGCATAGGTCAGGAACTGAGCGATATTGTTTACCTGATCACATCCGACGAGCGGAAGCTGCTACACATGGCCGCCGTATTTGCCTGTAATTTCACGAATCACCTGTTGGCTATAGCACACGACCTGACTGTAGCCAACGGACTGGAGTTCGATTTGCTTCGCCCGCTGATCCGGGAAACGTTGCGAAAAGGCCTCGTTGCCGATAACCCCGCTACCGTACAAACGGGACCTGCCCGCCGAAATGATTTGTCGACTATAGAAGCGCATTTGTCTCTGCTGACGGCCAAACCACAGCTTGCAGAAATCTACGATGTGATGACAACCAGTATTCAACGAATGTATATTTAGCTAATAGATCAATGTTACTTTAGCAACTATATGTGAACTAATTATAAATTGATAATATATATACGTCAATAAATTGGATTCACTTTATTTATACTATAGTTTTACTAGTGTATTACGGGGGGGATGAATTTATATGTGGGGTTCCAGACGATTTGTTGATAAACCGGTAGAGGATAAGGCCGTTTCACGTACGGAGCAGCTGACCTTATACGATCGGTATGGTGCCATGGCTTATGGCGTAATTATGCAGATAATTCCTCAGCCAGACCTGGCCCAGAACGTGCTTATCGATCTGTTTGCATCACCTGAGATTGCTTCGCTTCCCGGTTCGCCTTCACAAGCGGCCTGTGCCATCGTCCGCATGGCCCGGACCAAAGCCCTTTCTGCTAAACCTGTTGAACAACCTGCGTTGGCGGAGTTTGAAGCCAACCCTAACGTAGCTGCTAATCTGCCCGAACTTGTCTTCGATTTATCGTTCAACAAAGGATTTAAGCTGGATGTTATTGCCGAACGGCTGGAATTGACGTATTTTGATGTGCTGAAAGCGATCCGTGAACACGTTAAGTCAATTCGTACCTGTTAACTGTCCGACGTTGAAGAATCATCATTATTTGACAAGTGGCGTTTTGGAATCCTATTTGCTAGGGCTTGTCTCCCGCGAAGAAAAGGAGCAGCTGGAGCATGTGCTGGCTACTGATCCAGACGTGCTGTCCGAATTGAATGAACTCGAAGCGCAGATGGAACAGTATTTCCTGGAAAATGGTGTTCCCCCGCCACCAGGCATAAAAACAGCTATCGAGCAACGGATCAATAAGCCTGAGATTGAAAAATGGGACCAGGATACACACACGGACACTAACCAGTCGCAGGCCAGGACCGAAGCACCCAAACCGAATTACATTGACGTTGAGGTCGACAATACGCACATCCGGGTTCATAAGCACTGGAAAACAGCTTTCATCGCGGTTTTCATTCTGTCGAAAGTATTCCTGATTCTGGGTTTGTACTATTATTTCAAGTCGAGTAGTCAGCAGGACGAGATCCAGCGCCTTAAATCCAGCGTTCAGCAAACGGCACCTCTCCCGCAGGGTGTTACCCCGTAAGCTAAGATTGAATTGATGAACTGGCTTCAGAACAGTTCATTTGTACTTGCCGCTGGATATGCATTCATGAAATACCTCATTTTAATTGTGTTGGTGGGCCTGCTGCCTATACAACCTTTACTGGCTCAATGGCAGCCACAGCCTGTTGGTACCGATGCCAGTTTCCGGGCCATTAGTATGGCAGGGACGGATGTAGTCTGGATTGGTGGTACCAAAGGCACCTTCGTTCATACAGCCGACGGCGGCACCACCTGGCAGACGGGTACTGTGCCCGACGCATCGACCTGCGATTTTCGGGATGTACAGGCGATCGACGCCCGAACCGCTTACCTGATGAGCGCCGGCCCGGCCGAAAAAGGACAGGCTCGTATCTACAAAACGATCGATGGTGGCCAAACCTGGTCCCTTCTGTATCAAACACAGCAACAGGGCGTATTCTTCGACGGAATGGACTTCTGGGATGAAGACCACGGCATTGTATTCAGCGATCCTGTCAATAACCGATGGTTCATCCTGACGACAGACGATGGTGGGAAAACCTGGCAGCCAGTACCTGAAACGGCGCTGCCTCTTATGCAGCCCGGTGAAGCGGCTTTTGCGGCCAGCGGTACCAGTCTGGTGGTACAGGGCAAGAGAAATGTCTGGATAGCGTCTGGTGGCGCAACGGCGGGTCGTGTGTTTCGCTCCACCGATCGGGGCAGGACCTGGGCTGTCAGTGCAACGCCCCTTCCGGCCGGCGAAGCCACGGGGCTTTTCGGAATGCAATTCTTCACCGCTAAAGCGGGCATGGTGGTTGGTGGAAATTACAAACAGGAACAGCAACCCGGTGCCAATGCTGCCATTACCCGCGACGGTGGCCAGACATGGCAAGTGGTTAGTCCAACAGATCCTCCCGGTTTAAAAGAAGCGGTTGCCCTACTCCCCGGCGACCGGTTGTTAACAGTAGGCCCATCCGGTACAAGCCTGTCGGCCGATCTGGGGCAGACGTGGCAGGTCCTCAGTGCCGATGGGTATCATGCGGTTTCCTGCGTCAAAGGTACCTGCTTCGCTGTAGGAGCAAAGGGTAAAGTTGGTAAGCAGGTTTTCCGGTAAGCGTACCCCCTCGACAGACTTTTGACGAGGGCACAATCCATAGCCATCTCCCAGCGTTATTCTGCCGTGTTGAACGATTAACCCACCCGGTTATACCAGTGAAAGCGGCTTTATCTCTCCCCATCTTACTGCTCAGTACGGCTTTTGGTAGCCCCCTGCTGGCCCAGTCCGTCGGTGCACGCGCCGGCGCATTTATCTGTAATTATACGGGCCGGGGCACCAGTCCGGAGGTGGTATGCGCGCCCAAGACCCCTTCCAACGGTCATGCTGAAAAGGTTGTAGACCGCATTTTACGGCCTATTGGCCTGATGCGTAATTTCAAAGTGATCGAGTGTTCCCACACCGATAACTGCTTCGCTACGGTGCTGAAAGGGCAGCGCTTTATTGTCTACGACGGCGCTTTCATGCAGAAGATCGAGGAGGAAACCGAAACGGACTGGTCAGCTATCAGCATCATGGCCCACGAAATCGGTCACCATCTACAGGGACATACCATCGATGGTCATGGTGGACAGCCTATCAAGGAGATCGAAGCCGACAAATTTTCGGGTTTCGTACTCCATCAGTTAGGCGCGTCGCTGGAGGAGTCGCTGGTGGCCGTTCGGGCACTCGGCAACGAGCGGGCTACGTCGACGCATCCGGCGCGCCCTGCCCGGATCGATGCTATTCGCAAAGGCTGGATGGAGGCCGAAGCCATGTACCCGAAAACACGTATGGCCGGCAAGTCAGCCGTTGCTACGGCACCAAGACCTGTTCCGTCCGGTACAGCCGATCGGCGCTCTGAAACGACTGTAACACGGTCGCCGGCTGTGTCACGAGCGCCGGTAACGCCTAAAGCTACCCCTGCCGGTCTAAGCCGGGTTGGCTGTGTGTCGGGCGACTGTACCGATGGGAAAGGGATATTTGTGTACCCAACCCGTGAGCGGTATGCCGGGGAGTTTGAAGAAGGTGACAAACACGGCGAGGGCACGGAATATTACGCCGATGGCAAGTTAAAGTACAAAGGCAACTTTCGCGATAATCTTCGGTCTGACTACGGAGCCTATTATTACCAGAACGGCGATAAGTATGTAGGCTGGTTCCAGAAAAATGTTTCCAACGGAAAAGGAACTTACTTCTTTGCCGAGGGTGGTCGCTTTGTGGGTGTGTTCAGAAACGGACAACCAACGCGCGACGGGAAGATGTATAATGAAGAAGGAGCGGAGTAATACAGGTCATAAGTCGGGGCGGTGCTGTCGGATTCAGGAAATTCGATAACACCGCCCCGACTTATGACCCGGTTGCTTTAAAACGCCAGTATTGTATTTTCAATAATATCGCATGCTTCGTGCATCTGGTCTTCATTAATGACCAGCGGGGGGGCAAAGCGAATTTTGTCGCCGTGGGTTGGCTTGGTAAGCAGCCCGTTTTCTTTCAGTTTCAGGCATATCTCCCAGGCTGTCTCTGCGCCCAGATCAGGACGCTCGGTAATGACGATGGCGTTGAGGAGCCCTTTTCCGCGGACAGACTTCACCAACTCTGTTTTCTGGCTCAGTGCTGTCATCCGGGCACGGAAAATCTCACCCATCACATCGGCATTCTCGGCCAGCTTTTCGTCTTCTACCACTTGCAATGCTTCCATGGTAACAACGCAGGCCAGCGGGTTTCCGCCATAGGTGCTGCCGTGTTCGCCGGGTTTGATGGTCAGCATCACCTCGTTTGAGGTCAGCACTGCCGATACCGGCATGGTGCCACCCGAAAGAGCTTTACCCAGCACCAGCAGATCAGGTTTAACACCTTCATGGTCGCAGGCGATGCGTTTGCCTGTCCGGCCAATTCCTGTTTGTACTTCATCCGCAATGAATAGCACATTGTATTGGGTACACAGGGCACGAACGCCTTTCAGGTAACCTTCGTGCGGCACCACCACACCGGCTTCGCCCTGGATCGGTTCAACCATAAACCCGGCAATATTGGGGTCGCGTTTGAAGGTTTCTTCGAGTGCGGTGAGGTCGTTGTAAGGGATAATTATATAACCCGGTAATAATGGGCCAAAGTCGTTCGTACTGCTCGGGTCGGTCGATGAGGAAATAGCCGCCAGTGTCCGGCCCCAGAAGTTACCGTCGGCAAAGACGACTTTCGCCTGGTTCTGAGGAATACCTTTGACCAGATACGCCCATTTGCGGGTAAGCTTAAGGGCTGTTTCACCTCCTTCGGCACCGGAGTTCATGATCAGGGCTTTGTCGAAGCCAAAAAACTCACACAGGTATTTTTCGCAAAGACCGGTTTTGTCATTGTAGAAAGCACGTGAGGTAAGCGTTAACAGCTGTGCCTGCTGAATCATCGCGTTGATAATGCGGGGGTGACAGTGCCCCTGACTCACGGCGCTATAGGCCGAAAGGAAATCGAAGTAACGTTTGCCTTCTACATCCCATAGGTACACCCCTTCGCCCCGCGTCAGAACGGCTGGTATAGGATGATAATTATGAGCACCGTAGTTCCATTCCAGTTGTATAGCCTGATCGGCGGCACTGACAGACGTGGTCGTTTCCATAGCTTGTAGCGAATTTATTAAGTATGAGTATGTTAATGAAGAAAAGTGGGGTCTTTGCAACCAACCGTACTGAAAGTCGGTTTTTCTCAAAAATAAGGCTTCTCCGGCAGACGCCCAAAAATCCAGATGCAGCCTCGTTCCAAGAAGAATAAAGCCCCCCGATTAGCTGAAGAAGATTATTATTACACACCAGAAGGGTATGTTGTGTTTACGGCGGTCTATCACACTAAACGCGGCTATTGCTGTAAGAATGGCTGCCGTCATTGCCCTTACGGATTCAAGAAAATTGAGTGAAGAGTTGCACAGTACGAGAGGATTAGCTACTTTTGCGCCCTCATACGGAAAATCAGTACGGTAATGGCCAGAGTTTGTCAAATCACAGGAAAGCGCACGCGGACGGGTAATAATGTTTCCCACGCTAACAATAAGACCAAGCGTAAATTCTTCCCGAACCTGCAGAAAAAGCGGTTCTTCGTCGAATCGACGGGCGAATGGATTACGCTGAAGGTGGCTACATCGGCCATCAAAACCATCAACAAGAACGGTCTGGAAGCAACGCTTCAGAAGGCATACGAACGCGGTACGCTGTCGCTGTAGTCGTTCATAGTACATAGAGTGCATCGAGCCTCTTCCAATCGGGGGAGGCTTTTTGTGTTTGAACTCAGTCAGGGAGCCCGTCGATCAAGCTGTTCGGTAGTCACAAACAGATTTGGTCAACCAGCTCCGGAACTTATTGACTCATAGACCGTGAAGCTAAATTTTGAAGACCTCATCGTTTTTGAGAACGATGATTACATACTCATCAACAAGCCACCCCGTGTGGCGTCGCTCGATGAGCGTACACCCGATCGTACCGGTCAAAGTATTCTGCGGATGGCCAAGGCCTATCATGCCGATGCGCAGCTTGGCCATCGCCTGGATAAGGAAACGTCTGGTATTCTGGCTATTGCCAAGAACCCGGAAGCGTACCGGAACCTGGCCATGCAGTTCGAACACCGGCAGGTAACAAAACGGTACCATGCCATTACCAACGGGGTGCATAACTTCGAAGGGATCTCGGTTTATCTGCCTATTTCACCCGTCAAGGACGGTACAGCCGTACGTATCGATCGTGAGAAAGGGAAAATAGCCGAAACGATCTTCAATACATTGCAGGCTTACCGGAACACGACGCTGGTCGAGTGCATGCCCGTTACGGGGAGAATGCACCAGATCCGGGTGCATTTGATGTGCCTGAAAGCCCCCATCGTCAACGATGATACCTACGGTGGAAAACCCGTCTTTTTATCGGATGTGAAGCGCAAGTTCAACCTGAAGCAGGGTACGGAAGAGTTGCCCCTGATCAATCGGGTAGCGCTGCATGCCTATGCGCTGACATTCACGCTGTTGGATGGCACGGAGCAAACCTTTATAGCGCCTTATCCTAAAGACTTCGGTACGCTGGTAAAACAACTGGAGAAGTTTAACTAGGCGTCGTTAATGAACGAGTGAGCCGGTTGGGCTATCAACGAAAGCTGATAAATTCTTGCCGACTGACTAACTTGCCAACTTCTTACTAACTCTTTTTATGTTTGTTCATACCGTCTTTTTCTGGCTGGCCCATCCCGAAAGCCAGTCTGACCGTGATGCTCTGAAGGCCGGTCTCGAGTCACTCAAAAGTGTGAAAGATATTTCGGTGGCTTACATCGGAAAACCGGCTGATACGCGCCGACCCGTTGTCGATCATACGTATGATTTCTCCATAACGCTTGTTTTTGCCGACAGGGCAGCCCACGATGCCTACCAGGTCCATCCGGTCCATCTGGAGTTTGTAGCCGAGTGCGCTCACCTCTGGAATCGGGTGCAGATCTACGATGCAGTCAGTTAATTTTTCAGTAAGTCGTAAGTCAGTGAATTTAGTCGTAAGTTGATAAGTCAGTAAGTCGTAAGTGGCTGACGCACCCGTTCTGGTGCGTCAGCCACTTACGACTTACTGACTTATCAACTTACGACCAATTTGGCTACACCATCACCTCGATTCCCATCTCCATATTCCCTTTTACGGCCTTGGAATAGGGGCAAACGGCATGGGCTGTTTCGGCTAGCTGCTGGAGCTGATCATGATCCATGCCGGGCGCTTTTACCGTAATTTTACCCGACAAAGACATGTTGTTGCCGTCTTTATTGAGGGATATGCTCACTTCAACGGCATGTTGTGGCAGAATAACCTTACGACGTTCGGCGACGGCCATCAGCGCCCCGTTATAGCACGAACTATAGGCGGCTGCAAATAACATCTCCGGGTTGGGAGCCCTACCCTGACCGTGCATCTCAACAGGTCGTTTTACATTTAATTCCAGAATGCCATCGAGCGATTTAACATCGCCCTCGCGTCCACCAACATTGCTGACGGTGGCAGTATACAGGGTTTCCATGTGTCTTTTGGTTTATAGTTTTGGGGTAATCTCCTTTAAAATTCCGGAGCGTCGGGCCAAATCGATTGCCGAAAACCCGCAGGGTATAAACCCTAAATACCTCACTTGTTCACAGATTTTCGATTCAAGATTTTGAACTACCTTTGTCTGAAGGGCTTATTCGGTCTAAAGCCGCAATAGAACGAGTTGAGCCACGTTTTCATACACACGAATTCCCCAATATGCTGACCAGCATGACTATGTTCGATAAAATCCGTTGCACCCGGCCACTGCTGGGGTGGGCAGGTGGCCTTGGGCTCATGCTATGGCTTGGCATGACACCTGCTCTGGCGCAACGCAAACGCGACAAAGAAAAAACGGACATAACGACTGCCAAGCCTGGTTCAGCCTCGACGACGACCGTTCGGATGGAGGAGGAAACCATGTTTGCTGAAGGCATGCGTTACGTGATGACGGATGAGCCCTCGAAGGCCATTGTGCAGTTTGGGAAAGTGCTGCAGAAGAACCCGGCTAACGCGGCCGCGCAGTATGCTACTGCCAATGCCCTCTCCAAAACGGGCAAAACGGCCGACGCTGTTTCCTATGCGGCCAAAGCACACGCGCTCGACAAGGAAAATAAATTCTATTCGCTGCTACTGGCCGAACTATACGTAAAGCAGAAACGCTACGGCGAAGCCGAAGAACTGTACGAATCGTTGGTGAAGAAGGGGGCTGAGAATGCCGAATATGGGGTCGAATTGGCGGCCATCTACCTCTTCGATGAGAAACCGGAAAAAGCGCTTGAGGCTTATAATAAGGTAGAGCGGGAACTGGGCCTGAACGAGGAAATTACGCGGCAAAAACAACGCATTTACCTTAAACAGAATAAACTAGATAAGGCCATCGAGGAGGCCGAAAAGCTGGTAGCATCGGAACCCGGCGATCCGGATTATCTGCTCGAAGGCGCTGAATTGCTTATTGCCAATGACCGGCCCGACCAGGCGATTGCCTGGATCGACAGGGCGTTGAAGCTGACGGCCGATCTGCCCCAGGCCCATGTGCTGCTTGCCGATATCTACCGCAAAAAGGGCGATATGGACCGTGTTACCAAAGAGTTGAATCAGGTATTCTCCAGTCCTAACCTCGAAGCCGGGTTGAAAGCCCGGATTCTGTCGAGCTATGTTGGATTGACCGGCGAGAATCCGGCGGCTCAGCAGGATGCACTGACCATGGCGCAAAATCTGGTCAAAACGGCTCCCAATGATCCTAAAACCCAGGTCATGGTGGCCGATCTGCTGCTACAGCAGGGCAAAAAAGTAGAAGCCCGTGACGCCTACGCCAAAGCGGCTCGCCTGGATGGTTCTATTTATGAAGTATGGGGTGCTCTGTTGCAACTGGATGGCGAACTGAACCAGGTCGATAGTTTGCTGACTCACTCTCAGCAGGCCCTGGAAGTATTTCCAACACAGGGGTTATTCTGGTATTCGAACGGATCCGCAAATCTCTACAAACGGAACTACCAGCAGGCGATCGATGCGCTTGAAGAAAGCCAGAAGCTAATGGCGGCTTCGCCAAACAACGAATTGAAAACGGGCATTGGGGCTCAACTGGGTGACGCCTACAACGGGCTGGGCGACCACGTCAAATCGGACGAAGCCTACGAAGCTGTGCTGAAAGTTGATCCGCTCAACGATCATGTGTTGAATAACTACAGTTATTTCCTGTCTTTACGGAAAGCCAATTTGCCGCGTGCGCTACAACTAGGGCAAAAGCTCGTTGAGCGCAACCCAACCAATGCCACATACCTGGACACCTATGCCTGGGTGCTCTACGTTTCTAAAGATTACCCCAAAGCCAAACAATACCTCGAAAAAGCCCTGGCCAACCCCGCTGGCGTCAGCGGAACGATCATTGAACATTATGGCGATGTTCTGTATCAGCTTGGGCAGCCCCAAAAAGCGGTTGAACAGTGGAAACTGGCCAAAACCAAAGGTGGTGCCGGTCCCAGTCTGGACAAGAAAATCGCTACCGGAAAAATCTATGAATAAATTCCTGCTCTATGCCCTGCTGCTGAGCATACTACTTTCTTCTGACAGTTGCCGCCGTCGGCGTTTGTCGCGGTCAGTAGGCTCCGTACCAAGCGAACAGGGACCTGTCTCATCAACTGCTACGTCACCCCGGAAAGACTCGGTCAGCAATGCCCGGCCAACTATACCTCCCCCTGCCGATTCAACAACCGTACGTTTACCCCGCCCTGGTATTGAAGAAGCCCGGGCCAACGTTGCCGAGATAGATTTTCGGTACCTGACGGCCAAGTCGAAGATTTCGTTCAAGAGTCCGGAACAGGACATTGATAACGCCAACATTAACATTCGGGTCCGTAAAGACAGCGTTATCTGGCTGTCGGTCAGTAAACTGGGAATCGAAGCCGTCCGGGGCCTGATTACCCGCGACTCAATTACCATAATCGATAAGATCCACCGGGAGTATACAGTCTACGATTTCCCCACATTAAGCAAGCAATTCAATTTTGAGATGAATTTTGCCCTGTTACAGGCGCTTATCGTAGGTAACTTACCCCTGCCCAGACGTCCGGCACAGAAAATCAAGAATGAACGGGACTACTTGCTGCTGCGCCAGAGCGAAGGCAAGGTGCTGGTAGAAAACTACATTGGTGAAAACGATCGTAAGTTGAAAAAGCTCATGGTGACGGAGCAACCCACCAAAAACACCCTGCGGCTGGACTACGAAGATTTTGCCTCACTCAATAATTTTCTGTTTCCTTATACCAGTCTGGTGACGCTGGATTATAAGTCGAAGACTGACGGACAGTTTTACCAGACCCTGTTACGTATCAAACACAGCAAGGTCGAACTGATCGATAAGAGTCCTGGCTTTCCCTTCACTATTCCGGCTAACTATCAACGCCGGCCATAAGTAACCCTGTTGGTTCAGTGCCTATGCATACCCAAAATCTGTCTTTTGTTTGTGTGATCCGATGGTCGGTCCTGATGCTGGCTGGTCTGACTCTGCTGGCTGCGCCTGGATGGGCCCAGCAGACCCAGCGTAGTCGGCAGGTGCTGGAAAAGGAGAAGAAACAGAATCTGGAAAAGATGAACCAGATCCGGACGGTACTTAAGCAGACAGCCTCCGAAAAACAGGTTGGCCTTGGCCAGTTAAAAGCCCTCAATCAGCAGATTCAGACGCAGTCTAAACAGATAGGGTTAATCAGTAAAGATATTCAGCTTACCGAATCTGAAATTGCCGAGCTCCGGCAGGCCAGTACCGCCCTTACCCGTGATTTAAAGAAGCTTCAGGCCGAATATGGCTCCATGATCTATGCCGCCGACAAACGGCGGCAGCAGGTCAATCCCATGGGATTCCTGTTTGCTGCCGATAACTTCAACCAGTTGGTGGCCCGCTATCGTTACCTCCGTCAGTACTCAGATTCCCGCCAGAGCCAGGTGCGGCAGATGAATAATGTTCAGGTGATGCTACAGAATAAGCAGCAGGTCACCCAGCGGAAACGACAGGAGCAGCGCGGTACGCTTGTGGTGAAAGTGCAGGAAACCCAAAAGCTCGAAACCCTGAAAAATGAGAAAAATCAGGTCGTCAAAGAGCTGAGCCAGAAGGAAGTGGAACTGCGCGCCGAACTGGCTGAAAGCCGTAAAGCCATCGATCGGCTCGAATCCATGATTACCCGAATCATTGCCCGCGAAGCAAGAGAACGGGCTGCGCGGGAAGCTAGGGAGCGCGCCGAACGGCTCGAACGGGAACGGGTAGCCCGTGCTGAAGTGGCTCGGAAAGCGGCCGAACGGAAGCGGGCCGAAGAAGCAGTGGCTGCGGCTAGAGAAGCTGGTGAAAAACCGGCCCCTGCCGACATCGCTAAAGTTGAGCGGCCTGTTGAGAAAGAGCCTGACGAACCGGCTGCCCGCAAACCCGACGAACGACGGAATAACAACCTGAACGACGAAGAAGCCGCCCTTGCGTCTTCCTTTACAGCCTCGCGGGCCCGGTTGCCCTGGCCTGTGACCAAAGGATTCATTTCTGATCGGTTCGGCCGGAAGCCACACCCTATCATCAAAGGGATCTATGTTGAAAACCAGGGTGTAGATATTCAGACGAATGCTGGCGAAGGCGTCCGGACAGTTTATGACGGCATTGTCCAGGACGTGACCAATATCCCCGGCATGAACAACGTAGTGGCCATCCAGCACGGCGATTACTTCACAATCTACGCCAAACTCCGTAGTGTGTCGGTCCGGGCGGGCCAGCGTGTGAAAGCCCGGGAATCGATCGGTACAGTAGCAACTGATAAGAATGGGGTCTCTGAAATGCAGTTCCAGATCTGGAAAGAATTTACGAAGCTCAACCCAGAGTCGTGGCTCATACCAAGATGAGTTGCCCAGCCGGTCAGTTGATTAGTCCGTAAGTCGGTGAGTTTGGTGTAATTTTGCTGGTCTTTGTTGACTGGTCAACTCACCAACTGGTCGGCCAACTAACTAATTATTGACCTCTATGTCTGTTCATAACCCCGACATCAAGCGCGTCACGACGCATACTATCCAGGAACTCAAGAATAAAGGCGAGAAGATATCGGCGCTGACAGCCTATGATTTTTCAATGGCAAAGGCAGTCGATACCGCTGGGGTTGAAGTGATCCTGGTGGGAGATTCGGCTTCGAACGTAATGGCGGGGCATGAAACAACGCTGCCCATTACCCTTGACCAGATGATTTATCATGCCAGCTCGGTAGTACGTGGTGTTAAACGGGCGTTGGTTGTTGTCGATCTGCCATTTGGATCATACCAGGGCAACTCGACCGAAGCGTTGCGGTCGGCGATCCGGATTATGAAAGAGTCGGGAGCCCATGCGGTCAAGATGGAAGGGGGGCTTGAAATAAAAGACTCCATTGTTCGTATCCTGAGCGCCGGTGTGCCCGTTATGGGCCACCTTGGCCTGACACCCCAGTCGATCTATAAATTTGGTACGTATGCCGTGCGGGCTAAAGAAGAGGCCGAAGCTCAAAAGTTAATGGATGATGCGCATATGCTGGAAGACATTGGCTGTTTTGGTCTGGTACTTGAAAAGATTCCGGCGGCACTAACAAAAAAAGTCTCTGAAAGCCTCACCATCCCAACCATCGGTATTGGCGCTGGACCCGACGCCGATGGTCAGATATTGGTTGTACATGACCTGCTGGGTATTACAAACGAGTTCAAACCCCGGTTTCTGCGCCGGTACGCCGATCTGCATACGGTCATGACCGAAGCCATCGCCCATTATGTCGACGATGTGAAAGGCAACGATTTTCCGAACGAGAAAGAAGCGTATTAAGTTATTACAGTCTGCTGATGAGGTCGTTGGTCTGGATACCAGCAGGCTGCATCAGCCGGTTAAGCCTATGAAAAAAAAACCATTTCAGGTCGTATTCGAAGACAATCACTTGCTGATTGTCAATAAGGAACCTGGCATTCTGGTGCAGGGTGACCGCACCGGCGACGAGACATTGCTCGACGTATTGAAAGAGTACGTCAAAGAAAAGTACGATAAGCCCGGCGAGGTGTTCCTGGGGTTGGTCCACCGGCTCGACCGGCCGGTGAGCGGCCTGGTCGTGTTTGCCCGGACGTCGAAGGCGCTGGAACGGATGAACGAAATTTTTCGGAAACGGCAGGTACAGAAAACCTACTGGGCCGTAGTACGGCGTAAACCCCCCAAAGACACCGACAAACTGGTGAACTGGCTTGTGAAAGATGAGCAGAAGAACCAGGTGACGGTCTATGATTATGAAGCGCCCAAGTCGCAAAAGGCTGAGTTGTCCTACCGGCTGATGGGAAAGATCAATGAACACTATCTTATTGAAGTCAATCCTATTACGGGTAGGCCCCATCAGATTCGGGCTCAGCTGGCACATATGGGTTGTCCAATTCGGGGTGACGTGAAGTACGGTTATGACCGGGCCGTTCCTGACAAGAAGATTTATTTACACGCCCGACGGTTGTACTTTATTCATCCGGTGAAGCAGGCTGGTGCCCCTGACCGCCCTATCATTTGTAAAGCCGCTTTACCCCCCGATCCATTCTGGGAGGAATTTCTGGAGCTGGATGATGAGAATTATAAAGACAAGAATATGGACTTCATCTTCGAGTAAGTCAGAACCGAACGAAAATAAAGAGCCGCATCGTCCTCATAGGAGCAGATGCGGCTCTTGTTAGTTTATAAAATACGCCTGCACTACACCTCAGTCGACGGAAGTCTGTGTTTCGTGCTGCGGAACGATGTCTGTAACGATTTGTTCCATCACCCGCTCTGCCATCTGAATAGCGCCCCGTATAGCTCCATAGATTAGGCAGAGTGGTAATATAATGGGTAAGAAAAAGACCCATTGAAAAATCATGTAAAGTCGGACATTTTTCATCAGTTCAAGAGGGGTTTCAAAGTTAAGTTTACGGAAGTCTATTTGTGTCTGACGGTAGGTAAGTGGATATAAATATTATCCCTTCAATATTCAAAGATAAACTTGGCTTAATACAAAAACAAGGAGTCTGTGAAAAACTTTACGACACAATATAGTCGTTTTGTTCCATTGCACGTATAGCTATTGTCACTTTTGTTACCGTAAGTTGTTTGTCAATTTCTGTGCCAGACTATAATCAATTGTAAAATGGTTTGGATTGACGTAGCAACTAATGCATCAATCCGCTTACTTTTACTGCTAAAATTAGTCTAATCCTCAGTATCAGGGTGTTCTGCTTAAGAAAATATCGGTTCGGGATCGCTCACTTCCTGTTTAGCCTATACCTGGCGGTATTGGTTAACGGAGTCGTGTTTCGCCATGCCCACCGATTGGCGGACGGAACGATCATCTGCCATGCTCACCCCTATAAGTCATCGCCCGGCACTCAGTTTCCCAGCCATTCTCATAGTCGCGATGAATTGATCTGGCTCGACGCATTCACAAATGCGTTGTATGACAATTTAGATACGGGTTTGTGGGTGCTGGCAGCTGTCATGGTCCTATTGCTGACCGCTGTTGGTGCAGTCCAGACTACCTCTCCTTTCAAGACCACACATGTGGCGTTCAGGCACCGGGGACCACCGGTGCATTGGGTCTGATTCCTTTATTTTCTGTATGTCAAACGCTTCTGTCCCACCGGTATCTGATCGGTGTGGGGCTGCGAATGCATACGTCTGGTTCATTCTCAAACGGGTATCCAACGTTTCATGCGTCAACTATTACTTCTATTTCTGCTATTGCCTGGTTTGGCAGCAGCCCAGGCCGTTTTTACGGGTCTGATTACTGACAAGACCAACCGCGAACCGCTTACCGGTGTAACGGTTTACTTTCCGGATCTGCGCAAAGGAAGCGCATCGGACACAAGCGGTTTATTTCGCGTGGCCGATGTGCCCCCCGGTTCTCATAAGGTGCAGGTACGCTATTTAGGGTATAAATCGCAGCTGCGTACGATCCGGCTTCCCGATGGCGAAACAACTACTAATTTCGTACTCGAACCTGAAGCGGGCTTGCTTCAGGAAGTAATCGTGACCGGGCTTACTACCGGCGCTACCGTCAAGGATAGCCCGGTTCCGATAATGACCTATAACAAGATCCAATGGCTGCAAACCAGTTCGACCAATCTGGTCGATGCCGTTGGTAAACTGCCGGGGATGTCTCAGATCACAACGGGCGTGGGTTTGTCCAAGCCCGTTATCCGTGGGTTGGGCTTTAACCGGGTCATCACGGTCCACGATGGAGTGCGGCAGGAAGATAATCAATGGGGCGAAGAGCATGCGCTCCAGGTAGACGAATACAGCATTGACCGGTATGAGATTATCAAAGGTTCAGGTAGTCTGCTGTATGGTTCCGATGGGTTGGGGGGTGTGATGAGCCTTATCTCGGCCCGCCCGCCCGAAGCCGGTGCCTGGCGCGGGCAGGTGCTAACGAACTACCAGAGTAACAACGGTATGTTCGGCCTGTCGGGATTAATGGAGGGGACGACTAAAAAAGGATTGTTTGCCCGGGTTCGGGTGAGCCACAAGAATGCGGGTAATTACCAAAATCGTTACGATGGCCGGGTATACGGATCGGCTTATCGTGAATTGGATATGAATGGAACCATTGGTATCAACCGGAAATGGGGATACTCGCAGGTATATCTATCCAACTTTCATCAGGACATCAATATCGTTACGGGAGAACGCGACCGCAACGGCGGATTTCTTAAACTCGTACGGACTGGTATCAATTCAGAAGCGCTGCAACCTGTTTCAGCCGCTACGTTGAACGGCCGGGCCATCGATCTGGCCAACTACCAGAATCTGAATCACGCCAAAATTTCGTGGAATACGTTTGCCAAACTGAGCGGAGGTAGTCTTTCGGCCATTATGAGCTATAGCCAGAACCGGCGTCAGGAATTTGCTACGACGCTCACACCAGAGCCCGCGCTTTATTTTTATCTGCAAAATGTATTCTATGACCTGAAATATTATTTCGGTGGCCGTCAGGGATGGGATTTTACGGTAGGGGGTAACGGACTGTGGCAGTACAATCAGAATCTGGGTTCGCAGGTGCTTTATCCGGGCTACCGTTCCTGGGACAATGGCCTGTTCCTGTTTGCCCAGAAGAAAACAGACCGGCTTACCGTCAATGGCGGCCTCCGAATGGATATCCGGCAGATGCGCATCAACCAGCTCTATGCCGATACGGCCGGAATATTCGCCGAAGCAGCTTTCTCGGGAAGTGAACTCCGCTTTGCTGGTTTGAACAAGACTTATTCCAACCCAACGGCAAGTTTCGGGGCTACCTATGCTTTGTCGGGGCGATGGACAGTAAAGGCTAACCTAGGCAGAGGATTTCGGGCACCCTCAACACCGGAGTTATCGGCTAATGGCGAACATACGGGGACCTTCCGGTATGAAATCGGGAGTCCAAATCTACGCTCAGAAACCTCCTGGCAGGGTGATCTGGGTATCAACTACGAGTCGCCCAGCCTGAATATTACGGCCAGCCTGTTCCAGAACCGCATCAACAACTACACCTACTCGGAGAAAGTGTTCGACCGGTTTGGCCGGGACTCTATCGTAGACCCTTCGCGGCCGATTTTGACGTACCGATACACCCAGGGAAACGCCGTTCTTTTTGGTGGTGAAGCCCAGGTGATTTACAACCCGCAGCTGGCGAAGTGGTTTCATCTGACAGGCTCTTACTCGCTGGTACGATCGCGCAACCTATCGGCCACAGCTGATTCATCGCGGTACCTGCCTTTTTTACCCCCGCCCCGCGTCATCACACAAGTGAAGTTTACAAAGGCCGAAGCTGGAAATCATTGGCATAACCTGTATGCTCAGGTCGAAGTAGAAAGCAATGCCCGGCAAAATCAGGCGCTGCTTGCCTATGGTACCGAAACGCAAACACCCGGCTATACGCTCATCAACCTCGGTGCCGGGGGAGATATTGTGGGGGGGAAAGCAAATAGGACGCTGTTTTCGCTCTACCTGACGGTGCAGAACGTATTCGACGTGGCCTACCAGAGCCACCAGAACCGACTTAAATATTTTGGGGTGAACGAAACAACGGGCCGGGCTGGTGTCTTCAATATGGGGCGCAACGTGAGCGCGAAGGTCGTTGTGCCGTTGGGAAAGGAAAAATGAAGGGGGAAGAGAGGCAGTAAAGGAGGAAGGGGAGGATGGAGGAAAGGGATGAGGGAGATTTTTGTTTTCCCTTCGTCCCTTTCCTCCATCCTCCCCTTCCTCCTTTACTCCTTATTTCAACGTCGCTACGGCTTCTTTGATGCGTCTTACCGCTTCGGTCAGGGCTTCGTCGGAAGCAGCCGTTGAAATCCGCAGGCAGTTGGGGGCACCAAAACCTGATCCGGCTACGGTTGAAACGAAAGCCGTGTTGAGCAGCCATCCCGCAAAATCGTCGGAGTTCTCGATCGTCGTCGTTCCATCCGATTTGCCGTAGTAGGAGCTAATATCGGGGAAGGCGTAAAAAGCACCTTCGGGTACGTTAGTGCGGAAGCCCGGCACCTCATGTAGTAATTTCACCACCAGGTCGCGCCGACGATGGTAGGCTTTCGCCATTTCCATGCTGGGCTCCAGCGGGCCATTCAGAGCAGCCACTGTTGCTTTCTGAGCAATAGAGTTGGTACCAGAGGTTACCTGACCCTGCAACTTCTCAACGCCATCAGCAATCCATTTGGCGGCACCAATGTAGCCAATACGCCAGCCGGTCATGGCAAAGCCTTTGGCTACGCCGTTCACCGTAATCACACGCTCGGCAATTTCCGGAATGGAACCGATGCTGAAGTGACCTTCGGGTGTGAAGTTGATGTACTCGTAAATCTCATCGGCCAGCACGTAGATGTTCTCGTGGCGGGCAACGATGTCGGCAATGGCGCGCAGTTCGGCTTCTGAGTAGATGGAGCCCGTTGGGTTGTTCGGTGATGCGTACATCACGATCTTGGTCCGGTCGGTGATAGCGGCTTCGAACTGCTCGGGGGTTACTTTGAAGTTGTTCTCAAACGAACCATCCACAACAACGGCTTTCCCCTCGGCCAGTTTCACCATTTCGGAGTAACTAACCCAGTAAGGCGAGAAGATCAGCACCTCGTCGCCGGGATTGATCAACACCTGAATGACGTTGGCCAGCGAATGCTTGGCACCGGTCGAAACAACGATGTTCTCGGGTTTCCAGTCGATGTTGTTGTCGCGTTTGAATTTATCGGCGATGGCTTTGCGCAGATCGGGATAGCCAGCTACGGGCGAGTAACCGTGGAAGCCGTCGTCGATGGCTTTCTTGGCGGCTTCGCAGATGTGGGCGGGGGTTTTAAAATCGGGCTCACCAACGCTTAAACTAATCACGTTGTGGCCCTGCGCGGCTAGCTCGCGGGCTTTCTTGGTCATCGCCAGCGTGGACGATTCTTCCAGCGCATTGATGCGGTCGGCTAACAAACGCACGGTGTCGAGCGTGGCAGACATAGCAGGGTGGTTTTTATGAAAATGACAACAAACTAACCACAAAGGTAAGGTCTTTTCAGCGGAGGGGCCATGTTGTTGGGGAATTAAAAATCAGTTAGCGAGTGCTGCCCTGCCAGTGGTCCGGCAGGACCCTGGTAGTGGCTGGTTAGTGATGTCGTTGGCCAGCCAGTGGCTAGTACTCTTCCAACTTAATAATTAGAATTGACTGATTTATTTATTGGGTTAACTTTCTCATACCAGCTTTTAAGTTTATCTCCAGCGCTGGCCACTGTAAAACTCCAAT
>NZ_VFIA01000017.1 GCF_014282275.1 Spirosoma utsteinense
CATCATTCATCATTCATCATTCATCATTCATCATTCATCATTCATCATTCATCATTCATCATTCATCATTCATCATTCATCATTCATCATTCATCATTCATCATTCATCATGATTACGGATTTTGCCCTTGATGCCGTCCACCGGTATGCATTTCGTTTCTCGCAGGCCGACGTTATCGATTTTGCCCGCGTAACGGGCGACAATAACCCGCTTCACCTCGACGCTGACTTTGCGGCCACAACACCTTTCAAACGACCCATTATTCACGGTATGCTGGGAGCCAGTGTGTTCACCAAAGTACTCGGCACCGAATTTCCTGGCTACGGATCTGTTTACCTGGGCCAGACGCTGGAGTTTTTGCGCCCTATGTTTGTCGATACCGATTATGAAGCAGTCTTTACCGTGAAGTCGCTCAACCCCGATAAGCATACCGCCGAAATTCTTGGCGAGCTGCGCGACCTGCAAACCGGAAAAGTTACCACTCGGGGTGTAGCAACCCTCATGCACCGCGAAAAAATTTGATGCTCTAAACGAAAACACCCTCGTCAGATCGATTGACTGACGAGGGTGTTTATCGTTTCGGCCAAGGACCGACCTGCTGCTTACTCTTTTTCGGCGCTGTTCTTGGTATCCTGGACTTCTGACCGAATGGCCTGCGCCAGTGTCTTTAAATCCTGCATTCCTTTACGAACACGGGTACCGGCAGCCTGGTTTTTCTTGTCGTAAAATTTCTCGAAATCACCTTCGAGCGACATAACCAAATTCTTTACTTCATCGAAGCGTGCCATAGCAATGTGCATGGGTTTAAGGTTGAAAAAATGCCCAAATTCCGCTAAAAACGCGGTTTTACGGCTGAAATTTAGTCATTCTACCATACAGCGCAATAGATGGGCCAAAAAAATAGCTGAAAAATGCAACTTTTGACCCAAAACACTACTCACTGGCTGCTTCAGCCGATACTTCCAGCGTTTCTGGGGCAATTTCGGCCTTATTTTGAAGATATACGCCCCGTTCCAGCTTATCAGCCACCAACGAGAAGGCATCGAGCGTGACCTGCACGTCTTCGAGCGTATGAGCGGCCGTTGGAATGATGCGCAACATAACAATTTCTTTAGGCACCACCGGGTATACGACGATGGAACAGAATATGCCAAGATTTTCGCGTAAGTCACGGATCAGAGCGGTCACTTCCGGCACGCCACCCTTGAGGTTTTGTAACAGTACGGGCGTTACCGGCGACTCTGTTTCGCCAATATTGAAACCCCGCTCGCGCAGACCACTCTGCATAGCCCGAACGTTAGCCCAGAGTTTATCGCGGAACTCCGAAGAGTTGCGGATCATATCCAGACGCTTCAATCCACCTACCACATACGGCATCGGCAGCGCTTTGGCGTAGGTCTGCGACCGCATGTTGTACTTAAGATACATGATGATGTCGTGGTCGGCGGCAATGAAGGCGCCGATGGCAGCCATCGACTTGGCGAAAGTCGAGAAATACAGATCGATACCATCCTGGCACCCCAGCATTTCACCAACACCCGCACCCGTTTCGCCCATCGTGCCGAAGCCGTGGGCATCGTCGACCAGCAGGCGGAATTCATATTTATCTTTCATGGCCACGATCTGGTCCAGGCTACCCACTTTGCCCGACATACCGAAAACGCCTTCGGTAATAACGAGAATGCTACCGCCTTTCTCCGCAGCTTTTCGGGTTGCCCGCTGAAGGTTTTTCTCCAGGCTGGCCATGTCATTATGGTTGAACTTGTAGTACTCACCCATCTTGGCTTTGTGAAGCCGGATACCATCGATGAGGCAGGCGTGACACTCAGCATCGTAAACGATTACGTCACGGTGATCGACAACCGCTTCAATAGCCGACATCACCCCCTGATACCCATAGTTAAGCAGGAATGAATCTTCTTTCCCTACAAAAGTGGCCAGTTCCTTCTCGAATTGCTCGTGAAGATCGCTGTTGCCCGACATCATGCGGGCACCCATAGGATAGGCGAGCCCCCACTGTGCCGACGCTTCGGCATCAGCCTTACGGATTTCAGGATGGTTGGCCAGGCCGAGGTAGTTGTTGAGGCTCCAGTTCAGCACCTCTTTCCCCCGGAACCGCATGTGCGGCCCAAGTTCTCCTTCGAGTTTAGGAAATGCAAAATAATGGTGACCGTTGAACTCCCGTGATGGCGAGCCGATAGGACCTAGATTGGTGCGCAGTTTCTCAAATAAATCCACTTATTGGTATAATTTAGCGGGCTAATACCCTGTTTGTTACGCGGTAAGTGCAAAAATACGCCTAAGTTCTTGTAGTACAAATTGATTAAACGAAATTCAGCGTGACTCACTCAGTATGAAGGGTTTTGACAAAATGATCTTCATACAGGTACTTATTACGGCTTATTTGCGTAAATCGGCCTGTTAATTCACCAAGTCGGTGCCTAGGCCAACATATTCTGCCGACTGAACGTTCTACCGTATCATGCCAACAATCAACAAATTGCTGATCGCTAATCGGGGCGAAATAGCCTTGAGAATCATGCGCACGGCCCGCGAAATGGGTATTAAAACTGTAGCGATTTATTCCGAAGCCGACCGTAACGCTCTCCATGTCCGCTATGCCGACGAAGCCGTGTGTGTAGGACCAGCTCCCTCGTCAGAATCCTACCTGCGCGCCGACATTATCATCGATGTATGCCGTCAGCTTAACGTCGATGCCATTCACCCTGGTTATGGTTTTCTTTCCGAGAACGCCAATTTTGCCCGGCTGGTACGCGAAGCCGGTTTGATCTTTGTAGGGCCATCGCCCGAGGCTATCGAGATCATGGGAAGCAAGCTGGCGGCCAAAGCAGCCGTTGCCGCTTATGACATTCCTATGGTCCCGGGCACCCCGTCGGCCATTACCGACCGGACAGAAGCCCGGGTTATTTCAGCTCAGATTGGCTATCCTATCCTTATCAAAGCTAGTGCCGGCGGGGGTGGTAAAGGCATGCGTGTCGTGGAAAACGACGCCGAATTTGACGAACAGATGGACCGGGCTGTCAGCGAGGCCATCTCGGCCTTTGGTGACGGATCGGTGTTTATCGAGAAATACGTAACCTCCCCCCGCCACGTCGAAATTCAGGTACTGGGCGATCAGCACGGCAATATTATTCACCTCTTCGAACGGGAATGTTCGGTACAGCGTCGGCATCAGAAGGTGGTTGAAGAAGCCCCTTCGGCTATCCTCACGCCCGAGATACGGGAAGCAATGGGCCAGGCGGCTGTTGCCGTAGCCCGGGCCTGTGGCTACTATGGAGCGGGTACGGTCGAGTTCATCGTCAATGACAAGCTGGACTTTTACTTCCTGGAGATGAACACCCGCCTTCAGGTCGAGCACCCCGTTACCGAACAGATTACGGGTATAGACCTCGTGAAGCAGATGATTTACATTGCCGAAGGAAAAGCCCTGACCATACGACAGGAAGACCTGGAAATAAAAGGGCATGCCGTGGAAGTACGCGTTTATGCCGAAGATCCGGCGAACAACTTCCTCCCGGACGTGGGTACGCTCGATACGTATGTCAGGCCGCAGGGGAACGGTGTTCGGGTCGATGACGGCTTTGAGCAGGGTATGGCAATTCCCATCTACTATGATCCCATGATCGCCAAACTGATCACCTACGGCGACACCCGCGCTGAAGCCATTCAGAAAATGATCCGGGCCATCGATGAATACCAGATCTCGGGGGTACAGACTACATTGCCATTTGCCCGGTTTGTGATGGAGCACGAAGCGTTCCGCAGCGGGCAGTTCGACACCGGTTTCGTTAGTAAGTACTTCACCCCCGACAAACTAACCCCAGCCCCTGATGCCACAGAATCCGAACTGGCAGCCGTTCTGGCCGCTTACCTGATGAATAACTCGAAACCGGGGCCCACTACAGGCTCAGCCGATGCGGTACCGGTATCGCGGACTAAGTGGAAAACCAACAGAGCCAGAGCCTAACACGTCTGGAGTCGCTTTTTGACGTGACTCCAGACATACGTTCATCACTTAGCCGCTAATCCATCATTACGTTGATTATTCGACCCGCTACCCTGGCCGATGCGGCCGTGCTTTCCGAACTCGCTACAACAACGGGGCGCGAAGCGTTTGGGCCGCCCCATAACCCGGCTGATTTAGTCGAAGAATACCTTCAATCGACCCTTACGCAGCCAATACTCGAAACCGAACTGGCCCATCCCCGGTCCTGGTTCTTTCTCGCTGAAACCGACGATGGTGCACCCGCTGGGTATGCCAAACTTCGTCGGCAGGCCCCTCCGCGCCAGATGCCGGCTGCGTACCGACACAAGGCCATCGAGATTCAGCGTATCTACCTTCTGCAAAGCCACGTAGGACGAGGTCAGGGAAGGTTACTGATGAACTTCTGCCTCGATTGGGCGCGGTCGGCTGGCTACGAGGCTGTCTGGCTGGGCGTATGGGAGCGGAATGAAACAGCCCGGTCGTTTTACCATAAAATGGGCTTTTCTCCGTTTGGCTACCACTATTTCCAATTTGGTGCCGAACGTCAGCGGGATTATTGGCTCTATAAACCGTTACATTAGTGAGTGCACGTATTTGGGCGTGTCAATGTTAGTAGATTTTATCTTTCACCGATACTGGACGTGCTATACCGGCATTAATAAACCGTATAGTTAGCGATCAACAAATGGTTTAAGCCCTATTTAAACCATTGGCAACGGGATGCTTCTAACTCGCACCTACTTACGCAATGAGTCAACTGTATAACCGTGCCTATAGACACCTGCTTCGCTCCGGCCAGGCAGGCTTGTTGCTATATGCTGTATGCAGTACCATCGCTCTGGGCCAGACCGATACAACCCGCAGGCAACCCAAACGGGGCGCTACCGATTCACTGGCAACCCCCACATCGACCGCCATTGCCGATAGTATATTGATGCAGCGTGACAGCGTCTTTTATACACGCCTTAAAACAGGTATGTACAAACGGCGGATCACCCGCCAGCTCTACGATGCTGTATTTAGGGATGTATACAACAGCCGCGTCCGGACGGGCGAAGTCAACCAGATAGAGGTCAATCCGTTCGTGCCCTTTGAAGGGCGTATTATTGGTACCATCTACATCCAGCGCCTTGGCGTATTCGGACATTCGGTGTACGATACCCTCCGGCAAGCGGGCAACTGGATCGAGCGGACGGGAAACCGGGTCCATGTCAACACCCGCGAAAGCGTCATTCGCCGATCATACCTTCTGTTTAAAGAAGGAGATGAAGTTAGTCCCAACGTACTGCGCGACAATGAGCGACTCCTGCGCAGCACGTCGATTTTTCATGATGCCCGAATTTTAGTGTTGCCCCGGGAAGGAAGCCGCCAGTTTGTCGATGTATACGTAATAACACAGGATGTCTGGTCGCTGCTGCCCACGGGCGGAGTGGGTGCTCTCAACCGCTTCAGCCTTGGTTTTGAGCAGCGTAACTTACAGGGTCTGGGCCACCAGCTATACAGCCAGGTGACTTACAATGGCGACGATCCCCGACAGAAGGCTGAATACCGGGGCCGTTATACGGTTCCGTTCATTGGCAAAACATTTCTGACCGCTCAGGCGGAATTATTGTATTTACGCGACCTGAAACAAGGCGCTATCCGGTTGTCACGGCCATTCCTGACCCCCGACACTAAATACGCCGGATCTATTGAAATCAATCATACCCGCGTCAACGATCGGGTCATTACCCGCACAGACAGCGTTCTGGTAGCCCCCCTACGCTACAACTACTCCGACGTTTGGTTCGGCCGTTCGTTTCGGCTGTTTTACGGACAGAAAGACTCCGACGAGAAAGGCCGGTCGCGGTTGATTATCGCGATTCGTAATACTAACTACGAATATACAGGCCGTCCCGACGTTACGGCCGACACCAACCAGCGCTATCAGGATAGCCGCACGACACTCTTCAGCGTAGGTTTTTCCCGGCGTAAATACATACGCGATGTGCTTATCTACGGCTTTGGCCGGACAGAGGACGTACCCATCGGCGAATCGGTGGCGGGCGTTATTGGGTTCGATAATGCCGAACTGGGTCAACGTTTGTATACAGGACTGAATTTTTCGCAGGGCAAATACGTCAGGCGAATCGGTTACGTGTATACGTTGGTTAGCCTGGGCGGTTACATCCGCACCAAAGGCATTGAGCAGAGTGTGATATCGTTCGAATCAAACTACTTCAGTCCACTTCTGAAAACTAAGTGGGGCAACCTGCGCCATTTTTTCAATACCCGTTTCACTACCGGCATCAATCGGTTCGAGAACGAGTATATCACGTTGGGAAGCAACGGCAGCGGCATCAACACCGATGGCATTGGCATCAACAGCGACGCCCTTCGGGGCACCCAACGCTGGCTTATCAACTACGAAAACATTTTGTTCTCCCGGTTAAGCCTGATTGGCTTCCGGGTAGCTTTTATCTCTTTTGCCAACATTGGACTGGTTAGCTTTTCTGACCGCTCCCTGTTGCGCGGCCCTTTATACCAGGGATATGGAATTGGATTCAGGCTCCGGAACGAGAACCTTACCTTTAACAGCTTCCAGATCCGACTCTCTTATTATCCCAATATTCCGGGCAACACATCCCCGTTCCGAAATTCATTCGAAGGTATACCTGCCCTACGGTTCCGCGACTTTGATTTATCGGCTCCACTGATCATTCCCTACCGGTAACAATGATTCTTCGTCGAGAAAAATAAAATAAATTTGTATATAATGTTGATACATTAAATGTTATTGCATTATATTTGCAGCATGTCTATCGAAGCCGACATCAAACAGACCACCCCGTTTAAGACGCCCTATCATCGGGTGATGGTCAACTTAATGTATACCAGCAACTGGGTGGCCGACAGCCAGATGCGGGTACTGAAACCGTTTGGGCTAACGTTGCAACAATATAACGTATTACGGATTCTGCGCGGCCAGCATCCAAACCCGGTCAAGGTAAGTGACATAACTGAGCGTATGCTCGATAAAATGTCTAACGCTTCCCGACTGGTCGACAAATTAGTTGCCAAGAAACTCGTATTGCGGACCGAGTGTCCGAGCGATCGCCGGGCTGTTGACGTCGTTATCACCGACCAGGGGTTAGCGCTGCTCAAACGGCTGGATACGCATCAGGCAAAATGGGATCTGACGCAGGCCGACAAGTTGACGGAAGAGGAAGCCAACTACCTCAGCCAGTTGCTCGACCGGTTAAGGGCCTAACAAATAGCATTACCAAGTCAACCATATACAATCTCTCAAAAAAAACACCATGAAAACACGTCAGTTTCTGGCTGGTTTAGTCGCCGTAGCGGTGATGGTCAGCGCATCGGCCTTTGTAGGCCCCGGCAAAAAAGCAACAGCTTATAAAGTCGACACCCAGAAAAGCATTCTAAACTGGAATGGCAAAAAAGTAACCGGTGAGCACAGCGGCACGATAAAGTTGAGCGATGGTACGATGACCGTCGATGGCGGGAAGCTATCGGGTGGTACGTTTACGTTCGATATGAACAGCATGGTTAACACTGACCTGACCGACGCGAGCTACAACGCAAAGTTCATTGGCCACATGAAGTCGGAGGATTTCTTTAACACGACGAAATTCCCAACGTCTACGTTTAAAGTGACGAAAGTTACGCCTAAAGGTGGCGACATTTATGACATCACTGGCAACATGACCATTAAGGGCATTACCAACGCTGTAACGTTCCCCGCTACCGTAAAAATGACGGGTAACACGATCACTGCCGATGGCAAAGCTACCCTCGACCGTACGAAATACGATATCCGTTATGGCTCCAAATCGTTCTTCGAGAACATTGGCGACAAAGCTATCTACGATGATTTTACGGTTGAAATGAAACTGGTTGCGTCGAAATAAGCTTCGTTCCGTATTCCACCGCCCTCCCCGGCACCCAACGGTGCCGGGGATTTTTTGTGTCTACCAGTTGAGGTTTTGCCCGCCGGTTCGCGAACGAAGTTTCCTGTTACCTGTACCTTATACCTCCTCGACCATTGTACGGGAGCCGATGTAAAGAACAGATCGCTGGTGAAGTGAAACGGGGACAATATCCAGTATGGGTTGCAAGCCGTTGGTGGCCTTGCCACCCGCCTGTTCAGCGATAAAAGCCATTGGGTAGCATTCATACAGGAGCCGGAGTTTCCCAGCGGGCGCTTTGAGCGTTGGCGGATACAGGTAGATACCGCCTTTGATGAGATTACGGTGAAAATCGGCTACCAGTGAGCCAATGTACCGGCCCGTTAATCGCTGCTGCTTACAGCGGAACAGATACCGCTGCACAGACACAGGATAGTCGTCGACGTTCCCATCGTTGCAGGAGAAAATAAACCCGGCTTCGGGTTGCCTAAGGTCGGCATGGGAGAGAATGTACTCGCCCAGGGAGATATCATACGTAAACCCGCTTACCCCGCTGCCTGTCGTGAAAACCAGCAGTGTCGATGAACCATAAAGAATATAGCCGGCTGCGATCTGCTGTCGGCCACCTTGCAGAAAATCGGCTTCTGTAGCTTCCGTACCAACCGGCGACACCCGCCTGTAAATAGAAAAAATAGTCCCGATCGACACGTTGACATCAATGTTTGAGGAACCGTCGAGCGGGTCAATGGCGACAACATATTTAGCCTGACTATTACCGGTGTGGATAATATCGTCATCCTCCTCCGAAATAATAGCGCAGACTTCACCGCCGTTTTTCAGCGCCCGGATAAACCGGATATTAGCCACTACATCGAGCTTCTGCTGCGTCTCGCCCTGGATATTTCCTGAGCCGGCCGACCCGGTAATGTCCATCAGGCCCGCCCGGTTTATTTCCCGATGTATGATCTTGCTCGCCAGCGCAATATCCCGCAACAGTTGCGACAACTCGCCGGTTGCATACCGGAATGCACTTTGCCGATGCAAAATGTACCGGTCCAGTGTGGTCCCGACGGGCAAGGCCAGGTCTGGACGCTCCGGGGACTTAGTTTCCCCCGGTCTCTCGTTGGATAGGGTTATCATAAAGTGATTGGAGGGATAGCGAATGGTTGCCGTTTTTCAACAAAAAGTGCGTGCAGGACTTCTGCTTTTTCATCATAAGCCAACGGATCGACCCACGTTTGCCGGGGATCGAGCAGATCGGTGGGTACACCGGGGCAGGACGTGGGCATCGAAAGCCCGAAAACCGGGTGCTCCACGAACGATACGGCAGCCAGTGCGCCTGACAGAGCCGCCCGAATCATGGTCCGGGTATACTCCAGTTTCATTCGCTGTCCTACCCCGTAACCACCACCCGTCCAGCCGGTATTTACTAGCCAGACATTCACGCCATGGCTATGAATTTTCTGACCCAGCATTCGTGCGTACTCAGTGGGATGAAGCGGCATGAACGCAGCGCCAAAGCAGGCCGAGAAGGTAGCCTGTGGTTCAGTAACGCCCATTTCGGTTCCGGCTACTTTAGCAGTATAGCCCAGCACGAAATAATCCATCGCCTGCACGGGGGTAAGCCTGGAAATAGGTGGTAATACGCCAAACGCATCACAGGTCAAAAAGAAAATAGTGTGAGGATGCCCGCCTATCGATGGACTAACAGCCTGTTCGATAAAGTCGATTGGGTAGGCGGTACGCGTATTTTCAGTGATCGAGGAATCTGCATAATCAACTACATGCGTGTTGGGCAAGAAGCGGGTGTTTTCAACGATAGCACCGTAGCGGATAGCATCGTAAATCTGCTGTTCACGCAAGCGGGTCAGATCGATGACTTTGGCATAACAGCCCCCTTCAAAATTATATACCCCCTCGTCGCTCCAGCCGTGTTCGTCATCACCGATCAATCCACGTTCAGGATCGGCCGAGAGGGTTGTTTTACCTGTTCCAGACAACCCGAAGAAGAGGGCCACGGCTGGCTCACCCGTATGGGCATTGGTACCCACATTGGCCGAACAATGCATAGGTAGTACACCCTGGGCAGGAAGCAGAAAGTTGAGCGCCGAAAACACCCCCTTTTTTATCTCCCCCGCATACCCTGTTCCCCCAATAAGAATCACCCGCTTCGATAGATTAAGGACCGTAAAGTTTTCGCCACGGGTCCCATCCTCGTTGGGATGTGCCAGAAACTCCGGCACGGCCAGAATGGTAAAATCGGGCTCGAACAAGGCAATTTCTTCCTCTGTTGGCCGCAGAAACATGTTGGCACAGAACAGATTTTGCCAGGCCGATGTCGTCAGTATACAGAGTTTAAGTTGATAGCGTGGGTCGGCCCCGGCTACGGCATAGCGAACATATACGCGTTGGTACTCGACAAAGTGGCACATTTTACGGTGTAGCCGATCAAATTGCTTTTCATCGAATGGCCTGTTGACAGCACCCCAGTCAACGCGGGAATCAGTCCTACTGTCACGAACGATATATCGGTCTTTTGGCGACCGACCGGTAAACCGGCCCGTTGTGCACATCAGCGCTCCTGTATTGGTAAGCTGTCCTTCACGGTTAAGGAGTGCCCGCTCAACCAACTCAGCCGGTGAAAGCTGGAAGTTTAACTCCGCGACATCACTGATTTTCAGGAATTTCAAGGCCCTATCGCTTTGATCACCGGCGATTGTATCGGCGTGGGAACGTACGTTTTCAACGATCATACTCTGGTAGATTTTGGTGAGAATTGATTTCGTACGAAATATAAACAGCGATTCAATAATAATTAGCGAACGTTCGCTAATTATTATTGAATCGCTAAATTTTATCTATTTTCTGGATTTTACCGGTGGAATAGTAATTTTGTCCTATGACAACCGACCGGGATAAAGTAAGACTCATTTTTGGCCTTAAACTCAGGCAGCTACGAAACGACCGTGGCTTATCGACTTATGACCTGGCAAGTCGCACCGGCCTGTCGCCATCTTACCTGAATGAGATCGAGAAGGGGAAAAAGTACCCAAAAACGGAGAAGGTGTTTGCCATTGCCAAAGCGCTGGAGACCGATTACGATACGCTGATTTCACTAAAGGTCAGCAAGCAGCTTGAACCGGTAGTCGAACTACTCAATTCGAATATTCTCAGTGAATTACCGTTCGATCTATTCGGTATAGAACCGGGCTATTTTCTCGAAGTTATGGCGAGTGCGCCCGCCAAATTGAGTGCTTTCATCAGCACGTTAATTGAGATAGGCCGGAATTATGACCTGAAAGTCGAGCAGTTTTATTTCTCCGTGCTTCGGACTTACCAGGCCATGCACGATAATTACTTTGAAGACCTGGAGCTGGAGGCTGACGAATTTCTGGCCAGTCATCCCCTGCCTACCCCTCCGGAAGAATCTACAAACTGGTTGTCAGACGTCCTCGTTCAGGAATACGGTTGCACGATCGAAGCCTATGATGACGCAGCTTACCCCGATTTATCGTCGCTGCGGTCCGTTTACCTGCCAGAGAAAAATAAACTGCTACTTAACAACAAGCTTTCACCAGAACAGCGGGCTTTCACGCTGGCACGCGAAGTAGGCTATCATCAACTTCGCCTGACGGTGCGCCCACTCGAATCGTCGGTACTGGAAGCCCGTTCGTTCGACGAGGTCCTGAATAACTTCCGGGCTTCGTATTTTGCCCGCGCCATCCTGATTCCGCGCCAGGCGTTGCTCCTTGAGTTACTGGATCTGGTTGCCCAACCCAACTGGGAAAACGAATGGTTGCTGGCAGCGATGAAACCTCGAACGGTAACCCCCGAAATGTTCCTTTTACGGATGACGAACCTGCTGACGAGTCATTTTGGGCTTAAAGAATTATTCTTCCTGCGGTTCAATCAACGGGACAATTTAAAGTTTCAGCTTACCAAAGAGCTGCACCTGAGTAAACTTCACACCCCTCACGGTACCGCCCGTGACGAGCATTACTGCCGACGGCAGGTATCGGTTTCTATTCTGAATGAACTCCGGCAACAGCAGCAAAGCGGACAATGGGATGGTAAGCCTATTTGCCGGGCGCAGCGCATTACTTTTTCAACCAGTGGCAACGCCTATTTCGTTATGTCGATTGCCAAATCGTCTCCCCCTACCACCACAAACAGCAGCATCAATATTGGCCTACCCATCACCGACCAGTTGCGCAGCGTATTCCACTACCTGGATGATCCGGCAATACCAACTACGCTCGTTGGCGAAACATGTGAACGGTGCCCTATCCCCGACTGTAGGGAGCGGGCGGCAGAGCCAGTCAACCTGATTCGGGAACAACAGATAAAGAATACCCAAACAACAATCGAACGATTGCGGTTTGACTGAAATCGATCACATACAACGTGGATAACGAATTACAGGTAAAGAGCTATCACCATGCAGGCAGACGATACCCTGAATCGGTTCCTGGAGGCCCAGGAAACATACTATACCAAGGCATTGGATGAAATAAGAAAGGGTCGAAAACAAACCCATTGGGTGTGGTTTATTTTCCCACAGATAGCCGGGTTAGGGTATAGCGAGATGGCGCGATTTTACGCGATAAAAGACCTGCAGGAAGCTAGATCATACCTGGACCACCCGGTTTTAGGAGCCCGGCTCACCGAGATTGCGAACGCGCTGCTAAGTGTAGAGGGTAAAACAGCCAATCAGATTCTGGGTAATCCGGACGATTTGAAGGTGAGATCGAGTATGACTCTGTTCAACCTGCTGAAGCCCACCGACCCGGTCTTTGGTGCCGTCCTGGCCAGGTACTACCAGGGTAGCCCGGACCCCCAAACGCTTAGGCTGCTAAACATTAGGTCGTAATCGGCTCAAAGGCGACCGGTTGGGATGGAAAAAAAGGTTACCTGTTCCGATTACAAACCCGTCGACTCGCCCATCAGGAAGCCACCATCTACGATGAACAGTGTAGCACCCGTATCGGTACCGGTGCGGGTTCGGTGAACACTTTCCTGGTCTGACACTTCAAAAGACATCCCCTGGGTTAACCGGAACACCTGGCCATCGGCCAGCTCTAGTTCCAGCACACCGGAGACAACGAACATGATATGTCCCCGTTTGCACCAATGATCGGAGAGGTAACTGGCGGAATAATCGACTAAACGAACCCGAAGCGACCCAAATTTAAGGGTGCGCCAGTGGGCTGTCCCTATTTCGCCAGGGTACTCCGTAGCGGGAACTTCAGCCCAGTCGGTAACTTGAAAAGGAATGGAAGAGGTATGCATATTTTCGGGTAGGCAGGGGCCAAGTAGGACCGTGTTGACGAAACGGGCCTGGCTCACCCGGCAAAGTTGACTCGCTCTTGTCAATTAAACAACTGATATTGGCCAGGCATTCTCTGAAATAAGTAAGGACTGATGCTATCTTTGCCCAATTTTAGTCCCTGCGTTACCCCTCATGGCCCAATCTCTCAGCGTCCGCCATCTGGTGGGCATCAAAGACCTGACCGAGTCCGACATTCAGTTAATTCTGGATACGGCAGGACAGTTTAAAGAAGTCATCAACCGGCCGATCAAAAAAGTCCCGTCACTGCGTGATGTAACGATTGCCAATGTTTTCTTCGAGAATTCGACCCGTACCCGACTTTCGTTCGAACTGGCCGAAAAGCGGCTATCAGCGGATGTCGTTAACTTTTCGGCTTCCGGATCGTCAGTTAAGAAAGGCGAAACACTGCTGGATACGGTCAATAATATCCTGGCCATGAAAGTCGATATGGTCGTCATGCGCCATAGCAGTCCCGGTGCCCCGCACTACCTCACGAAGCACATCAAAGCCAATGTCGTCAATGCCGGCGACGGTACCCACGAGCATCCTACACAGGCGCTGCTCGATTCCTTCTCGATTCGTTCGGCGCTCGGCGACGTAGCCGGTAAACGGATAGCCATAATTGGCGACATCACCCACTCCCGTGTGGCGTTGTCCAATATTTTCTGTTTACAAAAACAGGGGGCTGAAGTTATGGTATGTGGACCCAAAACGCTCATTCCCAAGCATATTGAAAGTCTGGGTGTACGGGTGGGCCACGACGTACGGGCGGCATTGGCGTGGTGCGATGTAGCCAACGTATTACGGATTCAGCTGGAGCGGCAGCAGATCAAGTATTTCCCTTCTCTGCGGGAGTATTCGCTCTATTTTGGTATCTCCAAGCAAATGCTCGATGAACTCGACCGGCCCATTGTACTGATGCACCCCGGCCCTATTAACCGGGGCGTCGAGCTCACCTCCGACGCGGCCGATTCGAGTCATAGTATCATCCTCGATCAGGTCGAAAATGGCGTGGCGGTGCGCATGGCGGTGCTGTATCTGCTGGCTCAGCTATAACCGGACTTCTCACTGACCTTCGTTTGATCCGCGAACGAAGTGATCAGGTATGCCATCAAGAACCATTGTAAAGAGGCTTGTGAGACGGGGGCGGCATACTCCTCTCTGAATGAGTATCCGTGCGGGTAAGCTTTGGTTGGCTTAACTATGCGCAGTCTTTCGGTATTCACACGAGGTCAGTGACTCAATAGCACGTATAATCTACTGGATTCAGCCCGAAAACAGGCGTATCGTTCTTGATTCTCGATCAAATGCCGTAGCTTTATCAGCTACCCATTCGATCGAAAGAATAGCCGTTTCACCATCTCGTTTTCAGCCTACATGAACGTCCGAAATTCATTCCCAGCCCTCATGCTGGCTTTTTTTCTGTGTGCAGCCCGTACCTTGTGGGCTCAACCATCAGCCCCCGCCGACGTATTGCAGCAACTCCAGCAGCTTGCTACTATTGAACAGAAAGTGATGATGCCCATGCGTGACGGGGTCCGGCTGGCGACTGATATTTATCGGCCAAAGACAAACGCCCCCGTCCCTATTATCTTTTCTAAAACACCTTACAATTTCAACAACTGGGGCGACGGGGAACAACGGGGCGGTACTTACCAGGCCGCTCTCGATGCGGTCAAACGCGGGTATGCCTACGTCGTGCAGAACGAACGGGGCAAGTTTTTTTCTGAAGGAGACTGGGATATCCTCGGCCCGCCGACGACCGATGGTTTCGACGCCTTTGCATGGATGAAACAGCAACCCTGGTCGAATGGAAAAATCGGCACGCTGGGCTGCTCATCGACAGCGGAGTGGCAGATGGCCGTAGCAGCACTCGATCATCCGGCCCACGCAGCCATGGTACCTATGGGCTTTGGCGCGGGTGTAGGGCGGGTGGGACCCTTCATGGAACAGGGCAACTGGTACCGGGGTGGCGCTCAGCAAATGCTGTTTACCACCTGGCTCTACGGCACGCAAACCGACGCTGCCCGGCCCCTTTTTTCCAAAACAGCAACCAGTGAGGATTTGACCAGAGCTTCCCGCTTCTACGACCTGGCTCCCGAGATGCCTAAAGTAGACTGGGCACAGGGGTTACGCCACCTGCCCGTGCAGGATATCATCAAACAGGCGAACGGCCAGAAAGGTATTTACGAGAAGATGATCGTTCGCCAGCCTACTGATCCTGACTGGAGCAAGGGCGGACTTTACCAGGACAACATGCCATTTAACAAGCCCAGCTACTGGTTTGTATCCTGGTATGACGTGTCGAGCAGCCCGAATCTGGCCTTGTTTAACCACGTTCGTAAAAACGCAACCGATGCCGCCATGCGCGATGCCCAGTTCCTGGTTATCGCCCCTACCCTGCACTGCGCCTATAAACGGGCTACCGAGAACACGGTAGTAGGTGAACGTAACGTTGGTGATGCCCGACTAGACTATGATGGCCTTATTTATGGCTGGTTCGACTACTGGCTGAAGGGAGAAAAGAACGATGTGCTGACCAAGACTCCCCGCGTTCGGTATTACACCATGGGCTCAAACAAGTGGCAGACATCCGACACCTGGCCCCCGGCAGAAGCTGCCATGACTACCTATTACCTGTCGAGTGGTGGCCGCGCCAATAGTCTTTACGGCGACGGGAAGCTTACCCCAACGCCCCCCGCTAACAGCCAGAAAGCCGATGCCTTCGCCTACGATCCAGCTTATCCCGTTCCTTCCTATGGGGGAAACGTATGCTGCACAGGCACGGCCATTCAGGGAGGTGCCTTCGATCAGCACCAGATGGAAACGCGGCAGGATATTCTGGTCTATACTACCGAGCCGTTTGCCGAGGGCGTAGAACTGAGCGGTTCGGTTGAAACGACGCTTTACGTAGGTTCTGACGCGAAAGACACCGATTTCACCGTGAAGCTCATCGATGTGTACCCCGATGGACGGGCGTATAACCTCGACGAAACCATCCTGCGCGCCCGCTATCGGGAGGGTTTCGATAAACAGGTGATGATGGAAAACGGGAAGGTGTACAAACTCACGCTGAGTCCGATGGCAACGAGTAACTTCTTTGCACCGGGCCACCAGATTCGGGTTGAAGTATCGAGCAGTAACTTTCCCCGTTTCGAACGAAACCTGAACACAGGCGGTAAAAATTACGATGAGTCGAAGGGTGTGGTGGCTAACAACAAGGTGTTTCATACGGCCGGCTACCCGTCACAAATCCGCTTACCGCTGGTGAAGAAATAGACGGGACCAGAACCGAACAAATCCCCGAATCATGCTGTTCTCTGGGCGGTGTCCATGGGCACGTCACAACCGCTATTGACTGAACTGGCGAACCGCGCGTTCAACTACCCGCAGCCCTTTGCTGACACTTGACCAGACATGGGTTGCGTTTCTACATTGAAAACAACAGATAAATGAAAGGCTTTCAATTTTCCGACTTTATACCACCCGAGCAGAAAGAGGGCAACAAGTTCGATCAACTGCTCAACATTTTCCAGCAACTTCTCTTATTGACTTCCGGCGACGTAGAGCAGGCTATGTCATGGATGAGCCAGCTCGACCGGCAGTATGGTCTTACTGACGACAAGTACGGCATTGGTAACTTTTTCGATGAGCTCAAAGAAAAGGGCTACCTGACAGAGTCGAATGAGCAGGGCAAGATTGTGATGACGCCCAAAAGCGAGCAGACCATCCGGCGGTCGGCCCTCGAAGAGATATTTGGCAAGCTGGAACGCTCCAAGTCGGGCGGCAACCACCAGACGCCTTACACCGGCACCGGCGATGAACTGAGCAGCGACATGCGGACGTACCAGTTCGGTGATTCGCTGGAGCAGATTTCGATGACCGAATCGATTCGCAACGCCCAGATAAACAGTGGCGTCGATGACTTTACGCTCATGGAACGCGATCTGGAGGTAACTCAGAAAGAGCAGAAAACCCAGACATCGACGGTCCTGATGATCGACATCAGCCACTCCATGATTCTGTACGGCGAGGACCGGATTACACCGGCCAAAAAAGTGGCTCTTGCCCTGGTCGAACTCATCAAAATCAAATACCCAAAAGATACGCTCGACATTGTAGTTTTTGGGAATGACGCCTGGCAGATTCAGGCAAAAGAACTTCCCTACCTGGAAGTTGGCCCTTACCATACGAACACGGTAGCTGGTCTTGAACTTGCTATGGACTTGTTGCGCAGACGGAAAAATAAGAACAAGCAGATCTTCATGATCACCGACGGCAAACCAACCTGCCTGAAAGAAGGTATCAAGTATTACAAGAATTCGTTTGGACTGGACCGGAAGGTAGTCAGCAAGACGCTAACCCTTGCCGCTCAGGCGCGTCGGCTGGAGATTCCGGTTACGACGTTCATGATTGCGAGCGATCCATACCTGAAACAGTTTGTGCAGGAGTTTACGAAAGTGAACAACGGCCGCGCCTATTACAGTGGGCTACAAGGTCTTGGAAATATGATGTTCGAAGATTTCCAGCGAAACCGACGCAAGAATATTAAATAGCCCACGGATAAATCCGTGGGTTCCGCGGTTCATCCGTGGGTTCCGCGGTTCATCCGTGGGTTCTGCGGTTCATCCGTGGGTTCTGCGGTTTATCCGTGGGTTCCGCGGTTCATCCGTGGGTTCCGCGGTTTACCCGCAAAACCACATTCGTCCCACGAAAAACCCGGCGAATTGACAAACTCAATACATTCAGCCATATTCAGGAAAGTCGGAATAGCCGTTCCGACTTTCTTTTTGTTTCTCAGCATGACCCTGCCCCTTACGGCACAGCCACTGAACGACTCACTAACAACCTATTTGCATCAGCTTCCGGCCGGTGCTAAAGTAAGTCTGGCCGTAGAATCACTGACTAACGACCGTATCACGTTTGCCTACCAGGCCGACAAACCGGTTCCTTCGGCCAGTGTTATCAAACTGCCCATCATGCTCGAAGTGATGGAGCAGGTCAAGGCCAACCAGCTCGATCTGGACGAGATTCATATTCTGACAGACGCCGAAAAAGTGGGGGGCGATGGTGTGCTGAAGACCTACTCCCACCGCAGTCGGGTTGCCTATCGGGACCTGCTTCGGCTGATGATGATCTATAGTGACAATACCGCTACCAACATTTTCATCAATGAACTTGGGATGGACACGATCAACCGGCGGATGCGGACGGTGGGCCTGAGCCAAAGCCAGCTAAACCGGGTGATGATGGATACGCTGGCCGTCCGGCAGGGACGCGAAAACTACGTAACAGCCCGTGAAATGAATGTTCTTCTGAGTAAGATCTATCGCAACGAGGTAGCAACGCCTGCCTTGTGTTCGCAAATGCTTACTATCCTGAAACAGAATGAGGACCGGGTTACCCTGCCGGGGCAGCTTCCTAAAGGGACAGTAATTGCACACAAAACCGGAACGCTGGCCTACGTTCGGGGCGACGTTGGCATTGTCTACGCGGCTAAACCGTTCCTGGCGTCTGTATTTGTAGAAGGTATTCCGACGTCCGATGCCGAACGAATCATTGCTGAGATAGCGCTGATCTGTTATACTTATTTCTCACGCCCATGAACACCTTCGCAGACCGTGCTATTGCGTATTATAACACTCTCCAGGCCCCGGTTAACCTACCACTGGGTATTGGGATCATGAACCCCTACCAGTTGACCGATGTCCAGCAGATCGTTAGCCAGTTTTACTCAACCTTCTATAGCGACAACCGCCCCCGCGTGTTTGTGATGGGCATCAATCCCGGTCGGTTTGGAGCAGGCGTAACCGGCATTTCGTTCACCACACCCCAAAATCTCCGCCGGTACTGTGGCATCGCCAACTCCCTTCGCGACACACCGGAACTGTCGAGCCGGTTTATCTATCAGGTGGTAGACGCTTTTGGTGGAGCGGGCGCATTCTATGGTAAGTTCTTTCTGACCTCGCTGTTTCCCCTGGCGCTGACCAAAGACGGCCCCAGGCGGGATGATGGTCGACCGGGAGGTCCCAAAAATTATAATTTTTATGACGACCGCGCTACCACCAATGCACTCTGGCCCGCCATAACGGAGACGGTTCGGAAGCAGACGAGTTTTGGTTATGACCGTCGGGTAGCCGTTTGTCTGGGCCGCAAGAACGAAACCTACCTGCGTCGGCTGAACGAGCAGGTAGGCTTTTTCGACCGTATCGTTACCCTTGATCACCCACGCTACATTTTACAATATAAAGCGAAAGACGTACCTGTTTACCTGGAACGGTATATCGCTACGTTTCACGAATGTGTGGAGACGGTATAAGAGAATCAGCGTTGCGGTTTCAGGAGCCGGGGCCGGTACTCCCAACGGCTACAAGCGTTTCAGTTCCATAGTATACCCCTGCTTAAAGGGTTTGCCAGTGGCATCTATATCGTCCTCCTGCCAGGCCAGCTGCATATTGGCACCGGAGAAGGAGACGTCATACGTAGTCGTTGTCTGATCGCTGTCGGTAATGGTCAGCTTTGTTCCACTCGACACCCATTTACTATTGCTATCTATACCGGTAGCATTTGCAATATCGTCACTATTCGACTGGCATGAAGCCGGAGAATCTGTACTGACAACACCCCCACTTTTGAACGAAACAGTAATGTCGGACAAGCAGGTCGTACCAATCAATAGCGAGTATACGGGTAACAAGTCCTCAAATCCCTGCACCTTGGGATTTACTTTTAGCGCACTCACTTTATAATTACCTTCGATAGAGGTAGCCGTTGGTGTGACTGTTTCACCAGCGTCTTTTTTACAACTACCAAACCAGAGTGGCATTGCCATAACCAGCATCCAGGCCATCGGGCGCTCTGAAATCAAATTTTTCATGGTATACATTTTTAAACAGGTGGAATCCTGGAGCAAAATTGTAGATAAACAGAAGTGGCCTGGCTTCTTTTTGAGTCAACGGTTGAGCTACTGCATAAACGGCTCTGACAGGGTCAGCCAGACCCGTTTAGTCTACCCATTTTCAAGGTCGATGGCTATTATGCAATCAATTGATAAATTCGAATAAGCCGTTTGCCCCCTGTAGATGACCATTAATCTGGCAAAACGGGCCGATTGTACGGCTTTATCGCCATAAAATAGTAGCCTTGTATCTGGTCCCGGCCAACTGCCTAACTTTGCGGCCGCACTAGTAGACTATTCGCAACCTTTTAACCTACGCAAATGCTTGTTACGACTACTCCTAACATCGAGGGCAAACGTATTACCAATTACATCGGTCTGGTCAACGGCGAGGCTATTATCGGCGCAAACCTCGTCAAAGATTTTTTCGCCAACATTACAGATGTGGTAGGTGGCCGATCGGGGGCCTACGAACAGGGCTTGCGGGAAGCCAAAAGCATTGCCATTAAGGAAATGATCGACCAGGCAACCCGACTGGGTGCCAACGCGATTGTTGGTGTTGACCTCGATTATCAGACTATCGGCGGCAGCGGCTCCATGCTCATGGTCAGTGCCAATGGTACAGCCGTCATTATCGAGTAACCTATTACACGCGCTCAGCCAGGTAAAGGGCCATCTCCTTCTGGAGCGTCTGAGCTTCTGTTCGGGCCTGAGCGGCAAAATCCAGCCCATCGGATGCATACAGGATACTACGCGACGCGTTGACCAGCAGGCCGCCCGCCTTTGTCAGCCCCCGGCGCGACACCTCGGCCAGCGAGCCCCCCTGTGCTCCTACACCGGGTACGAGCAGGAAATGGTCGGGAGCCAGTTCGCGGATTCGGCTCAACTCACTGGTTTGCGTGGCACCTACCACAAACATCATCCGATCTGGCCCAGCCCAGGTCTGAGCGGTTTTTATTACCGTCTGATATAACTGGTCCATGGCTACGTTCTCCGACATGTAATCGCCCCCTCCTCCGGCCATACCACCATCTAACTGGCTGGTGGTAACCAGTCGCTGAAAATCAGCGCTGCCGGGATTTGACGTCAAAGCCAGTAAAATCACCCACTTGCCTTCATAGTCCAGAAACGGCATCACCGAATCCCGGCCCATATAAGGCGCTACCGTAATCGAATCGAAATTCAGACCGGCAGCCTGCGGCTCAAAAAAAGTGCGGGCGTAGAGGCCCGATGTATTGCCGATATCACCTCGTTTGGCGTCGGCAATGGTAAAACAATCGGCCGGTATATACTCCAGCGTTCGCTGCAGGCTTTCCCAGCCTCGTGGTCCCTGAGCCTCGTAGAACGCAATGTTAGGTTTATAGGATACGGCAAAATCGGCGGTGGCGTCAATAATGGCCTTGTTAAAGGCAAATACCGGATCTGGTTCGGTCAGTAAATGGTGAGGTAATTTTCGCAGATCGGTGTCTAAACCCACACAGAGGTATGACTGTTTCCGTAAAATTTGTTCGCTAAGGTCTGTATAGGTCATGCCCAATCGGCGAGCCACAGGCTAAAATGGTCCGGCCAAAAGTACGAACTACGCTATCAGTTTCATAAATTTGCCACCAAAGTCTACTGACATCTTATTTAAAAGCAGTACGTATGCAAGTTCGGGAAACGGCCATTGAAGGGCTGATTGAGTTAATTCCACGCGTGTTTGACGATGAACGCGGCTATTTTTTCGAGTCGTATAATAAATCGCTTTTTACATCGCTGGGCCTGCCAATGGATTTTGTGCAGGATAACCAATCGTTCTCGGTAAAAGGCGTACTACGCGGGCTACACCTACAGAACGAACCCTTTGCCCAGGGTAAGCTCGTACGGGTCATAACGGGTCAGGTGCTGGATGTAGCTGTCGATTTACGCCCCAATTCGCCTACCTTTGGTCGTTACGAGACGTTTTTGCTGGATGCCAAACTGGCAAATATGGCTTATATTCCCGAAGGGTTCGGGCATGGATTTGTGGCACTCGAAGACAGTGTGTTCAGTTACAAATGCACCAACGTATATAACAAACAGGCAGAATCAGGTATTCTCTGGAACGACCCTGATCTGAATATCGACTGGGGCATCAGCAATCCCATCGTGTCGGAGAAAGACCAGGAGTTGAAATCGCTGCGCGACATATATCCGCACGCGGTCGTTTAAGGTGCCAACAGGATGTAGGGTATATACGGGATGATTATTCACCCGGTATACGCTGCATCCTTTACTTTTCATACATTTCTTCCATCACCTTACGGCCTACTTTTCGCGCTGATAGCGGGTTTTGGCCTGTGACCAGCCGTTCATCCACTTCTATATACGGTAGAAAAGGAATAAACCCTTTGCTGTACAGGGCATTTTTCTGCCGCAACGCATCTTCGAGCAAAAAAGGAACCTCGTCATTCAAGCGAACGAGCTTTTCCTCGATGTTCGAGAATCCTGTTATCTGCCGATTACCGATCAGTGGCGACCCATCGGACAATTTAACGTTCAGCAACCCGCTGACGCCGTGGCAAACAGCCGACACCATACCCCCGTTTTCATAGATCTGACGTGTGATACTCTGCAACGTCAGGTTATCCGGGAAATCCCACATGGTGCCGTGCCCACCCGTAAAATAAATGATCTGATAGTCAGCTGGATTTACTTCATCCAGTTTCAGTGAATGGTCCAATTTCTGGCGAAATGTAGGATCGTTATACCACTTCTCATTGACCGTATCGCGCCGGTCAACGCTACGTTCGTCAATAGGAACCGGGCCACCTTTAGGGCTGGCAATGTCGTAAGGCAGGTTTCTGTCGGCCAGCTCGTCGTAGAAATGAGTAGCCTCACTTAGCCACAAACCCGTTTTTTGTGGCCTGGTTGGGTAATCAGTATGATTCGTACAAACGATGAGTGCGCGATAGATTGGATCCATTCTGAGTAAACTATTGACGACCGATTAATGAACTTCGACTGTAAACAAACAGTAACCACCTACTATTCAACTGCCAATATTCAGCATTCGTTTTTACTTTTCAAATCTTCCGTGTCGAAACTGGCCCAACTTCCAGGTTCAGCACACCACGCGGACATACGGCCGAACAGATACCGCAACCTACGCAGGACGACCGAACAATGTCCTGGCCGCGCTGAGCATAAGCCCGTACGTCGATCCCCATCTCGCAATAAGCCGAACAGTTACCGCAGGAGATACACTGTCCTCCATTGGTTGTAATCCGAAAACGGGAACGGAACCGCTGCACCAGCCCCAGGTAAGCCGCCAGCGGACATCCAAACCGACACCAGACCCGGTTTCCCATAACGGGATAAAAGCCGGTACCCACCACCCCGGCGAAGATAGACCCCACGTAAAAACCATAGGTGGAACGGATAGCGTAACTATCCAGGAAACCCAGCACGGTACCCTGCCCGCTGAAATAGGTGTAGAGCACCAGCCCCGTCATCACCACCGCAAACACCAGTACGCCGTGAACAATGACGCGTTCAAATTTCCACGCTTTCAGGCTCTTATCTGACAGGTGGCGGTAGGGATCGCCCAAGGTTTCGGCCAGCCCACCGCAACCGCATACCCAGGAACAGTACCAGCGTTTTCCGAAGAAATAGGTCAGCACCGGCACCGCTATCAACGACAGGGCAATACCCCAGACGAGCATAAAAATACCCAGCGAACCAGCCTGTAACTTTTCGTTGATCTTATAATCGAAAAAGAAAGTATAATCGAGCGGCCAGATATTTTTCAGGTCCTGATACGGCTGGTTAAGGCGCTGCATGATCTCCGGGATCAGGAACGCAAAGGACACCTGAAAAAACATGACCGATATCGTCCGTAGTTGCTGATACCGGCTGTGGCGGTAGTTGATCAGCATCCGAACACCCATTACCAAAATAACAAGGGTATATAAAAATCCGTACAGGAACCAACGGCTGGCGTGGCCAGCATTGAGAGCCCGGCTGATGGGGTCTACCAGCAGTACCCAGTTGGTCATGTATTCGGGGTAAAAATAGAGCGCGATGTAAAACCCGACCAGAAACAGACCGAATGCGATTCCGATCCAGCCCCGGTTGGTAGCCGGATGGCGGTACTGAAAATTATTCTTTATACCGGGAAGTCGTTTGAGCCCGGCCATTGAATAGAGTAGCCCACCAGCGGCCGCCATACCCATACTTAGCCAGAACCAAAGCCACGAATGACCCGCCCCGGTGAGCATACCCAGGGAAGATGTTTTGGTGATATCGAACACATAGTCATCGTTGATCACCTTATCCCAGGCCTTTTGAGCCCGCCACTCGTCGTTATACCGATTGACAGCCCCACGGAAATCGCGAACAAAAGCGATATTACTGTCATACATTTTATTGAGCATGAACGCCGTTCGATCATGAATAATAGCCCGGTGTTCGGGCTTGACCACGTTATCGATACCGGAGCTGGTCAGTTGAAACTGGCCCAGCGTCAGCGTAAAGATCCAGATGGCAAATCCGGCCGTGAACAGCGTAAGTCCCAGTCGTTGCAAGGCGAGCATAACGAAGTTTATTAATAGAATCGAAAGGTAAGGAATCCGGCATAGATACGCTGTCGGTTGGCCGACAGATTTCCTTTAATGGCCATTAAACCCTGATTGCACTATTCTGATCTAATCATTGGCATACAGATCGTAAGGCAAATTAAAGTTTTGCAATATCATGATTATGCAGAATCATTTATGTGTCATTTCAGTACATTTGTTTTAAACCGTATCGTACTACATCCTATGAGAACTATCAGTTATGAATCGCTTCGGGCCGAACATGCCTGGATGATTGTTTCGGATCAGCTTCAACAGCGCAACAACATGCTCGCTAAAGGCATATCGCATATGGAGCGCAGTCCTGCCGAATTACCAATGGCCAGCCGCCTGATGATGCTGCGCTATCACCTTAAAATGAGCCTGCGCCAGCTAACGCAGGAAGCCCGTCAACAGCCCCGTTCGGCCGCCGATGCTGAGCGCCTGCACCAGCAATGGCTGCATGTTCATCAGCTGTTCTTTCTGCTACGCCAGATCGACACGGAGCTTGGACGGGCAGCGGGCGAAAATGATACGCTTCGGTCGTGGGTGTCGTCACTGGAAGGGCGGGTATACCGGTCAGCGCTGGTACATTTGAACTAACCCCATCTCTGACTTCTTTCTAAACAGGAATGCCCGAAACTGACTGTCAGTTTCGGGCATTCTGACGTTAAGGGCAGTAGGTGGCTGTTTGCTTTAGTTATCCCTCAACTTAACGACCGAATGTACTTGCCCGTTCGGCAATCGTCTTGTCGGTAAGGTTACCCGAAGCCACCACGACCCGATATCGGAATATTACCGAACTACCCGCTGGTAAGGTGTAATTCATGGCGGGTTCTTTCCCGTTGGAAAAGATAGAGGGGGCCATCGGATTAGCGGCATACAAACCATATCCGCGGGCATGCCAGTAGGTAGGGTAACCGATATTCTTGGCATGGTCGAGCATAACGACCGAAACAGCCTCGCCATGTATCGTTCCGGTCAGGTTAACCCATTTAGCCCGTGTGCCCCAAACGGCGTCGCCCACTACACCCTCGCTACTTACATAGCGGCCGGTTACGCCTTCGTTGTTCAACACCGGAACGGCCGTAGCCACGCCTTTAGCATCCGTAAATACCTCCGGCTTCGTCGATGGGTGTTCGAGTTCGCGGGCAACGCGAAGGGCAATCATTCCTTCTTTGTTGTCCTTAAACGAAACAGCCTTGTCCAGCGCCTTCAAAGTGATAATCCGGTCGATGGTCCGCTCGTTAGCCCGGGCACCAAACACGTATTGTGTGGTTTCCTGCAGCATCGCTTTACCATCTTTATCGAGCCAGTCGGCCGTAACGGTCAACTCAGCCTGGCCGTTGCCGTTTTTCATTGATTTCACACCTGTGTGCACTATAGTGCCGAAAGGTCCTTTGTGCTCCGGGCCAACTTCAGTTGAGTTATTCCAGAAATCATGTCCGTTTACATCGCCGTAGTTAAACCACAGGCCAACGTGGTGCGGATGGTCGATACGCTCACCGGGCCGGGGGTCGAGCGGCCAGCCCCGGGTGATAGGATTTCCACCCGCCGACAGAATTGGGTAGAGCACCGGCTTTTTCAGGACGGTTGGGCCGGGGTAGATATAGGCCGTAAACGGTTTACCATCGACGGTAACGGTCACTGTTTTGGCAGCCTCGTTGTGTGTAAGTTGAATACGGTTCTTAGCGACCTGGCCAGTGGATAGATGCGCTGTCAGAAACAAAGCGAGTACGAGTCGAAACATGGGACGAAGATTGAGTGATATCTGCAAGCCCAAAGCAATAAAGCTTCCTGTTTTTACCCACTACCGGCCGAATCAATCGAGTGGCGATACAACGAAGGTTTGTCGGCTCCTGGCAAAACCATCCACGTCATTGTTGTGGGTAAATAGTAAACCTAATCGATAAAGTCCAGGCGGAAGTACAGCCTTCTGAAACTCAGAGATCCGTTCGTTTTTCAGATAGCGCCCGGTGGTAAGAAAATCCAGTTTTTTGTTCAACATGACCATAGCGGGAAGGGCATATCGCCGACCTGAGGCCGATTCAGCAATAAGGCAAACATCACTACTCAACGGTGTTCGGCGGGGGAAGAAGGCGGGGGCGCTATGCACTCGTAAGAAGTGATTGTTTTTTGCAACAAATACGGTTGGATGTAGGTCTTTAAAAGGTTCTACGATTATCCGGCACCGAAACGGCAGCAATTTCCAGTGTGCCGGATCGGACCAAATATCCGGGTATTTCAGAACCCCCCGCTCCTGCGCCTGTTTTAAGACTTTGCGGTTACTTTCAGCATAATAGGGAGGTGGTAGAGTTGTGCCGTAAAACCGAACATTAAAGGCATCTAACTGTCGATTCTGACGCAGATTTATCAATTCCGGAATTTTTGCATAGGCGCTAATCCCATACATCGTAACGGCTGCCGATCCAGCCAGTACAGCCCATATAGACCGAAACGGGGGGGTAATCAGTAGTAGACCAAGCAGATAGGTAAGACTGAAAGCGAGATGGGAATAGATTCGATACCGATCCCGGAGCAGTTCATCAAGTGGGCGGCTAATACCCAGGATAATGGCAGTACCCAGCACAATGGCTGTAATGGCCAGCAGTTCGCTAAACGTATCTGTTTGCCAGTTCGCCTTTATTTGCCGGTTACGAGTTTGGTTGATAAGAACAAACGCTGACATCCACGTTAAAAGAACCAGTATCCCCCCTACCATAGCCGACCCAAACCGGGCCTGATTGGTCAGCGACGCACCTAGTACCATCAGCAGCCTGGGCACAACGTCCAGAAGGCTCCCGACGGGTGGGGCCGGATCGTAGCCCCAGAAAAAGAGGATAAGCGCCAGACCCATACCCCCTATCCACAACCACCCATCGGTTCGCCAAGTCCATTGCCAGCCCACAATCAGGGTACCTACGGCAGCCACCATCAGCCCGTTTCCGCTCGTAAAGAGAGCGGCTATACTCAACAGTAACGCACTAGTAAGGGCATCACGACGAAGCAGCCGGTGCAGTGCTTCCATCATCAGCCAGACCACCGTAAAGTTTTGAAGAGCCGCCATTCCCCAGAGCATGTTCTCGTGCGATTGGAGGTTGAGCATCCAAAAGGGAACAGGCGTAAAATACCATACGGGCAGTTTCATGTCCCGAAACAGCGTCCAGAGCCGCCATACAATACCCAGCAGGGCCATATTACCCAGAACAATCATGATCGTAACATTGATCTTTCCTGTCAGATAATAGGTAGCCAGGGTCACAAGCCGGTCGTAAACCAGACGGTGGTGGTTATGAGGTTCAACAAGCCGATGAAGTTTGTTTCCCCATGACAGGGCGGGATCAGTCCAGTCGACCAAAAAGCCCAGCAACGCATAGTCATCGTGAAAAATGACATTCTCACTCCAAAAAACCAGCACTAATACCAGAACCAGAAAAGGACCGATCAGTACAAATAACTTAATCGAAGCATTTAATTTACTCCAAAGACCAAGTAGAATAAAAGAGCGAGCTAAATTCTCCATGGGCTTTGACCATCAACCTTATTACCTGATGGCTACCGTCCCAGCAGAATTTTGTTCGTTACATCCTGATTGATGGTGATATAGCCCGGGTAGTTGACCTGTTTTCCACCCAGATCCAGCGTTGGTTTAATCCGGATGGTTAACTTCGACGGCTGTGCATCGGCAGCCCCGGAAAGGTTCTGAACCAATTGCATAAATGCATCGCGGGTTTTAGGGTCCGTAAATAACTGATACGCATTGGCGTTCAACCGAACGGGTACCGTTGCTTTCCCCCCGCCGGGCTGCACTTCGATGCGCTGATTCAGGAAACCTGTAAACAACTCCTGCCCAGCCAGTACAATGCGGTATTCCAGTTGGTTAATGCCAGCCAGTTTATTGGTTGGGTTAATAATATCGAGATTGATACGCGCATCGAGGGGTATATTCCGCGTCAGCAGACCAGCTGCTAAACGGGGAAAACGGGCCGGGTTGATATCCTCCAGCTTTTTAAACTGCCGCACATCCGTACCAGCCAGGTACACACTATCGGCCGATGCGATGCTATACCGGCAGTCGCCAAGGGTTTTGGCTTGTGATATCTGTTTATTAACGCCACACTGGCTAAATAGCAGTGGCAACGCCAGCAATATGGCAACAAGTCCTTTTTTCATGGTGCAAAGCTAAATCGTTTGTTTTATAAACGTCAGACCGCTTGTAAAGGGTTTGGTTTAATTCGCCTTTACGAAGACCATCGGCAACCGATGGTCTTCGGCGATCTTCCGGCGGAAGCCAACAAAGCGGCCAGACTATTATCCATCATTGGCTTGTCAACTATTTTTCTATCTTTGTCCTGAGTACATCCCCAACCCATTGATGAGCAAGCTGACCGCCGACGACCTGATTTATGGGTACATCAACGGCATCTTTCCGATGGCCGACGCAGACGGTACGCTGTACTGGTACGCGCCAGACCCGCGCGCCGTCATTCCAATCGATACCTATAAACCGGCTAAGTCGCTGCGTCAAATTCTTAATAAAAACCTGTTCGAAATTCGTATCAACGCCGATTTTGAGCAGGTAATGCGCTACTGCTCGGCCCCCCGCTCGACCGACGACAGCGTCTGGATTTCGGAGGAGATCATTGAAGCCTATACCGAACTGCACCGACTGGGTCTGGCCCACAGCGTTGAAACCTATCAGGATAACCGTCTGGTAGGCGGCCTGTATGGCGTCGCGCTGGGAGCGGCCTTTTTTGGCGAGTCTATGTTCCACCATGTGAGCAATGCGTCCAAAGTAGCCTTTCATCAATTGATCCTGATTTTGCGTGAACAGCACTTTACGCTGCTCGATACGCAGTTCATCAACGACAACGTTCGCCGATATGGAGCCATTGAAATCCCTAAGGCCGACTATTTGAAGCAACTTAAAGCGGCTGTTCGGCGGAAGGCTCGCTTTACTGAACCTGTGCTGGACCACCTGTTCAGCAGTCAGGAGAGGAAATAACTCACATACGGCTTTTTACCCTTATCGGCAGCGGTACCCCCGAAGCTCCGATCCCGCTCGGCGACAGAAAGCCACTCCTTTACCAACCGTAAACGCACAAGTCCTACCTTTGTCGAATGACAAAACCTGTACTTGTTCTTAAATTCGGAACAGCATCGATAACCAAACCCACGGGCGAACCCAATGAACCGGTTATGGTCGATATTGCCCGGCAGGTAGCCGCACTGCATGCCCACTATCGAATTGTGCTGGTATCGTCGGGGGCGGTTGGCGCTGGAAAAGCCCTGATTCGCGACTATCGGGGAGACATTACCCAACGCAAGGCCGCTGCGGCCGTGGGCAACCTGATGCTGCTGAACCAGTATTCGCGCTTCTTTTCCATCTACGGTATTTCCATTGCCCAAAGTTTGTGTGAACGGCATCACTTCGCCAACCGCGACCAGTTCCTGCAACTTAAACAAACCTATGAGGAATTATGGGCCAACAATATCATTCCCATTGCCAATGAGAACGATGTTGTCAGCAACCGGGAACTGAAATTTTCGGACAATGACGAACTGGCTACGCTTATTGCGGTTGGTTTTGGCGCTCAGGCCCTTATGCTATGCACATCGGTAGGTGGCCTGCTCGATACCGACGGCCAGACCATTCGGCAGGTGACTGCCTTCGACGAACGGGTTTTCGGCGTGGTCCGCACCGACAAGTCGTCACTGGGTCTTGGCGGGATGGCCTCCAAACTGACCTTTGCCAAACTGGCTACGCGTATGGGCATTCGGGTCGTCATTTTCGGACTCAATGAACCCGATAACCTGAGACGCGCTTTACAGGGCGAAACCGGCACCGAGTTTATCCCATCCGACACATCACTATCGGCCCGGAATCGCTGGCTGGCCAGTGGCAGTTTGGTAGTGGGGCGCGTTCGGGTAGATGCGGGTGCAGTACGGGCGCTCGGCCAGCGACGGAGTTTGCTGGCGGTAGGCGTTAAAGCCGTGCTGGGCGATTTTGCCGCCGGTGAGATGGTCGAGATCTGGGACGAGACCGACTCCCCCGTTGCCGTAGCCCGAACCCGGATTTCGTCAGAAACGTTGTCGCAGCAGCTTACCCAACAAAACGTTGAAGTAGCCAACGCCAACGACATCGTACTTTTATAGGCTACTAGATCCATATCCAACTAACCTTCCCGTAACCATGACTCCCATTACCCCCCTCCTACAGGCTACCAAGCAGGCATCGGCCGTTGTCCGGCGGCTTAGTCCAGCCCTTAAGACCGACCTCCTCAACCGACTGGCCGATGTGTTAACGGATCATACGGCCGCTATTGTGACCGAAAACCAGAAAGACCTCGACCGCATGGACCCGGCCGATCCAAAATACGACCGGCTCAAACTCACCGAAGACCGCGTTAGTGGACTGGCGCAGAGCCTGCGTGATGTGGCCGTGCTGCCCGACCCGGCGGGTGAAGTGCTGATCGACCGTACCATTGAGCAGGGACTGACACTCAAAAAAATCACGGTGCCACTGGGCGTGGTGGGGGTTATTTATGAAGCGCGGCCAAACGTAACGGTCGATGTGGCATCGCTGTGCCTGCGGTCGGGCAATGCCTGTGTGCTCAAGGGCGGCAAAGAAGCGGATTTCTCGAACCGCTATCTGGTGGGCCTGATACAGACCGTGCTGGCCGAATTCGATGTGCCGAAAGCCGCCGTAACCCTGCTCCCGCCCGATCGGGCCGTGGTCAACGAGCTACTCACGGCGGTCCGTTATATAGACATCATCATTCCCCGTGGCTCCGACTCGCTGATCCAGTTCGTTCGCAAAAATTCCCTCGTGCCAACCATCGAAACGGGTGCGGGTGTATGTCATACCTATGTTGAAGCCTCGGCCGAACTGAATAAGGCTGTCGCCATTGTTGTCAACGCCCGGGTGTCGCGGCCGTCGGTGTGTAACTCGCTCGACTGCCTGCTGGTAGACGAATCTATTGCCGAACAGTTTCTGCCGATGCTAACGGCCGATTTCCTGACGTGGAACGTTGAGGTATTTGCCGATGAAACAGCTTACGAAATTTTCGAACAGGCGGGTTATGCCAATTTACAGCCCGCCGGGCCGGACGACTTTGGCCGGGAATTCCTGGACTATAAAATTGCCGTTAAAGTAGTAGCCGGACCCGATGAGGCCCTGTCGCATATCCAGACCTACTCCTCGCGCCACTCCGAAGCCATCCTCTCGCAGGACCAGTCCATTATCGACCGGTTTTTAGCCGAAGTGGATGCAGCCTCTGTTTACGCCAACGCATCGACGCGGTTCACCGACGGAGGTGTCTTTGGGCTGGGTGCCGAGATTGGCATTTCGACCCAGAAACTGCACGCCCGTGGCCCGTTCGCACTAGAGAAGCTGGTGACCGAAAAATGGATCATTATCGGCGACGGTCAGGTACGCTGGTAGGGCAAAAAGACCGTTTTCCTCGACAGACCTGAATTTTGGGCCAGTCCTTCAAAACTATTTATACTTCACGAACCCGGCACGGCGTTTGATAGACAGTATAAAAAACTTAACCCATTCCCATTATTATGGCTACTCCTTATGCCATTCGTTCATTCCGCAACGCGCTGCTGGCCGTTGTTGTTCTTGCTTCGTTGACCACCGCCTGCAAAAAATCGGGTATTGGTGGGGGTGATGTCGATCCACGTGATCAGTATGTTGGTGTTTATGAAGGTGGCTATCAGGCTTCCAATTTTCTTAATAACAGCCTGGAGTCGAAGCGTGAATCCGGGACGGTGACAGTCACCATTACCAAAAGTGAAGTGATCGGGCAGTTTTATATTGACATGCTGTTCAATAACACGTCCAGCCAGAAACTAACCGCTGAACTTACCGACAATGCCTTTAAGGTGATCGATAAGCAAAGCGAACCTTTGGTATATGATGGCACGACCTACACGGCTAACTATACGGCTACGGGCCAGTTTGCAGAAAAAGATTTCCTGCTGAATACCGTTGCCGAAACATTGCAGGCTGGCCAGACGCTAAGCCGTCGAGGCAGCATTACGGCAACGAAGAAATAGCTACATTAGCACCGGATCCTAACCTCCGGTATATTCATGAAATCATACATGTTAACCGGCCTGATGGCCGGTTTTTTTCTTTCCGCCACAGCCCAAATACCCCCTACCCGTCCTGTTACCGCTCATGCCCATCCTGTTTTGCAGGAAGCCCCACCCGAATCCGTTGGGATGAGTGCGGCCCGACTTCAGCGAATGGATGCCGTCATTAATGAATACATTACGAAAGGCAGGCAGGCAGGCGTTTCGGTACTGGTGGCCAGAAATGGCCGGATCGTTTACCATAAAGCCTACGGCCAGGACGATATAACGACGAAAACACCCCTGAAACGGGACGCCATTTTCCGGATTGCATCACAAACGAAGGCCATCACCAGTATCGGGTTGATGATGCTGTTCGAAGAGGGCAAGTTTCTGCTCGATGACCCCATTTCGAAATACATTCCGGCGTTCAAAAATCCCAAGGTACTGGATAAGTTTAACGAGAAGGATTCTTCCTATACGAGCGTTCCGGCCAAACGGGAGATTACCATCCGGCAATTACTTACCCACACATCGGGGATCAGTTACCCCACGATCGGCACCAAAGAAGCCGTTGCGATCTACGCAAAAAACAGAATCCCAAGTGGTATTGGTACGCCCTCGGGCACCCTGGCCGAAACGATTCCCCGGCTGGCCGCCCTGCCGCTCATGCACAACCCCGGCGACCGCTGGACTTATGGCCTCAGCACCGATGTTATCGGCTATCTGATTGAAGTACTTTCCGGTCAGTCGCTCGACCAGTATCTGCGAACGCGCTTGTTAGAGCCATTGGGCATGAACGATACGTTTTTCTATCTACCCAAGGCAAAGCAGGACCGGCTTACCCGGGTTTATACCGAAGACTCAACGAAAGTGGTTCGGCGCTTACCAGCTCAGGGAGGTATATCGGAAGATTACCCGAAAGAAGCAGGCACGTATTTTTCGGGGGGAGCCGGCCTGTCGGGTACGATGTCCGACTATGCTATTTTTCTGCAAATGATGCTCAACGGCGGTGAATATGGGGGTAAGCGATTCCTGAGCCCGACGACAGTACGACTTATTACCACCAACCAGATCGGTGACCTGAACCAGGGCATCAACAAATTCGGACTCGGTTTCGCCATCACCTCAGAGAAGAGCGCGGCCCGCCTGCCCGCGTCGGAGGGAACATTCGATTGGGGCGGTTTTTTTGGTACAACCTACTGGGTCGACCCCAAAGAAAAGGTTGTAGCACTACTCTACACCCAGAAAGTGCCCAACAGTTTTGGCGATCTGAACGATAAATTTAAAGTGCTGGTCTATCAGGCTATTTTGGAAATGAACGAGCCGAACGGTAAATAAAGCGATGGCCACTCTTTACCACTCACTGTCTGTCAGTACGCATCACATCCTGAATCGTATGATTGCTGGCGGCTCCATCTGACCACTAATGCCCGTTAAGCCATGAAATCCTTACTGACCCTTTGCCTGATTTTGTCCGTTCAACTCACGCGCGCTCAAACACCGGTTTCTCCGTCGGCCTCGGCCACATCAGCCTCGGTGGCAATGTCGGCCGATGAAAAAGCGGTTGCTGACACGGAGCGGCAGCGTTTTGGAGCCCAGGTGAGCAAGGACTACGCCGTGCTGGACCAGGTCCTGGCTAACGACATGACCTACACCCACTCCAACGGAAATACCGACAACAAACAGTCGTACATCCAGTCGATCCGCGACGGAAAATCGAAGTACGATGCCATTGACGTTCAGGAGCTGAAGGTTCGTGTCTATGGAAAAACGGCCGTTATCAACGGCGTTTGCCTGATCAAGGCAAACAACAACGGCGAGACGATCAACACCCACCTTCGCTATACCGACGTGTACGTTCGGAACGGCAAACAGTGGCAGATGGTCGCCTGGCAGTCGATAAAGCTGGCGAATTAAAGAGGGAAGGAAGAGGGGGAGGAAGGAGGAAAGGGAGGAAGTGAACGCGTGCGCGCGCTCCTTTCCTCCTTCCTCCCTTTCCTCCCTCTCTTCCTCTTCCCCTCCCCTATTCCACTTTCAAATATTCCCGTAACTCCTTCGCATCCTGGGGGTTCATACGCCCGGCGAGTACCAGACGAAGCTGACGACGGCGGAGAGCGCTGGCGTAACGGTCTTTTTCTTCATCGCTTTCGGGCACAACAGCAGGCACCTCGATAGGGCGGCCGCTCTGGTCGACGGCAACAAAAGTGTAGAAGGCACTATTGGTACTTACCCGAATGCCAGCCGGTATATCTTCGGCCCATACCTCGATGAATACTTCCATCGATGAACTGAATGCCCGCGTCACCTGGGCTTTCATCGTGACAATATTACCCAATCGAATGGGCTCGGCGAATGATACGTTGTCGACGGAGGCTGTGACAACAATGCGGTTCGAATGTTTCTGGGCGGCAATGGCAGCCGCAATGTCCATGAAGTGTAACAGGCGCCCGCCCATCAGATTGTTGAGCGTGTTGGTGTCGTTGGGCAGCACCATTTCGGTCATAACCGTTGCCGATTCGCGGGCGTATTTAGGTTGGGGCATTTTCAGTAAGCAGTTAGCACTAATCGGTGACCCGTTTAGCCGGATCAGGTGCAAACCAACCACCGAAAACCGAAACGGGCAAATTCATGGTCAAGTTTACCCCTTCCTGACAGGTTCTCCAGCCGCATCTCCGATAGTATGGCTCCGAAACGATACCGCTTCTGTTTTGTATATTTGTACAATAACACAAATAAATAGAGCGAAACAATGGAACGTATCGTCGATTACTTTGAACACATTCCTTCGTTGCACCGCAGCCTGATTTTAATAGGGGGCATTACCCTATTCTGGGTGATCGAGAGCGCCGTTCCGCTGTTTCAATTCAACTACCGCAAAACTCACCATGCAGGCATCAATTTTTTCTTTACGATAACAACGATCGTCGTCAATTTCGTCATGGCCGTATTGCTGCTTCGTACCAGCGACTGGACGGTTCAGCACGGCGTTGGTTTAGTACAATGGGTCAACTGGCCACTTTGGGCCGAAGCCATTGTCGGGCTGCTGGCCCTCGACCTGATTGGTGCCTGGCTGGCCCATTTTACCGAACATAAAGTAAAATGGATGTGGAGTTTCCACCTTATCCACCATACTGACACCTACGTTGACACCACAACAGCTAACCGCCACCACCCCGGCGAAAGTGTTATCCGGTTCGGATTTACCATGCTGGCCGTGTTGGTGACGGGTGCGCCAATGTGGCTCGTCTTTATGTATCAGGCTTTTTCGGTAGCGCTTTCGCAGTTCAACCACGCCAACATCGAACTACCCCGCTGGGCCGACCGGCTGCTGGGACTGCTGATTGTAACCCCAAACATGCACCATGTCCACCATCATTATAGGTTGCCTGTAACGAATACGAACTACGGCAACATTTTCCCTTATTGGGATCGGTTGTTCGGCACCTATCATGAGATGCCAGGCCGCGATGTACAGTATGGGATCGACACCCACCCCGACCCGCGTGAACATTCGCACATTGGCCGTCTGTTAAAAATCCCGTTTCAGCCCTACCGGCAACCAGTGAGTGAAACGAAACCGGAGCCCGAGCGGGTATAATCAGGCTATAACCGGATGTGTTCTATCCTGAACCGGGTGAGATTTCAGGGTCTGTTAGGGCGTCATACCCTATCTATTCGGGCTATTTGCAAAAAATTAATCAAAATATAGACTAAGGTTCTTCCTCCCGATATAAGCTTAAATTCATTTATACTAATTTGCCTGCTGATTAATAAATCGCCTGTCTATGTTTACTAATTTACCTGGAATAAATCGTCGCACCTTTACCCGTATAACCTGCTCATTACTTGTTCCTGCCCTTGTGATCCTGGCCTGCAAAAATCAGCAGGACCCAATTACCTTACCTACGCCCCAGACCATCGCTCAACTGCTTTCGACGAGCAGCCAGTTTACTTTACTTACCGCGGCTCTGAACCGGGCTGGCCTGACTACGACGCTATCAGGAACAGGTCCCTACACCGTCTTTGCGCCAAGTGACGACGCCTTCCGGGCAGCTGGCCTGGCTACCGTAGCTGCAATCAATGCGACTCCGGATACGACACTGCGTCAACTTTTGCAGTACCACGTGGTCAACGGCTCTGTACCGGCGTCGGCGATCGCGGTTGGACAACTCGCGCAACCGACATCGCTTTCTGTCAATGGCACAGTTTACACCAGCCGGGTGGCATCCACAACAGGGACAGGGGTTTCGGTTAACGGATCACGGATTCTGCAAACGGACGTCCTGGCCAGAAATGGACGCATTCACATTATCGACAAACTGTTGGCACAACCGGCGGGTTCTGTTCTGGCCATTGCCCGGGCTGATACGTCGCTCAGTTTATTCGTTGCGCTGGCCGAGCGGGCCGGGCCTACAGTTACGAGTTCCCTGAGTGGAACAGGAACAACACCGGTAACGGCCTTTGCGCCTACCAATGCTGCTTTTCGAGCGGCTGGTGTATCAGATACAACCGCTATCAGGCTGGCTAGCGTAGCAGCGGTAACGAGTATCATCACCAACCACTTACTGCCCAATGCCCGTGCCTACTCGCCAACACTAGTCCGGGGAGCCATTGTGTCTACTGTTGGCGGCAGTTCGTTAACCGTTACCAGCAGCACTACTAATTCATTGATGATCAAGAGCCGGGGCAATGGAACAGAAATACCCCGAACGATCACCACCGATATCAACGCTACCAATGGCGTCATTCATAAAATAGACCGGGTACTTCTTCCCTAGTTGTTGTTCACCTACACAGTCATTTAACCAGGATAATTATTTTTGTGGAAGTTTGCATGGTTTCTGTTAAACAAAATAGCTAATAGTAGGTTCTGGAAAATAAGTACAATGGCAGCTACAACTGCACGTTCTTTCAATAAACCAACTCAAACTATTATGTTTATCAATCATCCATCAAGCAATCGCCGGACGCCTGGCCTCCTTATTGCCTCATTCTTCGCCTTGACGGTGGCCTTTACAGCCTGTAAAGACGAGGAAAATCCGATAACAGTACCGACCGCGCAGACCATTACAGAGCTGGTTACATCGAACCCTCAGTTCACACTGCTTTCTGCCGCCGTTACGCGGGCGGGGTTAGGCAGCACCCTGTCAGGTACAGGTCCTTTCACGGTGTTTGCCCCTAGTGATGATGCTTTCCGGGCAGCCGGTTTTGCCAACGCAGCTGCATTTGATGCCGTACCAGTAGCTACGCTAACCAATATCTTGCTTTACCATGTGGCAAGCGGGTCATTGTCTGCTTCAGCTATCTCTGCCGGACAAACGGCGCAGCCAACAGCCCTTACGGCAAACGGTACGGCCTATGTTAGCAAGGTTACGTCGACTTCAGGAACAGGTGTTTCGGTAAACGGAGCACGCGTAGTATTAGCCGACGTACAGGCCAGCAATGGCATTATCCATGTTATTGACCGGGTGCTTATGCCACCAGCGGGCAGCATTCTGGCCGTTGCTCAAGCCGACACAACATTGAGTTATCTGGTAGCCGCTGCCTTGCGCGGTGGTCCGGCTGTAACAGGAGCGCTGGGTGGTACAACGGCACTAACGGTTTTTGCCCCAACGAATAGTGCGTTTCGGGCGGCCGGCTTTCCAACTATAGCATCCATCAGTGCCGCGCCAGAAGCCACATTGACCAGCATATTGACTTATCACGTTATACCCGGTGTCCGTGCCTACTCGCCAACGCTCACCAATGGAGCTACTATCACGACATTCCAGACAGGAACGGTGGCAGTAGGCGTTACGCCAACGGCGGTAACGGTTACCGGCCGGGGGAATAACGGAACCGCGTCGAACGTAACAACGGCTGACATCAGCGCTACCAACGGCGTCATTCACAAGATTGACCGGGTATTGCTACCCTAAATTAGTTGATACAGTAAACCCTGCCAGTGGTCGAAGACCCTGGTAGTGGTTGAGGTAGTGATAGCGTATGGTATACTAATCAACCACTACCAGGGTCTTCGACCACTGGCAGGGTTTAGGTTTTCTCCATCAGCCCGACCGGAATCAAAACCCTGGCCGGGCTGTTGTGTTTATAGTAAATCGTGACCCCAGTGTACGATTAATTTGTCACGTTCAGGGACGTTTTTGTGCGTCGAACTGCCGACCTTTGCCCCTTGATTTCTGCTTCCATCGAATGGCTAAACCAACCAAGAAACTGTTTTTGTTAGATGCGCTGGCCCTCATTTACCGCGCTCATTTTGCCTTCAGCAAATCCCCCCGTGTCTCGTCGCGCGGGCTGAATACCTCAGCCGTTTTTGGCTTCATGAATGCCATGATCGAGGTACTCACCAAAGAAAAACCCACCCACATTGGCGTTGCCTTCGATTCGTCAAAAAAAACGTTCCGGCACGAGCAGTTCCCAATGTACAAAGCTACCCGGCAGTCGCAGCCCGAGGATATCAGCATAGCCACCCCCTACATCAAGCAGATCATCGAGGCCATGCACATTCCGATGCTGATTATGGACGGCTACGAAGCCGATGATATTATCGGGACTATTGCCAAGAAAGCATCCATGGCCGGTTTTGAGGTGTATATGATGACACCTGATAAAGACTATGGGCAACTGGTTGAAGAGCACGTCCATATTTATAAGCCTGCCTTCATGGGCAAACCGGCGGAGAAACTGGGCGTTCAGGAAATACTGGAACGGTGGCAGATCGAACGAATCGAGCAGGTGACTGACATGCTTGGACTGATGGGCGATTCGGTCGATAATATTCCGGGGATACCCGGGGTTGGCGAAAAAACCGCTCAGAAATTAATCGCTGACTTCGGCTCGGTCGAGAACCTGATCGCCAATGCCGATCAGCTGAAGGGTAAACTGAAAGAGAACGTCATCAACTTCGGGCAGCAGGGTATGCTGTCGAAGCAGTTGGCAACGATCCATCTGGATGTGCCTGTCGCGTTCGAAGAGGACCGCCTGCGCCATACCGAATACGACAAACCCCGCCTGGCGGCCCTTTTGGATGAACTGGAGTTTCGGCAGATGAAAACACGGTTGCTGGGTGGCACCTATGACGAGAAGCCCCTACCCGAAGCGTTTCAGAACGGGCAACCGTCTCAGATGAACCTGTTCGACTCGCCAGGTGGTGATACGCCGGCGTTCCTGCCATTCCCGAACATGAGCGCGGCTAAACCATCGGGTGCCGACGATTTACCGTTCGATTTCGATTCGGCAGCCAGCCCGGCTTCAGCGATTACACCTGACCCGTCCGCAGTCACTGGAGACAAAGCAAAGAAGCCCCGGAAAACAAAGGTCACAACCCCGGCCGCTTCGGCTACAGCAGCAACGCCTGATGAGGTAACCGACACCGTTGCCACCGACGATGCCGTTGGCAAAGAGGTTACAGAGACTGAGGCCCCGGCCTATCTGGACGTTTATCCGGACTACGAAATTGATGAGAACCAGCCTGAGCGCCGGAAAACGATACTATCGGTCAAGCACGACTACCGGCTTATTGATACCCCCGACCTACGGGCTAGTCTGATCGAGTACCTGTCTCTGCAAACAAGTATTTGCTTCGACTCAGAAACGACAGCCATTGACCCCGTCGAAGCTGACCTGGTAGGCATGTCTTTTTCGTACCGGGTGGGCGAAGCCTTTTACGTGCCGGTTCCTGCCGACCGTTCTGAAGCCCAGGCGATTGTCGATCAGTTCAAGCCTGTTTTCGAAAACCCCGCGATTGAGAAGATCGGACAGAATTTAAAGTACGACTTGCTGATGCTGAAAAAGTACGGCGTGGAAGTACAGGGGAAACTGTTCGATACCATGATTGCCCACTACCTGATAGAGCCCGAAATGCGCCATAACATGGACATGATGGCTATGACTTACCTCAACTATAGTCCGGTTGAGATTGAGTCCCTGATTGGAAAAAAAGGGAAAGGTCAGCTGACTATGCGCGACGTAGATGTCCAAAAAGTCGTGGAGTATGCGGGCGAAGACGCCGATATTACACTACAGCTGAAAGAAGCGTTTGCACCCCGTCTTGAAAAAGATAACCTTCATAAACTCTTCGATCAGGTTGAGATGCCACTCGTTCAGGTGCTGACCGACCTCGAACTCGAAGGGATTACCCTGGATACCAACGCCCTGGCTGAACTGTCGGCAACGCTTGAAACCGACATGCGGCTGGTGCAGCAGGAGATTTTCGACATCGCGGGCGAATCGTTCAATGTGGGTTCGCCAAAGCAACTCGGTGAGATTCTGTTTGACAAACTCAAGCTTGACAAGAACGCAAAAAAGACCAAAACCGGCCAATACGCTACGGGGGAGGAGATTTTGTCGAAGCTCGAAGCCGAACACGAGATTGCCCGTAAGATTCTGGATTACCGCGAACTGATCAAGCTTAAAAATACCTACGTCGATGCGCTGCCCCTGCTGATCAGTAAGCGTACCGGCCGAATTCATACCTCATTTAACCAGGCGGTAGCCTCTACGGGGCGGCTATCATCGGCGAATCCGAACCTGCAGAATATTCCGATCAGGACAATCCGTGGTCAGGAGATACGGAAAGCGTTTGTCCCCCGAGGACCAGAATTTCTGATTATGTCGGCCGACTATTCGCAGATCGAATTACGGATCATGGCCGCCTTCAGTGGTGATCAGACCATGCTCGACGCCTTCAATAACAACGTCGATATTCACACCCAGACGGCCAGCAAGGTATTCCATGTCGGGTTGGAAGAGGTGACCGGCGACATGCGCCGGAAGGCCAAGACCATCAACTTCGGCATCATCTACGGTATTTCTTCGTTCGGCCTCAGTCAGCGGCTGAAGATTCCCCGCAAAGAGGCAGCGACGATCATCGACGAGTATTTTGCCGGCTTCCCGGCGGTGAAAGACTACATCGACCAATGCGTTGAAAAGGCGCGCGGATTTGGCTATGCCGAGACGATTCTGGGCCGACGCCGGTACCTGCGCGATATCAATTCGCGCAACGTGACCGACCGGATGTTTGCCGAACGAAATGCCGTCAACGCCCCCATCCAGGGCAGCGCAGCCGATATGCTCAAGATCGCCATGATCCAGATTCACGAGTTCATGCGCCGGGAGCAGTTGAAGTCAAAAATGATCCTGACCGTGCATGACGAACTCGTCTTCGACGCCCACCGCGATGAGCTTGATTTCCTGCGGGAAAATGTGGACCGTATCATGAAGAACGCCATTCCAATGGGTGTTAAAATGGATACAGGTATCGGTACCGGCGAAAACTGGCTGGTAGCGCATTAATGATAAAGATATTGCGTGTTATAGTGCGAATATGTGATCATCATATTGCCAAGGCAATAATAGCTTTTGGGTGAAGGGACGGAATTCCATCCCTTCACCCAAAAGCTATACTTTTCGGGCTACCACCCGACTTTGCGACAGTTTCGGCGACTTGAGAAAGCCATAGATCCGACAACAAATATCAAATACAGCTCTGCCCATTTTCGCGATAAGTCTGTAGTGGGGCGGCCAGAGGTGGATAATCGCTTTGGATTCGAGCACAGAAAAACCGGCCTGTTGAAATAGATTACCCAGGCACATCGGGCTCCAGGTGTATAAATGATGGTCGGGGTTTTGCGGATCGAACGCATTATAAACACCTTCGGAAGGAGCTACAAATACAATCAATCCACCCGGTTTAAGCTTTTCTTTAAGAAAGGTAATTTCGTCCAGCGGGCGTGAGGTATGTTCCAGGGCGTGGCAGGAAATGATCACATCAGCCCAGCCATCGGCCACATCACTAATAAAATGAACCGTAGATATGCCATTTTCAGTCGCTATCTGACGGGCTTGCTCATTGATTTCGATACCAATTTTTTCGGCACAAGTTAGCTGCTGCAACAGATACCCCCCCCCACAGCCAAAGTCGATTAGTTTGTCTGTGGGTTTTATATAAGAAGCAAAAATGGATGCGTTGGCCCAGCCGCCAAATTTTCCCATTTCGCGTTGATAATCGAAATACGTTTGATCGTACAGTTGCTCTACCAAGGTGTGGTTTTCCATGAATAAAAAAGAAACAAGACCAAATGAGGTGTATTTAATATAAGCCGTTTGTCAGACGAGAGCATTTTGGTCAAGTCACTACCGGCTTTTCTGTCGCCATATAACCCCGGCCTGGTCTTGCCATTTATCCGGGCAATAAACCGACAAATCACTTTTCTTAAAGTCGAGGAATAGAAAGTGCTAATCTTGACAAAAGATCACCTTTCCCTCATTTTTTATGAAATGTACACCCATACAAAGGGCTATAAGTCTGGCCATTATGGTCATCCTGCTAGCTACGTCAACGACGTTTGCCCAAAGCAAAGCGGCTAAAATTGATGCGCTCGTTCAGCAATACGTTACCAACCGTCAGTTTAACGGTTCGGTGCTGGTAGCCGAAAAAGGACAGGTGATTTTTAAGAAAGGTTACGGGATGGCTAACATGGAATGGAACATCCCGAATGCGCCCGATACCAAATTCCGGCTGGGCTCCGTTACCAAGCAGTTTACGGCTATGCTCATCGTGCAACTGGTCGAGAAAGGCAAGCTAAAACTAGCCGGAAAAGTCACAGATTATCTGCCCGACTACCCGAAAGCAACGGGCGACAAGATTACTATTCACCAGTTACTGACCCATACGTCAGGTATTCCCAACTACACCAACTTACCGAAGTTTTTCGAGACCCTGAGCCGCGACCCGGTTACGCCCGAAGGCTTCGCGAAGAAATTTGATAGCATGCCGCTGGATTTTGAGCCTGGCACCAAGTTTTCGTACAGTAACTCCGGTTATTTTTTATTAGGCGTTATCATCGAAAAAGTGACGGGGAAATCCTACGCCGATGCGCTCACCGAGAACATTCTTAAGCCCGCTCAACTGTCGAATACCGGCTACGATTTATTCAGTCCTATATTACCAAAACGGGCAACGGGTTATGAAAAGAAAAATGGTGGCTATGTCAATTCACCTTACCTGGATATGACGATTCCGTATGCCGCCGGTTCTATGTACTCGACCGTAGAGGATCTGTACCGGTGGGATCAGGCGCTGTATACAGATAAACTGCTGTCGGCGAGCGCAAAAGCAACCATGTACACGCCGTTTCTGGATTATTATGCCTACGGCTGGGGCGTTAAAAATGCGAAGATAGGAGAGCTGAAAGACAGCCTGTTGCTCATTGAACATACGGGCGGTATCAACGGCTTCAACACAATAATCAGTCGCCTTCCAAAAGACAAACAGCTGGTTGTACTGCTGAACAATACCGGGGGCGCTCCTCTCAGCGACATACGCCGGAACATTCTTCGCATCCTGTATGACCAGCCGATCGTAGCTCCCAAAAAGCCCATTGCTGACTTGCTTCGGCAGTCATTACAATCAGATCCACTGGAAAAAACGAAACAGAAATTCACAGCCTGGAAGGCCGATAAAGCATATAGTGTGAGTGAGGAGGCCGTCAATGGTGTGGGGTATGAGTTACTGCGCGACGGGAAAACCAAAGAGGCTCTTGCCGTTTTTACCCTTAATGCAGAAGCCTACCCAAACTCCTACAACGTGTATGACAGCCGGGGCGAAGCGTATAAGGCAATGGGTGATAAAGATGCTGCTATACAGGATTATAAGAAATCGGTGGCACTCAACCCCCGCAATACCAATGGTTTCGATATGTTGAAGGAGTTAGGGGAATCTGTAGAGGCTCCTAAAGAGGTTGTTGTTGCGGTCGATTCGGCAACGTTAGCGTCGTATGTCGGTAACTATCAGCTGTCTCCCGCCTTCTCCATTGCGATTATCAAAAAAGGTGATAAACTGTTCGGGCAGGCTACCGGGCAACCCATGTTCGAGCTGTTTCCCGAGTCAAAAACCAAATTCTACCTGAAAGTCGTTGAGGCTCAGGTGACTTTTTCCAGTAATGAAAAAGGCGAGGTAGAGCAACTTGTTCTGCACCAGAACGGGCAGGATATGCCCGGTAAGCGACTTCGCTGATTGTTTAATAAATTGAATAATTCTAAGGTAACGGCGAATACTATTTAATAGAAATAGTATTCGCCGTTATTTTTTTGGTCATTGTCAATAGCCTCAGCAGAGCTCCGATATGGTTCGATCTCATTTTTTATGTATCCATTTAAACGTTTAAACAGGGCATTTAGCAAACGGGGGCGTGTTACTAGTTAGTCATCAGCTATAAATTGTACCGACTGGCTAATAAATTAGAACATTTAGAGAATAGGGAACATTTTTGCACTTTTTCTATTTGCATGATAGAGTAAGCAATTCTCAACGGTGGCTTACAGTGAGCTTTCGCTGTTGAAAGAACTCACGCGCTGACAGTAAATAGTACGCTGCAAATGAAAAAAAGTCTGTTACCTCTCGCCATTGGGGGCTTCGGTATCGGCATGACCGAGTTTGTCATCATGGGCATATTGCCCGATGTGGCCAGTTCCCTCCAAATTTCTATTCCCGTTGCTGGTCATCTGATTTCGTCCTATGCACTGGGTGTGGTGCTGGGCGCTCCTTTGCTGGTTGGTATTGCCGGGAATTATCCGCCTAAGAAAATTCTGCTGGGTCTGATGGCTCTGTTTACGTTTTGCAATGCGTTGTCAGCCTTCGCACCCAATTATGAAATCATGATGCTTACCCGCCTGTTGTCCGGGTTGCCGCATGGGGCGTTTTTTGGTGTCGGGGCTGTAGTTGCCAGTCGGTTGGCGGGTAAAGGAAAAGAAGCCTATGCCATTTCGATGATGTTTGCCGGACTTACCGTGGCCAATATCATTGGCGTGCCACTGGGTACTTATATTGGCCACACGATGAGTTGGCGCATAACGTTTATCATCATTGCCGCTGTGGGCCTGGCTACTATGTTTTGTATCCAGAAACTGCTTCCAGTGATGCCGGTGGTGGGGGAATCCAATCTGCGCAAAGACCTGAAACTTTTTGCGCGGGTAGAGCCCTGGCTTATTCTGGGTATTACGGCCATCGGCACCGGCGGTTTGTTTGCCTGGTTCAGCTACATCGCTCCCCTTTTGACCGAAGTAGCTCATTTTGGCAGCAGCCAGATTACCTGGATACTGATTCTGGCGGGTCTGGGCATGGCAACCGGTAACCTGATCTCTGGCCGAACCGCCGACCTGATTTCACCCAGTAAAGCAACGGCGCTATTTTTATTGCTGATGACCTTTAGCCTGATCGGTGTCTATTTTGTGGCTCAGTATCAAATACCGTTGCTGATCATGACCTTCATTACCGGTGCCATTGCATTCTCGCTGGGCGCACCGATACAGATTTTAATGATCCGGGCGGCAAAGGGCTCCGAAATGCTGGCGTCGTCGGTTAGTCAGGCCGGATTTAACATGGGCAACGCGCTGGGTGCTTACCTGGGCGGATTGCCGATTGCCGCTGGCCTGGGTTATGCCTCGCCTGAGTGGGTGGGCGCTGCGCTGGCCTTTGCCGGTTTTCTGCTGGCTATGGTTGTCTACTTCCGGCAGAAAGAAAAAGGCGTTACAGAAAAAGAAGAAGTTTCCAGTTATGAACTGGTTGCCGAACAGTAGGCGAGTGCTGGATTTTTCCTGTGAGTAATGCTGATGGACAAGTTTCCCTTAGCATTACTCACTCAACCCAGGCTTACCCCATTGCGCCGGTTTGCCGATTTGCTCTGGCTACCCTGCCACTTACGACTTACTGACTACTACGACTTTTTTTCCTCACAGCCTCATCAGCGCCACGTACGTTTCCAGACCGTCCCACAGGTTCTGGATGCGAAGGTTTTCGTTTTCGGCGTGCTGGTTATTGTCGTGGTTGGCAATAGGAACAGTAATCGTCGGCGTTTTCAGAATCTGGTCGAACAGGTACAGGGGCAAACTTCCACCCAGGCTTGGTTGTAACACAATATCGCCTTTCACTGTCGACTGAACCGCTTTGGCAACGGTCTGCGCAATTGGCAAATTCATGGGCGTCCGCTGGGCGTTGTAGCCCGATTTGGCAACGATCCGGGCAATTTTTGGATACCTGGCCCGCTCTTCGTCGGTTATACTTTCTGCTTGTGTGACGTAGTATCCCTGTGCTTTAACGTGATCGATTACTTTCTGGACCTGCCGCTGGGCGTCGTTCCCCAGTACCAGCCGGAGGTCGAGCGCTGCCGTTGCCGAGATGGGAATGACGTTGGCCGCCAGTTTACCGACATTAGCGCTCGAGAAGCCGTTGATATTCAACGATGGCCGCATGAGCAGGTCGGCCAGGGTTTTACCACCCCCTTCGGCTTTGGTAAAGCCCAACTCCTGACGTAGCTGCTCGTCGACCGCCGGTATCCGGGCCAATGCCTGTTTTTCCAGATCGGTCAGTGGGGTTACATCGTCGTAGAAACCCTTGATGAGCACGTTTCCATCATCGTCTTTCATCGATGACAGCAGCTTTGCCAGCATCATAGCCGGGTTGGGAGCCCAGTTACCATAGTGGCCGCTATGAAGGGGGCGTTTGGAAGCATATACCTTTAGCTCCATATTCACGTCGCCCCGCACCCCAAAAAGCACCTGTTTACGGCCTGTCTGATGCACAGGCCCGTCGCAGATGATCCATAGGTCGCTTTTCAATTTTTCTTTGTGCCGTTCCAGAATCTCGTTCAAGTGAGTGGAACCCGCTTCCTCCTCCCCTTCAAAGAAGAACTTGAGGTTGGCGGTAGGCTTGCTATTCATGTTCTTCAGCGCATCGTAAGCGGCCAGAATGGTGAAGACCCCTGCCTTGTCGTCGGAGGTGCTGCGGCCATACAAACGCCAGTTCGGGTTGATGGGGTCGCCAGCTTTAGGCATGGCTACCGGCTGTCCGCCCGCATCCAGTGCGTCGCTATACAAGGCTGGTTCGAACGGTTTGAGGCCATCGGCCCATTGATTGGGATTCACCGGCTGACCATCGTAATGCGCGTAGAACACGATGGTTTTGGTAGCGCCGGGCACCCTGACTTCGCCATAAACGGCTGGCGGTACGCCTTTGGTCCGGCCTTCGAGCAATTGCGGCTCTATACCGCGTCGCTTCAGCATATCGGCTATGTAAGCAGCTGTTTTCTGAATGCCTGCGGTGTCATACACAACATTCGGTATGGCGAGCAGGCCTAAAAACTCATCCATCAGTTTCCGTTCGTTCTGCTGGCGGTACGTGCGGGTTTTCAGCGTAAGTTCGCTCTGGGCGTGTACTTTACCCACAATGAATAAAGTAATAAGAAGTAAAGCGGTGTTCCTCATGTATCGTATCCAGGTTGAAACCGAATGTACACACTCAGGGCCATGATTCGACATAATACCCTTAAAAAAAGCCCCTACTACAGATTCACGACCGGTCATCCGGTTTTATAAGGCGGTGTCCAAAAAAGGACGTAGGTTGGCATTACCATCCTAAACTAAATTGTACAATGATTCTTACGGTTGTTTTCCTGGTACTGGGATTACTAGTTCTCTTCCTGTCTATTGCCATTGTTCAGCAGGGCACAGTAGCGGTCATAACTATTTTCGGGAAGTATACCCGCGTCATGGGTCCGGGCCTGAATTTCAAGATCCCGTTCGTTGAAATGATCTACCGGCGTATTTCGATCCAGAACCGATCCGTTGAGCTGGCTTTTCAGGCCATCACGGCCGATCAGGCCAACGTAAATTTCAAGGCGATGCTGGTGTATTCGGTGCTGAACCAGGGCGAAGAGACGATCAAGAATGTGGCGTTTAAATTCATCGATGAAGCCTCCTTCATGCAGGCCCTTATCCGAACCATCGAAGGCTCGATCCGTAGCTTTGTAGCCACCAAACGACAGTCCGAAATTCTGGCCCTACGCTCTGAAATCATCGAACACGTGAAGTACCAGCTCGATACACTGCTGGAGAGTTGGGGCTATCACCTGACCGACCTGCAACTGAACGACATTGCGTTCGACGAGGTCATTATGCGTTCGATGGCGCAGGTGGTAGCATCGTCGAACCTGAAAGCTGCCGCCGAGAACGAAGGTCAGGCACTGCTGATTACGAAAACGAAAGCCGCCGAAGCCGAAGGAAACGCCATAAAGATCTCCGCCGAAGCCGAAAAAACGGCGGCCCAGCTTCGTGGGCAAGGTGTGGCACTGTTCCGCGAAGAAGTGGCAAAAGGTATGGCCGAATCAGCTAAAGTAATGAACGAAGCTGACCTTGACGCGTCGCTGATTCTGTTCTCGATCTGGACCGAAGCGGTGAAGCACTTTGCCGAAAATAGCAAAGGCAACGTTATTTTTCTGGATGGCTCAACCGATGGTATGGAGAAAACGATGAAGCAGCTTCTGGCGATAGAAAAGCTCAATAAAGTACCCGAAGTAGCTTCCCTCACTAACCCGGCCACATCCCGCAACACCTGATCGATGTCCGTAAGTATATTGACGCAAAAGGGAATTAAGTTGATTTTCATTTCATTTATGCCCCTTTTGCGTCAATTATGTACCAGTCTATATATACACAACTGGCAAAACGTTTCTATAAACAGTAAGTTTGTGTGCTTAATTTCTATCCGCTAATGAGGCATGGCTTATCCAATGAGCATCAATGATCAGTATCATCGCATTGAAGACGATATCCAACAGGCTACGTTTCGGAATGAACTGTCGAAAGCAGGCATAAACCTGATCTATACAGCTACCTGGCTCAAGACACGGCATAGCGATTTCTTTAAATCCTTCGGGGTTACCTGGCCTCAGCACAACATTCTCCGTATTCTACGCGGGCAAAAAGGCAACGCAGTTAGCCTTAACACCATTAGAGAGCGTATGATGGACAAATCATCGAACGTGTCGCGGATCACCGAAAAGCTTCAAAAGAAAAAACTGATCGACTGTCAGCCATCGGCCATTGACAAACGATCGGTCGATGTGAACATCACTCAAAAAGGACTTGATTTGCTGGCCAGAATAGAAGAACGAGTCTCAGAAATCAATAATCTTCTCGCTCATCTGGAACCCAGCGAACTCGTATTACTCAATATTTTACTCGACAAGGTCAGAAATACAGGCACCCACTTTCCCCAATAAGACAAGTCCAGCTTCTCGGATTTATCCACGTACGTACACCTTCTCTGAATAAGCCCGACTGTACTCCCTGACAGATACGTATTACCCTCAGGCCTCAGCGAAAGCTACCTGTACCGCCAGAACATTACTGCGTTACAAACTTCCTCGGCAGGTAGTTAGTAGTACATACACCTATAATTTCCCGTATCGTTACTAATAGCCAATCAACCCGGAAGGTGAACGAAAGCATAGATTCATCTTATTCTCCGTATTTATTCATTTTAACCGGTGCCTTCCGCCATCCTGGCTAACTATACGCTAACATTGTTCGCCGTTTACAGGTTGTAATTTGTAGTTCGGTCTATTATACCACCAAATCAACAATGACTAACCTGCTTTTCCCCACGGACTTTTCGTCCAACAATGCTACTGCTCTGAGCTGGGCACGGCTTTTTGCGCGCAAAACCGGCGCGACAATTACCTTACTGCATGTGTTTCAACCCATGATACCCGATTCGACCCTGCCAACGCTCGGCGATCCAGGAATGGGTATTGCCGCTTCGCAGGAAATTGAAGAAATCAGCCGACAGCGATTGACCGAACTCGCAGCCGAATTGCAGGAGCAGGGACTATCCGTTTTAACCGACTGGCGCATTGGTTCGGCCGAAGACGAAATTCTGGAGGTAGCCCGTGCCAGTAGCGCCGATCTGATCATCATGGGCCGTTCTGACCTGAGCTCGTTTTTCGACCGGCTGGCGGGCAGCGCCGTCTCCGACGTGGCAGGCGAAGCTCTTTGCCCGGTTCTGGTGGTACCCACGCGTACTATTGGCGACCAGACGGTTACTATACCCGCACAGGTACGGACAATTGCCTATGCCATGCAGTCACGAACTACGCAAAGCGATGTATCGGCCCAGACAGACTCGCTGGTGGAGGCCTTCGATGCTACGTTGACGGTTCTGACCGACGACCGGCTGGAAAACGCTACGGCCGACCTGATCGTGATGCAGCTTTATCCACAGTCGGGTTTTCTGGACAATCTGCTCCACCCCAACCGGACTACCGCACTGGTCGAAAAATCCGATATTCCTGTGCTGGTCTATCCAACACCCAAGTAGCGGACAGGGACGAATGCGTCCTGTGTGCCTGTGTGAACAGGTCCCTACAACTGATAATAAATAGACAACAGGCTGTCTGGGTAGACTGGCCTGTTGTTTTTGTTTTACCGCTTAAGGCAAACTTTCCACCATCATGAAAACCATCCTCTTTCCAACCGATTTTAGCCAGTCAACGGTTGCTGCGCTCAACTGGGCCCGCTTGTTCGCCCGGCAGTATAACGCAACCCTGGTCGTAGTACACGTACAGCAACTGGCTATTCCCGACACAACATTGCCCGTTGCAGGCGAATTGGGTATGGGTTCCAGTGCCAGTCTGGATCTGGAACCCATCAGCCACGACCAGTTGACCAAACTGGCCCATCAGCTACAAGCAGAAGGCATCAACTGCCAGACCGACTTATTGAGGGGGGCAGTTAAAGAAGCGATTTTGTCGGCAGCTGACACCTACAACGCCGATCTGATCATTACGGGGCGCGGTCATTTGACGAATTTCTTCGATCGAATTGTCGGGACCGCAGCGACCAGCGTAGCCCGGGGAGCCAACTGTCCGGTGCTGGTCGTTCCCGCCCGGGAAACTGAAGCGGCCGGGCATCTGGCCCAGCTACAAACAATTGTGTTTACTACACCATTGGAGTTCGACCAGCAGGAAACGTTTGGTCAGGTAGTGGAAATAGCCAACACCTTTGGGGCGACGCTACGGGTTTTGCGGGTACAAGCCGAAAACCAACCTAATATCAATGCCGACGAGCCACTGCTTCAGCAGTTACAGGAAGCGTACGGGACTGCTCCCCTGCCGGTCGACACTGTTGATGCCCGTACGGTAAGCGGTGGTATTGAGACCTACTTAACCACTCACCCCGCCGACCTGCTCGTGATGACTACCCGTGAACGGGACTTTCTTTCCGGACTGTTGAATCCAAGCCTGACCGACCGGATGCTAACGCACCTTCATATACCCGTCCTGGTTTTTCATGCAGAAACGGTTTTATAGCCTGAGGGAGTCTGGTATGCATTGCCCAGATTCACCTTATAATGGCTTACGATCGTTCTTCCTCGCGAAACAGCTTTACGTCGGCCCAGAAGGTGCCGAACGGAACGACAGAAGCGACCAGGGCCAGCAAGGTTTTTTTTATTGACCAGTCTTTTTCGATTTTCACCTGAACAACGGCCAGTACATACAGTACGAACAGCAATCCATGTACCATGCCAAATACTTTGTTGGGACCAGGCGTTCCAAAAGCGTATTTCAGTGGCATCGTCACAAAAAGCAGAATTAGAAAGGAAACGCCTTCGGTAAAGGCCAGAAGCCGTAAACGGCCCAGCTGGGTGCTGAGTAAATTCATAGTATAATTACCGTCGTTTGATCATTTCTTCTGCAACCCGATTTGCATTGAAGTCGTTCTGCTGCGTCAAGGCATCGACGATAGCTGCGTGATTTTTGTCATCGCGGTTCTGGCTCAGTTTGGCTGCTCCCTGAATAGTGCCGATCTGCATCGAGAAAGCTACGACGCCCCGCATTTCTTTTCGGACATACGCTTCGGTCATACTCGCTACTGATACCGGACACCGGGAATCAACCTCATACCGATCCACCTGTTGTCGCAGTAACTCCAGGGTTTCATCGCTGTCGAGCAAGCGGGTTAGGCCGGTGACCTGTACGGACAGGTAGTTCCAGGTTGGCACATTGACGTGGTCGTACCAGGACGAAGAAATATAGGCATGCGGTCCCGAAAAAACGGCCAGTGCCGGTGTTTCGCTACCCAGCCGTTTCGACTGCGGGTTTGCTTTTGCCAGATGACCAACCAGTTGCCATTCACCCCTTGCATCAGTATGAAGCTCGATGGGCAGATGCGTGGCCAGGGGGGCTTCGTTGGTGGAGCCGTTGGCGACCAGCAGCGCAAACGGATTGTCACGAATAAACTGGTACAATACAGTACGGTCGGTCTCCTGAAATTGGTTGGGTATGTACATAACTGACTGGTAAGCAAGCTAACATAAGGGGAAACTGTTCAAACGCCTTTTGGCTCCCGCGACATGAAGTATAAATCGAGGCCGGGTGCCCAGTGATCTGGCTTGGCGTAGTGGAGCGTGAAGTCGAACTTCTCGAAGAACCGGTACGCAACCTGCGACGTTTCGCACTCAATCAAGTTCACCGCTGGATGCGTCGAAATCTGGTTCAGAACATGTCGTAGCAGCGCACTGCCCACCCCTGATCCCCGCCGGTAAGGGTCGGCCAGAATCCAGCAGATTCGGGCTACGTTACCTTCCCGGATCAGGTAGTACCCACAGGCACCGGCCACCTCGCCCTCGTACTCAGCCACAAAATACGGATCGGTATTGACTGGCAGAAAGGTCGCATAGGCATCAATTTCATTCTGTCCGAATGATTCAGGTATGTTTTTCCGGAAGATGGCCAATAATGGGTCGGCATCACCGGGCCTATACGGTCTTATATGCATGTTCATTTCCTCAGGTCAAGTTGTTGTTGTCTGGTCTGAATACGGGATAACATTCCTCAAAAGAGTACACCCAATAGATGAATCTGTTTAGGATTACTGGCAGGACGAGGTCGGTAGTAGCCTGGACGGCTACGTCCGGGAATGAACTGGGAATAAGCTTACCCGGACGTGGCCGTCCAGGCTACTACCGACCGCCTGGCTGAATGAAACACGGGCCAACGTGAAATCCTACACAGGTTCGATGCCTAAAACTTCAGGACTGAAGATAAGCAGGCAAGGCCACAGGCGGTTCACTCCCGGTGGCCGGAACGGGTGCCAGCCGGACGGTTTGCATTGGAACCACACCCGACCAGGTTGGCAGGTCGGCATCTTCAGGATCGTCGCTGGGGCCACCCGTACGGACTTTGGCCGACGACTCGGCCAGCGAAAAAGCCAGCACCGTTGTCTTTCGCAGTTCGCTATCGGTGGTCGGGCGCAGGTCGTCCCAGCGTCCCGGAACAAGGTGATCGGTAATAAGGGCGAGGGCCTCCATTTTTTCGGCCTCCCCGGTCACGGTGCGGGCGGTACCAAACAGAATGACAGACCGGTAATTAACCGAGTGATGAAAAGCCGATTTGGCCAGCACCAGTCCGTCGGTCAGCATAACCGAGATACAGACGGTTCCACCCTGCTGAATCTGTCGGATAAAATGACTGCCTACCGAGCCGTGTATGTAGATTTCGTCGTTCTTTCGGGCGTGGGCGGTGGGGATAGCCATTGGCTGATCGTTCATCACGTAGCTAACGGTACAGAACAAAGCCTCGTCCAGAATGGCATGGACGGTGTCGGCATCATAGTGAGCCCGTTTGGCTAGCCGACTGGGAATGGTACGGGATGTTTGCATAAGTGTTGCTTTTGGTAGCACAAATGTTGTGTTTTACCGGCCTGCCTGAACCATCCAGTTCTCACAAACTAGCTAGTCCGGTTATGATTCCGTATAAGTCGCTGCTCATCGTCGACAAGTCGTCAGACACACCCGTGTTTCTTCAGCTGAGCGATCAGTTTGCCCAACTGATCCGGGCGGGCACGTTGTCGGCTGGACAGCGTTTGCCGGGGAGTCGCCAGTTAGCCAGCCTGCTTTCGGTTAACCGGCAAACCATCGTAGCCGCTTATGACGAAGCGGTCGCGCAGGGATGGCTCGAGAGTCAGCCCGGTAGCGGCACGTTTGTCGCCAGCCATCTGCCGGAGGTCAATCTACAGGCCCTCCCAACTGACCTGGCCAGTGATCCCCATGTCGGTCAGGCGACGGGTACCCGTCGACCCGGTTACGCCTTTGAGTCAGTATCGTTTTTAAACCGGCCAGTGCTGACCAATACGGGAGGGCTTCGGCTGGACGATGGCTTTCCGGATGTCCGCCTGGCCCCACTCGCCGAACTGGGCCGGGCCTATCGTTCCTATTTCCGATGGGGCAATCCGCAACAGCATTTTGGCTACGCCGACACCAAGGGACATTTGCTCCTACGGGAACAGTTGTCGATGTACCTGAACGAAACACGCGGTTTGCATACCACACCCAATAACATACTCATCACACGAGGCAGCATTATGGGCCTGCATCTCACCAGCCAGGTGTTATTACGGCCCGGTGATGTGGTCGTAACGGGAGAAACCACCTGGGCGGGGGGCACCATGAATTTTCGGAAAGCAGGCGCTACGGTCCTGTCAATTCCGGTTGATAAGCACGGTATTGATGTTGACGCACTAGCTGCGCTGGCCGGGAAAATGCCGATCCGACTTGTAGCCGTAACGCCCCATCACCACTACCCTACTACAGTGACACTACGGCCAAACCGGCGCGTTCGCTTGTTGCAACTAGCCGAACAATACGGCTTCGCTATCCTGGAAGATGATTATGACTACGATTTTCATTACCTCAGCCGCCCGATCCTGCCCCTGGCCAGTAGCGATCATCAGGGTATGGTCGTTTATATTGGCTCGCTCACAAAGTCGGTAGCACACGCCTTTCGGATCGGCTATGTGGTAGCGCCAACCGAGCTGATCGACGAGCTGGCGCGGCTTCGGCGCATCATCGATCGCCAGGGCGATACGATGCTCGAATTTGCCGTGGGACATTTATTCAAGACCGGCGATCTCAAGCGGCATTTTCGCAAAGCGTTACGTACATACCACGCCCGGCGCGACCACTTCTGCGACCTGCTGGCTACAGAAGTTGGCAATGTGATACAGTTTACGAAACCGGATGGGGGGTTGGCCGTGTGGGCCACATTCGATCCGGCTATCGACATGACCACCTTAAGTGATCGGGCCGGTCGAAGCGGGCTTTATCTGTCAAATGGACTGACCCACAATCCCCCGGGCCAAGCCCTGAATGGCACCCGGCTTGGCTTTGCGTCGAGTACGGAGGATGAACTGGAACGAAGTGTATCCATTCTAAAGACCGCTATTCTATCACTTTAGTGATCTACTACTTTTGTCGTCAAAGCCGTCCGCCTAGCCTGACAGCGCCGTCCTCCGTAAGTCGTTCAGGGCATACCGTTTTGTAAAGGCCGCTCATTGACTATACTTGTAGAGTGTGCAACCTTCAGCACCGTGAATAAGTCGGTACCGACTTGTTCACGGTGCTGAAGGTTGCCGACGAATCCATCGATAGCCTGTCATTGCCCAAACTAATTACTAAATGAAGCGTTGTCAATACATATAGTTTTTCGCAGAATTCTCCTGTATTATTTATGTCTACACTCAACACGAATACCCAGAATTTCGGTGTAACACCCGAGCTTGACGAGTTTAGGACAAATAAAAAAATACCGGCAGTTATTGAGAAAAATACCCTGACTGCTTTATCGTTTTATCCGGAGTTAAAAGAAACGTATATTGATTTTATTTTCAAACGCTCCATCAAATCGTCGGTGATGCAGGCCCAGCCTGTTTTCAGTACTTTATTGAATCAACGGAAGCACCGAACGTACCGCATTAACATCAGTTCGTTGTTCAAACTGACGCATACCGCGATTCCCATCCATCAAATTCCCGATACGATCATGATTGGCTGGATTGGTCACGAGTTAGGTCATATCATGGATTACGAACGTCGAAGCAATATGGGAATGATCGGCTTTGGCATCGGGTATGTCTTCTCCCCCAGTTACGTAAAAAGCGTTGAACAAATAGCCGATAAGTTCGCTGTCGATCACGGCCTTGGCCAGTACCTGATCGAGACAAAACGGTTTATTCTCAATCATGCCCACCTGCCCCAGGCGTACAAAGACAAGATTGCCCGGTTGTATGTGTCTCCGGAAGCGATTGTAGACCAGGTGAAAAAACTGGAAGAGGAACGGCTGAAGCCGAAACCCGATTTATAAAAGCCCGGTGACGTACTGCTCGAATTCAAGAAAGTCTTCTTCCTTCATTACCCGCGGAATCTTTGCCTGACCACCCAGCTTTTTAAATTCTTCACTCCATCGATACACATTCGCAACAGGCATGACCTCCGCTTCTACACCCTTCAACGATTTGCTGCGCGCCACGTTGTAGTTCTTGTTGGTCTCACATAACTCCCGATCGAGCGCAAGAGCAAAGGCATGATTGTCAACGGTTTTATTGGAGCCAATAACCCACTTGTTAATATACTCGCCGTTTTTACGGATTGCCGAGACCACAAACTCCTTGATTTCTATATCGAACTGTTGCTGCATGACCTGCATTGCCTGGTTCATCTGATAAACCGACAACTGTTCACCTACAACATTCAAAAAGTGCTTTGTCCGACCGGTAATTTTTATTTCGGCCCGTTGCTTATCGGTAATCATTACGGTATCGCCAATCATATACCGCCAGGTTCCGGAAACGGTGGAGATCAGCAAAACGTAGTTCACATTTTCTTCTGCCGCTTCCAGCGAAAGAACCCCGGCTTCGGGCCTCACCCGCCCGTCTTCATCCATGTTCTCATCAATGAAAGGGACAAATTCAAAGAAGATCCCATTGTCTACGATCAGCGCCATCGACGATGTATCAGGCCGCTTCTGCGTAGCCAGATAGCCTTCAGACGTCAGGTAGGTATCAATATAGGTCAGGGGCCGGGCCAGCAGGGTTTCCAGACTTTTCCGATAGGGCTCAAATGCCACCCCACCTGAGGTATACACCTGAAGATTTGGCCAGATGTCGTGGATAGTTGAAAGCCGGTTGTGGGCGATTACTTCTTTGAGCATCATCTCAATCCAGGAAGGAATTCCGCTCAGGCTTCCAATATCCCAGTTGGGTGCTTCCTCGGCAATACGTCGCACCTTTTCGTCCCAGTCGGTCAGCGACGCAATATCGATTCCCGGCTTGTAGTACGTTCTGAACCAGGCTGGTATGTTGGCGGCACTGATACCGCTTATCTCTCCCTCCTGGTGATCGTCCTGCTGAATCAGGTTGACGCTGCTGCCCAGCATCATGATTTGCTTCTCAAAGAAATCAGCGGGCAGATCAAAGTTTTTCAGGCTCATCACCTGCTGTATGCCCGACTTACGAATGGCATCAACCATGTCGTCGGTCACGGGGATGTATTTGCTGGTGCTGGTTGTGCCGCTGCTCAGCGCAAAATACTTTTGGCCACCGGGCCAGGTAACATTTTGATGCCCTTCCAGCAAGTAATGCCACCACTCATCGTACATCTTGTCGTAGTCATGGACAGGGACTTCCTGCTGGAAAGCTTCGACCAGATTAGTACTCGTCAGGAGTTTACTGAAGTTATATTTCTTGCCAAACGCCGTTAGTTTGGCCGTGTCGATCAACTTTTTAAGCACCTCGTTCTGAGCCTTTACTGGGTCAGGTTCGGAGGTTACAAATCCGTAAACGTCAATTGCTTTTTTTATAAATTCACCAATAACTGTCATACTTTACCCGTAGTAAATAGTAATAATAGACAGTAAACCCGTTTCCGGAAAATTTGTTTTTTCAGCAAATCCAGGCAAAAAGCGCTTCCAATAAGATCACATTATCGTTACATATCAACCCGTTTAAATGATTAGTCAACGCAGCGATCAATACAATTATTTAGTAATTTAATTCTACAAATTCAAAACAGTATAAATCAATTCCTCTCCAAAATAAAGCGACATAATCACTCCCTAAAAATTCCCTGGCACACAAAAGAAATGCACCACATCATTCATCACTCATCACTCCTCCCCTTTGACCAACTCGTGCTGCTTCCCAACCCAGCATAGCCTGCTTGCGGGACGAACCCCAGCGGTACCCGCCGAAGAGGCCTGTTTTTTTGATAACCCGGTGACAGGGAATCAGGTAACCCACCGGGTTGCTACCAATAGCTGTACCAACTGCCCGTGAGGCCGCAGGCTGACCAATTGCGTTCGCAATCTGGTCGTAACTGGCAAGTCGCCCCTCCGGAATTTTCAACAAAGCCTCCCACACCTTGAGCTGAAAGGCAGACCCACGCAGCAATACAGGTACCGGTTCGGCCGATCGGGTAGTACCGGTAGCCGGGAAGACCTGATCGGCCAGAAACTGTACTGCTGCTGGCTCGTGTCGGAGGGTAATACCGGGCCAGGCGGCTGTCAGGATTGCCGGAGGATTTTCGGCATCATCGAGGAAGTGTATGACGGCTAACTTACCAGTTATGGCACCCAGCACATACGCCCCAAACGGGCTGTTGAACACCCCATAGACCAGCGACAGACCTGCGCCCGCCTGTTTGAATTGCCCCGGTGTAACGCCCTCTATCCGAACGAACAAATCGTGCAGGCGACCCGTACCCGAAAGGCCGGCTTCGTAGGCTGCATCGGCCAGTGGGGCACCGTTACGCAGTTGTTGCTTGGCGTAGTCGAGTGTCAGGTATTGACTGAATTTTTTAGGACTCACCCCCGCCCATTCGGTAAAGAGCCGCTGAAAATGAAACTCGCTTAGATTGACCTGGCTGGCGAGATCGGCCAGTGAGGGCTGATCTCGAAAATGAGTGCTCAGGTGGTCGATAGCCTGCGTAATTTTCAGGAACGGGTAGCTGTCGGTTGTGTTCATGGCTGTTGCTGTTTTATGCACCAAAGGTCCACCCAATCAGCTGGGTATAAAACCCGTTTCTTGCGCAATGTCAACCAATGGATATCGTGAACGTAGCCATAAAAACATCACCCGCTGCGAGGTACTGCATGGCTTCTTTCTGTTCGATAGGTGTCGGTTCTCCTTCGGCATCAGCATAACCCAGCCACGGTTCGATACACACGAAAGCAGCACCGGGTTTAGCCCAAATACCCAGGTGCGGGAAGTCAGGAAATGATACGGTTACGGCTTCGTTTCGGTCTTTGTGCCGAAGGGTGATACGCCGGGATTTGAGGTTCTTGAACACCAGCGCATCCTGATCGAACAGGTGTTCGGTCAACGCCAACTGATTCTGGACAGTGGGCACCGGGCGGGTTTCGCCGGAAAACAGACCCGCGTCCGACAGTTGATGGGTCACAAGCGGCTCGTCCTGCTCAAAGGCCAGGACGTAGTCTGTATAGGCTTCGCCGGGGTTGAAGGGCACGTTGAATGCCGGGTGCGCACCAACTGAGAAATACATAGCGGTCCCGCCTTCATTGACAACCCGGTAGGTAACGCTCAAGGTGGTATCCGTCAGTTCATAGATGAGTTGACATTCAAAGTCGTACGGATATACCGCCCGCGTCTCGTCATTGGCGCGCAGGGATAGAATGGCATGGGAATCGGAGGATTCTGTTTCCTCAAATACCGACTGCCGGGCAAAACCGTGGCGCTTCATGGGATAGGCTTTGCCGTCAATATGAAGCTGGTCGTTCTTCAGACCGCCAACGATAGGAAACAGGTTAGGCGCATGCCAGCCCCAAATGGTTGGGTCGGCCTGCCAGAGATGTTCAGTGGCCGTCGGCTTGTGGAAGATACTGGTTAGTTCAGCCCCCTGTGGACGAATTGTAACGCGTAACAAATCATTCTCAATGGTTGTCATACCGTTGGTGCTGGTTGTATATATGAGTAGCCGTTGAAGCCTGTGAGTAGCAACCCCTGGACGGCGGGGTAAAGATAGAGCCTGACGCCTGATTCTTTGTTCGGCTCGCTGGCATCATGCCGAACTTGCGTTAACTTGACCACCCACAGTAACTTACTCCTTTACCCCCATGACAAACCAAAAAAAAATTACCCTCACCGAAGCGGAAATCCCCGAAAAGTGGTACAACATCGTGGCCGACATGCCCAACAAGCCACTGCCCCCGCTACACCCCGGCACCCATGAACCGATTGGCCCCGAGATGCTGGCACCGCTGTTCCCGATGGAACTGATCAGGCAGGAGGTATCGACCGATCCCTGGGTCACCATCCCTGACGAAGTGCGTGAGTTGTACAAAATCTGGCGGCCTACGCCCATGTTCCGGGCTTACGGACTGGAAAAGCTCCTGGATACACCCGCGAAAATCTACTACAAATATGAAGGCGTGAGCCCGGCCGGCTCACACAAGCCTAACACGGCCATTCCGCAGGCTTATTACAACAAGCAGGAGGGCGTCAAGCGCATCACGACCGAAACAGGCGCCGGGCAATGGGGCAGCGCGCTGAGTTTTGCCTGCGGCCTGTTCGGCATAGAATGCGAAGTATATATGGTACGCGCCAGCTATGACGGCAAGCCTTACCGTAAAATGATGATGAACACCTGGGGGGCTACGGTCTATCCTTCCCCCTCCGATCGTACCAACGCCGGACGTAGCATACTGAGCCAAAATCCCGACTCGCCGGGAAGCCTCGGCATTGCCATCTCCGAAGCGGTAGAACTTGCCATGCAGGACGACCATACCAAATATGCTCTTGGCTCGGTGCTGAACCACGTGCTGATGCACCAGACCGTCATTGGACTGGAAAGCATCACGCAGATGGAAAAAGCAGGCGACATGCCCGATATTATCGTGGCACCGTTTGGGGGTGGGTCTAACTTCGCCGGCATCGGCTTTCCCTTCCTGCGCCATAACCTGACCGAAGGCAAAAAAATCCGTTGTATTGCAGCAGGGCCAACTTCCTGTCCCAAACTGACCCGGGGCGTGTTCCGCTACGACCTCGGTGACACAATGGGAATGACACCGCTCCTGCCAATGTATACGCTGGGTCATAATTTCATCCCGGCACCCATCCATGCGGGCGGACTCCGGTACCACGGTGCGGGTGCCATTGTAAGCCAGTTGCTTAAGGACGGACTAATTGAGGCCCAGTCGGTAAACCAGCTGGAGTGTTTCGAGGCAGGTATCAAGTTTGCCCGAACAGAAGGTATTATCCCGGCCCCCGAAGCCAACCACGCCATTGCAACGGTAATTCGGGAAGCGAACCGGGCGAAGGAAGAAGGCGTTTCCAAAACCATCCTTTTCAATCTCTGCGGTCACGGTCATTTCGACATGGGAGCTTATGACCAGTATCTATCCGGTAAGCTGGTTGAGCACGAAGTGACGCAGGCCGAAATTCTGGAGTCGCTGGCAGAACTGGACACACCGCTGATTGCCTGATCGGATTAGGACGAAGGAAGTAAATGAACGGGGTTGTACCCTGGACGGCCACGTCCGGGCGAGAAAAGGTTATATTTTCTCGCCCGGACGTGGCCGTCCAGGATACAACCCCGTTCACTGAATCAGAAAGCGCTTTCAGTTTAAGATTCTACGAAGCCTCTCACCAAAATAACCCATGCATCTTTTATTTAAAGCATCACGCTTGCTTTACAAGCTAGATAAATGATTTTTGCTTTAAATAAACTCTGTGTATGCGATTATTGATAATTATTCTCTTTATTATTAACGTTAATCCAAGTTTTTCTCAGGATTCTACACGGGTTGGGTCTTTTGTGCAAGTCGACTGGGAGAATGATGCGTTTCAGATACGGCGAAGAAGTGTTACCGATCGTTACTACAGCAATGGTATTCGTGTGGCGCACCTGAGCAACTTCTGGCAGAAATGGCCATCGCGTCATGCCTTACTCAAGCTACATTCAACGAGGAACGACACTTACAATTCCTTATATAGCTTCGTCATTGGGCAGGAGATTTATACGCCCAGGAATACCAAGATCGCCAGGCGTCCCCTCTACCCCAACGACCGGCCTTACGCTGGTTATTTATACGCTTCCTGGGGGCTAACCACTACCGATCCGGCTGGGGCCCGACGGCTGACCTCGGCCCTGACGCTGGGTATGATCGGTCCTGTTTCCGGAGCGGCCGATGTGCAGGAATGGCTTCATGGTGCCCTTGGCCAGCACGTACCGGTCGGCTGGGGCGCACAAATGAAAAACGACCCGATTATTAGTTATTCAGTACGCTACGAAGGGCGGGCCATTCCTAAATTCTCATCTGCTTTCGATGTCATCGGCGACGTTGAAGGGACAATTGGCTCGTTGATGAACCTGGCAGGTATGGGCGGTACGGTACGCGTTGGCCTTTTCAACGATTACTTTCAGAATCCAACCAGCATGTACAACGCCGGGGGAACATCAGCCCGCAAGTTTCAGTGTTACGCGTTCACCAGGGTTGGTTTCAGAGCTGTTCTGGACAATGCATTACTACAGGGTGGCTGGCTGAATGGCGCTAAAAATTTCTATGCCTTACCCGCCGTTGAGCTACAGCATTTTTACGGACAAATCGATGTTGGTGGCGTTATTGCCTCTAAAAACGCACAGTTGACGTTTACTCAGCACCTTCGTAGCGCCGAGTTTGTGAATGCGCTGGTCGACCAGTGGGGGCATATCAGTCTGCTCGTACGGGTTGGACAATGATGACGATATGACGTAATTAGTTAAACCATTCGGCGGCTAACACGTTAGGTATTCATACTACCAAATTAAACCGTTATGGATAAGTTACAGAAGTTTGAGTTGATGAACAAAATCGTTCGTGAACTGGAAGATCTTCAGAACAGTCAAAACGCCCTGATCACGAAAATCGGCCATATCGAAGTCGATAACATGAACGGGTTGAACGATTCATACCTAGAGACGAACCTGAGCGATATGCACAGCAAGATTGCCGAGAACGTCGATGCAGTTACCGAAATCTTTGCCCACTTTGAGCGTCAGCGTGATGAGTACGGCGAGAAGAACAGCGCAGCCATTGCGGCTGCTGAAGCAGCGGCTGCTATAGCGGCTGCCGAATCTGCAAGCTAGTCAGTCTGTTACCTTACAGAAATTTGATGCCAGAAGCCGGACAATGTCTGGCTTCTGGCATTTTTGATTCCTTGCTCTGCGCGAGTGACCATCCTTAATACAAGATCTTACTGGCCCGGAATGGCGCGTCGGCAGCTTGTAAAAGCTTAGCCTTCAGACGTGCATTGTAACCCGGCCGATCGGCCAGAAACGCTCGAACGAGACTGGCTACGTCGGCTGTCTGGTAGGCACTTAGCGTCGATCGCAGCCATTGCTCGGGGAAGAAGATATCGCCTGTTCGCTGAATTTCCTCCAGCAGATCAAGGCTCTTGGGTAAGTATTTAGCCGATGTTTCGGCCCGCAGCGGGTGATGGAGGTAAGCCAGCGCGGCTGTTACCCAGGCTTCATGGTCGCGGGTGGCTTCGGTTGCCAGCGAGGCAAAGAACTGATCGCGCTCAGCCACGCTCGTTGACAGGGCCGGCATCATAAACGCCAGTCGTTTCTTCCTGTCAGGATTCTTTATCCGGGCAAGCTGTTGATCCAACAGGTCGCGAACGGGGTAGTCGCGAACGGCCAGGGCGAGGGACAGCGCGGTATAATCATCTTCTGTCAGTATCACTCCCCGGGGAGCCTGCTGCTCCTTCCAGATAGCATACAGCCGTTGTTTTGCCCCCTGGCTCAGGGCTATTTGCTGATAGAGTCGAAACAGAAGCTTTTTCAGACCGGGTGTTTCTGCTACTTCCATTGCCTGCCATGCATCCTGCTCAATGGCCGCTGCCAGCGCCAGTCGCTCGCCGGGCTTCGTAAATGTCCAGACCAGATCCGATAGCTGACTCGTCAACAGCCGAAGTGTAAGCTCTTCATGTTCCGTTTTCAATAAAGCGCCATAGGCACTGGCCAACTGCGACGGAGAAACTCCTGTTTTGGACAGCATATTTTCATACAGACTAATATAGGCCGCAGCGCGCATGACAGGGTCTTTCAACGTAGCCAGGTTTGGCAGCATGGCTGAATCGACCGGAAAGCGCCCGTAACCCTGACCCGATGCATTGAACACAACGAACAAGGGAGCAGATTTACCAATAGCGGCTGGCAGATCGACCGTTGCCTGAGACATGTTCACGGTTATCATCTCTACCCGATCGGCGTAAACCAGGGCGATTTCAAACGCCTGTGGCCAGACGCGACGGGAGCCATCTTCGCCCATTTGCGCGATAGTAAACCGACGAATACGCCCGTTCTCCTTTTCCAGCTGATGGGTAAACACAGGTCGTCCGGTTTCATTTACCCAGATGCGACTCCATAGCCTGAGGTCGGCAGCACTCCTTTTATCCAGAATAGTGATCAGATCTTCCCAGGTTGCGTTGTCAGACGCGTAGGTGTTCAGGTACTCCCGCAGGCCATCGCGTAGCGTGTCTTTACCGATCAGACGCTCCAGTTGCCGCATCATGATCGGCGCTTTATGGTAAATAATACCGCCATAAAGCGTTCCGGCTTCCTGTAGATTGGCTAGTGGCTGCCCAATAGGATTGGCCCCCTCGGTACGGTCGACCGCGTAGGCTGTTGGGAAGTGATCGACCAGGAACTGTAGATCGTAGTTGGCGTCCGGAAACGAGTTCTCCGTGATTTTATCGGCCATAAAATTGGCAAATACTTCTTTCAGCCACACATCGTCGAACCAGCGCATCGTAACCAGGTCGCCAAACCACATGTGTGCCGTTTCGTGAGCAATTAATGTAGCCCGGCTTAGTTTCTGATCGCGGGTGGCTCCATTGTCGAGAAACAGGCTCGATGCTTTATAATCGACGGCTCCTACGTGTTCCATACCGCCATATTGGAAATCGGGAATAGCCGCAAAGCCGAACTTCCCGAATGGATAGGGAATGTTTGTGTAGCCTTCCAAAAACTGCAAAGCGTCGGCATGAAGACTAAACATAGGGTCTATGCTTAACCGAATCTTCGTGGTGTCGGTCTCGCGGTGCAGCAACGTCATCGTGCGCCCCTTGTGCACCTGAGTCACAGGAATGAACCTCCCCGCTACAAAGGAAAACAGGTAGGTCGGGATGCGCTCCGACAACCCGAACCGAAGCGTTTTACGCTGATTGGCTACGGTAGAGTCCTGCTGAGGGGCATTGGTCATCGCCTGCCACTGGTCCGGAATGGTCAACGTCAGTTGAAACCGAGCCTTCAGATCGGGTTGATCGAAGCAGGGAAAAACCGTTCTGGCCCGGTCGGGAACGAGCAGTGTGTAGAGGTAATCGTCATTTCGGTTCAGGGATAGATTGCCCGCTGTAAAATCAATGTCGATTTGATTTTTACCGGGTTTGAGCGCCTTCGCCGGAATAAGCAGATGTTCGTGCTCAAAAACAATCGACACGACAACGCTGTTAACCGAAACAGTCTGTAAATGAGTACGTTCTTCTTTGAAATCGAGTTGCAAGGGGGTAGCCGATGCGTTCCACGAAAACGTTATCGTTTCGTGGGCGGGGATAGGCTGGTTTTTCTGTTCCGGAATGTCGAACTTAAGAGCATAAACCAAATCACTCAGGGTTTGCCTGCGGTGTTTAGCCAGCACCTGCGACACACCCGTTTCGACGGGAGGGGGAGCCAGTAGGCTCGTTTTACGACTACAGGAAAGAAGAATCACAGTGAAAGCACCAAGAAGGCCGTAACCGATAAATTTCAACATGAATGTGTACTGAAATAGCGAACGAACGCAAGTTATGAAACGGCACCTAACCTTACTGCTTTTACTGTCGGCAATTAGTCTCACCATCGGCACGGTGAGCTACGCCAATGCCATCCTTATCCCCATGGACGACCAGCAGGCCAATCACCTAAAAGCCTATGGCATTGCCTATGCCGTGCTGAAAGACGGTCAGGATGTTGACTGGTTGCTCAACTACCGGGGCGGGAGCTTTATGATCAAACAAACACCAGCTTTTGAGCGAGAGTGCCGCGTGCGGGGCGTTTCATTCGAGTCACTGAGTGAAACCAAAGCAGCTGCCTTAAAGCAGCAACTTGCCGACCCCAATCTGAATATGGACGTGGTGACGCTTCAGAAAGCGGCCAAGATCATCGTCTATTCGCCCATAAAAGTCAGTCCTGCCGAATTCGAAAACACCGATGCGGTACTGCTGGTACTCACCTATGCCGAAATACCTTACGAGATCGTGTATGATGAAGAGGTTTTAAAAGGTGATCTACCGAAATATGACTGGCTGCACCTCCACCACGAAGATTTCACAGGACAGTATGGCCGCAACCTGCATCGACAGACACTCACCGATATTAAGGTGCAGGAAGACATTGCCCGGAAATACGGTTACGGCAAAGTGTCGCAGATGAAGCTAGCGGTTGCCAAAGGCATCAGGGAATTCTGTGCGGGTGGTGGCTACCTCTTTGCCATGTGCTCGGCCGCCGAAACCCTCGACATTGCGCTGGCCGCAGAAGGTGTCGACATTGTGGGCAGCAGCTATGACGGCGACGGCGTGGATTCTGACGCCCAGTCGAAGCTCGACTTTACGAAGACGTTGGCCTTTGAAAACTTCACCCTCGAAGGGGACAACGGTTACCGGGGCTTCTCGACGTTTTCCGACATCAACTCGTCGGGCGGGCGGGGGTACGACCAGCCAGCCGGTTTCTTTGAACTATTTAATTTTTCGGCCAAGTGGGATGTTATTCCGGCCATGCTCACCCAAAACCACGAGCCTATTATTAAAGAGTTCTTCGGGCAGACAACGGCTTTTCGCAAAACGGCCGTCAAACCAAGTGCCCTGGTTATGGGCGAGGGCAAAACATCGGACCGTTACATTTATGGCGAGGTGGGCCGGGGACAATGGACATTCTACGGCGGTCATGACCCGGAAGGAACACGCGGGGGCAATTTCCGCACCCCCACCGATCTGAACCTTCACCCCCACTCGCCCGGCTACCGGCTCATCCTGAACAATGTGCTGTTCCCATCAGCCCGCAAAAAGAAGCGGAAGACGTAGTCGGGAGCATCTATTTTATGATCCGAACTATTTTTCCGCTCCTGACGAGCTTCCTGATCGACCTTCTGTTGTTTAGAAGGGTGTAGCATTTCACGTTGGCCCGTGTTTTATTCAGCCAGGCGGTCGGTAGTAGCCTGGACGGCTACGTCCGGGAGTGAACTGGGAATAAGCTTACCCGGACGTGGCCGTCCAGGCTACAACCAACCACGTCCTGCCAGTAAGCCTAAACAGCATGAATTCGAAATTATAAATGGCCCGTTAGAGCCTTCATAGCGCAGCGTCGCCGGGACGCCGGAACGGTAGAAAAATTCGGTTTTACAAGGCCATGTGCCGTCAGCTACATACCGGTCGTGTACCTGAAGGCACACCTATTCTACACTTGGGGGCTTTTTCTACCATCGCTGCGCTGTGAAGGCCCTGACGGGCCACAACAAATGAAAGCTAATCCCGAATTCACGTTGACGAATAAATGACTGATCGTTTCCTTGATCCGGGGAAGGTCTGCCAGCTATTTCACCATCAGCCTTTTACCAGATTCTTTCTGAAATTCTTCGGGCATCCTTACCTCATCACCGCTGAAAGGGGTTATTTTTAAGCCAGTAATACGCGGAACCTATGCAATTTTCACATCTCCACTGCCACACTCAATACTCGCTGCTCGACGGTCAGGCCGACATTAAGAAGCTGATTAAGAAGGCAAAAGCCGACAACATGCCCGCCGTGGCTATTACCGATCACGGCAATATGTTCGGCGTATTCGAGTTTGTGGCCGAAGCCAGCAAGCAGGGTATCAAACCCATTGTGGGTTGTGAGTTTTATGTCGTGGAAGATCACACCATAAAACAGTTTACGAAAGAGAAAAAGGACGTTCGCTACCACCAGTTGCTCCTGGCAAAGAACGCACAGGGGTATAAGAATCTGGCGAAACTCTGTTCGCTGGGCTACATGGAGGGGCTTTACGGCAAGTACCCCCGCGTTACCAAAGAACTTATTGATAAATACAAAGAAGGGCTGATTGCTTCCACCTGCTGCATTGGGGCTTCCGTACCAAAAACTATTCTTAAGAAAGGAGAAGCCGCGGGCGAAATAGAGTTCAAATGGTGGCTCGACCGCTTCGGGGAAGATTATTACGTTGAACTCCAGCGCCATGAAATTCCCGATCAGATCAAAGCCAATGAGGTCCTGATCAAGTTCGCCCGGAAATACAACGTCAAGATCATTGCCTCCAACGATTCGCACTACGTGGATCAGGACGACTGGGTAGCGCACGATATCCTGTTGTGCGTCAATACCAACGAAAAACAGAGCACCCCGTCGATGAAGGATTTCAGCGACGACGACGTGATGCCTAAAAACACACGGTTTGCCTTCTTCAGCGACCAGTTCTACTTCAAGAACACGCAGGAGATGACCACGCTGTTCAAGGACCTGCCCGAAGCCATCGACAATACCAACGAAATTGTGGGTAAGGTTGAAACGCTGAAGCTGAAGCGCGACATCATGCTGCCCAACTTCCCGATTCCGAAGGAGTTCCAGCAGCATACCGACGACGTGCTGAATCAGTGGGAATACCTGCGTCACCTCACCTACGAGGGTGCCAAGGAACGCTATGTCGATATTCTGCCCCACATCCAGGAGCGCCTTGACTTCGAGTTGTTCACGATCAGGACAATGGGCTTTGCCGGGTACTTCCTCATCGTGGCCGACTTCATCAAGGCCGGACGCGATCTGGGCGTGATGATCGGACCGGGGCGTGGGTCGGCTGCGGGCAGTGCGGTGGCGTATTGTACGGGAATTACCAATATCGACCCTATCAAATACGATTTACTGTTCGAGCGGTTCCTGAACCCCGACCGGAAATCGATGCCCGATATCGACACGGACTTTGACGATGAAGGCCGTCAGAAAGTGATCGATTACGTCGTGCAGAAGTACGGCAAGGCGCAGGTTGCACAGATTGTGACCTATGGTACGATGGCCTCCAAATCGTCGATAAAAGACGTAGCACGGGTTATGGACTTGCCGTTGCAGGACGCCAACGCGGTCGTTAAGCTCGTGCCCGATAAGCCGACGTATAACATGACGCTCAAGCGTATCTTCGAAGACCCCCTCGACGGGCCGGGCGGTTTAGCGAGCGTCATTCAGCCCGAAGAACTGGACAACGTGAAGCGGATGCGGGCGCTCGAATCGGGCGACAAGAGCGCGGCTCAGGCCATGCGGATTGTCGACTACGAGAAAGTATCGGCGGTACTCAAACAGGCGCGTAAACTCGAAGGTACAGTTCGTAACACAGGCCTGCACGCAGCCGGGATCATCATCGCGCCCAGCGACCTGTCGGACATTGTGCCCGTATCGACCTCGAAGGATACGAACCTCATCATTACCCAGTATGAGGGTAAGGTCATTGAGGATGCGGGCGTCATCAAGATGGACTTTCTGGGTCTGCGCAACCTGACCATCATCAAGGAGTGTCTTCGACTCATCAGACAAAATCATGGCGGTTTCCTGATCAATGGCGTAGAAACAGCCATCGATGACATTCCGCTGGACGATGAAGAGACGTACAAACTCTTCCAGCGGGGGGAAACCAATGGCGTGTTCCAGTTTGAATCTGACGGCATGAAGAAGCACATGAAAGACCTGAAGCCTGACCGCTTCGGTGACCTCATTGCTATGAACGCTCTCTACCGGCCGGGACCGATCGCCTATATACCCAACTACATTAACCGGAAACACGGGCGCGAAGAAGTCAAGTACGACATGCCAGAAATGGAAGAGTATTTGGCTGACACCTATGGCATTACGGTCTATCAGGAGCAGCTGATGCTTCTGTCGCAGAAACTTGGCAACTTCACCAAAGGCGACGCCGACGTACTGCGAAAGGCGATGGGCAAGAAAGACAAAGCCACGCTCGACAAAATGAAAGGGAAGTTTATGGACGGTTGCGCGTCCAATAACCTTCCACTTAAAGTATGTGAGAAAGTCTGGACAGACTGGGAAGCGTTTGCCTCTTATGCCTTCAATAAGTCGCACTCTACCTGCTACGCCTTCGTTGCCTATCAAACGGCATTCCTCAAAGCCCATTACCGGCCTGAGTATATGGCAGCGGTTTTGACAAGCTGCCTGGGCACGATCGACAAGATTACGTTCTTCATGGAAGAATGTAAGAACATCAACATTCCCGTTCTCGGTCCCGACGTAAATGAATCGGAGCGGTTCTTCGGCGTCAACCAGAAGGGCGAAATCCGTTTCGGACTGGGCGGTATCAAAGGCGCGGGCGACGCAGCGGTAGAAGCCATTATCGACGAACGTAAAGCCGGTGGTCCTTTCAAGGACATCTTCGATTTTGCCATTCGGGTCAACCTGCGGACGGTGAACAAGAAAACCTGGGAATCGCTTGCCTATGCCGGCGCGTTCGACAGCATCGACGAGTATCACCGGGCCCAGTATTTCGAGATGTCGGACATCGATACGTCGCCGTTCCTGGACAAGATCATCCGTTATGCCAACAATTACCACGCCGAGAAAGCTGCGGCCCAACAGTCGCTGTTTGGTGCTATGATGGGTGGCGAACCCATGCTGGCACGCCCCAAAGCGCCAATGGTTACGGAATGGAACCAGATTGAGAAGCTGAAATTCGAGAAAGACGTTGTTGGATTTTATATTACAGGCCACCCACTCGATGAGTTCAAGCTTGAAATGGATGGGTTCTGTAACTGTACACTGGCCACTATTTTCGAGACCAAACAACCCGAGATTAAAGTTGGCTGTATTGTATCGGCCGTTCAGATGCGGGTAACCAAGAGCGGTAATCCATTTTGCATATTCAAAGTTGAAGACTATAACTCATCCCTCGAAATGGCCCTGTTCGGCGACGACTACGTCAGGCTGGTGCAGTACATCGAGATAGGGCGCTTCCTGCATATTACGGGCAAAACCCAGAACAAATGGGGTTCCGAGCAGCTGGAGTTCAAACCTACCAGCATCCGGCTGCTGAACGACATGCGCGAAAAGTTCTGCAAAGAACTCCGCGTATCGCTGACACTCGATGCCCTGAACGCGCAACTCGTCAGCAAGATCAATGAACTCGTCAATGCCCATCCGGGTACCTGCACCCTGCATCTGCATGTCATGGACCGCGACGAGCGCATCGATATCAGCCTGCAGTCAAGGACGCTGAAGGTTTCGCCCGCCAACTCCCTCATGCGGGCGCTGGAAGCGATGGAAGGCGTGACGTGTAAGGTGGCGTAGGGGAATGATGACTTGTACCAAAATCACCTATAAACTGCACGCGGTTGAGCAAATGTTCAATCGAGCTATCACTCAGGAAGAGGTTGAACATGTCATTAAGCACGGCGAAGCTATTGCTGCTTATCCGATGGCTAAACCTTATCCAAGCCTATTACATTTTGCTTTTGTAGACGCCCGGCCTATCCATATTGTTATTGCGCAAAGTAGCGATGGAGAATGCTATCTTTAGAACCAAGAAAAAATGATCTGTCTAACCTGTAAGATAGGAACACCGGAGTCAGGCTTTACTACAGTGACAGTGGAGCAGGGCGATACGATCGTTGTGTTCAAGAATGTTCCAGCTCAAATTTGCCCAAACTGCGGAGAGAAGTACTTTGACTCGGCCATTACAGGACATTTGCTGACACAGGCTCAAGATGCTGTAGCCAAAGGGGCAGAAGTGGAGATTATTCGTTTGCAAGTAGCCTGACCAAATCATTGGCAAACGCAGAACGCAACTAACCACCTGACCCCTATAGCAGCACAATTCCAGGCGTTCTGCCAAAAGAAGCAAAGTGTGTATCTTTGCGGTTGATCGATTACTTATGAACGCTACCATTGCCAACGACCTGTTCCGCCAGAGCATTCGGGACTACCACCGTACCGACAACGTCGACACGCCTATCGACAACCTGTATCCTGCCGATGCCATAGAGTCATTACTGTATCAGAAAAACTGGATAGATACCGTACAATGGCACCTCGAAGACATTATCCGCAGTCCAACGATCCGGCCCGACGAACTCGTCGGCGTTAAACGACGTATCGACCAGTCGAATCAGGACCGGACGGATATGGTCGAACAAATTGACGGCTGGTTTTTCGATCAATTCCGGACTATAAGCCCGAAATCCGGTGCCCGTCTGAATTCTGAAACCCCGGCCTGGCTCCTGGACCGTATGTCGATCCTGCAACTTAAATTGTATCACTTCCGCGAACAGACCGAACGGCCCGATGCCCCGGATGAACACCGCCTGAAAGCACAGTTCAAACTCAATGTGTTACTCGAACAGGAGCAGGATCTGGCTCAGTGTTTCGATGAACTGATGGGAGATATCCGGAACGGTGACCGTTATATGAAGGTTTACCGGCAGATGAAGATGTACAACGATCCTACGCTCAATCCTGTCCTCTACGGTCAGCCAGCCCAACGTCAACCCTAGCGGAGCATGACGCAATTGCTCCTCCTTCGTTTTTCGGCAATGGGCGACGTAGCCCTGCTGGCACCCGTTGTTGAATCGTTTGTAAGCCGCTATGCCGACGCACGGCTCACGGTGGTGACACGCCCTAAATTTGCCGTTTTCTTTGCTCAGTTTCCCAATGTCCGCGTTGTTGAACTCGACGTGAATGGGCGGCATAAAGGGCTGGCGGGCCTCTTCAGGCTGTTTCAGGACCTTCGAAAAATTGGGGTGTTCGATCTGCTCATCGATGCAAACGAAAACCTGCGCTCGGCCGTACTGAAACGGCTCTTTCGTATGGCAGGGATATTGTCGGTGACGATCGACAAAGGGCGGGCCGACAAAAAAGCTCTTACCCGAAAAGAAGATAAGATCAGGCGTCCCTTGCCCCACAGTATCGAGCGATACGCGACGTTGTTTGGAAAAGCCGGTTTTGCGGTTCAGCCAGCTTCCTCTTTTTCGTTTACCCCCAGTCCTGCAGCCGAAACGGAATTATTCACGTTTCTGGAACGACGCCACATCTCGCTCGATGAACCCTGTCTGGGTATAGCCCCGTTTGCGCAACACCTCCAGAAAATGTGGCCTTTCGAACGATTCGGCCCGTTGCTGGAAAAAATATATGCCTACAGCCCCGTTCGCATTTTTCTTTTTGGCGGGGGTGCTCAGGAAATTGCCCGGCTTGAAACGTTGCGGCAACGCTTTCCGCAGGTGGTCATCGTGGCGGGGCAATTATCGCTGGCGGCCGAGCTGGCCCTGATTCACCGGTTGACGGGCATGTTGTGTATGGATTCGGGCAATATGCACCTGGCGGCTTTAAGTGGAATACCCGTCCTGTCGATCTGGGGTGCCACCCATCCGGACGCTGGTTTCAGGCCGTGGGGGCAGGCCGACGATGCGATCATCCAGGTACCTGCCAATGTGCTGACCTGCCGGCCCTGTTCCGTCTTTGGAAACGTACCCTGCTGGCGGGGTGACCTGGCCTGCCTGAACGATATTTCGGTGGAGCAGGTAGCAGAACGGGTACGGCGGCTGCTTGACGCACAACAGCCTGCGTAATTCACTCGAAATTCTTCTTCTTCTGCCGTAGTTCCTTCACTTCGAAGTCGAACGGGAGCTCGTTCATGCACCGAAAATGTTTCATGGGGCAATTGCCGAAGCCCGTTTTTGAACAGGGGCGGCAGGCAAGTCCTGATTTCTCAAGCAGTACATATGGGGTCTTGTAGGGAAACTCACCCAGTTGAGGAGTCGAACTTCCCCAGATCGAATAAACTTTCTTTTTCAGCGCAGCTGCCACCTGCATAAGTCCGGTATCATGGCTAAACACCACGCGTGCCCGTTGTAATAGCGACGCCGACTGATTGAGATTAAATAACCCACAGGCATTGAAAATCAGTTGATTTCCTAGTTCAAGCGCAATGGCATCGGCCGTAACCCGATCTTCTTTGTCGCCCAGCAAAACGACAGGGTGGTTGATCTTCCTGCAAAGTTCGATCATCCGCGCCAGCGGCAAACGCTTGGTCATGTGTCGTCCCCCCATTACAAATGCCACATAGTCATGACGGTGCGTCACCGGGAGCCAGTCGACTTCAACCTGATCTTTATACGGAATAAAATAGTCCAGCCCTTCTTCATCGTTTTCTACGCCTAAGGGCTCCACCGTTTCCAGGTAGCGATCGACAATGTGCTGGGTAGGGAGGGTGTTGATCTTCCAGTTCAGGTACAGCCAGGTACGCAGGCTGGGTTTCCCTAGGCTATAGGTCCGGACGCCCAGCATCGACTTTATCAGCGTAGCGACGAAGCCATTTTGCAGGTCTACAACGTAATCGTAGTGTTCAGCCCGCAGTTGACGAATCAGACTATAGAGACTTCCTTCCAGATAATACCGCTTATCGATATACGGATTGTATTCTACGATGGGCTGGTACTCCCGTTTCGTACAATAATGCACTTCGGCACCCGGTACTTGCTGTTTAAGGCACCGCACAACGGGCGACGTCAGTACGACATCGCCAATCGATGAGAAGCGTAATAAGAGAATTTTGACCGGGGCAGCCATGACGAGGACATTTATGCAAATCTATCGCAATTATATGGGGTCGCCAAACCGTTTGATAGTCCCGGCAAGGTTTCCTGAAACGGAGATGCGTATATAGGAATACATTGAAAGACATGCGTCAGTTTACCCACCAGCGAGGCTTGTTGGGTGTCCGATATATACTATTTACGCAGGCAATACAGGAGGGCCCATACTGGGTAATAAGCTGATCTATATCCGGTATGCCCTGCCCCTGACTCCGGTCAATGTAAACGGCTGCCCGGGTGATGCCCGTGGCACCAAAATAACCATATACGGGTATCGTAGAGTCACTGACACATTTCATATTACCTCCAATTGTCAGTGGAGCCGCGTCGAACAGCCCACCGGTATTAGTAATCAACTGCCTGGCACTTCTCCAAAACACATAGGCTCCCCGGCTCAACTGCTGTTGTTCCACTTCTACATAGTATGGAGTGGTGGAGGTATACGGGGCTCGCATAATCAGTTGGCCACTGATAGCTTTGCCATTAATGTTCAGATCTGAGTTGATCGTAACACAGTTATAACAGCGGACAATATCCCAGCAGGATGAGCAACAGGGAATACCCACCACACCCGATGTTGTTCCTATTCGCTGACACACGCTGGCTGGTTCGTAATGAGTCCATTCCCACCGGTAATAATCGCCGGGTGATTCGGGGTCCTTCGTGTCCAGATACAGATCCCATCCCTGCTTCCGCGTGCTGGTACCGGCGATCAGTTCATTCCGATACTCCGTGTAGAGTTTGAGAATGGGGGGAGCAGACTTCAGCGCTTCCGACTCTGACGTAAAATGGATACCGGCTTTGGTTTGAATGTCGAGCCGGTATCGTCGCCCGGCCACCCCCTGAATCCCCTCGGGGCGGGTTTGGTAGACCCCACCCGGTGCCTGCTCACGCAGGGTTTCGCGGTTGCCCAGGTTGTCTTCGATGCTCACCACAGCCCCCGTTTCCAGCAGGTTGATGGCCGTGTAGCTGTAGTCGGCGCTGCGGGTGAGCCGAACCGTATAAGGACCGGGCTGGTCGGTGATCTGCCCCTCAACCACCAGGGCCGACGGTAAACTGACCCGGTCGGGCTGAAACTCGGTTACGCACGAGAGGACGCTGGCTCCTACAGTTACCAGCGCACCGAGCCACTGAGCCCTGTAGAGAACTGCCATTCCTTTGCCGTATGCGTTTAGCCCTGGCTTCATCAATAGACCCACCCACGGGGTTTAATTCGCGTCCGGTAGAGGCTGTTTTCACAAACCACACAAGGTGGATTCGTTGGAAAGGGAACCGTTACCGGTGGCTCCAGATCCGGAACTCCCTGCCCCTGGCTTCGATCGACGTAAAACGGCAACCGCGATACGCCCGTTGCCCCAAAGTAGCCGTAAACCGCTGTGTTCGGGTCACTCGTACAGCGGATATTCCCCTGCACCGCTTGCGGGGCTGCGTCGAACAGTCCACCCGTGTTGTTGACCAGCTGCCGAACACTTTTCCAGAACAGATAAGCCCCCCGGCTCAGGGCCTGCTGTTCTATCTCTACATAGTAGGGCGTTGTAGACGTATAAGGGGCCCGCATGATGAGCTGGCCAGTGATAGCCTTTCCGTTGATCTCAGCATCGGAGTTTACGCTGATACAATCGTAACAGCGTGCAATGTCCCAACACTCCGTGCAACAGCTTATGCCGGTGAATGCCCCTGACCGCAACTGCGTTTTCTGGCAAACCGATATGGGCTCGTAGTGTGTCCACTCCCAGCGGTAGTAGTTGCCGGTCGTTTCGGGGTCTTTTGTGTCCAGAAATACATCCCAGCCTTGCTTCCGAATCGCTGTACCCGGTACCAGCTCACTCCGATACTCGCTATACAGCTTCACAATGGGCGGGGCCGCCGTGATCACCTCCGGTTCGGACTCATAGCGTGTGCCCGACTGGGTTTGTACAATCAGCTTGTATCGTCGCCCGGCCACCCCCTGAATTCCGTCGGGGCGGGTTTGGTAGACCCCACCCGGTGCCTGCTCACGCAGGGTTTCGCGGTTGCCCAGGTTGTCTTCGATGCTCACCACAGCCCCCGTTTCCAGCAGGTTGATGGCCGTATAGCTGTAGTCGGCGCTGCGGGTGAGCCGAACCGTATAAGGACCGGGCTGGTCGGTGATCTGCCCCTCGACCACCAGGGCCGACGGTAAACTGACCCGGTCGGGCTGAAACTCGGTTACGCACGATAAAACCAGCGTTGGCAAGAATATCAGGAATAAAACAGATCGAAACGGGATCATGATCAAAATTTAAAATTGTAGGTCAGCGACGGGAAAGCCGTGCCGAATATGGCTAGTTTGTACGCATCCGAACCCGACCGCGAACTCAACCGATAGAAGATCGAATAAGCATTCTTGCGGGCATAAACGTTATAGATCGAGAATACCCAGCTACTCTGATTTCGTTTTTTCTTGACGGGGTTCTGTTCAAACAACATCGAAAAATCGAGCCGGTGATAATCGGGAACGCGCTGCTGGTTGCGGTCGACGTATATAGGAACGATAACGCCGTTGATGCGGGCGCGGGCATAGGGCTGCGTAATAGGCCGCCCCGTGCTGTACGTAAAATTCAGCGACATACTGAACCAGGCCGTTGGGCGGTAGGTAGCCAGCGCGTTGAAGGTGTGGGGTTTGTCGTAGTTGGCAGGATAAGCGCGGCCGTTATTGACCCGCTCGGCACTGAATTGACTATCCATCGTCAGGAATGTGCGGGCGTAGGTATAACTCGTGAATCCTGTCCAGCGGCCTTTGTTCTTGCGCAGCAATCCTTCAAAACCGTAGGCTTGTCCGCTGCCCTGAACGATCTGCGTCTCCACCGCTTCGGCCAGTTGGAGTTCAGCACCGTCGCGGTAATCGATAGCGTTGGTCAGTGTCTTATAATAGACTTCTCCCGATGCTTCCACGGCATTGTCTGTCGTATTATGGAAATACCCCAGCGACCACTGATCAGCAATCTGGGGTTTGGTATACACATCGCTCAGGTGCCAGCGCGATGTGGGCAGCGCAGCGGTCGTGTTGGTTATCTGCTGGATATATTGACGAAGTCGGCTATAGCCAGCCTTGATAGAACGCCCCTCACCAACCGACCAGCGGATGGCCAGACGGGGTTCGAGGCCGCCCGCCGAGTGATAGATTTTGCCGGCCGCATAAGTTTGGTCGGCCCCAATCGACTCATCTTCCCGGGGAAGACCTTCCTGATAGGTCCGTACGCTCGCTGGCCCCCGATTAAGCAGTGCCGAATAGCGAAGACCCGCCAACACCGATACGGCCGCATTCAGGTTCCATTCGTCCTGTAGGTAGGCGGAGAGTTCATATCCCTGCTCACGGGCCAGGTCAACGGGCAATACGTTGGAATTGGGTCCAGGCGTGCGAGTATTGGGTTGAACGAAGTAATCGATCACACTCGCCCCAGCCTGCCACTGGTGTTTTTCACTTGGCGTAAAGGTCAGATCCGATTTCAGTTGCCGGTGCCACACCCCCGATTTCAATACAAATGCGTTGGCCGAGTCTGCTGCCGACAGGTCAGCCTGATACCGACTTAAAATCAGCGACGTAGCCAGGTTGACGCGCCGGCCAACGAAGTAATTCCAGCGAAGGGCTCCATTGAGGGTCTGGTAATTAAATTGGGTCGACGATGCGTTGATCTCCTGCCCTGACAATGAATCGGAAGGCAGTTTGAATACATCGGTGCTGACATAGCCCGTTAGCGTGATCGTATGTTTCTCGGAAGGCTGGTATTTAAGCTTGGTCGTCAGGTCATAAAAATTGGCTTTTGTGCCGGTCAGGCCCGGTGGAGCCAGCCGAAAGAGAAAATCGTTGAACGATGCCCGCACAGCCGCCAGCATAGACAGTTTGTTTTTGATAAGAGGTCCCTCAACACCCAGACGACTCGAGATCAACCCGATGCCCCCATTGATACTCCACTTTTCGGCATCCGGCTCTTTGATCTTCACGTCCAGCACCGATGATGCCCGGCCACCAAAAGCAGCCGCCACGCCCCCCCGGTTCAGCGTCACATCACGTACCACGTCGGGATTGAACACCGAGAAAAAGCCCATCAGGTGACTTGAATTGAATACAGGCGCACCGTCGAACAGGATCAGATTCTGGTCGGCGCTACCGCCCCGGACGTTGAAACCGGGAGCCCCCTCACCCACCGTTGTCACACCGGGCAGCAGCAGTAAACTCCGCACAACATCGACTTCGCCCAATAAAGGCGGAATGCGCCGGATACTTCGGATGGTTAGCTGCGAAACGCCCATCTCCACTTTACGGATGTTGCGATCGGGGGCTTCACTCGTTACAACAACTTCCTCCAGATCTTTGGAGTCGTCTTCCAGGGTAACTTCGCGAAACAGAAGTTTCTGTAAAGAGATCGTGTCCAGTTTGGGCCGGTAACCAACGTGTGTAAACTTCAGAACATACTCCCCCGGAGGCATGGTTACTACGTAAAAACCGTCTTTGGCTGTCACGTAGCCTTTCGATACGTTCATCACCACAATGTTGACACCCTGGATGGGCTGCCCCGTTTTCGCATCACGCACGTAACCTGTTGCCGAAAAAGCCCGTTGTTCGCCGGGCGGTTTCCTTTGTTGAGCCATCGCTCCGTTGAGCAGGCAAATCGATAAAATCAGTAAAAGTCTACCGTGCATAAATAAGGAAAAAGGAAGGAAAGAACACCCGTAATTTTACAGTACCATGTATGAACGAATATACAAAATCATCCTAATAAAAATGGGGCACATCGTCCGGAACTGCTTTTGTCCCGGACGATATGCCCCGTTCACAATCATGTAGTTAGGCTAAAAGCAACTTCAGGCTATTTCTTCCCTATCTGGGCCCGTCGTTCCTGAAAATAACTGGCTATCTCACTCAACGTTAAGGCATTAAATGTCATTTTCTTTATAAGGCCGCCTTTTCGTCCAATAGCTACCCCGTAGTGCATGTCCAGCAAACCGGCGAAGTCATGGGCATCAGGATTAATACTTAGCATCACTCCCTGCTGCATGGCGTAGTCGATCCAGCGCCAGTCGATGTCGAGCCGGTAGGGACTGGCGTTGATTTCAATGATGACGTTGTGCTCGGCACAGGCATCGATTATCACTTTATGGTCGATAGGATACCCCTCCCGAGCCAGCAGTAGCCGCCCCGTCGGGTGGCCCAGAATCGTCGTGTACGGGTTCTCAATGGCTCTAAGCAACCGCGAAGTGGCTTTTTCGATCGACATGGTCAGTGTCTGATGCACACTGGCTACGACGTAATCGAATGTGGCGAGTGTGGCTTCGTCATAGTCCAGCGACCCATCCCCCAGAATATCGGATTCGATGCCTTTGAAGATCCGGAAATCGGACCCGTAGTTCAGGTTCAGCTGGTCGATTTCAAGCTGCTGCTGTCTGACGCGTTCTGCGTCCAGGCCACCGGCATAAGATGCTGTTTTGGAATGATCGGCGATACCGAAATAAGTCAGACCCAGTTCGCGACAGTAGTTGGCCATGTCGGCAACGGACTGTTTGCCATCCGACCAGGTGCTGTGGTTATGGAGCGTTCCGCGCAGATCGTCCCAGGTCACAAGGTCATCGGCATGGTAGCGGGCCGCCCAGCGAAAAGCAAAGTCATCTTCCCGCATTTCAGGAACGATATAGGGGAGGCCAGCCCGCTCGTAAATGGCGGCTTCGGATGCATCCTGACTGGTGTAAGCTGCCTGAAGCAATGACATACCGCCGGCACCTACCTGCTGCAAATGCGGCTCTGCGGCTGTCTGAATAAATAGTTGCCGGTCTGTCTGCTCCGCTGAATTCAGGAGCAATTCGACGCCTACATCAAACCCCTTCAGGCGGCCCCGCCACGCAAACGGCGACGAGTTGGGTTTGTTCTGCTCCAGATTTGGTAAGCTATTCAGGGTGAGCATAGCCGAAACAGGATCGCTGGTCTGCACCAGAAGCTGTACCGTATCCACCTCCTGGGCTTTCCGGCGCACCTGTCCACTAATTTCGACCCGGTCGAAGTGTTCTGCCAGCAGGTCATGCAGCAGGTTGGCCAGCATAGCGGCCTTATCCATGCGCACCTTACCCTGTTGCTCCTGTAAAAACTCCAGTGCCGCCAGAATTTTATCCTGCGTGCCAACACCAAACCCTTTGATTTTGGCAACCCTTCCTGTTTCGCAGGCCTGCTGCAGATCAGGGATAGTTTCGATGCCCAACTCACGCCATAGGGTTCCGATCTTCTTTACACCCAGCCCTTTGATACGGAACATATCCATCACGCCCGACGGGGTTTGGGCCAGCAGCTCATCGAGTTCGGTAAGACGGCCCGTTTCGGCTATTTCGCGGATTTTACCGGCCAGCGACTTACCCACACCCGGTAGTTTCACCAATTCCTCAACGGGCAGATTAGCGAGGTCGGCAGTCGATTTATCGAGGTTGAACGCGGCAGCGGTGAATGTGCGCGTACGGAAAGCATCCTGTTCGTGGAGTTCCATCAACCGGCCCGTTAGTTCGAGCAGGTCAACAATTTCAGCATTAGTCATCAGCAAAACGAAGTTTACTCCGCAAATTAGGCAATTGGTCGGATTTGGCGGGTGGCAAAGGTGAGTAGTCCTTTACCTTTAAATCATAAACCCAGTTAATGGTATGACTACCAACTTACTCCATTCGACAACCGGCGTCATTCACTTGGCCTCTGCTCTGGCGGTTATGCTCCTGGGCGGAGCAGTCATTCTGCTGTCGAAAGGGACTACCATCCACAAACGTGTTGGTTACGTTTACGTAGCCGCCATGGTTTCGGTGAACGTAACAGCGTTTATGATCTACCGCCTGTTCGGTACGTACGGGCCGTTTCATATCGCGGCCATCATAAGCAGTGTGGGTATTATAGGCGGCATGGCTCCTGTTCTGCTCAGGCAGCATGTTCCCGACTGGAAGTCGTACCACTACTATTTCATGAATTGGTCGGTCGTCGGCCTCTATGCAGCCTTCTGGGCCGAATCATTGGTGCGGCTCTTTCCGATGCAGCAATTCTGGCCTGTTGTGGCTTTGGCAACGGGACTAACAACAGGGCTTGGCAGCTACCTTATCAATCGAAACAAAGCAAGGTTTCTCGGACCAATCAGCAAGGAGCGGCTATTGACTAATTCGTCACTAGAATAGCGTTTTGTATAAATAAATCAGTGTATCTATTAACCGTCAACCACATAAAACGATGGAACCCCAACGCGACCCTCACCTCTGGAAACAGGCCAAAGCCCGTGTCGGCTTTCGGATGCATCTTCGCTCCTACCTGATCATCAACGCTGGCCTTTGGCTGATCTGGGCTTTCTCCACCTTTGCCAGTGACGCTTCGTTCAACACCCAGCACTTCCCGTGGCCCTTGTTCCCCATGCTCGGCTGGGGCATTGGCCTGGCCATGCATTATGTGAGTGTCTATAATTTCTTCGGTAACGAACGCAACATGGCCGAGCAGGAATACCAGAAGTTGCTCCGTAAGTCAGTCGGTTGATCAGTCGGTGAGTTGATCAGTTGGCCAGTTGGTGAGTCAGTCAGTTGGTGAGTTGGCCAGTTGGTGAGTTATAGCTCTCTGACTCACTAACTGATCAACAGACTGACTCACCAACTCACCGACTGTTTTCACACCGCTACCGGTGCTTTGATGGCGGGGTGGGGAGTATAATTTTCGAGCGTGAAATCAGTGTAGGTAAACTCAAATACCGACCGTACATCGGGATTCAGGCGCATGGTTGGAAGCGGACGAATGTCGCGGGCGAGCTGTGTTTCTACCTGCTCCAGATGGTTCAGGTAAAGATGGGTATCGCCCCCGGTCCAGATAAATTCATGGGCTTCGTAGCCGCATTCCTGCGCTATCATCATTGTTAGCAGGGCATAGGACGCAATGTTGAACGGGACGCCCAAAAACACATCGGCACTGCGCTGGTACAACTGGCACGAAAGTTTGCCGTCGGCTACATAAAACTGCATCAGCAAATGACAAGGCGGCAACGCCATGCTGGGTACATCGGCCGGATTCCAGGCCGAGATAATCATTCGTCGCGAATCGGGAGTCGTTTTGAGCTGACGCAGCACATCACTCAATTGATCGATCACGCGACCGTCAGGGGCGCTCCAGCTACGCCATTGTTTGCCGTAAACGGGGCCCAGATCGCCGTTTGCATCAGCCCACTCATCCCAAATGCTCACCCCATTGTCTTTCAGGTACTTGACATTTGTATCGCCGTTGATGAACCACAGCAGTTCATGAATAATCGACTTGGTATGGACTTTTTTTGTCGTTAACAGGGGAAAACCCGCCTGTAGGTCGAACCGCATCTGATAGCCGAATACACTGATGGTGCCGGTGCCGGTACGGTCGGTTTTACGGGTGCCGGTGGCCAGAATGTGGCGCAGGAGATCGTGGTACTGTTGCATGGAGAAGACGTTGGAACGCCAAAAGTCGCAAGTCTTCGGCAGATAGGCAAAAACAATAGCGCTGGCTGCCTTCTCATGAGAAGGCAGCCAGCGGGGATAAGCGTATGACTTTAGCTATAGTAAGGCGATATAGTATTACTGGTTCAGCTCGAACGAATACGTAATCTCTGCCGTAGGTCGGAACTGAGCCGTAGCCGAACAATACTTATCCATCGATAGGTCGATGGCCCGTTTTACACGGCCCTCGTCTAATGTTCCTTTCAGTTTGTAGGTGATGTGGATTTTCTGAAACGGCGAGGGCGTAACATCTTTCTGGCGCAATCCATCGACCGTCATCCGAAAATCATCGATCACCTGTTTTTGCTTTTGCAGAATCAGGATTACGTCGATGGCTGAACAACCTGCCAACCCCATCAACAGCATCTCCATTGGCCGGGCACCAGCATTGTGTCCACCAATATTGGTAGCGGCATCAATGTGCTGAGCCACACCAGATAAGCCCACGGCTTCGAAATGGAAAGCATCGTCGACACGAACAAGTTCTACCTGCATTGTATTAAATTCCGAATCGGTCGCAACCGGTTGTGAATCAAGCATCATCTTTTTTGCGTTTATACCTAAGAGTTCGTAGTTTCACTGCCCGGGCAGCCCCGCATACTGGCGGTGTGGCTGCGCACAAATCAAATTAGCCCATGTCCGAGAAATTCACCGACGACTTATTCGACCTTAAAAACGATCGGCGTCTCAGCGTTTACTTATACCGGGCGGGCTTCGGTGCCTGGCTACTTTATATTGTATCAGGTGCCCGGTTCATGCATTCTCTGAGCACCTACCGAACAGATTTCGGTGTCTTCTCGTTCTTTTTGATGGTTATGGGTTTATCGGCTTCCATGATTTACGATTATTACCACCACCCTGCTGGGTTCGAGCAAAAGAAGAAGTGGCTGGCATTCAGCTATCTGGTTCTTGCCGGTTTAATCTACTTCTTTATTCTTCATAATGGGTCAATCCCTGTCCCCCGTTTTCCGTTCAACAGGCTGTTCTGAACCCGTTTTCATACAAATGCCTTACCTAATCAATCTCCGTAGTAGCGTTGTCATCTTGGTTGAAAGGTAGGAGAAATGCCGTTTCGATTACCTTTTTTCACAAATCATATCGGTTGTTTAGGGTAAACACACCCGCTTTTCTCGTTTGTAGGGGTATCTCCTAAACCCAGACAGTCGTGAACACGTCTCGCCCCCAATTGCTTTTTTCAGCCTTTCTATTTCTGATAGCGCTGGCCGTGCCTTTGCAAACGAAGGCCCAGAAAGCGCCCGCTAAAGAGGAGTGGCTTCAATTGTTCAATGGGAAAGACCTGACCGGCTGGGATACGAAAATCGCCGGGTACCCCTTGAACGAAAATGTTGGGAACACATTCCGGGTTGAAAACGGCATGCTCCGGATTGCCTATGACCAGTACGGCCGATTCGACAAAAAATACGGGCATTTGTACTACAACAAGCCTTTCTCGCATTATATTCTGAAGTTCGAATACCGCTTTACGGGCAATCAGGTGCCAGGGGGCGACACCTGGAACGTGCGCAACAGCGGAGTTATGATCCACTCACAGTCAGCAGCGAGCATGGGGCTGAAGCAGGATTTTCCGATCTCTCTGGAGGTGCAGGTACTGGGCGGTCTGGGTAAAGGAGCCCGGCCTACGGCCAACCTGTGTACACCCGGCACGCAGGTATACATGGCGGGGAAACTCACAACGGCTCACTGTATCGAGTCCTCGTCGAAAACCTACGATGGCGATCAATGGGTAGCTGTTGAGGTCGTGGTTCTGGGCGACTCGATCCGGCACCTGATCAATGGTGAAACGGTACTCGCCTACCAGAAGGCCCAGATTGGCGGGGGCTACGTTAGTAAAGACTATGACTTTGTGCAGGCAAACGTGCCCAATCCTCAGGAGTGGGCAAAAAAAGACGGAACACCCTTAGCGTCAGGCTACATTGCCCTTCAGAGCGAAAGTCATCCAATAGATTTCCGACATATTGAACTCCTCAATCTGAAGGGGTGTATGGACCCAAAAGCAACGAATTACAAATTGCACTATACCGAATCGGACAAGTCGCAATGTGTGTATAAGCGATAAGGTTCATGATTTCTTCACGTCGGCTCCATGTACTTAAACAGACGCCATTTTCTAGCTTCACTCACCGCCTTCGGCGGGGCGTCGATCCTGACGACTGAACAAACGGGAGCGGCCGGTCCTGCCGCGAAGCCACTTCCTGTCTCCTGTAATGCCTACACCTGGAGTACTTTTTACGATCGCGAGAAAAAGCAGTGGATGGCCGATCCTGATGCATCGCTGACAGACTATGTGAAATCGGGCCTGACATCGTACGAGCCTTCGTTCAATAAAGCTGATGAGGTGATGAAACTGGCTCCATTCTTAGCAAAGTATCAACTGTCAATGCCGTCGTTGTATGTAAATAGTACGTTGCACCGAATCAATGACGCGCAGAAGTCGATTGACTCTGTACTGGCCATTGCCGACGCAGCCAAACCGTTGGGCACCCGCATTATCGTGACTAACCCTGATCCAATCCGGTGGGGTAGCGATGAGGACAAAACGGATGCCGACCTGGCGGAACAGGCTCGAAACCTCGACCGGCTGGGTGCTGAACTCCGGAAACGCAACATCACGCTCGCCTACCACACCCACGCCCCCGAACACCGTCAGGCAGCCCGTGAATTTCACCATATGCTGCTGGCTTCCGACCCAAAAAACGTGTCGTTATGCCTGGATGCCCACTGGGTATACCGCGGGTCCGGAAATTCGCAGCTGGCGCTATTCGATGTGGTCAGGCTCTACGGCAAGCGAATTGTGGAGGTGCACATCCGGCAGTCGAAAGACGGTATTTGGCAAGAGTCCTTTTCAGAAGGCGACATCGACTATAAGCGCCTTACCGGTGCGTTGATAAATCAAAACGTCCGGCCGTTGCTGGTTCTGGAACAGTGTCTGGAAAAAGGCTCTCCGAATACCATGGGACCGGTAGAAGCCCAAAAACAAAATATCAAGTACGCGGAGAAGGTATTCACGGGTTTGATTTAAAAACCTACCGGCCGACCGGCAACAATTTAGACAGGATCGGGTTATTCCTGTATTACCTACACACTCATTGTTATGCCTACTGATCTGAACAAACCAGAGACCCAAACCAAGGAACCAAAGAACATTCAACCTAATATTGGTCTTGAAAAAGATTCGCTCAAAAAAGCCAATGAACTGCTGAATGGTTACCTGGCAGACCTCCACGTTCTTTATATCAAAACCCGTAAGTATCATTGGAACGTGGCAGGACCAAGTTTCAAAGAGTACCACGAGTTTTTCGAAGAGCAATATAAAGAGCTTGAGGAAGTTATCGATCAGGTTGCCGAACGCATTCGGACCCTGGGCGGCAAGCCTCTTTCAACAATGGCTGATTTCATCAAAGAAACCAGCATTGCAGAAGATAAAAGTGGCGAGGTTAAAACCTTCGATATGTTTGAGCGCCTGCTGGCTGACCATGAGCAGATCACTCGGGAACTTCGTGGCGATGTAGATACCTGCGACGAAGAACTGAATGATGCTGGTACAGCTGACTTCCTGACGGGCCTTATGGAGACCCATGAAAAAATGGCGTGGATGCTACGCAAATACCTGTCTTAGTGAGAAGTTCTGAATTATAAATGATGAAAGTGTGCCCTGTTTGGCCTACTTTCATCATTTATAATTCAGTATTTACTTACGTGGCCAAATCTCTCTCCTTCCGCTCTGGGCTCAGCAGCGTTTTATTCTGGTCGGTTATTTCAGCCGCCTTTATTGGTCCAGGCACCGTCACTACCTGCGCTATGGCCGGCTCCCGCTTTGGCCTTAACCTGATCTGGACGCTGACGTTTTCTACCATCGGTACTATTGTCTTACAGGAAGCAGCCGCCCGCGTTACGATTGCTTCAGGATTAAGCATTGGTGAACTTCTCAGACAAACGTACGGGTCACGTATCCGATGGATACTAATTGCCCTCTTCGTATCCGTTACACTGGGGTGTGCTGCCTATCAGGCAGGTAACATTATTGGTACCGTTGCAGGTTTAACCTTATTGACGGCCAACGTTACGACTGCCCCATCCCCCCAATTACTGACCATACTGGTAGGTGCCGTGTGTCTGGCTCTACTCTGGCAGGGATCTACCCGACTGATTGCCAATTTTCTGGGGTTGGTTGTGTTTGTCATGGGCATTGCTTTCGCTTACGTAGCAGCCAGTGCTTCACCAAACCCCGTTGAACTGGCGAAAGCGCTCGTTGTACCTTCTCTTCCGGTCGACTCTACCGTATTGGCTATTGGACTTATTGGTACAACCATCGTTCCTTACAACCTATTCTTAAGCTCTGGCATTGGCCAGTCTCAATCCTTATCTGAGATGCGCTGGGGAATTAGTCTGGCTGTGCTTATCGGGGGATTTATCTCGATGGCAATTCTAATAGCAGGCACCCTGGTGACGGGTGACTTTTCCTTTCAACTCGTAGCTCAGACCCTAACAACGCGGCTGGGTACCTGGGCGGGTGCCTTATTTGGCTTCGGTTTATTTGCTGCTGGTTTTACGTCTGCCCTGACTGCGCCATTAGCAGCGGCCATTACCGCCAAGAGTCTACTCGACTGGCCTGAAGGGTCTACTGCGTACCGGTCCGTTTGGCTACTTGTAATGGGCATTGGTCTCACCTTCGGATTACTGGGCGTCAAGCCGGTACCTGTAATTGTACTGGCTCAGGCAGCTAACGGCCTCTTATTACCTGTAGTGACTATTTTCTTATTTATGGCGGTGAATAATAAGACGCTGCTACCCAAGGCCTCCCGAAATCGCCTGTGGCAAAATATAGCCCTGCTGATCATTGTGATTGTTACCGCCTTTCTAGGGTTGCGAAACCTGTGGCTTGCCTTCTAAGAAACAAAGTCCGTTACGTATTATTACTTAGAGTCAGGTTAGCCATTGTCTATGTACGGACAATGGTTAACCTGACTTTTTCTTTGTGCCCTCCTTACTTGATCAACCCTGTTTTCAGCCGGTATCAGACTTGACATTGCTAAACACAAAATGCCTGCCTAGCTACACTCAGTTATAAGCGATTTGTCTCTGATGAGAGACAAAATATAGACGAAATAAGCCTGATAGATAATATAGGCTGTATAACAGCCTATATTATCTCTATAAATACAATGTTGATAGTCAATATATTACACTAGAGTTAATTGCAAAAAATTGTTTTGAATTGATGAGCCAAGGCAATCTTTAGGTTGGTCTGGCACGAATGATGTAAAAGTTATTCGTCAGCAAATTCATCCTGATACAAGACATTGGTTACCTTTCTTATGGTGCGAATCATCATCAATCACACCTAATAAGTGCTAGCTAATAGGTTCTATTTCAGCAGAAAATAACTCTAAACCATAAAAGTGGGATGGTTATTCGTGTAAAAGTTATACTCAGATTGAGTTACTATGCTCATGATGAAGCGTCAGACAATGAGTATTTTCCTTGGAAGTAAGCTAAAGGTAGCTTTTGTGAACGTTGAGGTGCTTACCCAATTCACCCCTCCTAGTATACATACGTACACGACTAAATCAATTGGGTTAAGTCTCTCTGTATGGATCAATTACATAACCTAAAACCGCTATCCAGTGCTTCACGGTCAGGTATTTGCTTTTACGATTCTCCCACTCTATGAATTACGCTATTTATAGTCAGTCTGTAGTAATAAATAAAACAGTCCATCGCAAACTCATATGGCTCAATAGGAGCATTCTTGGCGTTAGTCTTGGTTTGTTTCTCGCAGCAACTGGGTGCGTGTCGTCCAAAAAGATAGTTTATTTTCAAAGTGATACTGACGCCGGCAATACAGTTCAAATGGCAGCGCCTTACGTACCAACTATCAAAGTGGGTGATGTTTTATCTATCCAGGTTAACAGTCTCAACCCGGAGGCTACTACGTTTTTTAACCCCTATGCACCCATGACGCTTGCCAGTGGCCGTACTGCCCAACCCACTAATACCAACGGTCTTCCCCCGATAGAGGGTTATCTGGTATCGCCTGATGGTGAAATTGAGCTACCACTCATCGAACTAATCCAGGCAAAAGGGTTAACAGTGACTCAACTAAAAGAAAAAGTCCGTCAAAAGTTACAGACATACCTCAAAGAGCCAACCGTAAATATACGAAACCTGAATTTTCGTATTTCGGTACTTGGAGAAGTGGTACGTCCTTCACTTTTCACCGTTCCCAATGACCAGATTACGTTAATTGAAGCAATCAGCTTAGCGGGCGATGCCACCATCTACGGACGGCGCGATAATGTACTTGTTGTACGGGAAGAAAATGGGCAGAAGACATTTGCCCGTATTGATATTACAAAGCGTAACCTCTTCCGCTCCCCCTACTACTACCTGCACCCGAACGATATAGTATACGTAGAACCGGGAAAAGCGCGTGTCTCCAATGCAGACCAGTTCTATCAACTCGTACCGGCAATCTTAAGCGCTCTATCGTTCCTCGCCATCATAATCACCCGTCGTAACTGAACTGATCATGGCAACAAATTCATCAAATTATTCGTACGTGCCTTATCAGGTCATGGACATGGGTGGCACTGACCTACGGGCCACACTGCTACGTTACTTCCGCCATTGGTATTGGTTCATTTTATCGACCGGATTGATGCTCGCTCTCGCGTTTTTTTATCTACGCTACCAGCAGCCTACCTATAAAAGTCAGGCCAGCTTACTGGTTAAAGACGAAAAGAAAGGCCTGGATTCGGAGAGCATGCTTAAAGAGTTGGAAATTTTTGCTCCCAAGAAAGTAGTCGAAAACGAGATCGAAGTACTAAAGTCATACACGCTGATGGATCGGGTAGTGAAGCAGCTTCATCTCGATGTCGTTTACTGGCGAGACACTCCGTTTGGAAAACGGGAGATATTTAATCAGTCACCCATCCGTCTAATTGTCGAACAGGCTAAATCCAGCTTGTATGTCGCGGATAAACCACTTAAAATTTCGTTCGTCAATACGACTACGGTACGTATTGACGATCAACTTTGTCCTATCAATAGCAGCGTTCAAACGCCTTACGGACGATTACGGATTTTTACACGACAACCAATTTCTGTAGCTACCGAGCCCGTTTACGTACAGGTTTTCAGCCACGTCAAGGTGGTTAACGATTACCTGAGGGTCCTTAAGGCCGAGCCAACCAGTAAAGCATCGACGGTAATTATGCTTTCGCTTGAGACTGGCGTTCCAGACAAAGGAGAAGTTATTCTCAATCGGCTCATCGACGTTTATAACGAAGCAGCTGTACTGGACAAGAATCGGGTTGCGTCCAATACGTTGAATTTCATTGAAGAGCGCTTACAGCTGGTGGCCGGTGAACTGGAGACCGTTGAAAAAGGTGTTGAACGGTATAAATCTGCTCAGGGTATCACCGATTTAACTACCCAGGCCCAGGGATTTCTGGAAACTGTACAGCGGAATGATGCCGAGCTTAGTCAGGTGTCAATACAACTGGGTACGTTACGCGATATCGAAGAATACATACAGCAACAACCCGGTAATCGGAACGGCACGCCGGCTACGTTAGGACTAAGTGACCCTACCCTCATCAACCTTATTCAAACAGCAACCAAACTAGAAGTTCAGCGCAACGAACTGGCACAGACGGTTCCGGAGCAAAACCCCCTTCTTCGCACCATCAATGCGCAGATCAGGTCTGTCAAGGCCGATATAGCTGAAAATGTAGGAACGATGCGGACCATGCTTACCACGGCTCAACGTCAGTTTGCCCAGACGAACGAAAAGATTGAAGGCACTATCCGAACCATTCCAGCCAAAGAAAGGGCACTGTTGAATATAACCCGGCAGCAGGCGATCAAAAATGAATTATACACCTATCTGTTGCGCAAACGTGAAGAGACGGCCGTATCCTTTGCTTCTACCATATCCGACTCCCGAGTGATCGACGTTGCGCGCAGTGACATCAAGCCAGCCAAACCGAACCAACCCCTTACCTACCTGTTGTTTTTGTTGATCGGCTTGATAATTCCCGTCGGCTTCATGGCTACACGCGACGTAGTCAACAATCGGGTAATCCGGCGGACTGACGTAGAGGAGCAAACACAGACCCCTATCCTTGGCGAGATTGTTCGAAAAAGGTCTCCTGACTCACTGGTCGTGTCTTCCAGAATGCATTCAGTCATTTCAGAGCAGATTCGGGCGCTTCGCACCAACCTCAGTTTCCTTCGCGAAAGCCGCACCGGGAGCCAGGTACTCCTGTTTACCTCCAGTATCAATGGCGAGGGAAAATCGTTTCTTTCCCTGAACCTTGGTGCCAGCCTTGCTCTGGTCGGATCACGCACAGTGATTCTGGAAATGGACCTTCGGAAACCACAGCTTCGCAACTCACTGGACCTGGCCGACGGACCTGGACTAAGCAACTACCTGATTGGAGAAAGCGCCGTTGATGCCCTGATTCAGCCCATTGACGACAACGAGAACTACTACATCATACGCAGCGGTCCCTTACCACCCAACCCGTCAGAATTACTGAGCAGTAGCCTGCTGGAGAAGTTGATCATTGAACTGCGGGAGCGATTTGACTATGTCATCATTGATGCTCCGCCGGTCGGGTTAGTGACCGACGCGCAGTTGATCGCTCCTTTCGCCGATGCAACACTTTATATTGTTCGCCATGACGTCACCCCCAGAAATTACCTGAAAATGGTTGAAATGCTACACCGGGAAAAGCGCTTCAACAAACTCAACATAGTACTCAACGGCGTAGGCGACGGTGAGCCAAACTATTACAGTTATGGCCATAAAGGCTATGCCTATGGCACCGACGATGGCAAGAAGAAAACGTTGTTGAGCCGGTTACGATCTAACTCTTAATTTGTCTCCATCATGGTCTCTAATGCGCTGGACCCCCATCATATAAAGGCTCGCATCAAGCACCCTATCCTCATCAGGCGTATCGATTATGGCGGCAAACGTGTATTCGATTTAGTAGTAGCTGGTTTGGTTACTGTATTTCTGCTGAGCTGGCTGATCCCACTCGTCGGGATAGTGATTATGCTTACCTCTCGAGGTCCAGCCATTTTTATGCAGACGCGCTCAGGTTTGAACGGGCGACACTTCACATGCTATAAATTTCGTACCATGCGTTGGTCAGCCAGCAAAGGCCCTTTTACCCAGGCATTGAAAGATGATGCGCGGGTAACGCCAATCGGTCGGTTTTTACGACGTACTAACCTTGATGAGATGCCCCAGTTCCTGAACGTCTTGGTAGGCCATATGAGTATTGTAGGGCCACGCCCCCACCCTATCCAACTCGATGCGGAATTCTGGTTCAGCCTCCCAAACTATCCACATCGCTATCAGGTCAAACCCGGAATTACAGGTTTGGCGCAGGCCTGTGGCTGTAGGGGAGAAACCAGAAGCCCCCTCAAGATGAAACATCGCCTGATGTACGATCAATTTTACATTCAGAAAGCTTCCATGTGGCTGGATATTTCGATTTGCCTGCAAACATTGATTTCTATGATGAGAGGAAACACGGATGCTTTCTAATGCCGACGAAATTAGGTTTATTGTTTGCTAAACTCAGCAGATCAGGGAGCGTCGACGCTCGTAGTCTGATCGTTTATAAAAATGTATTTCAATCCGTTTTCATAAAAGGATTGAGCATACTCATTGGCTTCCTTACCATTCCGCTCACGCTTACCTACATAAGTGTTGACGATTTTGGTATCTGGATGACCATAACCTTCCTCACCTCCTGGTTCAGTCTGGTCGACGTTAGTTTTGGAAACGGATTACGGAACAGTTTAGTCGTTTTTTTCAACACGGGCGATACCCGGACAGCCCAGCAATACGTCAGTACGCTGTATTTCTTGTCGGTGGGAGTGGCGCTGTTACTCGCGATCGCCTTCGTAGTTATCGGGCACTACCTGAACTGGACATCGTTGCTGAATATCCGGAGCGATAATCCAGAACAGGTCAATGGCATTATCACCTACACACTGGTTAGTTTCAGTGCTCAGGTAGTACTGAAACCCATTCATTCTATACTGCTTGCCGACCAGAAAGCAGCGCTGGCAGGATGGCTCCTATTACTGATCAATGCGCTGATCATTGCAATCATTTATTTCGGAACCGGTCACCTTGACAAATCATTGATGCTTGTGGCTCATATCTACAACCTGGTCCCTTTAGGCGTTCTCGGTTCAGCATCGCTGTATTTCTTTTTCGTTCCCTACGCCAGTATTGCCCCGCGCTACTCTCAAATCGACCTTTCTCTAAGCCGGGAGTTATTTAGTTTGGGCGGGCAATTTTTTGTACTTCAACTGGTCAGTGTACTTGTGTTTACGTCAGGTGGGTTATTTATTTCTTATTTCCTGGGATCGGACAAGGTGACGCCCTACAGCATCGCAAATAAATACTTTAGTGTTGTCACGGTCTTATATGGGATTGTCATTACTCCTTACTGGTCGGCTTTTACTGATGCTTATGTGAAGCAGGATACAGCCTGGATCAACCATACGTTACGCCAGCTAAATCGCATCAGCGCCGGTATGGCCATACTAGCGGGCCTTATGCTACTAGCCGCTAACGCTGTTTTTAAGGTTTGGATTGGACCTCAAGTCTATGTTCCCACAGAGCTGTCTGTATCGCTTATGCTTTATGTAATCAGCTTCATCTTCCTGAGTAACTATAATTCCTTTATCAACGGAACGGGTAAAGTTCGGGTCCTGGTCTACGCATCGCTCATCGGCGTAATTCTCTATGTGGCCTTAACCACACTACTGTTTCGCTGGATTGAGGCAGGGCCCACCAGCGTCGTCATTGCAGGCACAGTCTGGAATATAGCCCTACTGCTGGTATGTGTGGTAGAATACAGAAGAATCGTACAGCACATGCCCCCAATAAGCGCCAGCAACTGAATCCAGCTCTAACGCTCGTCCCCCGCCCATCCTTTATTGATAACGCGATGCTATTCAATACGATTCGACTCACTTTCCGTCTTATTCGATTTGGCTGGCGACGTAGTCGGCGAGCAGCCGAATCAGTTATTACCCGGATTATGTTTTATCTGAATAAGGTGGCGTATGGGTCGGGCATGAAGAGTTGTGGCATACCGGTAGTAGATATCAATGAGGGCTGTATAATGACGGTTGGGACAGCCTTTAGCATGAACAACGGTCTAAATCATAACCGGATAGGCCGTCAGCAACCCTGCTTTTTCATTGCCGATCTGGGCGGTACAATCCAGATTGGTAACCGTGTTGGCATGAGTGGTACCGCACTGGTTTGTCATAACGCCATTACAATTGGCGATGATGTAACGATTGGAGGCAATACCGTAATTTATGATACCGACTTTCACTCGCTCAATTCGGGCAGGCGCGTTGGCTTCCAGGATAATCACCTGGCCAGGACAGCACCGGTTTTTATTCAGGCTCACGCCTTTATTGGCTCCCATGCAACCATCCTGAAAGGTGTGACTATTGGTGAGCGCGCCGTTATTGCGGCTGGCTCTGTCGTGACAAAAAATGTGCCACCCAACCAGATATGGGGGGGAAATCCGGCTAAATTTCTTCGACTTCTTGACGATCCATCTGTCCATGAGTAAAAACTTACTAATGCTCGTATGTTGTGCCTTGGCTCAACTGACGCCGGTAGCCTACAAAACGTTGTTCGAATATGGCGAATACTATATCTATCCGTCAATGCTGAGCCATACCTTGCTCAGTATACCGATTATCGTACTGTTTCTTCTCAAAAATCGCTATAGCAAAGCTTTTTTAGTCATCTGGATAGCCTGGCTGTATGTTGGCGAGCTAAAAATTCTGACCTATTACGCCATTAACCCTTACTATATAGCCATGGACGAAGGGTGTATAATCTACAATATCTATTTGATTTTCATGAGTATAGGTATGCTCGTTCATGACACTAACACCCGCATACCTATACCGTCGCCCGAGGACAAAGCCATCGGTCGACCACTTTACGACGACCTGGGCTGGCTGGAGTATTTCCTGCTGGCTTTCCCCTTGATCTGGCTTGCCGATTTTGTGCGTAACGTAGGCTTTATCCCTATTTTTTCGGGCAGTGACGTTACCGATACGATGTATGGCCTCAACTATGGCTACGTCTATAACTTTGGTTTTTTTAACTGCCTGTCAGCGGTTTTGATTTACGATCGATTTCTTCGGTGCCCTTCCAGGACAGGCAAAGCGTTGTGGTTGGTTATGTTGCTACTGATCATACTGATTATGTCCGCCGACAGCAAACGGCTGTATTTACTGGTATCACTGCTTGCCATATTCGTTTATGACAAATTGCTGGCTGGTTCGCTGACCATCAATACGAAAACGATTCTACTCATGATCAGTGGTGTAATCTTATATGTAGGTCTCCAGAACATTCGACTGGGCAGCGCTACGGATTCCCCCTTTGAGCGCGACGGCTTTCCCTTGGGGGCTGAATTTCGTGAATACATTCGTGCCGTTAATGAATTTAAACCCGGAGAGATTCCTGGATATGATCTGGCATCAAGCACGGTAGGTGCGTTTGCTAATTCATTCCTGCTCAAGCTGGCTGGTTTCGATAAATCCGAACTGGTACATAAAGACAGTGCGTATACGTTCATGAAGCTCTTCGACAGCGAAAACACGCTGGGTATACGCACCGGTCTCACGTCTGAATTATACTTTGCTTACGGCTTTTATGGCCTGCTGTTCATGATCCTTTTCGGATGGTTAATCAGCTACCTCTCGTATCGATTGGTATGCGTGTCCCAAAAGTCCAGCCTACTTTTTCTAAGTACGATCTTCGGCCTACTTGTACTAACTGCTTTTGGCCAGAGTTCTGTGACGGTGGGGTGTCTTTGCGTCCTGCTCTATCTATACGGCCTGTTTGCTCTGGTGAAATTTTTCAATCGCCATCCGGCGGATTCACAACCGCAGACGACATGATCTATATTGTGATTCCGGTTCATAATCGTAAAGCCTTCACGCTGGGTTGTTTACACTGTCTGGCCCAGCAAACGGTTACGGACAGGCTGGTAATTGTAGTCGACGATGGGTCTACCGATGGTACCGGTGAACAGGTCAGGAAACAGTTTCCTGATGTAGTGGTGCTAACGGGCAACGGCAGCCTTTGGTGGGCGGGTGCTACTAATCTGGGCGTTCGGTATGTGCTCGACACGCTGGACCCTGATGCAGATGATTTTATTCTCACCCTGAACGACGACATAAGCATTAATTCAGGTTATCTGGCGAACCTGCTGATAGCTTCTAAGGCCAACCAGCGTTGCCTGATCGGATCAGTATCGGTCGATGTAAAGCCACCTCACGCATTGCTTTACGCTGGCACACGCCACAATTTTCTTGTTGCAAAAATTGAGGACCAGGCCACTACCCGTTTCACTAATAAGTACGCTTCGTTGCTCCAAAACAGCTCGTGTATTGGCTCAGATAGTCTGCCAGGCCGAGGTATGTTAGTACCTATACCGGTTTTCAGGGCCATTGGTGTCTTTGATGACCGTCGGTTCTGCCACCATATGGCCGACCTCGACTTTTCGATTCGTGCCCGTAAGGCAGGTTTTCCTTTGCTTATTTCATCAGCCAGTGTAGTCTATGAGTATAGTGATGCAACCGGCGTAGATGTGTCGAAACCCATGTCCCTACGGCTTTTTTGGCAAGCCTTATCGGCCATTAAATCACCTATCAACTATCAAGTTCGACACCACTTTGCCCTGAAACACGCTCCTTTCCCTTACCTCTATATTGGGATTGACATGCTTCGAATTATTGGTGGCTATGTAATCAGGCAGATCAAAGCGACTTTAGCAATGGATCGGTAAGCGCTTGTTTTCCGATTAGTTCACTGTATAGGGTTAGCGTCGTCTGTAGCGAAACGTCTTTCGTGTAGCGAGCCTGAAATTCCCCATAGGCTTGTTGTCCCCATCGATGCCGCCCTAGCGAATCGTGGTTAAAAATACGGATCGTTCGGCCTAATTCGAGACTATCACCCGTTCGGAATAAAAGGCCTGTATCCCCATCTCGTACAATCTGATTGAGATTGTGTTGGTCCGAGCAAATAACGGGCGTACCCGAAGCAAAAGCCTCCAGAATGACCGTGGGAAGCCCCTCATACCAGAGGGATGGTACAATCAGCGCACGACATCGTTTTAAGGCATCGAGCACAACGGCACGAGGTTGTTTTCCCCGATAGCGAATGGTTGGCGTCCGTTCAGATGCCCGTATCACATCGGGTACTAAAGGCCCATCACCTATGATTTCAAGAGGGAAGCCGTCTGTTTCGGCAGCCATCAGTAATACACCAACTCCTTTTTCAACTGTGAGCCGCCCGGCATACAGGAAAAAATCACTTCGTTCGTCGGGCCGGGTATATCCGGCATCGGCAACAAAATTGGCTTTAACGGTTACCTGTTCCGGTAGTAATTTCAGTGATGAACTGAGGATTTTCTGTCGGGCAAAGTCTGTCACCACGATAAAGCGATCCACAAGTTTCCAGATGCCAGTCAGTTTATGAAGCGACGTAATTGCTGTTAGATGAGCCGATTGAGCCGGGGAATCACGAAAACAGGCATTTCTTATACCAGCCAACGGCAATGTCTGGGTCAGACATATTTCACAGGATACTTTCCCTTCACGCATGAGCAGGCCATTCAGGCACACTAACCGGTAATTGTGCAACGTCATTACAACAGGTAGCTGTCGTTTCTTAGCGACCCTGATAACCGATGCCGACGCCGTATAGAACAGGTTATGAATGTGTATAATATCGGGTTTGAATCGATCGATAGCCTGATTAAGCCGACTAGCCGACTGTAGGTTATACAGGGATTGAACTGCCGAACGGGCATTACCCAGTAGCGTCCCATCAAAGCTGTCGTTGTTGAATATCAGGGTTTCTACCGTAATTCCATTGTCTCGAAGTAAATCACATTCGTGTTCAAAAACAGTATCTTCTCCGCCCCCCTGCTGGTAATAATTATGTAGTAGTAATAGGCGCATGATTGGGTTGGATAATAAACAGGATTATGGCTGAAATGGAATAAATGACAATTCTTCAGGCAAGTTTTGTCCCTCGAAAGAGAGTCATACCATACGTCAGAAGTTTGTTCCAGATGCGAACGGGAACACTAAACTTCCTGCGGAACTGACGATCGTACCGTGGATTGGTTTGTACCGTCTGAGGAAATGTAAAGAGCCGTTGCCTGCCGGTGTCTAAAACTGGCTGGTAGCGGTCGTAGACAACTTCGGTAGTTGAGTCAGGCGAGTCGACTCCAATATTGATGGTTTTAGAAACAGTTGGGTAGAGTGTATAACCACCCGATTTGAACTGACTATAACACAGCCGAATATCCCAGGCATCGATCTCCCGTGTTTTTGCCCGTCTCAGCATCCGAACCCGGTCACTTCCTCCTCTATTGAACCGTTGGCGAGCCCCGGGATCGTTCATGAACTCATCAAAGTCTCGAAGGCCCCAATCGACCTGCTGCCATCGGTCGGCCCAGATTGCCCAACCCCAGGCGCAGGTTCGTTGAAAAAAATAGCCATCAGGTATATAATCGACGGGCCGTTTAAGCGGGAGCGTATATCCCCCTATCGAAAAAACGGCTGGTTCATGACCAAACTGATTCAATCCCTGGTTCATAAAATCCAGAAAGTTGGGGGTTGTCACGACATCGTCTTCGAGTACGATCACCGACGGGTGTCGTTTCAGAACCTGGGTTACTCCGGCTATGATGGAATTGGCGCAACCAATGTTTGTAGGGCTATAGGACGTATGAACTCTACTGAAGCCTTTAACATCATCCACTAGTGCCCGAACGGCTTCTACTTTGGAAACCTCGTCGGCATGACGGGGGCCATCGACGAATACGTATAAGTCGGTTTGGGGGGCCAGATAGTTGGCTTGTAGAGCGGCCAGTGTCTGTTTTAATTCCAAAGCACGTTTAAAAGCAAAAAGAATTACGGGGGCAGGCATGACGTGAAGAAGTAAGTGGAGGCAGCAAATCCAACCGGCCATATGGCAGGATCAGGGATGCATGTAGTGCGAATACAACTGTCTGAAAAAGTGGCAAATGAACCAGAAGTTCGTAGTAACATACCGACCAAACAGCCGGCGGGGCTCCTGTACAAATCGAAAGAGCCACTCTAACCCAGCTCGTTGCATCCAGTTGGGCGCGCGTCGCTGCTCGCCAACCAGTACGGGAAGCGCCCCCCCAATACCCAGCAAAACGGCCGGAATGCGACCAGAAACTGAGGCCATCCATTTTTCCTGTTTAGGGCATCCCAGCGCAACAAACACCAGGCCAGCGCCCGACGAGACGATAGCGTCAACAATGTGGGCCTCTTCGCCAGACGTAAGCGGCTGAAACGGGGGAGAAATCAGGCCTGCTACCTGAAGCGTGGGGTGATGTTCAGCACAGAAGGCCGAACACCGTTTCAAAATAGAGGGGGTACTACCATAGAAGAAAACGGGTAGCCCCATACGAGCCGCTTCATACAGCAGCGTGGGCAGTACATCCAGACCCGTTATGCGCTCCTGACGTACTTTATAAAGAGCCCGCAATGCCCAAAGTAGCGGCACACCGTCACCTGTTACCCAAGTGGCACTATTGACCGAACGGGCAAAGGCAGGATCACGAACAGCTTCTACTGCCATGTGCGCATTAGCGCAGCAAACATAAGCAGAGCGCCGTAGCTGGGCTACCTGAAGTACGTCCCGAATAAACGCATCATAAGACTGAAGGGTAAGAAACAAGCTGATAACCCGTTTGCGAACCGGTACCAGCTCAGAGGAACAGGCAGTGTTTTCGATAGAATAACAAGTGTGATCTGGCGGGGTATAGGTGGGCATATTGGTATCACAGAAGAATCGAACACTATAGGATCAATGCAATCTTAGACGCACCGAATCCGGCAAGTAACTTTTTTCAGCTTTAAATAAAGTTGTTACATTTTCCTTGCCAGACCACAAAAACAGATCGATTAAAATTCTCTTCTCCTTCGCCTACTCTAAAGACCATACCGGTGTAAACGTCAACGGGGCCAGTAACCGGAAGACGAAGTCGGCATCTGGTTGCTGGCCCAAAACAACTTGTTGATATAGCCGTAAAAAGTAACCGTACCCTTCGATTATCAAACCCCTATTCCTGTATATTTACATCGGCGAACGCACGCTAAGCCCTGACAGTCAATTCGTTTATGAAGACTTCATCTCTACCTCTTTTTCTTCTGCTAATCGGACTGCCAGCCAGCCTGCTGACGGGCTGTGTGCCAACAGTTATGACCCACCGGCTCGAACCCATATCAGGTGATCTGGCGACGATCGACGGGCGGGTCGTTACCAAAGCCGAACGTGATGGTGTAGGGGTAGTTGCTTCGTTTGAGCGAGAGGACATGGATTTTGTGGTTCTTGACGTCGAAGTCAAAAACCACACTTCTCATTCTATTGACGTGAATCCGGCTGATTTTCACTTTACCGCACTTGATGCTATGCAGGATACGCTCAAAAATTCGAACAGCACCGGTCTGCTCATAGCCCGTACAGCGGCTAACCCAACTTATGAAATGGGTCGTATGGGAATGAAGCGTAAACTTGAAGAGAAGCGACTGAAACGGGCAAAAGTAATCAATACGATCCTTCTGGTGGCAGCAGTAGCTTCAGACGTTTCTGCTACGAGCAGCAGCCGCTCTTATCGCGAATGGGCGGCAAAACGTGTTTCCCACGATGTTGCCTATCAGGCTATTGCGGCCAAACGGGTCATTGACCACAGCACCTTTTCCAATCGTATGCAACGCTATGATTATGAAGAATACCGGTGGCGCGAACTGGCTCTACGCGAAAACGCTCTCGCTTCCGGTGAGTCGGTTCGCGGATTTGTCTACCTTCCCAAAGTGTTGGGAGCCCGGTATTTGGCCATCAGATATACAGTACCCGAGCAGGCCAGCGTCCCGTTACTTTTTAAACAGGAACTTGTTAAGAACAAGAAAAAACGGCGATAGTAACGCTATACCGCTCACCAGGCATCTTCTTCAAAAGCACGCTGCGCCCGTTCCAGCTCCAGTACTGTTTTGGCATTATTTTGCGCTCCTGCCAGCACAATCCCTTTTTCGTATAGCTCAGCCGCCCGTTCACGTTCGCCCAGTTCAGCGTATAGGGCGGCCGCGTGATAGTACGTTGGCAGGTAATCAGGATGTTCGGTTAGTAGCTGATCAAAATACGGCCGTGCCTGTTCGGACCTGCCATTTATGAATTCCATAGCCAGGGCGTAAACATTGAAAGGCTCGCCGGGTTCTTCCTGTACAAATCGAATTAATTGTTGGATACGGTCGTTATTCATACGCGCAGGAAAAAATAGTATGCATGCATACTTTCTAGGTGAATTTTGTACTTTTGCGCCGTAAAGTTGGTCGGTAACGACCCGATTTCCACGAACTAAAACCACATAACCAATGAAAATTTTAGTGTGTGTGACGAGTGTGCCCGACACCACCACCAAAATCGCCTTCACGGACAATAACACCAAACTTAACAAAGCCGGTGTAACGTTCATTACCGGCCCTTATGACGACTATGCTCTGGCGAGGGCCGTTGAACTTAAAGAAAAGCTTGGAGCCAGCGTAACTGTCCTGAACGTAGGGGGTGCCGATGCTGAACCTGTGATTCGCAAATGCCTGGCAATTGGCGCGGATGATGCGATTCGGGTTAACGCAGAGCCGACCGATGCTTATTTTGTAGCCGAACAAATCGCGGCTATTGCAAAAGAAACCAATTACGACCTTATTCTGATGGGCCGGGAGTCTATCGACTATAATGGTGGTCAGGTCCATGGCATTGTGGGCGAAATGCTCGGTATGCCATCGATTTCCCCTGTCATGCTACTCGATATCAATGGGGATACCGCCAGTATTACCCGCGAAATTGAAGGTGGTAAGGAGAGCCTCGAAGCGAAGCTGCCCCTCGTATTAGGCTGTCAGGAGCCAATTGCGGAATGGAAAATACCGAACATGCGTGGTATTATGACTGCCCGCACCAAACCGCTTAGAATAGTTGAACCCGTTAGCACTCAAACGCTGACCGCTGTTGGTAGTTATGAACTTCCAGCTCCACGGGGAGCCGTTAAAATGATTAAGGCCGAAGACGCTGAAATGCTGATCCAGCTCCTCCGCACCGAAGCAAAAGTTATCTGATCAGCGCCGTTAACGACCTTGCCAGCTGGTGAGTCAGGAGCTTACCATATTAGTAAGCATAACTATCTGCTTACACGCGGTGGCCATCTCGTTAACTGACCAATATCTTAAGGGCTTTACCTGATTATTGAACCAACTCACTAACATCGATATTATGTCCGTTCTTATTTTTGCTGAATTAGACGAGGGTAAACTTAAAAAATCTTCACAGGAAGCTATATTTTACGGTGCCAAGGTTGCTGGTATGCTGGGAACATCGGCGACTGCGATTGTACTTGGCGCGGCCGATGATAGCGAACTGGCCCTGGCCGGTCGTTTTGGCGCGGCTAAAGTTCTCCATGCTACCGACACGAAACTGAATGAGCCCAATGGTATGGCTTATGCTACCGTTGTGGCAGCTGCGGCTCAGCAGGAAGGCACTAAAGTTATCGTGCTGGCCAAGTCCTCACTAGCCGATGCCATGACGGCACGACTGGCGGGAAAGCTAAAGGCGGGTCTGGCAGCCAACGTTATTGAGCTACCGGATTTATCGACTGGCTTTCGCGTTAAGAGCAGCATTTACACCGGCAAAGCATTTGCTTACAATGATCTGAAAGCTGATATAAAGATTCTGGCAATCAAGAAAAATACGATTGTAACCGAAGAAACAGAGGCTTCCGCTACCATTGAGAATTTCACGCCTACACTTAACGACGCCGATTTTGTTGTCAACGTAAAAAGCACCGAGAAAGCAACCGGCGACATTCTTCTGCCCGAAGCAGACCTTGTTGTTTCAGCTGGTCGTGGGCTTAAAGGCCCCGAAAACTGGGGTATCGTAGAAGACCTGGCCAACGCCTTGCATGCTGCTACAGCCTGTTCAAAACCGGTGTCGGACTTGGATTGGCGCCCTCACCACGAACACGTAGGTCAAACCGGCATTAAGGTTAGCCCTAATTTATACATCGCAGCGGGTATATCGGGAGCTATTCAACATTTAGCTGGTGTAAACTCCTCGAAGGTAATTGTTGTTATCAACAAAGACCCTGATGCGCCGTTCTTCAAGTCGGCAGACTATGGCATTGTTGGTGATGTATTCGACGTGCTGCCGCGGCTGACAAAAGCGGCACAGGCTCTGTAAAAAGTTGTAAGTTGTAGCAGTCGTAAGTCGTAAGTGACTACGCCTATTTTTCACTTACAACTTGTTGACTTACGACTTACGACTAAATTTGCGCCGTGGATAAAATTAAGCTGGAAATATTAGGACTGTCACCCAGCCAGTCGCAATCGGGTTCGTTTGCGCTGGTGCTGGGAGAAGAGTACGGCAACCGTCGGTTACCGATCATCATTGGTATGTTCGAAGCGCAGGCCATTGCCATTGAAATAGAAAAGATTGTGCCGAACCGGCCAATGACACACGATTTGTTCAAGCAGTTTGCCGAACAATTCAAATTCACGGTTCGTGAGATCATGATCTCCGACCTCCGTGAAGGTATATTCTTCGCTAAAATCGTATGCTTCGACGGCGTTCGGGAATCAATTATCGACGCCCGGCCATCCGATGCCATTGCCATTGGCATTCGGTTCGACGTACCGATTTATACCAATGAATCGATTTTGTCAGAAGCTGGCATTACAGCCAGTGGAAGTGAAGAAGAAGATGAACAGGAGGAGTTAGTACGTTCATCGAATCGTCCATCGGCAAAATCTTTCGGCGACCAGTTGAAAAATTCGTCGGCAGAAGAATTACAGCGACTGCTTGAAGAAGCCCTCGGCAATGAGGAGTACGAACGGGCCGCTAAAATTCGCGACGAAATGAGTAAGCGTAATTAATCAATCAGGTTTATATCCATTTACCAGCAGAAGCCGCTCAAGTCGAGCGGCTTCTGTTGTTCAACCTATTTTAGTTTGCGCTTCCGGACAACTAGCTCGCGGTAGCCGAAGGTCGGATCCACTTCCCGGACGTAGTCAAGGCTGGGCATAACGCCAATTAAGATCTCAGCCGTTGTATAAATTTTACAACCTTCCAGCAGATGCCCTCCCAGTGTCCGTCCCGTCGAGTCCGACACCGATAAATGGACATGGCTCCCATTAGCCGACAAGGTTCCAACAAGCGATACAATTTCATAATATCCCTTCCAGACACTTGGCCCATCCTGGTTCGCCAATCGCAGGCTCACATCGGTCAGGCTACCCACACAAGTCAGTACAGCACCTGCTCCAACACGCTGCTTTTTTACCACCGCGTCAAGTTCAGCCTTCAAATCCTGACCCGGCCGAAGCCGGAATGAATACGTTTGCATGGGCGCAGCAACAGCCTCCACAGGAATAGTAACAGGTTGAGCAGAACTTGGAGGAGTGTTCATATACGAGAATAATAGAGTCAGCAATAAAAGAATGTGCATCCGTGTTATGAATTCGTGAAACTGAATTGAGGAATGCGAAACTACATAATCCAACCAGCAATGACCCGGCCTGTATTGGCTCTTTTCTTTTTATTTTTGAGTGCTGCCTGGACACCATCGGTGCCTACTAGTCAGCAAATCCCCCGCCCGTCGAAGTACGTTGAAATCGACTATAGCGAGATCGATAAATATGCCCGCAGCACACCGGCATCAGCCGCTCGTTCGCTGACTACGCTCAGTGCTTATCTGACCTCCCCGGCCAAAACTGATCTGGCTAAAGCACGCGCCGTTTACGCCTGGATCACATCACATATCCGTTATGATGAACAGGCATTCAGTGGTCAAAAATATTCGTCTGAAGTAGAATACGCCACTCGGTCGTTACGAAGTCAAAGAGCGGTCTGTACGGGCTTCGCCCTCCTTTTCAAACACCTGTTGAAACCGGCAGGCATCGAGGTCGCCAATATAAAAGGATACGCCCGAACGTTCGACAGTGAAGCCGGGCACCCTATCCAGCGGGTCGATCACGAATGGAATGCCGTTCGTCTCGATGGCGACTGGTATTTGTTGGATATTGCCTGGGCTCAGACAACCGCCAAAGGGGGTAAGCCCAACGATTATTTCTTCCTTACCGAACCGGTTGAGTTTTCGGCCAACCATTTCCCGATCGACCCACGCTGGCAATTGCTGGATACGGCTGTCAGCAAAGCACAGTTCGATCAGTTCCCGAAGCTTTACGACGCTTATTTCCGACTTGGGTTCGATAACAACTTCCCTAAAAGCGGATTGATTCGCGCCAGCGATGCGCTGACTTTGACGTTAAGGAACGGGAAGGATGTTGAGTTTATGTGTGCCCTTGGTCGGGTCGGTGGTGCCGAGTCAACTACCGTTCCGGTAAGCGTTCAGCGTTCCGGCGAAACCTATCGGCTCACCATTGCCGTACCGCAACGCGGTAACTCGACTCTACTGTTGTTTGCCAAACCAAAAGGTGCCCAACCAGAACGGGTGAAGTCCTATGAAGGAATTGCTTCGTTTACCGTTATGAAAGGGTAATCACCAGCTACACCTTCCTTTCCTACGCGTTCCAGACCAGGCTTGTGATCCCGCGTCTGCGATCTGATCAATAGCAACGCCTTTCTAACGGTTGATGGCTAAAACCAACGGTAGTAGGTAAGGCTATTGTTAGATCATAGGTTTACTACGCATCCCTTTTGCATAAGTTTAACCTTATCTGCTCCTTGTTTCCTCTTTACTACATAAACACAAAAAAACCGGGAGCGTTGGCCCCCGGTTTTTTTGTGTTGTGTTGTTCGCTTATTCTACACCGAACAGTGCATCCGAACGGCGACCGCTGTTGCCAGCCCGACGACGGGTTGACTTCTTCTTAACGGGTGCTGGTGGAGCTAACAGTTTCGTGCGTTGAGCGTCTGTCAGGGGCTTCAGATCAGTGATCGAGTAGCTGTTGTCGCTAATCGTCGTGTTGAAGCTACCAACTTGCTGTTCAGGCTGACCGTTGCAAGGCAGTTTCGTAACGGTGAACACCGCGCGGAAGTACTGTACTTGTGGGCGAACCCGACGGCCTTTGAAGCGAATTGCGTTACCGCTTTCGATTTTAGCCTTCTCAGCCTGCAGTTGTTGAGCCAGACCACCTGGCAGATCGCGCAGGTTGAGGATAACCGTGTTCGTATCGAACTCGACCGTGCTCGTAGCCAAGCTACGGTTCAAGCCACGGTAGCGCAGACGGGTCGTCGTGTCGCCAACCGAAGTAATTGTACCGTTACAGTAGCAGACGTTAGCCACTTCACGCGTGTATGGAGTGCGGTAGTAAACTTCCAGACGCTCCAGTTTGTGACGATATTGGCAATCTGGGAGCACTTTCGCAGGACGAACACTAGAGAAACTGGTTGTTGCCACTTCACTCATACAGGTACCACACTTCGCTGTTTGCTGATTGTGAACCGTTACGTAATAGAAACCAGGCGTTATCTGACCGTTCGAGAAGAAAGCTGTTGGGAACGTCAGCGTCGTGTCTGTCGTGTTTTCCAACTGAGCAATTACCTGATCCGTGTTACCAGCAACTACTGAATCGGCACGGTAGTACAGACGAGCAGTAAAGGTTTCGTTCTTCGGATTCGGGGTCGTGCTCTTCCAGCTGATAACCGGAGCCGTTGCGCCCGTATTGACTGGAGCCGTCTGTTGTGCACTTGTGCTGTCAACGTAAGCCAGTGAAGCACCTTTGAGCGATGCGTTGTTAAACTGTACGTTCAACTGAGGAATCGAATCGCAGGTTGGGCAAACCGTTGGTGTTTTCGGGATCAGCTTCTTCTGAACAAATCCTTTCCGAACCGCCAGACCAGCGTTGAATCCACCGTGTTTACGCTTGAATTCATACAGTTGATCCTGCTGACCGTTGACAATGATGTAGTTCAACTGGGTATAGAAACCCTGTGCCTGTACACCAATGTTCCAGTTGTTGCGCAAGGGAAAGAAAACACCCAGCGACAACAGACCACCTGGATGATAAAGGCTGGCGCTAGGATTAACCGACCGAATCAACGCGCCACCTGTTACCAGCGAACCGGTTGGTGCAATAGTACCCTGCGACGGGATGAAGGCGGCAATTGTAGCTGCTTCCGTACGGAACAGGCCACCACGAAGGCCTAATTCGATGAACGTGCTGGCATCCGGATTGCGACGGCTACGGGCCAGTGTGAACTGAACAACCGGTCCAACAGTCAGGAACATATCTTCCGAAGCACGCTGTTTGATTGTTACCTGATCGCGACCTACGCTCGGTGTGCGGGCTGCGGCCAGGCCGTACAGGTAGTTCCGGTAATCACCACGTGTAACGTAGTTCTGATAACCAAACGCTGTTCCCAAACCGAAACGAAGGCGACGGGTAGCAGGCGTCAGATAATAATCGACGTTACCTGTGATGTTGAAACCAGCTCCGTTATAAAGCGTATTGTCACGACGGGTTGGTCCAAACGTATTTTCCCAGGTTCCGCAATATGCAAAGTTAGGGCCAGCATACAAACCGATACGCCACGGAGAAAGGCGACGGACCAGAATAAACGTCTGGAAGGTTGTGTCGCAGTCATCAAGCTCAGCTACATCGCTGGCTTGGGCTTTGAACTCGTCCCGGCGTAGTGTGTCGGTGTAAACCCCTTTGCCCAGGCGATAAATCTTTTCACGTGGGTCTTCTCTTCTTGTTGTAGTCGAGGTGCCTTGTTGAACTGGGGAAGTTTGTTGAACTGTGGCCGATCGGACCGTGTCAGCTTGTTGAGCAAAGCTAACGGAGGGCATTGCAAAACCTAGCAACACGAGTCCAGCCAGCATCCGTGCGGGGTGTTGTTGGATAAATGTTCGCATATTTATTGAGTTAATTTTGACGCAATGTTTCTAACTAAACTGTAATTCTCCCAAACGCATCTCCGGAAACTTAGGGAACGGTCAATCCACCATTTCGGTGTTTTTTTTCACTTCCTTAGTCAACCGTCTATGCTATAGGATTCTGTGAGTGCTTCCGGGTTGGAATGGTGGCGTTTTTTTAATCCACTATTTTTTCGGGCTTCATCACGAACGTAGCGCAGATTCGTACTAAAAAGGGCTTTTTCTGCACAAAAGCGATAAGCTAGCTCCCTACTCTTTTGAGCTATCGGCTCTGGCATATCGCTTATTAGACCCTCTGATTCTCATTTTTTTTGCAATGTTAACGGCGATTTGCAAAAGTCCTGCTATCTCATTGAGATTTTTTTGTGACTCATTGCCCCGCAACAGAGACTATACAGCATTCCATGCATGTGTCTTGCCCGATAGGCGGTCGATCGGAACAGCCGTCAGTGTGCTGCCACCATCATACCGATTATCTGCCTTCATCATAGTTTGTAATTTCATTTGGCTTCAAATGCTTGCCAATGATAGTGATTAAACAGGGATATAAAAATTATTGTTATCTACGTTAACTTCACGGATAACCCATTCCTGTACGCTACATCCCGTTTTAGTATTCTTTCTATCAATTGGCTTTTTTATCAGGACTGTAGCAGCCGTTCAGTTTTTGTAATTGCTACGCAAAAAACGAGCCATAGAAGGTGCAGTAATTTGCTGACTTTCTTTGCCTGTGTCGTTTTGTGATTGCATCATCTACAGTTGTTATCCTGATACGGTCTCTTGGTTGGATTGGCTGCCTTCAAAGTGCCTGTCGACAACGCGCTAACTCCGCCAACACAGTCATTGTTCTATTTATCATCTGTCCAGCCACTCCCTTACAGGATGATGTTCCCAGAAAAAGTAGGCCCTATCACTGAAAACGATACAATATAAAACTAAAAATCAACCAATTAACCTATATTGGATAGATTGATAACTAAGAGCAAAGTTTTTTCAAAAGCGTTTAAACTTGTTAAACGACCCGCCAATTTCAGACTATACGTGAAAAGCAGTCCAAAGCAGGGTGTGACTCTTATTGGCTATTCGAGAGTGACCTCAGGCATGCTATATATTGACGAAGTAACTTCCAATTTGTAACGGCCAGCCGGAAACTTCTGCCAACAACGGGTTTAAGACCGACCTTTCATAAAATCCCCGGCGGCCGATTTGAGCAGACCTGCAAATGAGTTGAGGCAGAATAAGACGCCCCGCTCCACCAATACTTTGGCTTGATCTCCGGTGGCAGCTGTTGTACCAACAATGAGTCCGGCTTTTTTTATTTTCTCAACCACGCTCCCAATTGTTTTCTTTACTTCGTCATGGCCGGGACCATCGTAATAACCCATACTCATGGCCAAGTCGCGAGGGCTGATCACAAAACCATCAATACCAGCTACCACCAGAATCTCATCCAGGTTCTCTACGGCTTCTTTATCCTCGATCTGTGGCAATACCAAAAGCTGTTCGTTGGCAAACTGTACGTACTCACTCTGACTCATAGTTCCCTGTAGGTAATCAGCCGACCGGACAGGCCCCAAACTACGCGACCCCATCGGCGGGTACATCACAGCCTGCACCAAGGCGTCCGTATCATCGGCGGTTTTTATACCCGGCATCATCAAACCCATTACGCCCGCATCCAGAAACTGGGAAATCAACTTTGGATCGTTGCTGCGCACGCGAGCCAGGGGGGTGATACCACTTACTTCACAGGCACGCACGATATCCTGAACCTGAGCGGTCGTGACAGCACTGTGTTCGCCATCGATCATGTAAAAATCCAGTCCCGAGAAACCGCACAACTCAGCTACGGTTGGATCAGTACTGTTTGAAATGATACCTAAAACGGGCTGATTGTTTAAAAGACGGGTTTTTATAATATTCTGCTTCATGCCATGGGTTGTAAGCAGGCAGTTAGTAGTAACGCTCTGCAATGAGGTGGTAAGATTGTTGATTGAACAGGAAAAAGCAAATAACCCTTACTAGTTGTCCATCAGGACGAAACGTAAATGCCTTATTCTACTCATTTTAACAGATCGAATTACCAAAAGTCTTGCGCTTACAAACGAAAGGATTCCCGTGGGTTTGTCTGGGCCTGGAGCCTGAATCGCTTCGATAGAGCGCACTTCAGTAATTACCGCTTCGATGAGCCAGACACGACAACCATTGGCAAAGGAGAGATTCAGGCTATCGGATAAACGCCCAATGGCGCTTTATGGGCCGGTACCCGAAGAATGCCGGAGTCACTATGTCTGACGGAGTGATTCGTTCAGGCCTATATACGCCCTCGACAACGAGGGTAAACGGCTACCTTTTCAGGAAGGATACTGAAGCTAAACTACCGTGTTAGTCACCGAACCCGTATCGACTCATCGGCAAAACCCAAATTTAGAATCGCCAACGAGTGGATTAAGCATCAGACCGACCGGATTTGTTTTTGAGTCATTTACGACCGGTGCCCTGACAAGAACCAACGAGGTACCTGCGCTTGCTTACCGTTTCCCACAAAAACAATAGAAGTCCAGCCACTCCTGGTCCGCCTGGCCAGTTTAACCGTGCATACAGATAGCCTCGACACTTGATGTCGACGATCAGAAAAACAGGCTGTTCGCTATCCGGAACGTGTTACAATGGGCTTCGACAATATCGGTCAGGCGGGGGGAGTAGCCTCCCCCCATCGACACGACAATAGGTAAGCCGCGCTGGATAGCCTGCTCAAACACGAACGTATCGCGCTGCCTGCAACCCTCCCGGCTAACACTCAGCTTTCCTAGTCTATCGGAAGAAAGAATATCGACACCAGACACAAAAAATAGAAAATCGGGCTGGACGCGGTCAATCAATCCGGGCAATACATCATACAGTTTGTTCAGGTAAAGATCATCCTCTGCGCCTGTCGGCAGTTCCACGTCAATATCTGACTGCTCTTTTTTGAGTGGGTAGTTGTCTTTCCCGTGCATACTGAACGTAAACACGCGTGGCTCATGCTGAAACATAACAGCCGTGCCGTTTCCCTGATGTACGTCAAGATCGACCACCAGCATCTGTTTCGACTGGCCGGTTTCGAGCAGATAATGAGCCGCTACCCCCACATCGTTCAGAATACAGAAGCCTTCACCCCGATCGGGAAAGGCGTGATGCGTTCCTCCGGCTATGTTCATGGCCACCCCGTCGCGCCGGGCTTTTGATGTACAATCGATCGTACCCTGCGTGATTATCCACTCCCGTTCAATGAGATCAGGCGTTAGCGGAAACCCGATCCGGCGTACCATCTTCGGGTCAACGGTCATCGCTTTCAGATCCTGTACATACGAAGCCGTATGCACGCCCAATACATAGCGATCATCGACGGGAGCAGGAGCAAAGAAGTTGGCATCAGTGCAGGTGCCTTCGTAAAGCAACTGCTCATGAATCAACTCATATTTTAGCATTGGAAACCGGTGGCCTTCCGGCAACCGGAGCCGATAAACCGGCGAAAAAGCAATCTGGAGCATGTAACGGTTCGGGCGTTTCAAGGGCGTCCCGTTCGATAAGGATTCGAGATTAGGTAACCCACGGATGAGGGCTTGTGTTACCAAACCCTGTAGTTTGTGGTTGGAACGCTTTATCCAGTATACATGAAAACAGCCATTATCACCGGCGGAGGGCAAGGCATCGGCCGCGTTACAACTCAGTATTTATTGACTCACGGTTACCGAGTGGCCATTTGGGAGGCCGATACCGACGCGCTTGCCGAATTGCGTGAAGCCTTCAAGGCATCGTCGGCCCAGATTCTATTTGTTTCCTGCGATGTCTCGCACGAGGCCAATGTTCGCAAGGCTGCCGAGCAAACGATCAGCCATTTCGGGCAGATCGATGCGCTCATCAATAACGCTGCCGTTATGATCGAGAAATCACTCGATAAGCTTACGCTGGAAGAATGGAACCGGGTTATCGGCACCAACCTGACAGGGGCTTTCCTGTGTGCCAAACATACCGCCCCTTACATTGCAGCCCAGAAGGGTACGATCATCAACATGTGTTCGACCCGCGCATTTCAGTCAGAACCGGATACCTTCGCTTATTCAGCCAGCAAAGGTGGCCTGTTAGCCCTCACCCATTCACTGGCCGTTAGTCTGGGACCCGATGTTCGTGTCAATTCTATCAGCCCTGGCTGGATCGATGTGTCGGCTCTACGAAAGAAAGCGAAAGCCAAGCCCGATGACCTCCGGCCCGAAGACCATACCCAGCACCCGGCGGGTCGTGTTGGACAGGCTGACGACATTGCCCGCATGATCCTCTTCCTGATTGCTCCCGAAAACGGGTTCATTACGGGCCAAAACTTTACCGTCGACGGGGGTATGACGGCTAAAATGATCTATGTCTAACGGCTTCTATCTCTGAATATAGCAGTGGACTTGCTGGCGAATACGGTTCCGGCTCGGGCGCATTCGCCAACAAGTCCACAACGGTGCAAACATCAGCCTTCCTTGTCGGGTTTAATACCTACATAGTTTAATTCTACCCTACTTCATCATTTATGAACATAGAACTTGCTACTTCTTTTGAAACGGCACCAGTAGAAGTGCTTGACCTACAGGTATCGACCCGTCGAACAATGGGCCGTTCCCTGTTATCGCTGCGTTTCCTGTGCCACACTGACCGGTATGACCGTCATCTTCATATACCTATGCTGACGTGGTTTGATGCCAGCAGGCTGCAACAGTTTTCGCAGACATTAGCTACGACCCAGCATCCGGAAACGTGTGAGGCAGACCTTATCGATGCAGGATTACGGCTGAATGGATCGGTTCGCCGACTGGCGGGACGGTGGACAACCGGGCGCACCATCCGGGTAGAACCTCTACCCTCGGCCGATCACCAGTTTTCGCCCTTTACCATCCATGCCTCACACCTCGACGTAAAAACGTATGCCGCCAAACTTTACAATCAGCTCTGGGAAGTATTTACCAGAGGCTAACCCAAGATCTTGAAACGACAACGCTAAAACTCAACCGTATGGAAAGCCCAAATCAGGATGCAATGCTCAATGAACAATCGAAGACGTTTAGTCCCGATACCGGTGGCGTTATACAAGCCCCCGACCAGAATACGATGCTAAACGAAGAATACAATCCAACCGACCTCTCTGGCAACGCAAACACATTGCCAACTACACTGACTGATGAGGAGGAAGCGGCAATGGGTAGTGATGGTAGTGGAATGGCTTCAGGTAGTCCTAATATGGAACCTGACACCCTCAACTACGGAAACGGCGATACCCTTGGTAATAACGACGGAACTGAATCAGACCCTGAACAGGTCGATCCAGCCTTTGACTCCGGATCGAACTAGTTCTAGCATAAATTCGAACGTTCCTTTACAAAACAGGCACCACTTCTTAAAGGTGGTGCCTGTTTTGTAAAGGAACGTTCGAAATAAGTTGGATCTTAAGCAGTTCAGGTCGTTTATATACCCAGCGTACCACCTGTTGTGGCATCGTTGCTGCCCGTTTGGGTACCACTATAAGACTGTCCTGACTGGTAAGTCGATTGACCCGTGCTGCTCCGATCAGCGTAACGGGTGCCGTCGGCGTTCACGGTGGAATCGTTGAATGAATTCTGGTTCATGTTGTCAGAGCCCATATCGCCTGACTCGTCGCTAGCCCGATCATTGATGAACGACTCAGCTAACTGCGTCAGTTTGCGGTCTGTATTTTTCTCTTCTTCCAGTGTTTGCTGTAACAGGCGGGCAACTTCCGTATGACCCATTACCCGCGCCAGTGTAACAACTGAACCATAAGAAGCAATCTCGTGATGCTCCACTTTCTGAGCAGCAATGATCAGCCCGGCATCGCGGGTAAGCGAATCAGACTCAGTAGCCGAAATAATAGTTTCTGCGTCGTCGGCTAAACCGTCGATAGCGGCACATGCACCCTCGTCTGCATCCAGACCCAGGCTTTGGAACACCTGTTCGAGCCGCATTACCTGACCACGGGTTTCTTCCTGATGCTGTAAGAGAGCGTTACGTACTTCATCGGTCGTTGCCGCATCTGCCTGTGTTCCCAACGCGTCAATTGCTTGTCTTTCCGCGTAGTAAATGTTCTTTAACTCCGTCACAAATAAGCCATGCAAGCCTTCACGTGTGTCCGTATCGGTTCCACCAAAAAAGTTTGCGATGCGCTCTCCGAAAGTTGCCATAATCGTATCGTTTTAAAGTTAGTTGTTGAGTTTACACATCTTATTAACTAAAACCATGCCACCTGCTGATCCTGTGAATGTTAGCTTATAGAGATAATTAATTGTGTTTATTTTTTTCTACAATTTTAGTAGAGTATTCCCCTTTCGATACCGATGCCAGTGCTACACGGTCTACCCATAATTTAATGATTTGATCATATAACCTTTCTTTCTTCATCAGTGACCGGTGAAAAGACCCAAATTTAGCACTCGTTTCAGTGAGTATATACGTCACAGAATCAACTAGATAGATCTAGCTGTAATTGATTTGTCCCAGCCTATTACGCCCGACTAAGAGACCGCAAATCGATCAGGCACCAGCACCCGCGTACCCATTGCTGCCTCCAGAAACGTGAAAATAGGTGAGTTAACGACCACCTCCCTTGTACTCTGATTGCTCCGAATCGTGCTCCGGAAGGTTAATCGGTCTGCAGCTGTATGTCCCGATCGCAGGCCCACATCAGCACCAGCGACGCAATCAGTACACGTATTCCTTGCGAACTTACCAGACTGCGTTTCATACGAAATAAAAACGGGTTTCAACTTTTATTGCGCGTTACTGGCAGTATCCCACAAGCTTTTCTGTGTTTTTCATTACTTCTATTTTCGGATCAAACTCATTTATCATAACCGCTTGACTATCAACAAAAGCTCTCTTATTAAACAGTTAAAGGAGCCGGAATGAATCTTCGAATTAGATCCACCCGGCTCCTTTAACTGTTCTTCTTTCCTGAATTATTCCGTATGCCAGGCCGTCAAAAAAGCATTGAAGGCTGCTTTTAACGCTTGCAGGGCGTCTGATAAGCCACTGGTGTCAGCCACTTTAAGTTTGCCTTCAGCCACACGGGCGATATCGGCCATTCGAGCCACGCCAATTGTTCCTGCGCTTCCCTTTAGCGTATGCAAATGGCTTTTCACCGTCGGGATATCGCCAAGCTCATATGCACTGATTGCGCCGTTTACCAACTCAGTCGCTTCGGTTACGAACTCCTCCATGATACTGTCTACCAATTCCTGGCCTCCAATATCACGCAGTTGCCCGACGATTTCGGCATCGATGATCGGCAACAAAGGCTCGGGTGCCGCAGCCACCGGCTTAGGCTTTTCTTGAGCGGGTATTTTGGCCTGCCGGGCATCTACCAGTTCTTTTACTTTGGCAACCAGACTTTGTGCCCGGATTGGCTTGGCAATGTAGTCATCCAGCCCCTGGCTGATAAACCGTTCCCGATCTTCACGCATTGAATAAGCCGTCATGGCCACAATAGTGGGCAGTGCCTTCCCAAACTCGGTGCGCAGATGACCCGTCGTCTCAACGCCATCCATGTCGGGCATCTGGATATCCATAAAAATAACATCGAACGTGTTGTTTGCCCCGGACTCTGTTGGTAGCATGGCGCTGCGTACTTTCTCGATGGCCTCATGGCCACTGGCGGCTGTTGTTACCAGACAACCAGCCTTACGCAGAATTTCACTGGCCACTTTACGGTTCACCGCATTGTCGTCCACCAGCAGCACGGCCGGGTGATAGGTGCTGAAGAAATTGGCCAGCGATATCTCAGCTACTTCGGTGCCTTGCTGGGTTGGACTGATAGCCGTTTCTTTCAGTTCGACCGTAAACCAGAACGTACTACCCTGCCCCACTACTGATTCTACGCCGATATCGCCCTTCATAAGGGTAGCCAGTTCTTTCGATATGGCCAGCCCCAGTCCGGTACCCCCGAACGATTTTCTCGATGATGTATCGACCTGACTGAAGGAATTGAAAAGCAGGTCTATGTTTTCGGGCGAGATACCTATGCCCGAGTCTTTTACGGCGACTCTGATCATGTTAAACTTACCCCGTTTACCAATGAGGGTAGCCTCTACCCGTACCGCACCGTTCTCCGTGAACTTGATGGCGTTGGAGGTCAGGTTAGACAGTACCTGCAACAACCTGGTCTGATCGGCAATGACGAAGGTGGGCAGGTCGGGACCCAGATGATAGGTCAGGGTGTTGTTTTTGGAATTAGCCTGCTGACCAAAGAGCGCAATGAGCTTCTCAAATATTTCCTGAAACGCCACTGGCGACTCGTGCAACGCCATTTTACCCGCTTCAATCTTGGAGAGATCCAGAATATCGTTCAGAATATTGAGCAGCGTTTCCGACGATCGTTTGATGGTTCTGACATAGTCGCGCTGTTCGGTGTCGAGTGCCGTATCGTTGAGCAGGTCGATCATACCGATAACGCCGTTCATAGGCGTCCGGATCTCGTGGCTCATATTGGCCAGAAACCGCTCTTTCACCTTCAGGGAGCGTTCCGCTTCGTCTTTAGCCTTCACCAGCTCTGCCGACTGCTTTTTCAGTTCGGTGATGTCGCGGGCCAGCACCGCTACTACCGGATCGCCGTCAGGTCCCTCGCTCAGTAGCAGCATATTGAACATAAACTGTCGCTCAGACCCGTCTTTCCGGCGCATACTCACTTCGAAGTTACGTAAACTGCGACTGCGCCCGAGCCGGACCATGGCCCGGTGGATCTGCTTCTTGTTCATGAAGTATTGCATCACATCCTGGCCCAGTACTTCGTCCGGGGTGTAACCCATTCGTTTGAACACCGACGGGCTGATCATCGTAACCCGCCCCTGACGGTCCACACGCGCGTAGATATCCTGAAGGTTTTCAAAGATACCCCGGAATTTCTCCTCACTTTGTCGGGTGGCAATTTCGGCGCGTTTGCGGTTGGTAATATCGCGGGCAATTCCAGATACTTCTTCGATCAGGCCACCCGACAGCAGAATTGGGTTCAGCTGAAAATCGAGCCAGGTATCCGTCTCTGACACCTGGTCGCCTTCGATACGTAATTCGAAGTTCTGAGGAACACCCCGAAACGCCATGCGGTATCTGTCTTCCAGCAATTTTCGGCTCTCGGCGCCAACCATCCGCCACCCCAATGACTGGGCACTGCCATTGATCGTGGGCGTCCGGCCCACTTTACGCTCCAGCAGGCGTGTGTAATTTTTATTGAACGAGGTAAGTTGCAGCGCTTTGTTCACCGACCAGATCAGGTAGGTGCTGCTGTCGAACATCGCATTTAAACGGGCGTTCTGCTTATCCAGCGCAGCTTCGTCCTGTTTTCGGGCAATGGCCAGCGCCACCTGTCCCGAAATGAACTCCAGCAGTTCCAGATCGCGGGGACCGTAGGTACGGGCGTCGTCGTATGATTTAACACCGATGATACCGGTAATCTCATCCCCGATACGGAGCGGGGCCGTTAACATCACCTGCGGCTGAAGCTGTCCGTAGAGATCGATGTGGTGCTGCTCGGCCAGCTGACGAATGTCTTTTTCGTATAAGAACAGCGGCTTGTTGGCCTGAATGGTGTATTCAGTCAGGCCGTTGCCAAGTTTACGTTTGGTAAACCGCATGTTGCCGCCAAAGTATTCATCGACATAGTACGGAAACGATAGGTAGGATTTGCTGGAGTCGTAGAGAGCGATGAAAAAGTTACGGGCATCGATGATGTTGCCTAACTCGTCGTGAATTTTATGGTACAACTCGTCCAGATTAGGCGTATTGATTGTCCAGTTCGCAATGCTATAGTACAGTTTCTGCGATTTTTCGGCACGCACTTTGCCAGTCGTGTCGTGGAGAATACAGCGAAAGGCTGTTGGTCGTCCGTTATCGAAGCGGCAGTTGACACTGCCCGACAAAAAAATGGTTTTGCCGGATTTACTTCGAAATACCGTTTCGATGTAAGGCAGGTTGGCCCCGGCCTGAATGCGTTTGAGCAACGACAACGTACTGTTGGCGTAGTCAGGATGTAACACATCGCGCAGATTCAGGGAGGCAATTTCGTCGGAGCTATAGCCCAGCACCTCGCGCCAGGCCCGGTTCACAAACATGAATTTGCCGTCGAGGTTAAGGAGCTGGATCAGGTCGGAGGTGTTGTCGACAAGGTCCTGCAATTGCGCATTGGTGTTGGACAATGCCGAAGCCACCCGCCGTTTGTTGGTAACGTCTTCGCCGATAATCGTAAACGACGACACTTCCAGACCCGACCCATTCAGAATAAAGGAGTTGAGCTGAACGTTACGTGTGGCCCCACTTCGAGCCAGCATGTTAATTTCTTTTTGCTCGGGGAAACCCCCTTTAACCAGGGCCTCGTCAAATTCAAACTCAAGCCGGGCCCGGTCAGAAGCCGGGATAAAAATATCGAAGAAGTTCTTGCCAACGATATCGCCCGGCTGCCAGGCCGTTACCCGGTAGGTATAGGGATTGACGTAACTAAGCGTACCGTCACGCTCAATAGTAACGCCAATGAGGTTGAGTTGATCAACAGTTTGACGGGCGTCGAAGGCAGGTTGCGGGTCAGAAGTCGCCACCTCATCGCGTTCGTTGCGCAGCCGCTTAATTTCGGCTACTAATTCATCTTTGGTTTTGGCAGACCAGCGCATACTAACAGTGGATAAATCCCTATTCTGTTCAGAAGGGCCAGATCAACAGATCCAGCCACAACAGACGATTCAACTATAATGAAAACAATTAAATTTACGAAAAATGCTGGTTCTCTACACCCCAACGTTGGTGGTTATACAAAATAAGCGCTCCGGCCCATCACTTCAACGAATTATCATTCGCCGTATACGTACTTTGTGCTTTATTAAGTTTCCTTTTGTAATCATGCGACAATGTTTTGTTTACTGCCTGTTGCTCCTGGCCCTGACTGCCTGTGAACCTTTCGACCTGACCCAGAAAAACTTCCCCGCCTGCATCGAACCCCGCGCTGACATCGGCGTCGTCGTCGATCGGCTGGACGTGACGCTCTTTCTGGACAATCCACAGGGTGATATTGGTTCGGTAGGCTGGGACCCCGGCGATGGCAAAGGCAAGAATCGGGTGGGAGCCCGGGTGACCTATAACTATGATCGGCCAGGCACCTATACCGTCTCGATGATTCTCGTCAACTCCTGCGACGATACATTCACTAAAACTGCCCAGATCACCGTAACCAATTAACCGACTCTCGCTTTGTGCGATCCCTCACCGATACCTTATGCGTTTACTTTTATTTCTTTGTTTCAGCTTATTACTCGCTATGCCCGGTCAGGCACAGGAACGCGTCCGTAACATTCGAATCCGCGTTGCCGACTCGTCGCAGCTCGAAATCCGGTATGACCTGATCAACACCCGGCCGGGTGACTCGGTTTATTTCGAAGTCAGAAGCCGGCTGCGTGGATTGCTGCGCATTTTACCGGAATTTGTACGGGGTGATGTGAATACCGGTGTGGTAGCCGGCTCCGACCGGCGTATCGTCTGGAATGCGCTGGCCAATGGGTATTCGCTGAACGAAGAAATCCGGGCGACGGTGCTGGTCAAAACGTCCACCATAGCGGCATTCTCGGCGGCTGAGCCAGTAGCCACGGCTCAGCCTGTAACTAACCAACCGCCACCGGCAGTTGCTGATCAGCCCAGAAACGCGGACGACGTAGCGGTTAAACCCGTTCCCGCCGAAACCCGCCCTACCCCGTCCAACCCGCCTGCCCCCGTTGCCCAGTCCCCTACTCGCTCTTCCGAGCCGCCACTACAACCGAAGACTACTACCGTCCCGCAAACTGAACCAGAGGGAGTTTCCATCGATCCGGGCACATCGTCAACGACGCGTTATGCCGGACCTGCCTGGGCCCTTTTGTCGGTGATAGCTCCGGGAGTCGGCAATATTTTCGTACAGACTCCTAAACCCAGAATTGGCTTCCGGCCATTAGTAACGGTGGGTTTCTACGGGTTGCTGGTATATGGTTTGCAGGAAAGGCAAAAGTCGCGGGATGTATATGCGGTGTACGAAACACAAAAAAACGCCGAGGCCGGTGCACCTTTTTACCAAACCGCCAACAGTCACCATCACAGGTATTTTTTAGCTACCCGGGGAGCCCTTGTTGTAGCGGCTGCCGATGTTATTCTGACCTTTTTTAAAGGAATTCGTAACGGAAAAGAACAAGCCGCCAACGGGTCACCGCAATCGGTAACGCTTCGTCCGGGCCTGCAAGCGGGTCAGCCCACGGCGGTTCTACGGTACTCATTTTGAACTGATCTTTAGTCAAACATGCGCCCCTATATTCTAATCTCCTCCTTCCTACTCCTGTCTGTCAACAGCCTTGCCCAGTTGGCAGAACCTACCCAGCGCACTGGCCGAGCCAAGCCGACAATTTACTCGGCATCCAGCGGCTGGCAAAAAGTAACATTCAAGCCAACGCCCCTGATACGCCCGGCCCCGGTAGCCTCAGCAGCACCTGAACGCCGGGCGCAACCCTTTTCGGTACCATCCCAGCCAGAGAATGAGACACGTGTACAAACGAGTCCTGCTCCGGCCCGTCAGCCCGTATCGAAGCCCGTCAACAGTTCGGCTAGAGCACAGGTGCCCCCCACATCGGTACCCGTTCCCCAACCAGATGTTGTTGCGGAGTCTGTTCCAGCGCCACGCCGGATAGCCTCTGCTCCGAACGAAGTAGGGTACCGACCTGCGTTCACGGGTGACTTCGCCACCAACCGCAACGGCTGGAAAGCAGGTAACAAAGGCGACTATAACTACCAGGTTGGGCTCGGCAAATACAACATCCGCAAGCGCAATGAGAGCACGACGAAAGCTGCCTTCAGCTACGTTTCGCTTCCCACCGAAATCAACCTGAATATCGCCGAAACATTCACCATTAAAGTCGACGTCCTGGCCGATTCAGGCCAGGTGCCAACGGGCGGCATCCTGTTCGGTGTGGCCGACTCGCTGAATTACTGTTCGTTTTCCCTGAACAGCCTGGGTGAGGTCTCGATTAAGCGGGTGGTAAATGGTGAAACTTTCGGCGATTATATGCCCGGCGATTATTTTAAAGCGGGTGTTCCGCTGGAAAAGAACCGCGACCGGCTCATGATCCGGCGGATAGGTGACGCGCTTCACTTTTACATCAATGAATGGGAAGTTCGCAGTAGCCCGTATCCGTTCAGAATGCTTTCCGGTACGGGTATCGGCCTGACTACAACGGCTTACTGGACATCGTTTCAAAAACTGACGGTAACGCTGGGCTTGTAATCACTAGCAGTTTCATTCGACCGTCAGGTCATTTTTAATCTGACAGACAATCATTTCACTAAGTTTGCCGTTACAAAACGCACAGTTTCTATTCGTCACGTTCAGAAACGATACCCTACCAATTAACCCAATTTATTATGTCTAAAAGTCAGGACTCAAAGAAGAGCACAAAGAAAGAACCGGCGAAGACGCCAAAGGAAAAAAAAGACGAAAAGAAAGCTAAAAAAGCAAAGAAAGACTAGCAAAAAAAGCATAAAGTCGTAGGGTCATATAGTAGACAACTGGTTTCTGTCTGCTATACGACCCTACGACTTTATGGACCAAATTCTACCGGAAAATCCTGTTAGTATGAAGGTAACGGCTATCCAGCGTCAGTTATCGGTTGAGGGTATCTTTTTTGGCACCCTCCAGCGGTATCGATACCCCGAAAGCTCTTGGATCGCTGGGAGGACTCGTTCTTCTGCGTTTCTTTCCCTTCCGCTGAGGAACTGGCTCCATATTCGGATTAGGTGATGATTGCAGTAACGTACCCGGACCGGACATGGGCGTATCTATACCCGGTATTTGTACAGCCGGTTGTGGTGAGAGTCTCGAGCTCCGCGTTGAATCGGACTGAGCAAGACAAAAGGAGGCATACAGGCTAAAGACGGAGGCAATTAAAACCGAGCGTATCATATCCAGCGCATTTGTTGAGTAAAGTGGTGTTCCACTAACACATCAACTCTCTTTTATGCATCGCGGTTTGCCACTCATTTTCGAATCTGTTCTCCCTCCCGGTTTATGGTCATAAGCTGACCATTCAAAAAGACAGCGGCAGTGTTGCCACGAAACGGCGTGACAGCCTCATATTCAGGCTCAATTACCCATTCGTCCGCTGCGTTTATGTATCCCCAACGTCCTTTGCTGCGGGCACGTCGCCAGCCGCGTTCATCGGTTCCCAGTTCAACTTTATCGTACGGTTTATCACCAAACGATTCTTCATACTTACCGATACGGGCGTCGGCAGGTGTCGATGGTTTGGCTACGGGCACTTCAGGAGCCTTGGCAACCGGCGCAGCTTTCTCCTCCGGCAACACATCGACAACCGCGTTTTTTTCCTCTCTCTGTTTAACACGCTCCGAAGCAAGTGGCTCATCTACGATCTTTTCTGACTTGGGGGCAGGTATATCGGTGGCTATATCTTCATCTTTATTGCGCTGCCGACGCTTCGGACTTTCGTTCGATGCTTTTCGCCGGGTGGTCTGCTCCGTTTGCCGATCAGACTTCCGGTTGGGCTCGGGCGTTTGGTTATTGTTTCGGATAAACCAATAGATCAGGGCTAACAAGGCCAGCGCAAACAATACGCCATATAAACCGCTGTTGTCCCGGGGAATAACCTCTACCCGGACCGTGCTTAACGGATTATCGTTAGCATCGAACAACGTGTAATCAGCGGTTTTTGATGGCTTTATCCAACCCCTGTTCTTGGGCGACAAACCTTCACCAAGATCGTCGATGGTCACAGCCAGCAGGTTTTCAACCTCCCACTCCAGGGTTACAGAATCACCCTTGCGAATGCGGGCCGGAGTAGCTGTAAACGAACGAACAACAGGTGGCGGGCCAGCCAGCGGAACCGGTTCGACATAAACAGGCGGTGGTGGCGGCACATAAACCGGTGGCTTGGGCGGTTCGGGAGCGGGTGCTTCAACAGTGGGTTTGAGCGGCACATCTACCGGTACTGGCCTGACCGGCTGATCATCGCTTTCAAGCAAATCGCTGAAGCGATCGGATTCATCGACGGGGCGGTTGACCGGGGCCGGTGGTTCAACGGGGGGGGCGGTTACGGGGGCTGGGGGCGACTTTACCGGACTGATCCGGCTTAACTCGGCAGGTACCCATTTGTTGCGAACGAAGTCGGGCGACAGGTTCAACGAACGGGCCGCGTTCACAATCTGGTTCAGGTCCTGATCGATGAGGTGACTGCGGGAAGGCTGCGCCAGCCGGGCAATACGGACCTGAATATTCTGGAATAAAATACTGTTGTTGTTAACCTCCTGACTTATCTCATTAGCCCGTTTCAAGGCAATTTCGAGCGGCCACCCGGCTGCCTGAGCATCCTGAAGATAGCCGTTGCTACGCCAGGCATCGGGGCCGTTGAGCACGATGGCTTCGCGGAGTCGGTCGATCAGTTCGGTTTCGGTCATCGATAAAGGGGCGTGTTTATAGGTTAGTTCTGCGTGGATACCCGCTTACGAACCCACCGACAAGGCAGCAGGCGCGGCACTGTCGATAGAAACGTACTCACCTGAACACGAAATTTTACTCAAACGTCACCACATTACGCCGGTAATCGACCGAAATTTTACCAAACTGCGACAAAGCGGACTGACCCAGCAGCAAAGGTGCTTTGGTTCCGCTAACGATGTTGGCGCTCACGTTTTCAAGTACACGGTCGCCAATCTGTACTGATTTCAGTCGAATTACCGCGCCTGGCGAAATGGCCCCCGTAGCATCCTTGAAGCGCGACCGACCAATGATATCGGCTTTGGTAATGGCCCCCTGCTTGTACATAAACTCCGCTTCGGCATCCGACATGGAAATAAGGCTGGCTCCCGTATCCAGAATAAATTTCATGGGTACGCCATTGACCGTAACCGGTACTTTGTACACGCCATTTTCCCGTTCCATCGCCACTTCGGTGGGGCCGTCGCCAATCTGTTTTAATACCGGCTTCGGCACGGAACGGTCTGGCGTGGACGCTTCTTCTGGTTCCTCAGCACGTGGTTCGGCGGGGGTACGTACGGCGCTCCCCGTCTGCTGGTCGGCCGTGTTTCGCTTGGCCCGACGAGTGGTATGACTTCCCGACCGCGAGCAGCCGGAACAGCCCGACAGGTAGAGCATAACCCAGAGAACCAATATGGAAAGTGTTAGTCGGACCATTGTGTAGAGTTGAGTATGGCCTGAACGAATGCCATTATCCAGCATAATGGCATTCGTTCAGGTCTATTCGTAGCGGATCAATGCTTTCGTTTTCACCCGCCAGGCCCCATTTTCCAGTACAGCCTCACCATCACGACGGTTGACAATCCGGGTAAACTGCGATGAATAGCTGTTCTCGCTGTCGCAGGCGGGTTCAATCATGTAATTTCGGTAGGTCAGGAAACGGGCAACCCGACCGGGCTCCGCTTCGAATCGGAACGTGGCCGAATCAGGCGCAGTCGTACTGAACCGATAAGCCGATTCGGGGGAAAGCGTCTCGGCCTGGTGTGCGTTGTCGAACTGTCCGTTCGGGTCTGGTGGTGGGAAATAAAATACCTCGTTCCGAACCGAAGCTGCAACCGGTGCAATCGGCTGAACCTGGCTTTGGGTAGGCACCGACGCGGGCTCAACAGGCACAATAGGAACAGGCTCTGTCGAATTGGGTACGCCAGCCGACGGTGTACCCGATCGGATGTTGACCGGTGCCACCGGTGGCGGGGTACTTTCGATGGTGGCAGCCGCTACGGCGGGTGTTGGCGGCTGGGGTGACCGATACGTATCAGGCTGCTTTCGATTATCGGCCTGAGGATGACGGGGCTCGTTAGCGGGCTTGGGTCGCCGGGCAAAATCCAGATCGCGGCTTAATTGTCTGTTATCCTGAATCAGGCGATCAACTTCCTGCTTTAGCGCGCGATACATTAGAAAATACACTACCCCGGCCCCGACCAGTAAACCAGCTATACCACTCAAAATTATCATCCAGATTCGGTTTTCTTTTTCTTCGTTTACAGCCCGTTCCAGTTGGCTCATCCGAATGGCAGCCCCGTCGATGTTTACATCTTCGCTCGAGCCAGCTACCTGTTCCGTCTCGCCACTTGCTGGCTGGCCAGCTACCGGAGCCGCAGGCTGATCAGCCGGAGCGGGAGGAAGCATACGGTCGATCTTAGCAAAAATCTGCGTCTGAACGTCGGCGCTAAGAGGCTGGCCGTAGTTTTTGTCGGCCTTGTACTTCGCGTAAAACTGCGTGAACTCCCGGCGAATGGCCGCATTAGCCTCGCTGGGAGACATGGTTTGAAATGGAGCCGTGCTTTTCAACCGGCCCAGTTCCTGCATCTTCACCCCCACCGCGTCCCAGCCACCAACGCCACGAATGATGGACACGACATCACACCCACCCCCGCAGGTCGATAACTGATCAACGATTTCGGATGCCTTATCGCCCTTTTGATTGGCAAACACAGCCAGGGCAACATCCTTCGTCAGCGTATCGACAGCCGCCTGGTTAGGACCCGGCGTCTGGCCCAGCACCGACGTTGTCAGGGCAAGCGCGGTCAGGAGCGTTATACTATTCTTTTTCATCTGTAACGCGGACTTCAACCCGCTTTGAAACAACCATAGCGGACTGAAGTCCGCGTTACGTTACGCCAGTGCGTTGGCCAGTTTGTTGATGGCACCAATGAGAGGATAGAAAAACAAGGTCTCCTCAATGGGTGCCCCCAGGGCATCGGACATACCGCTGAACTCGGCGGCTACTTCGCTTTCTTTCCGTTGGATACCATCCATCAGCGAGGTGTCCAGATGTGTCCGCAACTCCTGCTGCGCCACCACCAGCGACCGCGCCGACACGTTCAGGTTCCGGACGAAACTGAATTGCTGATTCAGGGCAAAGAAGAAGTCGATGAACGCATTGGTTTCCTTCAGCAGCGAATCCACCACCTCCGGCTTGCGCAGGTCGGTGTAGGTAAGCATCGAAAACTCGTCGTTAAACGTGGCGGGATACACGTAGCTGATGGCTTCGGTATCGACCGGGCGGCTGTTGGCAGGCTGCATCAGCGCGCCTTTACAGGTCACCTCTTTCGGACCACGCTTCTCGTAAAACAGCGTCAGGCCGCTGGTGCCGTACTCCTGCTCGTATACTTTCTCGAAAACGGCGCGGGCCATTTTGCCCAGCATGGCATCGTCGGAGCTAATGATGGTCAGCAGTTTCGATCCGGTGCCACTGAATGTAAGCGCCCCCGGCAGGCCAATACCCCGGTGCTTCATGAGCCGCGCCACGTGATACAGCAAAGCTGTGTAGAACAGGACGAACACTACTTTCAGGTCCTCATCTTTGGCCAGCATTCCATTGAACGACAGCATACTCTTCGCCTTCACATCGTTGCTTCTCTCGATCGAGAACCAGAACGCCATGATGTCTTCTGACCGGTTCGTGTCCAGCATGCGCCGGTTGTTATCACTCAGGTTGCCCAGGCTCTGGCTGTCGAGCAGGGTCTGGATACGGTCGGCGTATTTACGAACGAAACCATTGTGACTGGCCGCGCCGTATTCGCTGAAGGCATCGCCGTAGATGGCGTTACCCGCAAACCGGAACGACGTGAGCAGCTTGGGTTCGTTGCGTTCGTACACGACCACGTCGGATGTGCCACCCCCAATATCGACGTTGATAACAGGCCGGGCCGACGCGCTCAGCGTGGGGTTCTGCTTGTAATAATAGAACGGCGCTACCGACTCCGATACTTCGCGCAAACGCCCCGCCGACCCACCAATGTAGCGGTCGTAGAGCAGCTGCCAGTCGGCCCGCAGCTGGCTCACCCGGCCGGGCGTCATACTGGCAGGGAAGAACCAGTACACCGTTGTCTGGGCCAGGTTGCCGCCTTCGGTCAGCACTTTATTCTTGATCAGCATCAGCAACTCTTCCAGGAAAGCCTCCACCCGCCGTTCGGTCTGGTCGCTGTTCTTGGCCCACTTCAGGTTCGTGGTGATGCGGTTGGAACCCGCTGGTTGCCGCTCCACGTAGAACGGAATGTTAAAATCGGCGAGAGCCTGCGTCTGCTGATTGAAGCTTAGGTTCATCGGCTCGGCAATGGCGGTGCGCGTCGGGAAGCTGTCCGGCCTACCGGGCCCAATCGTTGGCGGCACGAACTCCAGATCGTAGAGCAGGAATAACTCGAACAGAGCCGGGTTGTACTGCGCCGGGGCTACGAGGGTAGCCACCTGGGGCGTCAGCTCGGCCACGTCGAACGGGCGGGGTGCGCCCCCATCCACTTTATACTCGACATGGGTGTTGGTCGTTCCGAAGTCGACCGAGAACTCGAACTGCTTGCTGCCGCCATCGTACCGTTGCCAGCGTGGAATGAGCAGGCCGCTCATGTCGCGCCCATCGGCGCGGATATTCGTTTGGAGGTAGTCGAACTCTTCCCGCATGACGTAGTACACGCTCGACCCGTCGGTGTTCTGCTGCCGAACGGTGCGCTGGTGCTTCGACTCGGCCACAACGGGCGCGTTTGTCTGCTGCGCGAAATAGGCCAGTTCGTAGGTATTCTGGCTGTCGAAACCCGACTCGATCAGCTGCACCCGGTAATCGGCGGTAACGGTTACGCTGCCCGACCGCACAAACGGATAGATGTTGACTGTAAACGAGTTCTCGACAATGATACCTTCGTTGGTAAGTTCGTTAGGCGCGGTCGAGTTCTGGGTACCAATAGCCTGTGCGTATACCCGCTCGAAGGTTACGAACTGGTTGCCGGGCTGATTAGGAGCCGTTACCGGAATATCCAGCGTGACCAGAATACCTCCGGCCTGCGGTGTCATCTTGAGCCGAACGCGCCCAGTGAGCAGGTCCTCTACATCGAAGAAATCAAAGAAATCCTTCTTCAACGGCAGGAGGAAGCCTTTTTCCGACGCGGGCGACTGCAAGTTCCCGTCGAAGAAACGACCCCGATCGGTTGGGTACGGTAAGCGAACCAGGTACGGTTCCAGAAAGTCGCTGACCGTTAGCCAGGGATAACTACCCGGCTGACCCGGCAGCGGGCGCTGGTTGTCGCGCCATGATTCGCGGGCTACGTAGGGCACGGGCGTATTGGGGTTCCACTGCGCCTGTGGTACGTAGGTAAACTGCCGGAAGAACCGGTTTTGCAACGCCATCGGACGCGGCTTGCCCTGATTCAGTCGTGCGTACTTATCTGATTTGATGATGAAATCACTGACCTGATCGATGGCGCGGGCATCGGATTTTTTCTTGCGAAGCGGAAATCCCAGCACCTCCACCACATCGCCCGGACCGGTGGTCAGCTCGTCGAAGTCTGAATCGAATTTTTCGCGGGTGAGCAGGGGCTGGCCGTTCTGCGATTCGATATGCTCATAGAACATCGTCGGATTCTGCTGCTGCAACAGGGCCTTGCTGCGGTTCAGGTAATCGTCCACCTCCCGGAAACGGGTGCGGAAGTCGGGCATGAACAGCTTGATGGCGTACCAGAACTTCTGGTATTCGATGTCGCGCTGGTGCAGCGGGCAGACCGATGCGTCGAACAGGCGGTCGTTCCCCATCGACACGTCGACCCAACTCAGGTCATTCCCCGATGAGAAGAACAGTGTTTTCGGCGATGTGCCGCCTACCACCCGGCCCCGGTAGCTGAGGATGAACAGGCGGTTGATCGCGTTGAAATTGTATTCGGCCGCGTCCTGGTCCAGAAACAGTTTCAGCGCATCACCCAGCCGTTTATGGCCCAGGTTACCCGAATTCCGCATCCGGTCCAGATCCGTGCGAACGTCGAATGGGGTAATGGTGACAAACGTTTTGAGCTTGTCATAATTGAAAAATAACTCACCCACATCCAAACAGTCCGACACGATGCGCTGATCGTTGACGGTACCCATAAGGTCGGGTTTGAGAGCCAGGTTCACGAAAGCTGACCGGACCAGGTCCATCCGGGCGAACGGGCTGGGAATGGACGTTGGCTGCTTTACGGTCTGGCCGCCCTGCGGATCACGGATAGCCGCAATCTGATCGGTGCCGAGCGGTTTGCTGACGTACCAGTGTAATCCCGGGGTAGGGTTATGTAAGCTGAGTGTAGTAGGCATATCTTAGTGATCCATCACTTTAGGCAGCCGTTCGCGAACGAAACGGTCGGTACCTTCGGAGAAAAGTTGTACGAATTTGTCGGCTTCGCTGCCGTATGCTTTGCCTTCGGCGGTTTTGTTGAGCGTCTGATCGAAGTCGTCCACGATGTCGAGTTTAACATCCGACTCACCTCCGAAGATGCCTTTCTTTTTAGGTTCGAACCCGCGTACCGTATGACCCAGGTTTGGCGCGTCGAGCAGGAACGGTACAAACGAGCGTTTGTTCGCCCCCATCTCCGACAGCCACTGCCGGAAGCCGGCGTCGAAGTTTTTGATGCTGTTAAAGAACTGTGAGTTCAGGAACGAGGTCGAAATTTGCGGGTTGCCTTTCGACCACTGCACCGTACCAGCCGCCGTGCGCAACCGCTGACTCAGGTACGTACTGAACAGCGCCATCTTCGACATCGGCAGGCTGACGATTTCTTTCGTCGCCCCGGCCAGATTACCCATCTGAAGCGCCGTACCGTCCTGTTCAATTCCGAATTCCTTGTAAACCGGGTTCGTTGGCCGACCGTTGCTGACGGCAAGAGCACTGTCGGGCGTGTTCATGAAATCGACAATGGCCAGCGCCGACGCCATCTCCACAAAGTGCGCTTCGTTTTTCTGCCCGCCCGCGCCGGGATCGTAGGCATACGCTTTCGTCTGGTCGTCGCCAATGTAATACAGCGCGTTCACCGACGGGTTAACGCCTTTCTGGTAGTAGTCCAGCGCGGCTTTGGTTTTGGCAATGAACGACGCCGGATCGATCAGTTTATTATCGCTGGTTGTCAGGCTGAAGTACGGCATCACCGTTACCGCGCCGATCTTTGCATCGCGCAGAAAAGCGGGATTTGGAATCTGACCAATAGCCTGCGCCCCCCGAATGTTCTTGAGCAGAATAGGGAAACCAGCCGCCCCCGTACCGCCAAATATGGAGCTGACGATAAAGATCCGGTCGTTGGCTCCGAAGTTTTCGGCAAATGCCTGGAACACGTCGGAGTACCGGAACTGGTTCAGTACGGTGCTGCCGATGTTAGGATTACCCACAAAGCCAATATCCATCTTGGTTTCCAGATTCTCATCCGAAAACAACAGACTAGCCATGGCCTTGCTGGGGGCGTCGAGTCCTTCGTAATTAATATAATCTCTGAACTTCTCCTGCTGAACACCCTGTAGTTCAAATACATAGGTATCGGCAATGGTGGCGTTGCCGCCAATAGCCCGGTTCAGCGTTTTAATCTCGGTACTGAAGAACCCTTCGGTGGGTTTGGTTTGCAGACCCGTGCGGATATTGCCGTACTCACGTAATAGCTCTTTGGTACGCAGCAGATCATCGTTCGTAGCATGAGGGTCCAGCACGATGGGAATCACCTCATCGGTATTATTGAGTTTTACGCCCGAAGCCAGCAGGAAAGTAAGTGCCTTAAGCACCCGGGAGCCAGTTCCGCCAATGGCGAAGACAAATAGTTTTGGCATAGTTATGTGTGTATTTGTAGAGACGCGACCCTTCGCGTCTCAGCCGCGTCAGCAACCTGTCAATATCAGCCGCGTCAGCAACCTGTCAATATCAGCCGCGTCAGCAATCTGTCATTATCAGCAGTCACTAACCTGTCAAACTGGATTGTTGCTGACGCGTCCGAGACGCAAAGGGTTGCGTCTCTACATTATTTTGACGGCCACAACATGGGCCGGTGTTTGGCATTTTTACTGAAATTTTTCATCACCATCGAGATCACGAAAAAGATGAGGGCTGTTAAAAGCGCCATCTCGAACGCATAACTCAGGAATACACTCACGCCCTGATCGAACAGAACCCCCTGATCCGTATCGGCTTCATCGCGGGGAATCTCCTGGTTGGCTTTCTGATAACAGGTAACAAGCGTCATCACAAACAGCACCAGCGCGCTCACGCCGAGCATGAGCAACCAGCTACCAAAGCCGCTGAAACTAACCCGGTTGAACGGCCAGATGTAAAAGGCAAACGCAACGAGAAAGGCAATCCCCACTGCCGACCAGGTCAGGGGAGACAGCAGTTCTTCCTGATATAAATCTTCGAGCAATGCACTGTTGACAAACAGGTTGTAAAAATTATAGAGTGATTCTTCCATGGTTAGTTTTGAATGATGCAATGAGTGAATGATAGAATGCACGAACGCATACTATTCATAAATTTTATCATTCACTCATTCTAAATTAATTGTCAGCGTGAAATATTCGGTTTGGTTGTTGGGATTGTACGCTCGCTCGACGCCCTGCAGCAGGTTTTGCAGCCCAAAAGTAGCACTTGCATCGACGGGAATGTCGTTGGCCGTGCTGGTGCTGGCGATCCAGCGGGGCGGGAACTGGCGACGTAGCCGAATGGTAGCCGTACGGGCACCCCGTGCGGGCTTTTTCGTCGACAGCAGCAGTTTATGGGTCGTGCCATTCGTACCTGAATAGGTCTGCACCGACGTTACGGTGAAGTTATCCTTTCCCTCCACCTGATACTGGTTTTTATCCGTCAGCAGCGACGGGGGCAGGCGCAGCGCCGACAGATCGACAGCTACAGGAACGGCCAGACTTTTGTCCGTTACATCGGGTTGCACGTCGTCTAAGGCGTGAACGGTTTTGGTGCGGGCCCGCACCTCTTCGTCGGCCCGCTTAAACCGGCCTTTACGGGCTGGATCGTTGACGAGAATGGTGTAAAAAGGCGTAACTGCTTTCCTGTCCCGACCGAAAAACCAGGAATCCTCGTAACCCGGCAGTTGCTCGAACCGCCGGATTGTCTGATACGTCGGATCGGTATAGAGTCGTTGCATGGCGTCGTTCGTACCGATCAGGCAGAGGTAGTAAGGACGATCGCCTTTGTACGGCTGTTTGACGTTGTTCCAGCTATAGTACGTACCATCGAAGTCGGCGGTCATTTTCAGCACCAGCATCGAATGGGTCTGGGCGTAGGGGTTAAACACGGTGGTCAGTAGCGACGAAGCCGCATCGAGGGTCTTCTGAGCGCTCATTCCTTTTAAAGACGGGTCGGAGTAGATCAGGTCCGACACCAGTACGCTTAGTTCATCGCCGGTTGTCTTGGACAGAATTTCCTGAAAAATGCCCTCAAAATCAGTACTGGTCGTTTTTCCTTTCGTCTTGGCTACGGTGAAGATGTTGCCCTGCTTGAAGAACTGCGACAGTGAGAGCCCGAGGTCATTTACTTCGGTATTGACGACAAACGTTTTTCCCTGGCCGGGATTGACGCCGTCGAACTCGGTCAATACATCGTTGAGTGCCCGTTTGAAGGTACCGTTACCGCCCGGTGCATCATAGGGAAACATGCTGGCGCTGGCTTCGAGGTATACGTTTAGCCGCAGCGGTTTTGTCGATGCCGTAGCCCCCGACAAGGCCAGCGTTGGCGTTTTACCCTCCTTGACCAGTTTCCGGTAGTCGATGGTGCGTTTGATATAATTGGTCAGCGCGGTTTCGTCAACGTCGCCACCAGCCGTCACCAGCTTTTCGGTTTTCTTGTTATCAGCCAGGTCTGCTTTTTCTTTAGCGATCAATGCCCGAATGGCGTCGGCTTCGGTACCATCGATCGCATTATCGTTGGTGAGAGCCTCACTGATTTGACTGTCCAACTCATCGGCCGGACCTGAGCAGCTGCTTAGCCAAAGCGTCGAAGACAAAAGCACTGCACTAAAAAAACGGGTTTGAATCATCGATTACTCGTGTTGTTCTTGAGGGTTTAGCAAGGCCGCGTTAATCGATAACTCTTAATTGAGAATCGATGGCACAACACCTTGCCTAAGCGATGTGGTAAAGGTACCGGGTTACCTATGTAGTAACGCCCCACGGGCCGGTACGGGTTAAATTTTCTTAAATTTCTAGTTTATGTAACGAACCGAATGCCCATTTTATGTCAGTCGGTACAGAAGAACGATGAACGGGCGTTTACCTTTGTAGTCTTATCTGCTTTCCATGACATTCCGCCATTTCGTACTTGCCTTTCTCGCATTGCTACCGATTCTGCTCCAAAACTGCGCTCAGGTTGCTCAGCCGCCGGGCGGCAAAAAAGATACGTTGGCCCCAAAACTAGTGAGCAGTGTACCCAAGATGCGGCAACTGAACTACGCTGGCAAGTCAGTAGAGCTAACGTTCGATGAATACGTTAACAGCGAAAACCTTCAGCAAAAAGTTACCATCACCCCCCAGGATAGCAACACCTTCATCGTCAAATCCCTGCCATTCGGCGTCCGGCTCAACTTCGATAAACCACTTCAGCCGAACACTACTTATACCATCGACTTCGCCGATGGCATCAAAGACATTACCGAACGGAACATTGCCAAAGACTCTAAAGTCGTTTTCAGCACCGGCCCTACCCTCGATTCACTGTACCTGACCGGTAACGTTGTAGACGACGAAAGCCGACAGCCGCTGCTGGGCTTCGTGGTGGGTTTATTTGCCGCCACCGATACCCTGCCTATCAACCGCAAACGCCCGCAGTATTTTGCCCGCACCGACAGCAACGGCAATTACCGCATCGAAAACGTAAAGGCCGGCCCCTTTAAAGTATACGGCTTCGACGATAAGGACCTGAACCTGGTAAACAACACGCCGGGCGAGCGGGTCGCTTTCCGAGACAGTGTGCTCAACCTGACGCGTAATTATACCAACATCGACCTGGTCGCCTTTCGGGGTTACGGCAAGCCCCGCGTCAGCCGGCGCGAACGTACCGATGAAACCCTTGGCCTGGAACTCAGCAGCGGCATTGCCGCCTATAAAATCACTTACGCCAAACCCGGTGATACGCTGATTTCGTTTCTGGAAACGCCGAAGATGATCCGGCTCTACCGCCCTGCCGACCGGGCTGCGGGCGACACCATCAATGTGACCATTGCTGCCGAAGATTCCGTGGGCACTGTTACCGACCTCAAAGAACGGATTTACTTCTCCCCACTTAAAACAAGAGCGAAAAACCGGACGCCCCTGACCGTACAGGTTAGCCCCTCATCCGGAGAACCGATCGACAATAACCTCGACTTTACGCTGACCTTTAACAAGCCTGTACTTCGGTATAGCATCAACCTGATCAATATAGGCCCCGGCAGCACCAAACCATTCCCATTGACGCTTGCCGAACTGACGTGGAGCAACAACTACTCGCGCCTGATTATCAAGCGGGCAACCAACGTACGCGATAGTGTACTGTTCCGACTTCAAAAAGGGGCTTTCATTAGTGTTCAGGGCGATACGCTTCCCCGTTACCGCGCTAAGTATACCATTGCGGAGGAAGATTCTTATGGGTTGATTGCGGGGCGCGTCAATCGTCCTGACACCAAGTTCATTGTAGAGTTGCTGGACAAAGATTCAAAAGTAGTCCGATCCGCGTATGGCACGCCCGCTTACAGCTTTGCCCGGCTCCGGCCCGGCCAATACCGCGTCCGGCTTATTATTGACGCTAACGGAAACCGAAAACGAGACATTGGCAACGTGCAGAAAGGTATCCAACCGGAAGCGATCATTTATCACCCCGGTGCAGAAGAAGGAGGAATTATCCCGCTCAAGCAAAATTTTGAGCTGACCGATATCGATTTCTAATAACGCCCACAATTTATAAGTAAACACTATATCGATTAACGATACTTCGTTAAACATGGATCCTAAGAGTATGTTTTGGATAGTCTAAAAATGAGAGTCCGTCTTATCTTGTAGTTACCAAGCTCCAAGATCATGAACGAATCGTTTCAAGCACTAACGGACTCTCAATGGCAAGT
>NZ_VFIA01000018.1 GCF_014282275.1 Spirosoma utsteinense
CTTGTTTGAGTTCGACACAGCGATGCCGCAGCGCTTCGTAATCTGCCTGTTTGTAGGTAGCCATAAAAACCCAAAGCACAAACATTAATGGACTTACTCACGCATCAATAATCAATTCAGTATTTTTTTTGAATACCGCATTCAATCACATCGCTTCGATTAAATTCCGCTGACACAGTTCAGCGAGTACTCCCTGCCGTTATAACATATAAAGCAATTTATGATTTGATAGTGCCGTTAACTAATCTCAGCGTTCGGTCTGATCAAAGCGAGCGCACGAAATCAGGTGAACCTACGCCATGATGAATAGTCCCCTACAAATTGGCACCTGTGGCCTTGGCGGCTCAAAAGCCGCGTATGCAAGGTTATTTTCCTGTGTCGAAATTCAGCAAACATTTTATCAGCCGCCCCAACTCACTACCCTGCAACGTTGGCGAGCGGAGGTACCAACAGACTTCGAGTTCACCCTGAAAGCCTGGCAGCTTATCACACACCCGGCCAAAAGTCCAACGTACAAACGGCTCAAACGAAATCTTTCGGAACAGGAGCGGGCAGAAGTCGGGTATTTTAAATCCACCGCCATCGTTGAGGAAGCCTGGCACTATACGTTGGCCTGTGCTCAGGCATTAGGCGCTAAAAGGGTACTGTTTCAGTGCCCAGCCAGTTTTACCCAGACGCCTGAGCATATTCAGAATCTGGTCCACTTCTTCTCCCGCATTGAGCGGAAGGGCCTCACCTGCTGCTGGGAGCCCCGTGGTCCCTGGGACAAGCCTGTGATAAAAGCCTTATGCCAAGACCTTGACTTGTGGCATGTGGTTGATCCCTTTACCACGATGAGTGTAACCCCGGAACAGGTTTACTTTCGGCTTCATGGCCGACAGGGCTGGCGGTATCAATATGAGTCTGATGAGTTGTCGGATTTAACGGAGCTAATACCTAAGGATGAAGTTGGATACGTTTTCTTCAACAATATTCACATGAGGCAAGACGCTTTATTATTTAAGCAACTACTCAAGGCAGGTTCTAATTATTGATGGGTGAATAAACCTTACAAGAAACGTATAATTCAGGCGACTATTAATCGGCGAACCAACAGCCTGGAAATCCCCTACCGAGTGGTTTACTCCGCTTCTTTTAGCTTTTTCTATCAGGGGCAGTGAGTGGGCTTATGAGCATCGTAAGAAATGAAAAAATTAATCCAGGTCAACCGAGCCAACCGAAATACCACTGGGGTTAGCAAAATGATTAAGCTGATTAAAATGGCTAGAAAGTAACCCAACTCCATCGCTAGCAGCACTTCCATTACGATAAAACAACCCACAATCAAGGCCGTATAATAGGCATAACTTACGTACAGGGCACCGGTATAGTAGCCCGGCTCCCGCTCAAAACGTTCACCACAGCAGGCACATTGTGGATTCATCTCATCAAACCGTTTAAGATTATAAGGGTTACTGACAGCAAAGAAGCTGCCCTGCTGACAACGAGGACAGGTGTTGAAAAAGATGCTGTATAGTTTTGTGCCTTTGCCCATGAGATGATAGAATTTAGTAGGTAATGGAGAGCCCATCCCGATTGACCGACGCGTCAGGAAGGGCGCGTTTCTTTACATGACCAACTAGGTGGGCACTTTGTTTTCCACTAGTATACTGGCGGCTCTTATTGAATTCCTCACCAGCCGTCGCCAGTGTATGCTGGGTGGCTGAAAGACCAAATTAGCTACGGCGGGAGCCTAAATCAGGCAATGTAAAACTTATATTATTTATAGGAGCTGCTAACAATTGTTGCCAAATGAAGCTGATGACGAAAATTAAACGAATCGAAGAAGTAGCGTCAGTGTGATGCTGAGTCGTAGAATGACCCATCAGTTAATTTCCGGGCAACGATCAGTTCAACTACCAGGCTGAATGTATAGCTTTCAGTATGGTAGTTGAACTGATCGTTCAAAAAAACCACCAGTTAGGGAGCAACATCCCCTACCCGGTGGTTATCAGCTATGTTGTAGCCATTCGTAGGTAGAGGGCCATTAGCATGACGCCCATAAAGAAATTCAGCCGTAGACTTAACATCTTTAGGGGTTGGCGGTTAAGCTTATCACATCTAAAACAAGTCAAGGAATGGAAGAAGTAGAAGTGCCACCGGAAGCAGAAGCCATTTTACTGGGATATACCGAACAGAATAACTCCGCTGGAGCCAGTGAAATAAAAGCGTTTTACAAGGGCAAAGCTCAAAATGGAAACAAACTGGTTGGTCAGGCGGATGGCTACCAAATTAAATATGACCAAAACGAAGATAAGTTTTACATCGTTACCTAACCCGCATTGCTCCCTGGGTAGTCTGCTTTAAGGGAGCGACTGCCCGTTTTCTCGATCAGGTTGCGACGACTAAAGTCACGGGGCGGCACCGTTCAGCCGCTAGTAGCCAAAAGCGCTACTCAACCAAGTAAACCAGGCCATCTAACCCGTTTTGACTGGGCGTGTTTAGCGGTTCCAGACTTGACAATAGCCATCAATGGATCATTCTGCCGAATCACACGGCAGAATGACACCACCCGTTTTTAGGTTCTCTTATTTTGCGTTTGGCCCGAGCCTAATCCTCATCATTCTCTTTACTACTAAACATGACCAGCGTTCCATCTGTTTGCTGAACGGTCTACAGACCGACTACTCAACAGATAGAACGAATGAATTACATATACGCGCTGATTATCAGCCTTTTACCGCTAAGTGCCTGGGCGCAGAAAATACCCAGAGCAACCAACGCTAAGATTAAAATAACCGAAATCCTGAAGGACCCCGAAGCCGCACCGCCCAAGCTGTTTCTGAACTGTCAGAACGTAAATTGTTTTGATGACTATGTGCGCACCCAGCTTTCGTTTTTCGACTTCGTCCGGGATCGTCAGCTCTGCGATATTGAAATCCTGACCACTCAGCAAACTACCGGTGCCAGCGGCTCGGAGTACACCCTGACGCTGCTGGGCCAAAATCGCCAACAGGGTTTAATTGATACGCTCCGCTTCACTACCCGTCAGACCGACACCGACGCCATGATCCGCCAACGCTTTGTGCAATCGCTTCGGCTGGGCCTGGTGCGGTTCATGACCCGAACCAGCTTTATGCAGCAGGTCCTTGTCACCTTTCCCAAACGAAAAGCCGAACCGGATGACAAACCCAAAAGAGACCCCTGGCACTTTTGGGTTTTCATCCTGAGCGCCAATGCATCAGCCAACGGCGAAAGTAACCATAAGTACCTGTCTCTTAACGAAGATGTTAAGATCAACCGCGTGACGCTGGCTTCTAAGTTCAACTTCGACGCCTATTACAACACCACCCGCAATCGGTATGATGTAAACGAACAAACCATTGACGTTAAAAATATTGAGTTCGGGCTCTCGGCGCTGTATGTGCGTAGTCTGTCGGAACACTGGTCGGTGGGGGGCCTCTACAAAGGCTATCATTCCATTTACCAGAATATGGCCTTCTCCCAGAGTGTGTCGCCAGCCCTGGAGTATAATCTGTTTCCCAACTCGGAAGTGACCCGGCGTCAGTTCCGCTGGATCTATCAGATTGGCCTTCGCTCCCTGAGCTACATTGACTCAACAGTGTATAATAAAACCGCAGAGACACTGCCGTTCCAGCAACTGACGGGCATCTTCGCCATGACTGAGCCATGGGGTTCGCTCAACGCCAGCATCGCAGGCTATCAGTTTCTGCACGATCTGAGCAAGAACCGACTAACGTTTCAAACGACCGTTTCGTGGCGTATCCTGGAGGGGCTGATGTTGCAACTTAACGGGGAGGTTAGTTTGATCAACAATCAGATTTCACTGGCCAAAGAGATTGGAGATCCCAACCAGTTTTTGCTGGGTGGGCGGCAGTTGCCCACCCGGTTTAACTATTCGTCGTCGGTGGGGCTGAGCTTTACGTTTGGTTCGATCAACAACGCGGCCGTCAATCCGCGCTTTACTAACGTCGATTTTTGAGCATAAGCACCCGGATTTCCGTTGATAATCACTGAAACCAGTATTCAACTAATGAAGGCTTTTCTGAACGCTTTGTGAGCAACGTTTATAATTAACAAGAGGTCAACTTATCAGCTGTTCCGTGGCTATTTATAGTTGGGTATAATGAAAAGAAAGATTGCCTTATCTCCTTTCCAACTACGTGACATCACAACCTTATCTTTCTAAACTCAAGTCAGCAAAGGCGCTCAGTTGAGGAAGCCTTTTTCATGGTAATAAAGAACCTGTTTACACTTTTATTTTTCAAGTAGAATTAGGTGGTTTTGTCAAGTTTGTCTGCGGAAAGCGGTTGGCGTACTGCCCGTATACTTCCTGAACTGCTTACAAAAGTGACTTTCATCCGTGTAACCAAATTCATCTGCAATCTGGGCCAGGGTTAACGGGCTATACAGCAGTCGGGCTTCAATGAGTTTAATTCTGTGTTTGATGATGTATTTCTTGAGGGATTCACCCGTTTGCTTTTTAAAAAAGAGACTAATATAAGCTGGCGCATAATGGAACACATCGGCTAAGTGCTCGATACTGAGTTCTTTAGGCTGGTAGATGTGTTGCCGTACATACATCAGAATCGCTTCCACCGAAGCGTTGATGCCGGGCTTTACCAATGTCTGGCCAAAGAGATTTCGAGCCAGGATTATCAGCATACTTCGCATCAGGCTGTCCCGAATAATGGCAAAGTAGGGCGACTGATTGCGCTCATACTCTTCTTCCAGCACCATCAGCAGGTGGTGTAGCTTCTGCTTCTCCTGTTTATCGACAACAATAGAGCCACGACTCTGGGAAGAGGTTGTCAGCAAGGTATGTATGATCGGCTGCCAGGGGCTGTCTTTGTCCACCACAGGATGCTTATGACTCGATTCGTTGAAGCGAATAAAGCAGAATTCGGTTACCTCCTGAATAACAAAATCATGATAATCCTCTGGCCCTAACAGAAATACATCACCCTGGCTATAGCCAAACGTATTACCGTTGATATGGTGAAGACCCTTGCCTTTTAGTATAAAAATAATCTCGAAGTAGGTATGCTTATGAACTGCATGCAGCCAGGTTGTAGCCTCAAAGTGATAAATGTTAAAGGGCGTGTGCAGTATATATCGTTTCATCAGCCAATACAGAGTTATAAACATACCAGTAAAGAATGGATTTTTACAATTTGTCCAACTTTATCCTGTCTTAGTTTTGCTACCAGTTAACGAGTTCCCCTACCAAAAAAAGTATATATATGAAATACCTTGTTTTACTAACACTCAGTTTGATAGCCATTTGTATACTGCCATCCATGCATAAGCCCGACGAATGGGAACCGCTTTTGGATAAAAAATTATCTCGATGGGAAAATTACCTGAGCTATGCGCATACGCTTGACTATAATGGAAATATACCCAAAGACGCAGCAGGTAATCCATTAAAACCCATTGGTTATAACAAAGACGACACCCATGTTTTTTCCGTCCTGGATGAAGCGGGTGGCCCCGTCCTGCGGGTGAGTGGTGAGAAATATGGATGCCTGTTTACGCGCCAGTCATACGAAAATTATCACCTTGTCCTTCAAGTCAAATGGGGTACCCAAAAGTATGAACCCCGAAAAAGTAAACTGCGCGATTCGGGCATACTCTATCATTCCATTGGGGAAGCGGGTGCCGAATACTGGCGTTCCTGGATGCTCTCGCAAGAGTTTCAGATTATGGAGGGGCATATGGGTGACTTCTGGTGTCAGGCCAACTCCGCCATTGACATCCGTTCTTTCCAGTCTGAAGGTGTTATGAACCGGGTGGCAGACGAGAAGCAACCTTTTGGCACCTTTAAAAAGGGCAGTGATTCCTATTGCCTTCGGTCAGCAAATTACGAAAGTCCGGCAAGCGAATGGACAACGCTGGAACTGATCTGCTTCGAGGGGAAGAGCCTGCATATCGTCAACGGACACGTGGTGATGGTACTGAAAGACTCGCGCTATACGAAACCCGATGGGCAGGATGTGGCTATGAGAGAAGGTAAAATTCAGCTACAAAGTGAAGCGGCTGAAGTATTTTATCGGGACATTCGTATCAAACCACTGACTGCAATGCCCAAAGCGTACGCAGGCTTATTTTAAACGTGGCTTTTTATCATGATGCCTACTTGCATCATGATACCTTTTTCATTCCTTCTCCAGCTCACTATACCAAACTGATCAGTCACCAAAGGTGGCAATGGAGCTATTGTTAATGAGTTGGATAGGCTTCAGTAGCTGACCAATTGTACGGTGCTTTGTGGTTGACCTTACCAAGTTGGTGAATCGCCCAGATGCTATCAACCGTCAAGTTGCGGGGGTGAAGCGTTCCAAAATCGGGGGTAAACAGGTGGGTGGCCTCAACTCCGGTTAAAACCGGCTCGTCAAAGGTGGCAAGAACATGACGGGCCCTAATTATGCCTTACATTGTGTCGTACTTAATAAACACGCTGTTTTTCTTCAATCGCTGAATCTTATGAAACGAGTGACGGGTATAGGTGGCATCTTCTTCAAAACTAAAGATCCACACGCAATGCGCGACTGGTACAGTCAGCATTTAGGCCTTACTACGGATCAACATGGTGCCACCTTTGAATGGCGCGAAAGTCAAGACCCTGCCCAAAAAGGCGTTACCACCTGGAGTCCTTTCCCTGAACAGACCTCTTACTTTAGCCCCTCGTCGAAAGAGTTCATGCTTAATTTCCGAGTAGCTAATTTAGAAGAGTTGTTAGTGCTTCTTCGGCAAGAAGGTGTGGAGGTGATTGGTGAAATGGAGGTGTACGAGTATGGTAAATTTGGCTGGATACTCGATCCAGAAGGCAACAAAATTGAACTTTGGGAGCCAGTTGCCAATGAGCCTGATAAACTAGTGTAAGGAAACAATTTTTGGCTAACGGACCGTCCCTGCTTAGCCTATTGCCACGTATACGGCCGTAAATCCCAACCTTTCCAGCCGATGAAGCGTCCTCATCTTAAAACTAAAAGTAGCTGAGAAGATGTGTTTTAACAGTACCACAAATGTGAGCTACCCTGTTGGTTCGGCAGGCCCCACAAAATTGCCTTAAAGCGGGTGCCAGGTAAGACTGTTCCGGCATCCAGCGAAGAGTTTACTGAGCCAGTACGTGTACTATGCCTTCTCTAAAAGCACCGCCCAACGGCGGTGCTTTTTATTGTCCGTCAGCGTACGCCACCTGTCCGTTTCTGGACAAAACGATGGTTCTCAGATACGCTAAAATGGCCTCTACTGCGCTGAGGTCGCACTCCAAGAGTTTGGCAAGGCATTTGACATACAGAAATAGATGAAATAAAATGAAGCATCGAACTCTAGCCATTACGGTATGCGACGGAATGATTTAGGTGAGTTTGAAGAAGTCGTTTTATTGGCGGTAGCCGCGCTTTCGCCCAAGGCGTATTCGGTTGTCATCGCTGAAGACCTTGAACGGGAAACCGGGCAGACCGTCAGTACAGGAGCAGTACATGCGGCCCTGCAACGGCTCGAGACTAAAGGATACCTGACCTCACGGCTGGGCGAGGCCACTGCAGAACGCGGTGGTCGCAGAAAGCGGCTGTTCACCACTACAGCGCTGGGCGGGCGGGTGCTAAGCGAGGTGCAGGCCGTCCGCAACCGGCTCTGGGAGCGTATCGCTCCGCAGACCATACTCAAATGGAGTTAACCTACCGGCCGCATGAACCCAAAGGACTCGAATCAACAAAGGATACCGGCTCCCCAAAAGTGGCTCGACAAGCTGCTGAACTGGCTGGTAGCGCCCCACCTGCGCGAAGAAGTGCTGGGCGATCTACACGAGCGCTTTTCCTTGCGAGTGGCGCAGTGGGGTGAAACCGTTGCCCGCCGGTATTGGCGAGCGGTACTGGCCTAGGTGCAGCACCGCTTCAGCAAACGTGAACCACCAGAATGCCCAACGTCTTTTCTAAGCTGGGTAGCCGAGTACCATTGGGGAAAGGAAGTGGCAATCAACACTATGAAACTCGTCGTAGACTGGGCCAGACAACATTTAGATTGGGTGCGCTTGTTTGCTATGTGTTTTGAGTCAGACATCGGGTTGCAAAAAGCGCTGAAAAAGAACGGCTTCCAGTTAGAGGAGATTCGGCAAAAGGCCGTTATCAAGCAGGGAATTGTACAGATGATTGGTTGTGCGTCCCGATCCCATAGAAAAATGTAGGCGTATCTATAGTCTGCTTTCAAATGCATGAATCCATCGGACTAGTAGCGTCAATACGCTGCACTCCAACTCCCGGACTTACGTCTTTAGCGACAAGGGGAAGCCGGAGGTAAGGGAGTAATTTATCCGGGTTATTAAAACACGCCATACGCAACCCATTTCTTCCCTCCTCACGAAAGACTTCCACGTAGAAAGCACCTAAGTTATACAAGGTCTGGTAGCCGCCTTCAATCTCCAGGGCAGTAATGTAGACGCCCCATAGCTGGAGGGCGCCTTCCTGAAGCATGCGGGGTAGCTGGCGAAAATGAGCTTGCGTAATTGACATAGGGCGCACGTTGATACCATAAACGACGTTCCTTGCATCTTGTTATCAAGAACCAGCTAGTGGTTAAGCGTATGATACATCTACTGTATAGAATTTACACCCACTCATCATCACCCAGAACGGTAGCGCAGTTACTAAGTCAGTAGTGGGCATTAACGTAACGCAAGAAAAGCCTTATTACATAGCCCGGTACCACTAACAGCAGGGCCGACACGTTTTATCCACGCAATGGAAGATGGGCATCGGGAAAGCCGCTAACCTATTGATTACCGTTACGAGTCAGGTATGGCCGGGCACCCACCCCATGTTCTGTCTGGCTGTTGACGGCAGGGAGTTGGCCTAACCGGTCGTAAAAGACTCCCCTGAACCAGCTAAATTCGTGTAGCTACCCGAATTTATTTTACATTTGTATTCTATGAATTATACAAATTACACCGCTACTTTTTTCTTGCGCCAGGGAGGGCAACCGCGTAATTAAGGATGAATCAGATGAATACATTTCGCGTCCTGTTGAGTGACGATGACGAAGATGATTGTTACTTTCTGACGGCCATTTTCAACGATCTATACGGAGATCAGGTGCAGATCAGCTGTCCTTCCAGTGTGCTCGCCTGTCAGCGCCTGCTCGTCGAGCCCGAGCCGCCCCATCTGATTGTGCTGGACTTTAATCTGCCCCCAGCAAACGCCCTGGACCTCTTAGATTGGATGGCGTCTCAGCCCCACTTGCAGTCGGTGACAACCGTGTTGTGGTCGTCCCGCATCAGTGAGCAAGAGCAAGTGGCCTGTTTACAGGCCGGTGTGGTCAAGGTGATACCAAAGCAATCGGACTACATAGCCATGAAGGAGGTAATCCGGTCTGTAGTGGCTCAGTGGATACCCGAAGCCTATGCCCATAGGCAGCGAACCGATCCACCCGCGACCGCCCTGAGCTAACACTCTTTACGCTCCCCCACTGAGTTGGATAGTAACTATTCTGGTGGCTCTTCCGACCGGGCCGGGCTCGCCCCACCCTCCGGTAGATAGACCCGAAACGTAGCCCCCTCGCCCGGCTGGCTGTCAGCGGTGATCCAGCCGCCGTGGTTCTCAACGACCCGCTTGCAGATGGCCAGACCGATCCCCGATCCGGAAAATTGCTTGTCGCTGTGCAGCCGCTGAAACGCTTCAAAGATGCGATCGAGGTACTGCACATCGAAGCCAATGCCGTTATCAGACACCCCAATCTCCCAGTAAGCGCCTGGTACAGCCGTCGGAGCCCCAGCGGGCAGTTCTCCTCCCGCAACAAGCCGACTGCTAATGGTCACCTGCGCCAGGCCACCACCGGGCTTCTGGCTAAACTTAATAGCGTTACTGATCAGGTTTTGCAATAGCTGCCGCAACTGGGTCACCTCACCCGGCAAGGTCGGTAGCTCACCAACTGTGATCTGCACCCCCGACCGGGTAATAGCTGTTTCAAGATCGTCCAGTATCTCATCCACCAGCCCGGACATCGACACGGGCGCAACCACCGTCGGGGCGTTGCCAAGCCGGGCGTAGCTCAGCAGCGCTCGAATTAAGTGAGCCATCCGCCGGGCCGCCACCTGCATGCGTTGCAGGTAGTTGGCTCCCTGCTCATCCAACTCTTTGGCGTACAGTTCCACCAGCAGATTGCCAAAGGCCTCAATTTTACGCAGCGGTTCCTGTAAATCATGACTGGCCACAAAGGCAAACGATTGCAGGCTGGCGTTGGAGCGCTGCAATTCCTGGTTCGCCCGCTCCAGTGCCTGAGCTTGCTGCTGTTGGGTCAACTGGGCTTCCTTGAGAGCCGTTACATCCAGAAAACTTACCAGCACCCCATCCTCCTGTTTGACGTAGCGGCTATCGAACCAACCCTGAACGCGATCCGATTGAAAGTGCCGAAGGCGCGACAGCGGCTGCCCACTGCGCACCACTTGAACCAGATCTTCGTAAACCCCATTGGTTCGGGTAACCGGGGAATGAGCCAAGAGCGACACCTGAAAAAGTTCATCCGCCTGCCGGCCCGCTACCCGATCGTTGACCGGGTTGGATAAAGTATAGATAAAGTCAATAATCTCACCGGCCGAGTCACGGACGGCCTGATAGAGAACCAGGCCAGTGGGCACGTTATGGATGACGGCCCGCAGCAAGTCGGCACTTTGGCGGGCTACCACTTGCGCCTGTAGCCGACGGGTAAGCGACTGCTGGATAAGCCCATAAGCCTGCCAGAAAGCGAGCAGCGCCAATCCCCCGATCAGGCCGGTTAAGCCCAGGGTATAGCGATTGGCGTTCTGGGCCCGTTGCTGGCGGGTTTTGAGTAAGGCCTGCTCAACAGCCGTCATGGACCTTACGTGCTGGCGTACAGCGTCCATGCGCTGTTTACCCTGCTGAAACAGAGTGTGCGAAGCGGGGGATGCGGGCAGAGGTTTGGTTCGGACAATCCGATCGACGATGGCTACTTTGGCCTTTGCCAGCTGGTTTAACTGGCGGACCCGCCGTTGCTGGGCAGGGTTATCAGCTACTAGCTGGGGCAGGGTCCCTAGATTGCTTTCGATCTGGGACCTGGCTTGTCGGTAGGGTTCAAGAAACACACTATCCTGAGTGGCCGCGTAGCCCCGGGCCCCCGTCTCGGCATCGACCAGCAAGGCTTCAACGGCCTTGACATGATCCATGACCTGATAGGTATGAACCACCCATTGGTTGTCTTCCTCCTGCCGATGTTGCTGGTAGGCGAGCAGGAGTAAACCCAGTATTACTAAAAAGCCAGCGATGATTACGCTGAGGTCAATCCGAATCCGGTCTTTAATTATTTCTAACGAATGCGGCATGCAAAACGAGCGAAAGAAGCGAATTACTTATTTCCAACTAAGTCTATATGAATAGAGTATACTAAGTTAGTAATGATCATCATTCCGGCGATTTTGCCGGTACAAATAATTTATTAACTAAGCCATTTTCTATCGCAACGGGGGCGGCTTTCAGAGCTTTGTGTTTTTTTTAGCACGTCAGGTTAAAATCTGGCTTGGGTCTCCACCTCGGTTGGACCACTCGTGCGGACGGAGCCAAAGAATAAAAATTCAGCTTCCCTCCCCGTTACCCTACAGCCAGTCATGGTTTGAAACGTAACGTTTTCATGGACGCATCAAGCGGTTAAACTAGTAAGGGAGAAGAGCAGCTTTCTTCTGATAGATGTCCAGATATGGAAGGTTTTCGTGAACGATGGTAGTGGCAAAATCTCAAGATTTATCAATAAACCAACCCAATATGTATTGATGGGGACTACCATTTTTGAAACCTATATAAGCGTATTTCAGGATACAAGGTACCCCGTGATGGAGATACTATATGGCTTTACAACAGTAACTCAGTATTCAGGATTTTTCACTCCACTTTCGGCCAGCCCTGAGCGTCCCACCGCAATGGTTTGATCAGCAGCTTGGATTTGCCATTGTCTGTGGCATCGTAACCATGGTATACCAGATAATCTTTGCCCTCGTAGGTGTAGGTCGAATTATGGCCAACGCCGTACCAATCTTTATCACCTGCCAGCACGAGCGTTCCACCACCCTGCGTCATCATTTTACCGTTCTGATCGAGGTAGGGACCCGTGATACTGGCTGACCGGCCGACCATCAGCTTATACGTACTTTTTGGCCCACGGCAACAATAGTCGAACGAGACAAACAAATAGTAAAAACCATTTTTTCGGAAGAGAAACGGAGCCTCGACAGCCCCATTAGCCGCTTCTCCGTTTTCAGTGGTGTCTGTGCGCGGTCGGCTGGCTAATGTATACCATTCCGAAGGAATGGCCGGGCCGGTTAGATCATCGCCTAATCGAACGAGCTTGATACCACCCCAGAAGGAGCCAAAGGTCAGCCAGGCGTGCCCGGTCGTATCAACGATCAAATTCGGGTCAATGGCGTTCCAGTTGTCTCGACCGGGTATTGACTGGATAACCAGTCCCCGATCAATCCATTGGTAGTTGGGGTCAGCCGGATTTAGTGTCTTATTGGTTGTCAAGCCAATAGCCGACGAATTTTTCCCAAATACCGACGAGGAATAGTACAGATAATAAATCCCCTTGTGAAACGAAATATCGGGTGCCCAGAAGTCATTGGGACGCGTTGCCGGATTGGTCTGCGTTGTCCAGGTGGGGGCCGATTCAAAAACCGGCTTTTCACTTTTCCAATACCGTCGGTCCGTCGATGACCAGACGCGAATGCCTTTACCGGTCGCAAAGACGTAGTAGGTACTGTCCTGCCGAATCATAACTGGGTCATGGACCGGAATTAACGGAACTGTTTGTGCCCGGGCTATCCCGGAGAAAAGCAGTAGCCCGATCATACCGAACAGAATATTATAAGAGCGCATCATTTTGGTAGCAACAGGAAGGTAGAGGGAAGGTGTCAATGGTAAATTAAATCATCGAACTCGGCCATACCAACTTTTATGTGAAAAGCGCCTACTGAGCCGTCAAAATATCCTCCCAGCGTGTGGTGTAACACGGTGAGAGGTACTGTGGCTTCATGGGCCAATCGGGATTGTATTGCTGGGAGGCCATCCGCAGTTTATCCCGCCCATAGCGGCCATTGAGTCTATCTACCACACTGCCCAGCTTTATCCACCGCTCGTCGGGACCCTCGACGAATACGCCTTTCTGCCGGTAGTCGGCAGGCACCAGATCGGACAGAATAATCCCGACTTTTTGGTAATTATACCCGAAGGCAAAAATCGACCGAAGCGACTCCTGGGCATAGGTGAGTAATTCGGCTGTGCTGTTGGTCGGATGGGGCAGTTCGACGGTGCGGCTGTTGTAGTACGCTTTGGCGGGCTGGCCATTCCCGGGTGTTTTGCGGAATCGGTTCGTGTGGAGGAATACCGTGACCGTACCACATAACGAACGCTGACGACGCAGCTTCTCACAGGCACGGGCCAGGTGAGTCGTCAGCGCATCATTGATCGTATTCAGGTCAGGAATCACCGTACCGAAACCAGGGGCCGTACAGATGGTTTTTTTCGGTAGGGGGCTCACGTCCAGCATGCGACACGGCACCCCGCGCAGTTCGTACACCAACCGTAGCCCGTTGACGGTCATCACCTGCGCCACCCAGTCGTCAGGCGCATCCCGCAGTTGAGCCGCAGTCTCGATGCCGTTCTTTTTGAGCTTGCTGGCATAGCGACGCCCGACGCCCCAAAGATCACCAACAGGAAACCCTGCAAGCGCTTCGTTGACCGCTCCTTTATTGTCCAGTATACATACGCCACCCAGTTCGGGATGTTGCTTGGCCAGGCGATTGGCCAATTTCGCTAAGGTCTTGGTGGGTCCAAACCCGATCGATACCGGAATACGCAGACACTGTTTGACCGTATCGCGGATCGCCTGCCCCAGCCCCTGATACGTTGGGTACAGGCTCTCATACCCGTCGACTTGCAGGAATGCCTCATCGATCGAGTAAACTTCCACATCCTCCACGAATTGTGTCAGTAAGCTCATCAAACGTGAGGAGGTTTCGCCGTAGAGCGTATAGTTGGAGGAGAAAACGGCGATGTCGTGCTGTTGCCGAAGCTCTTTTGTTTCGAAGAAAGCAACGCCCATTTTTATCCCTAGTTCTTTTGCTTCATTCGAACGCGCGACCACATTTCCATCGCGGTTCGATAGTACGATGACGGGCTTTCCTTCCAGCGTTGGATTGAAGCTTCGTTCTACTGAGCAGTAAAAGTTATTAGCATCAACGAGGCCGTACATACCTGGGTGGTTTAGACACGACGTAGGTTACCACACCTAACACCAGGAACTGATCCTGTTGAAGATGCACGTAGATGGGTAGATAACGCTCGTTACTGGATTCGAGCATGATCTGTTTACCCTGCCGGACGAATCGTTTAACGCAACATTCTCCGTTGACCCAGGCCACGATCACGCTACCGGTTTGCACGGGAACAGCGGAATCAACCACGAGTATAGAGCCGGGAAAAATATAATCGCCAATCATACTTTCGCCCGTGGCTTTGACAAAGTAAGACGTTTCTATGTTGGGCACACAGAGATCCTGCAAGTTGAGTCGGCGCTCAATGTGGTTTTCAGCAGGACTGGGAAATCCTGCCTGTACGCCAGATGAATAGAGCGGAATCGGTGTTCGGTCAGACGGATCAATCCGGTATATATTCTCGAGCGGAATGGCGTCAATGGCTTCTATCATAGCATCAATGAATACAAAGAGTCGCTATATTAAAGTTTTGTTATATATAATACAAATATTGCATAACTGTAGACACTCTAAATCATGACTGGAAATCAACAAGAGTTCTTCGGAGCACGGGCATAGAGAGGACAACTGTATAGATGTGGTGTGAAGTCATTCGATGAACGACGTACACAGTTATGAATTACCATTACCAAACTCAATTGGCAATGAGAAGACGCCGAGTTGACGAATGACATAACCAAGTGGCAACAATTTCCGTAAAATCAACCCAACTAATTGAGGACGAAGACAGTACGCATGTGGGTAATCCTCCTACAAATTGTCTACCGTTGGTACAGAAGTACGCGTGTTAATTGCCCGGAGCTACTTAGTATTACGAGGTATCCCAATCTTCGTAATTCTAAAGCTTCCGCTATGAATAAACGTGTTACCACTCAGGCACTCGGTTGGTTGATCGGGTTTCTCCTGCTCTTCTCCTGGAACCTCCAGGCAAAGGTTAATGCGCCCCATCGTCCAATTCCGTTTACTGAATCTTTTGACCTATCGAATCCGACCATTGACGCCCCACCAATCAGTTTAACGGCTATGGTTGGCACGCCCTTTAGCTATCAGGTGATCAGAACTCCCTTCACCTTCAATATCTCCGTAACAGGGCTGCCCGCCAATGGGTTGAGCCTGGTCGCGCGGGGTATAGATGTCACCATCGAGGGAAGACCTATTACGGCAGGTGTGATGAGTTTGACCCTCAACACCACGGAAGAGTCTGTCCCTACTACCAGAGAGCTGATCATCACGGTCAGCCCCCCACCCCCACCTCCGCCCCCGCTCAGCCTGACGGCCATGGTCGGGACGCCGTTTTCCTACAAGTTACCCATCACCGCATACACGACCAACACCTCCGCGATTGGGCTACCCGCCAACGGGCTGAGCGTGGTCAGAGATATTGTTGAGCTTCACATTAGGGGCACTCCCATCACGGCAGGTGTGATGAGCGTGACCATCATCAATACCGAATCAAATTCCGCCCCCATTGAGAGGGTCTATATTATCACGGTCACCCCCCCACCGCCACCACCGCCCCCTGTCAGTCTAACGGCCATGGTTGGGACGCCGTTTTCCTACAAGTTACCCATCACCGCATACACGACCAACACCTCCGCGATTGGGCTACCCGCCAACGGGCTGAGCGTGGTCAGAGATATTGTTGAGCTTCACATTAGGGGCACTCCCATCACGGCAGGTGTGATGAGCGTGACCATCATCAATACCGAATCAAATTCCGCCCCCATTGAAAGGGTCTATATCATCACCGTCAGCCCCCCGCTTCCTCCAATTAGCCTGACGGCTACCGTCGGAGTGCCTTTTAGCTTCGGTCTGCCTTCTCTGCTACCGCTGGGGGGCTCGACCACCCTCGGCGTGACAGGCTTGCCAGCCAACGGTCTGAGCGTTCAATTAAGCTTCAGCTCGCAAGTCATCATCGGGGGGACGCCCCTGACTTCCGGGGTGATGAATCTGACCTTAGTCAACTCCCAAACCCCCAGCGAAAAAACCGCCTGGCGGGCCATCACCATCACCGTCAACCCCGCACCGGGAACCCCGCCTGCTAATAATCCACCCGTTGCGCCCAGCATTCCCAGTCAGACAGCAACGGTAGGCGTAGCTTATTTTCAGAACACGCCTTCCTTCACCGACCCCGATGGGCAGGCCATCGCCGTGCAGGCGTTCGGGCTGCCACCCGGCCTGAGTTACACGGGCACCGCCAGCGGTATTGTAGCCGGTACGCCTACTACGGCAGGTGTGTACTCGGTCTCGCTGGTGGGAACGGATCTGGGCAACGGTACCCTAACGGGTGGGCTCTCGGCTACCACCGTTTATACCATTACCGTAAATCCGGCCTCACCCGGTGGCGGTTCGCTCGCACTGCTGGCTCCGACTTATAACTGTACCACGGGGGCCTTCAGGTTCAACACCAGCGGAGGGGACAGCTCACCCATTACGTTTGCCGCTATCGGGATCACTGGCCCAACGACCAATCCAGACCAATTTGTCGATACAGACCTGCGTACGGCTGCCGATGCACCCCTGATTACGCTCTCGGCCACCCAGAATGGCACACTCGTCACTTACGTGTGGAACATCCGAGCCGTATGTCCGGTGGGTCCGGGCACTCCGCCCGTCAACCCGCCCAGTGGTGCGCTGACGCTGCTGGCTCCGACTTACAATTGTACCACGGGGGCCTTTACCTTCAACACCAGCGGGGGTGACGGCTCACCTATCACCTTTGCCGCTATCGGCATCACCGGCCCGACGACCAATCCGAATCAATTCGTTGATATAGCACTACGCACCGCAGCTGATGCACCCCTGATTACGCTATCAGCTACCCAGAATGGCACGACGGTGACCTACGTATGGAATATCCGCGCCCAGTGCCCAGTCGGTCCGGGTACTCCACCTGTTGATCCACCAGTTGGCTCAGCCTTTCTGCTATTACCTCCAACCTATAACTGCGAAACGGGAGCCTTTACCTTCAACACCAGCGGAGGCAACGGTACAACAATCGAGTACCGGGCCGTGCCGGGCATCACCGATTGGACGACCAATCCCAATCAGTTTGTCGATGAAGGCTCGCGAACGGCTAATGATGTACAACCCTTCCTGTTACAAGCTCGTCAGAATGGTGTTGTTGTGACCCTGGTGTGGAACCTGAAGGCCACCTGTGGCCGGGCCCGGCTGGGGGCTCCTGAGCTGGAGCGTGGCTTGACGGTACTGGTATTGGGCAACCCGGTCGTGGGTGAGACGGTTCAAGTGGCGGTGAGTGGCGCTGAAGGCCAGCCGCTGCGGGTAGCGCTGACGAACCTACAGGGGCGCCCGGTGAGCGAAACGCACATCGGGCGGGCGGCTGCCATGGAGCAGATTAGCGTGCCGTTGGGTCGTCCTGGGGGCATGTACCTACTTCAGGTGAGCAGCCCTGGTCAAACAAAAGTGGTGCGGGTGCTGAAGGCTGATTAGTTAGCTTCACCCTACCGTCAAAAGCCCGAATCACCACGATTCGGGCTTTTTGTTAAAGTAAATTAACCCTAATAGAGGTATAGCTGTAGATATAAAAGGCATTGACCGTAGTCGGTTGACCGCTACCGGTTGATCAGTTCCGTATTTCTACGCAGCCTGTTCCATGTACTCTACGCTAAAACGGCAAGAGCACATCGACAACCTTTGTTTGGCTGTTTACTATCGAATAGCCTGTAAACCAACACTATCATGGCTCTTCTCACCACATTTGAACTGCTGGTAAAGCGCATTGCGCCAACCCCAGGCGGCCCCGCCAACCCGTCCAATGCGCCATTCCGTCGCGTTGTGCAGGGATACTTCCTAACCATTGCCTACATCCCCGATAACAACTCGGCAGACTTATCGATCAGGATGCGTTTCACCACCAACATTGTCAGTGAGGATCTTCTAGACCCCAATAACCGGCTGTATCGCGGCCTGACAGGAACCAGCCCGACCAACTCGAATCACTCGTTCGTGGTCGACAATGCCGGGGCGCAGACAGCTACCCTGCTGACTGCTTTAGCACCGCTCGCTACCTCGCAGCCGTTTGAAAGTACGCCGTTTACTATCCAGCCGGGCCAAACCATTTCGGCGGCCTTGTTTCCCAATGTGGGCAATCCGTTTGTGTTGAGTGCCGAGAATCTGGCGGTGCGGGGCTACGCCGAGATTTTAACGGAAAACGGGGAGCCATCCAATGACCAGTTGCTGATTTCAGCCGAACAGCGGGGCACCCTGCTGGATAATGACTATCCGGTTTTCAACAACACCGATATACTTGACTTCGACCAGATTAGCTACTCGCTCCCCCTGGCGGGCGGCAGGGCGCTGATCAGAATATAGGGTATTCATTGCGTATTGAGCCAGCAAAGAGCCCGCTAACCAATCATCGTGGCGGGCTTTCTTATTGCGGGACAGTGGCTGTGGTAACTGTATCAGCAGAAGGTATTCTATGGCACTCAATCGGATATCAACCTTCCTGTATCGTGAGTTCAGGGACCTAGATGGCTTTACTGTTACTACTAGTGAGAGGTATTACTTTCCGATGCAGAACTTGCTGAAGATCGACTCCAGCAAATCATCGGTCGTGATCTCACCGGTCAACTCGCCCAGATGTTGTAGGGCCACCCGCAGATCCATCGCCAGCCAATCGGGGGTAGCGCCCGCGTCCAGGCCGGTAATGGCCCGGGCAAGCGCTTCGTCAGTACCGGTCAGGTGTTCGTAGTGGCGGGCGCTGGTTACGACGGCGCTGCCCGTCTGCACAGCCGCATCGGTACGAACGCGAGACGATAAGGCCGTTTTCAACTCGTCCAGATTCGTTTGTTTGGCGGCCGATATCCAGACAACGCTTTCGCCAACGATATTTGCCAGCTGCTGTTTTTTTTCGTCTGTGATCGCGTCGAGCTTGTTCCCGACAAGCAAATAGGGCTTGCCTGATGAACGCACCTCGTTTACAACCTCTTGCAGATCATCAGGCGATACGTTTAGCCCGTCGAACAGGTAAACGACGAGGGCAGCCTCACGCATCTTTTGCTGTGTCCGTTCAATACCGATAGCTTCGATGGTATCGGTCGCTTCGCGCAAACCGGCCGTGTCGATCAGGCGGAAGCGGATGCCATTGATGAACAGTTCATCTTCAATGACGTCGCGGGTAGTGCCGGGAATGTCGGATACGATGGCTTTATCTTCGTTCAGCAGGGCGTTCAACAGCGTCGATTTTCCGGCGTTGGGCTTGCCAACGATGACGGTGGGCACACCATTCTTGATCACGTTTCCGACCGAGAACGAGTCGATCAGCGGGTGTAGCACCCGCCGGATGTCGAGCATCAGTTGACGGAGCTGGTCGCGATGGGCAAACTCAACGTCTTCCTCACCAAAATCAAGTTCCAGTTCGACCAGCGCCACAAAGTCGATCAGTTGCTGACGGAGCCCTTTCAGCTGTTTCGAGAATCCCCCCCGCAGCTGGGTGAGCGCGGCCCGGTGACTGGCGTCGGAGTCGGATGCAATCAGGTCGGCAACCGCTTCGGCCTGTACCAGATCGAATTGACCGTTCAGGAATGCCCGTTGCGTAAACTCACCGGGTCGCGCCAGCCGAACGCCCTCCTGGGTGAGCCGGCGCAGAATCTGCTGAATAATGAACTCCGACCCGTGGCACGAGATTTCAACTACGTCTTCTTTGGTAAATGACTTCGGAGCGCGAAACACCGTCACCAACACTTCGTCGATGATGCCGTTCTGCTGATTTCTCAAGGTCCCAAAATGGGCGGTATGTGAGGCCTGTTGCGTAAGGTCTTTTCCCCGGAATAGCCGGTTGGTGATGGCAATGGCGCCTTCGCCCGATACGCGTACAACGGCAATGGCACCAATACCCGGCGCGGTAGCCAGGGCGGCAATAGGTTCTAACTGGTACAAATTCGTTGGGTGGTTTGTAGTTTACGACGTGTGATGCAACAACACCACATCTCAAAAACCGGGAAATGTCGTTGGAAAAACAGGCAGGCGACTTACCACGTTGACAATCCGTTTCTCAAGGGGCACGCTTGGTATGCCCAGTGAATCGGCATAGTCGTCGCCCAGAAACAAACGCATTTGAGCCGCTGCCAGGTTCCGGGTAGCGTCGGGTCGGTTGGTGGCGGCACCACCCAGGCTTCCAATTGCATTGAGCAATGAGCGGGTCAGGCCCACACCCGCTTCTGACGGCCTGAACTGCCGTCGGGCAATGGACCGGTCGAGCTGGTAAGCTTCCCGTAGATTGGCGGGCAGCAGTTCATCGGAAATACCGTTTACAGAGGCAATGACATTGGCATGGTGCAGGTAGTCTTCCTCTTCCTGATCGGTGACGGTGACGCCCGTTTTACGCAAGCCCCGAAGGACGATGTAGGAAAACGCCAGATTGGTACCGGCCATATCTTCCTGATTGACGGGATAGCCCCAGTCCATGTTCCACCGCCCGGAATGCAGACCAAACCAGCGAGCGCCGGCATGAATCAACCGAATTTTAAGCGTGCGGGCAATGGCTTTAGGTGGTTTCCCCGCAGGAAGGGTAACCGGGGCAATACCACCGCGATCGGGTGAGGAAAAAACAGCCCCTGCCCACTCCTTTGCGTTGTTCACGCCAAAAACCCATTCGCCGGTTTCCTGCAACCGGCGGGCCGTGTCATTCTTGATACGCTCGGTGAGCCACAGCAGTTGAACGCCATTGGCACCCATGTAGGTATAGGGCAGCGAGTAGGTACCCAGCGCCAGCCCGATCTGGCCGGCATGTTTCTTAAAAAAAGCCATTCCACCAGCCATTCGTTTCTGATCGGCCCATACCGGCAAGCTGGCCTGATCACGAAAGAACGCACCCACTACGTCGGGTTGTTTGTCCGTCGTGAAGTCGGTGGTGTTGGCCAGCCAGCCCATCAGCTGCCGCAGCCCCGCTGAGCCACTGGCTTCTGTAACAGCGGCCATAACGGCATCGGCTGGCGCATCGCCCTGTTGGCGGTACTGGTTCAGAAGTTCGTCAGGAAACAGACGGGATGTTTTAACGAGCGCGGGCATGATCTTGGGATATATGCCGATAACGCCGGGTGGAAGGAATTGGTTTGTCGGGCGGCCCCCATGATCGGGCTAGTCCACTGATTGCCGACGTACAGGAGCGAGGCTACAGATGTATCTGCAGGCCGTCATAACCTAGCCGGATATTGGCCGGCAACTCGCGCTCGACTTCACGGTGAAGGCCAAGTTTATGGCTGATATGGGTAAAATACGTCCGGTCGGCACCAATACGCTGCGCCAACGCCACGGCCTGATCGAGGGTGAAGTGCGAAATATGGGGCATGCGCTGCAGCGCATCGAGGATCAGTACTTTGGTGCCATACACTTTCTCCAACTCGTCGTCGGCGATGTGATTGAGGTCGGTCAGGTAGGTAAAGTCATTGATGCGGAACCCATAAACAGGCAGCTTATGGTGCATTACTTCGATAGGAGTGACTGGAATGCCCAACACATCGAACGGCTCATTTACGATTTCGGTAGTACGAACGTGCGGAACACCGGGGTATTTATGTTCGGCGAAGATATAGGCGAACTCCCGCTTCAACTGAGCCAGTACGGTGGGGCGGGCATAGATGGGCATGTCCTGTCCCGACCGAAAGTTATAAGCCCTCACTTCATCCAGCCCGGCGGTGTGGTCTTTATGTTCGTGGGTGAACAGTACCGCATCCAGTTGTTTGAGCCGTAGCCGCAGCACCTGCTGGCGAAAATCAGGCCCGGTGTCGACCACGAAACTGCGTCCCTCGACAGCGATATGGATCGAGGCTCTTAGCCGTTTATCGCGGTAATCGACAGATTGGCAAACGGCGCACTCACATCCAATCAGCGGTACCCCCGACGATGTTCCCGTTCCCAGCAGAGTGACAAGCATAATTGATCGGTCGTTTGTTAGTTAGTCATACGTCATAAGTGGCTGACTCGCGAAATCAACACGCGCATCAGCCACTTATGACGTACGACTAACTAACAAACGACTCTGTTATCTTTATTTATCCGTTAGCTGATTTACGACTTCAACCAGGCGGTCGAAGTTGAGGGGTTTCACCAGGACATCGTTGAAACCCGCCGTTTTAAATTCTTCTTCAGTGTAGTTCTTGGCATTACCCGTAATGGCGACGATGGGCACAGAAGCTTTTTCTTTCTCCGGCATGGCCCGAACGCGTCGAACACACTCCATACCATCCATAACGGGCATGTTGATATCGAGCAACAGGATGCTGAAATCTTCTTTTTCCAGAATCTGTATCACCTGTTCGCCATTCTTGACGGCTGTAATGTCGTAGTGCTGAAACTCAAGAATTTTGCGGGCCAGATTCTGAATAACGGAACTATCTTCGGCAATCAGGACGCGTTTGGAAGCTGACATATGTCTTTGGGGATCGTATTTGTTTGGCGTGGTGAAATTAGCAGTTTAATCGGCAAACACAAAAAAGGCTTACCCGGCCCTACCTGCCGATACAGACGTCAGTAAGGTAATCAAATAGCGATAAATGTAATAATACAATGAAAATTATTTGATTTTTTTACATTCGGGTAACACCACGTATTATTTTTTTCACTAGGTTTATACTCTCAACTCTATCAGACTTATTGAGTTACTGCCTTACGACACTGAGACTGACAGGCTATAATCAGGTGAGCACGGGCTTACACGCGGCTATATAGAAAGAACGTATAGATGCACAAGTAACTACCTGCCCTACTCCTGTTTTTTTATCCTCTAAACAGTATCGGTACATTATCCTCCGGTTTGCCCTACGGTGTTGAGTTGAATTGACTGGTCTTCTTTTCGAAACCTTCCTCTTTTACTGCTATGAAACTCACCGGACCCGAAGGCGGATTCGAGTTGAACATTCTCGATTATGAATGCAGCGACTCACCTTATTTTATGGACCGTAACTGGCTTATCATTAGCCTGAAAACGAGTTACCACGGTCAAAAATGCGTCAAAACGGCTCCCATTTTATCAACATGGGAGGTCGAACTGTTGCTCAAATGGATGCGCTCGATAGCGAATGGCCGGGAAATCTCACCCAGGCTCAGCTTTGTTGAACCGGCCCTTGGATTTAACAACCTATCTGGCGGTCTGGGCAACTACCGGCTGGGTATTAAACTCGGTTCGGCAGCCCGTCCCAACTGGCAACGCGATTCAAATCCGTTCTATCTGCCCGTCACCCCCGATAACCGTGAATTGCAAGGGGCGATTCTGGACCTGGAGCAGCAATTACGGCGCTTCCCGGTACGGGAGTAAATAAGCTAAGCTGGTACAACTATGAGCCGTGGCTGACACGCACCCTTAGGGTATGTACCAGCCACGGCTCACTTACAGACTACCTGTTTATTAATACTTATCCTCGTCCTCGTCTTCTTCCTCCTCACCGAATGAGCTGTTGGGATCGAACATGGAGCCGAGCAGATCTTTAAAAGACTGCCCTGTATCCATAGCTTTCTTGCCAACCAGCGAATGTTCAGCCAATCCATGAAGGGCGAACTCCATCATGAACAGCTTCTCGGCTTTGGTTAATTTTGGATGGTACTGGTCTACTACGTCGTCGAGGCCGTCGATGGTTTTCAGGCGGGCTTCGTAGTCACGGTTGGTCAGGTCGTTGAGAATATCCATCGTATTGCCTTCCCCGAACCAGTCCGTAATCTTCTTGTAGGGATTGCCCCGTTTATCTTTCTTGGCTTTCTCCGGATTAGGAAAATACTGGAGGAACTGGTTCCGGATCGCTTTCCCGATCAGGTTCTGCGCTACTATAACCGGCCCTTCCACTTCGCCTTCGTATACCAGTTCGACTTTACCACAGATCGCCGGTACTACGCCATACAGATCGGCTACGCGCACGTACGTTTCTTTTTCACTATTGAGCAAAGTACGTCGCTCGGCCGATGACAGCAGATTTTCGTAGGCCGAAATCGTCATCCGGGCCGACACACCGCTTTTCGCATCTACATACTCGCTCTCGCGGGCTTCAAGTGCCACCTGCTCAATCAGATCAGCTGTAAGCTCGTTGGTTTTCACCATGCTTTTTTGCTCGTTCTTGACAACCGCTTCCTGCATCGTGATCTTCTTACCGATCTCAATGGATTTTGGATAGTGGGTCACAATCTGCGAGTCGATCCGGTCTTTCAACGGCGTTACAATACTGCCCCGGTTCGTATAGTCTTCCGGGTTAGCGGTAAACACAAACTGGATATCGAGCGGCAGGCGAAGTTTGAACCCACGAATCTGGATGTCACCCTCCTGTAAAATATTGAACAGCGACACCTGAATCCGGGCCTGCAAATCGGGCAACTCGTTGATAACGAAAATACACCGGTGCGAACGCGGGATAAGGCCGTAGTGAATTGTCCGTTCGTCGGAATAAGGCAGCTTCAGCGTGGCAGCTTTGATCGGGTCCACGTCGCCAATAAGGTCAGCTACCGACACATCGGGTGTTGCCAGTTTCTCCGTATACCGGTCATCCCGGTGCAGCCACGTAACGGGCGTTGCATCCTCTTTTTCAGCAATCAGATCAATGGCAAAGCGCGACAGCGGTTCGAGCGGATCATCGTTCAGCTCCGACCCGGCCACGACCGGTATGTACTCGTCGAGCAGGTTCACCATCAGCCGGGCAATCCGGGTCTTGGCCTGACCACGAAGACCCAGGAGGTTGATGTGGTGCATGGACAGGATCGCCCGTTCGACGTCAGGGATTACCGTGTCCTCATACCCCCAGATCCCGGGAAAGACAACTTCTTTGTTCTTGATACGTTCGATGAGATTCTCCCGCAATTCCTGCTTGATTGGGCGGGATACGTATCCTGCGGCTTTTAACTCGCCAAGGGTCTTTATTTTAACTAAATTCGTTGATTTCAGGCTGCGGTAGTTCATTGATACTTGATGGATAATAAAAAAAATGAAGAATAGATAAGCCGATACTCCGGACTTTTTCAGCGAATGTTACCCGCGCTATTCATTCCTCATCCTGTATACTACGTAACAGGCTTTCGAAAGAAATGGTTTTTGGACGCCGAAAATGGCTAATTTTACCAGGAAGTGCCGGGTACAGATTGCATTTGCTGCTTTTATGAAATCACGATTATCGCTTTTTGTCTGCTTCCTCCAGTTACTTGTCGGGTGGAGCTGCCGTGTCCAGACCAATCCTCCAGAACTAATCACAATCGCCCCTACGAAAGCATTTGTTGGTACAGAAATCAGCCTGACAGGCTATCAGTTCGGGGCTGATCCGATAGTAACGGTTGGGATAGGAGCAACAGCTGTTTCAGCCACCCTGATAGCAAAGGACGAAAATTCGATTCGCGCTGTTGTTCCCCTGGTACCACCCGGCCTGACACAGGTCAGGGTCAGTAATGACCAGGGTGTTTCTGACCCGTTGCCTTTTGAGGTTCAGCAGCCGCCCCCTACCCTAACCGGCATCACCCCCGGTAATGGTCTGCCGGGCACCGCCATCGTACTAACGGGTAATTACCTGAATCAGATCCGGCAGATTCGCTTCAACGATGTCAGGGCTGTTGTTCAGGACAGTTCGGCGCAGGCAGTCACCGTTGTGGTGCCGGACAACCTACCACGTGGTCCATTAACGATCGTCGTTGAGACGGCAGGGGGCATTTTATCGGGCGATTTCATCCTGGCGGGCACCCCCCAGATCACCAGTGTCTCGCCTAAAATAACCCGCCCGGGGGCAGAGTTGATTATCCAGGGGACAAACCTCACTGATGCCATCATACGCATCAACGACCAGCAGATGGACCGCACGAGAACGACGATCAAAGACACCGAAATTCGGACGATCGTTCCGGAATTTGCTACTACAGGTCGAATCACGGTCACGGTTTTTGAGAAGCTAATAGCCAGCAGCACCGATACCGTACAGGTTATTCAGCCGCCATTCATTACTGCCCTTGGCGCACGGGACGGTGTTGCCGGGGATAAACTTCTGCTCACCGGCGGTAACCTGCGCGACGTATCGGCGGTATCGTTTGGTACGGTTGCCGCCCAGTTTCGGATCGTAAGCAATACCGAAATCGAGGTCATCGTACCCCCATTGGCCGTTACAGGCTCGGTTACGATAGCCGTGAGTAGTGTTGGCGGTAACAGCCGGGCAGCCGACCCCTTCTTTTATTACCAGAAGCCCGGCGCCATTACCTTCACACCAGCACGTCAGGTACGCAGCCGGGCAATTACGATATCGGGGCAAAACCTGTATCGTATCACCGATGTACGCATCAACGGCCAGTCTGTATCTATTACGGACCGGGTTGAAGGGTCTCAACTGCTCGTTAACATACCCCCCGATGGTACCAGCGGTCTCATCACCGTCGTTAACCGGGCGGGGTCAGTAACGTCGGCAATTCCGCTGGTGGTGGTGCAGAAGCCGCTGATTACAGGCACCGTGCCGACCAAAGCCAAACTCGGCGACCGGGTTATCATACAAGGCGATTTCCTGCTGGATGCACAGATCTTTTTCAGCGGTACAAACACCCCGGCGATCGACGCTGGCAGGAACGACGATAAGGAACGGTGGGTACTGGTCCCTAACGGAGCACAAACCGGACCGCTGCGTATTGTGAATGCGGCAGGCGAAACAACGACCAGTGTCTTTACGGTAATCCCTCCCGTGTCGATCATTGACTTCGCTCCTAAAACCGCCAAGGTTGGTGCTACTCTGGTGATATCGGGTCAGAATCTAACGGCTGTACAGCAGGTTAAATTCAGCAACGGGACATCGTCGGCCGCTACATTCGTCGTCGATGCGAATGGTCAGCTGGTAGTAACGGTACCGGTCGGTGCTGTCACCGGTCAGATCTGTTTGACGAGCGAGGGCGGAGTGACCTGCACCAGCACGAATTTCACGCTGGAGAAATAACCGTCATTTTGTTTTCAACCCACGGTCGTGGGTTGAAAACAAAAATAAAAAAGAGAACGGGTTAACCCTGGGTTAGCTGCCTGATCAGTACCTCGTTGATCCGGATATAGCTTTCGTGGGTCCAGCCTGCGATATGGGGTGTTAGCACAACCCGGTCCGATTGGCGCAGGTAATCAAAAGCCTGTTGCTGGGCGGGCGTTAGTTTGCTTAATTTTTCATTCTCAAGAACATCCAGACAGGCACCGCGCAGTTTACCTGATTCCAATCCCCGCACAACGGCCGACAGAGCGACAATTTCACCCCGTGCTACGTTCATGAGGTAAAACGGCTTCGCAAACTGATCGATAAATTCATCATTCACCAGCATGCGTGTATCGTCGGTCAAGGGGACATGTAGACTAAGCACATCCGCTTCGGCCTGAATCTGCTCCAGGGTAGCCTCCTGGGCGTACTGATTTCCATAATTGGTCAGGTATTTATCGTAGGCCAGCGCCCGACATCCAAATCCGCTGAGCCGACGTGCGGTTGCACTCCCGTTATTGCCATATCCGATAAGACCTACCGTAAGACTACCCAGTTCGTAGCCCCGGTTTCCTTCACGGTCCCAGATTCCCTGACGCACTTCGCGGTCGGCCCGGAGTAAATTGGTCAACAGTGCCAGGAGCATACCAACAGCCTGTTCACCCACGGCATCGCGGTTACCTTCTCCGGCGTGGAATACCCGAATGCCCAGCCGCCCGGTCGTCTCCAGATCGATCAAATCAAGCCCCGCCCCGGCCCGACCAATGAACCGCAGGTTGGGTGCCTGACTGAGCAGTTCGGCGTCGACGGTGGTTTTGCTTCGGATGATCAACCCGGCATACGGTTCGAGTTGCTGAATCAGTTCAGCCCGGGTAATCCTGGGCTGATAGGTATAGGTAAAGCCAGCTTCACTGAGCAGGTTGAACAGCGACGGGTGCATTTCGTCGGCAATGAGAATGGCGGGCAGGGTCTGGGACATCCGTTGTGTTTTCGTAACTTGCAGTCTATACAACCAGCAGCGAGCAATAATCGGTCGGCTATTTCACTGATAAATGGACTATTTTGGTCAATGACTGGCTAATTACCGCTCCCTGAAAGGGCGAAACTAACAAAAGTACATGGAACAACGCCAACCCGACGAACCGAACGAATCACGTGTCAATCCGTCGCCTAAGCAACCGTCTGATAGTCAGAATACGAATAGTCTGCCCCCCAACGCACAACCATCGTCGGATGAGCGGGATGCAGTCCAGCCGGAGTCTAGCCCACGGGATGCCACCCAGCGGGATGCCGCCCAGCGGGATGCCGCCCAGCAAAATCCGAATCAACGAAACAATCGGCAGCAGGGTCGTGGCAACAACGGGCAACGTGATAACCGGAATCGCCCGGACGGTGGACCCCGCGAAAATAGTGTACGCGCTACGGCTCCCCAGGAAACCGGACCAGAGCCGGAAGGCCAAAATCAGCGGGAAAATGCACCACAAAACGCCCCGCAGCAGCAGAATCGAGGGCAGCGGGATGCTACCCAACGAAATGAGGGGCAGCGGGACGCTGGCCAACGAGGTGGCGGCAAGCGGGATGGAGGCCAGCGTCCAAACCGGAATGAGGGTCGGCCCAACGGCCGCGACCGTGGGGTCGATCCGCGCGAGCGCGACCTGAACGAGGGTGATGCGGAGAGCCGCGCCCGCGATGATCGCTATCGCGCCGAAGACCTGGATAGAGATAAGTCCGACGGTCAGTCAAATCAGCCAATCGAATCGCAGGGTCGGGAAGACCGGCTGGTAATTGGCATCTCCCTGGGTGATTACAACGGTATCGGTCCGGAAGTCATTCTTAAGGCACTCCAGTATAACCGTCTCCAGAAGCTATGTACGCCCGTTATCTACGGCTCTATGCGTATCCTGAACCGATACCGGAACCTGATCGACATGAAGGACTGGAACCTCAACGGGACACCTAATGTCGGCCAGATCAGCCATAAACTAACCAATGTCATCACCTGCTGGCCCGATCAAAGCCAGGATATTCAACCGGGTCAGGTCACCCCCGAAGCAGGTCAGGCCGCCCTGGCCTGTTTGCAGCGGGCTGTCGATGATTTAAAAGAAGGTAAGCTGGATGCACTTGTAACGGCACCCATCAATAAATACAATATTCAGTCGGAAGAATTTCAGTTTCCCGGCCACACCGAATACCTGGCCCAGCAATTCGAGGTTCAGGATAATCTGATGTTCATGGTGAGCGATACCCTCCGCGTTGGTGTGGTTACGGGTCATGTACCGCTGGGCCGCGTTCGCCAGAACGTCACCCGCGAACGCATCGCGCAAAAGCTGAACCTGATGATGCAATCGCTGAAGCAGGATTTCGGTATCGAGAAACCAAAGATTGCCGTACTGGGCCTGAACCCTCATGCGGGTGAAGAAGGATTACTGGGTAACGAGGAACAGGATATCATCAAACCCCTGTTAACCGACCTGCGCAATAAGGGCCAGCTGGTGTTTGGCCCCTACCCCGCCGACGGGTTCTTCGGTACGCGAAATTATAGAAACTTCGATGCCGTGCTGGCCATGTATCACGACCAGGGTCTGATTCCTTTCAAAGCAATTGCCTTTGAAGAAGGGGTCAACTTCACGGCCGGCATGCCCGTCGTGCGAACCTCCCCCGATCACGGTACAGCCTATGATATTGCAGGCAAAAACCTCGCCGACGAAACATCCATGCTTCAGGCCATTTACACGGCCATCGATGTAGCCCGTCAGCGAAAAGAGTTCTTGGAACTGGAAGCCGGCGCGTTGAAAAAAACAGCTAATAAGTCGGTTAGTTAAATACAGTTGGTCAGTCGGTGAGTTAATGAGTTAATGAGTTAGTCAGTGGCTGACGCATGAATCCCGGATGCGTCAGCCACTGACTAACTCATTAACTGACTCACTAACTGACTGACTCACCAACTGACCAACTGACTTACTGGTTACCACATTATAACCCTACAACTGATGTTAAAATCAATGACCGGCTTCGGCAACGCAACCGTAGAATCTGGCGGTTTAGCCGTGACGGCAGAAGTTAAAACGCTGAACTCTAAATTTTTAGATATTTACTGCCGGATGCCCCGGCAGTTTTCGGATAAAGAGATCGAATTACGGGCTCTGTTAACCCAGCAGCTGGAACGAGGGAAAGTTGAACTGTCGCTAAACCTGGCCCGTACCAACGCCATCCGGCCGGGTACGATTATCAACCGCCCGCTGGTAGCCGCTTATGTCAATGATCTGAAGGAGACAGCTGACAGTATGTTGATGGCATTTTCGGATAGCGATGTGCTTCAACTGGCTTTGCAGCAACCCAACGCCTACCTGACCGAGTCACATGATTCGTCGGCCGACGCTTCGGACTGGGCCACTGTTCAGGCGGCCGTGGCCGACGCTATCCGCCGATGCGACGAATTTCGTCGGCAGGACGGTGCCGTACTGGAAACTAAATTTCAGGAATACATTCAGATCATCACCGACCGCCTGGCCGATATTGAGGAGCAGGATGTGCGCCGGATTCCGGCCGTGCGTGAGCGTATGCGTAATTCAGTGAAGGAGCTGCTGGATAGTGACACCTTCGACCAGAATCGCTTCGAGCAGGAGTTGATGTACTATGTTGAAAAGTTCGATATCTCGGAAGAGAAAGTCCGGCTTAAAAATCACCTCAGCTATTTCCTGGAGGTGCTGGCCACCGAAGAAGCAAATGGCAAAAAACTGAATTTCATTTCGCAGGAAATTGGCCGCGAAATCAACACCATCGGTTCCAAAGCCAACGACGCAGCCATTCAGCGGTTTGTTGTCCAAATGAAAGATGAGCTGGAAAAGATCAAAGAGCAAACGATGAATGTGATTTAAGAGCCCTCATGCAGCCATTACCTCTCAACGTTTATCAGGATCACGATACGCTTACAGTGGCTCAGCTACTACTCGGCTGCGAGCTGGTGCATGAGTCGCCGGACGGCCCTACAGCAGGCATTATCGTTGAAACAGAAGGCTACATAACGGGCGATCCGGCTTGCCACGCTTACCGACGGGCGACGCAACGAAACGCGGCTATGTTTGGGCCAGCCGGCACGCTCTATGTATACCAGATTTACAACCATTACAACTGCATCAACGTCGTTACTGGGCCGGAAGGCGTAGGAGAAGCCGTGTTGATACGCGCCCTGGAGCCAACCGAGGGCATTGAGCAAATGGCTCTCCGACGCAACGAAGCCTTTAAAACCGGGTTTGAACGATACCGCAACAACACCATCGATGCCGATACCGCCGATGGGTTCAGGAACCTTGCTAACGGTCCGGGCAAACTGGTCATCGCGCTGGGAATCAACCGGCAAACGCACAATTTTGCCTCGCTTACGGATAAAACAGGTGACACATCATCCATTTTTATTCGGGGGCCGGTTCTTCACGACTTTGAGATGGTGACGACAACCCGTATTGGCATCAAATTCGGGGCGGAGTTACCGTATCGGTATTATATCAAGGGCAACCGCTTCGTCAGCAAAAAATGATAAATTTTCCTACCGGTCATGCTCATCAATACGTATGTATGTACTACTGATTGATGGCATGATCGGTAGCTATAGCCTGGGTATAATAGCCCATCTCTTGCTCACATCAATTTGATGGCTGCCTCTCTAAAGGCCGGTAGCAGGCGTTGCAACAACTGGCTTTTTAGGTTCACTTCTGCATAAATACTGCTTATCCAGACCTGCACTTTGAGTTCCACACTGTCACCACCGATGGTGGTGACCACAATTTCGGGTGGCCTATTTTTTATGGCCCCGTCTACCTGACTTACTTCGCTCGTCATAATTTCCTGAACCCGTTGGAGGTCGGTGTCACTGCTCACTTTCAGCGTGATTTCAGTTTTCAGATATACATCGCTCGACGTCCAGTTGACTAACCGATTGGATAATAAATCGCCGTTCGGTATGATTACTTCCGACCCCTGCGCGGTAATCATGCGGCTCGAACGAATACCAATATCCCGTATCCGGCCTTTCTTATCGGCCAGTTCTACGTAGTCCCCTATCTGGAACGGTTTTTCGAAAATCAGGATGATCCCCGACACAAAATTACTGACGATGTTTTGCATGCCCAGGCCGATACCAACGCTGAGCGCCCCCAGCACGACCGTAAACTTATCGATCGAAATACCCGATGCTGCAATAGCCAGTAGTATACCGGCAATCAGGATAACCAGCCTGACCAGGGCCAGTACCGAACTGAGTTGGCCAACTTGTTCATCAGCAGTTGAAAAAGAGCTTTCCCCAAATAGAAGACCAATATTTTTCTGTAAAAGGCTCGACAAATAGAGAACCACAGAAAACGACAGCACATTGCTCAGCGTAAAACTGATGCTGCCAAATGAGCGGGGCCTGGTGAGTAAATGACTGACCAGATTATAGACCTCATCCGCTACACCCAGGTTTATAAAAAACACGATCAGCCATAAAGCAACAGCAATAAATGCCAGGCCTTTTTTGAAAGACCGCCGTACATGACTGACGTTCACCCGGGAAAACAAACCCTGCGAGCAGGCACTTATATTTATTTGAAGTTCCAGCGCTTCCAGCACCACTTCAATGAAAAGACCTAACCCCGCCAGTTGAACAAGACTGATTACAGCTGTAATACCGACAGTCTTTGCTAAGCTGATGCGCCCAATAATGTTAAAGACGATAGCCAGACCCTGTAATAAGAGGTATAGTAACGTAACCATCCTGACAATTCGGGCGCTGACATGCTGCCGTGGTAACCGCCGGGCAAAAGCAATGCCTATATACATAAATCCAGCGTTCAGCACCAGTAATCCCAGCCGCATAAACAAGGAATCGTCGACCAGCGAATTGGCTATGATCAGCACGATATACATAGCGCCGATTACTAACCAAAGCCGCATTTCATGTAACGAGAAGCGTTCCCACAAATGAACTACAATAACCAGAAACAGCAGAAACTGGGTAATTTCGATGTAAACAGAAGGCGATTGAGGCTCAAACAGGGGCGGTAGGTTCAATAACACCAACAGCGACGCGGCAACAGGAACAGGCTTCAAATTATCAAGTTGAAGTGAGCCTACTGTTGGCCGGAGCGAAGGCGTTCGGGCTTTTCTGTAATTGGCAAGCACCCAGACGAAAAATGTCCCGGTTAGCAGCAGCAGCAAAAGACGATTGTCCCAGGTAGACGCGAAGAAATAGTTGACTATTTTAGCCTGGCCCCGGTAGCTTGCTAAAAGACGCTCAGGCAAATTGCTGACAGCAACCGTGGACGGGGCCTCCCACAGGTAAGGAGACTCCTTTCGGAACGCATTTTCCGTTGACTTATCCAACCGCTCATTGATAGCTGTCTGTAGATTACTGATCGTTAGATAGGTACCCGATACATCAGCCAGCAAGCGGCTTACTGTATCCAGGCGGGCACTGGTACGGGTGCCTGCATCCTGCAACTGCCCTTTAAGACCAGCCAACTGATCGGCGTATAACTTTTTGTCTGTACTATCAGTACTAGCTACAGTCAGTAGAGAATCTGTACTCAGGGCCAGCACCTGGTCGAGATTGCCTTGTAAATCGTTGCTCGATCGGGAAAGCAGTGTCCGCCAATCGGTCAACTGCTTGAGAGCATCGTTCAGAATCAGGCTATAGTTAGAGAGATTTTTGGAGTCGATCGTTTTCCCATGGGTACGGACGTCGGCCGCTACCGGAGCGATGGTTGTCTTTACAGTTGCCAGTCCAGCCCGTACGCGCGTGATTCCATACTTTTTTTTATCAGCGGCCTTTATCTGGGTGATGACCGACTGTGCCTTTTGTATCTTAAATAATAAAGTATCCGGAATACTTTGGGCAACCGGTTTAGCGGTGGTACTATCTGTATTCTGGCCTACCAACGGCCTACAGACGCCAATCAGCAGTAAACTCACCAACAATGCATTAAGATAGATTCGAATAAGCATGCAGTCTCGAATAGGTTGTGTTACATCGGCAAAGACAGAATGGCACCCACCAGGCAGGTACAATTGGCGGGTAACTCCATAAACCATCGACCCCGTCAATCGAGACAGGGCTTCCTTTTATAACCAAGGTCGGGCTACGGGTGTTTATTAAACGGTCTATCTACGCGCTCCTACGGGTCGGTGCTCGGTAGAGCCTATCATAGAAAACAGGCTTGATTTTGTTACAGGAATCTGAACTTCACAGCAATCCGCCTACGTCACGCTTAGGTTAGCAAAATCCCGGAAAGCTGCTCTGTGTGGGGGTTACTGGCAGCTTAATTGCCAGATCAGTATAAATTTTGTTGGCAAATCAGATAAAGGGACTGATTTATACCCGCCTTACTGATCATTTTTCAAGTACCGGACTAATCCCTCTATGGACTCGATGCGCAATGCCTGTGCCTGATCCCGGCGCATCATCAGTGAGTAACTGTTATTGAACCCCAGGGGATTTAGCCAGACCAGTTGGTACCGCTTCTCAAATTGCTGATTGACATACGCATACACGGAGTCCGGTTGCATGGATAGCGTATTGAGCGTACCGGCTGGATGTTGTAGAATCACCAGCAACCCTGTTCCGGTATATTCGGGGTAGAAATCGATGGCCCCGGTACGGAGTGCGTCGAAGCAGATTTGTGTTCCTCCCAGCCCCGTTCGGGCAACGACACGCAGTTGGGTATAGCCTTCGATAAGCTGCCGGTAAATCTCCGCCAGTATATACTGTTCGGTAAACACCTTCGAGCCCATCACCACTGTCCCGGTACGGTCGACCGACGCAGGTACTTTATACAAACCCACTTTTCTCAAAAAATCACGGGCAATGGTTTCGGGCGACTGATGCAGGTAATCGGCCCGGTAATTCAGGTCTGTCATGACTGAATCGGTCAGCTTCCCGGCCAGTTGGTTTAGCGTTGGGCCGAGGTCGGGATAGCGGTCGAGCGTAGCCTGCCGAACAACGGGGGCCGCCCCATAGGGCGGAAATGCATGTCGGTTATCGTCCAGCACCCGCAGATCGAACGCCTTGATCCGGCCGTCGGTCGAGTAACCACTGATGATATCGACCTGATGACGGTGAATGGCCTCGTACATTAAATTCTGATCGATAAGTCGGGGATTTACAGTCAAACCATACGTTTTTTGCAGACCGGGATAACCGTCGGCACGTCCGAAAAATTCGTGGGCAAATCCTGTTACAAGCTTATCCTGCCCATAAGGCAATAAATAAAACGCCGACAGAAAGGGCACGAGTATTACCAGGGCTACCGTACCGATGCGCACATTGCGGCCTGACAACCGCTGTAGTCGGGCCAGCCCCAAATCGAAACCTACAGCCAGCAGCGCGGCCGGAATTGCACCGGCCAGCATCATGTTGACATTGCTCAACGCAATACCGCTAAAGATAAACTCCCCTAGTCCGCCAGCCGCTACATAAGCCGCCAGTGTAGCCACGCCCACGTTAATGACCGTAGCCGTGCGAACGCCCGCAAAAATGACAGGTAATGCCAGCGGCAGCTGAACTTTCGTTAAAATCTGGACATCGGTCATGCCCACACCGCGAGCCGCTTCGATTATGGATGGGCTAACTTCGGTAATGCCAACGAACGTATTGCGAATAATTGGCAGGAGTGCATACAGAAACAGCGCAACCAGCGCCGGTCCAATACCGATACCCAGCAGGGGAATCAGAAATCCAAGCAGTGCTACACTTGGTATGGTTTGTAACACGCCTGCTATACCCAGAACACCACTCGCCAGTTGTTTTTTGCGGGCGATCAGGATGCCCAAGGGCAAACCAATCAATAAGGCCAGCAGTAATGATACGAATGTCAGGCCAATATGGGTGAGCGTCTGTTCAAGTAGTTTACTGGCATTATCGCGGACGAAAGTAAAAAAATCGATCATTCCAGTTGGTTACGTCGCGGTTGGTCGTCCAGAAAATCGCGGACAAAATCAGTAGCGGGGTGATTCAGAAGTTCGTCGGGTGGCCCAATCTGTACAATACGTCCTTTATCCATGAGTGCAATCCGGTCGGCCAGTTCAAGGGCTTCGCTCACATCATGCGTAACTAGCACCACGGTCGTTTCTCGTAGTTCGTTAAGACCAAACAGTTCCCGCCGTACATGCCGACGGGTAAAAGGATCTAGCGCGCCAAAGGGTTCATCCATCAGTACTACCGGTGGGCGGGCTGCCAGAGCACGTGCCAGACCAACGCGCTGCCGCTGACCTCCGCTTAATTCGGCGGGGTAGCGATTCAGAAGCGATTCAGGTAGTTGAAGTTTATCAATCAGCTCGCGGGTACGTTCCTGAATTTGAGTGGGTGTCCAGCCAATGAGTTTCGGCACTGTAGCGATGGCCTCGGCAATGGTATAATGTGGAAACAGCCCTCCGTCCTGAATTACATACCCAATCCGTCGGCGCAGGCCAGGGCCATCCTGTTGAGCAACGTCTACACCATCGACGCTGATTGAACCGCCCCCGGGTTCAATCAGCCGATTCATCATCTTAAGCGTTGTGGTTTTACCGCAACCGCTGGTACCCAGCAACACCAGCGTTTCGCCCGGCCCAACACGCAGGGATATATCATTGACGGCTGTATGATCGCCAAACCGCTTCGTCAAGTTGCGGACGTCGATCATTAGTGCGTAACCTGAACGCCTTTCCAGAACGCAACCCGGTCTTTAATTTCACTGGCTGCCGGTTTTGGGTCGGGGTAATACCAAGCTGCATCGGCGTTTGTTTTCCCGTCTACAGTCAACGAATAGTACGAAGCGAGACCTTTCCAGGGACAGGTGGAGTGTGTCTGACTATCGCTGAGATAGGTAGCCTTAACAGACTCTTTAGGGAAATAATGATTATTCTCAATAATGATGGTATCATCACTTTCGGCGATGATCTGACCATTCCAAATGGCTTTCATAACGTATGTGTTTTTATTTGTTTATAAATTTTTCAATTGCTTCTACAGGTAGATCGACCAAAGAAGCCACTTGCGCTACAGAAAAGCCTTTGTCCAGCGCATTCTGGATTATCCGGGCTGTAGCCAGGTAACTCCCCTGTTCAATCCCTTGCTGAACTCCTTGCTCGATGCCTTTTCCAATACCTAACTGAACACCCTGTTCAATCCCCTGCTGAACACCTTGTTCGATACCTAGCTGAATACCCTGCTGAATGCCTTTTTCGATGCCTTGCGTGATACCCTCTTCAATTCCTTTTTCAATACCATCCATTTCGGCGAACGATAGAACGTTCTGTAAGTCCCGATACGATTTTAAGCTTTGCTCGTACCGATCCCGCTCCGCCCGGTCGAAATTCGCTACCTCGGCCGCTTCAAATAACCGGTGAAAGATACGCTCTTGTAACTGTTCAGGGCGTTCCTGCAAATCAGGTAAATGCTTGAACAGGTACAACCATTTGTCAGACTGCGTTTCTAACTGATCTTCGGTTTTTGTGAACTTGGGCATTTCCATGTAGATATACGTTAGCTTATCGTAAAATACTTCGTTGTGCTGATCTTTCAACTGTACCGTATTGATCACATCTGCATTAGCGGTTAACACAAAGTCCAGTACCGCCACAGTATATACCGATGCCAGTTTAAAATTCCAGTTGCCAACCTGACCCTGTTCCTGAATGGGGAAAGACGAGTAAAATATACTGCGATCCCTGAAATAAACCTGTCTCGCCTTCTGTAGCTCCACGATGAAGCGGTCACCATTCTGGCTTACACAATATAAATCGAAAACGGCTTTTCTATCCAATTCGTTTACGCCAATACATTCATTCCGAGCATATTGGAGATCTGTGATCTGATGCTTCTGTGGCAACAGCTGGTTCAGAAAGTCAATCAGCAGGTCTTTGTTGGCTTCGGTGCCAAACAAACGTTTGAACCCGTAATCTGTGAACGGATTGATAAAGCGAGATATAAAGGCCATACAGGGTGGGATGATCTCCACTGTAGACGTACAGAGTCGAAAAAAAGAACAAACGGACCTCTGTTCTTTTTAATACCTGAAGCCAGCCCACAGGCGTATAGCCCTGCAACGACCTTGGTTTCATTTCACCACCTGAAATTCAATCACGGAGCTATCATAAACGCGGTGTGTCGCTTTTCTGAAATCCTTCTCGTCGGCCTTGAAAATATTATCCACGTATGTCTGTGGATTGCGGTCAATGAGCGGGAACCACGTACTCTGCACCTGAATCATCATCCGGTGGCCTTTCTTGAAGGTGTGGAGTACATCCTGTAGCCGGAAGTTCACGTCGGTTATTTCGTTAGGCTTAAACGGTTCCGGCTTTTCGAACGAGTTGCGAAACCGACCGCGCATAGCTTCCGAACGCACCATCTGCTGGTAATTACCCAGGGTGATGTTTTTATTGGGCATGTATGGATTGTTCGGCTCATCGGGTGGATACACATCGATCAGTTTCACTACCCAATCAGCATCCGTTCCCGTTGTGCTCACCTTTAGTTTAGCCATAATCTCACCACCCAGCGTCATGTCTTCGGTTAGTACATCGGTCTGGAACACCAGCACATCGGGCCGTCTACCAGCAAAACGCTGATCTTCCGACATATAGTTGAACGGCGTAAACCCTTGTGTTGTCGTAATATCCTCGGTGTAAGGAACAGGTTTCATGGGGTCTGAGACGAACTCGGAGAAACTATTTCCGCTCGGATCGGTAGATCCCATGACTTTGTTGGTGGCCAACCCACCACCTGTCATCAAATAATACTGTTTCGTCTGGGCATCCGGCGCGGGCCATTTGTCGAACGTGCGCCACTCGTTTCGGCCCGTATTGAACAGGTAAGCTTCGGGCAGGCCCGTTTTACCATCGCCCGCTCCTTTCAGAAAGTGGCCAAAGAACGGTGCTTCGATGTTTCGCTGATAGAACGTTGCTACACTATCACCAAAGTAAATGTTGCTGTGCATCGTATGCCCCGTCTCACGCGACCAACGGCCGTGCCCGAAAGGCCCCATTACCAGTGTATTGTAGGTACCTGCGTTATTTTTCTCGATCGTTTTATAAATGTTTAGCGGGCCGTATAAATCCTCAGCATCGAACCAGCCGCCAACGGTCATCACGGCAGGCCTGACGTTTTTGAGGTGCGGGAGGATGCTGCGCTTTTGCCAGAACTCGTCGTAGTTGGGGTGCTCGACGGTTTCCTGCCAGTAGAAATTGTCTTTATAGTAGTTCTTGACATTTTTCAGGGGCCCCAGGTCATACTGAAACTGAAACCCATCCTTCGAGCCCGTTTTTATGAACGCATCATCATACCATGACTTCGTCGTAGGGCCGGGGGTCTGGATACCGAAGACCGGAAACGTGAACAGATACGCCAGGATGAACGCGCCATTATGGTGGAAGTCGTCAAAGAAGAAATCTGACACCGGTGCCTGAGGTGAGGCCGCTTTCAGCGCAGGGTGCGCGTCAGGTAGTGAAGCTGCTGTATAGAAACCAGGATAGCTAATCCCCCACTGCCCAACGCGCCCGTTATTATTCGGCACATTTTTGAGCAGCCATTCGATGGTATCATACGTATCGGAACTCTCATCGGGCGACCCGGCAGTTGCGGCCGTTGAAACGGTGGACCGGGATAGTTTACGTCCTTTCCTGACAGCCGGTTGGGGATCGGGCAGGTTGGGCGTCATATTGGTCCATTTACCCTCCGATGCCCAGCGCCCCCGTACGTCCTGATAGACGAATATGTACTTATCGCGCATGAGCGTACCCGATGGACCAACCGAAGCCGGATACGCATCAGGACCATAGGGAGCGACACTATAGCAGGTTCGCTGCATCAAAAACGGATATGTATTTGCTGCTGACGCCCCTTTGGGCACATAAACGGCCGTATGCAGTTTCGTGCCATCGCGCATTGGAATTTTGTACTCGAACTTCTGAAAATTATCCCGAACGTAGTTAGCAGCAGGGGATGTCTGCGCCCATATCAACGCAGGTGTCGATAGTAGTAGCAGGAGTAACCGGTAGACAGTGTATTTCATGTAGACGCGAATGATAGACAGTCAAATATACGGGTCAAAAACAAAAATGCCGGTAAAGGTTGCGCGTCTTAACGGCATACCTTCAACCGGCATTCGGATACCCAATCTACCCTCTGCTACTATAGAATTTTTTACATTCAATAAGTCGCACTATCCTAATCACTGCATTCCCCTACCGGTTAAAATAGAGAAACACGGTCGGTGTCAATAAAACAGTCCATAGAACGGCTACCAACAATTCCCTGTAACAAATATGCGTTTTATTTATTTATATCAATTTTCGTAAACTACTAATTAACTCAATTATTTATTAAACGTACATTTATTTTATAAGTATACCTTAATCTGTTTCGTCTAACTGAAATAATTGCTCTACAGATCGGTCAAATACCTGCGCCAGTTTCAACGCCAGTACAGTGGAGGGTATATACCGGCTAGTTTCTATCGAATTGATTGTTTGTCGGCTTACCCCGATTCGATCTGCCAAATCGGCCTGCGATAGATTATGTTCAGCGCGCTCGACTTTCAAACGGTTCTTCATGCAATTATTCGTTGATTACTGCGAAAAATAAGCCACCGAAACCAGCCAATAAACACCAATAAAACGGTGAACATGTTGTAAATCATAACGTTAAAAAACGCGCCATCGTAGACCGCTACAATGGCGATAGCCAATACCAGATAATTGACGTAAACGCTCCATTGCAGGGCTTCGAGCTGCAACTGACCAATCATTTCGTCCTCGACTTTTTCCCGTGAGAAGGCGATAAACAGCAAGCCGGCGATGACACCAACAGCGGCTAACTCATCCGTAAAATTTGCGTTGCTAAACAACGACGCGAAAAAGTCATCCGATTTAAACATGTGTGATCCGGGCGAAACACTGCCCAACGAATCAAACAGGTCGAATTCTTCGTAGAACGCTGCCAACCCAAGTAAAGCAGATGGAACAAAAATCAACCAGCCAATCAGCCGGTAGTGGTGCGGAAAAAGCCATTTCGTTTTCATATCGACCCAATGTTTCTTTTTCATCAAACGCAAAGTTTACTTTACATATTGTCAAGTAAAATTGTCATGTTTTAACCATTTTAATTGCTTAAAACAAATCTACCCGTTAACACCCACTGGCAGGGTGTTAACGGGCAGTCAAACAGAGGGATGCAAACAAGTTTACTTACAACACAAAGATTCGCTTCATTGGTAGCCACTTCTGACCCGGTTCAGCATAGGGCAAAGCTTCCTGGTAGCGCCACATAAGGGCTTCCCACTCCTGTACTTTTGGATTAGCCGCGTCCATCTCAGCCTTGCGCTCAAGACTAAAGTCATCGGCCGTATCCATCAATAATACCATTCGGTTTTCGATTCGGTAGATCTCCATCACGGTTATACCGGCATCATACATACTTTGGCGTATTTCCGGCCAGATAGCTTCGTGGTAATGTTCATATTCGGCAATCAGAACCGGGTCATTTTTGAGGTCAAGTGCAAAGCAGTAGCGCATACTAATCAGCTATAAATAATACAGAAACCGCTCTGGCAGGATCGATTACGTTTGGCTGCCAGAGACCACAAACGCCCAACCAGGCTACACAGCCACTGATTCCTGCGTCACCTCATCCCGTCTGGACTGGTACCCATTCAGGGCATAATACACGATAAAAGCAAAGCAGATCAGCGGTACGGCCAGCGCATAAACAGCACCTCTGGCAAACAAAGCGCCCGCTACAAGCGGCATAAGCGCACCACCCACAATGCTCATGATAACCAGCGAAGAGGCTATCTTCGACTCTGAAGCTCCCAGGTTTTTGGTAGACAGCGCGAAGATGGTGGGGAACATGATCGACTGGAAAAAATAGGTGAAGCTGAGCGCAATCACGGCCGTAACACCGCCTGTCAGCATCGACAGGATAATCATTGCTACTGAACCAGCCGAGAAAATAGCCAGTACCCGGTTGGGCCGAATCCGGGTCATCATCGACGTACCCACAAAACGCCCGATCATAAAGAGCACCAAGGCAAAAGAGGCATGAAAACCTGCAATCTGCGTTGGCGACATGTCCATTGGCGAACCGGTCAATGTGTTGATCGCATTCATATAAGCCTGTGCCAGTGCCCAGTGCCCATCACGCGAAAAGTCGAGTTTAAGATCGACAAAATACCCCCAGAGCGTTGCCTGAGCGCCCACGTTGGCAAACTGAGCGATAATGCCTAAGGATAGATGCCGATGTCGTAAAACCCGTGTGATGGGAACACTACCGGAAGTTTGTTCCTCGGCGGCCCCGACTTCGGGCATTTTGGTTATGGCAAATAACAGAGCCATGAACGCCACCATCAGCCCGATTACTAAATACGGTCCCTGCACCGATAATGCCTCCTCTACCCGAATTGCTTCGGCTGCTGCGGGAGCCATGGCGGTCAGCATGTCGGGGGTATACTCCGTTTTAGAAAAGATAAACATGGCACCAATAATGGGGCCCAGAATGAGGCTGATCCCGTTGAAGGACTGCGAAAAGTTCAGTCGCCATTCGGATTTGGCCGGATCGCCGAGTACCGTCACATACAGATTGGCAGCCGTTTCCAGAAACGCGATACCACACGCCATGGTAAAGAGAGCAAACAGAAAAAAGCTGTAGACCCTGACTTCGGCCGCCGGGTAGAATAGAAAGGCTCCGCCCCCGTAGAGCAATAAGCCAAACAGAATGCCACGCTTGTATCCATACTTCCGCATCACATAACCAGCAGGCAGCGCCATAAAGAAATAGCCGAGGTAGAAAGCAAAATCAACGATCCCAGCCTGAAACCGATTGAGATCCAGTGCAATCTGGAACTGCTTGATGAGCGACCCGTTCAAGCTGTTAGCCAGTCCCCACAGGAAAAATAAACTTGTGACGAGGACAAAGGCTATGCCGACGTTGCCGGTTGATTCACCCTCTTTGATTTTGATGTTCTCCGTTGTTGGTCCGAGTGCCATTGATCTTGGTTTAGTCGTGTTTGGTCGTGTTGCTGATCACGGGGATACGATTGGCAGGTTTATGCATAGTGCCCCTTTATTCCCGAACGGCAAACACCTTTTATCTGCCCCACCGTCGAACCAACCTATCTAATCCCTGTCCTGTGCCAGTTGCCACAGCGAATAAAGACTCCCGGCGGTTAGAGCTACTTAGTCACCTGAGCAAGTCTCCACACCAGGATACCCCAATCCTGCGATACGGCTGGTATTTAGGGACGTAGACAAATTAATGGCCTGATTTTTGTTTGCATTTGTAGTATACCAAAACAAAATATATTATCTCACTTATATACTTATAAAACAAATAGTAAACACAACGAGAGTTATTCAGATGGGAAATGGTTAGTCGGCCCATCAAGTCATGAACGACTGTAACTCCCCTGCCACCGTTTCGCCCTTAACTTTTCCTGTCCTGTGATACGTTTATTTACAACAAATTGTAGCTCGTTCATTCATCGTATAGTTTCACTTTTGCTGTTGGTTACACTTTGCTCGAATGGCGTAGCCCAGACTACCTACTATATAGCCGCCAACGGCAGCGATGGCAATAGCGGTCGGTCGGCCGAAAGCCCGTTTCAGAGTCTGGCCAAAGTCAACGCTACCCTGTTACAACCCGGCGATCAGGTCTTGTTTCGCCGGGGCGATACGTTTCGGGGCGGGCTGCTCATTCGCCAGTCCGGGTCTGCCGCACAACCTATTCGTTTCGATGCCTATGGTACGGGGGCCAAGCCAATCCTTAGTGGAGCCATACCCTTAACCAACTGGACTAAAGTAGGAACAGATACCTGGCAAACAACCTGTTCGGCTTGCACCGGGCCGGTAACCGGCGTCTTCCGCAACGACAAGGCCCTGCCGCTGGGGCGCTACCCCAACCCCGGCGATACGAACAAAGGTTATCTGACGGTTCAGACGCACCAGGGCAACAGCCAGATCACCTCCAGGCAACCCATCTCCCTCAACCTGAATACGGGCTGGAAAGGCACCGAAGTCGTTATCCGCACCATGCAGTGGATTACCAACCGGTATGGCTTCAGCAGCCAGTCGGGGAACGTGCTCAATCTGGCAGCGATTAACTCTGGATACGGCATTCAGGATGGATGGGGATACTTTGTCCAGAACCACCCCGCGACGCTGGATCGGCCGGGTGAATGGGCGTTCGATACCAGTACAAAAACCATCCAGCTCTACGATGCCACGGGCGACCCCAACAAACAGAATCTTACGGTTACAGCCGCTGATCAGGCAGTCGACCTCGCTTCAGTTCAGTATATATCCCTGACAAACCTGAGCCTGACACAGGCACGAACCGCTAATTTATCTGTTCGTTCCGGCTCCAGCCTGACGTTCTCCAACCTCGACATCCTGAACGCAGGCGAAGATGGTGTGGTCATTTCGGGAACGGGGCAGGCCATTGTCATCGAAAACAGCACCATTCGGTACATCAATAACAATGGGGTCTGGATAGGACCTTATCAGAATGTTACGTTTCGCAATAATATCCTGAACCATGTAGGCGTCGATGCGGGACGCAGTACGAATAACGATGGACAGGGAAACGGACTTCAAACATCCGTTAGTCAGGCAATGCTGATCGAAAACAACCGCATCGACAGCATCGGCTATAACGCGATCTCGTTTACCAACAGCACGACCATTCGTAAAAATGTCATCTCGAACTTTTGCCTGACCAAAAGCGATGGCGGTGGTATCTACACCTGGAATGGCAACAAGAATGCGATGAGCGATATTCACCTGACATCGAATATTATCTTCAACGGCATCGGCGCGCCCGAGGGTACGCCCGGTGGTACTTACTCGGGTGCCAACGGGATTTATTTCGACGACTGTACCCAGAACGCCGACATTACCGGCAACACGATCTTCAACTGTACCGGGCTGGGTATTTATCTGCATGCTGCCTCTAATCTGAGCATCTCAGGCAACACCAGCTATAACAACAGCGAAGGCCAGTTGGCGCTTACCGACAATAAGGGGGTTTGTACGCCCCGCAACAATTCGATCCACCACAATATTCTGGCGGGACGAATCTCCAGCCAGACCGTCGTTAAATACGAATCCAACGTATCGGATTTGAACCAATATGGCACCTTCGATAACAACTCCTACATCCGGCCATTCGAAGATATTTTCAAGGTCCGGGCCATCTATAACGATGGCACTACCGTTGGTTCCGACCTATCGCTGGCTGAGTGGCAAACCCGATTCGGGAAAGACATGAACTCCCGAAACAGTCCGGCTACCTTCAACGACTATGTAATAACGACCACCGGAAAAAGTTTGCTCACCAATACCTTCGGCAGTACCAACGAAAACTGGGAGACCTGGAGCCCCTATGGCAATGGCCGCGCCCAATGGGACAACACCAATCGACTCGATGAAGGTAGCCTGCAGGTGGGCGTGGCATCGGCTTCCAACAAGACCGATTCCTACGTACTGGCCTACACGAACATTGGATCGGTAACTAAGGGGAAAACATACTATCTCCAGTTCGATGCCCTGGCGTCGTCGGCCAAACGAGTTGATGTTTTCCTACGACAGCGCAGCGGCTCCTATCAGGATCTGGTTCCCCGGAAAGTGATTATGCTAAATAACGAACGCATGACCTACGAGGTAGCTTTCACGCCAACAATGGACGAAGCAAGTGCGCTGCTTGTCTACCAGGCATCGGAAGATGGGCAAACCGCCTGGTTTGACAACATAGGCCTGAAGGAAGCCATACGAACCGACGTCAATCCGGATGAATGCATCCGGCTATTCTATAATCCAACCCTCCGCGACAGCGTGGTCCTGTTCACCGGCGGCTACCGCGATGCCATGAATCGTCCCTATGCTGGCTCACTAACGCTGGCCCCCTTAACCTCTCTATTGCTGATAAAAGATCCTACGTTCGTGCCCCAGGAACGCCCAACCCTGGTGGCCGACCTGAGCCTTACTTTACAAACCGACCGGCAGGTACTGCCAGCGGGCCAGTCGCTCACGGTTCGACTGAGGATACGAAATGAACAGCTAACGGTCGCCAATGGCGCTGTTAGCGGCCAATGGACGTGTCGGTTACCCAGCGGGCTTCAATTTTCAGGTGTCAATGGCGTGCAGTATACGGATGGCGTCTTGAGTGGAGCCATACAAAATCTACGGGTAGGTACTGACACGACAATTGTGTTTCTGCTCAAGCTGACGCAGCCCGGTACGTACCGACTGGCAGCCCAGATAACGACTGCTACCTTATCGGACCCCGACAGTACGCCTGGCTCAGGCACCGCCGATGGAGAGGATGATGCGGCCCTAGTATGTTTCCGGACGCCTGATGCGGGGAGCGTCATCTATGAATCGCCTAACCCTGGCCAACGCCCGTTGCCGGTTGTAACTACGAACCAGCCTGCTCCCAACCCAAACCGGGTCGACCTGAGCCTGCAGATGGCGTTAAGTAATCGCAGCCCGGCCATCAATGAACTGGTAACCTGTACGATCTGGGTAAACAACGGCGGGGGTGCTGTGGCGGGAACGGTACAGCTACAGAATAAACTGCCGGATGGGCTTGACTTCGTTGGCGGAACTGGCTGGTCGGCCAACGGAAAGCTGCTGAGCACAAGCCTGACTAACGTACAGGCGGGCGGTGTGACGAGCACGTCGTTTCAGGCGCGGGTAACCAGTGGAGGCCGATGGATCAATCAGGTGCAGATTACCCTGTCGGACATAGCAGACACCGACTCAATAGTTGGCAACGGTTTCGAGAACGGCGAAGATGATCAGGCCCAGGCCGATATTCGGGTGCGTTAGTGACAGCGTCATTTTGGCCGGGCATAGTGCATAAATGCACGCGATTGACTAGATTTTGGCTTAGTCTGTTCGTTTATACAATCTGCATTCATGAAGCTTTTATACCGCGCCATCCCTTGTCTGGCCATTGCCTTTACTTGTTTAGTTGCCCTCCGGCAACCGGGAGTGGCCCAGTCCCGTCTGACATTACCCGATTTACGGCAGAAAATCGACCGCGAACTAAGCCAGCAGACCGGCATCTTCGCCGTCGCCTTTAAAGACGTAGCCACTGGCCAGGAACTGCTGATTCGGGAACGGGAGGAATTTCATGCGGCCAGTACGATGAAAACGCCGGTTATGATTGAGGTCTACAAACAGCAGGCTGCCCATAGCCTGTCGCTATCGGATTCCATGCTCGTCAAAACCGAATTCAAAAGTATTGTCGACGGCAGCCCCTACAGCCTGAATGCCAAAGACGACAGCGATACATCGATTTACCGGCAGGTGGGTACCCGCCGAACGCTGGGTTCGCTGGTGTATGACATGATCATTGTCAGCAGTAATCTGGCTACCAACCTGGTCATTGAGCGGGTGGGGGCCCAACAGGTCACCCAAACTATGCGAGATCTGGGCGCTCGCGACATTCAGGTACGGCGGGGCGTAGAAGACAGTAAGGCATTTGCCAGGGGACTCAACAACACAACGACGGCGTACGACCTGATGATGATTTTCGACAAACTGGCTACCGGCCAGGCGGTGAGTCCCGAAGCCTCGAAGGCTATGATTGGAACCTTGCTTGACCAGCGGTTCAACGACGCCATCCCTGCCCGGCTGCCGGCATCGGTAAAAGTAGCCCACAAAACAGGTTCTGTTACAGGCGTACGACACGACTCAGGCATTGTCTTTCTACCCGACGGGCGAAAATACGTGCTGGTCCTTTTATCGAAGGACATTTCTGACGACAAGAAAACATCGGCCACGATGGCTACCGTTTCCGAATGGATTTACCAATACATGATGCAGGGGTGAGCTGCCCGGTGCAACCCACCAGAACTGGCCGATGAGCAAATTGGTGGCCTATCAGCGGCATAATCAGATCGTTTACGACCGAATCAAGGCCCGGCACCTGTGACTACCGCCCTACAAAAGAAAGTAACAGGAGGAGCAAAAAAGAAGGATCAAGAGTTGAAACGTTTCAGATTATTGTTTTGATACTTATTCCATAGGATTACAGATTATAAAGTCCTTCCAAACCATTGGCTGAGCGCGCTGACTTAACCGTCAATGCCCCCCAAACAGCTTATGGACACCAAACTACGGCTCGCAGTGGAACCACCGAGCGGTGCCGGGGTTTATAAAGATGGAAGCAACAAACCAATGAACGACAAACGAATTCGACACCCCTACCCTGCCTGGTTATGCCAGAGCCTGATTGTCTTATTGACAACAGGTCTGCTGTCGGCTACCACCGCACCGCCAAGGCAGCGGACAGTGGAGTTTACCTATAAAACGGTCGTAAGCGCAGGAACAGCCGGGAACCGTACCGTAGACGTTTGGGTACCAGTGCCACATAACAGTCCTTTTCAAACGATTACGAACCTGATCATTATGTCGCCTTATCCGTATCGGATCGACACGGCGCAGTACGGCAACCGGATAATGCACCTCACGGTTGCCAATCCAACAGCCAGCTTTATGATCGACATGCGGTTTACGGCCACTCGCAAAGAGCACATTCAGGAGCGGCTGGAAGCCGGTAACAGCCCGAAATCGATTGTGGCACCAGCCGATCTGGCCCATTGGCTGAAACCAGACCGGCTGGTACCTATCGATGGAAACATCAAACGATGGGCGCAGGGAGTAGTCGACTCCGTTGGGGCCAGAACAGACCTTCAGAAAGCAAGGGCCATCTACAATCATGTTATCGCTACGGTGAAATACGACAAAACGGGTACCGGCTGGGGGCAGGGCGATATTTACTATGCCTGCGATACGCGCCGGGGAAACTGTACCGATTTCCATGCTATATTCATCGGTTACTGCCGGGCGGTTGGTATTCCGGCGCGCTTCGCCATTGGCTTTTCGTTGCCCACCGATCGACCAGCCGGTCAGGTGAGCGGTTACCACTGCTGGGCTGAATTTTACCTGAAAGGCGTTGGCTGGGTACCCATCGATGCATCGGAAGCAGCCAAGAACCCGTCCCGACGGGCCTATTTCTTTGGTGCTCATGATGAGAACCGGATCGAGTTTACCATTGGCCGGGATCTCGTGCTTCACCCTAGGCAGGCGCAACCCCTAAATTACTTCGTTTATCCGTATGCCGAGATCAACGGTAAACCCGTTACCACCCTCGTCAATACATTTACTTACCGCAACCTGCCTGCCGTTTCTGCCCGACGGTAACCTATGTCTGTCAGCTGGCAGGCAAATACTAACTGGCTAGCGGCCTGCTTTCACCAGTTTCATCGCGTCCATCTCCCCGTTGTCATACAGGACACGCAGCACATACTGACCGGCAGGCAGCTGCTCGCCAAACGATACCTGCTGCCCCCGCCGGGGCGGTTCGAGCCTGTATTGCAAACGACCCAGCAAGTCAAAGACCTCGATCGTTTGTACCGAACGCCCGGTAACAAAAGTAAACTCGGCCGTCGCTGGATTTGGAAAGATCAGGCCACCAGTCAGAGTTTTCGGCTGACTGATGGGTTCAAGCCCCGTTACCAGTTCACCCTGTTCATTGACTACCAGCACCAGCATCGCCCTGTCATCCTCCCCATCATCCATACCCGAGTCGGGCGTGCTGTCAGGGTCAGCGTAGGTGGAGGCTGTTACCTGAGCCATTATCTGGTACTTGCCGGGGGTGGTTACGCGAGCCTGAAAAACGAAGGTCGTGTCGGTCGTTAAGTGTTTCACCAAACCCGTCAGTAGACTGTCCTGGTATACGAAGCCGGTTTGATTTACCAGGGTAAGATTAGCCGGTAGTCGACAGGCCCACGTCACCTGATTCTTGACCAGCCCCTTGCTGCCCGACTCGTTTTGCAGTGTAAGTGATACCGAAACGACATCACCAAGTTTAGTCGTTTGCTTACTCCTAGTCAACGACAGACGAACATCGACTGGAGGCATCGGGTCCTTCAGCAGCACCACCGACGAAAAAGGCGCCACCCGCACCTGGCGACCGTGGTAGTGATTTTTCACATCCCGGTACGTGTCCGGCAGCGAGATCAGACTATCTCTCGTTGTCGGATTGAACACCAGTTTAACATAATCGGCCGGATCGACGGCGGTAATCGTGGCTTCCTGCAGGCGAATGTTGTCGAGCCACATGGACTGTCCGTCTTCGGGGGTTTGAAACGTAAGGAGCGCATCGGCTTCATCGGCTGAAGCCGTAAACGCCAGTTCGTAACTCTGACGCGTTGGTTCCGCCAGCAAACTATACCGCTGCGTCAGGTCCTGATACGGTGCTTCGCGCTGCCGCAAAAAAACGTCGATCTTTTTGTTGGCGGTTGCAATGACATCGAACCGGAGCAGGTAGGTCTTTGCGCGGGTAACGGCCTGAATGTTCTTGTAAACCAGCACGTGCGAATCCTGGTTGTTGGTCGTCGTTGAGAAATCGACCCGGAGGCTCCCGCTGTCGAGTCGATTCGTATTATCCCAGACAGCCTCCCCGTTTCCGTACGAACTCCAGGTACCCCACTCCTCGGCGCTACGGTCGAAGGGGCTACTGATGCGGTTTTGAGCAGTCAGGTTTCTGACCTGGTAATCTTTGTAGGTGATCGGGCTGGTTTTGGACGTGCGGTCGTGACCAAAGCGATCCTGCCACTGCGGCAAAGCGAGGTCGTTTCCAATAGTTTTGTTATAGACCGTTCTAATGGTGAACGCATCGTCGAAGGGACGCGCAAAGTAGTTTTGCCCCATAGAGCCGTAGCTAGCCAGGTCGTTGGCTGCCGACATGTAGCCCACAACGCCCTGATTCCGTAATGGACTCATGAAGATATTCTGCCAGATTTTGTTCCCCTGCGTTACACACTGGTTCCCGTCATTGTACAGAATAAGTTGAGCAACGCTGTTATTGAAGGCCGTATTACGGATCAGACTAATCGTACTGACGGCATTCATATAAATCCCTACCCCCTGACAGTTGGCAATCGTGTTATCGATCAGTTCAATGCCTTCGGCGCAATCATCCAGGAAAATGCCGTGTGCGCCACTCAGGGTTTCATCCGACGTTCCGCCGGGGGTACCAATTCCGTTGCGCACGATGTTCGACACGATCTTTATGTTGTTCATAGGCCTTTTCTGGCCATTCCAGACATAGAGCCCTCCCCCATCGCTTTTGGTCATGCAAAAGTTAGATACGGTGTTGTGGCGGATGGTCGTGTTGTTCCAGAAATTGATACCCACATAGCCAATGCTATCGACAATATTATTCTCGATCAGCGTGTTGGTCGCCACCGACTGCAGACCCGTAAACTGGCCATCACCACTTTTGCCACGTCCCGGCAGCAGACCGATATGGCGGATTATGCTACCGCGAAGGGTAAAGTTGGTATAGGCGCTGCTGGCAATCCCGTTGTTATTAGCGTTAGTGATCTGGCTGTTCTCAATCAGAACATCGTGGCCCGACCCGGCAAAAACGACCCCGTCCTCGCCAGATTCGGTAAAACTGTTCTGACTCAGCGTTAGATTCGATACGTTCCTGGCGAACAGGTTTTCGGTCCGGCTTTCCCGAACCTGCAGGTTTCTTACCGTGACATACGCCACATCCGACGCATCCACCCCCCGATCGATAACCGTTGCTGTAATGCGTTGGCTATTGGGGTTTGTCTGCGCGTCATAGAGTCGAATCAGTTTCCTGACAGGGTCGTAGTACCACTCCCCGGACTGATCGAGGGTAGCCGGGTGATTCTGGATAAAATAACCCCATCCATCCGTCAGGATGTACGTCGACATATTGGCCAGCGAAAGCGTATTACCCTGCTGGCGGGAGATGGTAGCGTGGTCTATGATCCAGTATGTTGGCCGAATAACCACTTCCCCTCCTGTCCAGTCTGTCGATAAAGGCTGTTCGCTGGTGATCTGGGTATTTCCGGTATGGGACTGTACAGTCAGGTACCCCCGGCTGGGGGCTTCCGGGTTAGGATAGCGGCCTAGTGGCAGAGCGGTCCCGTTACGATACAAGCCTGTTAATCGCGATCCACATTCCCGGCAGGGTGCCTGCCACACGTTTCCACCGATATTCGTCCAGTTGGTGATCGGCGCAGACCCGGTAATAACGGGTTTAGGGCCGCTGCCATAAGCGTCGAACACAATGGGTTTGTCGGCAGCACCCGACTGTCGTATCACCAGACCGCCCCGAAACGTATCGCCCCGGCGAAGCAGGATGCTGTCGCCAGGTACTAACAACAGGCTGTTTACTTTCGTAAGGCTCTGGAATGGAGTAACAATAGAACGACCCGAACTGGCATCGCTACCTGTAGCGGCAACAAAGTAAGTAGTCTGCGCCATACTTATGAAAGGGGCAGCCACAACAAATAAGAGAACAAGGCTAGAACAGCCAAGCCCTTTTTTGCCGATATTCATTCAGAATAGTAATTTATAACGCTGAAGTAGAGTATTATTTAGACTTATATATATATGTTCCGTCACTCAACTAGAGAAATAAAAATACTAACAACACGTCATCGCATTGACTGGATATGAATACAGCAAGCTTGTTTTAGTAATATATGCGTCAGGAATTGATCTTAAAATGTACACTCTAGTAATCGGTGTCCTTCAATATCGATAGGAAACTCATGGATGATACGAATCTGCCGGTTATTAAAATAATGTTCGAACTGGTAGTTGCTCACCTCATCGATTACATAAAAGCGGGGAAAATTTGTTCGGTTAAATTCCTGCGTAGTCACGATGTCAGTTACGTGATACTTCTCCCGCACCGATTTCAATATCTTATGTTCTACGGTAGCACTCAGGATATTACCTTCTGCCGAAGCGGTTTGCCAGTTGAGCAAATAGCGAACAGACGGTATATTTTTATGAAACCAGATGGGTAGAAAGTAATCGGCCGTTTCGACGAAAACGGGGTAGCGCTTATCTAGTTGGGGCAGATAAGCTAGTACATCGCTCGGGAATATAGATGTCTTTCGGTTTTGATAAAACAAAAAAGCCATCAGTAACAGCATGTATACAGGCAACAGCCGGGCAAACCGATCGAACCTTAAACGGGGAAGAAACACATGATACGCGTAGACAAGTTGAAAAACCACCAGCAAATGGCTTGGCCATAAATACCGGCTGATAAAGACAGATGTGTATACCAGCGAAACAACCAGCGCAATCACCAGCGTAGCCAGATAAATAAATCCCGCCAGGAGGTAAAACGAGAAAGCCTTATCATACCGGAAAGCCTTAAATCCATCCTTCAGGCGCGGCACGGCCAGGTACAGAAACAACCCGGCAATTCCTATAAACCGAAGCACAGGAAGAAACCAGAAGGAAGGGCTCCGTTCCAGCCGAGAAGAGAAGCCGGGCAAAATCTCGCCAACCGTGCTGAAAAACGAGTGTACTGTAGGCACTGGTATCCACGAATGCGGCTTGCCAGCCTCGGTCTGGATCACAAAGCTCGGATACCAGATCAGCAGCCAGGCCACCAGAATCAATACGAAGCTGCCAATGATAAGCCCGTACCGCCGATCAGCCGACCACCACCACAAACCGACAATAAAGGCTCCTGAAGCTGCCAGATAAAAAAGACCAAAGCTATGGGTTAGTGTCAGTAGTAGGCCCACTACCGTGTGCATAACCAGTAGTGATAGCCGACCGGGGGATGAGATCAGCTGGTGCAGGATGATAAAGTAACCGCACCCAATAAGCAGGAACAAGGCATACGCCCGAATCTGAGTGGCCAGGCTCAGGTTCAGATAAGTCAGGCTGATGATCCCTGTAATCAGTACGAAGTTGGTAACAGACGTGTGGGTACCGGTGAGACGGGTGGTATACCTATAAAATAAAGCAATGGTACTGGCGAAGATCACAATAGAAACCGCCCGTAAAAACTGGGGATTCAGGCTAAACACATGACCAATCAGCCAGTACAGGTTTGCGAAAACCGGCGGATTGGCGTCCATGCCGCTCACTACCGCATCGTTCAAATGAAACAGCGATGGGTCTGAAACCAACGTATAGCTGAGCACCTCATCCATCCACAACCATTTTTCCTTGAAGAACAAGGAGACGAAAAGGCCGAGCGCAATCACGACAACAATACTCAGGCTTAACAGACCCGTTTGCCATCGCAGATCGCTGCGTGTGTCTATCAGGTCCTCTTTTAATGCCGAATTCATGGTAAAAATCAATTAGAGATAAGGCATTTATAGTAAACGTTGCTTACCGAACGCCAAACAAAGGTCGTATCAGCCGAAATGGACGAATGAGGAAGTGATAGAGGAGAAAGCAACCACCAAAGGTGCCAGCGATAAGGAGGACAAATTTTACCTGCCAGGGCCAGTCTACGGGAGCCAGATAGTACCCCAATATAATGATAAGTGTCTGGTGGAGGATGTAAAATGGATACACCGCGCCGGACGCATACTGGAGAAAAGCATTGTTGAAGTTAAGGTATTTATACCCAAAACCGCAAATAGCCAGAAGCCAGCACCAGTAGTTGGCAACTCGTAATACGGTGAAGACAAGGATTTCGAGTTCAGTAAACTCATGCCAGTTTCTCCAGTAGACAAGCAACAGCACCACGGTCATTGTACTGGCCATACCCAGTGTAAGCAGCCGATACCGACTAAAGGTTCGCCAGAACAAAGGCTGACTGCAAAATACATAGCCAAAAGAGAATAGCGTAAAATACCGATAGTGGGTCTTCCAGTCATTGATAAGTCCCCGCTCGTTTTCGGGTAGATTCAGGAACTCACCCAGCAAAAGCCACGCTATAGGAAGGCCAATAAACCAGATTGGCTTTTCGAAGAGTACCGCCCATTGCGCCGTTAGCCGTTTACCATCCGGGGTTCGCAGGGCCAGACAGAAAGGTAGCGCCACCAGAGAGTAGACGAACAAATAGCCCAGGTACCAGAGATGATGCCATCCAAGATTACCTTCTGGGTAAAAACCAGAAGAAAAGAGCGTACTATAAAACTCGACGTATGAATAGGTTTGTCCCCCACTAATCCGCTCCAGGTAAATCTGGGGTGGAATAATGACTAGCATACCAAAGAAGAGTGGCAACAGAATTCGACGGGTCCGGTCTTTAATGAACGTTTCGACCGAGCGTTTCCCCAGTGACCAGTACACACCAGCGCCAGAAATAATAAATAAAAGCGGCATTCGCCATTGAATGAGGAAAACCAATGGGTAGTTCAAACTATAACTAACCACGTTGTTTTTAAGGAACCACTCCCAATGACTGAAAAATAAAGCCGTATGGAAAAAGATAAGCAGCGTAAAAGCAATAACCCGTAGCCAATCCAGGTCATATCGACGCAGAGAAGCGGTAGTTTTTGTACTTGTGACAAATGTCTCCATAACGTACGCCAAACAACTCATCTAACCTTGCCAGATAAGAGTTGAGAGACATTTAGTGAGTCAACAGGTAAACCGGAGTACCAATTGATACGCCGGTTTACCTGTTGATTTCATTGACATCAACTTAGAAATGAGTGTTAAGGAGTGTGGATAGTCAAATACAGACCGGTGTGATTAACGGTCGTAAGCAGTCGTTTGTGGGGTAACACTGGTCCAGCCAGCCAGCCAGTTTTCAGTGCCAAAAGCGCCACGGTACGTAACCGGTGAGAAGAACGCATTCGTCAGTTTATCACCTGTTATAGCCCCGGCTAGTATGGGTGACCCAGCCTGAGGCACAAAATTCGGCGTATCGAGCGTGAATGTGTTGGCGTTCAGCAGCAATGACGCCACATCTGTCGACGCGATCACTACGTTGGCACGACCCGCTCCTGATACATAAGCCGTAACCTGCTCAGTGGTGGTAGCCCCACCCCCAACGATGGGCGTTAACACATTGGCTAATACAATACCTTTTAAGTCAGTTATCCCGTTGGTAATACCTGTAGCTGAGGCTACAGACTCCAGATGTATACCTTCTGGATATCCGTAAACCAGCGAATTATAGATACTCACCGTGCTATTCCGGCGCAGGTATATACCCGCTCCGTATGAAGCCCCACCCGCTGTAGTTGTGGGTGTAGTACTATAAGCAAAGTTGCTCATGTTCGAAAAAACGGCTACCCTCTGTGTATATCCGTTGATTGGGACTACGGCCTCTACATCGGTCGTTTGATCCGTATCGAAATTTTCGATCTCGAATCCGTTCGACCCGGACTGATCGGCCGTAGCAGGATTACGTAGTGCTACCCCAAACTGCACATTACCAACATAGCCCCAATCCACCGTCCAGTCATCATCGGCGTTGCGATAGGCATACAGATTTTTTGCGTTGACCGATCCACCAAACCAGGCAAACGCGTCACTGGCGCTGTAAGAAACCTGAACATGGTCGATCGTTGTAGCATTACCCACACCAATCATAGACAAACCGGCGAGCCGCCCCGCCCCCGCATATTCGATTCGTACATACTGTAGCGCACCGGAGTTATCGAAGGGTTCGCCATAGGCTTCAATCGTGTTCCGAATACCATTCGGATAAGGCGTTGCCCGGGGCCGGTTGATGGGTGATTTACCGATCAGTACAACCCCGCCCCAGTCGCCGGGATTACGACCACCGGCGGCTTTGGCCGAAGTAAATATAATTGGTTGCGCAGCCGTCCCTCTGGCTATCAACTGAGCACGACGTTCGATGATAAGCGCACCAGCCTGGTTGGTACCTGAAGGATCGCTCTCGGGACCGGCTCCTTTGATGATAGTTCCCGGTGCTATGGTTAGTGTAAAGTTTTCCGGTATATACACTTTGCCCCGGAGCACATAAACCGTATCGCTCGACCAGCTCTGATTTCTGAAATAGGTCCCCTGTTTCTCTGCAACCGGCTTCGCCCCTGCTGGCGTCGGTACCGTTGCTGAGGGCGTGAACGAAACGGTACTTTGAACGGTTTGGCCACCCGTCGTTACGGAGATAGGACCAGCTACGGCTCCCGTTGGCACCGTAACCACAATGCGGGTAGACGTTATGGAAACAATCGTTGCCGACACCCCGCCAATAGACACAGTAGTACCTACTGCCGCTGAATCGAAATTGGTACCATTGACTGCAATAGTACTACCAACCGGGGCCGTGGCCGGGTCGATACTGGTGATACTGGGCGCAAGAGCAGGCTGCGGCTGCGGATCGTCGATGACGTCCTTTTTGCAGGAAACTCCTACCATTACCAAGCCCAGGAAAAAAAAGAGTATCCGGGAATAATGCTTAATAAAATTCATAGCGTTGAGATAAATAATAATGATTTGCAACTTGACATTCAATTAGGTCAACTGTTCGACACTGACCCCAACGTTGTGTTTACGATAGAGATCAATGTACTGATCGGCAATAGCTTCGATTGGAAAACGGTCCCGTACAATAGCTATCGCTCGTTTCGACGTGCGGGAATATAAATCAGAATCGGAAAGCAGTTTATCGGTAGCCGTTACAATGGCATCGACGCGCGTAACATCAACCAGCAGCCCACCGTCGTCTACAACCCAGGCTACAGCTCCACTATCTTTCCCGGCAACGACTGGAACGCCATAGCTCATAGCCTCAACCAAGACCATACCAAAGGATTCTTCCAGCGAAGCATGCAGCAACAGCGTGCTGGCGGCTATTTTACTCAGCACCTCGGTATGGCGCATCGATCCGTAAAACACCACATTCTGTATGTCGTGTTTTGTGCAGAAAGCAACCGCTTCCCCATTTGGCTCAAAGGCGGTACCCATTGCCCATAGCACGCAGGTCGGATGCCGTTTTTGTAGCTCTTTAAAGGCAAGCAACGCATTAGCGCTGTTCTTCCGGTCGTCCCATCCGTTTACGACTACACTGATAACTGGCTGGCTGGGCAGTGCTTGCTTAGGCGTTGCCGCTGGGATAGGCACAGGATTAGCTACTACAGCAATAGGCTTAGCTGTCATATTCTGAATCGACTCGGCCATATAGGGCGACACGGCGGTAAACCACTGCCCTTTTTTGAATACCTGCCGCGCCATGATAAGCATGAAAAGCCGCTCCAGGGTCCGTACGTATTTGGATATGATAAGGGCATTATCGTGAATCGTAATAAGCGCATTCGGGCTATAGGCCAGTGCAGCCAGTGCAAACTCATACGTCCAGTGGGCGTGTACGACATCGGGTTTATAACGCTCCAGAATGGCGAGCATCTGCTGACGCTCGAACCGGTAAAAGTCCGCTGTCCGGCCCATCCGCCAGCCATTAGGCCGAAAAATCCGTTGCCGGCTGGGTGCAATGACATAGGTCAGTAGATCGTCGGTATACACATACGGCTCCGCATCGTCGTCCATTTTAGGGTCGATCGTGACAGCTAGTACCTGATGGCCCCGCGCAATGTATTCCTTGATCAGGTTACTGACCAACGGAGCCCCTGCCCGGCCTTTCGGACAAGATTTATGCGCTTGCTGCGCGGCCTCAGTGAGCAAATCGCTGGTAGCAATAGGACCTACAATACCTATATACATACTTATTTATTTAATCTTCGTTTGTGGATCAGTCAGGTCGCTTCGTTGGGTTATTTCAGGCGAAACCCGACCCAGCGGGGGTTTTACTTCTGATCAATACGGTCTTCAGGTGGTCGGCCAGCATGAGGGTGTGAGCCACAATGGTAAGTGTTGGATTAGCATGGCCACCAGTTGGAAATACTGATGATCCGGCCATATACAGGTTTGTCAGCCCATATACGCGCGAGTCCCGGTCAACTACACCCGTTCGGGGATCGTCAGACATGCGGGTGGTTCCAATGTGGTGGGCTGAGGAATTGAACTCAAGTATCTGTTTCCGTAAAAACTGGCGCAGCCCTTCTTCCGAATAAATTACTTCGCCGAGCTTATTCTGCCTGAACGTGTTTATGAACAGCCGGTGGGCGGTAACGATCGACGTGATATCCTCTTCCGTAAAAGCAATGTGGACTTCAGCCCTGGGCATCCCGAATGCATCTTTCTCTGATGCGGACAGATACACCCGACTATCGCGGTTAGGACGCTGCTCGGCCTGAAAGAATAAACCCCAATACTGGCTTTTCTTAGATGGCAAGATGAAAGGAAGCCGACGTTTGGACAGCCGTTTTATGCCCAATTGAACCAGTTCGGGCACCTGCGACAAGCCGTTACTGGCAATGTTGGCAGCATGTTCCCGGATCGAAGGCGAGAGTTCCCGCAGTTTCTGTATGGCTCCCCTAACCGATTTCTGCCCCACAATAGATAGCATCGATTTAGCTACGTACCGGGACGAAAACAGGACATCTCTATGACCATTTTGACTATCGGAATGGTACAGAAAAAAGATAGTATTTAACAATTCCTTATCCTTTTGAGCTGACTCGGCAATCCACCATCGACGGCGGCAGTATACGCCATTGACATCACGCTCAAAATCGGCTTGTAGCCGATTCCGGTCAGTTGGATTTAGGGCAGCATAGGTTCCGTCGAGATGGGCCATATAATACCGGCCCACGTTATCGTACTGGTTACCCAAACCTGTTGGAAAATAGGTACTGGCCGACGATAGTAACAGTCTCGGATTTTCAATACCACCGGCAGCCAACACAAACTGGTCGGCCCGTATGGAGAACGTAATTCCTTCCATCGATACGGTTACCGCCGATATCCGGTCAGGCTCGTCGTTCATATCGAGCCGGAGCACATGGGCATCTATCAGCACCTGAATCGTCTCACTTTTCTCCAGCTCGGATTGGTAGGCTCTGGCAAAATTTACGGGCGGGCTCCAGCGCTCCATCGGGTATGAAACGATCTCTTCGGAGTCGAGTCCGGCAATAATTTCACGGGTATGGGGAAACGCTGTCTGGGCATTGAATTCGAATGCACCTATCTGACATAGCTCAGCCGCTTCGTGGTAAAAAGGCAACAGGTCATCGTATGTAAAGGGCCAGCCACTGTCGGGCACCCAGGATCGGCGCTCAAAGTCAATAGGGTCAAAGGGAATACAACGGCCACCCCACACGGCCGACGCACCCCCAAACTGACGACGGCGGTTTTCTTCCAGGGGCTCATGTGCGCTGGTTGGCGACACCACTCCCCGGTTCAGATCCTGATTGGTAACCGTTTCGGACCAGCCTCCTCCCGTCACAACAGTAATTGTCTGTCCCGATGAAGCCAGTCTCAGCGCCATAGAAATAGCTGCCGGTCCTCCACCAATGATGCACAGATCGGTACTCAGCGTCTGTCCCGGTTCAACCTTATTTTTCGTGACAATCATGTGAGTAGCTGATTAAGGGTGGGTAGACTGGCAGCTACCTTATCGGTATAGCGTAGTGCGTCGATGTTGTGAGCCAGGTGGGCCAGGTCGCTGGTTCCAAACAACACAGCGTCTACTTTTTTCCCCGTCAGCACAGCCGCAATCAGCAGTTGGACCAGCGAGATATCTGCCAATCCATCGAGTTGATGGATGGCCACTTCGTTGGCCTTGAACTGGTTCATCAGCGACTTGTATGGGCGCAGTACCTGATTAGCTATCACCGGAATACCGTGCGTCTGGCATAAGTCCAGGATAGTATTGGACCCGGTATCGTTCCAGGTCGCCGACGTTTGTACCAACTGTACCTGACCACTTCGAATTCCTTCCTCTACAACCCGGTAGTCATTAGTAGATACACCCGTATAGCGGGCCAGCCCTGTTTTCCTGATTTTAGCCAGCCCATCCCACGAGTCGCAGTCGGCGATATCATCCCAACCTGGTTCATGAAGCAGAAACGCGTCGGCCGCTTCCAGCCCCAGCCGCTTATTACTTTTTTGAAGGCTGTCAAGGAGGTAGCCAGCCGTGTAGTTCGTTCGGCCACCTGCTTTTTGCTTTACCTTCTTGCCCAGTTGGTTCAGGGGCGATAGCCAGCCAGGTGTGTGTACATAGGGTAGCCCGGCCTTTGTAATGATGAAGAACGATTGTCCACTAGCTTTCACGCTGGCACGGATGAGTCGTTCCGAATCGCCGGAGCCGTAAGCGTCGGCGGTATCGATGAGGTTGACCTTGCCGGCCGAAGCAACATCCAGAAAGGCACGAAACTGATCGGTAGACAGGCGGCTTCCCAGTGATGCGGCTCTACTGGTTCCGATACCCAACTGAGAGATTTGATCCAGAGCAATCATAATGAGAAGTCGTTTTAATTAAATTAAACCTTACCAATTTCAGTTATGGCGCTGAGCTGAGAGCGCCCGGGTATCGGTTGTAGGGTAGCAGGATATAACTCGTCGATAAATGTTCTGATCTTCAAATCCCACACCTGCGACTGAGCAAAACTATAACCGGTACGTCCCATGGTTTGTCGTTCAGTTGGATGATTATACATCCACTCAACCGCTCGGGCCAGGTCCGATACGACCTGCTCTTCTTCGCCAATTGCCACCCGGATGCCGGTCGTTTCATCGACCAGTTCAGCCTGACCATGCAGGTTCAGCGTAATAACTGGCAATGAGTAGGCCATAGCTTCCAGTAGTTGGTGCGGGCAGGAATCGCGCAGGCTCGTGAAAAAGAATACATCAGATTGAGCATAAAAGGCTTTGACTTCTTCATAAGTCACATGACCGGCCCAGTTCACCCGGTCGGCCACCCCATACTGCTCAATATAACGGGGTACATCGGCCGCCATCTCCCCCTTACCTCCCACTATAGTGAGCGTAACGGGTACATCGGGCGATACCTGACCCAAGGCCTGGATGGTTAGTTCCAGGGCCTTTCGGGGGAGCAGACGTCCTACCCAAAGAAGTTTTAGCGGACCAGCGCCAGTAGGTGTATGATCAATGGGCTGGTCAGGAATGAACGAAGCCCGAAGACCCGCATCCCAGATCCGGTCAATGGGCAGTTCGGGCCGCAACCGACGGGCCATGGCATAGGTGTCGAGATTGGTCACAATCACCCTATTAGCCAGCTTCACCGACTTATAGAAGCCAGGGTTAACGTATTGCAGCATGGTACCCACCACATCCCGCATCCATTCGCGCGACCAGTAGGCACCAAAATATCGTTTCAGGGCTTTGGGCGCACGCTGGCCTCCACCCACGGGGCCAAAAATGAACGGTTTCCGCAGTTTGTACATAAAACTGCCGAGTTGAATACTGCCGTAGGTAACGTGATGCACCAGATCGAAGTGGTGTATCCTGTCCAGTTGCCGACCCAGTTTATAGGCACTCCACTGCCAGTAGAGGTAGTGGAAATACATACCGATCAAGTTCGAATTGCAAAATTTGTCGACCCACGCTGGAAGCAAAACATAATGAACCGCGAGGTTTGGGAAAAAACCATCGTCCAGAATAGGCTCAATATCGGCTTTCCCATCCTTTTTGGTAAGGCAATGCACTTCCAGTCCGTTCTGGCTCAGGGTAGATGCATAGGTCCAGCCGGTACCTTCTTCAGATCCCAGGGTTGGAACGCAGGCATAGGCCGATAAGAGGACTTTTTTCATAACAACAGTTGAGAGTAATACGAACCGTTTTTAAGGATGGCTCAAGCCCGTCAGCCGGGTATTATAACGGCTTCATCAGACGAACCTTCCGCAATACAAAGCCCGCACAGATACGGCCGATGTCAAAGCAGAAGTAAAGCACTTTAGTCTTGGAATGGGCAATAGCAAAATTATAGCGCACAGTCAGGTTTGTAGGCGATTTGATGGAGGTGAACCCATCGATAAATTGCTTCAACGTGATCTTTTTTTCAACCTGGATACCCGTAGCTGCTACATATTCGTATACCAGACTGGCGGCATTGACAATCAGGCGATAACCTGCCTTCCGGGCCCGCACCGAGAACTCGATATCGGCCATGTAGTGTATGTAGTTTTTCGAATCGAACAAACCGATCCGGTTAAACACCTGCATGGGAATCAGCGTACCCCGGCCCGGCAAAGAATGTGACTCGACGTGGTCGGTCTGCCGAATAAGTTCGCGATAATCATACTTGTAATCTTCAGCGAGGTGCCGTCCACTGGCGGTATACAATTCAAAGGTGGTACCGGCATACTCCAGCTTGTTCGGGTTATCGCTATCGACGCTTATCGAACCAACAAGACAAGGCTGATACTGATCATAGGCATCGAGCATCGTTTGCAGGTAATTGGGATTTACCCGTGTATCGTCGTTGAGGGTCAGGATAAAGTTGACCTGTTGATGATCTTCATGCTGCTGTGCATACCGGATACCACAATTAGTTGCTTCTGTCCACCACAGGTTACCATCACCTTTCAACAAAACCACTTCCGGATATTCCTCCTGAATCATTGTGTCGGTTCCATCGGTCGAACCATCGTCCACGACTATGATCTGAAAATTGCGGTAGGTCTGGGCAGTCAAACACGCCAGGCACTGCCGGGTATATTCTTTTCGGTTGTGAACGGGTATAACGATGCTAATCATGACTGTGTGGTTTTGTAAACGGTTACTGACTCGGATTCTGACAATTCGAATTCTATAGGCTCATCCTGAGGTCCGTTTCCCTGTTGGCTGGCAGCTTGAGGGCGGAAGGCGTAACACATACCCATCCCGACAAAACCCCAGTAAAACACCGGCAACTGGTAGGAAACGGCATAGACCAGACCGCTGAAAATGAAGCCAAAGAGAACTGTCTGTTCCGTGGAGAACTGAGGATTTCGGCGGTAAATGACAAACAGAGTGCCAAGTATAATAAGTAGATTGAGGGCTAACCCGGCCGCGCCATAGTTATACAGCATATCGATGTACTGCGAGTGGATAATGGTGCCTTTCTCCGGAAAATCTTCATTTTCCATAATCTCGCCCCGGTCATACCCCTCGTAGCGCCAGCCTAAAACTGGTTTTTCAGGTATCTGGCTCAGGTAGTATTCTGATTGCTCCAGACGCCAGCTGCCGGTTTCGTCATCTTTAGGCGAGAGAATACCCCCGATGTTTTCCAGAAACGCGTCAACTTTATTACCGGGCAGCATACCCATCAGTGGAGTCAAGGCAACCAGCAACACGACGAGCGTTGCCACGGTACGGCCCATCGGCAATCCGCCGGTAGACAGCTTCCCCATCAATGACAACCCGGCCACAACGGCCATCACCACAACAGCGGCCGAAATCACGGACCGGTGTAACAGAAAGACGATAAAGGCAAAGGTGAACAGGGACAGTAGGAAATCGATGATCCGGCGTTCTTTAAGGTAAGTTACGGCGTAATACAGAAACGGAATAACCAGATACAGCGCTTCGTTCGAGGTGACAGTTCGACTTTCGGAAGTCAGATTATACTTGAAGATCTGGCCCAGAAATAGCTGATTGATAACGTAAAAAGCGAAAATCGCATAATTGATGTACTTGATTTTCAACGGGCCTCCCTGCATAGCCATGGCAAATGCCAGCAACGCCAGCCCACAGTAAGCAAAGCGTTTGATCACAAAATACGAGTAGACAAACTGCCCGTACTCGTACCGGGATTCGAGCAATAAACCCGTTACTCCCAGCAGCAACGCCCAGGCAGCTACTTTGTAGATGACCGGAAACCGGAAGAAAAAGACAAACAGACCAGCAATGCCAACCAGCGTAATGCCGTTGGTCACTTTGTCCAGTAGTGGATGCAGCGAATTTCCCCCATAGATCAGGGCGCTCACCCCAAACAACAGGATACATAGTACAATCCGATAGATCCAGTTTATCATAATACGTTATTTCAGGAAACTGCTACAGCTGGGTTATGTGCGTCTTCGGAGACGATCCGACGGCATAGACGCCGGTACACATACAGGTGCTTGTCGATCATGTTATCGATACTGAACCGGTCGCGGGCAAACATCAACTGTGTATGAGCCAGCGATCGTCGTTCTGTTTCTCCCCGGTAGCGGAGGATGGCGTCTGCCAGTTCCGACGCCGTTGTCGTCAGCGGGAGTAAGCCCGCCCGTTGCCAGTCGAACTGCTCGGGTATACCGCCTGTTTCCAGCGCCAGTACCGGTGTACCTGCTGCTATGGCCTCTGTGATACTATAGCCCCAGGATTCGTTTACGGCAGTATGTACATAAAGCGAAGCCCGCTGGAGATAAGCGGGTATATTCGTTTGGTACCCTTCAAACCGAACCTGCCCCTGAAGCCCTTTTTCGAGGGTTAGTGTTTCCAGTTCGGCGCGTTGATGACCATCCCCTACAAACAACACCTTCACATCGGTAATACCGCGCTGGCACAACACATGGGCCGTCTCGATCAGCAATCGCTGGTTCTTGCGCGCTTCGATCGTACCAATGTTCAGGACTGAAAACGCATCGTCTTCCTGCCGCGGTTGTTCAGACGGGAAGGGCACACCGTTGTGAATGACATCACAAACTACCCCCTCCGGCCGCAGAAAAGCCGATGTGCGCTTGATGTAGTCCGATACGGTTATAAATGAGTTAGGCTGTTTGAACAAAAATTGATACCACTTCAGCAGCTGCCGGTTCGTCCAGTCATTAAGGGAATAAACCGTTTTATATTCTGACAGCGGATCATCGTTGAAATGGCAGGTCACGGTTACCGGCACCTGTTTATTCAGCCCCAGAGCAGCCGCAGCGCCTGAAGTAACGTCCTGTGCATGTACCACATCGATAGCACCCCGATACCGTCGTACGGACGCCCAGATGCTAACGTAATTTTCTATTTCCATCCAGATCACCCGCCCGTTCACACCAAACAGGGGCGCCAGCCGACGCAACACTCCCAGCCCTTTTTTGAGCAGGGACGGAACATCCTCAGGCGTCACAAGCTGCACCGAATCAACCCGGCCAGCCAAATGGGCCAGTAGGCGATTATAGTGAGCCGTAACCCCCGTTTTAGAGGATGGTGTGGCTGATGCAACGAGTAATATCCGCATAGAGTCAGTATTCTATTATACCGGTCAATTCGTTTATTTATTCAATAATCGATAAAGACGAACAGTCAAAATATGGTTTGGCTTCTTCCGGAAGTTGTTAAACACACTGTCGATAGCCGCTTCGCTATAGATCAGGAAGTTGTACATGCGGTTAGCCCGTTTGGCTACCGCCTGTGCCATCGTTTCCCTTAGCGACCAGCTCATAAAGACCACCAGCCCATATTTGTTGCCATGGATATTCTGAAACACCCGGCGCTGATTTCGGACGGCATAGTACTGTTTCCAGGCACCAGGCCATGGAATACCATTTCGGTCGAAGGAGGGCGGGTGATAGAAAATGCTGGAAGGTACCGTAACGACGGGGAAACCCATTTTTTGAGCGCGGGTCATGTATTCGACCTCATCCCCCCAGATGAATAATTTCTTGTCGGGCAAGCCAATGGCTTTAACTACTTCCGAACTGATCAGTGTGCCATTGAAAAAGAAGGCTACGCCATACACCAGGTCGAACTGCGTCATATCAGCTACCTTCCGATACGAACGGTTAGGCCGATCAACGTAAAACGCGAGTTCACTGTGATCCTGGTTACTGACCGAAACCGAGTTTTTAATGCACGGACCAATATTAGGTGCGTTCATCAGTTTTTCCAGCGCGTCGGGCGCAGCCAGGCAATCATCATCCATACACCACAGCCAGTCGTAAGACCGCTTGTAGGCTTCGTCGATACCCGTAGCGAAGCCACCAGCTCCGCCCAGGTTGGCCTGACGAACAATAGACAAACCGGTCTGCTCAGCCAGCCAGGTGTCGGTTCCATCGGTGCTGCCGTTGTCGATGACAATAATGGCATCCAGCGCTCGCGACTGCTGACGCAAACTCTCGATGCATTTTTGCAAATCGGCAATCCGGTTATAGGTCACCACGACGGCGGCTACAGTTTCCATGTTTGTTATTTAAATAATGTGGTCAATCGGTCTCTGCTGAAAGCAATCGCTTCGTGGAGACGCTCTATATTTATGATCTGTATTCCCTTGTAGCGGAGGTAGCCATACATACTGAGGGTAATACATACCTCAGCAGCTACCCATGCGTAAGCGGCCCCTACATAGCCCATTTCTTTAATCATCAGAATGTTGAGGGCTAGCCCAACTACCGAACCGATAGCAGAAATGACAAAAAACGCCCGATCCATACGAAGGTTCAGCATCGTATGGATACCCAGCAGGTTACTGATACCGATGGTAATTGGTAATAGCGAAACAATGCGCAGCACCAGAATCGCATCCTGAAACTTGTTGCCGTAGAACAGGTTGATAAATACCGGAGCAATCACCCACAACCCCGCCGATACCATGACCATAAGGATAAACAACGGAAAAAACGTTGTTTGTACTACCCGAAGGCCAGACTCCCGGCCTTTCCCGAACGCGTTGGCTACGATCGGAAAAAAAGCCTGATTCAGCGCCAGCGCCACAAAAGCACGGGCAATTCCTTCAATCCGTGTTCCGGCCGAAAAAATACCCACGTTATATGGTGTACTGAAAAGACCCAGCACGAACGTGGCCGATCCCGCATATAACGTAATCATAACCGACGAAAAGAACAGCGTGCTGTCGGCCCGGAACCGCACGATCATTGCATCCATCGTAGGCAGGTTGAACTGTACGCCAAATCGGCGTAACGCTACCAGCAAAGCGATGATACTCACCAGAACCTGTGCAACGCTAATCGCCAGATTCTGGTAGATGTAGTCGTCAGGTTGACGGATCAGTAAGAAGACCGACAGGGTGAACAGTACTTTTACGATCAGGTTAAATAAGGCTACCCGGCTGAGATCCTCCATGGCCTGAAATAACCAGATTGGAAACAGGACAACCCCTATACAACTCAGGTATGTACTTATGTGTAGCCACATATGCTCCCGAAACTCAGGCGTGAAGTAGGTCACAAAGCCAAAAACAACTGTCGACAAACCAAACAAAAGTGCTTTGCCCGTCAACACCTCGCTAAAAACCTTACTCACCAACGCTTTATTCATGCGGTCGGCAGCAATGGCCCGTACAGCCGCCATCTCGAATCCATAGTTGATCAGCAGCGTGAAATACGCCACGTAGGCCATCGAGAAATTGAGTAACCCCAATCGCTCCGGTCCGATGATCCTGACCACGTAAGGCACCGTCAGCAACGGCAGTAACATGTTTGCCACGTGGACGCTGAACAGCGAGGCCACGTTGATAGCAAACCGCTTCAGCGTTGACTTTGACAGGGGTGCCTTCGATTCGGCAACAGGATTCTCACTAACCATGGTTGTTCTTTAACGTGTGTTTGGCACTTATTCGGTAGCCACACCAAAATAGACGTATTCCAGCGGCTCGTTGCCGGTTGCTTCGAGCCGGTGCGGTATTCCAGCCGGTATACGGACGAAAACACCATTACTCAATGCAATCTCAGTGCCATCGACGGTATACTTGCCTTCACCCTTCAGGAAGAAAAAGCATTCCTCCATCGTAGCATGAGCGTGCATCTCGCAGTAGTCGGTATTGGCAAACACGCCGTACGCAACCTGAGTTACGTTGGTCGGCGTGTCGCCATTCCGCAGAAATACTTGTTTGGCCCCCTGTGCATGCGCTGTCAGTTCTGGTGCCAGATCAGCCAGGGAAGCCGTTATTTTACTAATCATGCCTCAACAGGTTCTTCTACTTTCGACTTAACCTGATTGGTGATCCACTGGTAGGTTTTCTTAACACCTTCAGCTAATGGCGTCGATGGTGCCCAGCCTAGTTTCTCCTGAATCAGTTGGTTGTCAGAATTACGACCCCGAACACCCAGCGGACCAGGAATATTATTGATCGTCAAATCTTTGCCCGAAATCTTAATAACCATCTTGGCGAAATCATTGAGGGAGATCATCTCTTCCGAACCAATGTTTACCGGGCCGCTGAAGTCCGATTCCATTAGCCGACGAATACCTTCTACACACTCATCGACGATCAGGAACGAACGGGTTTGCTTACCATCACCCCATATTTCGATCGACTCACCATTCTCAGCCATCGCTACTTTACGGCAAACGGCAGCTGGTGCTTTTTCACGACCACCTTCCCACGTACCCTGTGGTCCGAAGATGTTGTGGAAACGGGCCACGCGAACGTCGATACCGTGGTTTTTCTGATACGTCAGGAACAAACGCTCCGAGAATAGTTTCTCCCAGCCATATTCGCTGTCGGGAGCCGCCGGATAGGCCGACGCTTCTGAACAGGTCGGGTTGTTGGCATCCATCTGGTTGTATTCCGGATAAATACAGGCCGACGACGAATAAAATATCTTTTTGACACCCTTGTTCTTAGCCGCGTCGAGCACGTTCAGATTACACAATACCGAGTTGTGCATGATCGCAGCATCATTGGTACCAGTAAAGACGAAACCAGCTCCGCCCATGTCGGCCGCCAGCTGATAGATTTCATCCAGATCGGACGTTACTACTTCATTGGCAACGATTGGATCACGCAGGTCACCGATCACAAACTCATCGGCATTGTCGTTACCGTATTCGTTCGATTTAACATCGACACCACGTACCCAATACCCTTCCGACTTCAGTCGGTTAACCAGGTGGCCGCCGATAAAGCCACCAGCACCACAGACAAGCGCTTTTTTCATAATTGTTGATCCGCCGTAGCGGTAGTTTGTTTAACAGGTGAAAAGACTTCTTTCAAATTGAGGTATATAAATAGCGGCACGATTTCCAGGTAGCGCTTATAGAGCCGTTTAGGCTCGGTCATCAGCCGGAAAAACCACTCCAGCGAATTTCGTTGCATCCAGCCAGGGGCCTGCACCACGCGATCTGTGTGAAAATCGAATGCAGCACCGACGGTAACGATAAAGTTGACCGAAACCCACTGAGCCAGCCTGCGGGCAAAGCGTTCCTGCTTTGGCGTACTCAGGCCGATCCAGACAATGTTGGCACCGGAACTGTTGATGGTATGAGCCAGGTCTTTAAACTCCTGATCCGACATTTCCCGAAAAGGCGGGCAGAACGTACCGACAACCCCGTGGTTAGCAAACTTGGCACCGACGCTTTTCTTCAACTCGTCGGCAACTCCCTCCTGCCCCCCGCACAGAAAATGACGAACTGGCTTGCTGGCACTATCGGTCATCACCTGTTTGAAAAAATCGGGACCGTAGCAGCGCGTCATTTGACTGGCTCCTTTCCGGCGACCAACCCACACCCCCGGCATACCATCGGGCAGATTCCAGTAGAAAGAATCCAGCACCGATTTAAACTCCGGCTCTTTGAACGCCGTCACAAGACCATGCGCACCGGTAGCACTGATGCACCGATTCTGGCGGGGCATGGCAGAACCACACTGCCTGATCGTTTCTGATACCGCTGAATCCAGCCCGGCATCGTACAATTCGACATCTAAAACCTTTATCATTTGTTGGCTGGATTAATTGCGCCTTAATTGGATTACCAGGCTCCTTTGTTGCCTTTCAGGGCAGCCTGAACAGTCCACAAGCATATCTGGGTATCGAGCCGGAGCGATTTCCGGCGGATGTACAAATGATCGTAGCGAACCCGGTGCACCATTTTGTAGAACTCATCGGTTTCGCCCCGTGCTCCCCGCGACTGTGCCAGTCCGGTTATACCCGGCTTTACCTGGTAGCGCTCTTTGTAGCCAGGCAGGGACACCCAGTATTGCTCATCGAGCGGCAGTGGATGTGGACGGGGTCCAACAACACTCATATGGCCTGCCAGCACATTCAAAAACTGAGGTAGCTCATCCAGATTGGTTTTGCGCAGGAACCGGCCAATGCGGGTAACGCGCATGTCATTGCTGGTTGCCTGACGAAACTCAGCCGATGGGCTGTAAGACATCGTCCTGAACTTCAGGCATTTGAACACCCGCCCATTCCGACCCGAACGCATCTGAACAAAAATGACAGGTCCTTTAGATGTCATCTTAATCAACAGTCCAAGTAGAGGAATTAGCCAAATGAGGACTGTGCTTGTCACCAAGGTGGCTACTGTAACATCGAAAGCTCGTTTCTTCAACACACTGAAGCTTAGCTTCGAGGTATACGAAATAGGCTCAACATCTCGGCCAAGGGCTTTGTAGGCCCTAACAGTTTCGGGATTAGAGAAAGCCTGCATATGGTTACTAATTAATGCTTGTTGAGTATAAAGTACCTGTGAATCAGACACACAATTCCTATAGGCAACTAATCGATTATCGCCTGCTCAATGCCGTTTACCGGTAGGAATAGCTGTTTTTGTAGCGGCTGCTGAAGTGATAAGCATCGCTGCTGCCACCTACTGAATTCAGGATGATATTCAGGTTCTGGAAACGTTGCTCCCGGTGGAGAGTATCCAGGATTTTGAGGCTGTGTTTCGGCGTTACACCATGGCGAATGACGAACAGGGTAGCATCGGCAAAAGGCGCAATGATCTGTGCATCGGTAACGATACCAATTGGTGGCGCATCGATGATAATCGTTTTAAATCGCTCACGAAGCTGGGCCAGTAGCTGCTTCAGTTGCGGACCGCTCAACAGTTCCGACGGATCCGGCGGTAAAGGCCCACTTGGGATAATGAAGTAGTTAGGATAGCCGGGTACGGGTTTCAGAATATCGTCCAGCGTAGCTTCGTCGTTCAGGTAGTCACTCAACCCAATGTTATTATTGACATCGAACACCTGGTGTAGACGGGGCATCCGCATGTCCATTTCCAGAATAACGGTAGGCTGCTTCAGCATGGCCAGGCTGGCACCAAGATTCAGCGAAATGAATGACTTGCCCTCACCGCTCATACTGGAGGTAAAGAGTAACACGCGGCTGCTGGCATCTTCACTCTGGCCAATGTGCAGGTTGGTGCGGATCGTTCTGATCTGCTCAGCAATGACCGACCGGTTATTTGGCGCTACAACCAGTGCTTCGCGCTGGCGTTTGTGCATCACCTCGCCTAGGATCGGGACGTTCGTTACCTCTTCGACATCACCCCGACGCATAACCCGTGTGTTCAGGGCACCTTTGCTGGCAATAGCCGCCGTTGGCACCAGCAAACCTACCAGCCCGAACAAAGCATAGAAAACGATACCAACAGGTTTGATAGGTGAGTCACTGCTCTGAGCAGCATCAATAGTACGGCTGTCAGAGATTGCAGCAGCAAATGATACGGCCAGTTCTTCCCTTTTCTGAAGCAGGTACGTGTACAGGTTGTTCTTGATACCTTGCTGACGTGTGATATCCAGTAACGTACGCTCCTGCTGCGGGATAGACCGGATAACACCTTCCATCGATTCGTTCTTGGCCTGGTACTGCTGCTGCGAACTTTCCAGCATCGTCTTCATCGACTCGATGTTCTGTCCGACGTTTTCCTTGGTTGCCTTGATCTGCTTCTCCAACGTCTGCAGCATAGGGTTTTCTTCCGACGTGGTCTCGGTCAAATTGTCCCGCTGTAACTGTAACGTTGACAGCTTCTCGATCTGTCCGAGCAAGACGGGGTCGTTCAACCCTACCGTTGCCGGTGTGCCGCCCCGCTTGCCTGATTGATTGCTGATGAATTTCTGTAGGTCGTTAAGCGTCGCCAGCTGAATATTTACCTGGTTGAGCTGAGCATCATTTTGCTGTGTCTTCTGTAAAAGCGACTGCGCCTGTTCGCTCAGGTTCGTTATACCCTGCGACGACTTGTAGGTCTCGACCCGTTTTTCAACCGACGATAACTCGCCCGAAACCATCTGAAGCCGGTCTTCAACGAAACGGAGTGTATTGGAAGCCACTTTGTTCTTGTCGACAATAGCGGCATGGTTGTATTCCTTGATGAGGCTGTTCAGAATCGCTTCACCTTTCTGCGGAACGGCATCTTCAATTGTCAGGTGGATAACCGTTGAGGTTTTACTCGTTGGTTCCGCTTTCAGGCTGCTCAGGTAAGTCCCAATGGCAGCCGTCCGGGGCATAGCCTGCACAATGATTGGCGCTGTAGTGTCGCTCACTGCCCGGCGGGTAAGCACACGCAGTTTACCGTAAGGCGTTTGGACGCTCTGGTTGAGCGGATACGTTTTTTCGTTAATCCGTACCGACTGGCTATTAACGAACGACAAGGAAAGCGGCTTTTTGTACAGCTCCTGATTGGGCGCTTCGGTAAGCAGCAGAACCGGCGATTCGTTGTAGATCTCCCGCTTGCCGAACGATGTACTGTGGAAGTATTTGTTTTCGAGATGCAGATCCGCCACAACACGCTCCATAAGCGTATTGGAACGTAACACTTCGAGTTCGTTCTCAACCACTTTCTTAGGGTTGTAAACGTCCAGCTCCTTTAGTGGGCTGGCTTGTGCGTTCCCTTTCTTTTCGTCCTGAAGCAAAAGGCTCGCCTGGATCCGGTAGATAGGCTGCTTGTACAACAGGTAAACATAAGCACCGGCCAACGCCAGGCCAATAGTAAGCACATACCAAGGCCAGTTCCGCACATAGGGCGCCAGATGCGTCCGAACGTTCGATTCAGACGAATCGACTACCTGGTAAGGCACATATGAGTAGTTTGACTTTGCACTCATGGTTGTAATATTGAGATTGTTGAGTAGGGTGATGGTTGGGCGAAATGGCTGACTAATTACGCGTCACGATAATGGCGATAAGCGATAGAATACCGATGAAAACAGGAGCCAGCTGGTAGGTCCGGTCTACGCTCGTTACACGAGCTTTGCCTGGTTCTATATAGACGACATCATTTGGATGCAGTGAATAATAAGGCGACCGAAAGGCATCCCGGTTCGTCAGGTCGATGCGGGTGAAGATGCGTTTATTACCTTCTTCCCGAATGACCAGTACGTTATCACGACGACCATAGATCGTTAGATCACCAGCTAATCCCAGCGCTTCCGGTATGGTTATTCGTTCGTTCGGAATGGTGAACAAGGCTGGCCGGGCCACCTCCCCCAATACCGAAATCCGAAAGTTCAAGTTGCGGACATTGACCGTTGGCTCTTTTAGATAGGGCTTCAGTTTTGTGGTAATTAAATCGGCAATCTGGGTCGTATTCAAATCGGCAACAGGCAGTTGACCAACCAGCGGCAGTTTAATTGTACCGTCATTGGCAACCAGGTAACCAGGGGTATTGACCAATGGGTTGGCACCGTTATTCGTGATGTTTGTAGAAGCCGAAGCAGACGGGTTAAAATAAACAGTTGCCTCCGAATTCAGACTGCTCACCTGTATCGACAAAACATCACCTTTTTTGACAGTAGGAATGAATGGTTCGGCAATTGAGACAGTATCTTCGCCCTTCGTCAGACCTTGGAAATACACTAATTTCTTAGCGGATGAACATCCGGCTAAAACTCCTATCCAGAGGCAGATTACCATTGGACTTATCCAGGCTTTCACCCACACGCGCAATTCATTTTTTATCATTTTCACCAATCTTAATTTAAAGCCTGATTTGGATTTATCTGGTATACACAACGGCGTTGGTAACTGATAGGTAAATTATACAGGCCTCGTTCAATAAATACAACTTAATAACAGCTGGACCCAAGTGGGTGCTCTGTTTATCAATAAGATAGGCGTTCGGTGGGAGAGAAAGCACGCGAGTAAAGCGTGCTTTCCTAAAAGTTCTTACCTCAAAAGTACCAGAATCTATTGAGGGAATAATGGAATAGGGCACATAGCTACCTACGCTCCTCTTTAATTATATTGGTATTTATATTTACTGATTGGCAACTTCAGTAATATTGACATTATCTTTAGAGATTATATAGCATACTAAAAATTAGATATTTCAAATAATTTTCAAGAGATAATGAGGCAATACCCACTCATACAGTAACTGTGAGAAAAGTTATATTTCTATCCTTTGGTTAGTGTAACTGATTTCTAAAATCGTATTATCGTTTTCCTCAGCTACATGCCACGTAAAAACAGCTACTTTGCAAGTGGATAATTGGAGCAAGTCAATCACCGAATAGTACTACCAGCGCATCTTTAGCCTAAAAAAAATGTCCACTTGATCAAGCCACTAATTGCTCAGGACCTGATCAAACGGACGGTCTATACGAAACTGGTATGATACAGCTTCTCCTACTGATTCTATTTTCAGTTATGGTACTGGATTGCCTTTCGTATCAACGTTTGCCGATGCATTGACAGTGCCACCCTGTACCCCTTCGTAATACTTACCACCGGGTCCCTTGCCCATTCGGTTGTTGGTTAGCAGATTATCGATGGCCTTGCTGCCATATGACATAAAAGTTGCCTGATTGCCGGGACTGGTCTCATTCGAAATCTGGTTGCCGCTAAATGTGTTGTTGGGCGAATTGTCGCAAATCACAGCCTTGTTGGCAGTACTTTCCAGCACGTTATCTGTGAAGTTACCTCCTTTTGTAGAGTGCCCGATTTCCAGCATACCCGTCATGTTAAACTTGTTTTTGGTAAAGTTGACAGCCCCACCGTTGAACAGTTGAACTCCGCCTACACACTGGCCAACGGTTGTATTACCAGAGATAAGCATCCCTCCTGTTACAGACCCGTTGCCATTACCATCGTTTGATCCTTCTAGGAACTTGTCGAACACTCCTTCGAACTTATTATCGGTAATAGTGACACTACGGGCAGCCCCGGCAATTTCAATACCGAACAGGCTACAATCCTTGACATGGTTAGCCGCTACGGTAAGGCCTTCCAGGGGGCCAGACAGAGAAATCCCAAAATGACAATCGTGAAAATAGTTATTGCTCACTTCAATCGATTTACCCGCATAGATGCTGGGATTATCATGGTTGAAGATCTCACACCCCATCCGCTTGGCTTCTACAGAATTGTTCCTGACCAGAATGTTGCTGGCTATCCTGTTGGTCTGGATTTTTAGTGTCATCCAGTTAGTACTGTCCTTTGCTGCCGCATCGGTGCTGGTACAGTTCTGTACAGTCAGATTCGTTACTGAAGGACCGTCGATATAAATGACACCATACGTTCCTTTCTCCTGTGAAGTGACCGTCCATGATAATCCATCGATAACTACATTATCTAGCGGGATAGATGGATCAGTAGCGTTGGCAAATGAAACGTAGGTTTTAGGCAGCGTAATCGTCACCTTACCCGGATTGCTTCGAACACTCATCCCACTACGTAAGTGAACAGTTGTGAGCTGCGTATACGTGCCATCTGGAATAATAAGGTCATCGACGGCACTAACTGCTGTCTGGAGTTCAGGACCAATGTCGGAGTCGGTGGGTTCGATACCAAACCAGAACGCACTGGCAGGTCCCGTGTATTCCCGTATATAACGTCTGCCATTTGCCATCACTAACACAGTGCCCATATTATCGGCACTTACCAGATCGCTGAATACGAGGTTAAACGTACCCTCCCGACCAGCATCGGTGATGCGGATGCTACTGGGAACTGTATGGGTCTGAAACATTCTCAGACTGGCAATCGTCATTGTATCCTGCCGTTGCACAACCTGGTCGGGAATCGGTTCGGATTCTTTACAGGCAGCCAGCACGAGCAGAAAAATGAATAAAAAAGTCAATTGAACAGCTAGTAGATGCCTCATAGGTTTTTGCGAAAATCACCGCAGACCCGCGTAGGTCTTTAGCTTGTTATAAACCCGGGTAGCAACGCTGTAGCGTTGTAACGTCCGGCGATGGTAATAGTCGGTAATCTGTGGACTTTCGGCCAGGTCAAAAACACGCTTGGTACCGGTATCCAATGGCGTTTTATATCGATTGTAGATGTTGGTGTGTGTAGCTTCCTCACCAAAACCTATATTCTGCACCTTCGACACAGTGGGATAAACAGATAAACCGTTTGCCTTGAATCGATTGTAGCAGAACCGGATATCCCAGGCATCGGCCCGGCCCTCCATTTGGTCGCGCAACATACCAACCAGATCTGATCCACCCTGCATAAACGCTTTCTGCTGCGTGCGATCCTTTTCAAACTCCGGATAATCTGTCATGTTCCAGTCGACCGATTGCCAGCGGTCGGCCCAGGTAGCCCAGCCCCAGGGACTGTGACGAGGTACGAAGTAGGTCTCGAATGGATAATCGTCCGGATGGCCGAGCGGCATGGTATACCCGGAAATGGAGTACACGTTTTTATCGGTTTCGTACTGACGCAGGCACTGATTCATATAGTCCAGAAAATTCGGGGCTGTGATCAGATCGTCTTCTACGATAATAGCCGACGGGAATCGATCCAGCACATAGGAGATACCCCGAATGATTGAGTCGGCACACCCGATATTGGTCTTGGCGTAATCGCGGTGGATGGTTCGGAAACCCGTTGCCCCATCCAGTACTTCATGAACCTCAGCAACCTTCGCTGCATCCTGCGCCCGTTTAGGTGCATCAACAAAGATGTACAGATCACTCTCTGGCGCCAGATGGTTGGCCTGAAGAGCCTCAAGCGTTGCTTTTAATTCAGTCGGGCGTTTGTAGGCAAACAGCAGAACTGGTGCGTTCATAGTTGAGTAAGAATTCGTAACAAATGAGTAGACTGTGGGGTAACCGGCGCTGTCACAACGGTTCAGGAAAACCTTTTTAATCAATAGAAATACTTCCTTGACAAAAATCAGTGAACCGGCTATACATTGGTTTCAATGGGTTGTTGACCAATCTTAGTTTGCCAGTTTATAGCGCTTGCTGGCTATACTAATGTTAACGATCAGTAATCGTACGGCGAAGAGGAGGTGCTTAGGAACTTTAGTACTTCACTGTGTAGAAGTACAACCCAAAATTACCGGATCAATTCAAAGAAATAATCGATTCAATGTTAGACTGTTGAATTGCGATTTTAATTATAAGGACACATAGCGTAACGAATCATACGTTTTGGTAATATTGACATTATCTCTAGCGACTATATAGCATACTAAAAATTAGATATTTCAAATAATTTTCAAGAGATAATAAGGCAATACCCACTCATACAGTAACTGACAGAAGGAGTACATACTTATTTTCTGGACTATGTATGTTGCATTCAGTATCGTTTCAATTACGTAAATCAGCCGGTCCAGCTTCAACGATCGTCGTACAGATGACCTTCGAAACGGGACCGGCTGATTGATGTTATCGTTGAAGAAAACATCGTTGAAGACCACTAAAGGCCATTACTGATGTTTCCTTCCGTATGTGATTCAGGTGTGCCCAAGGTGTCCTCTACCTGTTTTAGTTGGTTGGCCGTATACTCCAGCCGGTTACGGGCCACCGATAGCAATGTACCATCAGATAGTTGAATCCAGCCGGTTCTACCCCTCTTCTGTTTAAACTCCTGTACATAAATCGGGTTTACTATAGCTGAGCGATGAACGCGAATGAAATTGAGTTTGTCCTCGAACCAGCCAAGCGGTTGCGAAACTATTAACGAGTGTCCATCAAGTTGATGTACCCATGTGTAGTTAGCTTCGCCTTTAAGCCAGACAATTGACTGGACTGAAACGGGTTGGCGCTGTCCTGGAAGATTAATAGTTAACATATAAGGTATATATAGATGTCACTACACATTTACGCTATCAACTCGATCCTGGATGTTTATGTCACACGTTATGTCGTTAGCGACCATATACCTACTCACCCATTGAGCTATTGACACGCTAAAAAATGCCTTCATTTCTACCCGTTGAGCCTATAGTCCTTTGCCTAACTTTATGAGTACCTACAAATATTATTAAAGTTCATAAAACCTATGGTCATAGTAACCAGATAAAATTTTAGTTACTGTGCAAGTAGTTTTCCATAACCCTATTCTCTATGGGTACCAACAAACCTGCTCACCCGTCAGAACGAACTGACGGCTCACACAAGGCAGCGGATACGACCCCAGCATCGTCCAGTCCATCCAACCCTGCTCAATCGCTTTCTCTCCAGACGCCTACCTTACAGGTTAGCACCTATGCCCTGGCGTTTCCAACAACGTCAGTGGGTAAACCTCATTTCCTGACCTTTACCCTGGCTCAGCACTATGCCGATACACCCGTAACCATCTCTACCGATGCGCCCGATCTTTTCCAGCTGGCCAGCGACAGCCGCCCTGCTTTTGCTTCCAGCCTGACCATTGCGCCCCCTCAGAAAGGGACCTATATCCACGTTCGTTACGCTTCGGCAAAAGCGGGCAAACATAAGGCTCAGTTGGTCATAGAGGCCCCATACGGTAGCGAAATCGTCCATCTATCAGCACGCAGTGCCGGTCTCCTACCCGCCATCATACCTGGTGTGGTCATGGCCGGGCGGCAGCAACCTGCCCAGACCAACAGATGGCGGGGTGTTTTAGCCTTATTCGTAGCTGGGTGTTTACTGGTTGCGGGCTATAGATACCGCTGCGAGTTAGCCCCCAGTTTATGCCGGGAGCCCGCTTCTACCGCTAGCCAGCCACAAGCCATGCGTCCCGCAAACACTCCGTTAAGTACCAGGCAACGAGCCAAACTATCGGCGTCTAAAACCACGTCTAGGTCCAGATCGGCAGGACGATCCAACCGAAGAAAAGCGCGGGAATCGGAACGGAAAAAAAGAGTTGAATCCACAACGGAGGCTACCAATAGAGAGGCTCAGACCAAGACAGAAAGTCAGCCAGCGAGCGTACAGCAGGAGGCTTCCCGGGATAATACGCAGCCCGCCGGCCGCCGTTCTGGCCGACCCCGCTCAACAACCCAGCCTACTGACCCGCAATCCGCTCAACGGCCTAAAAGCCCCTTGGGACGACGGACCAACACCCCCTCAACCACTGAAGAAAGTGAACTCGAACACGAATTGAATAAAAATCCAGACAGGCCCTTTTGAATCAATATACAGTTTAACTCTCTCTACCTTAACAGATGAAACGCTTTTATATCTCCCTGATCTTACTCGGGTGCTGGGTCAACACTGGCCTTGCCCAACCAGCCCGCAACACCATGCAGGCCATTCAATTTGTTAAATTAGCCAACACACTCCGGGAGGTCGATAAATCCCAGGAATCAATTAGTCTGCTCACGCGGGCCATGCCTGCCGTTAAGGCAAAAAATCTGTATATGGAGGCTGTCATCAATGAAATGATGGGACTTTCATACAAGGATTTGACCGACCGTGCCAAAGCGGTGTACTATCTGGAGCAGGCACGTACTCAGTATGCCAAACTCAAGTATGTTGCCAGCGCCTGGGCGGTCAATGAAGTGATCCGGGATATTTCCGGAAAGAATGTATATGCCGGCATCCAGCTTGGCGCATCCGATATAACGCTTGTCATACTCAAAACGAAATACGAGAGTGACTTCTACGAGAAGAACGTTCAGTCATACGTCAATATCCCTAATTCCAACGGGGCACTTTTGGCTGACGCGTCGGGATCGTTCAAGGCGGAACAGGACGGGCTCAGACAGTGCCTGGACTCCATTCAGCGGTACAATATTCCCAACGAACGCATCTTTGTCGTACTCAGCAGTGAAGCCCGTGAAAACCTGCAAAAGACGCCGATCAGCAAACAAAGCTTCTATAATCAATTATCCCAGGCGCTCCCTAACGGGACAATCCGTATTGACACAACCATAACCCCCGATCGGCAGGCCGAACTGTTCACGATTGGGTCGATACCCCGTAAAGTCTGGCCAACGACATCGGCTCTGGAGATAGGGAGTTCGAGTACAACCGGTGGTTATTTCGATCAAACCCCCGACCGGCAACCGGTTGGGAAACGACAAACAACAAGCGAGATCGGTGGGCTTGCCAACCGAAGCTTTCATGGTATAAGCATTCCCGTAGGCATCGGTACGCTGGTCAACCAGATTGAGAACGGTCGCTCGCTAAATATGGATGCCTACCGCCGGGAAGCACAGCGTGTGGTAAAGTCCGTTGCCGATACCGCCATTACCCGACAGATCAACGAACTGGGACGTGGCCTTCAGGAACGTCGGACGGTTGGTGTCGGTGGCGACCTGGCGCTGGCACTCGTTACCTACCTGCACCCAGAAAAAGCAGGTACGGCAGCCGTACCCATTACGGCAGACGATGTTGAGCGGTTTAAGCGGTTGGCGTTGACAAGCTACAAAACCCTGGCCCAGCCCGACCTGACGGCTATAACCGACCCAGCCATTCGAAGTCAGGCGGAGAATGACCGCAATCAGGTGGGTAAACAGTTGACCGAAAAGCAACTCATTGCCGGTGCTTTATGGCTTGAGTCCATCATGAAAACGTATAACTCGGCCGTTACTCCCAAGCGATTTGTCTTTATCAGAAACGCCGATATTGGCTGGATAACCGGCAAATTCCTTGAAACGATCAACTACGAATACGAATCGACAATTGCCAAAGGTGCGTTGTACACGCGGTAATCAAAAGCCGACCGGAACGCAAACCCCTTTCAAGCTAAAAAGGCCACCCTACTATTTGGGTGGCTTTTTAGCTTGACATAAAATAACCTGTTTATTCTGACAGAATCACTTTGCGAGTGAACCGCTGGCGATCCTGGGTTAAGGAGAGGATATAGAAACCTCGGGTTAGATCCCTTACCGGCATCCGGATGGTATTTTCGCCGGACACTACCGGATACGTTATCCGCCTTACCGGCAACGCTGCCGTGTTGACCAGTTCCAGGGCAACGTCGCCCGCTACCTCGGCATAATAGCGCACCTGAACTTCGTCCTGCGCCGGGATCGGATACACCTGTACGGTAAGTGCCGACGCGTCCTCGCCACCAGTCATAGCGGCTAACCGTCCTCCGCTAGTGCCAATCACCCGCGCGCCCGCCCAGTCGGCATGGTCGCAGTATGGATTATCCCCCGCCGACGTAATCACCAGACGGAGTGTTTGTTTGCCGGACACGTTCAGGTTAATGGTTTTGGTAGCCGTGGCAGCTGTTACGACCCCGCTGCTATAAATGGCCACATTGTCGGCATACACCTGAAACTCCACCGTACCGCAGCCTTCGCCAACTTCATCGTCGATGCCGATATCGGAGATGAATGTGGCATACTTCCCGCCGAGATTATACGTAATTTCGGAAGGGCTGTGCAAACCAAGACCCTTGGCATAAGTTTTACCGTTGAGCGTGATCGTACGCCCATCGCCCGCTCCTGACTCACCGTTGCTCTTATCCCGCTCAGCTGGTCCGTGCCCGTTTGTCATGTTCGTCCAGGTCATATCTGACAGGTACGTAGTTCCGCCACCGGTTGTTGGCGCTGGCGCGGCCACCGAAGCAGGATACAACTGAGCTTTCGGAATGATCTGCTGGCCCTGGCCGGGGTAAGCCCATTGTAAACGGGCTATGGCACCAGCCACATTGTCATAATATTCCAGTCTGATAGTGTATTTCTGACCGGCAGTCAACGCGATGGATTGACTATTGTCGGTGGTAGAACCGTGGTCCGACCAGTTATCGATGACCTGTGCCCCGTTGACCCAAAGCCGGATACCATCATCGGAGGTAGTGCTGAACGTATATGAACCCGTTACAGGTGCCTGTACCTGTCCGCTCCAGCGGGCAGAGAAGTTATCGTTGGGCACTGTTCCTGCGGCTGGACTGCTGGTGCCCCAATCAAAATCGACGGTAGCATCGGTACGGGTAAGTACGCTGGAACCCGAAAGCGTTTTATTGGCAAAGTACTCGGCCGCCAGACCCGTGCCTGCACCAGCAACCGGATTGCCGCTGCCCGTAGAAACCCGGAAGAATGCCGAAGCGGGAATGGCCTGTTTGTTGATACCCGGACCACTATAGCTGACGGTTAATGTCTGCCCGCCCGATCCCTGAAAAAAGGGAACCGTCAAGGCATGCTTACCGGCTTTCAGGCCAATGGTACCCGACTTCTCCTGTGGCCCGTGGCCCCCGTCGTTATTGACAACCTCTGTGGTGCCGATGAGCAGCTTACTGCCATCATCAGAATTTACATAAAACGTATAGTCCCCATCAGTTGGCACGTTGACATAGCCCCTGAAACGTACCCCGTAATCATTATCGCGGTTTCGAATGCTCAGGTCGGGCGTACCAACGTTACCCGTCTTGCTGGCCGTCAGCGAATTGAAATCCGGCAGATTTCCCCAGCTACCTTCATAGTACCCAAAATCCAGCCCGTTGACGGCATTGGCCGGATTCTCAGGATTGCGCAGGGAGGCAACCGGTGCCGTAGGTGTGGCAGGAGTCCCTACCTCTTTCATCAGGATTACCGACGAGAAGGGCGATACAGTCACGGAGCCGTTGTACTGGGTATTTTTAACATCCCGGTAGCTTCCATCCAGCGAGACCGTTGTATTCTGACCCGTTGCGTTGTAAACCAGTTTAATGAAATTATCGGGATTCTGGTTGCTGAGCGTTGCTTCCCGCAAACGCAGGTTGTCAATCCAGGCCGTCTGTCCATCCTCCTGCACCTGAATGACAAGAATAGCGTTCGACTCATCGCTCGTAGCCGTGAACGTGGCCTCGTATTGCTGCCGACTCGAACTCATCGACAGCGAAGCCCTGACGGCCAGATCCTGGTAATTTCCCGATAATCGGCGAGGATATACCTCCAGTCGTTTGTTAGACCCCGACGCAACCCCATCGAACAGCAGTTGGTAGGTCTTTCCTTTGGTAACCGACCCAATGTTCACCGTTGCCAGCAGGTAGGAGTTAGCCTGGTTGGAGGCCGATGCAAAACCCAGCCGCAGCGAACCGCCATCGAGCCGGTTGGCGTTGTCCCAGTCGGCCCGGCCGTTCCCATAGGGCGACCACACGCTCCAGCCTTCACTGCCGCCCGAGAACGAACTGTTAAGCACGCTGGCCCCCGTCTGACTAACTACCTGTGTTTTGTAGGTTATAGGGCTGTTGAAGGAGTTTGCATCCTTGCCATAGCGCCCCTGCCATTCGGTCAACGAATAGTCCGCCCCGGTCAGACCCGACCCAGGGTTGTAAACGGCCCTGATCTTGTACAGATCAGCAAAGGGCCGAACGTAATAGTTATAGTTGAAATCTCCGTAGCTGCCTAAATCATTTGCGTTCGACTCATAAGCGACCACGACCTGATCAGGCTGTTTGCTGAACAGGATGTTATTCTGAACAACGTTATTGCGCAGGGCGCAGTTACCGTTGTAAGCCAGTTTAAGCTGTTCTTCGGCATTGTTGTAGCTGGTATTGCCTTTGACGGTAATATTGGTCACACCACGCAGGAAAATGCCCATACCGCGCGAGTTGAACGAGGTATTATTAACCACCTCTACGTTTCGGGAGCAATCGTCCATAAAAATACCGTTGGCACCCGAATAGGCCCCACCCGGCGTTCCCTCCGGAGCCCCAATACCGTTAAACACGATGTTCGACAGGATATGCATGTCTTCGACGTTGGCCCGGCCCCCATTCCAGCTATAGATACCGCCCCCGTCGCTCTTGGTCAGACAGAAATTAGAGACCTGGTTATTCCGAACGGTAGCTCTGGTAACGATAGCGATGCCGTTATACCCAACATTATCGATGACGTTATTCTCGATGAGCGTATTGCTGGTACAAAGCGATTGCAGGGCCGAATAGCTGCCATCGCCACTCTTGCCCCGGCCTGGTATCATACCCACGCGCCGGATGGTGTTTCCCCGAAACGTAAAGTTCTGGTAAGGCTGAATGAAGAACCCGTTGCTGTTAGTGTCTTCGATCAAGTTGTTCTCGGCCAGTACATTACTACCCGAACCATTGACATAGACGGCATCTTCGCCCGAATTGGTAATGTCGTTACCGGAAAAAACCAGATTGGATCCCCCGTTGACCAGCAGGCCCGTAGCTATGGTTTGGGTGATCTGTAGATTCCGGATTGTAATGTTCGATACGTTGGGCAGACTTATGCCTTCGCTGAAAGCAGTAGCCGTGATCAGCTGACTGTTGGGGTTCGACTGGCTGTCGAACAGCCGGATCGTCTTGTTGGCCGGATTGTAGTACCACTCCCCCGTTTGATCCAGTGTAGCCGAATGGTTTTGGATAAAATAGCCCCAGCCGTCGGCCAGGTTATAACTATTTGTGTTGTTGAGCGTCAGCGTATTGCCGTTTTGCTGCGTAATAGGTGCGCGATCCAGAATCCACTGCACAGGCCGAACAACCACTTCGCCCCCTGTCCAGTTTGTCGATAACGATTGCTGGCTGGTCAGTTGCGATTTACCATTGTGCGACTGCACGGTCAGGTAGCCTTTGTTGCTATCACTCAGGTTTGGGTAACGGCCTAACGGTAATGAGCTTCCGTTGCGATAAACCCCCGTTACGCGGCTACCACAGCTGGGACAGTCGGCCTGCCAGACGTTGTTACCCGTATTTGTCCAGTTGCCAACAGGAACCGAGCCAGCGATACTGGGCTTGTTACCACTGCCGTAAGCATCGACGACGATGGGATTTCCCGACGAGCCCGACTGGCGGATAACCAGACTACCCCGAAACGTGTCGCCACGCCGGAAAAGTATATTGTCGCCTGCTTGGAGCGTCAAGCTGTTTACCTTATTCAGCGTCTGAAAAGGCGAGTCGGCCGAGCGACCACTGTTGTTGTCGCTTCCCGAGCTGGCGACATAGTAAGTAGTCTGTCCAAAACTACTTGCCAGACTACCACAGATGAGTAGAGAGACGAAGCCGGAACGGCATAGGGAGCGTGTCTGTAAGTACAGGTATTTTTTCAGATCAGGCACAAGAAGAGGAGTAAATAGTAAGAGATAGGCACGACTTAACGTGTGCAAATTAACGCAGACCTACCGTTTAATCAATATTTTTTTGACATACGAACGCTATCAAACATGCACTCTTTAGAGCTAATTATCTGAATAACAGTATTTTATACAATATTATATTTTCATGAACGAAACCTACAAATATATAATCGACAGGATAAATGCACTTTTTAAGGAATAATTTATACGCTATACCAATTATAATTTGGGAAAATAGTAACTTGTAGTTATTATATTTTGCTGATAGCCTGATCTCAACGATTCAGCCAATCGCAGGCAGGTTTGGATTTCATAGATCTATACCGATTGATCAGGACACTGAGGGTGGCAAAAGCAAAGACTAGAAGCCACGAAAAAAGGGTGGGTTAAACACGGTTTGTGAACCATGTTTAACCCACCCTGACGGGTAGTCAATGGTAGCGATCAGTTCGTAATAGACCGATCCAGATGAGTATAGCCCCCGTCGACGTGAATTAGCTGGCCGGTCGTGTGACTCGATTTGTCCGACAGTAAAAAAGCCACGGTGTTGGCAATTTCTTCGGTTGTTGTCATGCGCTGCTCCAACGGGATTTTCGAGACGATCTGCTGAAGTTTCCTTTCGGGCTCGGGCAGAGTTTTGATCCAGTTCGCGTAAAGGGGTGTCCAGCACTCGGCAACGATCACACAGTTGACCCGAATACCATAGGGCAGCAGCTCAACGGCCCACTCGCGGGTCAGGGCGTTGCGCCCACCATTGGAAGCCGCATAGGCAGAGGTTCCACCCTGCCCCGTTTCGGCCACCTTCGATCCAATGTTGACAATATGACCTTTGGCTGCTTTCAGGGCTGGCAGCGCATAGTGCGCCATCAGATAGTAGTGGACCAGATTCTTCTGCAACGATGCCATAAACCCTTCGTAACTCCCATTCTCCAGCCCGACACCGTCATTTACGCCAGCGTTGTTGACCAAACCTTCGATGCGGCCAAACTGCGTCATGGTTTGCGAAACGGCCCGTTTACACTGATCCAGATCGGTCAATTCGGCCACAAACTGGTGTGCCTGCCCGCCGGCGTCACGAATGGCTTCGACCGTTTTGAGGTTGTCCTCTTCGCTGCGGCCAATGATGACCGGTATAGCCCCTTCGGCGGCTAAAACCGTTGCAATGCCTTCGCCAATACCCTTTGCTCCACCAGTAACGAGGATTATTTTATCGCGCAGATTCAGATTCATATACGTATAGTTAACGTGAACTATGGGTGATTTAAAAAGTAAACTAGGCGCGTTTCTGTCATGGCTCCGGCCACCCGGCCCGACGGAAGGAGGGATCTCCGGTAAGTCAGAGCACTTCGTCTTGTTTGAAGATCCCTCCTTCCGTCGGGCCGGGTGGCCGGAGCCATGACAAAAGCAACAAATTGAACTTCAGATACTTAAAGATAAATCTATCCATAATTCATGTTATAGTTAGTGCAGGTACCCCTGGTAACTTATAATCCATAAAATTTTATTGCGTTTTCACCAAACACCTTTTCCCGCACTTCACTGCCCCAGGGCGCTACATACTCTTCGACAAGCGTTTTGACCTGGGTGTAATTGGCGGCCACGAGACATACAGGCCAGTCGGAACCAAACAGCAGCCGGTCAGGTCCGAAATGATCGAACATAACATCCAGATACGGAAAGAAATCTTTCTTACTCCACGCCTGCCAGTCGGCTTCGGTAACCAGGCCCGACACTTTACAGGACACATTTTTGCATTTCGCGATCTCGGCCATGAAGTTCGACCAGCGGCTGATATCCTTCGTTCGGATAGAAGGCTTGGCCAGGTGGTCGATGACAAAGTTCACTTCAGGCACAGCCCGCACCAGGTGAAGAGCCGCTTTGAGCTGGGCCGGGTAGATCAGGATATCGTAGGTCATGCCGAACTCAGCCAGCCGACGGATGCCCTGCACAACGCCGGGTCTGGTAAGGAAATCAACGGGTTCAGACTGAGCTATGTGCCGGTAGCCTTTCAGTTCCGGGTGTTGAGCTAAAGCGGTCAGACGGTCGGGTAGCGTTCCGGACTGCAGATCGACCCATCCAACCACTCCCTTGACGATATCATACACTTGTGCCATTCGGACCAGAAACAGTGTCTCGTCTTCAGACTGAGCAGCCTGAACCGCCACACAACCGTCAACCCCGTTCTGAACCAGCACCGGTTCGAGATCAGCGGGTAAAAAGTCGCGCCGGAGCACGGCCATATCGTCCGTTATCCAGGTGTCGCGCGCGGCATCAAAATGCCAGAAATGTTGATGTGCGTCGATGGTCATAAAGAAGGGAAAGTAAGGAAGACAAAGACTACCTAGTGGTCATGATCCTGCCGTTTTTCCTGCAAATGAAAACTATTGAAAGGAAACGGCCGTCTGTTGCTGCTCGCCCAGGCCTTCGATACCCAGTTTGACCACGTCACCAGGCTTTAGGTAACGGGGTGGTTTCAGGCCCAGCCCTACACCCGCCGGGGTACCCGTTGAGATAACATCGCCAGGGAGCAGCGTCATGAACTGGCTGATGTAACTCACCAGCGTCGGCACATTGAAAATCATATCGTCGGTATTGGAATCCTGCAACGGCTCATCGTTGACGCTGAGCCAGAGGTGCAGGGCGTTCGGGTCAGGGATCTCGTCCTTCGTAACGAGATAGGGCCCCAGTGGCGCAAATGTATCAGCACTTTTGCCCTTTACCCATTGACCGCCCCGTTCCAATTGCCAGGCCCGTTCCGAATAGTCGTTATGCAGCGCATACCCGGCCACATAATCCATGGCGTCGTCCAGCTCGACATAGCTGGCCTGTTTGCCGATGATGATAGCAAGCTCAACTTCCCAGTCGGTTTTTTCCGATCGCTTGGGAATAATAACGTCATCATTGGGACCGCAGAGCGCCGTTGTCGCTTTGAAGAACAGGATTGGTTCGGCTGGCGTTGGCGCACCCGTTTCGGCCGCGTGTTTGGCGTAGTTCAGCCCCACGCAAATAAGCTTGGAAGGCCGTTTGATGCACGGCCCAAAGCGCACGTCGTTCGCCACTTCAGGGCATGTAGGTGCATGCGCTGTCAGCCAGTGGGCTAATCGGTCGGGACCGTTGGTGGCGAAGAACGATTCGTCATAGTCTTCGCCAAAATGCGTGACGTCGATGTGCTGACCGGTGGCGAGTACAACGCCGGGATGTTCGTGGTTACTGGTGCCGAAGCGGAAGAGTTTCATGCAAACAAATGTGATACAAAATGAAAAGCAGTCAAGAGAGCAAGTTTAACCATGTTCAGGGTCAGTGGAGGTTGGTGTCCTCAACCCGGCCTTCACCCCAAACGATAGTTATCAGGTATTCAGTCGCGTGAAGCCTCCATCCAGCGGGTAATCACAACCAGTTACGAAACCTGCTTCGTCGGAACAGAGGTAAAGCGCCAGCGCACCCACCTCCGATGGCTCGGCCATCCGGCCAATAGGCTGTGTTTTAGACAACTTCTCGAACATCTCCGCTTCCTGACCGGGGTAACTCTTGGCCAGAAAACCGTCGACGAAGGGCGTATGCACCCGCGCCGGCGAAATGCAGTTGCAGCGAATCTTGTCGGCCAGGTAATCTTTCGCTACTGATAAGGTCATTGTCAGCACGGCCCCTTTACTCATGGAATAAGCAAAACGTTCCGAAAGGCCCAGCGACGCAGCCACGGAAGCCATGTTAAGAATAACCCCCCCACCATTTGCCTTCAGGTGCGGAATGACGGCATAAAGGCAATTATAAACACCTTTGACGTTGATTCGGAAGATTCGGTCGAAGTCGGCTTCGGTGGTGGTTTCAACCGTCCCGATGTGCGATACACCCGCGTTGTTGACCAGAATATGGATCGGTTCCTGAGCCGCAATCCGTCCGATGACTTCCACCGCCTGCTGCTGGTTCGATACATCTACGGCGTGACCGGTGGCCTTATTGCCCAGTCGGCGAATGTCGCTGGCTACCTGTTCCGCCTGTCCGCCGTTAAGATCGAGAATGTGAACATGCGCACCCGCCTGGGCAAAACCCTGCGCAATAGCCAGCCCGATACCACTGGCTCCGCCAGTGATCAGGGCAGTTTTGTATTGAAGTGAAAACATCGTTTTTAGTTATACGTAGAGACGCAACCCTTTGCGTCTGTATATGCGTCAGCAACCCTTTATATCTGTATATGCGTCAGCAACGCACGCTCATCCATAGCAACCAGGCGACGCAACGGACTGACACAAAAAGGTTGCTGACGCATATGCAGACGCAAAGGGTTGCATCTCTACAGTGAAACGCCCCGTTTCCAGGGAATGAAATCGTCCTGACCCAGCCCTTCGGCCTTCGTTGTTTCTTCGCCCGATGCCAGCCGAATGACATATTCCAGCAAGGCGTCGGCATTCTCGTCAATGCGCTGTTCACCGTCAATGATCGGGCCACTGTCGAAGTCGATGACATCGGGCATCCGGTTTTTAAGGGCGGTGTTGGTAGCCACCTTTACCACCGGGCAAATGGGGTTGCCGGTTGGTGTGCCAAGGCCCGTTGTAAACAAAATCAGGTTCGTGCCCGACCCGGCCATTCCGGTTGTAGCCTCCACATCGTTGCCGGGTGTGCAAAGCAGGTTCAACCCAGGCCTGGTAGCGGGTTCAGCGTAGTCGAGTACGTCGGTAACGGGAGCCGTTCCCCCTTTTTTGGCGGCCCCTGCCGATTTGATAGCGTCGGTGATGAGACCATCTTTGATATTGCCCGGCGACGGATTCATATCGAAACCTGACCCGGCAGCTTCAGCCTGGGCTGAGTAGCTACTCATCAGGTCGATAAACTTCTGTGCTTTGGTCGTATCGTCGGTCCGGTTGATGAGTTCCTGTTCTACGCCGTTGAGTTCCGGAAATTCGGCCAATACGGTTTTCCCACCCAGGGCTACCAGAATATCAGACAATTGACCCAGGGCGGGGTTGGCTGAAATCCCCGAGAACCCATCCGACCCACCACATTTCAGTCCAACTGTCAGGGCGCTTAGCGGGGCAGGCTGCCGTTTCAGTTTATTAACTTCGGTCAGGCCCATGAACGTTTGGGTAACGGCCTGCGACATCAAGGCGTATTCGGTACCCGCCTGTTGTTCGAAAAGCAGCAGTGGCTTATCGAACTTCGGGTTCTGGCGCTTTATTTCCTCGCCGATCATATTGGCCTGCAGGTGCTGGCATCCCAGGCTCAGAACGGTCGCCCCCGCTACGTTGGGGTTGTTGATGAACCCGGCCAGCAACGAACACAGGTAAGCCGAATCCTGGCGCGTGCCACCACAGCCCATCTCGTGGGTCAAAAACTTGATTCCGTCGATATGCTCAAACGGTCGGCGGGCGGGCTCGTGGGCAAGCGTCCGATTCTGGTCAGGGTCAACGAACGGCTGCATCTTTTTAATGACATCGACCTGGCCAGACCGGTACAGACTAACTAACTCATGCACCTGCTGGCGATAGGTTTCTGGCTGGGAATAGCCAAGTTCGCGCTCAAAAGCATCTTTAAGAATCAGCACATTGCGATTTTCGCAGAAAACCAGCGGCACCACCAGCCAATAGTTACGCGTACCAACACTACCATCGGCGCGGTGGTAACCCATGAACGTGCGGTCCTGCCAGCGCGAAACATCAGGCGGCTGCCAGGCGTAAGGCTGTTTTTTGTCAAGGCCATAGCCCTCCGCGTCGTGTTTGAGATTGAAGGTCGTAATGGATTCCCCCCGGCGGATTGGCTGGGTAGCTTTGCCCACCAGCACACCATACATGTAAATAGGGTCGCCGGGATGGCGGTCTTCCGTTACAAACTTATGCTTGGCACCCACGGCATAGGGCAAGTCGTACACAGCATTATCAAATTCTATTCGCTCCCCGGCCGACAGATTGCGCAGGGCAACAATGACGTTATCAGCGGGGTGAACTTTCAGCACTCGGGCAAGCATCGAATACGTTGTTTTTTTAGATAGAGAGACGAATTAGCCTAAAATATACCAGTCTTTGCCAAAAAGTTTACCCCCTACTGTTGCGATTCTGACCGGCTTTACCAAGTTTTGGTTCCCCGACTTCCAGCCCTTGCCATGTCTGAACCACTCTCCAACGCCACCAATGTGCTGTCTGCCAGCCCTGTACCGGCCCACTTGCCGGTAGGCGGCCGGCTGATATCGATGGATGCCTATCGGGGCTTCGTGATGATCCTGATGGCCGCCGAGCTACTAAATTTTCAGCACCTCCATGAATCATTTCCCAACAGTTCCTTGTGGGCTCTGCTGGCGTATCACCAAAGCCACGTCGAGTGGGCCGGCTGTTCGCTGCACGACCTGATCCAGCCATCATTTTCGTTTCTGGTTGGCGTTGCCCTCCCTTACTCCGTCGCCAGTCGGACCGCGCTGGGGCAATCATTTCGCACGCAGTTTGGTCACGTACTCCGTCGGTCGTTTATTCTCATTCTACTCGGCATTTTTCTTCGATCTGTTCACGCCACACAAACGTACTTTACGTTTGAAGATACCCTCTCACAGATTGGCCTGGGTTATCCGTTCCTGTTCCTGATTGGTAGCAGTCCCCGGCCCCGGCTGGTCTGGAGCGCGCTGGGCACTATCCTGATCGGCTACTGGCTGGCGTTCATACTGTATCCGGCCAGTCCGGGCTTTACCTACAGCGCCGTTGGGGTACCGGTCGACTGGCCCGAGCACTATACCGGCCTATCGGCTCATTTCAATAAAAACAGCAACCTCGCCTGGGCCTTCGATACCTGGTTTCTGAACCTGTTTCCGCGCGAAAAGCCATTTCTGTTCAATGGTGGCGGGTATGCAACGCTGAGCTTTATCCCTACCCTCGGCACTATGTTGCTGGGCCTGATTGCCGGGCGTACCCTCCGGGCGGGTCTGCCTCAGGGCGACATACTAAAACGCTTCCTTATCCTTGGGGTAGCTGGCATAAGCCTTGGTATACTCCTGCACGTAACAGGAATCTGCCCCGTTGTGAAGCGCATCTGGACACCTGCCTGGGTTTTGTTCAGCGGAGGTCTATGCTTCGGTCTGTTAACTTTTTTCTACTACGTTATCGATGTTAGCGGGCATAAGAAATGGGCGTTCCCGTTGATAGTTGTTGGCATGAACTCCATTGCTATTTATTGCCTTGTTCACCTGATCGACCGATTTATTATCAGTTCATTTTACATCCACCTGGGTCATGGCCCCTTTCTGCTGGCAGGTCAGGCTTATGAACCGCTGTTGATCGGTATGGCTACGCTGGCCGTTTTTTACCTTATACTCCGGTGGATGTACCGCCGGAAACTCTTCATTCGTATCTGATCCCTTGTCGTTGCGGGTTAACTCTGTGTTTAGTCAACCCGCAACGACAGTATTATTCCTTATGACAACCGCCAACATCCTGAATCTCTTCGATCAGACAATTTCCTACGGTACCCTTATCATTGAAAATGGTCATATCGCCCGTATCGAACTCCTCGGCCCCGAGCGTCCCGGCGAACCGTATATACTCCCCGGTTTTGTCGATGCTCATGTTCATGTCGAAAGCTCATTGCTCACCCCCCCGCAGTTTGCCCGGCTGGCCGTCGTTCACGGCACGGTAGCCACCGTATCTGACCCGCATGAGATTGGTAATGTGCTGGGCGTACCCGGTGTTACCTATATGATTACGGAAGGATCGAAAGTGCCGTTTAAATTTATGTTCGGGGCTCCCTCCTGCGTGCCCGCCACCACCTTCGAAACAGCTGGTGCCACCATCGATGTCGACGGCGTCCGTGAACTGCTGTCCCGCAGTGAGATCGGTTACCTGGCCGAAGTAATGAACTTCCCGGGCGTGCTAATGAACGACCCTGACCTTATTGCCAAGATCGAACTGGCCAAAGCAGCTAACAAACCCGTTGATGGTCACGCACCGGGGCTGGTCGGTCCGGATGCGCAGCGTTACATTGACGCAGGCATCACCACCGACCACGAATGTTTTACGTACGATGAAGGTCTCGACAAAGCCCGGCGCGGCATGAACATCCTTATTCGTGAGGGCAGCGCAGCCCGCAACTTCGACGCGCTGATTCCGTTGCTGGCTGAGTTTCCGGCCCAGATCATGTTCTGCTCCGACGATAAACACCCCGATACGCTCGTTGACGGGCATATCAATCAGCTGGTGCTGCGGGCGCTGGCGGCAGGGCATTCTCTTTGGAACGTCCTGCGCGCGGCTTGCCTCAATCCGGTCATGCATTACAGGATGCGCGTAGGTTTGCTGCAGCAGGGCGACCCCGCCGATTATATCGTCGTCGACAATCTGACCAATTTTCGTTTGCAGCAAACCGTCATCGATGGCCAGACCGTGGCTCGGGACGGGAAGTCAATGATTCCTGATTTGCGGAGTGAGGCTGTCAACCAGTTCAACTGCTCGCTAAAAACAGCGGCCGATTTTGCCGTGGCGGCTTCGGGTAGTTACCCACTTCGGGTTATTGAAGCCCTCGATGGACAGCTTATCACGAATGAACTTCTGGTCGAACCCCGCATTGAAAACGGTCAGCTTGTGCCTGATGTCGATCGCGGCATTCTGAAGCTGGTTGTAGTCAATCGGTACCAGGACACCCCCCCGGCGATTGCCTTTATCAAGAACGTTGGCCTGACCCACGGTGCCATTGCATCGTCGGTTGGTCACGACTCGCATAATATCACGGCCGTTGGCTGTGACGACGAAAGTATATGCCGGGCCGTTAACCTGGTGATTGCGGCAAGGGGGGGCTTATCGGCAGTAGGACAGACAACAAACACCCACCGCTCAACTAGTGGCACTAATAGCACAGCAAGTGACTTATTTGTAAACGAAAAGTTACTACCGCTACCTGTTGCAGGGCTTATGAGCGACGCAGATGGGTATGAAGTAGCCAGGGAGTATATTTTACTTGACCAGTTTGCGAAAAAAGACTTAAAAAGCACGCTATCAGCTCCTTATATGACACTTTCATTCATGGCTTTACTGGTTATTCCGGCGCTGAAACTCAGTAATATGGGCTTATTTGATGGAAATGTGTTCGATTTTACCACTCTTCAAAAAATGCCATAGTTCCACAAAAAAACTTTATTCGCTCACCTTTTTAAATTCAATTTAATATCAATATGTTTACACAGTTCAAGACCCAACCTAATCATACCCCCCTAACCGCTTATGGCCCGCTCCCGTACGCAAACTGGTCCCGACGACGAAACATTATGGAATATGTTTCGTAATGGTGACGAAAATGCTTTCGCCCGCCTATATCAAAATTATGTACAAACCCTCTACCACTATTGCGCTCACTTTGCCACTGATCGGGCACTGATCAAGGACTGTATTCACGACCTGTTCGTTGAACTGTGGAAACACCGTACCACTATTGGCCCTACGACATCGGTACGGTTTTACCTGATGGCTTCCATCAAACGTAAACTCGTTCGGCACCTTACCGCTGAACAGAAATTCGTAAGTCAGGATGAAATGCTGAACGGCCGACGCATTGGCGACACGCTGCCCGGCGCTGATCCTTCCCACGAAAATCAGCTCATTTCTCACGAAGAGGATTCGTTCATGAATGACTGCCTGCACCAGGCACTCGACAAGCTGCCCCGCCGTCAGCGCGAAGCGGTTCACCTGCGTTACTTTCAAAACATGAGCAACGAAGAAATTTCCTCGCTTATGCAGATCAATATTCAATCCGTTTATAACCTGATCTTTGGCGCTATGAGTAACCTCAAGCGTTACGTCACTCCCGAAAGTGTTTCTTTTTAATCCTGACTACTCCTAAACCTGAACATTGCCTGATAGCCATTAACCCGGCTATCAGGCATTTTTTTTAACAGACAAGGTACTTATTAACAGTCACTTACATATATTTTTAGCGTGTATATTTTATACCCTAAACGGACCTTAACAGCCCGTTTTTTTGTTGATATGGTATGCAGTTTCACACCGATTTTTCCTTCGAACCACTCTCTGGTCGCATCGGCCTTAACAGCCATATTGTGACGGTTGGGTCGTGCTTTGCCGAGGTCATGGGACACCGGCTGGCCAATCATAAGCTATCCGTTCTGAACAATCCGTTTGGTACAGTCTTCAACCCGGTTTCGATAGCGAAACTGCTGACCTCCGCCCTGCACGGAACTATCCCTGATGAGAACCTCTATCTTGAGCGGGATGGTATCTGGTTTCACTACGACTTTCATTCCTCGCTTTGGGCGTCAACCCAGGACGACCTGCGCGAGAAGCTCATTGATCGGCTGCAACAGACAGCTGACGCGCTCCGGAAAGCTGACTTCCTGATGCTTACCCTTGGCTCGGCAGTAGTTTACCGACACATACAGACAGGTAGCGTGGTGGCTAACTGTCACAAAATGCCGCCTTCTCTTTTCGAGAAATACCTGTATGCCTACGAATACCTACAGGAAGACCTGAAACGACTGATGAAGACGCTCAACAGGGCCAATCCATCACTTACGGTACTACTAACCGTAAGCCCCGTTCGGCATACGCGCGATACGTTGACGATCAACCAGGTGAGTAAATCGACCTTGCGGGTGGTAGCACACGAACTAACGGTCTGGAATAAGTGGATTCAGTATGTACCGGCTTATGAGTTGATGATGGACGACCTGCGCGATTATCGGTTTTACGAAGCCGATCTGATTCATCCGACTAAACAGGCCCACGACTATATTTTCGGGAAGTTTGCCGATAGCGCTTTTGATGCCGAACTTCGCACCTTCGTCACGGAATGGACGCAGGTGAGCCGGTCACTGGCCCACCGCCCGCTCTATGGCGAACAGTCTCCCGCGCACCAACAGTTTCTGACTAAACTGGAAACGCAGCTGGAAACGCTTTCAGCGCGTGTGGACGTATCTGCGGAACTGGCTGATGTGCGTAGTCGTTTACAACAGGGAGAAAAGGAGCGGCTTAACGGACTGGGAGAAATTGCTTAGTGAAGCGGCCTTCCCTTCCCCTCTTTTTTTTCCTTTCTTCCTTTTACTATGTCTGATTATCGTTTGAGTAAAGAAGCCGTCTTACAGGCGCTGAGCACCGTTGAAGAACCAGATTTGAAGCGCGACCTGGTATCGCTCAACATGGTCAAAGATATTGTACTTGGCATCGGCTCGGTTCGGTTTACAGTTGTCTTGACCACCCCCGCCTGTCCGCTGAAAGAAGTGATTCGCAAGCGGTGTGAGGATGCCATACACACACACATTGGGGCCGACATTCAGATTACGATCGATATGACGTCGGACGTAACCTCGACCCGGATGAATGCCCCAACGCTGCCGGGCGTAAAAAACATCATTGCCGTATCGTCGGGCAAAGGTGGTGTTGGCAAATCGACCGTAACGGCTAACCTGGCCATTGCCCTGCATAAGTCCGGTGCTAAAGTAGGCATCATCGATGCTGACATCTATGGTCCTTCTATCCCAACCATGTTTGGTGCAGAAGACATGCAGCCCCGTATCTTTCAGGTCGACGGCCAGACCCGGATGGAGCCGATTCAGCAATTCGGCATCAAACTGCTGTCGATGGGTTTCCTGGTAGCACCGGGGCAGGCTATCATCTGGCGGGGTACCATGGCCGGTCGGGCGTTGCAGCAGTTTTTCTCCGACGCGGATTGGGGCGAACTGGATTACCTGCTCATCGACCTGCCTCCCGGCACGGGCGATATTCACCTGACGCTGGTACAGACCGTACCCGTTACGGGAGCTATTATCGTGACAACGCCCCAGAAAGTGGCCTTGGCCGACGCCACCAAGGGGCTGGCTATGTTCCGACAGCCGCAGATTAACGTTCCGGTGCTGGGTGTGATCGAAAATATGTCGTACTTCACCCCGGCCGAACTCCCCGACCATCAGTATTATATTTTTGGCAAAGGGGGCGGACGGCAACTGGCCGATCAGTTCGACGTACCGCTGCTGGGCCAGATACCGCTTGTTCAGAGTATTCGTGAGGCTGGCGACGCCGGGCGACCTGCTATCAGTATCGGCGAACCCGTGGCAAGTGAGGCATTCTCGACTACTGCCGAAGCACTGGCTCAACAGATTGCTATTCGTAATGCAACTGTTGACCGAACGAAGCGTGTAGAAGTTGCATAAAACCGCGTTACCTTTTAAATTTACCGTAAATCAAAGAACGGAATGGAAACGGCAGTTCAAAACGATCAGTTAATTGAAAAAATCGAGCGGGCCCTCGACAGCATGAGACCGTATCTGGCTACAGACGGCGGCAACGTGCGTGTAGTCGAAGTAACGGACGACAAAACGGTCCGGCTCGAACTGATGGGGTCGTGTGGCTCGTGCCCCATGTCGGCGATGACGTTCAAGGGCGGTCTGGAAGAAGCGATTCTGAAAGCGGTGCCCGAAATAGTAAGGGTAGAAGCGGTGAACATTACACCCGCCTTTTAACTGTGATTTGGTTGTGACTAATCTGCCTGATGTTATTCAGATAAGTAGCAACATAATGGGCGGTATTCCTGTCTTCAAAGGGACTCGCGTACCGGTGCAATCCTTGTTTGATCATTTGGAACTGGGAATATCGGTAGACGATTTTCTGGACGATTTCCCGACCGTAAGTAAGGATCAGGTTATGTACCTAGAAAACTCAAGCACGATTTAACAGGTCATGATGTATACACGGTCCGGGAGCTGCGCCAAGATGGTAATGAAGATCAGGATGTTCTCCAATTTCTGATAGACTTTAATATCGATGCCCTTATCACCTGCGATAAGAATTTACGCTTCCAGCTAAATCTCGCTATCCAACACCAATTTTTGTGCTGGATACCTACACGAATGCCTACATTTATTAAAAGCTGTAGTGCCTAAATTACTAACCCTGCTTAATAAACCGTTAATGCCGGGAGCAACGATCATTAACTAGTTCGTGTAATCTCAGAAATCACATTGTTTACATTGGATTAACCAAAGCCACTTGCCTGAAACGAGTGGCTTTTTCGTTTCTTTGCGATCCGTATTATACTCCCTGATGCAGTGAAAATAGGCATTTTTTTCGGTGGCCCGGCGCGTGAGCGTGAGGTGTCCTATGCAGGCGGGCGCACAGCCCTTGCCAACTTAGACAAAGGTTTGTTTGAGCCGGTACTCGTATTTGTGGATGGACGGGGTCGTTTCCGGCTCGTTACGCCCGACTTTTTGCAGGCCCCTTCCCTGCGTGACGTCCTGCCCCAGGGAGATTCCGGCTTCTCTGTCTACGACGAATCCCTCCCAATCGACCTTCTCGACGCTGCCCTGCCTGAACTAAGGCCCGAGCAGTTTCGCGACCATTTCGATCTGGCTTTCCTGGCCATGCACGGTCCCGATTGCGAGGATGGTGCTATCCAGGGACTGCTGGAATGGCATAAAATGCCCTATACAGGTCCTGGCCTGCTGGGATCAGCGGTGGGAATAAACAAAATTCTGCAAAACGAACTGATTGCGCTGGCCAATGGCCAACAGAAAAAAACAGCAACCATCAGCCGCGACGCCTACGAGCGTACAGACAAGGCCGAGTTTTTTCAGTCACTACAGGCGCACCTGGGGTTACCCATCGTCATCAAAGCGCCCCATCAGGGATCGAGCATCGGCGTAGTCATCGTCCGTGAGGCCGACCTTACAGCCTTTTGCCGGGGTGTAGAGCAGTGCTTTTTCACGATGAGCATTCAGCCCGATGGTTGGAGTCAACTGAGTCAATGGGGAAGTCTGTCGGCCACCCAAAAACATGAGCTGGCCCAGAAGATGGTAAGTCTGGACTCAGGAATCAGCTTCCCGATCGTTATCGAACAAACTGGCGAACTGATCAGGCATCCTCATGAATTTGTTCAGAAACTCGATGCCCTCTCGGGTAGCGGATCGATTACACTGGCATCGGTCAATGCGGAAGATGAGGTATTGTTTGAGGAGTTCATTAGTGGGCAGGAGTTTTCGTGTGGGGTCATTCAGGACGATGACCAAACGGCAATTGCCCTTCCCCCTACCGAAATATACAATACGACAGCCTTCGATTTTGAGACGAAGTATAAGTCGAACGTAGCCAAGAAGCGGATTCCGGTCGAAACGAGTCTGGAAAACAACCGCAAAATTCAGCTGGCCGTATCTGACGTATTCAAACGCCTGGGCATTAACGTGTACTCGCGGATTGACGGATTCCTGACACCCGCTGGCGATGTTCTGCTTCACGACCCGAACACCATTCCGGGTATGTCACCTTCCTCGCTTATTTTCAAGCAGATGGCCGAGATAGGACTCAACCTCTCGAACTCGCTCACCTACCTGATCCGCCAGTCCCTGCGCGAACGAATCCGAACCGGAAAAAACACCTACGAGCTAAAGCAACTCCTGGCCCAACTCGATGGACAGCTTGCCCATCGCAAAGCCAATCCCCTACCCGAACGGGTTGTTTCGTTTGGCCCAACGGATGAACAGTTCATAGCCGCCAAGCAGCAATACAACGAACTGGCAGCTTCGGGTACGGTACGGCCATCGCTGATGTACATAAAGAACAAGACCGAGAGTCACGAAATCCCGGTTTACCTGCTGTTCAGAGATACGATCGAGGAGTTAGAAACGGCCCTGAGCCAGCCCCGCCATCCCCTATTAATAGAAACGACCGAGCAGACGAAACACATAACGGACCGGTACCTGTAGAAACGCAACCCCTTGCGTCTACGTATGCGTCAGCAATACCGTCCGGGCAAACAGACGCAAGGGGTTGCGTCTCTACAGGTAACACATATTACCTATTCATCGGATATTCGTTGATCCAGTGAAAGCCCCGGTTTATGAGCAGAAACTGGTTTAGGTTTTGCCGCTTCAGCCGGGCATAAATGGAATCACGCCCAAATACCCCCCGGATGATGACGGAACTGGTATCAGGCTGTACATACGTTATCCGATATTTAGTAGTCGTATCAGCATAGGTGTACAGGATAGCTTCTGATTTGATACTATCTGGCTTAAAGACATATTGGTGCAGAGAGTCACTCATCAATCGAACCGTCAGATGCGGGTAGCGTTTGTAACCGTCTACTATTACCTGCCGCCAACGTATCGAATCTGTTAACATGGGCGCCAGCGTATCGCTGTTAAGAGCAAATGTTTCTACCTGATATATGCCGTATAAAGGAGTTTTGGGAGCGTGCTCTCCCCACTCTTTACCACTGTTGAAACCGTCTACGCTTCGCTGATAGAATAGCACAACCAGTAAAACGGTTTTGAATACAAGTCGTCCGGTTCGCCAGCGACGGGATGTACGAAACGGAGTAAGATCAAGCGCAGGAGCAGGGCGGTTTAGTAGCAGTACATTGATCAATCGTTTCCCTTCAGCAGCCAATATAAATACCGTCATCAGAAGCAGGTTCGACGAGAATAGCTTTACTGGAATGTCAAAACAGAAATTGATTGCGACAATGTTGCTCAACACGACGAGCAACGTAATAGACCCCAGCGCTGTAGTTCTGCGGAACAGCAATAAACCCCCACCAACGATCTCCCCTAAGCCGGTAAACCAGTTGTAAGCTCCAGAATACCCCATAAAAGTCCAGGCCAGCCCCATCGGTGATGACTGACCGTAGGGTTGTAGCAGCCGGAGTAAGTCAGGAGACGGGAACTGCGTCTTAAATACTTTGGCAAATCCGTAGGTAAGCATGGTAAAAGCCAGATAATAGCGCAGCAGTACCACCAGCCAGTATAACAGCGTATTATAATTGGAACGCGACCGATCTACCACTAGCCATATACCTGTAACAACCATGGCGATACCGGCGAAACACAGAAGCTGAACATAATTGAACGTCGTATCACCACTGCCATTGGGAAAAACAGTTATAGGGTATGGTAAGTGTAAAATGGCCTCCCCTACCCATGGTATGATGCCGTTCCAGCCATCGAAGGGAACTACGTAGAGCAAAAAATAAACGAAGAAAAAGCGGAAGGCAATCTTCTGCGCGGCATTCCACCGCAGCGGGTAAACGAAAAGCTGATCCATATCCAGCACTGAGAAGCATTCAAAACATTCGAGTCTGCAAATGCCTCAAGGGTGTTTCGTTACTGAATCTACTATGCGGATTTGTTGGGTAGACAGGGAGTTGTACTTTTGGCGAATCATGACTAATGAACCGTTCTTTTCTAAACATGACAACCACATTAGATACCCCTACCCAGCAACGCGTTGACCAATGGCTCTCTGGTAATTACGACGCCGACACCAAAGCCTCCATTCAGCAACTTATTACCGATGGCAATAATGCCGAACTGACCGACGCTTTTTACCGCGAACTAGAATTCGGGACGGGTGGGTTACGGGGTGTGCTGGGCGTTGGCTCCAACCGTATGAACCGTTATACGGTGGGTGCGGCTACTCAGGGACTTTCCAATTACATCAATGCCGCCTTCCCGGATCAGGATATCAGCGTGGCCATTGCGCACGACAGCCGCCGGATGAGTCCGGAGTTTGCACGCCTGGTCGCCGATATTTTTACCGCCAACGGTATCAAGGTGTATCTGTTCAGCAGCCTTCGCCCTACTCCCGAACTTTCATTTGCCATCCGGCAGCTGGGTTGCCAGAGTGGTATCGTTGTAACCGCTTCGCACAACCCACCCGAGTATAACGGCTACAAAGTGTACTGGGACGATGGCGGTCAGGTCGTCTCCCCACACGACAAAGCGATCATCGCCGAGGTAAACAAAATTACGTCGGTCGATATGATCAAATTCGACGGCATACCAGAGCGCATCCACCTGATCGATGAAGAAATCGACGCGCCTTATGTAGAGCGGCTTAAAACCAATGCCGTCAATCCGGATGTGATCAGGCGGCAGGCCAACCTGAACATAGTCTATACCCCCATTCACGGCACGGGCATTACGCTGGTTCCCCGCACGTTGGCCGCACTGGGTTTCACCAATGTACACATCGTAGAAGAGCAGGCCACACCCGACGGAAACTTCCCGACGGTGAAATCGCCAAACCCTGAGGAGCGGGCGGCTATGCAACTGGCCCTCGATCTGGCCAACAAAATCAACGCCGACCTGATCATGGCTACTGACCCCGACGCTGACCGCGTGGGTGCCGGTGCCCGGAACCACCACGGCGAATTTGAGCTGCTGAATGGCAACCAGATGGCCAGCCTCATTATCTATTACCTGCTCAATGCCTGGAAAGAGGCCGGCAAGCTGACCGGTAAAGAGTTTGTGGCTAAAACCATCGTCACCACCGACCTCATCGATAAGATGTGCGAACGGTACGGAGTCAACTGTTACAACACGCTGACAGGCTTCAAATACATCGCCGAAGTGATCCGCGAACTCGAAGGCAAAGAGCAGTTCATTGGCGGGGGCGAAGAAAGCTACGGCTACCTCATCGGTGACTTCGTGCGCGACAAAGATGCTATTGCCTCCTGCGCCATGATCGCCGAACTGACCGCGTCGGCTAAAGACCGCGGCCTGAGCCTGTTCGACCTGCTGATGGCCATGTACCAGGAAAACGGATTCTACTACGAAGCGCTGGTATCGCTGACGAAGAAAGGCCGGGAAGGTGCCGAAGCCATTCAGCAGATGATGGCCGACTTCCGCGCCAATCCGCCCAAGTCGATTGCCGGCTCACCCGTGGTTCGGGTTGATGACTACAAAAGCCTGATGCGGCTGGATGCCCAAACGGGACAGTCGACGGCCATGAAATCGGGCAGCATGGGAATTGAATCGTCGAACGTTCTCCAATTCTTTACTGCCGACGGGACCAAGGTATCGGCCCGGCCAAGCGGCACCGAACCGAAGATCAAGTTCTATGTCAGTGTGGTAGAGCCGCTGGAAAGCAAAGAAGCCTTCGACGATACCTATGCCCAGCTGAAAGCCAAAGTGCAGCGCGTAGTCGATGAACTAGATCTGAAATAAAGCACGTTTTCTCGGGTCAGCCAGACGCTGACAAGTACCAGAGCCCGGCCATTTCGATGAGCCGGGCTTTTCTATGATTAAGCGAATAAGATCCTGTGAGAGAAGAATTAAAAAAAAATTAAAAACTAATGTAATTAGATATGTATAGTCTATAGCTTTAAAGTACAATAGTTCAATAATTCCCCCATATTTTCTAAAACCTAAACTATTGTTTTATGAAAAACAGTCTACAGCGCAGTTATCGCGTCGTACCGTTACTTTTACTCAGCTGGCTTCTCTGCGTTGGAGCTATAGCTCAGGATCGTCGGGTAACCGGCCGTGTAAAAGACGAGACCGGATCAGGCCTGCCGGGCGTTAGTGTCGTACTGAAGGGTAGCCAGCAAGGTACTACCACCGACTCAGAGGGTCAGTATAATCTGGCGGTTTCCGGCAGCAACCCAACCCTGGTATTTTCCTACGTTGGTTTTATTTCTCAGGAGGTAGCCATTGGTAACCGGACATCGATCGATCTGGCGCTGAAGGCAGACGACAAAGTACTGGATGAAATTGTCGTTATCGGATACGGTACAACTCGTAAGTCTGACCTAACGGGGTCTGTAGCGACAGTAAAGCAGTCACAACTCCAGGAGCGTCCGGCTCCTTCTCTGGCACAGGCTCTTTCAGGCCGTATGCCGGGCGTGCAGGTAAACACCAACTCGGGACGACCAGGCGGACGGACGACCATTCGGGTGCGTGGATTCAGTTCGATCAACTCATCGAACAATCCGCTGTATGTCGTTGATGGCGTGATGTTGCCACAGGGTACACAAGCCCAGTATGGCTCAGCCATCGATTATATCAATCCCAATGACATCGTATCCGTTGAAGTACTCAAAGATGCCTCGTCAACGGCTATCTATGGGGCACGGGGTGCCAATGGCGTTGTGCTGGTTACAACGAAAAAAGGGAAAGCAGGTGAAGGTCAAGTAACTTATAATGCAGACTTCAGCGTTAACACCATCGGACCTAACCGCCCACAGGTGCTGAACGCGCGTGAGTATCTGGCAACAGAAGACCTCGCCTACGCAAACATTGCCAAATACGACCCGGCTGGCTGGGCATCGGGAAAGTACGCCAACCTAAACCCGACACTGCGCCGGACCGATCCCCGCATTTTCGACAGCGCTGGCAACCCGCTCTACGATACCGACTGGTTCAAGGAGTCGACACAGAACAAGCTTTCTCAGAACCACCAGCTTGGATTTAGCGGTGGCAATGAGCGTACCCAGTACTCGCTTTCACTTGGCTACCGGAACGACGAAGGGCTCATCAAAACGTCGTACCTAAAGCGCTACTCCGGTCGGTTCACTATTGACGATCAGGTGAAGAAATGGCTGAAAATCGGCGGTACACTGAGCTATAACAACCAATCAGAAAACATTGTCGATCAAAATGATGCCGTTGCCCGGCAGATTGTAGAAGATTTCCCGTTTCTGCCCGTTCAATACGCTGATGGTACCTATGCTAACAACCGGGACTATCCATCAGCCGAAGGTAGCTTCAGTTCGGTACACCGGCTGATGGGCCGCCGGTATATTCTTAACAGCCAGACCACCCTGGGTAGCCTGTTTACGAATATCAATCTGGCTAAAGGTCTGGAAATGCGTACCGTATTGGGTGCCAACATCCTGACCCAGGAGCAGAACGAGTCACAAACCCGGACGCTGGCAATCGGCGATCAGGGAAATGCCTCGGCCCGCAACCGGAAAGAGAGTTTCTGGTCGCTGGAAAATTACCTGACTTATAACAAACAGTTCAATGAGAAGCATTCGCTGACAGCCTTGTTGGGTATCTCGTGGCAGGAAACGAACTTCTTCCGGATTGCGTCTATCGTTCGTGGTTTCTCGACCGACTACTTTGGGTTCAATAACCTGGGGGCTGGTAGCACAAATCCGCAGGTGGAATCGGATGCTAACCGCTTTGCTTTTAACTCCTACTTCGGACGGGTCAACTACGGTCTTCTCGACAAGTACCTGCTGACAATAACGGGCCGGGCGGATGGTTCCTCCAAATTTGGCGACAACCATAAATTCGCCTTCTTCCCATCGGCAGCTTTAGCCTGGCGGGTTTCGGAAGAAAGTTTCCTGAAAGGCAACCCGGTTGTCTCGAACCTGAAAGTGCGAACCAGCTACGGTCTGACCGGTAACTCTGAGATTCCACCTTACTCATCGCTGGCTCTGTTGCGTTCAAATTACTCCACGGTCTACAACGATATTCGCTTTAGCGGAACAGGAATCGACCGGCTGGCTAACCCGGATCTGCGCTGGGAAAAGACCGCCCAAGCCGATGTGGGTGTCGAACTAGGTCTATTCAAAGGCCGAATCTCGATCGAAGCTGATTACTATTACCGGAAAACAACCGATATGCTCCTCGATGCCCCTGTTCCCCGCACGAGCGGTTATGGCACCATTCGCCGGAATGTTGGGTCTATGCAGAACCAGGGTATCGAATTGGGCATTAATACGGTAAACATCGATGCTGATGGCTTCCAGTGGAATACCGCCTTCAACATTTCAATGAACCGTAATAAAGTGCTTTCGCTGGCTACTCCGTCCGATATATTCGGTGTGGGTGGACCAAGTTTCACCAACCAGACGAATATCATTCGGGTTGGTGAACCTGTTGGCTCGTTCTGGGGGCTTACCCGCCTTGGCGTATGGAGCGAAGCCGAACGGGAAGAAGCGGCCAAGTTCACCAGCTACCGTAGCGGCCTGACCCTACTGCCCGGTGATATCAAATACCTGGACGTAAACGGTGATAAAGCTATTACGGACGCTGACCGCAGCATTATTGGCAATGGCAGTCCTAAAGCGTGGGGCGCTCTGACGAACACCTTCCGATACAAGAATCTAGACCTGACGTTTGAGCTCCAGTATTCATACGGTAACGACGTTATGCTTATGAACCTGCACTCCAGCGAAGATCGCCAGGCCCTGGCTAACAGTTACACGACCGTACTGAATGCCTGGACGCCCCAAAACCAGAATACCCCTATTGCTGAAATACGGGAAACCAGAGCGGGTTATGTAACGAACGTAGACAGCCACTGGATTAAAGATGGATCATTTCTGCGTGGCCGGAACCTGCTCGTGGGCTATACCTTCCCGGCTACCTTCACCAACCGGATCAAGCTAAACCGCCTGCGGGTGTATGCTACAGGACAGAACCTTTTCCTGCTCGTTCGCGACAAAGTCATTGGCGATCCTGAAGTTACGCCCACAAACCAAGGCGACAACAGCAGCGCCTTCACCCAGGGCATGATCTGGCACAACTACCCCAAACCTACAATCTACATGGTTGGCCTACAGGTTGGTTTCTAATTCTTTCATACGATCTTTTAACAGACATCTGATAATGAAACGTACACTACTAACCCGTGCTGGCAAGATAGCTCTTCTGAGCGCCGTCCTGCTTGGCCCGGTCGGCTGCTCTGACTTTCTGGATGAAAAAGCACCGTCGAACCTGACCCCAGACAATTTCTATACCATCCCTGACCATGCCGAAGCAGCTCTGGCAGCCGTTTATACCGATATGCGGTTCATGGGCGACGGATCGGGCATTTTTTCGTCAAACTGGCAATTGCTGGAAGCCCCTACCGGTACCTCCACAACAGAAACGGCGCAGAATTCCGACCTGAACAACCTGTACGGGCTGGTTTACGATGGCAACACCCAGCATGTGGTCAACTACTGGAATGGCCTTTATAAAGTCATTGCTCAGGCTAACCAGCTCCTTGCCAAGGTGCCAGCCATTACACCGATGCCCGAAGCGCAGAAGGCTAAAGTCCTGGGCGAAGCCCGGTTCCTGCGGGCCACAGCTTATTTCATGGCGGTTCGCCTTTGGGGTGACATACCTCTGATCACCGAACCTCAAACGGTGGAGTCGACAAACTTCCTGCCCGACCGCGCTCCACAGGAAGAAGTATATAAGCTCATCGTTGAGGATCTAATTGCGGCCGAAGCGGCTGGTTTACCCTGGACAGATGTAACTGGACGGGTGAACCTGGCAGCAGCCAAGTCGCAACTGGCCCGCGTGTATCTAACCATGGCCGGGTTCCCGCTCAGCAAAGGGGCGTCTTATTACAAACTGGCCGCCGACAAGGCCTTTGAAGTAATTACCTACGCCAATGCCAATCCCACAGCGATCAATCTCTTCAGCACATACGAAGATCTACACAGGGAAAGTACAGAAAACCGGCTGGAGCATATATTCATGCTTCAGTATAATACCCTGGTTGCCGCCAATCCGATGGATAACATGTATCCGAACTTTAAACCGGTGACGTTTAACGGTCCGTCAGGCACGGGCAGCACGGTACCGACGACGGCGTTCTATGCATCGTATGAACCCGGTGATCTGCGCGCTAAAAATCAGGAAGGTTTTTTCTACACCAGTTATTTTACAAATGGCAATGGTGTGCCGTTTGAGTTAGGCGCTCCCTATATTTTCAAGCACTTTAACCGAACAGCTAACGGTACGTCAGGAACAGCAGGTAATCGGTTAAATAATCTCAATGTGCCCCAGATCCGGTATGCTGAAGTACTGTTGATGTATGCCGAAGCTCAGAATGAACTGGGTGCCCCAACTCAAGCAGCTTACGACGCCTTCAAGCGAATTCGGGACCGCGCTAAACTAACGACCCCCGCTCTAGGTACGTATACACAGGCTAGCTTCCGGGAGGCCGTCTGGCGCGAGCGGTGGCATGAACTAGCCTACGAGCAGATTACCTGGTTCGACATGGTGCGCTTACGAAAAGCGTATAATGAAACCACCAATGGGTTCGATAATTTTGTTGGCCATATCAACAAAAGTTCTAACCAGGCCCTCCAGGAGAAACACCTCCTGTTTCCTCTGGGCAAACAGGAAATGCTTAACAACCCGAACTTGAAACCACAGAATCCGGGCTATCCGGGCATTTAATTGATTTTTAATTTCCAACAAAGGCCCCTAATCAAGCTCAGGCATGATTAGGGGCCTTTTGTTTTGAACAGTGATTTATTTGTTCGTCTAATCAGCAAACTACCTAGTTAGAATCGAAACTTAGCTTCCTTTAAGCATTTATACCTAATTATCTATACTCGTTTACCACCTCACCCAAGTTAACAATTATTTTTATGAAACATATTTTACGACGGGCGTACCGCGTCTTGCCGCTCTTTTTACTTTGCTGGCTGTTAGCCGCGGGTGCCTTCGCGCAGGATCGAAAAATTACCGGCCGCATCACCGATGGCAGCGACAACAGCGGACTACCGGGTGCAAACGTAGTCATCAAGGGTACCCAGATCGGGATGGTCACAGATGCTCAAGGTCGCTTCTCGCTCAACGTAGCACCCGGCCGGGATGTACTGACCGTGTCGGCGATTGGTTATGTAGCCCAGGAAATCGCTATTGGCAACCGCACAGAAATCAACGTGGTACTGGCGGCCGATATCAAGACACTAAGTGAAGTAATCGTGACGGGCTACGGTGCCCAGGCGAAACGCGATATTACCGGAGCCGTGGCTACGGTCGACACCAAGCAGCTGCTGTCGATTCCGGCTACCAACGTCGGGCAGGCCTTACAGGGCCGCGTGGCTGGTGTTACGGTGGGTAACGAAAACGCACCGGGTGGTGGCGTCATGGTTCGTATCCGTGGGTTCGGCACCATCAACGATAACTCCCCCCTGTATGTGATCGACGGTGTACCTACCAAGGGGAACCTAAATACCCTGAACCTGGGAGACATCGAGAGCCTGCAGGTGCTGAAAGATGCGTCGGCCGCTTCCATTTATGGTTCGCGGGCGGGTAATGGCGTTGTCATCATCACAACGAAAAAAGGCAAAGCGGGTAAACCTAAGTTCACCTACGACACCTACTACGGTAGCCAGGGCCACGGCAAACTGCTGGATATGCTCAACACCAACGAGTACGCTCAGCTTATTTGGGAATCCCGCAAGAACTCGGGTGTCGTATCGGCCAATGGTAACCCCAACCACTCCCAGTTTGGCAACGGTGCCACACCAACGATTCCCGATTTCATTCTGCCCAGTGGTGTATCGGCCAGCGATCCGCGCGTAGCCCAGGACGCCAACGGCAATTACATAAACTACAACAACGACATCAGCTCCCCGAAGTTTCTGCTCATTACCAAAGCAAACAAAGAGGGTACGAACTGGATGGAAGAAATTTTCCAGACGGCTCCCATGCAAAACCACCAGCTGGGTGTATCGGGCGGCAATGAAGGCGGGCGTTATGCGCTGTCGCTCAACTATTTCGACCAGCAGGGTATCATGAAACACACGGGATACAAGCGTTATTCGCTGCGCTCGAACACGGAGTTCAACGTGACGAAGAAGATCCGTGTAGGCCAGAATTTCCAGGCTGCTTATGGTGAGCGTATCGGGCAACCCAGCGGAAATGGCACCGAGAGCAATCCCATCTCCTTTGCTTACCGGATTCAGCCTATCATTCCGGTCTACGACGTAGCCGGCAACTTCGCAGGAACGCGCGGGGGCGATCTGGACAATGCGTTCAACCCTATGGCCGACCTTTACCGCAATAAAGACAACGTACAGAAAGAAGTCCGACTGTTCGGTAATGCTTTTGCTGAGGTAGACGTTCTGCCCAACCTGACGGCCCGCACCAGTTTTGGTATCGACTACAACCTGTCTAATTACCGCAACTATTCTATCCGTAACATCGAAGCATCTGAAGCACGGGGATCGAACAGCCTCCAGACCAACAACAGCTACGACTGGACCTGGACCTGGTATAACACGCTGACCTACAACATAAACCTGGGTGAGCGCCACCGTTTCAATGTCATTGCGGGTACGGAGTCGATCAAAAGTTACTTCGAATTTTTCGATGCCAGCCGTACGTCCTTTGCCGTGGATGATATCGAGAACCGCTACCTGAGTGCCGGTACGGGGGTTCAAACCAACAACGGAGGGGCGTCGAACTGGCGGCTGGCTTCGGAGTTTGCCAAACTCAATTACGGCCTCGACGACAAATATTTGATCGATCTGACCGTTCGCCGTGACCGTTCGTCGCGTTTTGCCAAGGAGTTCCGCTCGGCGGTATTTCCGGCAGCCAGCGTAGGCTGGCGTCTGTCGAAAGAAGCCTTCATGCGGCCCCTTACGTTTATCGATGATTTCAAAATACGGGCAGGCTACGGACAGACCGGCAACCAGGAAATTGGCAACTACAACTCCTTCACGCAGTTCAGCACCAATCCGATTACGTCGTTCTACGACATCAACGGGACCCGCACATCGGCTGTGCCAGGCTATGAGCTGACCCAGTTCGGTAATGCCAAAGCCAAATGGGAAACCACAACCAGCCTGAACATCGGCTTCGACGCCAGCCTGCTCAAAAACCGGCTGAGCGTAGCCTTCGACTGGTATACCCGCACCACCTCCGACATGCTGTTCCCCGTATCGGCACCACTGACGCAGGGTGTAGCAGTAAACCCGTTCCAGAACATCGGTACGATGCGCAACCGGGGTGTCGATCTGATGATCAACTATGGCGACAAGATTGGCAGCAGCGGCCTGACGTATAATGTAGGTGCCAACTTCAGCACATACCGCAACGTCGTGACCAAAACCACCGGCGACCCGAACACGCAGTACTTTGGCATTAACGATGAGCGGATTCAGAACTTCGTGGTTACCCAGCAGGGCTTCCCCATCTCGTCGTTCTACGGCTATACCATCGATGGTATTTTCCAGACTAACGAAGAAGCAAAGGCCTATCCCGTTCAATTTGGTAATGCCACCAGTGAAAACGTGGCCGGCCGGTTCAAATTCCGGGACATCAACGGCGATGGTGTGATCAACTCCAAGGACCAGAGCATCATCGGCAACCCGCATCCCAGCTTCAACTACGGGGTGAACCTGAGCCTGAACTACAAAGGCTTCGGCCTGACCGTATTCGGACAGGGCGTTCAGGGCAACCAGATTTTCAACTACACCAAATACTGGACCGACTTCCCAACATTTGCCGGCAACCGCAGCACCCGGATGCTGTACCAGTCGTGGCGGCCGGGCAGTATCGATGCTATCCTGCCCCAACTCCGGTCGAGCGATCAGGTCAGCATTCAGCCATCGACTTATTACCTCGAAAGCGGTTCGTACTTCCGTTTGAAAAATGTCCAGTTGACCTACCAGCTCCCACAGGCGCTACTGTCGCGGTTACGCATGGGCGCTACGTCGGTGTACGTACAGGGCCAGAATCTGCTTACGTCCACCAAGTACTCAGGACTTGATCCGGAAATTAACCTGCGTAACTACTCAGCGGGTAACGACCGCCAGATTGGCGTCGACGGTGGTTCGTATCCGGTAGCCAAAACCATTCTGGTCGGTCTGAATCTGTCATTTTAATCCATAAGGTGTAGGGTATAACCAGCTTGCGAGCTTACCAGATTCGCACTGCCGAAGTACCGCTCCAATCCTTCATAAACGGTAACCATGAAAAAACCAACCATACTCATAACCACACTTTGTCTGGCTGTAGCTTCTGCCTGCTCCGACAAATTTCTGGATGTACAGCCCAAAGCTGCGCTGGCCGTGACAACGCTGCAAAACAAGACAGGCGTCAACTCCCTGCTCATTGGTGCCTACGCTCTTCTCGATGGCTGGGCCACTCCCGAAGGTGCCTATCGCTCCTATCAGGCCGGGGCCGATAACTGGGTCTATGGCAGTGTAGCGTCCGATGATGCGTATAAAGGCACCAATGCGGGCGACCAACCCCCTATTTCCCTCATCGAGCAGGGCCTTATCCAGTCCGACAATATCTACTTCCGGGGCAAATGGCGGGGCATGTACGATGGCATTGCCCGCACGAACGATGTATTGCAGACGTTGGCAGTGGTCAAAGATGCATCAGAAGCGGAACAGGCGCAGATTACAGCTGAAGCGCGGTTTCTGCGGGGTCATTTCCATTTTGAACTCAAAAAAATGTTCAATATGGTCCCGTATATCGATGAAAAGATCTACAACCCCAATGATCTGGAAAGTACCAAGCTGCCTAACAACGAAGACATCTGGCCAAAGATCGTAGCCGATCTGAAAGCCGCCTATGATGTGTTGCCGCTGAAACAAACACAGGTGGGCCGACCTACTAAATGGGCCGCTGCCGCTACGCTGGCGAAAGCCTACCTGTTTCAGAAAAAATACGCTGAAGCCAAGACATTGCTCGAAGCCATTGTAGCCAGTGGGCAGTACCAGCTGATGCCTAACTACCACGATAACTTCCGGGCCGTAACGAACAACAATGCCGAGTCTATTTTTGAAGTGCAGTACTCCGTCAACGACGGTGCTTCGGGCGGTGAAAATGGCAATGCTGGTTCTACCCTGAATTACCCCTATGGTGGCGGGGGCGTAACGACCTGCTGCGGTTTCTTCCAGCCTTCGCAGAATCTGGTGAACGCTTTCAAAACCGACGCCACCGGACTGCCTCTGCTCGACACCTTCAATGCTTCGGACGTAACCAGCGACCAGGGTATCGAGTCGGATAAGGCCTTCACACCGTATGCCGGCCCGGTCGATCCGCGTCTGGACTGGACGGTAGGCCGCCGGGGCGTTCAATTCCTGGACTGGGGCGTCCATGCGGGCAAGAGTTACGTTCGTGACCAGGCCTATGGCGGCCCTTATTCGCCCAAGAAACACGTTATGTACCGGTCCGATGTTGGTACTAACACCTTTGCCGGTAACCCCCGTTTGAATGCCAATAACTACCGCATGATCCGCTACGACCACGTGTTGCTGTGGCTGGCCGAAATCGAAGTAGAGATCGGTGATTTGGAAAAAGCACGCGCCTACGTCAATCAGGTCCGGAAACGGGCTGCCAACCCCGACGGTTTTGTTAAGAATCCGGATGGGAAAGCCGCTGCCAATTATGTCATCAGCGAGTATACAGCGGCCTGGAGCAGCAAAGAGGTAGCCCGTAAGGCCGTACAGTTCGAGCAGCGGTTAGAGTTCGCCATGGAAGGCCACCGCCGGTTCGATCTGGTACGCTGGGGTATTGCAGCGCCTACGCTGAACGCTTACTATGCTGCTGAAGGCAAAAAGCGTTCTTATCTGAACGGTGTTCAATTTGTCGAGAAGAAGCATGAGTACTTCCCTATTCCCATTCAGGAAATTCTGAACAGCAAGAAGGGATCGACCATAACTCTGACACAAAATCCGGGCTATTAAGTCATCTGGTTTAGTCTGGATCAGTACGTAAGTGGGCAATGGGTAAGTATAGCTTACCCGTTGCCCACTTTTGTTTTCTGTAAACCCATGCGCCCATGCTCCGTTCTTCTGCCTCCTCCAATCGTCGGCTGTTTCTCAAACAGGCGGCCGGATTAGCTGTCTTTTCTATCGTGCCGCGCCACGTGCTCGGGCGCGGCTTTCTGGCTCCCAGCGACCAGATTGCAGTAGGTTTTATTGGCTTGGGCAAGCAGAGTGGCGGGCTGCGCAAACAATTCCTGCAAAACAACGCCCGTGTTATGGCTGCGTGCGATGTTGATACCCGAAAAGTAACGGCCTTCTCAGCAGCCGTAAACGAACACTACGCTAGCCAGGCCAACGCCAGTTCATACAAAGGCTGTCTCCTGTATGACGACTACCGGAAACTCCTCGATAACAAGAGCATTGACGCGGTTGTCATTGCCACCCCCGACCACTGGCATAGTGTAATAGCCATTCAGGCGGCTAAAGCCGGGAAAGATATTTACTGCGAGAAACCCCTGGCGCTCACCATTACCGAGGGGCGCGACATGGTCAAAGCCACCCGGCGTTACAAGCGCATTTTCCAGACGGGCAGTATGCAGCGGTCATGGCCCGAGTTCCGGCAGGCGGTCGAACTGGTACGCAACGGCTTTATCGGTGAGGTGAAAACGGTCAACGTCAACGTAGGTGGGCCACCCCGCCCCTGGGATCTGGAAGCTCAGACCCTGCCCGCCGGCCTGAACTGGGATGCCTGGCTCGGCCCAAATACTGTTACCCGGCCTTATAATAACGTCTTATTGCCTACCCCAGTAGACAAGTTCTGGGGCCAGTGGCGCGACATCGACGAGTTTGGCGGGGGCGGCATGACCGACTGGGGCGCACACATGTTCGATATTGCGCAGTGGGGATTAGGAATGGATGAGTCCGGGCCCGTCGACCTGACCGTGCCGACGGATGGCAGCGGCAAAGGCCTTGTTTACCGTTACGCAAACGGGGTTGTTATGAATCATCTGCCGGTAGAGGGTAAGCAATTTTGCGAGTTTATCGGCAGCGAAGGCGAAGTAAAAGTGGCACGGGGCGAACTCACGACCACGCCGGTTGGCCTGAAAGATAGATCCATTGGCGAAAGCGAGCGTAAAGTCTATTTCAGCGACAACCATTACAAAGACTTCCTGGATGCCATCCGTAGCCGCAAAAACCCCATCTGCGACGTCGAAGTGGGTCACCGTACCGCCAGCGTCTGCACGATCGGTAATATTGCTTACCGACTCAAACGACCCCTCCGCTGGAACCCGGCTACCGAGAAATTCCAAAACGACCCCGAAGCAAACCAACTCCTCAGTCGGCCCATGCGAAAGGAGTGGTCAGTCTAAAAATCGCTATCTTTGCGGCTTCATTGACTGAAACCGAATGACGCTGCACGTTCTCCATCTCGACGAACTCGACACTGTAGCCCACCAGCTGCTGGCAGAAGGGCGCCGAAAAACGGTGTGGCTATTCGAAGGTGGCATGGGTGCGGGCAAAACCACACTCATCAAAGCACTATGCCGGGCACTGGGTGTGGTCAGTATGGTCCAGAGCCCTACCTTTTCCATTGTAAACGAATACACGACCCACGAGGGCAAATCCATTTACCATTTCGACTGTTACCGGCTTCGCAACGAGGCTGAGGCATTGGACATTGGTATTGAGGAATATTTCGACACGGGGGCGTATTGCTTTATTGAGTGGCCTGAAAATATCAGCGCCTTATGGCCCGCCACCTACTACCAGATTCGCCTGACGACAGATCTGGACAATAGGCGGACGGTAGAAACAGAACTAATCAACTAGTTTTTAGGTGTTTGCGTGTTTAGGCTATTTCGCTCCCGAAAACCAGCATAAAGACGAAAACACACAGACACATAAAAACACGCTTTTCCTGCATGACCGGATTTGAGGAGTTGGCCAAGCAAACGGCCCTTTACCCGAAAGAGTCGCCGTTGGCCGTTAAGACCAACCGAAACAGCCTGCTTATTGGCTTGCCTAAGGAAGTTGCACTTCAGGAGAACCGCATTGCGCTAACCCCCGAAGCCGTTGCTATTCTCGTCCGGAACGGCCACAAGGTGATCGTTGAAAAAGGCGCGGGCGAGAAAGCCAAATTTCCCGATGACGAGTACAGCGAAGCAGGCGCTCAGATTGCCTACTCGCCCAACGAAGTCTACGAAGCCAACCTGATTCTGAAGATAGAGCCGCTTATCGACGGTGAATTTGAGATGATCAAGTCAGGCAGCACCGTTATCTCGGCCCTCAACTTACCTGCCCACGAGCGGAGCTACTTTGAGAAGATTAACGAAAAAAGCCTGACCGCTTTCGGCTACGAATACATTGAAGACCAGGCGGGTGGCATGCCAATTATCCGCTCCATGAGTGAGATTGCAGGCAGTACCGTTATGCTTATTGCGGGTGAGTACCTGACCAATGCCGACAATGGCCGGGGCATAATCCTGGGGGGTATTACGGGAGTTCCACCAACCAAGGTAGTTATGCTCGGCGCGGGCACAGTTACCGAGTATGCCGTTCGCACCTGCCTGGGTATGGGGGCCGATATTAAAGTATTCGACAAACACCTGTACAAGTTACAACGGCTTAAATATACCGTTGGCCAGCACGTCTACACCTCGATCATCGACTCCGATACGCTCGCCGAAGCTATCCAGCGGGCCGATGTGGTGGTGGGGGCCATGCGCGCCGAGAATGGCATGAGCCCCGTAGTGGTAACGGAGGAGATGATTGGCCGGATGAAACCCGACTCGATCATCATCGACGTTTCCATTGACCAGGGTGGTAACTTCGAAACCTCGCGCATGACGACGCATAAGCACCCCACCTTCAAACACATGGGCGTAATCCATTACTGCGTACCCAACATCGCTGCGCGCGTCGCCTATACGGCTAGTATGGCGCTGAGCAACATTTTCCTGCCGTTTCTGCTGGAAACCGGAACTACGGGCGGTATCGAACAGATGATGTATGCGAACCGTTGGTTTATGAAAGGTGTTTATGCACATAAGGGAACGCTCACCAACGCCTACATCGCTCGCAAGTTCAATATGCGGTTTAAAGATCTGGACCTGTTGTTGGCCGCCCGGTTTTAGAAAAAGTCGAAGAGTCATAAGTCCTAAGGAGCACCACGAATCAACACTTACGACTCTTCGACTAACACGACTTATGACTTTTTAACATGATCAACCATAGCAACGAAAATACCCTGCTCGACGATGCTAATTCGTACGACGTCAATAAACAGTTGATGGGTGCCATTTCGTCGGATTTTATAAAAGTTTCGGATCAGCTGAAAGACGCGTCCTATCAGATCAGGACCCGGGGTTTCTCTGACTTCCCGGTTTTTGTGGCCTCGCGTCGCGACATTCCCGTTGGGCAGTTGCTCATCGGAGCGACGGAATTAGATAACCAGTGGAATTACAAAGCGTCGTTTCTGGACGAGTTTATTCAACGGGAGTTGATTGGCCCGGACTCTGTCGACCTATGGAAAGAGAACTATAAAAAGCCCGACGAATACTGTTGCCTGTTCGTTGTTCATGGCGATTTCGCCGGGTTTGTCTACATTCCCTATCCCGAAGACTAGCAGCAGCTTTTACCTGTTTTTGAACGCCGGATCCTGTACAGGATCCGGCTTTTTTTGTCTCTGTTCCAGGATAGGAACAGCAATTCGGGCACGTAAAATCCAGCCTACATTCTATTTCTTATCAATGATACTTTTTGGGGAAATTGCCGAACGAATGAACCGCCATTTAGGGTCGTATTAACAGGGGTTCAGGTTTGAGCGGAAACGACATACGGAAAGCCCCTGACAGGCCCTCAGAACCCTTCTGATTGACCGTTTGAGCGACAACCGGCACTAAAATCAATTTTTGTCCGTATTCGCCGAATCTTGCCGGACAGGGTAGGAAAAGACACTTTTTTTTTGTATTTTTACAATCTGTAATGCATATACGCCGACCCCGTTTTATGCGTCTCCAAGAACGCTTTTTTTGACATCATCTGAATTTGATATGACCAACGAACTGATTGAAGCAGACACCCCCATTGAGGCTGCATTAGGCAACTATGGTGCTGATAACATTCAAGTGCTGGAAGGACTGGAAGCCGTTCGTAAACGCCCCGCCATGTATATTGGCGATGTTGGTATTCGCGGACTGCATCACCTGATCTGGGAAGTCGTGGATAACGCCATCGACGAAGCACTGGCGGGTTTCTGCGACAAAATAACCGTAACGATCAACCCCGACAACTCTGTTACCGTACAGGACAACGGCCGGGGTATCCCGACTGGCATTAACACCAAGATGGGCGTTTCGGCCCTGCAGGTGGTGATGACCGTACTTCACGCGGGCGGCAAGTTCGATAAAGACACGTATAAGGTATCCGGTGGTCTGCACGGCGTGGGGGTATCCTGCGTCAACGCCCTTTCAACCGATCTGCGGGTTGAAGTACACCGTGAAGGCAAAATATTCGAGCAGGCCTATAAAACAGGCTTCCCCCAATATGACGTTCGCGTCGTTGGTGACGCTACCGACTCCGGCACGATTGTTCATTTTAAGCCGGATGACACGATCTTCACCGAGACCGTTTACCGCTACGAGACCGTAGCCGGCCGTCTGCGCGAACTGGCCTACCTCAATAAAGGCATCCATATTTTCCTGAACGACCTGCGTGAACTGGACGAAAACGGAGAGCCTGTCAACAAAGACGATTTCTTCTCGGAAGGTGGCCTGGTCGAGTTCGTACAGTTCTTGGATCAGACCCGTCCTTCGCTCGATGGGATGAAGCCGGTATACATGGAAAGTGACAAAGGCCCGACACCGGTACAGGTGGCGCTCGTGTACAACTACGAGGCTGGTGAGAACGTCATGTCCTATGTTAACAACATCAGCACCGTTGAAGGTGGTACACACGTACAGGGTTTCCGATCGGCACTGACACGAGTTCTGAAAAACTATGCCGACAAAAACCCCGGTGTGTTACCCAAGAACTCAGGAAAAGTAACGTTCACCGGCGAAGATTTCCGGAAAGGCCTGACCGCCGTTATCTCAGTAAAAGTAGCCGAGCCCCAGTTTGAAGGGCAGACTAAAACCAAACTGGGTAATCAGGACGTGGTGAGTGCGGTTAGCCAGGCCATGGCCGACCTGCTCGAAACCTGGCTGGAGGAAAACCCGAACACGGCGAAAGGTATCGTCAAGAAAGTACTTGTATCCGCTCAGGCGCGTATTGCTGCCGATCTGGCTTACAAGCGCATCATGACCGAGCGCAAAGACTTTATGGGCGGCATGGGACTACCCGGCAAACTCGCCGACTGCTCCGATACCGATCCGGAAAAGTGTGAACTCTATCTGGTGGAGGGCGACTCGGCTGGCGGCACCGCCAAGCAGGGCCGTAACCGGGCGTTCCAGGCAATCCTGCCCTTACGTGGTAAGATCCTGAACGTTGAAAAGGCAATGGAACACCGGATCTACGAGAACGAAGAGATCAAGAACATCTGGACAGCGCTGGGTATCCGGCTCGAAAAGAAGGATGATGAAACGGTGATGAACCTGGAGAAACTGCGGTACCACAAAATCATTATCATGACCGATGCCGACGTTGATGGCAGCCACATCCGGACATTGATCCTGACGCTGTTCTACCGCAACATGAAAGCGCTGATCGACAACGGCTACATTTATATCGCCCAGCCACCGTTCTACCTCGTGAAGAAAGGCAAGGAAGAACGGTATTGCTGGACTGAAGCCCAACGGGAAGCGGCCGTTAAAGAACTGGCGGGCAGTGGCCGTGAAGAAAACGTGAACGTGCAGCGCTATAAGGGTCTGGGTGAAATGAACGCCGAACAGCTCTGGAGTACAACGATGGACCCCGATCGACGGAGTCTTAAGCTCGTAACGGTAGAGTCGGCGGCCGACGCCGACCATGTGTTTTCGACCTTGATGGGTGATGAGGTAGCCCCCCGTCGAGAATTTATCGAACGAAACGCTAAATACGCCCGGATTGACGTTTAACATAATTATAACAGAAAGCGGGCATAAAAGCCCGCTTTTTTTGTTGTAATTGAACTCCTTCTACTATCCGTATGCGTTATTCCATAAACTCAAACCGTACCATATTGGGTAACCTCGTTTCCCGGTTTACCCAACGTACGCCCGATAAAGCCACGGCGGCCCCTGATAAAATGGCGAAGGTAAGCGAGAAAGTAAGCACCGTCATCGACCAGAGTAACTACCTGAGTCGTGACCTGAGCTGGTTAAAATTTAATGAGCGGGTACTCGATCAGGCCCGTAGCCAGCAAGTCCCGCTGGAAAATCGTACGCTTATGGAACGGCTCAAGTTCCTGGCGATATCGGCCTCTAACCTCGACGAATTCTTCATGATTCGCGTCGGTAGCCTCTATAATTACCTGGACTACCACAAGCAGCGGGTCGACTATTCGGGGTTGCGCGAAATACCCTTCCGGAAAGCCTTATTCAGCACGTCCCAGCAGTTTTTTAAAGATCAGCAAACTGTTTTCACGGAGCAGCTACTACCCCTCTTCGCCGAAAATGGATTGCAGTTGAGTAACTACATCGATCTGACTGCCGATGAACAGGCCGAAGCCGTAAATTATTTCGACCGGGCCATCTATCCAACGCTAACCCCGATGCTGTATGACTATACGCATACGTTTCCGGTTCTGCTCGCTAAGGTCCTGATCTTTGGCGTTGTTACCCAGAATCCGGATGGGGCTGGCGGACTTCAAAGCATGCGCTCGGAAGATGAAGATGATCGACAACGGTTGTCTTTTGTTCAGATCCCATCCAACCTGCCGCGCTTTCTATCCTTTGAGCGGGAAGAAGATGGAGACATCCGGATTCTGTTCCTGCCTATCGAGGAAATCATCCGGCATAATATCAAGAAGCTGTATCGCAATGTTGAGCTTACATCGGTAAACCTGTTTCGCATTACGCGCAACGGTGATTTTACCCTTGATGAGAACGACGATGACGAAGTCGATTTCATCGATGAGGTTCGCCAGAAAATCAAGAACCGACGGTTGGGACGGGTTACCCGCGTAGAGGTTGAAACCGATGGCAAAGGAGGAGTCGGGTCTCCCTGGATGCTCAATCTGCTCAAGAAACGGTGGGAAATCGATGATCTCAATATTTTCGAGTCAGCTACATTACTCGATTTTTCGGCGTTCTGGCAAATCATCGGCAATCCTGAATTTAAGGACGATATGCCCCGGCAACATGCGCCCGTCCCGCCCCTGGGTTTGGGTCGTGATAAGAATGATAACATCTTCGACATAATCAAACAGCGCGATCTGCTGTTACATCATCCCTATAATAATTTCGAGCCGGTGTTACAGCTGCTCGAACAGGCGGCTGAAGACCCGAACGTGCTGGCTATCAAGATTACCGTCTACCGCCTGGCCAAACGTTCACGCATTACTGAAGCACTGCTGAAGGCCGCCGAAAACGGCAAGCACGTGTCGGTCCTGTTCGAAGTCAAAGCTCGTTTCGACGAAGAGAACAATATCCGGGAAGCACAGCGGCTGCAAAAAGCAGGCTGTTTTGTCATCTATGGCATCAGCCGGTTCAAGACACATACCAAGTTGCTGCTGGTGGTTCGCAATGAAGGGAGCCGGGTAGTCCGTTATGCTCATATGGCAACCGGAAATTACAACGAGGACACCTCGAAACTGTATACCGACATTGGCCTGCTGACGACAAATGAAATCTACACGCACGACATCTCCGAGTTTTTCAACGTCATCACCGGCCACTCGCTACCCAATGAGTATCAATACCTTATTACAGCTCCACGCGACATGCGCGAGCAGTTATTGAGGCTTATTAAGGTAGAAGCCGACAATGCGCAGCGCGGTTTGCCGAGCGGTATCTGCATAAAAGCCAATTCACTCGAAGACAAACTCGTTATCGATGCGTTATATAAAGCGTCTCAGGCGGGCGTACCCATCCGGCTCATCATCCGAAGTATCTGCTGCCTGCGACCCAAACGAGCTGGCTTAAGCGAGAATATTTCGGTACGGTCGATTGTGGGCGATTTCCTGGAACACACCCGCATCTATTATTTCCACAACAATGGCGACGCGAAAGTATACGGAGGCAGCGCCGACGTGATGGTCCGCAGCTTCGACCGGCGCATTGAGTCCCTGTTTTTCCTGGCCGATCCACGTGTGAAGCAGCTGGCAGTTACTATTCTGGCCTACAACCTGCGCGACAACGTCAACACCTATGAATTACAGGAAGACGGCGGTTTCCTGAAGTGTGAGGTCCCCGCAGGCAGCGAACCGTTCAATATCCACGAGCGCTTCTTCGAGGTTACCGAGAAAGAAGTGTCGGATGCCCGGCTATTCGACCCAACAATCAAACCAGCCGGAATTGCTGAAATCGAGGAAGAATACCAGGAAGGGGCCGAGCGAGCCATCGCTAACATCTGAGCCGTAAAAAAGAGGGAGTAAAGACGAAAGCAGAACGTGACGAAAGCATCCGGTCAGGAATTCGTTCATCACGTCCTGCTTTCATCTTTACTCCCTCTTTTTTACCTATCTTCGCCGACTAACTGCAACTTCGTCTTAACTGAATGGATCGTTTTACCGGCCTAATCGGCATTGTTTTAATACTGGGTATTGCCTACGCGCTCTCTAATAATCGAAAAGCTATTAATTACCGAACAGTTGGCGTAGGCTTGCTTTTGCAAACCGGGCTGGCTGTCTTTATCTTAAAAACCGAAGTTGGTGGCCAGATCTTCAACTGGCTGGGCAGAGCGGTGGCCAAGCTGCTGTCATTTTCGGACAAAGGCGCTGAGTTTGTATTTGGATCCCTGGTGAGACGGGACATTCTGGACCGGGCGTTTGGCGCAGGAAACGACTTTATCTTTTTCTTCAAGATCATCCCAACCATCATCTTCGTTGCGGTGCTGGTCAATATATTCTACCACCTTGGCATCATGCAGCGTATTGTGGCGCTGATGGCCCGGGTAATGAAAACGCTCATGGGGGTTAGCGGAGCAGAAGCACTTTCCAACGTAGCCAGCACATTTGTAGGTCAGGTTGAGGCACAGATCATGATCAAGCCTTACCTTAAAAACATGACAAACTCAGAGCTGATGGCTTCTATGACGGGTAGTTTTGCCTGTATAGCCGGCGGGGTTCTGGCGGTCTATATTTCGCTGGGAGTTCCGGCTCCGTACCTGCTGGCCGCCAGTATTATGGCCGCGCCCGGCGCGCTGGTAATCAGTAAGATTGTGTTTCCTGAAACAGAAATGTCGGAGACACAAGGCATCGTCAAAGTGGAAATCAAGAAAAATCATGCGAACCTGCTCGATGCTATTGCGGGGGGAGCCAGTGAAGGTCTTAAGGTAGGTTTGAACGTGGTGGCTATGTTGATTGGCTTTATCGCGCTAATTGCCCTGCTCGACAATATTTTACTGCGGATTGGTGTGTCCTTTCTGAACATGCCCGACCTGAGCCTGAACTTCATGCTGGGCAAGCTTTTCTCGCTGTTTGCCTGGGCGATGGGTGTCCCTGCAAAAGATATTGAAGCCGCAGGAGCGCTGATGGGTACTAAAATGGTAGTGAACGAATTTGTTGCCTACCTGGATATGGTCAAGATCAAGCAAACCCTCGATCCTAAAACCATTGCCATCGTTAGCTTTGCGCTCTGTGGATTTGCCAATTTCAGCTCCATTGCCATTCAGGTTGGCGGGATCAGCGAGTTAGCTCCGAGCCGCCGAAGTGACCTGGCACGGCTAGGCTTTAAAGCGTTGATCTGCGGCACCCTGGCTAGTTACATGTCGGCAACACTGGCAGGATTGTTACTATAGCAGAAGGCATTGATCAGCGCCCGCCTACCATCATTGTATGCTGCCTCGCTACTGGCTGTGCTGTTCGCGCTTACCGGGTTTCAGGGCGTAGCTCAGGCAGGCAGGCAACCAAAAGTTAAGGTAAAGTACCCTTACCTGTTGTACCTGCCAAGCGACTATGCGCCCAACAAAGTAGGATATCCGCTGGTCATTTACCTTCACGGTGGATCGCATAAGGGAAACGACCTCAACAAACTTAAAGGCTACGGATTGCCCTATCTGGTTGATCAAAAAAATGATTTCCCGTTTATAATCGCTTCGCCCCAATGTCCGGATGGTATGTTCTGGTCGACTGAAAACTGGTTCGACTCGCTGTATAGTGAATTGACTACCCACTACCGGGTCGACAAGAAGCGGGTTTATTTAACGGGTATTAGCATGGGTGGGTATGGAACCTGGCAAACGGCTCTGGCTTACCCGGATAAATTTGCGGCTATTATTCCGCTTTGCGGTGGCTGTGATGACTCGACCCAGATCTGCAAGATCAAAAAAATACCTGTCTGGACCTTTCATGGAACAGCCGACGATGTTATTCCAATCGATGAGACGGAGCGGCTGGTCAAACGGCTCAACCAATGTCAGGCTATGGTTAAATTGACCCGGTTACAGAACGTAGGGCACGGCATTGAGTATCTGTACGAAGATAAAAAGCTGTATACATGGCTACTGAAACAGCATAAATAGAAGGCCGATCGCGCCCTACCTATTTGTGCTGTTTCAATAATCTAACGTAAATTCAGTAGACTGGTTCTGATCAGAAAGCCACTGATTTCAGCTTCAGTCCCGTGTCTTCGGGCAAACCAAAAACCAGGTTCATATTCTGCACCGCGTGTCCCGACGCGCCCTTGGTCAGGTTATCGATTACACTCGTGATAAGCAATTGACCATCATGAAGCTCCAGATGCAGAAAGCATTTATTGGTGTTGACAACCTGCTTCACATCGACTGGTGAATCGCTGAGGTGCGTAAATGGATGACCGGCATAGTACGCACGGTACAGTTCTTTAGCCTCATCCAGCGTTCCGGCGTAGGGCGTGTAAACATTGGCCATAATGCCACGCGTAAAATCGCCCCGGTAGGGTACAAAATTGATAGCATGGCTAAAATCGGGGTCGAGTTGGGTAAGGCTCTGCCGGATTTCGGCGAGGTGCTGATGGGAAAACGCCTTATAGATCGAAACGTTATTATTGCGCCACGTGAAGTGGGTAGTAGGTGCCAGGGCCTGTCCTGCACCGGTACTACCGGTGATGGCACTCACCTGAACGGCATCGGTCAGTCTACCGGCTTTGGCCAGCGGCAGTAACGCCAGCTGGATACTGGTAGCAAAACAGCCGGGGTTAGCGATACGCGTAGCTTCCTGAATTCGCTCCCGCTGAAGTTCGGGTAAGCCATAGACAAAATCGTCGTGCTCATCGCGGAAGTCGGCACTGAGGTCGATTACGATAATATCGTCGGAGATGTCGTGTTCCGCCATGAACGTCGCCGAAGCACCATGCCCCGAGCAGAGGAAGAGCGCATCCAGACCATCCTGGGCTACCAGCATAGCCAGATCATCGCCCGTGAATAGCAAATCAGTATCGCCCAGCAAATCAGTGTGCGTAGCCCAAACAGGCTTACCCGCGTGACTTTTGCTATGGACGAACTGGACATTTACGAAAGGGTGATTGAGAAGAATACGCAGCAGTTCGCCACCGGTATAACCCGCTCCGCCAATAATGCCAATGTTAAGTTGATCTGTCACGTTCTATAGATTAGTAAAGCTATCAAGATAGCCTGTGAGCCGTTCATCGACGGCCTGGTCGAAATTCCATCTGTACCTGTCTGTTCCCAGAACCCGGCTGGTGACCGCTTCGGTTCCGATAAGGCCAGTTGCCAGCGTGGGCGGGCTAACTGACCTATAAAAAAGCTACCGTTGTAGCGTCCTGTATAACGCGATATGCTGGTCGACAAACTGGTCCCAGGAGAACAATGCAGCCCGCGCGCGGGATTTAGCCGCCAGTTCGTCCCGTACAGCAGCCGAGTTTATTAAGGTTACCATAGCCTGGTTCAGGGCATCGGCATCGGTGGGCGATACGGTAAGGGCTGCGTCACCAACAACTTCGGCCAACGCTGGTGTTGAGGAGGTGATAACCGGAAGGCCGCACTGCATGGCCTCTAAAGGCGGCAGACCAAAGCCTTCATACAAGGACGGATATACGAATCCCAGCGCGCCCGAATATAGCGGTGCCAGTTGCGCATCGGGCACAAAACCCGTCACCACAATGCGTGACCGCAACGCATCACGTTGAGCCAGTTCGTCCATGATCTGCTCGAACTTCCACCCCTTTGTCCCAACCAGAACCAGTTTCACATCAGCCGGTATATCGCCACTCCGCACAAGCTGGGCAAAACAACGAACGAGATGGTCGATGTTCTTACGCGGCTCAAACGTTGCTACACTTAGCAGGTAGGGCGCGTCACCCAGGTTATACTGTTCCCGCACCGTCGTTAATACCAACTGATCTGTAACGGGATAAAACAGGCTGGGCGAGGCCGCCAGGAGAATAGGTGTAACCCGGGCCGGATCGATACGGGTGTAGTTACAGAAATCCTGCCTGGTGGCTTCCGAGACCGTAACGATGTGTGCATCGGGTGGCAGCCTGTCCAGCACCCGCCGAACGGTATTGTCTCCTTTGGGAAACCATTCGGGATGGAAAATGGGAATCAGATCGTGGACCGTCTGGACAGTCGTCACCGCCCGATCCTGACGAACCGCGTCCGGAATTGGGTATAATGTCGAGTGATAAATACTGTCCCGGGGAAATTGCTGCGTATCGAACTGCGCTTCATCGTCCCCAAGCATTTCTTTGGCCTGATAAAAAACCTGCCGAATTACCTTGGTCGGCAGACTATTCAGGGGAAAAGGGGCCAGCAATCCGTTTTCGATGGCCGCCTGCCGACGCTCGGCGGGGCGGTTTACGAACGCGGGACCGGCACTACCCAGCGTGGTGCGGGCATAGCGCATCGTCTCGGCCAGGTGCGACGAGGCCGCCAGTGACAGCGACACGTCACTGGCTTTCCAGAGCCCCGTCATCAGGCGTTCGGTCACCCGACTGATGCCCGTTTGTGCCTGCTGGTGGTAGAATCCGATGCCCAGTACGCTGGTATCAAGAATTATGTTCACGAATTTTCTCGTAGATCATTACCTGATTCGAGGCTATTTTCGAGAATCCCCGTACATCATCACCCGTCCAGGCGTTGTTCATCTCACCGTAGGAACCGAACGCCGACGACATCAGGTCGTGGGTCGACTCGATACCCAGCACCTGGAACCGGTAGGGAGCCAGCAGAACGTGAACCTTGCCCGTTACATGGCTCTGGGTGTCGGCCAGGAAGGTTTCGATGTTCCGCATGACAGGGTCCATGAATTGACCTTCGTGGAGCATGGTACCGTACCAGTTAGCCAGCTGATCTTTCCAGTACAGCTGCCATTTTGCCAATACGTGCTTCTCAAGGGTATGATGCGCTTTGAGCAGGATAAGCGGGGCCGGCGCTTCGAAACCGACTCGGCCTTTGATGCCGATAATCGTATCGCCCACGTGAATATCGCGGCCAATACCGAATGGTCCGGCCAGTTCGGTTAACCGACGGATGGCGTCGACTGGATTGGCAAAGGTTTCGTCGCCATAGGTTGGGCTTGAGATCGCTTTTATTTCGCCATGCTCAAACGTGAGCGTAACGGTTTCGGGCTCCGATTTCGTTACTTGCGTTGGCCAGGCGGACTCGGGCAGAAACTGGTCGGAGGTCAGCGTTTCCCGACCACCAACCGAGGTACCCCACAAGCCCTTGTTGATGGAATAAGCGGCTTTGTGCCACTCCTGCTCCACTCCTTTCGCTTTCAGGTATTCGATTTCGGCCTCGCGCGACAGCTTAAGATCGCGGATAGGCGTGATGATTTCGGCTTCGGGGATGATAATCCGGAAAGCCATATCGAACCGTACCTGATCGTTACCCGCTCCGGTACTCCCGTGAGCAATGGCCGATGCGCCAATCTCCCGTGCGTACTCGGCGGCTGCAATGGCCTGAAAGATACGTTCGGCGCTCACGCAAAGCGGATACGTATTGTTTTTCAGCACATTACCGAACACCAGAAACTTCAGGCATTGCTGATAGTAGTCATCCGTTTTGGCGATGGTCACGTGTGACTTGACCCCAAGCGAGTAAGCTCGCTCTTCAATGGCGGTCAGTTCGGCATCCGAGAAGCCGCCCGTATCGACCAGCACCGAGTGCACGTCCATGCCCCGGTCTTCGGACAAATATTTAACGCAGAAGGAGGTATCGAGACCCCCGCTAAAGGCAAGTACTACTTTTTGAGACATTGGCAGGAAGACATCAGCCGGTTTTGTTCTCCGGCATCAGGATATGTATGACGGGGCAAATATCGGGTATCCGGCGTTATGTTGGTTCATTTTCAAAGTAACACCAGTAAACTCCCGGGTAATATGCGCACCTCGGCCTGGCCGGACGGTAACGTTAACGGTTCGCCATCGGCATGAATGAGGAGCGGTCCTTCCGTCTGAACAGTTGCCTTTTTAATCGACTGCCCCTGCCAGTAGGCCGACCGGTTGAGGGTTTTATTGAACAGCTGCCAGGCGAGCAGACCGGCTACCTGTATAGGAAACCGGCGCATTTCGCACTGTTCCAGATACCCATCGGCAATGTTGGCCGTTGGTGCCATCCAGGCGTTATTACCAAATTGCCCCGCGTTGGCAAACGTCAGCGAGAACAGTTCTTTTTCTTCATGTCCATTGAGCAGGAACCGCCCCGGCTGGTAGGCCCAGAATGCGTTGAAAGCCGTACGCACATACGTCGGCAGGCCACGTACAGGCTGTTTGGCAAACGCATGGGCAACATAGGCTTCGAAGCCCAGCCCAGCCGTACAGAAGAACGGATGTTCGTTGATTTCGCCACTGTCGATCACGACCGGACGCCCGTTCAGGGCCCGTTCGATAGCGTTTGCCGGATGGAGCGGAATACCCAGATGCCGCGCCAGGCCATTTCCGGAACCGATGGGCACAATACCCAGTGAGGTGGCCGACCGCCTTATCGCCTGCGCGGTTTCATTGATGGTCCCATCGCCCCCAATGGCAAATACGCGACTGACCCCCTGCTGAAGAGCAGCGCTGGCCAATTCGGTGGCGTGACCGGGATGGGTGGTAAATACGGCCTCGGCGGCATACCCCAGCGTATCGGCCCGGCGCAGAAACATATCGCGCAACCGGGCTTTTTGCGCAACAGACGTAGTGCCCGATAGCGGATTGATGATGGCCAGAACAGCCGAACGTGCAGTCACTCAGGAAAAAAAGACGAAAAGGAGAATAATAAAGACGACGATAAACACATAGTACCAACCATCGGAAAAGATGTATGGCTTATACTCGTCATAAAATTTACGGATATTTTTCATAGTGGTGGTGGTTAACCCTGCCAGTGGCTGAAAGCCCTGGTAGTGGTTGAGCAAGAATTACCTGAATGTGCTCAACCACTACCAAGATCTTCGACCACTGGCAGGGTTATGGGTCTGGCTTGCTTACGACGCCTGTCCTCCGTTTACGGCCAGCACGTGTCCATTAACGAAGGAGGCTTCATCGGAAGCCAGGTACAAATAAGCATAAGCAATGTCCGACGGTTCGCCGATACGCCGGGCAGGAATAGTAGCGATGGCCTGGTTTTTTACCTCTTCGGGCATGGCATCGGTCATGGGGGTACGAATATATCCCGGTGCTACAGCGTTGGCCGTAATACCCTTTGGACCAAGCTCTTTAGCCCAGGAGCGAACCATCCCGATGATCCCCGCCTTGGCGGCAGCATAGTTCGTTTGCCCGAAAGCACCATGTACACCCACAATGGACGAGGTGCAGATGATACGCCCGTACTTTTGTTCGACCATGAACGGTGCAATGACTTTCGTACAGTTGAACACGCCGGTCAGGTTTACATCGATAACCTGCTGCCACTCGACAAATGACATTTTGAGGAGCGTTTTATCCCGGGTAATGCCCGCGTTGTTAACCAGAATATCGATTCGGCCGTAGCGATCGACAATATCGCGGGCTGCCGATTCGATAGCCGGCACGTCGGTGGTACTGATGGCCATAAATTCGCATCGGTATTCCTGATCACGCAGGGCCTGAGCCGTCGCTTCACCTTCTTCCAGTAGATCCCAGATGACAACGGTAGCGCCTTCGCGGCAGAATACCTCGGCGGCTCCCTGACCGATACCTCGGGCGGCCCCGGTAATAATGGCAACTTTATCCTGTAGTCTCATAGTTTGATGACCGCTTTTCCCACCACCCGGCGTTCCATCAGGTCACGCAGGGCATCGGGTGCTTCGGCTAGTGTGTACAGTTTGTAAATATGCTGCTGGAGCTGTCCTGACCCGATCCAGCTCAAAATCTGATTGAAGTTTTGCAGGCTCATTGCCGGCTCCCGCTGGGCAAAAGCGCCCCAGAATACGCCTACAATCGAGGCACCTTTGAGCAGAGCCAGATTTAGCGGGATACTCGGAATGTCGCCAGCGGCAAACCCAACCACCAGGTATCGACCCCGCCAGGCCAGCGACCGGATTGCCGGTTCAGCGTATCGGTCGCCAACGGGATCATAAACAACGTCGACCCCGGCACCAGCCGTGAGCACTTTGATACGATCGCGGAGGTTTTCGGTGGTATAGTTGATGGTTTCGGTAGCACCCATCAGCCGGCAAACGGCTAACTTCTCCTCACTCGACGCTGCGGCAATGACGCGGGCACCCATGAGTACGCCCAACTGAACAGCCGCCAGTCCTACGCCCCCGGCCGCACCCATCACCAGCATCGTTTCGCCCGGCTGCAGGTTGGCCCTGTCTTTCAGGGCATGATAGGACGTACCGTACGTATACATCGTCGATGCGGCCGTTACGAAATCCATTGTTGGCGGCATAGGCAGCGTGGTAGCGGCATCTGCCACCACTTCTTCGGCAAACCCACCGTGTCCTGTCATCGAAAACACAGCATCGCCCACCTTCAGACGACTAACGCCCTCCCCTACTTCTGTAATCGTGCCTGATACTTCACCACCGGGTGAAAACGGGAAAGGCGGTTTAAACTGATACTTCCCTTCAATGATCAGCGTGTCCGGGAAGTTAACTCCGCAGGCTTCGACCCGGATAACGACCTGTCCTTTTCCGGCTTTGGGGCTGGGAAGATCGGTCAGGAGAAGTTGGTCGGGCGGCCCGAACTGTTGACAAATAATGGCTTTCATAGCGGTGGTTAAGCCAGCGGTTAAACGAGCGGATTACCTGAACAGCTAACCCCTATCGTCGTTCAAAACTACGGCAATTTAGGGGAGCCTCACCGACATGTACCCATTTTTAAAACGAGCCTATCTATTTAGCTTTACCAAAAAACCGATTTGCCCCAATGAAATCATACCGTTGCCTGCTCCTTCTGTGCTTACTCTCGTTTCCGGCGTTCAGTCAGCCCGTTGCTGCCGACCGCCGGGCTATCCTAAGCATCCTCAAACGCCAGACCGATGACTGGAACAATGGCCGCATCGACAAATTCATGACCGCCTACTGGCCGTCTGATTCGCTGACATTTGTGGGAAAAGCCGGCATTACCTACGGATATGAACCTACCCTGTCCAACTACAGAAAACGATATCCCGACCGGGCATCGATGGGATCGCTCAGGTTCGACATTCTACAGCTGGACTTTCCGGCCCCGAACGTCGCTTACGTCATTGGCCGCTGGAGCCTGACGCGCCCTAAAATTGGCAATGCCGATGGTCATTTTACGCTCCTGTGGCGAAAGAGCAAAAAGCGATGGGTAATCGTCAGCGACCATTCCAGCAGCAGTAAGTGATGATTCCGTTCAGCCTAATTTGCTGTTAACCGGCGACGGCTCGACCATCTTGGGTTCTTTCACCGAGAGCCGTTCACGCAGTTCGGTGACTGGCTTCTCGAAGTATTTAAACAACAACGTCGACAGGACCAGCACCAGCGTCCAGAACAGGCCTACCTTTAGCCAGCCAACCACAAGTGATGTAGTTGGAATGCGGTCGATGAAGGTCATCATGATGGGCGTCAGGTTCAGCAGATACATCGAGTACGATATCAGGCTGATATGTGTAATTGCCCGGGCAATGCCCAGGCGCGTCAGCATACCCGGAGCCGTTCGCCAGCCATCCATATAGGGCAGCAACAGCGTCATACTTAAGCCGATGAACAGGAAATAAATACTTCGCTTGTAAAATATGTAAGCCGGATACAACCCTGTTTCGACGTAAACGTGCAGGATATAGATCGACGCTGAAAAGGCAATCAACATCGTCAATACGATTCCCAGCACCAGCGCCCGCCGACGTATTCCCTCGTTAGCCCATTGGGAAGGAAAGTAATATTTCAGATAAGCCGCCAGTACGCCATAACTGATAGCGTCCAGTCGGGTAATGACGATACCGCGATAGCCGAGTTCGCCAGCGGAAAGTGGTATCTGAACCGCCATAAAAAGTCGATACAGATTTGAGCCGATAATGACGGTCAGGATCATGACCAGGGCAATGCGCCGACGTGTCCAATGCGCCGACAGCGCTGTATGAAGCAGCCACAGCACCAGCGGCAGGGTTATGTAGGACCACTCTTCGATGGCTAAGCTCCAGGTTTCAGGAAAGAACCCGATCAACTCTTCGCTGAAATTTTGCAGAAACAGGAAATAAGTAACCAGGGTTGGTTTGGGTGGCAGTGTGTGATGAAAACCGCTCCGCCACGCCCGCAGCAAAGAAGTCACGATGAGGCCGGTCAGGACCAGGTAATAGGCGGGCAGCGTACGAAACCACCGGCGCGTCCAGAAGTTAAGCAACAGTTTACGGTCGAAACCCTCGTTCTTTTCGTAGGATCGAATCAGGATACCGCCAATTAAAAAACCACTCAGCACAAAGAATAGCTCGACACCATCGGGTAGCAGATGATGCCAGAACGCCCCGTTATAATAGTCTTTGAGCGCGATGGTCGCGTGGGAATCGACCACAATTAAAATGGCGATGGCCCGCATGACATCTAACCCGAAGACGCGCTTCGTATGCAACGTCCCGAGCGAAAACAAATTAGTTAGCATAACAACCACGAAGGTAAGGCGGGGCAAGGAATGATGAATGATGAATGATGAATGATTTTCAATCCTAACACCGACCTTTGCCGCGCTCATCATTCATCATTCATCATTCATCATTCATCATTCATCATTCATCATTCATCATTCATCATTCATCATTCATCATTCATCATTCATCATTCATCATTCATCATTCATCATTCATCA
>NZ_VFIA01000019.1 GCF_014282275.1 Spirosoma utsteinense
ATTCCGAGACGTAGACAAAACCATAGAAAGTTCGGAGGCTATGCTACGAATTGGCTTTATTTCAATCCTGCTCAATAGGCTGGCCAAATAATAGTCCCAAACATACTCTTAGGTATGTTGGGTTTTTCAAGAAAATTAAGCACACGCCATTTGGCAAAAATGACACCAGGTATTATTCCCCCTTATGTTTGCTCATTGGGGTGTTGACGCTAGTCGTGGTGCTGAACCCGTAAATCACTAAAGGGGTGTTTCACATCCAGCCATAGATTCCTCCTTCTTTTTGGGGAAGTTCAGCCCCTACACCGCCAAGTATGTCAACTGCGTGCGCGACTAATAGAGTTTGATGGTCCTTAGAATGTCACCCAGTTAAAGTATAGAACCATCCGTTACTAGTTCATCATGAGTGCTGAACCGTGTCAGACGAAGTTGTAATCGACACTCCTCAATGGAAAGAAGCTCTAGACTCCAGCGGTGACTGGTTCGTTTGTGTTTTGAACAGCTTGCTAAACGAATGGAAATGTTCAAATCCCAATCGTTTAGCAATTTCACTGATGGTTAACTCGCTGGTCGACCTTTTTAAAGGAGTACGCAGGGACCTTGTGAATGAACGCGATACTGGTTTAGCCCAGGAAATTATAGACGGCTTCCAGTACTCGGTCCGGTTTTTCTTCAAACAGATAGTGTCCGCTGTCCAGAATGCCGATCACCTCAACCTGCTCGGCCATGGAGGGCAAACTCATTTGCAGGTAGTGGTAAGATACGTGGCTCCCAATACCCAAAACCGGCATCGTGAGTCGGGCATACATCCTGGCATCGGCTATGTCCTGGTCGAACGCCTGGTACCAGGCATTTGAAGCCCGGATGCTCTCGGGTTGATTGTATACGCTGGCGTAGAGGGCTCGATCGAAAGCGGACATCCGACTCTCATCCAACATAACATAGCCGAAGAGGTAATCCAACAGGTATTCGAACCGCCCCGCCAGTAATTGTTCCGGCAATCCCTTGACCTGATTGAAAGCCATCCACCAGGGGTAGGGGTACTGCCCGTTCATTTTTCGGGTAAATGATCCTGGGGCTGGCAGCATGGGCATCTGCATCATCCCTTCGCTGGGATGGGCTCCATCCGCCACGATGAGTTTTTCTGTCGCCTTTGGATAATTGAAGGCAAAGCTACTCGCCACCATACCGCCAATATCATGCCCGAGCAGGGAAGCCTTTTCCAGACCCATATGACCGAGTAGTTCGTAGATGTCTTGAGCCATCGTCTTTTTATCGTAGCCTGCCAAAGGTTTCTCGGAGCTACCCATACCGCGAATATCAACCAGGATGACCCGGTAGCGCTGGGCCAGTTGAGTGGCAATGGGATGATAGGAATACCATGTCTGCGGCCAGCCCGGCAGGCAGACCAGCGCCGGTCCACTGCCGCCGTCAGCGTAGTGGAGCCGCACCCCGTTGACGGTAGCATAGTGGTTGGTAAACCCTGGCAGATGTTTAATCAACTCCTCGTCGGAGTAGGCACCTGAAGAATCAGAAGATAAAGTTTGCATAAATATGAGGGGTAAGGCAGCCGGGAAAAACAGCTGCTTTGACTGGATCAAAGGTAGTCTGACCCCTCCCGGCCGATGGCCTCATTCCTGCGCACTTCTTACGTATTCCTGCGCTTTTAGCGCCTGGCTTAGCCCTGTTGAAAGACGCGGGGACTTACCCCTACGATCCGCTTGAAGGTAGCTGAGAAATGGGCGGGCGAGGTAAAGCCCAGGACGTCGCTCACGAGGGCCACGGGTAATTCCTCGGTGCGCAGTAGCGACTGGGCGCGCTGGATTTTCCACTTCAGTACGTACTGGTAGGGTGAATAGCCAGTCGTTTGCTTAAAAAGGCGGGCGAAGTGGAACACGCTCAAATTGGCCAGACCAGCCAGTCGTTCCACCGACACGAGCTGTTCAGCGGATGCTTCCAGGTAGTTGTCAATTCGAGCCAGCACTGCCCCCGACAGCCGCGCGCCGGGGTTTTGGGCCAGACGGCGCTTCCAGGTGGCGTGGTGCTCGATAAGGTGATAGCTGAGTGTGTTTGCTAACGATTCGACGTACAAATGCCCAAGCGAACTCGCCTGGCTTAGCGTCCCTATTAGTTGCTGGCCTAGCTGGGCCAGTAAGCCGTCCTCCGAGCGGAACCGTTCCCGCAGGGCGAAGTGAGTCAGGTCCAGGTCCCGGCGGGCCCGGGTTTCCAATTCCTGGGCATCCAGATGCACGTGAATCAGGTCGACTGACCCATCCCAGCTGAAAGGGCCATATTCCCCGCTGGGGTAAAGGCCCACATCCCCACGGCGAAACTGATCGACCTCCCGGCGGTGGCCGGTTTGGCGGTTGGCAACAACAGGTAGAGCGCCTTGATGAATGAGTAAAAGATGCTTCTGGTGGACATGAGCGGGTAGCGACATTGCCCCCAGGTGGTAGCGTTCTACTCGTATACCCGGCCCGACCATTTCGGTGTTACTGACCAGCGCCGGGCGGTCATATAGCTCGGAGGTGTAGGTATACGTTGGCGAATCGACCATAACGAATGATGGAGTGTGGTCAAGGGAGCTATTGTATAGTAGCTATTGATCGGTTTTTTGATCAGCAACAAGGGGAGAACCTATATGATTGCATTCAGGATAAAGTCAATCCGGTAGCGAAGGCAATAAAGGTCTTCGCAGCCTGGATTAGGGGTGAAAATTAGCCGTTTCGGGCGGCATTTTTCGCGGGGCTCCCATTACCTGGATTTGTAGCCTAAATAGTTAATGCTACTCGCAGACATGGGCAAAGGTTAGTCGATAGCGTAGGTAAATAAAGTAGTGGTCAAAATAATGGTCTGTTTTCAGGTAGAAGGTAATTAGACCAGGAGCGGAGAAAAAAGAATAGGCATTAGCCGACGAAAGTTTTATCTTTCCTGAGTAACCTTCTTTGGCGTATGAAGCTGTTATGCCGAGTTTTCCTGCTCATGCTTCTGTTCACGAGTAGCAGTCGGGCTGATCCAATTCCGGATTCCGTTCTTTTGGTTACCCATCTACCCGCAACCGGTTTGCTGCTGGATAAAGGGTGGCGATACCAGGCGGGTGACAAGCCGGACTGGGCAACGCCTGAGTATAATGATCGGAACTGGCAGCCAATTAATCCGACGCAGGATATTTACCAGTTACAGCCCATTTGGAACACGCCCATTGGCTGGTTCCGGTTGCATCTCTCGGTAACCGACTCGCTCTCCCGACAGGCCCTTGCCCTGCAAATTGAGCAGACCGGCGCATCCGAAATTTACCTCAATGGACGATTGCTTCTCCGGCTGGGGAAGCTAAGCCCCCGACCCGAACGAGTACAAGCCCAAACACTGCCTAATCAACTACTTCCTTTACCGCTGGCTGGTGGGCGGGATCAGGTGATTGCCGTACGATTCGCCTTGCAGCAACACATTCCCTACATCCAGATACTGGGCCGGGGCAATCCAGGGCTGCGGCTGAAAATGCAGGAAGTGCAGGCCGCCGTTCAGGCAATAGAAGCCAACGACAGCAAAGGGGTGGAGTCGTTCCGGGCGGGTGTTTTCTTTATGCTGGCTATTCTGCACCTGGCCTTTTTCTGGTTCTATCCGGCTCAACGAGCCAATCTGTATTTCTTTATTTATTCCTTTTTGGTGGCCCTGTCCACCCTGGCGGGGATTCAGGCGCAACAAGCTTACTTGGTGGAGGCTAAAATGTACCTGTTGATCCTGAGGCTGACGACGGGTATTTTGCCGAATACCTACTTTTTCCTGCTGGCCCTTTATAGTTTATTCGGCTTCCGAAGGGGACTTATTTTCTGGCTGTTATCGGCCGGTATGCTGGTGCTGTACCTGTTCAAGCTTTCCTATCAGGATGACTACCTGAAAAACTTTTTATTTGTCCTGGCCGTCTCGCTGGAATCCATCCGGCTTGCCCTCCGGGCGATGAAGAAAAAACAGCGGGGAGCCACACTAATCCTTTGGGGAGCTACCAGCTTTCTGGTTTTCTTCTGCCTGTTCCGGCTGTTGATTTATGGGTACATACCCGCCCCGCTATCCTACCAGGACTGGCTGTTCAACGTTAGCTTCATCAGCTTACCGATAGCCGTCTCGCTGGTGTTGGCCCAGGACTTTGCGTTCGTAAACCGGTCCCTGGGGACCAAGCAACGGGAAGTAGAACAGCTCGGGGAGAAGATGCGCCGGCAACAGCAGGAAAAGCAGCAGTTAGCGGAAATAAATGAGCTTCAATCGCGCTTTGTAGCCAATATCTCCCACGAGTTCCGCACCCCCCTGTCATTAATCCGGGGGACGACCGAAAAGCTCCGGCAACGGGAAGGAACGGTTGGCGAAAGGCAAACGGATTACCAACGTATTGATCAGAGCGCCGGGCAGGTATTAGGCATGGTGAATCAACTGCTGGACCTTTCCCGGCTTGAAGCAGGTAAACTTACCATCCACCCTGAACCAGCAGAGTTAAGTTCTTTTTTGAGAAGACTGGCGGGATCCTTTGTTTCCCTCTTTGAAAGTAAAGGCATTATCTATGAATATTCGGCTCCCTTGCAGTCGCTATGGGTAGCCGTCGACAGCGCCAGGCTGGAGCAAATTCTGTCCAACCTCCTGTCCAATGCGGCCAAGTTTACCCCTGGAGGCCGTGCCGTGCGGTTTGCGGCCAGGTTTGAGTTGCTTTCTGCTGAGCAGATGTCATTGCAGCTGGTCGTGGAGGACACGGGAATTGGCATTGCCCCGGCTGACCAAGACCGCATCTTTGACCGTTTCTACCAGGCCGATACGTCGACAACCCGTTCCTACGAGGGCAGTGGCCTTGGTTTGGCTATCGTGAAAGAACTGGTTGAGCTGCATGGGGGATCGATACATGTAGAGAGCACGATGGGCAACGGAACGACCTTTACCATACAGGTACCACTACCCCTGGTGACGGCCCCTGAAACGGTTTCGGCTACGGAAACGGCTTCGATCACCGAGCCCCTGCCCACGAATCGATCTTCTCAATGGCAGGCTCCCCAACACCCGGTAACCACATCGAAAGGTACCCCCCGTAAGACGCCGGCAACCAGTCAAGTGCTGGTGGTGGAAGACCACGCAGGACTTCGGCAGTTTATCCGGGAAGCGCTGGAGATGCAGTACACGGTGGAGGAAGCGGCCAATGGACAGGAAGGTTATCGACTGGCGCTTAAACACTTGCCCGACCTGATCATCTCAGATGTAATGATGCCCGGCCTGGATGGGCCCGGCCTGGATGGGCTGATGCTATGCGAGAAACTCAAAAGCGACCCGCGAACGTCGCACATCCCGATCATCTTACTGACTGCCAAAGCGGGTACGGAAAGCAGGCTACAGGGACTGAAAAATGGAGCTGATGAGTATCTGACCAAACCGTTTAGCTTGGAAGAGCTTCACCTCCGGGTGAATAATATCGTGGAAAGCCGCCGAAAGCTCCGGGATAAATACGCCCGGCAGGTAACGCTTCATCCGTCCGGAATTGCCGTTACCTCTACCGACGAACAGTTTCTTCAACGGGCTCTCGCTACGGTAGAGGCCCAGCTGGCAAACCCCACCTTTGACGTAGCGGATCTGAGCCGTGGGGTAGGCATGAGCCGGTCTAATCTACACCGCAAACTAACCGCCCTGACCGGACTATCCGCCAATGTGTTTATTCGCTCCGTTCGCTTAAAACGAGCCGCTTATTTACTGGAACGAGGCTACGGGAATGTGGGTGAGGTAGCCACACAAGTAGGTTTCAATAGTCTGAATTATTTTGCCAGGTGCTTCCGGGAGGAGTACGGAAAAACCCCGTCTGAATACAGTCGCCCTCAGACGGTCATCAACCCCGAGCCCTTACACCCATAAAAGCCCGGCTGTTTTCTGAGCCAGCACGGTTAAGGTAGCATCCATGTGCCAAAGCATAGAACAGGTGTTGCATGCACGAAATAGCGCTGCTTGTGGTACAGCTGTGCTCACTGAGTGGCGTTGACCGGCGTACGTTTGGGCCATATCTCCAAACCATTAACCGGTAATCAAGATGAAGACGTACTTATTGATCGCTTGCCTGTTCACTAGTAATCCCTTAATTCTCCGCTACACGGGCGCTTCGCTTCCCAACCGATACCCGGCTCCTGAGCCAGCCTATCAATTGGCTTTTGCCCATTTTGGGCCGCTTAATACGGATATTTTTATGGCGGACGCCGACGGCAGGAATGCCCGGCCCTTGCTTCCTCATGCGGCACTCGACTATAATGCGTCTTTTTCCAATGATGGTCACTGGGTGATTTTTACGTCTGAGCGGAATGGCTCGGCCGATATTTTCCGGGTTCACCCCGATGGGACAGAACTGGAGCGGTTGATTAGCGATCCTTCCTTTGATGATCAGGCCAGCTTTTCTCCCGATGGGAAGCGCGTTGTTTTTGTTTCCAGCCGGTCCGGTAATACGGATATTTTCACGCTGGACCTGGTCACGAATAAAGTAACCAATCTAACGCATCATCCCGGCGGTGATTTTCGGCCGGCCTGGTCAGCCGATGGTCAATGGATTGCCTTCACTTCAGACCGGGATTCTAAAAAGCCAATCCCGGATAAGGACTTCAGAACCTTACATTCCACAGAAATATACACCATGCGCTGGGATGGAACCGATCTGGTGAGAAGAACCAGTCAGGATGCTTTTGTGGGAAGCCCTTGCTGGTCGAAAGACGGCAAGCAACTGCTGGTATATCAGACCACCCTGGAAGGCGTCAGAAAACTAACAACCGTACAGCCCAAACTGAAAGCAGGAGCCACTTCGCAGATTGCCCTGATCAACCTCCTGGATCAGTCCATCGAACCGGTCGCTGCCGATAGTGGCGCAAAATTGTCACCCCAGTGGTTGGCCGATGGCAGCATTGCCTACGTCAAGGCAACAGCGCCCGGCAGCCTCGTTTTTCAGAATGGGCGGCCCAGTTTAGACGGTGAATACAATCATCCCCGCTGGTCGAAGGATGGCAAAAAAATGCTGTTTCACCGGGAACAACAGCACACCTGGCCGCCCATGTATCCCCTATACAGTCGAAATGCCCAGTTTGGGCTGCTGCGTTCGGGGGTATTTCCGTCGTTTTCACCGGCTGCCGGAAACGTGCTTATCTGTAATGACAAAACCGCCGGGGCCTTACACAATCAAATTTTGCAAATGAATCCTGATGGCACCGGGAAGAGAATTCTGTTTGGCGATTCGGTGAAAAGTGCCTTAGCACCAGTATGGTCACCGCAAGGGGATCGAATAGCGTTCGGGTTTGGCAGCTTTTTTCAAAACATGCTACAGGGGCGGTCTACAGCCGATATTGCCATCATCAATAAGGACGGGAGTGGCCTGAACGTACTGACCGATGGGCGGGGGAATTATGGTTTTCCCTCCTGGTCGCCGGACGGTAAAAAGATCGTGTATCGAGCCGCTACCGAAACCTCGAAAGGTCTGTTTATTCTGGAGGTAGCAACGGGTAAAAGCGCGCCCCTTACGCAGGACAGTCATGATAATTTTCCGGCTTGGTCGCCGGTTGCCGATGTCATTGCCTTCACCCGGAAGGCGGGTAACAACTATGACATCTATACGATCAAGGCCGATGGTAGTCAGCTTCGACGATTAACGACCGATCCCGGTAATGATGCGCAGTGTTCCTGGTCGCCCGATGGGAAATGGATCGCGTTTAGTACGGCCAGCGGTGGCTTTAAGGATGAATCTCCACTCTACCCGTTCAACCCCCAGCCCTACGGCGAGATAGGCGTCATGCGGGCCGACGGTTCTCAAAAAATGATGTTGACCGATAATCAATTTGAGGAAGGAACCATTGGCTGGATGCCGCTGGGCAGGAATCCTCAAAAGGCAAGGGCTTCCCGCTGATGCCAGTGATAGTCTAGGGTTGACCCAATTGCTGCCTAACCGTTGAGCAATTGGGTCAACTACTTGCTGAACTCAACAAAGGGACTGAACATCATGGTTTTCGGAAGCAGTCCGGACCCGGCTTCGTGTAAATAAACTATTGATTAGCCCTTTATCGGTTGCCGAGCTTGTAGAGCCTATACATTTCTATGGGTACATGTATTTAGCTTAATACTGCCTACACTTCCACCAGCTTTACTGATTACTGCTAAGATATGTCCGGCTCCCATTCTTATTGACATAATACTTGGCACCCCGCTCGCCGGTGCGGACGACTTCCCCATTGGGACCTTTCAGCACTTTATTGACGGGTGGCTGGTAGTCGGCCGACCTGGCCTTCTGTAGCTTGTTGTCGCCGGGTGCATTAGCTGGTTTAGCTATCTTTCTCTCGGTTTTAGCCGCGCGCGCTTTGGCCATTCGTGCCTCAACCGATAGCTTCTCATTGGTAACCACACCCTGACCCCGGGCGCTTAGTAGGGTAAACACCAGGTGGAACAGCAGCACTGTCTTTTTCATACAATTGAACGGAGTCTGTTTAGTCAGTAGCTAATCCATTCCCACAGCCAGTTGTTTGTAAAAATCATTCGCTAGTTATCGTACTGGCGGACATACTACCCCACATTGTAGTAAAAACGCCCCATTTAGGGGCAATCATAAAAACTACTATATCTAGCAAATAAATAGAGCATTTGCTGTAAATCCACATTTTCCTTGATGGCACGTTTTTTTAGAAGCCATTGTCAATGTCCAACATTTTCAATTTAGTACGTATGAAACATTTTTTGACCGGACTAGCCGCCGGATTAGCCGTCGGCTACCTGACCGCTCCCCGCTCGGGGAAAGAAACCCGCGACCAGCTGAAAAGCACCGCTGATGAAAAAACCAAAGGGGTGAAAGACAAGTGGAACAAAACGGTGCCCCAGGTGAAAGACCTCGTCGAAACCGTGAAGGCCAAGGTTGGCATGGGTCAATCGACACCTAACCTGTTTGCCGAAATGGAATCAGGTAGAATGGATAAATACAAAGTCGACGCCAACAATCAGCAAGAAGCTGTTAAGGCGGATAATAACAACTAGGTGGGCGAGCTGGATTCAGCTAACCCAGGCGTGAACAGGGCGGAAGATACCCTGAACAGCAAGTAAGTGCTTTCGGCCGATGCGACGGTTCGCCGATAGCATCACTGCTTGAATAGATTACTAGTTGCCTGATCTATCAGTGTTTTACTAATTATAATCAAAATGATTCAACGTTATGGAACGTGAAATTACTTATCAAGACCGGCCTTTTGACCGGACGAATTTTATGAAACGCATTTCATGGAGTGCCGTTTTTGCCGGGGTGTTGGTGGCCATTGTTACGCAGATGCTGCTCACCCTGTTGGGCCTGGGTATTGGTCTGGGAACAATTGATCCGGTTGAGGAAACAAACCCAACGGCGGGCCTGGGCATTGGTAGTGCCATCTGGTACATCATCAGCAGCTTGATTTCGCTATTTCTGGGTGGCTGGGTAGCCGGTCGGCTGGCTAGCGCGCCCCGCCTGTTCGACGGTGTCATTCATGGCGTACTGACCTGGTGCCTGGTTACGCTACTGACTATCTACTTCCTGACGACAACCATTGGCAGCATCATAGGTGGAGCCGGACGGCTGGTCGGTGGCCTCGTTCGCACGGCGGGTTCGGCCGCATCGGCAGCCGCTCCCCAATTGGGCGATGCCGTTCAGGACCAGTTGAAAGCTAATGGCATTGACATGAACGACCTTGACCTTGGTGATTTGAAAGGTGAGGTAAATCAGGTGCTTCGCCAGACGGGCGATCCGAATCTGAATCCGAACACGCTGGAACGTAAAGCCGACCGTGCTGTCGATCAGGCGGGCAACACCGCCGAACGGGCCGCGTCTAATCCACAGGGGGCCGACGATATGGCCAGTGGGTTGTTTAGCCGACTCTTCAAGCAGGGACAGGCTACGGTAAACAGTGTCGACCGGAATGACGCGGTGAATGTCGTGATGAAGCGCACGGGTAAAAGCCGGGCCGAAGCCGAGCAGACCGTCGATGGCTGGATTAAAACCTACCAGCAGGCCAGTGTAAAGGTGGAGCAGACGAAAAAAGAGGCCGAGACGAAAGCTCGTCAGGTGGCCGACGATGCGGCTTCGGCCGCTTCCAAAGGGGCCATCTTCGGATTCCTGGGCCTGCTGATTGGCGTAGCCTCGGCTGGTTACGGAGCCAAGATGGGGACCGACTCCAAAGACGATTATAACCGGTATGACCGGCCCGTTGGCGAAGTCCGTTAAGCAACCCCGGCTTACTAACCACCAAGGGGCAGCTAGCCCTGAACGAAACGCCGACGGTCCCGCTTTGCCGGGAAGATATAACCGTCAGGCAACCAATTAACCACTATGGACGGCCGGTTTGATGCACAGACCTTCGTTATAAATCAACGTTATTTTTTAATTTAAAAGCAAGTAACCCTAATGGCACTAACAGTAATCGGCATTTTCGACGATGCCAGCGACGCACAGCAGGCAGTAGAGGCCCTGGTAAACAAAGGCTTCAGCCGTAGTAACATTGATGTTTCAGCGGGTCGTAGCAGCGACACAACTTATTCGGATGGTACTGGCTCGGGCAGCACCATTCCCGACCGGCACGTAAACACATCGGGCACCCGGACCGAAGAATTCGTCGACGATACCAAAGACGTTGGCAGCGGTATCGGCAACTTTTTTAGTTCGCTGTTCGGTGGAGACGATGATAACGACGACAACCGGAAGTATTCGACCGTTGCCAGTCAGGGATCAATTGTAACGGTTCATGCTACCACAGAAGACGAAGCAGAGCAGGCGGCTGACATCCTGGATGAGGCTGGCGCTGTTGACGTGAACGAACGGGCGGCTACGTATGGCTATACCGGTTCGACGGGGATGGGCGTTGCTGATACGACCCAGCCAGTGGCTACAACCAACGCTGACCAGACGATCAAGGTGATCCGGGAAGACCTGGAGGTAGGCAAACGGACCGTTGAAACGGGCGGTGTCCGGGTGCGGAGCCGGGTTGTGTCGCGTCCGGTCGAAGAGAGCGTCCGGCTGCGTGAGGAGCGGGTCATTGTGCAGCGTAACCCGGTCAGTCGTACGGCCACGGCCGCTGACCTGAACGCGTTTCAGGAAGGACAGATCGAACTGACCGAGCGCGCTGAAGTGCCCGTTGTTTCCAAGACTGCTAATGTGGTGGAAGAAATTTCGGTGGGCAAAGAAGTAACCGAGCGCGAAGAAGTTATTCGCGATACGGTTCGCAACACCGAAGTCGATGTCGAAAACCTGGGCTCTACGGACAAGACCGTTCGCACCGACCGTACCGGTCTGAGCAGCGACGATGACGTGACCTACTCGACCAAATAAGTCGGTACTATCTCTTGAGTACCTGTTGTATCCGGGTAAACAACGTGGCGGCTGACTAAGGTCGCCACGTTGTCAATTAGATTCTACAGGCTGAAGACAAAGCATGACCAACAACCCCTGATCCGGCGATCCCATCCTATTGACGCGGTCGCTCCCGCATCAACCAGGCGTCTTCATTCCAGACTAGCCGGTAAACTATTCATCCCAATTATAACTTCATGAACACCCTTCTATTAGATCACCTGAGGTCTGTATTCACGACCTCGGCCGTGAGTGAACTGGCCCGCTCTGTTGGTGAGAATGCAGCTCCGACCCAAAAAGCCGTTGACGGCTTGCTACCCGCTGTGACGGCTGGCGTAATCAACCGCGCTCAAACCAATGAAGGAGCTGCCATGCTCTATCGACTGCTCACCAACACCCCTTTCGCTACGGACCCCAGCCTGGGGGTATTAGTTGATGCAGATACCCATCGGCAGAAAGCGGCCCAGTCGGGCAATGAATTGCTGGGACAATTATTTGCCGACCGACCCCAGCGGCTGGCCGCAGCGACTGCGGAATACAGTGGCGTTAGTGTAGGCTCGGCTACGACCCTGACGGGACTTGTTATGTCGATCCTGATGGGCTTTCTGCACAAGCAGATCACAACCCGTAACCTGTCAGAACCTCAGCTGGCGGCCCTGCTGCGCGACGAAAGCAATACAACCCGTGCCGCCGTACCAGCCGCCCTGGCTGGTTTGCTGGGCTGGTTTTTAGGAACGGGCATGAGCCGCCCGGTAACCCCTATCCGGCCCGAAGCGGTTACCCCCACCACCGACGACCGGGCGGGCGGAACTCCCTGGTGGCGTTGGCTCCTTTACATCCTGATACCACTCCTGCTGTTGTTCCTGTTACTGCGGGCCTGCAATCGGGATAAGACCGAAACAACGACCACAACGACCGAGCAATCCAGTGGAACGACGGTGGTTACGGATACGGTTGCCAGTGATCTGGACGGTAACGAGATGGCAACCGCTCAGGGCGATTCAACGGGTTCGTCTGCTAATGCAGCAGAATCATCCGGACCGGAGGTACGCGTCGGGGTCGATCTGCCGGGTGGCCGGAAATTAAACGTTGCCGAAAACTCATTCAATTATACGCTGGCTACCTTTCTGGCTACCAAGGGTGGAAAACTTCCCAAGATTTTCACGTTTGACAACCTTACATTCGAGACCAATTCGGCCCAAATTACGGCGAAGGCACGCCCTAATGTGGACGACCTGATGCAGATCATGCAGTCATATCCAACGCTTAAGATTCGTATCGAAGGCAACACGGATAGCACCGGCGACGACGCCATCAATGATCCGCTGTCGGGCGAGCGGGCCCAGGCCGTTAAACAGGCACTTGTTAAAGGCGGAATCAATGCAGACCGGATTACCACCCGGGAGCGCGGGGATACAAAACCCGTGGACACCAATGCAACCGAAGAGGGCCGTGAGAAAAACCGGCGCATCGACGTAATCGTTACCAACGTGTAGTGTTCGAGGTCCTTTCCTGAGATAGTTTAACCCGTTTCAGGAAAGGACCTTTCAAATGCAACCGTAATAAATCAGGTTATTTTATTAACACAGTAAGTCGCCCTCCTACGCGTGATCACGCGTAGGAGGGCAACTTCGTTTAGATACATCCACCATGATTTTATCAAAACACTGTAGGGGCAACAGGATGTTCTTTCGCTGGTTAGCCAGTAATAAACTTATTATATGAAGCCACGGTGTTTCGAATAGACCATACCGTAAAAAAGATAAGTTCATCGGAAATTGGGTTTGAGTCCGATCTTATCCTAATTGGTAAACAATCGCCTGGATCTCTCTACCCGATTGACTATTTTTTTATAGAACCTCAGCGATAGTAAGCGGATTTGGAAAACTCTACGAATGATGTGTACCCCTTTTTAGCGGGCCAGGGGGAGATGGCAGCGCTTATTCGGCGCTTCGATTGGGCAACCACGTCGCTGGGTACGCCTGACGGATGGCCGCAAAGCTTGCGAACGATGGTAAGCGTTATCCTCAATTCTAAATTCCCCATGTTTCTCTGGTGGGGTCCCGATTTAATTCAGTTTTACAATGATGCCTACCGGCCCAGCCTGGGTACCAGCGGTAAACACCCCTCCGCGCTGGGACAACCAGGGGAGCAGACCTGGCCTGAGAGCTGGTCAACCATCAAGCCCCTCATCGACCAGGTCGTAAGCGGAGGAGAAGCCACCTGGAGCGAAGACCAGCTTATTCCTATCGACCGCAACGGTGAGCGCCAGGACGTTTACTGGACGTTTAGTTTGAGTCCCGTAGCGAATGAGTCAGGCCAGCCAGCAGGTGTGCTGGTCATTTGCACCGAGACGACAAAAGCCGTTGTCAACTACCGAAAGCTGGAGGCAAGTGAAGCCCGCTATCGGCTCATGTTTGAACTGGCCCCCGTTGCGATTGGCACTTTGCGGGGCGAAGACTTGATTATAGAAACGGCGAATCCCAAAGTGCTGGAGATACTGGGCAAACCAGCCTCCATCGTGGGTCAGCCCTGGCTAGAGGCACTGCCCGAGCTAGTGGGCCAGCCAGCCGAAACGATTATACAAGAGGTGTATCGAACCGGTGTTCCCTTTACGATCAGTGAGTTCTCGGCACAGCTGGAGAAGAACGGTCAGCTCAGGCGCGGCTACTATACCTTTAGTTATTTGCCGCTAATCGAAGAGGGCGAGACGACGCGTATTTTACAGGTCGCCGTAGACGTCACGGAACAGGTGGCCGCCCGCCAGAAAATAGCCCAAAGTGAAGCCAAGCTCCGTTCCCTGATTGAGCATGCGCCGGTGGCCATGTGTTTGTTTGTGGGCCCGGACCTGACTATTGAGTTGGCCAATGAGTCGATGATCCGCTTTTTTGGCAAGGGTCACTCAATCCTGGGTAAACCGGTCGGGGATGTACTTAACACCCCGGGTGACCGGTTCGCCCTGCAATTGCTTGATCAGGTGTTTACCACGGGTGACGCTTATGAAGCCCAAAATGCTCCCGCTGACTTAACGATTGATGGCATACCGGGGACGTATTATTTTGATTTCAGCTTAAAGCCGCTCGTCGATGAGGTGGGTGCGGTGTATGCTATTCTGGAAACAGCGGTCGATGTTACCGGCCAGGTACTCGCCCGGATCAAGCTACAGGAAGCGGAAACAGACCTGCGCGTAGCGGTGGAACTGGCTCAGTTAGGGACCTGGAGTATCGATGTAGCCACCAACGGACTCGTCTTTTCGGATAGGCTGATCGAGTGGTTTGGCTATGACCCCGGGGCTCAGGCATACAGTCAGGTGATACCCATCCTGGATGGTAACGATCAGGAGCGCGTGAACAGGGCCGTCGCCCGGGCACTTGACCCGGAGTCGGGTGGTGTTTACGATGAAATCTACACCGTCATTCACCCAACTACCGGCCAGCGACGCATACTGCATGCTCAGGGCAAAACCGTATTTGATGCGACGGGCAAGGCGGTGCGGCTCAACGGTACGGCCCAGGATATCACCCTGCAACGGCAGTTACAGCTGGCCCTTGAAAATGAAGTTCAATTGCGCACTCAGGAACTGGCTGCGGCTAACGAAGAATTGCTGGCCAGCAACGAAGAACTGGAGAATGCCAACGAGTTACTAAACCGCTCCAACGAAAGTCTCCAGCAGTTTGCTTACGTGGCCTCGCATGACTTGCAGGAGCCCCTGCGTAAAATTCAGTCCTTTGGGGACCTGCTCCGGGGTAGTTACGGAGACCAGGATGGGCTGCTCTACCTCGATCGCATGCAGGCGGCAGGAGGCCGTATGTCAATCCTGATCAGGGACTTGCTGGCCTACGCGCGCCTGGGTATGGAGCCCTCCGAGCCTATAATGGTCAGTCTTAACCAGGTGATGGACACGGTGCAGGAGAACCTGGAGCTTCGTATCAGGGAAACGCGTGCCCAGGTGTCGGTGGCTGCCTTACCGACCGTATGGGGAGATGGCTGGCAGCTGGAGCAACTTTTTCAGAACTTGGTGAGCAATGCGCTCAAATTCAGTAAACCAGGTGATGGCGTGCCACAAGTCGAGATACGAAGCACCCTCGTACAAGCGGCAGAGATACCGCCAACTGTCAAGCCGGGCCGTACCGCTACTGCTTACTACCGAATCGAGGTGGCAGATAATGGAATTGGTTTTGAGCCCCGGTATGTGGATCGGATTTTTCAGGTCTTTCAGCGCCTGCACGGTAAGAATGAGTATGTAGGGACAGGCATTGGTCTGGCCATCTGTCAAAAGGTGGTCACTACGCATGGAGGAGCCATCACGGCTACGAGTCAGCCTGGTCAGGGTGCCACTTTCTCGGTGTACCTACCGATCTAAGACAATGACCGCCAATACGGGAATACGTTGACCGCTATTGAAATTTGCGGGCGGGCTCCCGATCAGGTCAGATTGCAACTGCCAAAGCCCGTCACCACTGTGGAGCTTATGGCCGCGCCAATGCCCATGATGAGTACGTCTTCAACCTGCGCTTGTAGCCCCAGTGCTCACCTTTCGCAGTTCGATGAAGCTGGTTCGGAGCGGGGCGCTACCCCCGGCGTGAAACAGATTTGGCGGGCATAGTTGGGGCGGGTTAAAACCAGCGTTCAGGCTACAGTCCCGTCGATTTCTCCATTTGTTCGGTATAGCGCGTACCAACGACGTTGATTTCGGCAGATGCTTTTTCAATGTCCTGGAGTTCGCCGGGCGTCAACTCAATAGCTGCGGCTCCATTGTTCTCCGTCAGGCGGTGCAGTTTGGTAGTGCCGGGAATAGGCACGATCCAGGGTTTTTGAGCCAGCACCCAGGCCAGCGCAATTTGGGCGGGCGTAGCGTTTCGGCGTTCGGCAAACTGTTGAATCAGATCCAGCAGGGCTTTGTTGGCGCTGCGGGCTTCTTCGGTGTATCGGGGCAGCGTATTGCGAATGTCGCCCGGCGCAAACTGGGTCGTTTCATCAATCTTTCCCGCCAGAAATCCCTTACCAAGCGGACTGTAGGCCACCAGTCCAATACCCAGTTCTTCGATAGTTGGAATGATTTCGGCTTCGTGCTGCCGGGTCCAGAGCGAGTACTCACTTTGCAGGGCCGACACAGGCTGTACGGCATGGGCGCGACGGATGGTTTGAGCCCCCGCTTCCGACAGACCGAAGTACTTCACCTTGCCTTCCTGAATCAGGTCTTTCACGGCACCCGCCACCTCTTCGATGGGTACGTTCGGGTCGACCCGGTGCTGGTAGAACAAATCAATAACCTCAACGCGCAGGCGTTTCAGGGAAGCTTCGGCCACGGCCCGGATGTTTTCCGGTCGGCTATTCAGACCCGCCATTTTTCCATCCTGAATGGTAAAGCCGAATTTAGTGGCTATTACCACCTCACCCCTGAACGGTTCGAGGGCTTCACCAACCAAGTCTTCGTTTACGAATGGCCCGTATACCTCAGCGGTATCGAAGAAGGTAACCCCCTGTTCAACCGCCGAACGAATCAGGGCGATCATTTCTGTGGTATCCTGAGCCGGGCCGTAGCCAAAGCTCATGCCCATACAGCCCAGGCCAAGCGCTGATACGGCTAAACCACTATTTCCAAGTTTGCGTGTTTGCATTGTTGTATTCAAAACAGTGTACGTTTATTAGGTTAAAAAACTACAGGGATGCCAGAGGGATAACTAACAAAAACCAACAGGAATTTACGAAAACCAAACAGCCCGATGTTACCTTTCTGGCTCATCTTCCTGTACCAGCTTTTCCCGGATTTTTAGCTCCTCCAGGTCAATCAGGGAGAGATGCTTCCGAATCAAATCTTCATCAAAATCAGTTTGACGATTTATCTCGCTGAGCCAGGTTCGCTGCTGCTGCAACAGTTCCAGGTAGGTACGCTGGTAATCACCGAGGGCGTTTGAATTACCCGCTCCTCCTGCTTTTTGATCGAGCCCTGCTAAATCAATGGTCAGCCGTTCGGACAGGTTGGTTAGATAGGGAGTAGAAAGACCGGTTTTCTCCAGAAACTGAAGTGATTTCCGACTTATCGTCTGTCGGATGATAAGCTCCTGCTGTTGTTCCGGAACCACGGCAGGATCGGCTTCCAGCTTCAGTTTCCGGATCAGCCAGGGAAGCGTTAATCCCTGAAAAACCAGCGTGGCCAGAATGACAATGAAGGTGATGAAAAGAATCAGATTCCGGAGGGGAAATGCTTCTCCTTCCCGGATGACCAGCGGTATGGAAATGGCCGCAGCCAGCGATACAACGCCCCGCATACCAGCCCAACCCAGAATAAGCGGATTCTTCCAGCCCGGATTTGATTCGGCTACGGTGATAAACCGGCTGGCAATGCGGGTGAAATAGGACGCGCCGATGGTACAAAGCAGCCGGGTTGCTATCAGTACCAGCGAAATAACCAGTCCGTACCCGATGGCGGTGCTTAGGCTGATTGTACCAAGTTGCTGAACGATAGAGGGCAATTGAAGGCCAATGAGCATGAAAACCAATCCATTCAGTACAAAGACAAAGCTGCCCCACACATTCACACTCTGAATCCGGCTCTGGTAGGTCAGCAGGCTTTGTCGCTTACTGGATAGTAGTAACCCCCCGCTGACTACGGCCAGTACCCCTGAAAAATGAAAATGCTCGGCTGCGTAATACATGCAATAGGGCGTCACCAGCGTCAGCACGATGTCAATACTGGGGGTGGTTGGCAGCCAGCGATGAACGATGTAGAAAAGCACCCCGACCAGTAAGCCGATGCTGATGCCCATCAAAACAACCAGCAGGAAACTAGTCGCGGCTTCCGACGCCTGAAATTGCCCGGTGATCACGGCCGCCAGGGCAAACCGGAATACAATGAGCGACGATGCATCGTTAAGCAGGCTTTCACCCTCGGCAATACTCACCAGGGGCTTGGGTACGTTTACCTGCCGCATGATGGTGGTTGCCGATATGGCATCGGGTGGTGAAATAATACCACCTAAAAGAAAGCCCAACGACAGCGTAAAACCCGGAATGAGGGCATGGGATACCAGCGCAATGACACACGAGGTAACGATGACGATAGGAAAGGCAAAACTGGTGATTACCCGTCGCCACCGCCAGAATTCTTTCCATGAAACCTGCCAGGCCGCTTCGTAGAGCAGCGGAGGGAGGAAAATCAGAAACACCAGGTCAGGGCTGATGGTGATCTGCGAAAATTCGTCCGTCAAACTCAGGGCCAGCCCCCCCAATACCAGCACAATGGGGTAAGCCAGGCGCAGCTTGTTGGCAACCATGACCAGCGCCAGAATTATCAGAATTAAAACGATGTAGTCAATAAACAAGTGCTGCATGAGGATATTATGGTTCGTTTACAACGCCAAAGCCCGGCACTTGCCAGGGCGTTTCGCGTTGTATATCGCTACTCTGATTGGGGCTATTCGTCTACTTTTTCTTACGGGAGCAGCTTGATTTTTGCAACCACCCGGCCACTTCCGTTTCAGCGGCTTTGGCTGTTTTGCCTTCCATAACGAACAGACTCCGTCTCGTTCAATGTCGCCTTTCAGGGATAACTCTTCCAGTATGGTACTGTTTGGGCAAACCTATCCCATAACCAGCATTCCTGTTGACAACGACCTGAAACGAATTACGGCGTAGACCCGACAGATAAAACTCCGCGACGTACGCACCTGTAACCGTAGGAGGATAGGTTGAGATACCCTGTCAGCTAATGGGAAGGGATCAGAACTCTCCAACTAAAATCATGACCTGTTTTCAACACAACTCAATGGGGCGAATCACCTGTTTCTTACTGTAATGATCATTCGCTGATACGTAGTGAGTGATGGTGTTCCGGTATCAACGGCTTCAAGAACAAGGTGAATCGTTTGCCCCGCCGTTGCATCTTTAGGAATAAGCACTTCGGTTTGCAATGAATCAGGATGTAGGATGGCTACTTTGTTAGGATAGCTTCCCACCTGAAATTGCCACCACTTGATTGACACGGCATTGCCGTCCGGATCGGATACGGCTCCATTTACCCGTATTTTTTCTCCCGCCGAGGCCAATACAGTTAAAGGACCTTCAATTTTTACAATTGGTTCATGGTTTGCATTCGCATAGGCAGGAGTGACCGACCAGTTAAGTCGAGCCGCAAAATCACGCTGGGCTTGCGGAAAGAAATCAGGGTAGGCCAATTCGGTTGCACTTTTGTTTGTCTGGTTATTTGACGTACTCAGCGAGGTTGCCATTGCGCTAGCACTAGTATCCTGTACAGCCGAGAATAAAGAACTAGTCGTCATGTCCCGGTTGACAGGCTCGCGACCGCCCCAGCCCCCGTAGGTGCCTGCTTCATACGCGCGCAAGCCATTTCCCAGCATATTCATAAACGTATGGTCGTCACCTTCTCCCAGCCAGGAGCCTTTGGGTTGTACAGGCATCCATACGATATAGCCCATTTTTTTGAGTTCATCATTGGTGTAGCCAGTCAGGCCAAAATAATCCAGTTTATCGCCTTTTACCATCTGTTTGCCATCCCCCCAAACACGGTATAAGGCACCTAAAGGTCCACGATCCCGTACATTCTCTTTCATCCAGGATGCGGTCAGATACATAGCATTTTCCGGCTTGGCTCCCAACTGCGCCCCGTAGGCATAATTAGGTCCACCCCTGAACTGCCGGTACTCCATATCTGGCCAGTTCGGTTTGATATAGGTGGCGTAGGTATCATCCTGATCGCCGGAGGGCAGTAGCACTACTTTTCGCGATAGTTTCTTTTTAAGAGATTCCCATTCCGTTGTGTATTCAAATTGCTCTTGTATTGACTTGAGCGCCCGGGCAATCGTGCTCTGTCCGCCCCAGGCTGTAATAAAGAGTGGTCCGGGCTTATCATCGAGCATCAGCGCTTTGATCAAATCTGAACCCGGTGTGTTTTTAGAGATATCACCATCAAATTCAATGTTGCCATACCGGATTTTTGACTGTAGTTCAGCCGGGGAAGGATACCTGGAATTATGCACCCTCAGGTTCGGGTATACTTTCGCATACGCATCAACGGCATCATGAATGAAGCGTTCGTCTTTAGCCCACCGCCAGGATTCACAGGGACACAGGTTCAAGCCAAACCGGTTGTATTCCCTGCCAGGGACAAACCACTTTGTTCCCTTGCCATCGCCTGTCCAATGAAATTGACTACTGGCGTAGATAAGTCCTTCCACGTTCAGATCGCTACTGTAGAGTAGAAAACGAATCAGTGAGTTGTTGTCATCGAGTTCAGGATCAGCCGTCACCACAATGCGTGGCCGAAGCCGTTGACCAGGCGTTTGCGCCCCGGCACGATTTACGAAGAGACACAGGAGGAGTAGTCCGAATCCATACAGGCGGACATTTTGCAGAAAACCACGGTGGTGTGAACGCATTAATTTTAGGGTTTGTGTACCGGACCAAGCTTGGTCTTGACTTGTACCAGTATAGGGGAGATTTTTTAGGCGGCTATTAACGAAGTGTAAAAATAAGATTCCTGTTGAATGATGCCTACCCGGCCTAGGCAGGATATGCTATCCAGGAGTAAAAAAGCCTGTAAATTAATCTGCACTAAGCCTGTGCGACTACTACGACTTATGAATACTATTGATTTAATTTTACGCCTTATTTTTACCCTATGAATCAACAACGCCTTATTTTATCCAGCCCGCTGCTGGAGATTGTGGTAAGCCGATTGGCGCAGGAGCTGATTGAAAAGCATCAGAATTTTGCTGATACCGTATTGCTGGGCATGCAGCCGCGCGGCATCTACTTCGCTGACCGTATTGGGCGGGAACTTAACCGGACGCTGGGTCATGATGTACCCCTGGGTTACCTGGACGCCACCTTTTACCGTGACGACTTTCGCAGACGCGATTCGCCCCTGCGCCCAAACACGACCCACGTTCCATTCGTGATCGAAAATAAGCGCGTTATCCTGATCGATGATGTATTGGCTACGGGCCGGATGGTCAGGGCTGCCCTTGACGCCATGACCGCTTTTGGCCGACCGCGCAAGGTGGAGCTGATGGTCCTCATCGATCGGCGTTACAACCGCGATCTACCCATCAAACCGGATTATACCGGTAAGCGCGTCAACACGATCGAGTCCCAGCGGGTACTGGTCGAGTGGACTGAGCAGGGGGCCGAAGCCGACCGGATCTGGCTTGTTGGCTAGCCAGCGATTACGCTCGCTAAAAAAATAGTGCAGTTTCAATAGGGGATAGTGACATTCGACTGGTCATACGTAAAAATATGGTTTGCTTCTGCCTACCTTGGCGAACCGTATCTTATTTATGAAGACATTACTACGTCCTTTCCTCTCTTTAATTTTAACCGGTAGTCTCTTTGCGCTTAGTAATAAGACCCATGCACAGGCTCTCTACACCATAACGGGTCTGGTAACCGATGCCCATACGGGCGAGCCGGTTCCCTTTGCGAGTGTAGCGCTGGTAGGCCGCCGGGTGGGTACACTTTCCGATGAGAATGGCCGATATGCATTGACCATAAAGAACCTGACCGATTCGCTGGCAGTCAGTTCCCTTGGCTACCTAACCCTGCGCCACGCTATCGACAAGGAGCGGATGACGCAGGCCATCGATTTTAAGCTTAGTCCCGGTGGTAATGCCTTGCAGGAAGTGATCGTGCGGGCAGGCGAGAACCCAGCGTTTAGGGTACTCCGTCAGGTTCGTAAAAATCGCCTGCTCAACGACCGCAGCAGACTCTCGGCCTACGAGTGTGACAGCTACGTCAAAACAGAAATTGCCCTTAGTCACGTTTCGGAAAAAATGCGCCGGAATCCGCTGATCCGACGCATCAATGAAGCCATGAGCCAGCAGGATTCCCTGCTCGATGATGAAGGCCACCGTCTGCTGCCCATGCTGGCGTCCGAATCGGTATCCCGGTATTATTCCCGCAGCAATCCACAACGCCTTCGCGAAGAAATCCGCAAAACCCGTATCAAGGGGGTAGCCGTGGACGATGCGGGCCTGAGCTCACAGCTGCTGGGTGGTACGGGCCTCGTCAATCAAAACTTCTATAATAACTACATCCCGATTCTGGGTAAAGATTTTGCTTCGCCTACCGGCGACAACTGGAAGAACTGGTATGAATTCTTTCTGGCCGATACAACGCAGATTGGCGACCGGATCTGCTACGAAATCCAGTTCGACCCCAAACGACCGGAAGACCTTGCGTTTGTGGGTAAAGTCTGGATCGATACCCTGTCGTTCGCCCTTTGCCAGATCGAAGCGCATATTGGTAGCGGGGCCAACCTGAATTATGTCCGTCGACTAACCATTGAGCAGGAACTCGAACCCACCCTTGACTCGGCCTCCGGCTCCAGTACCACAACGGGCTGGCTGCCGGTGAGTTTGCGGCTTATGGCCGATCTGGTTGGCGTAGGTAAGCAGTCGCTTGGGATGCGGGCACAGGTTACCCTGCATAACAGCAACATCCTCGTGAACCGCCCTCGTCCGGTGGGCTTCTACGATCAGCCTATCGAACTGAGCGATACCGTGGCTACTACCAATGACCGGTACTGGAACATGGTTCAGCGGGAGCTGGCCGGCACCGATTCGCTTAACCACAACGACCGAAAAGCCCGCCAGCTGATCGATTCATTACGGCAGATTCCGGTCGTTCGGACTGCCGAAGCCATTGATGAAGTGGCCGTAACGGGATTCTACAAACTGGGCGGTGTCGAACTGGGGCCGTATCCGTATCTGTTCGCCTATAACTCGGTAGAGGGGTTACGGACGCGGCTGGGCTTTCGAACCAATGACCGGTTTAGTCGTTCGTGGATTCTACGTGGTTATGTTGCCTACGGAACGCTGGACCATCGCTTCAAATATGGGGCTGAAATCGACTACCTGCTGTCGCGCCGGCACTGGACCCTGTTGGGTGGTCGTATGTCGAGCGATCTGGAGCGGCTGGGCCTGACGCCCGAACTCATCGGCGGCAACCGCATGTTCTACGCCCTCAGTCGGTTTGGTCGATACCGGGGTGCCTATCAGCGTGTTCAGCGGGAAGTGTTTTTCATGACAGAGCCTGTTAAAGGTATACTGATTACGACCACCTTGGGTAGTCGTAGTTTCCAGCCTCTTTTCCCCTTTCAATACCGCGTTGAGCCTGATTTGGGGGATCAGTCGCCCCTGCGCTCCACTATAATGGATATGTACTGGTCTATCGAAGCCCGGCTGGCCCGTAAGGAGAAGTATGTGATGGACGGAAATGACCGGATTACGCTCGGCACCAAACGTGCGCCCGTCCTTACCATCCGCTACACGCGGGGAGCCCGGACACTGGGCAGCGACTACAGCTACAGCCGGATTACCCTGCGGGCGCAACAGATGCTTCGGCTGGGGCCACTTGGGCAGATGACCTACCTGCTGGCTGCCGGGTATACCCCGTCTACACTGCCTGCCCCGTTGCTCTTTCCGCATGTTGGCAATCCAACGCCCCTGCTTACGATAAACACCTTTAACCGGATGCAGTTCTATGAGTTTGTCAGCGATCGGTTTGTCGCCATTCATATCCAGCATAAGTTTGAAGGGCTGCTTTTCAACCGCCTTCCGGGTATACGGAAACTGAACTGGCGGCTGGTCGCCAATGCCGACGCGCTCTGGGGTAGTGAAACCCGCGCTAACCGGGCTGTCGAAACATTTAAGCCGATGCCCGATGGCCTCAAACCCATACACATCGGTTCGCTCAACGGGCGGATTCCTTACGTTGAACTGGGCTATGGTATCGACAATATTTTCAAGATCTTTCGCATCCAGGGCATTCACCGGCTAACCTATCTGGGGGCTGGCAGCAATGGATTACCCATCGATAAATTTGTGGTCAAAGGGTCGGCATCGTTTAGTTTCTAGCACCGCTGTCAATCATTTCGGGATGGGTTGAGTTATCAATAAAACCTTGATTGATTCATCCGCTTATGTCCCTTGTTGCTCCCGTTACCGTCCAAAAAATCAACGGCGAAACGTTTTCCGAAGCGCCTGACCTGCTGGCTGTTGAAGAGCCGCTTGAAATTAGACTGGGCTTTGGCCCTATCCATGACCGGCAGCAGCGGCCTGTATCGGTGACGATGCGGACGCCGGGAAACGACGACGAACTGGCTATGGGCTTTTTATTTACCGAAGGCATCATTCATCAGCCTTCGGATGTAGTTTCCTGCCGCCATTGTGTGCAGGATGCCCACAAAGAAGGGAACGTGATTCGGGTAGAGCTGCATCCCGATGTCGTCGTCGACTGGTCGAGATTATCCCGAAACACCTTCACGTCATCGAGTTGCGGGTTGTGTGGGAAAGCCACGATCGAGTCGGTCATGGCTATTTCGCCGGGACCGCTTTCGTCCGATCTGGCCGTTGAACCAGTTATGCTGCATGGCTTATCGAGCCGGGTTCGGGAAGTTCAGCGGGCGTTTGCCTATACCGGAGGCATCCACGCTGCCGCGCTTTTCGACGCCGATGGTACGTTGCAACTGGTGCGCGAAGACATCGGTCGACATAATGCGCTCGACAAACTTATTGGGGCTGCATTCTGGCAAAACTGGTTGCCACTCAGCCAGTCAGGCATATTTCTGAGCGGCCGCATCGGTGTTGAACTGGTGCAGAAAAGCTGGCTGGCGGGTGTGCCATTGCTGGCTGCTGTGGGTGCTCCGTCGAGTCTGGCCGTGCAGATGGCACAGGAAGCGGGTATGACGCTGGCGGGTTTCGTCCGCGACGGGCGCTTCAACCTGTACAGTGGGGCACAGCGCGTATGTCCTGTAGCACAGACTACATAGACACATCCGGCGGGACAAGCATAGTAACGGCACCGGGCCTGATGCGGGCGTCGAGTCGGGTGATGCGTCCCCGGTATTCGCCGTCGATCTGAAAATAGGCCCGCCGGTGCGTTTCAATCGTGACCGATGTGGCCGGGATGATTTCGATGTATTTGGGGTCGAAGGGTCTGTAGCGCCAGAATAACTTTATAATTCCCCATAGATGCATACGGCGGAAAATGACCACCTCGAACCGTCCATCCGACAGGTCGCCATCAGGATTGATGACAGCACCGGTACCGTACATACGGGCATTGGCCAGCACAATCATAAACGCAATGCGCTGGATACATTCTTCGCCTGTATCGATCTCGACCCGCAACTGCCGCCGTTTGCGGAGCGTCTTCAGAACACTCCGGAAATAACCAAACATGCCGCGCCAGTTATTTTTTTCGTAATAGCGTACCACCTGCGCGTTCAGACCGATATCGCTCAGGTGCAAACATATATCATTGTCATTGATAGCAATCAGGTCTACCGCTTTCAACTTGCCGTTGACAACAACGTCCAGGCTCTCCTGAATAGCGGCCGGAATGCCCAGTTCACGGGCCATGCCGTTGGCCGATCCGGCCGGCAAAATACCAAGCGGTATGCCGGTATCGACAAGCTGTTCGGCAACGATCTTGAGTGTGCCATCGCCCCCCACGGCTACAACACGGTCGGGCTTAAGCTCGTCAATAGCCTGGCTTACTATCTGGGCGTCGGTTTTGCCATCCAGATAGCGTAGTTCCGCTACATGCGTTGAGTTGGCGAAGTAATTCTTGATACCCATTGTCCAGTCGGTTTTACCTTTCCCGCCTGAAACAGGATTGATCGCAAATAAAAATGTCAACTTATGAGCTGTTTATGTGTTGTAAATGGCGACTGCTGACAGAACGGTAGGATACCTGAACGACCAGCATTGTATTATAACGAAAATCAGGGCATGAAGGGTAAGCTTAAACATTATTTGTTAACATGGTTACGGCTGACCAATCGACCAACGGTAAAGGTATACCGTGGTTTTGGTAATACTACCGAACTCACGATCCATGGGAGTGTGTTTCGCCGAAGTGCCCTGTCACGAAAAAAATACCGCCAGAATAAATGGCTTAATCTCCTGGCGGTCGTTCGGCTGTTTATGGTGCGTCCCTATCCGCAGGCCACGGTTCGGGTGCAGTATGGCACCCAAACGGCCGACACCCTATCGGATGACGATGGATACTTCCGGTTTAGTCTGCCGCTGGATCAGCCGCTGCTGCCCGGCTGGCATCCGGTTAGTGCGCAACTGGTTTCAGAAACGATCACGAAAAAAACGGTGCTGGCCGAAGGGACGGGGGAGGTGCTGGTGCCTCACCCGACACAGCTTGCCTGTATCTCCGATATTGATGATACCTTCCTGATTTCGCATTCGTCTACCATCCTCAAGCGAATGAAAGTACTGCTGACGCGCAATGCCCACAGCCGTAAACCCTTTGAGGGCGTGGTGGCCCATTACCAGTTGCTGGCTGAAGCGAACAGCGGGTCTGACAAGACCAATGCATTTTTCTATGTGTCGAGCAGCGAGTGGAACCTCTATGACTATATTCTGGACTTCTCGAAAAAGAATGGCCTTCCCGATGGGGTGTATTTATTAAGTCAGCTCAAGCAGTTGAAAGGGTTGCTGAAAACCGGGCAAAACAAACACAAAACAAAGTTTACCCGTATCGTTCGACTACTGGAAACGTTTCCGGCTCAGCAGTTTATCCTCCTTGGCGACGATACGCAGGAAGACCCGGTTATCTACGCGTCGGTTGTTGAGCACTTCCCCGGCCAGATCCGGTGTGTTTACATCCGCCAGGTAAACGAAAAAAACAGGCTTGAAACGCAGGCCACGCTGAGCCGTATCCAGGCTGCGGGGGTGCCGTGCTGCTATTTCGCCCACAGTGCGGAAGCCCGTCAGCACTCGGTAGACAGCGGCTTTGTCGAGAGCTGAAGAGATGGGACCGGCCGTTGCGGTTTATTTCTTAACCGCCAGGATAAGGCCTGTGGACCAGTTCATCTTGGTCACCGCAAATTCGTCACTGGCTTCGAACCACTCGACCAGCCGGTCGGCCTTTTCACTATGACCGTCCGGCCAGTTCGGCTGAGGCAGCATGTCGTCGATCAAATAGATACCACCCACCTTCAGTAAGGCCAGCGCTTCGGTCAGGTGATTGTATTTGCCGGGCCAGGCGTCGGCAAAGATCAAGTCGACACTGGCGGTTGGCAAACTATCAATGATCGTTTCCCCGTTGGCCAGATGAATCGTCAGGCGCGGATCGGCACCAAGGTATTGGCGGGCAACGGCCAGTGGTTTTTCGTCATTGTCTACGGTGATCAGCGTTGAGTCGGCATGCATTCCATCGAGGAGCCAGCAGGTGGCCATACCCGTGCCGGTGCCTAATTCCAGAAACGTACCGTTGGGTTTGGTACCTGCCAGCATACGCAGCAACGAACCCGTCAGCTTATCGGAAGGCATTCCAAACTGTTGACGTACCGTTTCCTGCCATAGGACATCGTAACTGGCTGGCTCGTTGAGGTTGATCTGATCGTTTATCATCTGTAGCAATCCGACTTACTTGGTGGCTATGTAAAAGAAATCCAGGCTACCGGCTGGGTCATTGCTGACGAGGTAATCGGTATAATTGATTTCGGCGGCAATACCATCGGCCTGCAGGAGCCGGTTCCGGTTCAGTCGGTTCATCAGATCGTATGGGACCTGTAGTAGTCGGCGTGGCAGGCGATATTGCAGATTGAAAATATCGAAGCGGGTCAGCTTCTTAACGGATTCTTTATTCTGCTCGTAGTAAGTCATTACCTTACCGTTCCCGTGAATGCCCCGCGTGTTGACCGATGGGAAGTACTTTCCCATCAGCGCTTTGAGCCCATCGGCATAATATTCCCGAACGTGCCAGGGGTTGCGGGTCAGCGAGAATGATTTATTGACCGTAGTCAGCAGTAATTTGCCACCGGGTTTCAGCACCCGATGGGCTTCCCTGATAAACAGGTCGTCGTTCTGGATGTGTTCGATTACCTGAAACGTAACGATGTAATCGAACGTATTATCGGCCAGGGTGCTCAGGGGTGGTATGTTAGCTGCCAGGAAGGTAGCATTTCGGTATTCGGCGCTAAGTGCGTTGATGAGGTCTTCGTTCTTGTCGATACCGGTGTAGTGCGTGGCGGCTTTAGTGAGCAGTTCAAGCCCCCGGCCCCAGCCGCATCCGATTTCGAGCACGTTGCCGCTTACCAACTGAGCTGCTTCCATATAGGGGAACAACAGACGCTGGTGAACAGGGTTGTCCGACGCGATCTCGGCAGACGTTATTTCGGTGGTTTTATACATAGTCGGGAAGGATAATCGCTCACGTAGGCATGGAATACATAGAAAGTCATCCAATGCCCTGCCTATCCAGCATCTTATAGTTGCATTTCGGTTTGTAAAATTAGTCTTTTGCAGACCTAAAGAAAAATTGAGCCGCCTGCATAACCCGAACACGGCTGTTTTTTCGTTATTGATTAAACAGCGTTAACGTTTCCGTCGGCGGGTTTTCCTATCCGACCGTTTGTTCCTAAAACACGCAAGATCACCGTTTTTATGCGTATCGTTTATACTCTACTGCTACTAACCCTATTGGCGGCTTGCTCGTCGAATAAGAAAACCCAGCAGGCCCGCATCAATGCCGCTTATGATGCCCGTACCGAAGCTCAGCGCAACGCGCCCACATCGGCACAAGGCCCGGCAACGACACCAGCCGCTGCTCCGGGGGCATCGACCCGGCGCGATGGCGCTCGCGGGGATGCGTCATCGACGCCTGTTCGGCCGGATGGCCCCGCTGTCAGCACCGGCTCTGTGCCCTTGTCGAAGTCGGGCGGGGAGTGGGTCGTTACGTCGATAAAGGGTAAGTTTCTGGCAATCGATACCAGCACGGTTCGGGTCTACATGGACCTGACCGCCAAAACCCCCACGGGCGAAGCCGTTGTTAAGCCCACCGATTTTATCCAGCATTTTCTGGTAGCCTACGTCATGTATCCCGATTATAACAACCGGGAGCGGCTGGGTTATGGAAACGTTACGCTCACCGAGCAATCGGTTGGCCGGCAGGATGATCACCTGACGCTGACCTTCGATGTAAAACGGGGTAAAGACATTGCCAACACCATTCTGTTAACCGAAATCACCGAAATAAACACGGGTACGAAAGCGCGCAATGACCTGGCGCTGCGGTTCAAGTCGCCCAAATTGAGCGACCGCTTTACGTTGCTCGATGCGGGCGGCAAACAGCCTCAACTACGGAACTTCGCTAACGTAAACGATAAGGTCATCATTGGCGATGTGGCGGGTACGCATAAAACGCTGCTGGGGTTCCGTTATAAACATGAGTTCGACGCGGCCTCATCGCCCATGAATACGTCGGCCCGTCCGGTATCCAAATCGCTGACCATCGATTCGACACTGACCATTACAACCGGTGAGCCTTTTTCGCTGCCAAAAGAAGGTCTTTATTATTTTGTAGAAGACAGTACCGACGCCAGTGGTATTGGTTTGGTGGTAGCCGACAAGCGTTTTCCAAAAATGACGCGCCCCGAAAAGCTGATCAAGCCAGTGTTGTACATGAGCACCAGCACCGAAATCAGTGAACTGAACCAGGCCCAGGACACAAAAAAGGCATTCGACCGGTACTGGCTGAGTTTGATGGCCGGAAATGAGGACGTGGCCCGAAAAACGCTGAAGGCCTACTTTAATCGCGTGGAGGAAGCTAATCGGCTGTTTACCAGCTATAAAGAGGGTTGGAAGACCGACAAGGGCATGATCTATATTGTGCTGGGAGCGCCCGACCGGGTGCAGCGCAACCGGGAGCGGGAGGTATGGGTTTACAATCGCCGGGCCAGTGTGTCGGAGATAAACTTTACCTTTACCAAAAAACCGAATCAATTTGTCGAGGATCATTACGAACTGGTGCGCTATATTGAATACCAGCCCATTTGGTACCCGATAGTCGAAGCATGGAGAACCGGCGCAATCCGCGAGTAAATCGCCCCAATCAAAATCGCAGTTATAACAGCAAACCACAGTTCAGCCCCGGGCCGGACGAGATGGTATTTGGTATCCAGTCGGTGATCGAGACGTTGAAGTCCGATCAGCAGATCGATAAACTTTATATGGAAAAGGGGCTCAGCAACCCCGACATCCAGAATCTGGCTTTTCAGAACCGCGTAACTATCCAGCGTGTTCCCGTTGAACGGCTCGACCGGCTGACGCGTAAGAATCACCAGGGTGTGGTGTGCCTGATTGCGCAGGTTCAGTACGTGAAGCTGTCCAACGTTATCGCCGACGTTTTTGAACGGGGCGAAGTGCCGTTCTTTCTGCTTCTCGATCGCATCACCGATGTCCGGAACTTTGGGGCTATTGCCCGAACCGCCGAATGTACGGGTATTCAGTGTATCGTGATTCCTGGGCGGGGGGCGGCAGCCATTAACTCCGACGCCATGAAAACCTCATCGGGAGCGCTCAACCACATTTCCGTGTGCCGCGAACCGGACTTGACCGAAACCGTAAAGTATTTACAGGAATCGGGTGTTCAGGTTATCGCCTGTACCGAAAAATCGGCCCGCGACCTGTATGAGCGAACAACTGATCTGACCGGCCCGATGGCGATCATCATGGGCTCGGAAGAAGACGGTATCTCACCGGAACTGCTTCGGATGGTCGATAATCACGTGAAGATTCCTTTGCTGGGCGCCGTAGGATCGCTCAATGTATCGGTTGCTACGGGCGTGGTGTTGTACGAAGCGGTACGGCAGCGCAGTCAGGCGGCACCGGCTCAGTAGCCATTCCGGGAAACCTTACTAAACCCCCACCCGCAGGCAGTTGATGCACGGGTGGGGGTTTATTTGTGTAGGGTAAGCACCGGACAAATAGCAGGCTGGTCAGTATGTAGTGGTATGCCACCCCTGGTGTATCTTTGGGTATACACCTGATTGATTCAACCGATGAATTCAGCACCAGCCAATACCCGTATTCTCATCATTCTGGCCTTTGCCGCTATCTACCTTATCTGGGGATCGACTTTTCTGGCTATTGCCTGGGCTGTTGAAACGATACCACCATTTCTGATGATGGGGCTTCGGTTCTCGGTGGCGGGTCTGGTCATTTTCCTGTATGGTCTCCAGCGTAGCGGCAGGTCGATGCCCTCGGGCCAGCAGTGGTTCTGGGGCGCTGTTGCCGGTATACTGATGATCCTGATCGATTACGGATCACTCAGCTGGGCCGAGCAGTATGTGCCATCGGGCGTTGCGTCGGTGGTGCTGGCCACGACGCCCATCTGGCTGGTGCTGTTCGATGGTCAGCAGCGATCGCAGTTATTGACCAGCAAAACACTGGCGATCGGGATTATTGCCGGGCTGGCCGGGGTATGGCTTATTTTCTGGAGCAGTCGTCAGGCGGTTCCATTGACGGGCATTGCTGAATCGAGGTACATACAGGGCATGGTCGCTTTACTTATCGCTTCCCTGAGCTGGGCGGTAGGGACACTGCTGTACCGGGATCGTAATACGGACGTGAATGTGCCCACGCGCATGGGGATGCAGATGCTGGTGGGTGGGAGCTTGTTACTGGTCACCAGCGGATTGGCAGGGGAGTGGCGTACGTTTTCGGTCGGGCAGGTATCGAGTACTTCCTGGCTTTCGCTGCTATACCTGATCACGCTGGGTACGCTGGTCGCTCATACGGCCTATTTGTGGCTGCTACAGGTACAGCCTCCGGCGCTGGTTGGCACCTATGCCTACGTCAATCCGGTCATTGCGTTGATGCTGGGCTGGTGGCTGGATGGCGAGCCACTCACGCTCGTTATTGGACTGGCTACACTTATCATTCTGGGAGCCGTTATCCTCATTAAACGTGCCTGAGCTGTTTCATGAAGGTGAGTGTTACCCATGTTCCGCAACTGATTCATCACGCTCAACGTGTGCGTATCAGGGAAGCTTCTCCCATAAAAAGGTGATGAGTTGGTCGAAGCGGGTATTGACACCTGGTGCGAGATTAGTTAATCCTTTTGCAGTAATCGACACCGTACGCTCAACACCATATAGGTTCGATACCTCGTCAATGGCCTGACCATTACCGTCAATAAGCCACCAGGCTGCTTCTACTACAACTTGCTGACCGCTACGAGGCCAAAAAATCTCATAGGCGTGTTCAATTTGGTTATACCGTCAGCCCGGTTTCCTGGTGTTACTATAATCAAAGAAAGAAATTGGTTGACTTAGGGACAAATTCGCGGAGGGTCATCAGACGTGGCTATACACCGGTCTAGTTGCGGTGCAGTTAAAATATACCCCTATAAAACTACCCACGTCAACCGTTAAAATGCCCGTTTTTCAAACCATTGTGCGCCCTTGCCGGTTAAATTCATCAAGATGTTATTCTATAGAATTTATGGAAAATAACCCAACTGATACTGGCCAGAATGGCCATACGCCAACAGCCGAAACGACAAACGGCTCGCCAGAGAAAGCAGCCTTTGGCGCAACTGGTCTGCAATCGAACGACCAACCCATTGATCAAACCTTAACGACTCGCCAGGGTCATCCGCTTACCCACAACCAGAATGTTCGTACGGTAGGTAGCCGGGGGCCAACCACACTGGAAAATTATCCGTTCCTCGAAAAGATCAGCCATTTCGACCGGGAACGGATTCCGGAGCGGGTTGTTCACGCGCGCGGGGCTGGTGCTCATGGCGTTTTTGAAGCGTACGGTACCGTGGGCGATGAGCCTGTTTCGACGTATACCCGCGCTAAATTGTTCCAGCAGAAGGGTAAAGAAACGCCCGTTTTCGTCCGGTTCTCGTCGGTAATTCACGGCGGGCACTCACCCGAGACCCTACGTGATCCGCGTGGTTTTGCCGTTAAGTTTTATACCGAAGACGGTAACTGGGATTTGGTTGGTAATAACCTGAAGGTGTTCTTTATTCGGGACGCGATGAAATTTCCTGATCTGGTCCATGCTTTTAAACCCGATCCGATAACGAACCGGCAGGATGGTGAGCGTATTTTTGATTTTATCAGCAATACGCCCGATGCTATGCACATGATCACGTTTCTGTTCTCACCCTGGGGTATTCCGGCGAACTATCGGATGATGCAGGGTTCAGGCGTGAACACCTACAAATGGATAAACGAGGCTGGTGAAGGCGTACTTGTTAAATATCACTGGGAGCCTAAACAGGGAATCAAGAACCTGACGCAGGGTGAAGCAGAACAGATCCAGGCCAAGAACTTCAACCATGCTACCCAGGACCTGTACGACGCCATTGAAGCAGGTAACTTCCCACAATGGGAGTTGCTGGTACAGATCATGAGCGACGACGACCACCCTGAACTCGATTTCGATCCGCTTGACGACACGAAGTTGTGGCCACCCGATAAATTCCCCTGGTTACCGGTAGGCGTGATGACGCTTAACAAAAACCCCGAAAACTATTTCCACGAGGTTGAGCAGGTCGCCTTTGGCACCGGTGTTCTCGTAGACGGGCTGGACTTCTCGGACGACAAAATGTTGCAGGGCCGTACGTTTTCCTATTCGGATACGCAGCGGTATCGGGTAGGAACAAACTACCTGCAATTGCCGATCAACGCGCCCAAAAAACACGTTGCCACTAACCAGCGCGACGGGCAAATGGCGTACCTGGTCGACACGGCACCGGGTCAGAACCGCCATGTAAACTATGAGCCATCGTCGATGAACGGGCTTAAAGAAGCACCTAAGAAAGGTGCAGAACATACCCCTTACGTGGGCGGTAATCTGGTACGCCAGCCTATCGACCGCTTGAATAATTTTGGTCAGGCGGGCGAACGATACCGGACGTTCGAAGACTGGGAACGCGATGACCTGATCAGCAATCTGGTGTCTACGCTGGCACCAGCCAAGAAGCATATTCAGGATAAAATGGTCGAGCTGTTCACGCAGTGTGACGAAGAGTACGGTCGGCGTGTGCGCGAAGGTCTACAGCAGGTCGCAACCAGTGATGCGCAAAAGAAAGAGCAAGCTGTTCAACAGGCCGAAGAGCTGTCACACGAAGGACAGCCTTATTAACTAGGAAGTAGCTTACCCATAAAAATGTCCTGCAACGGCACGATCAGCCGTTGCAGGACATTTTGTCGTTATAATCCTCTTAATTAGCTCTCGATTTCTTACCACTAAAACGAACACCTACATTCTATGTCTTTTTACTCAACCCGACCCGAAGATTTACTCTTCGATGCGGCCCGCAAGGGGGATGTCGATTATGTAAAGGAACTCATCCTGGCTAAGGTTGATGTCAATATCACGGATGGCAAAGGTTTCACGCCGTTGATTATTGCTGCCTATGACGGCCATCTCGAAACGGCAAAAGCCCTGCTGAGCGCCAAGGCCGATGTGAATGTCCAGGACGTCAGTGGCAATACGGCACTGATGGGCGTTAGTTTTAAGGGCTACGTCGACGTAGCCCGTATGCTGATCGAGTACGGCGCTGACCTTGATATTCAGAATGGTAATGGGGGGACGGCGTTGATGTTTGCCACCTTATTCGGACGGAACCAGATGGTGAAACTGTTGCTCGAATACGGTGCTAATGCAGGTATACGGGATGTTCGGGGTTTAACGGCCCTTGATCTGGCCGTTCAGCAGGGTAACGAAGAAGCCATGCCGCTTCTACAAAATCGTTGATTAGGTTCGGCTCTAACGAAAAAGCCATGAACAGTCGCCAGTCCGGCTTATGTTCATGGCTTTTCTCGTAGCGGTCAAGCCGTTGAAAAGTTGTATTACGCAGACTTCTTGGTCGACGACTTGGTGCTTTTGCTGGTGCTGCTTTTCTTGCTGCTGCTAGCCTTCTTAGCCGGGCTACCATCGAGCGAGTTGATCCATACAGCCAGTTTCATCGCATCTTCCTTTGGAACCTGCTTCATAGGTGCCATTGGAGGATAACCAGGCCAGTGGCTTGGAACCGGATTATAGATCAGGTTCACGATCTCCTCGTTCGAGTATTTCTTCTTAGCCACGTCGGCATAAGCCGGTCCAACTAAACGCTGATTGGGGCGGTGGCAGGCAATACAGGTATATTTGCTCATCAACGCGTTCATATCTGCTGGAATGTCAGAAGCAGGTGCCTGTGCATTTACGTTGAACGAGGCCACAGTCAGTGCAACCGTAGCAAGGAGGAATCCAAACGATTTTTTCATGTGAATCGGGTAAGCGATTGATTGGTAAAAAAACTAAATAGGTCTTGGGCAAACATACAAAAGTAGGCCGTTCCAAACTATAAGACAATTCGGCGTTTGCTTTTCCTATTAAAACAACTGTTTGACAATAGTTTCTTTAAATCGTTTAAAAAATATCTGAAATCATTTTATATGGTACCACCCATTGACCGCTTTTCGGGTCATGCAGGCCTCTACGCGCAGTTTCGCATCGATTACCCGAAAGAACTTTATGACTTTATTTTGCAGAAGGTACCGGACCGTACGGTTGCCTGGGACTGTGCTACGGGTAACGGGCAGGTGGCCGGTGCTTTGGCTGACTGGTTTGAACAGGTGGACGCTACGGATATCAGCGAGACCCAGTTATTGCTGGCCGTTAAGAAACCGAATATCAATTATCAGCTCAGTCCTGCCGAGCAAACGCCCTTCGCCAATCATACCTTCGATCTGATCACGGTGGCGCAAGCCCTGCACTGGTTCGACGTGAACGCGTTTCACCAGGAAGTACGGCGAGTGGCCAAACCCAACGCCGTGATTGCCGAGTGGGGTTATGGGCTGGCGCAGATTAGCGACGATATCGATTCCATACTCATCGACTTTTACCGCAACCGCGTTGGACCCTACTGGGACCCCCAGCGCAAGCACATCGATGCCGCCTATGCTACATTACCATTTCCCTTCGCCAATGTGGAGCAACCTACCTTCGACGTTCGGCGCATGTGGACGCTGGACCGGTTTCTGAACTATCTCCGTACCTGGTCGGCGGTACGGCAGTATATCCATGAAAATGAGGAAGATCCGGTTGGTGCCCTGGGAGAGGAGCTGATAAAAAGCTGGGGCGACGGCGAACGTGAAATTGCATTCCCCGTCTTTACCCGTATAGGTATAGTATGTTAATTTGTTCATAATCAAAGCGTTGATTTGAATCCTGCCACGAACAAATAGCATACAGCCAGGTTGATTGTATATTTGTTCCACAGATTATAAAACTCAACGCTTCATGAATAAACTTCGCTACCTTCTTCTGGTGGTGTGGCTTGCCGTCTGCGGACAGGCGCATGCCCAGACCCAACCCGTTACGGGAGTGGTTACCTCAAAGAACGACAAACAAGGGTTACCGGGTGCTAATGTCATCGTTAAAGGCACCACAACGGGTACGTCGACGGACGTAAACGGTTCTTACACAATCACCGCGGGTGAGGGGGCCGTGCTCCAGTTCAGTATGATCGGCATGCTGACGCAGGAGATTCCCGTTGGCAACCAAACCCAAATCAATGTCGAACTGGCCGACGACGCTCAGGCGCTCGAAGAGGTCGTTGTGGTTGGGTACGGTACCCAGCGTAAACGCGACCTGACCGGGGCGGTTGCCCAGCTCAAAGGCGAGGAAATCATCAAGTACCCGGTTCAGACACCCACACAGGCACTACAGAGCAAGCTGGCCGGTGTGCAGGTCATTGCCTCCGGCCGGCCGAACGAACAGCCCCAGATTCGGGTGCGGGGCGTTGGGTCAGCGCTAGCTGGCGTGAGTCCGCTCTACGTGGTCGACGGCGTCCTGACCGACGATATCCGGAACATCAGCAACAACGATATTTTAAGCATTGAAGTACTTAAAGACGCGTCTGCGGCTATCTATGGTGTGCGGGCAGCCAACGGAGTGGTCATCGTTACCACCCGTCGGGGCAAATCGGGAGCAACACAGGTGCAGTACGATGCCAACTTCAGCATGCGCCAACCGGCCAATCTGGTTAAAATGGCGAGTCGGCAGCAGTACATCGATTACCTGACCGATGCTGCCCCGAACCAGAACGTGAGCAACCCGCCCCTGACCTCGGACCAGACCACCGACTGGTACGGTCAGGCGTTGCGGAACGCACCCCAGATGAATCATAATCTGTCGATCTCGGGCGGTGGCGAACGCAATACGTTTTTCTTCAGCGCAGGCTATTTCTCCGATTTTGGCGTTATCAATACCAACGATTTCCGGCGGCTGACCATCCGGGCCAACAACGAAGTAAAGATCAACGATAAGCTGACGTTCAGCAACCAGCTGTCGTTTTCGCGCGGAAACGAACGGGCCGTCAACCTGGACGGTACCTACCAGAGTCTGTACCGCGCTGCCCCTATCGTGCCCGCCAAAATCGGCGACCTGTACGGCAACCTGTCGGCTTATGGGAACGTCAGTAATCCAATTTTGAGTCTGGAAGCCCGCAACCAGCGTATCCTGAACAACCGGCTTCAGGGCAACCTGGCCTTGTCGTACAAGCCTGTCGAGTGGCTGACGCTGCGCTCGGCGTTCAATACCGATCTGGTGTTCAACCGCGATCAAACGTACCTGCGCGGATTCCAGAATGATGCCAATACGTTCATTACGGCGGGCGGTAACCAGCGTCAGCAGAACAGCCAGCTAACCGTGGGCGATACCAAGTCGCTTCGGTACATCATCGACAACACGGCTACGCTCGACAGAAGCTTTGGGGAGAGCAACCTGACGTTTTTGCTGGGGGCTGTGACGGAGCAGTTCACGACCGATTTCCTGCAAGGGTCACGTATCAACATCCCCAACGACCCTAACCAGTGGTACCTGGGTCTGGGCGATCCCAACCAGCAACTGGCTAACAACAGCACCGGCGATCTTCAAACCCGTCAGTCGTTCGTAACCCGGCTCACGTACAGTCTCAAAAACAGATACCTGTTCAACGCGTCGCTGCGGGCCGATGGGAGTTCCAAATTCAGTGAGCGCTGGGGCTATTTCCCAACGGTGGGGGTGGGCTGGGTCATCTCCGACGAAGATTTTATGAAGGACCAGTCGCTGTTCGATTTTCTGAAATTTCGGGGGAGCTGGGGTATCCTCGGTAACGACAACATTGAGAGCAACGCCTATATCACGACGGCCACGGTCAATATTCCGTACTTCTACAACAACGGCTTAGCGCTGGGGTCGGCTATTCAGGATATTAAAGACCAGCAGTTGAAGTGGGAGCGTACCCAGCAGATCGACGCGGGGCTGGAATTCGCCTTCTTCAACAACCGGCTGAGTGGCGAAATCGATTACTACAACAAAACTACGCGGGATGCGCTGGCGTTTCGGGTTATCCCGGCCATTTTCGGCGATCCGGACAACCAGTTTCTGACCAACATAGCCTCGTTCCGTAACCGCGGGTTCGAGTTCGTTCTAAACTGGAAAGAGACACTCAAGAGTGGCCTGGGCTACAGCATTGGCGGTAACCTGACCATCAACCGGAACGAACTGGTTGGCCTCAACGGGGGGCAGGCGCTGCTGGCGGGTGGCGTTGGACAACAGGGGTTTGTGACCCGTAGCGACAACGGCCAGCCGGTGGGTAGCTTCTACGTCCTGAATGCAACGGGGGTTTACCAGAACCAGTCAGAAATTGACGGGTCGCCCGTATACGGCAACCGCGCCAACGTCCGCCCCGGCGATCTTAAATACCAGGATGTTGACGGAAACGGCGTTATCGATAATAATGACCGCATCTACGCTGGTTCTTACCAACCCAAAATGTACTATGGTATCAACCTGGGTCTGACCTTTAAAGGATTCGATCTGACGGCCGATGTATATGGGAATGTGGGCAACAAGATTTACAACGGCAAGAAAGCATTCCGTTTCGAGAATACGGACAACATCGAAGCTGCCTACGCCGATGCCCGCTGGCTGCCCAACCGCCCGTCGCAGACCGACCCCCGCCTGATTACATCGGCAACACCCGCGTCGACCTATTTTGTCGAATCCGGCTCGTTTGTCCGGCTCAATAACCTGACGCTGGGCTACACCATTCCGAACGGGTTGAAGGAGAAGGCCAGGCTTCGCACAGCCCGTATCTACGTGACCTCGCAGAACCTGTTCACCATTCAGCAATTCAGCGGGTTCAGCCCCGAATTAGCAGGTGGCGCGCTGGATTCCGGCATCGAACTTAATTCATACCCAACGACCCGGACGTTTGCCGTTGGTCTTAATGTGGGTTTTTAACCAATCGACTTTATCAACATGAATTATAAGAAACACCTCATTCGGATGTCGTTGCTCGTAGCCCTGCTGGGGGGCGTGCTGACGGCCTGTAACGATTTCCTCAATACACCGCCCCAGGGCCAGATTGGTGAAGCGGCCGTGCGCAGCGATCCGGCGGCCGCACAGAGTCTGGTAACGGGTATTTATAACACCATGTGGCAAGGGGGCATGCACGGTTTCGACTTTGTAGGCATGACGAACATCGCGTCGGACGATGCCGACAAGGGCAGTTCCCCGGCCGATGGCGCGAACACCTTCGGTACGCTCGATAACCTGACTGTGACGCCCAGCGTTGGCAATCTCGATAATGTGTGGGCCACTTACTTTCGGGCTATTGCGCGCGCCAACCAGGCGCTGTCGCTGATTCCGCTCAGTCCGGCCGAGGCTGCTACGCGCAACCAACTGGAAGGGGAGGTGCGTTTTCTGCGCGCCTATTTTTACTTCAACCTGGTGCGGTTCTTTGGCGGGGTACCGCTCATTGTTGACGTGCCGCCCGTTGACGAAATTAATAATACGGCGTTGCAGGCACGCGCCAGTCAGGAAGAGGTCTACGCACAGATTGCCAGTGACCTGCGGTACGCTGTCAACGCGCTGCCCATTAAGACACAAACACAGACGGGTAAAGCCACGAAAGCAGCTGCGATGGCGATGTTGGCCAAGGTGTATCTGTATCAGAAAAACTACCAGCAGGCGTATGCCCTGACCGACTCGATCATCAAAAATCAGGCGGGTACCTATGATCTGCTGCCCAACTACGCGACCATTTGGCGCGAGACCGGTGCTAACAGCGTTGAATCGATCTTTGAAGTTCAGACGGGTATAAATCTGTCGTGCGATGCAGCCATTGAACTGTACAGCGTTTCGCAGGGGCCCCGTGCCGGTGGCCGACGGGGTTGGTCAGATCTGGGCTTTGGCTTCGGGACGCCATCAGCAAGTCTGGTAGCCGAATACGAACCAAACGATGTACGCCGGGCTGCCACGATCATGTTCATCAATCCGGCTCCGCAAGGAACGGTGTTGTGGGATGGCTTCCGGGTGCCGAGTCGGGACTCGGTCGAGAATGACCGGTATAATTACAAATCGTACCACAGCCGGACGTCGGAGCGGAACTGCGGCAACAACGACCGTCTACCCAAAAACCTCCGGATCATGCGGCTCGGCGAAGTGTTGCTGATCCATGCCGAAGCCGCGCTGGCTACTGGCCGGAATGCCGAATCGCTGGTCGACATCAACCGGCTGCGTACCCGCGCGGGGCTACCGGCTCAGACGACCATCGATCTGGCGAAGATCTGGCACGAACGGCGGGTCGAACTCGGTATGGAACACGACCGTTTCTTCGATCTGGTCCGGCAGGAAAGCGTACAGCCCGGCCGGGCGGTGCAGGCGTTTGCGGCCCATGGTAAAACGTTTACAAAAGGAAAGAACGAAGTATTTCCTATCCCCCAGAACCAGATACAGTTAAGCGGAGGGGCTCTGACGCAAAACCCAGGTTATTAAATAAATGGACCTGTTGTGGTGTCGGTTGCTCAAGGCTGACACCACAACAGGTACTACGTACCCGACGTCACGTCGTATCAACTTTCTGTATGTTTGACTTATGAAGCAAGTTCTCGTTATAGCCCTTCTTTGTGGGTCATTGTCCATCGTTTGCTGTCAGCCCCGGAATACACCACCTGCTGTAACACCTGGGCCTGTTCTTGCCGCGTCGGATCAGTCGTTTCTGGATAGTCTGCAACGCGATACGTTCCGTTATTTCTGGGACACAGCTAACCCGGCCAATGGATTGATTCCTGACCGGGCGCCTTCGCCTTCGTTCAGTAGCATTGCCGCCGTAGGTTTCGGGCTTACGGCCTATCTGGTTGGTGTCGAACGAGGCTACGTCACCCGGCAGCAGGCCGCCGATCGAACGCTGCGGACGCTACGCTTTTTCGCCACCGCGCCCCAGTCGGAACAGGCATCGGGCGTAGCCGGTTACAAGGGATTCTTCTACCATTTTCTGGATATGAAGACGGGGGAGCGCTTTAAACAGGTGGAGTTATCGACCATCGATACGGCCTTGTTGCTGGGCGGTATCCTCAGTGCTCAATCCTACTTCGATCAGAACACACCCGCCGAAACGGAGATCCGGCAACTCGCCGACCAGATCTATGGCCGGGTCGACTGGACCTGGATTCAGGCACGCCGGCCTTTCGTTTCCATGGGCTGGCATCCCGAAACGGGTTTTATCAAAAACGACTGGACGGGCTATAACGAAGGGATGCTGCTCTACGTGCTGGCCCTGGGTTCGCCTACCCACCCGGTCGGAGCCGAGGTCTGGCCCGCCTGGACGAAATCGTATCCTTGGGCTACATTCTACGACCAGTCGCACGTCAACTTCGATCCACTCTTCGGCCATCAGTACTCGCATGTATGGATCGATTTCCGGGGTATCCAGGATGCGTACATGCGGGGGAAGGGTATCGACTATGCCGAGAACTCACGCCGGGCCACTTACGCCAACCGGGCTTACTGTATGGCGAATCCCGCGAAGTGGCAGGATTACAGCTCGACCATCTGGGGGCTAACCGCCTGCGACGGCCCCAACGATACAACCGTCGCTGGCCGTCAGTTCTTCTCCTACCGGGCGCGTGGCGCTGCTTCGACGCAGATCGTAGACGACGGCACCATTGCCCCAACGGCAGCGGGTGGATCGATGGCGTTTGCGCCGGAAATATGCCTGCCGGCTTTACGGGCCATAAAGACTAAATACGGTTCGAAAGTCTACGGGCAATATGGTTTCCTCGATGCGTTCAACCCAACGTATCGCTATGCCTCGGTTTCGGCCAACGGGCCAACCACCAACGGCTGGTTCGACAAGGATTACCTGGGTATCGACCAGGGACCCATTCTGCTGATGGCCGAGAACCTGCGCACCGAGTTTATCTGGAACCTGATGAAGAAAAACCCGCATATCAGGCGCGGACTGGTGAAGGCCGGTTTTACGGGCGGCTGGTTACGATGACCAGATAACCCGCATCACTTTGCCCCGTACGCCAATCGTCTGGAAAAACTCCAGCCAGTGCAACTGCTGCGGGCCAAGGTGGTCGGTAGGGGATTTGACTTCGACAAAGTCGTACTCGCCCTGCTCGTTCCAGATCAGCAGGTCGGGGAAGCCCCGGGTATGCTCACGGACGTTGCGGGCCATTTCGAGCAGAATCAGCCGGAGTTGGTCGATATCGAGTAGTTCGACCATCCGTTGAACGAGTGAAAGAAGTTCGTCCGACCAGTCGACGAGCACGTTGGTGATGCCGTATTTGGCGTTAAACGTCCGACCTGTATGCACCCGCCAATCGTCTTTCGTGACCAGGTCGGCCAGGCGTTTCTTTAGCAGCTCTTCCCGTTTGAGGTAAAAGTCGGGCAGGTAAAAGTCTGACGGAGCCCGTTGCAGTGGATGGTGAATGGCCGACACGTTGGCGTCGTAAATGATGTCCCAGAAAACCAGTCCAAACAGCCCGCGCCAGGGATAGTTCTCGGTAAAAGCGGCATCGTAGCCCTGCTCCAGGTAATGGTTCATCACCCCCGCTTCGACGTGGTGGCGGTAGGCCGCCGGAATCTCGACGCTCTCGGCATCGGAGAGGAAACGGGTCGTGGCCTTGCGGGATTTTTTCTTTGCGCCCGCACTCAGAATCTTTTCCCGGAAATCTGTGGCAAAATAGCGCTCTTCAGCATTAAGCGGATTCACGGCGATCTCGTCGCAGAGGGCCAGCGCTTCATCTACCGATCCGTTTTTGAACAACAGCCGCACCCGTCGTTCGCGGGCCGGAACCCGGTCGGAGAGTTCATAAACGGTCAGGGCCTGTTCGGGTAGTTTCTGCCGTTCCAGAAAAGCACCTACGCGGCACACCAGTTTCTGGTAGCCCGGAATGGCAATCTCGGTCAGTTCAGGGCGGGTTTCGTTCCAGTTCAGAAACCAGTTGTATATATCGTCGGCCGGGGCTTCGGCTTCTTTCAATTCATAAAATTCTTCGTTGGTGAGCGAGATCAGCAGTTTGTCCTCCACTTCTTTGCGACTTCGAAAGCGGGCTGTCATCTTACTTTCGTCGTACCGCTCGAAGTTGACCATGCCAAGGTCGCGCACCACAAAATCGGTCATGCTAGCCCCGCGGTTGCCAAAAAACAGGTATTTGATCATCATACCTTCGGCTTCGAAGTTCATCTTCACCACCGTTTCCCGGGTAGTAAGGCTCGTGATGATCTCGGCAAAATTCAGTTCGTGGAGTGCATACCGAACCACACCTTCTTTTTTCTCTTTGGCCAGCGACCGCATCTCCTCTGGCTCCAGCGGCAGCAGTTCGAGTAGTTCGGGTTTGGTAAAGATGCTCAGGGCGACGTTGCCCAGGCTCTCATGACGGGCCGACAGCCGCTCGATGAATCCAGCGATCAACAACTCACCAACGGCAGCCGGTAAGTCAGTAATTTCTTTATAATGCAGTTTGTTGACCCGAAAAAAGAGTCCTTTGCGGTTGCTGAAGCGTACATACAGACACTGGGCATCGAGGCTGAGCGTTTCAAAACGGCGCACGAAATCCCACTCGGCTTCGTTCAGTAAACCGCCGTATAGCCGCTTGATAAAGTCCAGTACATACTGGAAATTCTCAAGGTAATACCGGGGGGTAAGTAAAACTTTCTGGCGTCCGATCATGATATAATAACGGCTCTCAGCCTGTTAGGTCGAAGCTGGAACCGGTGGCAGCTATAAATAATCAGTAGGCTGTAGCGTCCAAACGAGTTGATGACTCGTTCTTATAGAGAACAAAAAAACAACGGTTTATGTCCCCCGATGACGTCCTGAAAGCAATCAACGATACTGGCATTGTGCCGCAAGAACAGCAGACTCAGATGGCCGAATTTGAGCGTAACAAGCCGTTTTCGCTGCATTGGGAGTTGCGGTCGCTGCTGTATATCGGGATTCTGCTGCTGAGTTCGGGGTTGGGGTTGCTGGTGTACGATAACTTCGATTCCATTGGGCATGGCGCGCTACTGACCGCTATGGCAATTGGCTGCGGTATCTGCTTTTTCTTCGCCTGGCGCTACCGTGCCGACTGGACCCCCGGTCAAACCGTAAGCCGATCGCCCTTCGGTGATTATGCACTATTACTGGGATGCCTGTTGTTTCTGACCCTTGAAGGATATGCCCAGTATGCCTACACCGTTTTCGGTAACCGGTATGGGCTGGTGACGCTACTGCCAGCCCTGTTATTCCTGCCGATGGCTTACCGCTTCGATCACCGGGGTGTGCTGGGTATGGCGTTGACGGCGCTCATCTCCTGGGTTGGGGTTAGCGTACGGCCCCTTGAGCTTTATTTCAAGACCAACTTTTTTAACCCGTCGACCGTTTTTTCGGCCATCGGTCTGGCGCTGGTTTTGATCGGGGGGGCGTTGTTGCTCGAAAAACGGCGCATCAAACCCCACTTTACCGAAACCTACCTGACTATTGGGGGAAACTTGTTACTGGTAGCACTGCTGGGCGGGTTGTTCAATTTTGACGGTTTGCGGCTGTGGTTTGTTCTGGGTCTGGCGGTAACGTGCTTCGTATCCGACCAGTATGCCCGGCGTCGCAAGGCGTTTCTGTTCCTGCTAATGAGTACAGTATACGGCTACATCGGTGCAACCTACCTGGTTTTTCATTACCTGCTTGGTGGATTTCTTAGCGGGTCAGGTCTTGATTACTGGTACTTTATTCTGACCGGTATTGTGCTGATTGCTTATTTGCTGCGTCAGCTGCCTAAACGAAACACGGCGAATGAAAGCATATAACGAAACATGGATACGGAATCGGGCCGTCGTGCAGCAGTCCGAGCAGTGGAACCGCCAGCGGTTGCTGACCGATGCGCAGACTGAAGCCGTCCGCCGGGCGTTCCCATTCGATTTCCGGCAGACGAATGGATTTCTCGAGGTGGGTCTATTCCTATTTACCGTAGTGGCGATCCTGAGCTGTTACCTGTTGCCGGCAACCGCTATTGATGGATTGCTGGATGATCGGCATCTATCCAGCCTGTTCAACATGGGGTTTGGTGTCGCTATTGGTCTGTTGGGGCGGTTTTTAATTGCCCGGCGGCAACTCTATCGCAATGGTGTCGACAACGCCTTCGCGCTGATGCAAACGGGATTTCTGGCTTTCGGCTTCAATCAGCTATTGCCGTCCGATATGACCATCGCCATGTATTGTCTGTGTACGTTGCCGTTGCTGTTGCTGGTGCTCTGGTACTACGGCGATACATTGATTGCCTTCATAACCGTGGCTACTTTTTACACCTTTGTGTTCAATGGCGTTCTCCAGTTCAGTGCAGGAAAGGCCATACTGCCGTTTGTCATGATGGTGGTTTCGGCGGTACTGTTTGGGCTGGTACGGCGGATTGACCGATCGCCCTACTATGCCGATCCCCTGAACCTGATAGAGTGGGTCGCGTTGATCGTGCTGATTGCCAGCGGAAACTACTTTATGGTTCGTGAACTGAACGGACTACTGCTGGACGTCTCGATCCGACAACTGGCTAAAGGGGTAGCCCCCGAAATTGGCTTGTCCGGCTTGTTCTGGCTACTCACCTTCGCTATCCCTGCCGCTTACTTACAACAGGGATTTGCGCGTAAAAACCGGATGCTGATCATTCTGGGCTGTCTGGGGTTGATTGCCGCTGTCATGACGCTACAAAACTACGTAGTGCTGCTGCCGCTCAACGTGGCGCTAACGGCTGGCGGTATGCTGCTGATTGGGCTGGCGGTGGCGGGAATCCGGTTCCTGCGCCGGTCGTCAGGAGAGGGCGGGCACTTCCGGAACGGGTTCACCGACGACCCGGACTATGAGTCGCCCAATCAGTTTTTTGTCAATGTGGGTACGGCGGTGGCTACTCAGGCGGCTGCCGGTGCACAGCACCAGCCAAAAGAAGGCGTCCGGTTTGGCGGGGGTAATTTCGGCGGTGGCGGCAGTGAGGGGACGTATTGATGTGTATGAAATAGCCTATATTTGTGTATAATGTAGCCTGATATTATGCGGACAAATATTGATATCAACGACGAATTGCTCCAGGTAGCCATGGAGATCAGCCATGCAAAGACGAAGAAAGCGGTTGTTGAAATGGCCCTTAAAGAATACATCGACATGACGCGTAGACGGGATTTGGTAAGCCTGTTCGGTCAGGTAGAGTGGGAGGGAGATCTCAATGAGATGCGTACGGATACAACGCCGAATGAATGGGACAACTGATCGTAGATACCTCTATATGGATAGACTGTTTTCGAGGTATTATCAACGAGAAGACCAAGTTGGTTGCTGAAGGGTTAGCCCGCACAGATCGAGTTACGATTACGCCTACAATCCTGCAAGAGGTGCTACAGGGTATTCGGGATGATGCAAAACTGGAACGGGTAAGGACGAATTTGCTCAGCGTATCGATGCTACGGCTTGACCCTGTCGACGCAGCTATTGGCGCGGCCGATTTGTACCGGATGCTCCGTAAAAAGGGCGTTACCATCCGTAAACCGAACGCCTGTCTGATTGCCCACTACGCAGTCTTTTATGACCTTGCCATCCTGCATAATGACAGTGACTTCGACCAGATAGCCCGCTTTACGGCGCTGCGTATTGCCCTACCCGGCCAGAAGCAATAGACTTTACGCCCGTGTCTGCCGAAAAACCGCTAAGTTTGGGCTCGCAACCAAACAGCTTGTTTCCAGCGCATGAAAACAGTAGATTCCTATAATTTTTCGGGTAAGAAAGCCCTTGTTCGGGTCGATTTCAACGTCCCGCTTAACGACAAGTACGAAATCACCGACGATACCCGCATCAAAGCGACTATCCCGACGATCATGAAAATCGTCAACGATGGCGGATCGGCTATTTTGATGTCGCACCTGGGTCGGCCGAAGGGTGGTCCCGAAGATAAATACTCCCTCAAACACGTTATTCCCGCCCTTAACGAAGCCTTCGGACGTACGGTGAAGTTTGCAGATGACTGCATCGGTCAATCGGCGACGGATCTGGCGGCTAGCCTCCAGCCCGGCGAAATCCTGCTGCTCGAAAACCTGCGTTTCTATAAAGAAGAGGAAAAAGGGGATGTGGCCTTCGCCGAAAAGCTGTCGAAACTGGGCGACGTTTGGGTGAATGACGCCTTTGGTACGGCCCACCGGGCCCACGCCAGCACAGCCGTCATTGGTCAGTTCTTCGATGACCGCGTTTGTGGTTACGTGATGCAGGCTGAACTTGACAACGCCAAGAAAATACTGGAAGCGCCCGACCGTCCGTTCACGGCGATCATGGGTGGAGCCAAAATCTCCGACAAAATTCTGATCATCGAGAAGCTGCTCGATAAGGTCGACAACCTCATTATTGGCGGAGGCATGACCTATACCTTCACCAAAGCACAGGGCGGTAAGATCGGTAAGTCGCTGCTCGAAGCCGACAAGCAGGAACTGGCGCTCCAACTGATCAAAAAGGCAGAAGAGAAGGGCGTCAACATTTACATGCCTGTCGATAACCTCTGCGCCGACAAATTCTCGAACGACGCGAACCGGCAGGTTGTGGCTACCGGCGATATTCCTGATGACTGGGAAGGACTGGACATTGGCCCAGAATCGGCTAAACTGTTCGCCGACGTGGTCATGCAGTCGAAAACAATCCTCTGGAATGGCCCCATGGGCGTGTTCGAGTTCGAAAACTTTGCCCACGGCACCAACGCCATTGCGGAGGCCGTTGTAAAAGCTACGGAAGAAAACGGTGCGTTCTCCCTAATCGGCGGTGGCGATTCGGCTTCGGCGGTGAACCAGGCGGGCTACGGTGACCGTGTCAGCTATGTTTCGACGGGTGGTGGTGCGCTGCTGGAATACATGGAGGGCAAAACCCTTCCCGGCGTCGCTGCACTGGAGTAACAGTTGGTGAGTTGGTGAGTCAGTTAGTCGGTCAGTGGCTGACGCGAAGTTTGTACTCGGGCGTCAGCCACTCACTGACTCACTGACTGACCGACTCACCGACTCATCCCCGCTCTCGCTTTATTGTCTACGCTGTTTTTATACTCATGGCGTTTGAAACTGAGTGCTTTCTGGAAGAACGACCGTGCTTTGGTGCGGTCGTTCTTTTGCTGGTAGATATAGCCTAATTGTAGCGCTGCGGTTGCTCCAAACGATAACTGACCGGGTTCACTCAACACGAGAGCCCGTTTAAGGTATGGAATGGCCTTGTCGGGTTCGTCACGACGTTGATGGATGCGCCCCAGGCGGTAATTATATTCCGCCTGCTCACCAGCAGTTGTAAACCGGCCTTCGGTATAGGGCCTCAGGTAAGCCAGCGCACTGTCGGTGAAACCACCGTCGGAGGCCAGCCGTGCCCGCATCAGCACCTTCTGATTTGCCGAAACGCCCCGCTTGAGGTAGGACTCGGCAAATTTCTGAGCCGCCTTGTCCGACTCGACTGTTGTTCGGCCTATGCCGGGTACCTGTGCCAGAAAGGGACGGGCTCTCGCGTCGGGCTGGTTGGCGAGCCAGTAACACAGGAATAGTTTATAGTGCGAATCTTTGAGGAAGTTCTGGCCGGTATAGACGTGCAAAAATTGCTTGAAGTGCGTCTCGGCCGTTGCATACTGCCCCTTCTGAAGATAGATATCGCCCAGAATGTTATCCACGATCGGTAATGGCTGGTAGTCAGAACCTGTGGGGCGGGTGTTAAGATAGGTAAGTGCCTGTTCGCTGTGCCCGTTTTTTTGCTCGATGGTGGCACCGAAGAAATGCAGCAGCAAGTTGTCACGGTTTCCCTGGACCAGCCGTTGAAGCGTCTGCCCGTCGGTATCCGTAAATTTCAGCACGTAAGCCCGAACCATCAGGTCGATCAGCCGGGCTTCCAGACCGAACGTGGAATCTTGCTGGGCGCGTAGTAGTTCCTGCTGACCTTGCCTGATATTGCCGTGTAAACCGAGCAGGTTAGCCACCCATAGGTAGCTTTCGGGTACCGAGCCGATCATTACGTGCAGCGTGCCAAGTGATTTATACGTCGGCAGAAAGTCAGGAAACCGCTTCTGATTTTCGGCCAGTAAGTTATAGGCGCGAATCACATCCCAACTGGCGCTAATTTCTTTGCCGAATTTAAGTTTGACGAAGGCCCAGTGAAGCCGTACTTCGGCCTGTAGAACACGCTGCCAGGGGGAGTTGTCGTCCATATGTTTCAGGGCCGTGAGCCGTTCGTCCTCCCGGTCAGCCAGTTGACTGAACAGCCGGTCATTGTCCGACGTGACGAGTGTGAGCATATCGGCATAGTCGGCTACGAACAGGCGAACACCATTGTCAGGCTCGCGGCTGGCCAGCTGCCTGCCAGTCTGAACACGGAGCTTTTGCAGGTCGGTATAGGCCCGCTGCAAACCCGGCGTCCAGACGAAATCCTGGGCAGTAGCGACCTGTATGGTCAAGAGGAAGATCAGCAGGTAGCGCATGAGCGAAACGGTGTACAAAAAAAGGTCGCCAACCTGACGACCTTTTCTCTCTTGAATAGTGCGGCTATTACCGGCCTTTCGTAGTTGGTGCTGGCTCAGGTATACCTTCTACATCGGCGAAAATCCGTCCGCAATGTTCGCAAACGATAATTTTCTTTTTGTCTTTGATGTCGGCCTGCCGTTGGGGCGGTACTACGTTGAAACACCCGCCACAGGCACCACGCTTCACCATGACGACGGCTAAACCGTTGAGGGCGTTACCGCGAATTTTGTTGTAGGAATTCAACAGGCGGGGTTCAATCGTCGTAGCCTGCTGATCGCGTTCAACGACAATTGCCTTTTCTTCCTCCTGGCTCTCCGAAGTGATCTGGTCCAGTTCCGATTTTTTGGCTTTCAGGTCTTCTTTACGCTCGTTGAGAGCGGCCTGCGTCGTTTTGATCTCTTCTTCTTTACCCCGAACCCGAAACTGCGCTTCGCCAATACGTTTGTCGGCCAGTTCGATTTCGAGTGACTGTAATTCGATTTCTTTCGAGATGGCGTCAAACTCGCGGTTGTTGCGGACGTTCATCTGCTGATCCTTGTACTTGGTGATCAGTTTCTCGGCGTCTTTTTTAGCAACGCGATTGCGATCAATTTCTTCGTCGAGTGTTTTTATTTCGGCCTGGAACTTCCCAATCCGCGTTTCGAAACCGGCGATGTCGTCTTCCAGGTCACGAACTTCTTCGGGCAACCCTCCACGAATTTTAACGAGTTCGTCTAGTTGAGAATCAAAGGTTTGCAGTTTAAGAAGAGCGTCTAATTTTTGCGCAATTGTCAGTTCCATTCGGGATATTTTTTAATTTGTCTTGTCTTGGGCAATGAAAAATGGGCGATGCGCTTGCCGGGAGCATTGTTCTACACAACCCGTCCGGGCCTGCCCGCGCTGTTCATTAGTAAAAGTACCGAACCGGATTCGTGTTCGTTTCGGATAAAATCACCGCAAAAGTAGCGAATTTTTCGGCCAAATACTGCTGAATCAGGTCCTTCGTGTAGACCTCACTTTCATAGTGGCCTATGTCACAGATACTGATTCGGTCTTCAGCGTCGAAAAACTCATGGTATTTGTAATCCGCCGTCACAAATGCATCGGCCCCGGACCGGATGGCATCCGGCAGTAAAAAGCTTCCTACACCCCCACAAACGGCTACCCGGCTGATAGTTCGGTCGGGTAGGTCCGTGTAACGAATCAGGCTCAGGCCCATTTTCTGCTTCAGGTAAGCTAGCCAGGCGGCACTGTCCATCGCTTCCGGCAAATTACCAATTACGCCTGACCCTACCTCCTGATTGGCATTCGCCAGGGGCGTCAGGTAGTAGGCTACTTCCTCATACGGATGGGCGTGCCGTAAGGCGGTCAGTACCTGGTGTTGCTGGTGGGTGGGCAGAATGACTTCGATCCGGTCTTCGGGTTCCTGATGGTAAACGCCCCGTTCGCCCAAAACCGGGTTGGCCATCGAACCGGGTTGATAGGCACCTGTGCCTTCGGTTTTAAAGCTACAGTTAGCATAATTGCCGATTTGACCAGCCCCCGCTGCGTGAAGTGCATCGAGGACCCGCTGCGTATCGGCTACCGGAACGAAGGTGACCAGTTTGGTTAACACCTGCGTTTTAGGGGCCAGAATCTGCACCTGTTGCAAGCCTAACTTCTCGGCAATTTTAAAATTGACACCTCCCGTAACATTATCCAGGTTGGTATGGGCCGCATAGAGAGCTACGTCACTTTTAATGGCTTTTATCACGGCGCGCTCCACATACGTGCGGCCATTGAATTTTTTGAGCCCTTTGAATACAATCGGATGATGCGCCACCACCACGTTACAGCCCCTGGCAATGGCTTCGTCGATGACCGATTCGGTTGCGTCGAGGGTGACGAGCACACCCGTAATGTCGGTGGAGGGGTCACCCACGATCAGCCCAGCGTTGTCGTAAGATTCCTGATAGGCGAGCGGAGCCAGCTGCTCCATATAAGCAGCCAGGTGGCGAATTTGAGGCATAAGGAATGATCGTTTCTGGATAAAATAGAATTGGTTTTGCCGTATGATCGTGGCTCGGCTATTCGCGTGGAAGCGCTATGACCTGAATATGTTTCTGTTCAATGCGGGATAGCTCGGTCAGCTGCTTTGCCTCATACCGGCGATCGTAGGTGGCAACGGAGGTAGTATCATTCGTATCGCCCTTGTAGTTGATATAATCCTGAAAACGGATGCCACCGATGGTTTGCGGGTTGATGGCCTTCCGAAAACGGGGGCCGCCTTCGCTGTAGGCGAGGTAATCCATGGTGTGTGTCTGCTGGTTGAACCAGTAAAAGAACGTATCGCCATGATCTTTACCGCCCCCTTCGGCCTGAAAGCGTACCCTGACCTTCTGATATGATTGTCCGTCAATAGCAACATCGCCCACCACATCGGCCAGTACGGCTGGGTCGGCTAGTTTCTGGGGCAGCAGAACGAAGTAAGCAACGGAGTTGACGGCCCGGCTGTACTTGCCCGTTTGGGCGGTATCGAGCGTCTGAGGTTTGCCGTTCAGTGACCGGGAAAAACGATCGTTGGTCAGCACTTCCTGAATCGTAACCCCGGCCGAATCGCGGTAAGTGCGGGTGTAGCTGTACCGACCGTTCTGGTGTTTCAAGACGAGGTGAAACTGCCGGAAATCGAACGTGATTTGTTTATTCTGGTAGGCATCCCCGCCATGGGCCTCAATGGCCTGATCGATGATGGTACGGGCATCAGGAGCGGATTGGCAGGCAAATGCCGTAAGCAGCAGCACAAGGTAAGGCAGGAATCGGCGCACGGTTGAGAGCAGTAAATGAAGTGTAAACCTACAAAAAAAGCGCCGGTCCCGGCGGGTCGGCGCTTGACGATGAGAATAGCCTATTTAGCCGTCTCTGCGTAATCCCGCCACTTCATAACAGTCATGCCGTTGCTTCTCTTCTGGAGTTGATTACCGGCATAGAGAACGATTGACATCCGTTCTCCGCTCAAAGCAGTCCAGTAGGTGAGATTTTTGAAAAATTCAGCGTTATTGGCAAGGTCTTTAGTTTGGTTTCGGCTGTTCTCAAAATCATACGCTAACCTACGAAAACTGGAAAAATATGGAATTAAACTCCATATTTTTCCAGTTTCCACAACTTACATTGGTAAAAAACAAAAAAGCCCCGATCCTGATAGACCGGGGCTTGGCAATTGAATGATGCTTACATACCCTGCGTGCTGAATTCTATCTTGTCCATGGCGAACAAAGGTTTTTGGCCAGCCGTAGGATTGACGAAGACAAGGTAGAGCTTATGAACCCCCGACACTGGCTGACGGAACGGTAAATTAACCGCACCGGCTGAACCTTGTTTGACCTCGGCTTCTCCCAGCAGGGTACCCGTAGGCGAATCTAGCCGGGCTTCAAGTTTACCGCCTACAACCTGATCGTTGGAAGCAAACACGGAGGGTGTCAGTCCATGAATACCTGTTAGGTCGATATCATTGAAAACCAAATAGCTACCCGACTTTGTGCCAATAGCTGCCGGTCCCAGTTTGGGAATATCGTATTCGAAGATATCGTGCTTTTTGTCGGCCGAAACCGCTTTGATCATAGGAGACCGCAACGCAATGGTTCTCGAACTCGTCAGCGGACCTACAATTCCATTACCACGGTCGGTATAACTGGCGGTTAACACATACGAACCATCTTTTTTCTGCTGAGCTGGTACATAATCACCCGCAAGTGGCTGTTTATTAACCGCTTTGTCATTAGCCAGCGACAGAATGTAACGGACCATATCGGTAGCCTCACTTTCTTTCAACTGGGGGTGGGCGCTCATCGCCTGTTCGCCCCAGACACCGCCACCACCATTGATGACTTTGCGTGCCAGTTTGCCTTCGATCTGGAAAGCGCCCTTGTACTTTTTGGCCACATCGACATAAGCGGGTCCGATGGACTTTTTGTCGATAGCGTGGCAGGATTTACAGTCGCTCAGCTCAATCAGTCGTTTGCCGGCAGAAAAGCCCAGATTGGCCTGGTGACCCTGGGCCAGCATCGTCTTGTCGAATCCTTCGAGGTAGTCGATGGTCATGGTAACATCATCGGCGCTGATGCCCTTCTTCAAGGTACCGTCTTCTTTATCGACAACATTGACCGCGTATTTGACCGGCTTGTTGGGGAAATAGAACGTTTTGTTGCCCGTAACTGCTACGTCGACCTGAGGCTCATCGTTACCTACTTTGATCTCCATCGATTTGGTAGCAACGTTTCCCGATGCATCGGTAACGCGCAACGTGGCCGGGTACACACCTGGCTTGGTAAACGTAACCGTTGGCGATACTGTGGTTTGTTTTGGCATCCCTTTGCCGAACGACCACTCATACTTGATAGCGTCACCGTCGTAGTCCATTGACTCTTTACCGTCGAACTTTACGGTGAGTGGTGCTGAGCCAACCGTTTTATTAGCGGTGGCCATGGCAACGGGTTTCCGATTGCCAGCATTGTACGTGATGCGCGACAGGCGGGCATCGGTGTTGGCGGCAAACCACTGCTGGCCGTATTCGAGTGTATAGAGCGATCCATCGCTGGCGAACTGCATATCGATGACATGGGAGAACTTCGTGCTGGGCATAAACGTCTCCATCTTCACGAAGTCACCGTTCTCTTTCATCGTAACCGGGTGAATCCAGTCACGCATCCAGTCGTAGGCGAAGAATTTACCATCGTAGGCACGAGGAAATTTCACCGGCGATTCGGCATAGTCGTCATAATAGTAAACCGGGCCGCCCATCGCATTCCGGCCTCCTTTGCCAACGATGGCTCCGAATTCCGGCGAGTCGGCATAGGGGTAGTAGATGAACGCCTTTTGAGCCGGTGGCAACTCCGTCAGACCCGTGTTATGGGGCGAATCGTTGATAGGCTTCATTGGGTCGAAGAGCGCACCCGTGGTACTGTCCGCAAAGTTACGCGCGTTGTACGGGCGGTTATCGGCCACAAACAGGGGCCATCCATAATAACCCGCCTTCCGGGCCTGGTTCATTTCGTCATGACCGCGTGAACCGTATTTCGCGCTGTTTTCACCGGCGTCCGGTCCAACTTCACCCCAGTAGAGGAAGCCCGTGCGCTGGTCGACCGAAATCCGATAGGGATTCCTGTTGCCCATTACGTAGATTTCAGGGCGGGTTTTGGGCGTTCCTTTCGGGAATAGATTTCCCTCGGGAATGGTGTAGGTACCATCCGCTTCGGGGTGAATGCGCATGATCTTACCCCGCAGGTCGTTCGTGTTGCTCGATGTCAACCGGGCATCCCAGCCGCTGCGGCCTTTGCGATTGTCGATAGGGGCGAAGCCTTCAGAGTTGAACGGGTTGGTGTCGTCCCCGGCCGACAGGTACAGGTTGCCTTTCCGGTCCCAGGCAATAGAGCCCCCTGTATGGCAGCATCCATCGCGTTTGACCGGAACCGTTAGCAGCACTTTTTCGGTGCTCAGCAGCAGGGTGTCACGAGCGTCGTCATAAACAAAACGCGACAGGTGTTGCGCTGTATCGGCAACGGTATTGCCTGTCAGTGGCGAGTAATACGCATAAATCCACTTGTTCTGCTTGAAATTAGGATCGACGTTCAGGCCCATCAACCCATACTCAAACTTGGTGAATACGGGGAAATTAGCCACCACTTTTACCGCTTTCGTCTTTGGATCGTAGAGCTTCAGCGCGCCCTTACGCTCGGCGAAGAGAACTTTACCATTGTCGAGAACAACCAACTCGGTCGGTTCGTCCAGATTGGCTGTCAGAACCTGACGATCGAAGCGGTTTTCTTCCGGAAACGGCAGTGTTTTGGCCTGCCCGAATTTCAGGCTGGTTGCCATAACCGACTTGATGCCGCCCAGGATGTGCTGTAAAAACATAGCATCGACGTAGGATTCATCCGTGTGGCCACCACCCGTGTAAAAGGCTTTACCCCCATCAAAGTCGTGATGCCAGATAAAAGGGTGATTATCCCCGTTTTTGCCGCCCTGGTAGGTTTTTTCATCCAGCTTGCCAAGGACCTTCAGGTCTTTGCCAAGGCTCTTGTAACTATACCATTCATCGAAGCGCTTCCAGCGGTCGGGCAGCATCTTCGTAGCCGGGTGGTTTTTGTCGACGATCTCGATCTCGGCATTCTGCTGTTTCGGGTGATCCAGGAAGTAAGCACCGGCCAGTTCGTTATACCACGGCCAGTCATACTCTGTGTCGGCAGCTGCGTGGATACCCACATAACCGCCCCCGGCCTGAATATAGCGTTCGAAAGCCGACTGCTGGGCATCGTTGAGTACATCGCCCGTAGTGCTGAGCCAGACTACGGCGCTATACTGCTTTAGGTTGGCTTCGGTAAACTTATCTGCATTTTCAGTTGTGTCAACGGCAAATCCATTTTCTTTGCCGAGCTTCATAATGGCCACCTTTCCCGCCGGAATAGAGCCATGGCGATATCCTTTTGTTCTGGAGAATACCAATACCCGGTTCAGGGCGACAGCGTTTTGGGCTGAAGCCACTGCCGGTTTCGTAGCGCGTTTGGGCGTCGTTTGTGCCCACACGGGCGAATCCATGACAGGCACAGATGCCGCCAGCACACCCGCCAGCAACAAGGCGCGGGAGGGGAGCCGTAGTTTTTTCATAGAGATAGGAGAGTTATGCAATTTGGTTGGGTAAGTGCTGCCGTCACTAGATTTGAGGTTCACTTATTCCATTGTTTGATTGACTTTTAACAAGAATCAAAAGTACGAATAAAACGAACGCCGTTAGCGGGCTGCCGGTGAAATACAAAGACATTAAGAGACTTTAATCTACTTTTTTGAAGGTCATCAGCGAAACGTTGTTGCGGAGTAACGTTAACTGCCTCTCGCCAACCTGATAGGAAAGAGATTGGGTCTGTAATCCCTGTAGGAATTCATTCTCCAAATTACCGGAGTCGTTTAAACAGGCCATCTTCGTCGTAATCAATGGGCCAAACTGGAGCTGTCTGCTATCGGCCCTGACGCTTCCGCTGAGCCGGTTACAACTCGTCGTTCCGGTTACCCGGCCTTCGGTCAGCATAAACTCCAGACGGGGTCTTTCCCGGCCTTCACTGTCGGCCGAAACCGGTTTGCCATTCAGCTCGGTCAGCACCCAGATGTCCTGCAACAGCGTCATCTGTCGAAGCGAAACTCCGCAGCCAACGTAATGCTTACCCTGAGCCGTGACATCGACACGGTAATCGAACCGTTGTCCCGATAGGGCATCGACACAACTGTCGGGTCGGAAAATGGCCAACAGGCGTCCTGATGCCAGGTCAGCGGTGTAGCGGAACCCGCCGTTCGAATCGGTGATCCGGTCGGGTACGGGCGTGTTGATGGAATCACCGTCCGGCGTTTTGAACCGCATGGTGTTCTTCGATGGGTTGATGGTTAATGACCAAATGGGTTTACTGCCCAGCGCCACAACTTCGTCACCTGCCTTGAGGTAGCGGCTGTAATCGGCTGGTTCGCTGGAACTACTCACGGGGGTAAGAGTCGATTTGATCTGGCTCGATGGGCGTCGGCAGGCGGTAACTGCCAATAAAAGGCCGAATAGCAGGATACGCATGGTATTGGTAGCGGATGTAAAGCTATTCGTATGACTTAGTACGGGCGAAAAAGTTTAATTCAGGGTGGTTTGGTTACGCCCTGCCAGTGGTCGTAGACCCTGGTAGTGGCTATATATTGCTGGTAAATAAGCCACTGGCAGGGTCCTAATCACAGTCACTACCAGGGTCCTAAATACAGCCACTACCAGGGTCTACGACCACTGGCAGGGCTGGGCTGGAAAACTACCAGACTTTGGTCAATAAGGCTTCGGCGGGTTTTCCCTGCGGACTGTATTGGTCGCGCTCCCGGTGCCGAACGTCGCTTTCCATAAACCATTTCCAGGCAAAACCGCCCGCAAACCAGGGCTGTGGCCATACGGCTTCCAGTAATGCCGAGTAGGCGTTAGTCTGGGCCGTTTCGTTCGGGCGACAATCGTTGTCTGACTCCCAGGGTCGGCGGGCGGTATGGTCGCAGCTTCGGTAGCCGAATTCAGTGAACAGGATCGGCTTCTGGTACTCGGCACTTATCGCCTGTAATGGCTTTACGTGTTGTTTCCAGCCCTTGACCAGTTGCCGTACGGTGGGTTCCCGATCGTCGGAGAGAGGAAAGTAGGCATCTACGCCCACATAGTCCAACTGCTTCCAGAAGGGAATTTTCTCATACCGATCCCAGTTGGCCGCGTAGGTCAGTTTACCGTGGTAAATCTGTTTTACCTGTCCAATCAGCGATGACCAGAAGGCGGGTCGGGCAATGGCAAAGCGGTCGAGTTCGGTGGTGATGCAGTACAGGTCGACATGCAGCGAGTCGGCAACTTTGGCAAAATACAGTACATACTGCGCATAGTCGTGTTCGAAGGATTTCCAGTCAGCCTCGTTCGAGAATTCCAGGTCGAGGTGCGACCCGCCCTGCATCCAGACATGTGGCTTGAGCATGGTTTTCAAGCCCTGCATGCGGGCCATGCGCACGGTGCCGGCTACCCCTGCCGGTGTTTCGCCCCACCATTGCCCATAATTTCGTTTTTCCTTGGGCCGGTTTTCACTGAAAAAAAAGTGGGGATCACCTTTCTTACAGAACCCATAAGGCACAATAGCGACCCACTCGCCCCCCATTTTACGGACAGGTGCCAGCGCCGTTGAGTCGGGCTGATGAGGAGGTGCGACCAGGTTAACGCCTTTTAGCTTCGAACCGGTAAACTGAAAGGGCGGGGCGGCCTGACAGCCGAGCAACACCAGGATGAGCAGAAGAAAACGAGTCGTCATTTCAGGCAACAAATGGGTTCAGGAGTACAGAATAATGATCATACCTGCCTGTGCGGGTTTTAAATCCAGTTAGCTATGCGTCGCATTGTAAGTAGCCTGTTCGTCGTGCTTGTCATGGTCGGAGCCGTTGCGCCCGAACCCACTGTTCGTTTCAGCCGCTATTTTGTCGCTGCGGAAAGTTACGAATCCGTTGCTGTATTCGATGTCGACCAAAACGACACCCTCGATATTGTGTCGGGCGATTTCTGGTACGAAGGGCCACGTTTTCGCAAACGACACCTGATAGGTAACCAACCTCGGCACGATCAATATTACGATGATTTTTCGACTATTCCGATGGACGTAAACGGCGACGGCCGGCAGGATTTTGTAACGGGCGGCTGGTTTGGCGGAACGCTTCGCTGGCTGGAGAATCCGGGGAAAGACGCCCGCTGGTCTATCCATACGATTGCCAGCGTGGGTAATGTCGAAACCGCGCGGGCCTGGGATGTCGACGGCGACGGGAAGCTCGACGTGGTTCCCAACAATCCCAACCATCCGCTGAAGTACGTAACGCTGAAAAAGCCCGGACCCGATTCGGCGGGCCGGTTTCAGATCGTGACCGTAGCCCCCACCCAGGATCATGGTCTGGGCTTTGGCGATATCAACGGCGACGGACGCGGTGATCTGATCGTGAGCAAGGGCTGGCTCGAAGCACCCGCCGACCGCACGGCTGGTCCATGGACGCTGCATCCGGAGTTTAGCCTGGGTACCGCAAGTGTTCCGATCATTGTTACCGATGTCAACGGCGATCGGCTCAACGACCTGATTGTGGGGCAGGGCCATAGCTACGGACTGCACTGGTATGAGCAAATCCGCGACGGCAGCGGAAAACGCAGCTGGACCAAACACCTCATCGATGACAAAAACTCGCAATACCACTGCCTGGAGTGGGTCGACATTACCGGCGACGGTCGTCCCGAACTCCTGACGGGTAAGCGGTACCGCGCCCACAACGGCAATGACCCCGGCGAAGAAGATCCCGTTGGCTTGTATTACTTCACGTGGAATGCCGGAAAGAAACAGTTCGTTAAACACGACATCGCCTACGGCCCGGCGGGTGTTGGGAAAGGTACCGGCATCTACTTCGCCATTGCCGATCTGCGCAAAACCGGCCGCAGTGATATTGTGGTAGCTGGCAAAGACGGGTTGACGGTGTTCTTTAACGAAGGAAGGAAGTAGCTCGCACAGGTCAAAAACTGTTCTGCTTCACGTGTTCGTGCTTGTGACCCGTCAGCGCAGGCAACTGGATGATTTCACCGGACTGCCAGGAGTTAGCACCGGGTTGTGCAGGCGGAACAGGAATGTCGCTGCGGTTTTTTCGTTTTTCAGCGGTCGATACATTGAAACGCTTATCGCGGTCGGCAAGCTTATCAGGCTTAAGCTGTCCGTCTTTGGTAAAGCCCATCATCAGAGCCGGGTTACCCAGCGGCAGTGTCAGGTCCTGATCTGTATGCCAGGTATGCCAGGTTTTACCGTAGGTCGATACGATGGTTTCCATAAGTTCGTGTTCAGCCGCAATGGGTAAACCCGGTGCAATCAGTTCCCCACTTTTAACTTCGTAAGCATGACTGTGCCAAAGCTTTTTCTCGTCGGGGGGCAGGGTCTTGAATAGTTTTTCAGAGACAATGTACTCGACACCCATGATCTTGGCATCGTTGCCGTTCCCATCGTAAATGACGCACTGGGTCAGGTCTTCGTTGAGCTTCGTACAGTAGTGATGTGCTTCCATCTGACCGTTTATCTGTCCATTGTAAAAATGAAATCCGTTCAGATAGATCTCCAGTCGGTCGACGGGGGTTTTGTCCTGTAGCGCCGTAGCGCCAGCCTCCAGTACGGTGGTCTTCGTCGTCTTTTCGCTGCCCGGCGATTGAACGTTCGATGATGTGTTTTTACCTCCGCAGCCCAGTGCTATCACTACCAGTACCGCCCAGTTACCAATCCGTTTCATGCCGTCATCAGTTGTTGATACGTTGACCAACGGTCTGCTGTGGAGGTTGTTTAGACAAGTTAGGATAGCACCCTTAAACGACAAGAACCGCCCCGAAGAGCGGTTCTTGCGTACCGCGGACTTCAGTCCGCAGTTAATTTTCTGCGGACTGAAGTCCGCATTACCTGTTACGCAGGCAATGACCAGCCTTCGCGGTATTCACGTTTAACGAATTGATTGGCTTCGTCGAGGTTCGTAATTTTCATGTTCTTACCATCCCACATAAGCTTTTTACGACCAGGATAGTTGAACCCTCTGCCGTCGGCTTTGGCAGTCCGGAGGGTGTAACTGCGGATGGCCAGGTTGCCCATCAGGACAGACTCTGTAAGGGGACCCGAAAAGTCGAACGAGGAGGTAAGCGCCTTATGCTCTTTGCTGTTGAATCCAGCCTTACAGGCTTCAGTCCATAGCACCTGGTGACCATTTTCGGGTAAGGGTTTTACCGCTCCACTGTTACCGGGCTTAGGGGCTGCTTCGTATTTCTGACCGTTTTTGGTATAAAGCCGTGGATCGTCGCCATACATGCCGCACACCATCAGCCCTTTATCTCCCTGCATCAATACGCCGTTCTCGCCGTTTTCGGGCATCATTTCGCCTTCCGGCAACATATCGGGGCGGAATGGGCGAAGACCGCCATCTTCCCAGATCATTGTCACCTCCGACTTGTTCTTGCCCGTAGCCGGGAATTTCAGTTCCACCTGAGAGGATGGCGGGCATCCTTCCGGATTGTATTCAGGCGTCCAGTCTTTCAGGAAGACAGAACCGATACTGCTCTCAACTTCTGTTGGGTAACCGAGGCCCAGCACCCGGAAGGGTACATCCATGATGTGGCAACCGATGTCGCCCAGGGCACCGGCACCGAAGTTCCACCAGCCGCGCCATTTGAACGGGTGGTAGGCCGGGGTATACCCCACTTTCTGAGCTGGTCCGAGCCAGAGGTCCCAATCCAGATCGACGGGTGTTTCGCCCGCTGCCTGCGGAACAGGAATGCCCTGTGGCCAAACGGGCCGGTTGGTCCAGAGGTTAATGGTATGGACAGTACCCAACAGGCCTTTGTCGAACCATTCTACCATTTGCTTCTGCTGCGGATTCGATGACCCCTGGTTGCCCATCTGGGTAACGACTTTGTACTTGCGGGCCGCTTCGGTCAGCATCCGGGCTTCGTAGATGTTGTGGGTCAGCGGCTTCTGAACGTATACGTGCTTGCCCCGCTGCATGGCCGCCATGGCTATAATGGCGTGCGTATGGTCGGCCGTTGACACGGTAACCGCATCGATGGATTTACCTTCCTTATCCAGCATTTCACGGAAGTCCTTGTAGCGTTTGGCGTTGGGATGTTTCGTGAAATTTTCCTTGACGCGGGCCAGGCCCCAGTCGACATCGCAAAGAGCCACGATATTGTTGGCCCCGTTGTTGTACGAATTGTTGGTATCACTAAATCCTTTACCGCCAAAGCCAACGCCGGCAATATTGAGTTTATCGCTGGGAGCAATAAATCCTTTTCCACCGAGCACATGGCGCGGAACAATAAAGAATCCTGCCGTAGCCAGCGCGCCAGCCTGGAGAAACTGCCGACGGCTGGTGCCCATGCCCGTTGTTTCTTTTGACGCCAGCGCATCGTCCTGAGTGCCGGAGCTAGGCTGATGGGGCGCTGAATTATCTGCTTGGTTCATGAGAAGTAATAATCAGAGTTTACACCTAAAAGACACCGCGCCGAAAATTTACCCGGCACCCCCCATGTTTTTCCTATTGGCTTTACCTTTGATCCCCCTAAACCATTCTTAATGAAAAAAATAGTCTTTCTGCTGCTGCTAAGTTGCCCGGTGCTGGCTCAGTCTGTTTCTGTTCCAGCCCTTATTCCGGTTCCGCAAACTCTCGAACCGGGTAGAGGTTCCTTTGTCATCACGTCCCAGACCCGCCTGAATATCCTGACACCCGTTCTTGCCGTGCGCCGGATGGTGACAGATAACCTGCCCGGCATCCCCATCAGCGACCGGAACATACCTAAAAGCCGTCCTATCACCGTCCGGCTGGCAGCAGTAGCCGGGGTTGGACCCGAAGGCTATGACCTGACCGTTACGCCAACGGGTATTCTGCTCACGGCTCCCGAAGCGGCCGGCCTATTTTATGGCTTGCAGACACTACGCCAGTTACTGCCGGTAGCCAATAGCCGAACCGGGCAGTTCGTAACCACCACCAAGGGGCAACGAATACCGGCTCTGCACATCCGCGATCAGCCCCGATTTGGCTGGCGGGGGCTGATGCTCGACGTAAGCCGGCACTTCTTCGATAAAGCATTCGTGATGCGCTACATCGACCAGATGGCTCAGTACAAATTCAATGTTTTTCACTGGCACCTGACCGACGACCAGGGATGGCGGATCGAGATAAAAAGCCTGCCCCGTCTAACGCAGATAGGGGCGTTCCGCGTGCCACGGGTAGGGGCGTGGGGCGATATCGAGAACCCGATGCCGGGCGAAGCGTCGTCCTACGGCGGTTACTACACGCAGGATGACATCCGGGAAGTGGTGCGCTACGCAGCCGACCGGCATATAACCGTTGTGCCTGAGATCGATATGCCTGGCCACATGATGGCGGCCATTGCGGCTTACCCGGAGCTGACCTGTGGAAACAAGCCAGTGCTTATCCCGACAAACGGTAAATTTTATAAACTCGAAGATAACAACCTCAATCCCTGCGAAGACAGCACGTTTCTGTTCGTTGATAAGGTACTCACGGAGGTGGCCGCCCTGTTCCCGGGACCGTATATCCACGTAGGGGGCGACGAAGCGTTCAAAGGGTTCTGGGCGCAGTGTGCCGAGTGTAAACCACTGATGGCTGCCAATAATCTTAAAACGGTGGAGGAGTTGCAGAGCTACTTTATCAAGCGCGTGGAGAAGATCGTGCAGGCAAAAGGTAAGAAGCTTATCGGCTGGGACGAAATTCTGGAAGGTGGACTGGCGCCAAACGCGACGGTGATGAGCTGGCGGGGGATGAAAGGAGGAATCGAAGCGGCCCGGCTGGGACACCCCGTTATTATGACCCCGGCGCAGTACTGTTACCTGGACCTCTATCAGGGTGAACCCACGGCTGAACCCAGCACCTATAGCATCTGCCGGTTAACCGATTCGTATTCGTTTGAGCCCGTCCCTGACAGTGTGCGGGCCGATCTTATTCTGGGTGGTCAGGGAAATTTGTGGACCGAGTCGGTGCCGAGTAGCCGCCATGCGGAGTACATGACCTGGCCGCGTGCTTTCGCCCTGGCCGATGTACTTTGGTCGCCCAGAGGGCGCAAGAACTGGCCCGACTTTGTGAACCGCGTCGAAGACCATTTCCGCCGGTTCGATGCCGCCGGTATTAACTACGCCCGGAGTATGTACAATCCTATTGTTGCCGTGAAACGGCCACCACTGGGTTTTTTCGACATCTTTCTAAGCCACGAATTACCCGACGCCTTCCTGTACTATACCACCGATAACACCCTTCCGGATGATCGATCACCCTTGTACACCAAACCATTTCTGATGCCCAAAGGAGCAGGTGTATTAAAAGTAGTTGCCTATCGAAACGGCAAACCCATTGGCCGGATGGTGGAGTTAACCGTAGCTGATTTACAAAAGCGGATGAAGTAAAAGCTAGTTTCCTTACCCCCGGCCCCTCTCCCAAAGGGAGAGGGGTGAAAACCTCCGGATGGAATGCCTGCCGGATGGCCTGCTCCCCTCTCCTTATGGAAGAGGGGCCGGGGGTGAGGGAATTACAAACTACTTCAGAATTGGTTCGAGCGCATCCCGGTTTTCGTTCAGCCAGTCGTGGATGTCGGTGACGATTTCGCGGATGCCTAGCTGAGGCTCCCAACCCGTGCGCTGTGTAACGTTGGTGTTGTCGGTAATGTAAAGACGGATATCAGCCGCCCGATTCTCGGCGACAGACGTGATGGGAATCGTTTTGCCCGTCACGTCCTGACAGATGCTCGTCAGTTCCTGCAAGGAAGCACTGCTTTTAACCCCGCCACCCGCGTTCAGGATTTCGCCGTTCACGGCGTCAAGGTTATGCAGCTCCCAATCAATCAGCCGGTACAGGTCGGCAATGTGGAGCATGTCGCGGGTTTGTTTGCCCGTACCGCCGTATCCAATATAAGCCAGCTTCTGCTCGAAATAGTGCTTGGCAATCCAGAGAACCATAACACCCTGATCGACCTTACCCATCTGCCACGGGCCGGTGATGACCCCACAGCGGTTGATGACCGTTTTTAGGCCATAGAACTCGTTATATTCCTGGATCAGTAATTCCGATGCCAGTTTGGTGGTGCCGTAAAGCGACCGCGCTCCGGTCAGGGGAAAGTCTTCGGCAATACCCCGCGACGACACACCTGGAACGGGCTGATCGTCGGTGAGGACAAACCGCGTATCGGCTTCGGCGAAGTTGAGCGTCTCAATCGTTTTGATCGGGTACACCCGGCTCGTCGACAGGAAGATAAAGTTAGCCTTATGTTTGAGGGCGAAGTTGAGACAATTGACCGTCCCGAACAGGTTTGTGTTGATGAGGTAATCGGGGGTGCCGTCCAGACCAGCCAGAACGCTTGGTTCGGCGGAGGCCTCGATTACCGTATCGACCGCAGGCAAGGCATCAAAATCTTCTTTGCTCCGAATATCGCCATGCAGAAATTCGATGCCCGCGGCTTTCAACCGTGACAGGCTTAACTCCGACCCGCGCCGTTTGAGGTTATCAAGCGCAAAAATCTGGTAAGACGGGTAATTTTTCTTGAGGGAAATGGCCAGCGATGCGCCAACGAATCCGGCTCCGCCGGTAATAAGAATTTTCATAAATTAGAGTAATGCGTAGAGACCGCACCGGGTTGCCGGTCCGCCGGTGCGGTCTCTACGAAGCTATACGTTTGAGTTTAACATTCTCGACCGGCCGGATAACGAGTGGGACTTTTTCAATTTTCACCGAGCTGCTATCCAGACCAAACCAGCGGTCTTCGGGGGTGGTGAAGCTTTTGATCGTGAAATAGATATTCATGATGAACCGTTCGGTGGCGGGCAACTCGTTCTCGAACGACAGGAATTTCTCCAGCACGACAAACCGGAAGTCGCCAATCACGTTCTGGCGGCTAAGCGATTCATAGCGGCTCGTGATATCCACTTCTTTATTTTTTACCATATCCTCGATCACCTTACGAAAGAACAGGTTGATGCGCTGCTCCACCCGGAAACCAAGACGGAAGGTTACTTTGTAGGCATCGTCCGGAGCGATGGTATTCACTTTGTACTCCATTGTATAAGGATCGTCGGTCGTGTCGACGTGAACGAACCAATAGATATCCGCCCGTTTGGGCCGTTTCTGAAAAATGGAGTAAATAATCTTCGACTCTATCTCCGACTGACGGGCCGCATTGCTCATGAACACCAGGTGGGTCGCATACTTGGGGATGCTGATGTCGCGGCTAAGTTCTTTGATCGACTGTGTGTACTGGTCGATACGAACGTATTCGGTCAGGCGGAGTTTAATTTTAAAGGCCTGCAGCCAGATGATCATGACGCTGGCCATGACACCCGCAATAAGCACCGATACCCAGCCTCCAACCGGGAATTTGACAAGGTTAGCAACCAGAAAACAGCTTTCCAGGCTGAGGTAGAAAACCAGGAAGAAGATGACCAGCCAGGCATTGTATTTATGCGAGTACATGTAATAACTGAACAGAATCGTACTCATCATCATGGTCAGCGTAATAGCCAGACCATAGGCGGCTTCCATGCGCGTCGATTCCTGAAAATACAGCACTACGGCAATACAGCCGCTATACAGTAACCAGTTTATACTGGGTACGTATAGCTGTCCTTTCTGAACACTTGGGTAACGCAGTCGTACTTTCGGCCAGAAGTTAAGCCGGATAGCTTCGCTGATGAGCGTAAACGCACCACTCAGCATGGCCTGGCTGGCAATGACCGTAGCCGCTGTGGCGATACCGATACCAATGATCAGGAACCACTCTGGCATGAGTTCATAGAACGGGTTACGTTCGCCGAGTGGCTGGCCTGCCAGTGACTCTACGAAGGCACCCTGCCCGAGATAATTCAGCAGGAGACATGATTTAACGTATATCCAGCTCATCCGAATATTGGCACGGCCACAGTGGCCCATGTCGGAGTAGAGCGCTTCGGCACCAGTCGTTGACAGGAATACCGCGCCAAGCAGCCAGAAGGCACCCGGATATTCGGTTAGAAAGCGATAGGCATACACAGGGCTGACCGAACTCAGAATGCTCAGATCGTCGGCGATGTTGATAATTCCCAGAACCCCCAGCATGGTGAACCAAACGAGCATGATAGGGCCAAAAGCGGTACCGACAACGCCTGTGCCGAACGACTGAATCAGGAACAGGAGCGACAGGATGGCAATAACGATCGGGATAATTTCAATGTTCGGATACAAAATCCGAAGTCCTTCGACCGCCGACGAGACGGAGATAGGCGGAGTTATGATACTATCAGCCAGCAGGGCACTCCCCCCAATAATAGCGGGGATCGTTAACCACCGGGCATGCCGCCGGACCAGTGCATACAAGGCAAAAATGCCACCTTCGCCCCGGTTGTCGGCTCGTAGTATAAGTATCACATACTTGATGGTCGTTTGAAGGGTGATTGTCCAGAAGATACAGGAAAGGGCTCCACGTACCATTTCGGGCTGTATGGGCCTTGTCTGGCCGATAATGGCCTTTAGCACATACAGGGGCGACGTACCAATATCGCCGTAGATGATGCCCATCGCCACCAGTAAGCCGGCGGCTGTTACGGTGTCTGAATGCTTCTTATCTTCCATATAACAGGCTTGCGCCTAGTCGCTCCAAGAACGGTATAAAACGGCGCAAAGATAATCTTTGTTTATATTGATTAACGTGGCGTTCCGGGAAAGTTACCCTTTTGTTAGGCCGGTCAAAAATCAATTGCCAGACCAGTACGTAACTTTACGAACAGATTATCTTTTTCTATGAAGTTTGGGCGTTTATTTGTGCCCAATTCTATCAACATGTTCGACCAACGTTCTCCGACGGCTGTTCTGCTGTTTTCGTTGCCTACTACGCTCGCTGCGGCCCGTAAGGGACTGGCCGGGCCACAGGCAGATCGAAACCGCGCCTTCTGGGGAACGCTGCATCAGCTAACGACGGCTAAAGTCAACGCGGCTGGTCTGCCCTGCATTCGCTCGGGCAGTGTTGTGCCTGCTCCCGATTATTCGGCTTCCTTTGGTGAACAGCTACAAACGGCGGTGTCGGCAACGCTGGCGCTGGGCTACGAGCATGTCCTCGTCATTGGGAACGACTGCCCCGACCTGCGCGTCAACGATCTGCGCGCTGCCGCCAATGCACTGCTTCAGGGACAGCTGCCCGTTGGATACGACCAGCGTGGAGGTGTTTTTTTGTTCGCGCTGGACCGGCGTTTTTTGTCGGTCGGGTCAACGCCGGAAACGGCTTTGTTCCAAACGCTTCCCTGGCAGACGAGCCAGCTCGGTCTGGCTTTAACGCAGTACCTGGATCTTACTTTCGGGCAGGTCGTAAGTCTGTCGGCCGTTCGGGCTGACTGGAATGAGCAGGTCGATATCCGGTCGGGTAACTGGCTGCTGGGCGCTTTTGCCGGCCTGGCCCACCGCGTGTGGAGCCTGGTTAGCCGATCCTTTCGCCGGTTCACGACGCCCGAATTTCAGTTAAATCTCGCTCCTGTACGTACCGTCTGTCTGCGTGCCCCACCGGTTGCCGGCTGAGCAACCTTCTCTGTATCCTCACGTACTGATCGGGTCGAGGCCATTCCGGGCGAATGGCCTATCGATAGCCCTGCGCGAAAGCCGGGCTTCAACCAGTTAGTTACGTTTCATTCATTCCCAGGTGCCTACTCTATTTCATGAGGAAACTTTTTATGCTTTGGCTCCTTGCGAGTCTTTCCGTGCGGGCGTTTGCCCAAACGGCCGATCTTGACGTAACCGTTCGCGAACTGACCCGCCAGCAAGCCGCCGTTGGACAAACTATTTATTTGGAAAACCCCTCCATTGGCTTTTCGCAGTCGGCCCGGACAGATGCCAATGGGAAAGTGTTGTTTCGGTCGCTTTCCCTAAACGGCACGTATCGCCTGTACACCAAGGAAAACGACACATACCTGGAAAGCTCAGCCGAAAATATCGATCTGCGGGCCAACTTCAGGCGGGGAGTTACGCTGCTATTACCCACCAAGCGGGAAATTAACCTTACCGAAGTGAAGGTCAGCACGAGTGCGTCGCGCATTAACACGACTAACGCGGAAGTATCGTCGGAACTGACGAGCAAACAGGTGGAGGAGCTACCCGTAGAGGGGCGCGACATTACACGGGTGCTCTATCGCCTGCCCAACGTGAGTCAGGCAACGGGCTTTTTCGCCGAAGCACCAAACGTGAGCATCAACGGGGCTAATGCCTTGTTCAATAATTACCTGATCGATGGTATGGACAACAACGAGCGGTTCCTGGGTGGGCAGAAATTTGCCATTCCCGTTGGTTTCGTTCGCAACGTATCGGTGCTGACCAACAACTACTCGGTCGAGTTTGGTAATACGGGCAACGGGATCGTCAACATCACCAGCAAGTCGGGCAGCAACCAAACAACGGGCGAAGTATTCCTGCTGTCGCGGCCCGGTGCGGTCATCGATGCCCAGACGAGCTATCCCCTGCGCGACCTGTCGGGTAATCAGGTAAAAGATGGCTTTGCGCGCTATCAGGGCGGTTTTGGTATCGGTGGGGCACTGGTTAAAAATAAAACGTTCTATTACCTGAACGTAGAACATACGACCGATGTAAAGGATAACCTCCTAACGTCTCCGCAGCTGGGTGTGAACGAAACCGTACGCGGCACGAACCGCTTTACGTACATTTCGGGCAAGATCGATCAGTTCTGGACCGACCGGTTCAAATCGTCACTGCGCGTAAACGTGGGGCAGGTGGCCGTTGGCCGGCAGGCGGGCGGTCTTACAGGCGGCACCACGTTCCCGTCGGCGGCCAACGCGCAGGATCGCAATTCGGTCCTGATTGCATCGCGCAATACGTACACAACAGACCGCTTTGCTTCGGAAACCAATGTTCAGTACAGCAGCTTCCGCTGGAACTACGCCCGGGCCGAAAATCCCGACAGTCCCGATGTTACCGTCCGGGACCCAAGCGGGCAGGGCATTGCCTATATCGGTCATCCCGGCTACCTCTTCGACTCGCATGAGAACACGGTGCAGGTACAGCAGAAGTTTTCTTTTTACCGGGGTAACCACACATTCCGGGCGGGAGCGGAGGTGATATCGGCGCGGCACCGGCTCTTCGGCGGTGGCAACCCCAACGGGAGCTATACCGTACAACTCAACGCCGGCCAACTGGCTTCGCTGCGGGAGCGGGGGGTAGGCGCAGCCATCAGCCCGGTCGACCTGCCGGCCGATGCGCAGGTTGTCGGCTATGCTGTCGAACTGCGCCCGGCCTCGTTCGGAACGACGCAGAATATTTTCACGGCTTACGTCGAAGATCAGATTTCGGCTGGACCGCGCCTGAACCTGACGCTTGGGGTTCGGTACGATTATGATAACCTCAGCAAAGGCGGAGCGGCTTCGGGAGATTTTAACAACGTTGCGCCCCGCGCCAGCGTCAACTACAAACTCACCGGCCGGGCGGCTTTGCGGGGTGGGGTAGGTATCTTCTACGACAAGATACTCTACTCGGTTTATAGCGATGCGCTGGCTCAGAACAACACGGGAACGGACTTCAAACGCCAGTTGCAGTACTTCGTCGAGACGGGTGCGTTGCCCGCCACCACGAACATCGACCGTGTCACCTTCAACGGGAATCAATCGGTTGGAAGCACCAATAACGCGGGGGTGCCGATTCGCTATTTGCAGGGGCCATCGGCCGAAACCTTTGCCGGACAACGGAACCTGTTCAGTAGCGAACGCCGGATTCTGAACCCAAACGGTTACGCTAACCCGTACACGTTCCAGTCGACGGTGGGTTACCAGTATCAGGTAAGCGACAAGATGCTGTTTTATGCCGATGTGGTTTACAATGAATCCTACAATCTGTTTCGCACGACCAACCTGAACGCCCCCGCTGCCTGGGATTATGCCCTGAGCGCTGAACGGGGTATTGCCCGATCGACGGACGCGGCTAACCTGACACGTCCCTTACCGATTGTGAACGGCGCTGGCGTCATCGGCGGGCAAACGCTGACGGGCGTGGCCCAAAGCGTGGTGATGACTGAAGATAAGGGCTGGTCGCGCTATACGGCCCTGAGTGTAAATCTGCAAAAAGACCGGGCCAGCGACGTGTATGCTTACCGACTGATCTACACATTGTCCCGGCTCTACAACGATACCGAGGATATCAACTTCCGGGCCATGGATGCCAATAACTTCGCAGCCGAATGGGGGCCATCGGTCAACGACCGGCGGCACATCATCAACGGTATTTTCAATTACTACATTGGCCAGCGGCTAACCGCGACGGTGGCGGCACTGCTCCAGAGTGGGCAACCTATCAACCGCATACCAAACGGCGCTAACTACGTCGTGGTCAATCAGAACCTGAACCCCGTACTGAACGGCAACGGTCAGCGAATCACCTCCGCCGATCTCAATGGCGACGGGACAGCCTTCGGCGATGCGTATAATGGCAGTACCGATCGTCAGCCGGGCGAAAGCCGTAACGCCGACCGGCTACCCTGGTCTAAAGTGGTTGACCTGAGTGTTCAGTACAACCTGCCGATCGGGAACGAATCGCGCCGTTTTGAAATTCGGGCCGATGTGTTCAATTTGCTTAATACCAACAATTTGAGTGGTTATTCGAACAATGCTACGCAAAGCAACCAGATCCAGGTTGGGCAAGCGGGCACTGGCATCGTACAACGTAATGCGGCTCCCCCACGACAGTTTCAGTTTGGGGTGCGGTACCTGTTTTGAGTTAAGGCAGTGGCGAACTATAGGTGGTCAGAAGCATCTGAACGGCGCTGATTATCGTACTTATAGATGGCAACCTTCCTTTCTAAACGTTTTACTTTAATTAGTAATTAGGCGTGTTTAGCAGACGGCTCGTTCTCTGAGCGAGCCGTCTCTTAGTTTATATTGACCCTGTATGCACACATATAGACGACTGCTCACCAATTTATTTCTCCTTTTCCTGACGGCCTGTTCATCCGCTGAGCAGCGCGATCCGGCCACCGTTCTGAGTCAGTCGTGGGCACAGATCGAAGCGCGGGGCCGCAATCAGCCGGTCACGCTGATGATGTGGCTCGGCGATCCGTTCATCAACGACTACATGAATAAATACGTCAAGCCGGAGGTAAAAAAGCGGTATGGTATCGATCTGCAAACAGCGGCCGGGCAGGGTACTCAGGTCGTGCAGACGCTCGTAGCCGAACGGGAGGCCGGTCAGCCAAGCCAGATCGATATGGCCTGGATCAATGGTGAAACGTTTTACCAGCTTCGCCAGATCGACGGACTGCTCGGGCCAATAACCGACAAGATGCCCAACGCCAAATTGATCGACTTCACCAATCCCTACATCGGTACGGATTTTCAACAACCTGTGGCGGGTATGGAAGCGCCCTGGGGAAATGTACAGTTAGCCATTATCTACGACGGGAAGACCGTTCCAAACCCGCCCCGTTCCTTTGCCGAACTACCGGCCTATGTAAAAGCACATCCCGGCCAGTTGACCATCCCAAACGAATTTACGGGTATGACACTGCTGAAATCATGGATGATCGCGCTCGCTGGCAATCCCAAACTGTTTCAGGGTAAATTCCGGGAGGAGGTGTACCTCAAGTGGTCAACGGAATTGTGGAAGCAGGTCAATGCCATCAAACCCTATTTCTGGAAACAGGGGACGACCTTCCCGGAACAGCTGGCTACGCTCCACCAACTGTTTGCCAATGGGGAGGTGGCCTTCACTTTTTCTGATAACGACGCCGAAGTGGACAACAAGGTGAATCTGGGCTTTTTCCCGAAAACAGCCCGCGCCTATGTTCCCGCACCCGGTACGATCCGAAACTCCCACTACCTGGGTATCGTCAAAGGGGCGCAGCACCCGGAAGCGGCCATGCTGGTTGTTAATTTCCTGATGTCGCCCGAAGCGCAATTAAAGAAGATGGACCCGAACATATGGGGGGATCATACCGTGCTGGATCTTAGCCGATTAACCGCTGGGGATCGATCCAAATTCGAAAATCTACCCACGCGACGGTACGCACCGAAACGCGCCGAAATTCAGCATCTGGCGTTTCAGGAGCCCGCCCCGGAATACATGACGCGGTTATTCAAGGATTTTCGGACGTTTGTGATCGAAGCGAAGTAGCCCTGCCAGTGGGCAACGCCCCTGGTAGTGGCTGTAAGCTGGCGATACGTCTATCAAGAAATGACCCCTACCAATGGCGTTGCGGACTATTGGCTGAATAAAGACTGAAACCACTACCAGGGGCGTTGCCCACTGGCAGGGTTGATCGACTCCCATGAACAGAGTTATTTTATCTTTTTACGCCCTGCTTATCGCTGGCCTGCCGCTAGCGGGTCTGATCAATGCACTGGGGTACAGTGTGGGAATTGGCGGTCCGTTGGCAACGGGTTTTACGACGCAGTACTGGCAACAGCTATCTACAGAAACGTCCTTACTGGTGTCGCTGGCATTTAGTCTGTATGTAGCCATCTCGTCGGTGGGACTGGCCCTGCTGATTGCGCTGGCCCTGGTACTGAACCGGCAGCGCATGCTCCGGCGCTGGCCATTCCCGGCGCTGTTGTATGTGCCCCTGCTGTTTCCGTCGCTCGTAGTGGCGTTTTATCTGTTTCAGTTGCTAAGTGGATCCGGTTGGATCTCCCGGATGGTGGTTGCCCTTGGCCTGACCCAGACACCGGCTGATTTCCCGAATTTGATTCAGGACGGGGCCGGACTGGGAATCATCAGCGCGCAGGTGGTGATGGCCTTTCCGCTCTTCACCCTGTTGTTCGACGGCCTTTATACCGATGCCCGTCTGGACGAGCTACGGAGCCTTACCCGAACGCTGGGGGCGTCGGAGGGGCAGTTCAACCGGAAAGTGGCCGCGCCAATTCTGCTGCGCCGGGCTGCGCCAACGCTGGTGCTGTATGCCATTGCCGTACTGGGCGCTTATGACGTTCCGCTGTTACTGGGCCGCAACTACCCGCAAATGTTATCGGTATTTATCACGGCCCGTCTCCAGCGGTTCGACCTGGCCGATCTGCCCATGGGTTACCTGATCGGCTTTCTGCTGACGGTTGGGCTCATGATCGTGATTTACCGAACAACCCGATGGACCCAACGGCATGCGCTCTAACCCCGTCCTGACCAGTATCCTTATCGGTCTGTTCGGCCTGCCACTGGTACTGCTGGCCTTGCTCGCTACGGGGCAGTACTGGCGTTTTCCGGACGTGCTTCCACCAGGCTACTCCCTCGATGCGCTGGCGCGGGTGATTTCTGCCGAAAGCGATCTGGGAGCCGGGCTGCTGCTGAGCCTGGGTATCGCTACCGTCGTTTCGGTACTATCCACGGGGCTGGGTTTTGTGTTTTCCCGTGCCGTAGCCCGTACCAGACACCCCGACCGCTGGGTGACGCTGAGTTACCTGCCCTATGCGCTGCCACCTGTGCTGCTGGCCATAGTCATCCAGCCATTCATTATCCGGCTACACCTGTCGGGTACGGTGATGGGTGTAGGACTGGGATTGCTGATGATAACGCTGCCCTTTTGCACGCTGTTCTTTCGATCTTTTTGGGGGAATCAGGCTAGTCAGTACGAGCAGGTAAGCCGGACGCTGGGGTGTACACCTACGCAGGCGCTCTGGCGGGTGCTGCTGCCGCTGGCCCGCCCATTGCTGGTAACGTGCCTGTTTCAAACGTTTCTGATCGCCTGGTTCGACTTTGGCCTGACCAATTACCTCAGCGTCGGTAAAGTCCGGACGCTGACGGTGCAGGTGTTTCTGCTTGTGGGCGAAGCCAACAGTCGGCTGGCCGCCGTGGCGTCGCTCCTGCTGTTGCTGCCACCGTCGCTGCTGCTCTGGCTGAACCAGCGGGCCATTGCCCGGCGGGTGATCTAGCTGCTTTACAACGCCCAGATTCGGATGGCGAGCCATCCATTGGCGATCATAAACCCGGTCAGGTAGCCGCCCGCCAGCAGAATCACGATCAAATAGCTTTTCAACGCCCGGTTAGTGAGTTGGCGCCACTGCAACACCAGCAGTACGAGAGCCGCCAGGAGGCAAATCGGGAATAGCAGCGTACCGATGAAGACGAGCCAGGAGTCGAACAACATGCTCGTTCCCTGGATAATGTGCTGGTCGAGACCCGACAGCCCAATGATAACGGCAACTGCCAGCATCGCAAAGCCAAGGGCGGGCAGCAGCCGTAGCCAGGCCGTAGGTCGCCGGATCTTTCCCAGGAGCAGACCTGCCAGCCAGACCGCCCCTGTTATGAGGGAACTCGCCATGATGAGTACACTGATGAGTAACAGAACGAGCGGTGCCCAGGCCTCCAGTGCCGATATCTGCCTGAAATAAAGACCACTTTCCATAATGGCCCTATGGCCGTCGGAGTCGGTGACGAATGCGCCGGTCGGTTGGTTACTCCAGGCCATCCGGAAGGTGGTTGGCCCGGTCGGCTGTAATTGTATCGATGGGCCAAGCAGGAGCGTTTCGGTGAGCGTGTTGCCTGCTTTCTGCAATCGGAACCGGACCCGTAACTGCTCAATAATCCCGGTAATTCGGTTTTGCGGACTGTCGAACCGGTAATACCCCAGAAATGGCTCGACGGCGTTGGCCTCCAATGGATATAGAACTGGTTTATCGGGCGTAGCTGATTGCGTCAGAAAGTGTCGTATGATGGTTTCAACGGGACCAATATCCTGATGCGTAGTAAAGGCATAGGCATAACCAACTCCCAACTCACGATTGTAGCCCATGGAGGAAACAAAAGCGCCAATGCTTCCTTTGTGCCCATGAAACACAAAACCGTCGGGTCCGCCTGTGGCTTCGTTGCCTAGTCCGTAGCCCACCTTTACTCCTGCGCGGGCGGCTAACGTAGTGTGCGGAATTTCCGTTTCGTCGAGTACCTTACGCGACAGGTAGGACCGACCCGCCGGGGTTTTCCATCCGTTCAGGTACAACCGTAAACAGGCTGCCATATCGGACGCGCTGGCGTTGAGCGAGCCATTTCCTCCCTGATAAAGCGGCAGAAACGGCACGGGCTGGTAATGATCATTCTGCCAGAAATAGCCCTGAGCGTATCGCCTGGAAGCATCCGGCCGAAGTTGTACAGTGGCATTCGGCATACCCATGGGCCGGAATACGGCTTCGGTCATGTACTGTTCCCATGGCTTTCCCGACAGTTTTTCGATCAGGTAAGCAGCCACATTGTAGCCGGTGTTTACGTAGGAGTGCCGTTCGCCGGGTTTCCAGCGGGAATGCAGCGAGGGAGCGAAGAATTGTACCGCTTCCAGACCCCGCAGATCGGTTGAACCGAAATTTTGCGCCTTGTTGGGTGTCTTGTCACTGAAACCAGCGGTGTGTTCGAGCAAATGAATGACGCGTACCGGGTGGGTCGACTCCCAGGGATTGTCGATGGGCAGTTCGGGGGCTAGTGACCGGACTGGATCGTCAAGTTTTAGTTTTCCCGCCTGCACCAGGTTCAGGATACCGAGGGCCGTGAACAGCTTTGTGATCGAGCCCATGCGGAACAGGTGGTTGTCATCGACAGGACGTTTCCGACCAACATCGGCATAGCCCAGTCCCCCGGCATACAGCACCGAATCGCGGGTGGTCAGTACGAGCATCATACCTGGTATATGCTGCTGGTGCATGACTTGCCGGAGGGTATCTTTCAGTTGGGCCAGCGTCTGAACAGGAGGGCGCAATGACTGGGCCGGGGCCGGTAAAAAAAGGCATAGCCATAGCATACCGGCCCATAAGCCCGTTGGTAAACGATTCATACAGATAGGGAAAAGGGTGGATTCTGTTTAGTGCAGGTTCAGCGTTTGGGTACCTTCCTGGTGCAGGTGCCAGTTAAAGCCAACAAAGGTTATGCCCGCCAAACCCGTTAGCCAGACCGCTCCCCACGAGCTGAAGTACGAGAACGTACCGTGACCTACCATGTGCATGACCGCCATCAGCAGCATACATAAACTAAGTGTCATGATCGTTGCGTTGCGGAGGTTCTGGGGATAAGCCTGCCGCAGGGCGTAAGCACCATAGGCTTTGTTCCGGAACTCGAACACAATATCGTCCTTGCTGGCCTTCTCAAGCCGCGATCCACGCAGACCCAGCTCCCGCTGGTAGGTTTGCCGAAGCTCACGGACCACCCCGGCATTGACTTCGAGCAGGGCTTTGTCCATGGCCGACTCGAACGGCAGGCCAATCCACATGTAATGTTCAACTTCGCAGGCGAGGTGATCGAGGAGTTCATCGATCAGGGCAGCGTTGGGGCAGGTCCGGATGAGGTGATCGTGGAGCCGGGCTACCTGTTGCGGGTTTAGTGTTTCCATGAACGTAGCTGATTTATTTGGTAAGGGCCAGGGTAGGGGATTGCAGCAGTGACCGCATCATCTCCACGAAGCGTTCAAATTCCGACACTTTCTGCTGAGCCGTTTCGGTACCACTGGGTGTGAGGGCATAATACTTGCGGGTTCGTCCGTCGACCTCGACAGACTCGGTCATGAGCAGGCCTTCCTGTTCCAGTTTGTGCAAAATCGGGTAAAGCGCTCCAAATGTGAGCAAGAGCTGCCCCTGTGTACGCTCTTTTACCGCCTGAGTAATCTCGTATCCATACATGCGCTCCCGGTTGGCCAGCAGATTCAGGACGATGGTTTTGAGGGTGCCGCGTAAAAATTCGCTGTTCGTTTGCTCCATCGGGTAGAGAAATTGGTACATTGATGAAGCGAATATATGTATAAGATTCTTATATATAAAAATCGATTCGGCTCAATGTTCATTAATCTTTCTTCGCTGGTTGTCTTATAGGCCTATGCTCAATGCGCTTATCATCTCCAACAACATTGTTGGCCTGACGGATTATTACGTTTCCAACGACCTCGTGACGTATACCATCGCTCACGTCAGCGGGCATTTTAACCCTGACCTTACGCCCTACGATGTACTGGTGGTACCCAATGGCTCCGACCATATTGCCATGCTCAGGATCAAGGATAAGGTGCGGGCCTTTCTGGACGAAGGCAAGGCGGTTATATGCTCCGATGGGTGGTTCACCAGTTGGGTGCCCGGTAATCAATGGGTAATGGACAACACAAAGCGGACGATGGACACGCGCTATTTCCTCAAAACCGACGCCTATAAGCTATTGGCTGATGTCGACATCGATGAATTGATCTACTCGCACGGGATGACGGGTTGGTGGGCCTGCGGCTACATCGACGCAGCCCCCGGAGCCGATGTGGTTGTGGAAGATACCTGGCAGCGACCGATTGTTGTGCTGGATGAGGTGAGCACTGCCGGCATACTTTTTCTGACCGCCAGCGGACCATTGGCCGATGTAACGCATGCGGGTGAAAAGGAGGTAGCGCTGGTTAAGCTCTACCGAAATTTTATGCGTATGCTGGTCTCCCGAAATGAATTGATTTCCCGCTAACCCTATCCGTTTATGCAAACGATTGGCTTGATCTTCAATGGCGTATGGTCGCATTATGCTATGGCGACGGCACCCAAATACCGCGCTATTTATAAACTGATCTATATCTATGATCTCGATGTCGCGGCTATCGAAGGGCTTGAGGCACTGGTTATTCCGTTTCAGTCGAACCAGGCCGAACTGGTTGCCCGAAAGAGCGTGATTTATAATTTTCTAAGTCAGGGGAAAAAGGTATTCGTGGAAGGCGACAGCACCGCCGACTGGCTCGATGCCCAGTGGGAAGACCGGCCCGTCAATAATTACTGGTGGGTAGACAATCCGGATAACCCCCCTGTTTCAGAAACAAATTATGACCATCCCGTTTATCGGGGTCTGACGCCCCGGCAGGCCTGCTGGCATACTCATGGCGTTTACACCCGCATTCCCGACTACGCCGACATTGTTCAGTCAACCCCCGAAGGAGAGGTGATTTCGTGGGAAACGAACCGGTATGGCGGAACGCTGTTTGCGACGACCCTCGACCCGATTGTGGAGCATGGTGTGCAGCAGATCAGCCACCTCGATCACTACGTCGACCGCCTGACCGAATGGCTCTCGGGCATCAAACCGGCCCCCGGTAAGATGACCATCGAAAAAGACCTGTACGGAGAAGGCGCGCTGGTGTAGTTTTGTGATCGATCGAACGACTATCGCACTTATGCTGACTGTTTCCCTGCTGGCTAAATCGTTTGGGCCGACGCCCGTGCTGAACGACATTTCGCTCGACCTCCCAACCGGGCAGGTGCTGGCCGTGCTGGGCCGGTCGGGTTGTGGCAAAACGACCCTGCTCAAGATCCTGGCCGGGCTGGAAACACCCGACCGGGGCGACGTTCGTATGGATGGTCAAAGCGTGTTGAGCGTGCCGCCCGAGCGTCGGCAGGTGGTGTATCTGTACCAGGAGCCGCTCCTGTTTCCGCACCTGAACGTATTTGAAAATGTAGCCTTTGGCCTGCGCATCCGGCATGTCGACGCTGCCACGATCGACCAGCAGGTAGACGCGATGCTGAACGACTTGGAACTGAGTGATCAGGCCCGCAAACAGCCGAACCAGTTGTCGGGTGGTCAACGGCAGCGCGTTTCCTTCGGGCGGGCGCTCATTATCCGGCCGCGCCTGTTGCTCCTGGACGAGCCGTTCGGTAATCTCGATGCCCAGACCCGCGCCACCATGCAGGAGCTATTCGGGCGGGTGGCAAAACAATACGCGATGACAGCGCTGTTCGTGACCCACGATACCCGCGAGGCCCTGACCATTGGTACCCGCTTCGGCTACCTCGATCGGGGGGTAATGACCACCTACGACTCTGTCGCTGATTTCGTTGCCGACCCCCGCACCGGTGTCCACACCGAACTGGCTTTCTGGGAGTCGGTACAGACGCGGGCTGTTTAGGTGACTGGTCGATGGTAAAACCAGGGCCGCGACCACTCACAAAAAAACAGACGTTACGAAACGGAATGCCGTTCCAGCTTGTAGACCTTGTGGCGGTGCTGATCGGGGTGCTCACCAAATTCCGTAATCGAAATGTAGAGTACGTTTGACGAAACAGGGGAAGAACTGGCTATGCGAACTTCATGTTTGGTGCCGTCGAACTCGATTATCCGTGCCCATGAGTTTCCCGAATCAGTCGTACACATGAGCAAGCTTTTGGCCTTGTTCGAGAGGCAGCTGTAGGACGAGGCCCACACCTCCTCACCGGATGATGATTGCCGGATGACCATGTTCATGACCGGGCTTCGACGATAGGGGTCGGGTAAAACCAGTTTCCTGAATTGTTTGCCATCTGCTGTGCTGACAATGAAGTTTGTTCCCCCCAGGTAATCACTTCCCAGTAATGTATTTTCTGCTGTTTCGGCCATCGATGTGTATCCGCCGGTCTGGTGGTGATGTTTCGTAATCAATTGCCATCCGTCTTTACGCCGACCTGCCTGTTTATCGAAATGCGTAAGTGCCGAGTTAATCCATACCTGCTTTTTGTTATCGCCATCGGTTAGTAGAACGGCGTTCAGGCGGGCGCAATATTTCACCAGATGAATATGCTTGTTGACGCCCTGCTGCTTCAAAAAATCAGCCGTTGTCCAGGTATTACCCCCATCGGAGGAGTAATATAAGAAAGCAAGATTTTCCCAGGTTTGCCCATGCCAGATTGATCCATATTCACCGATCATCAACCGTTGGTCGGGCAATTCTGTCATGCCATTGTTGAATAGGAAATAACTGATACGGGTTGAGAGTTGCAGGACGAGCCTGAAGGAAGCGCCCCGGTCCTCACTTTTATAGATCACTCCGTTAGCACAAACGAAAAGGGTATCCTGGCTGCTCAGAAACAGGGAAGTAATGGGATGATCGAATGTATAGACCCGTATGGCTGACTGGCTCTGGTCGTGACTGCAACAAAGTACAGTCAGGCTGGAAAAGCGGCAGCCCCATAGTAGGCTATCCCTCGTTTGAACACAATATTTCCAGTCGACCACTACCGGTTGAAAATGAAAGCCCTGGTCGCACAGGAACGAGGGGGTGTCGGCCTCGTTCCTATGCCAGCTACCCATTCCATCCTCGCTCGTCAGGGAGAGGTAGTTGTTATCGGTGAAACTGATGTACTGCTTCGCGAACTGGTACACACGCAGTTTGTGATTTATTTCCCACAAGGCGAACGAGCAAAGCTCTCTTAGCTTGCCAACCCGATAAATGTCAATTAAAAAGTACCAGACGTATTTTGGCCAATGGAGGCTGGGTCGCTTCAGCAGCGAAAAATATTTGGAGGAAACGTCCATGAAACAAAGCAGGAAGCGTTCCGGTCAGGCTCCCTTTTGGGGAGCCCGGCTGGAATCGAACGGATGGATAGAAGTAAAGAAACCTAGGTACTGTTGTAAAGGGCAATGAGAAACCGGGTTGCCAGGCTTGCCTGGAAACAGTTGCTTTTGTAAGCGTTAAAACAGCCTACGCGATTAGCCTACCTGTGTGGGCATGGGTACTGTCCGGTTAGCTACCAGCGTATACATGAGATGGCTTTTGTTATGTTCGGCAAAAAACTGGGTGTGGTAGCTGATATGAATATCACCGAAGCCGAGTACGTCTAAAAATTGCTCAAGCAATTCAGGTGTCAGGTGCCACCATGTTTCTTCGGGGTGACCTACAGACGCAATTGGTCGGAAGATCATTGAAGGACCCAGTAGCTTATGACGAATTCGGCGCACGGTCCTGGAACCTAGCCAGCCGAAGAGGGTATTGATCACCTTCTGGCGATTGTTATCCAGGATTTCGGTAATGACGATGGTCTCTTTCGTCAGGCGGGCTGCCTGCTGTATAGCCAGGAATGGGTCCCGTACGTGAAGTAAAATACTGCCGAATGTACTGATGTCCACCATCCCAACCGATTTTGGAATGTCATACACGGTACCGTGTATGAACTCTGCCCGGGAGTTGAGAAGTGAATGGCTCAATCGGTAAGCGTTGTTCAGTTTTCGAATATGATTTTTTCGCTTGGGGGCCCAGGCTGCTCCGTCTTTGTGTGCGAAAGGAACCATATCCCAGTCAAGGTCAGGCGACAGATCGTAACTGATGACAGAAGCCCCTTCCTTTTCCATATGGAAAGACAAAAATCCATTGGCCGCTCCTATTTCAAGGACCCGTTTGTTGTGTAGGTCGATGTGGCCCAGGTAGGCCCTGGCGAAAGGGCGTAGATCCCATTCACCCTTCATTTCGCCCAGGCCGGGCAGATCAATCGTATGGTAGAAGTAATAGTCATCGGGGCTGATTTGAGCCGGATGGTTTGCGGGTTGCGGAGCGCTCATGGTTGTGGCGGTTGAGTAATGAATGAGACAAGGGAAATGGTTTAGTCAGGATATGGATAGACGTGGAAAGCGATTGTGTTGGCATTGACACGCGTTGGTGAAGCGGGTTCCGGCGATTTCAATGTCGTTGTCGAGTCTCTATCGGAGCAGGGTCAAAAAGGTGAGCAACGCAACCGGATTTTTTTTGCGGCTCAGTTTCTACTGCCCTCACCCCCGTTGCTACCACCGCATTCAGGGCCTTTCTGGTGGCAGAAAGGCACCTACAGGCGTGGGTGATTTCACGTCAGGAGCACGAGCAGCCCACTCTGTCTGATAGGGCCAAACGAATGAACGAATGTCGATAACTGGCCGGATGCGGTCTTATCTGTTGGGGACAAATTCTGGTAGATCGGGGACAGCAGCTACCGTCTGGTAAATAAGAAAAAAGAGCCGCGTCCAGATTGGGCTGGCGCGGCTCTTTTCATAGAAGCTGTCTGGGGTTTTATGTTGGCCTTGATTTTTCTAATCAGGCTGTTGGTTGTATCCTGTACGGCCACGTCCGGGTATAAACAGGTTATATTCTCGCCCGGACGTGGCCGTACAGGATACAACCAACAGCCTGTCGGTAATCCGGAACAGGTTCGTATTCGACTTTGTGTTAGACCTACGTAATCGTATCCCAGAGCAGATAAGCGTTCAGGGTGATGATGATGACCGCAACAGCCCAGGATAGGATGCGCACCCAGCCGGGGTTGACAAACGCGCCCATTTTTAGCTTGTTGCTGGTAAAGGAGACCAGTGGTACAACCGCAAAGCTAAGCTGGAGTGAGAGGATTACCTGGCTGAGAATAAGCAGGTCAGACGCCCCTTTTTCGCCGTACAGGATAGCTACCACCAGGGCCGGTACAATAGCCACAAGCCGCGTGACGAGCCGACGAAGCCAGGGCTTGATGCGCAGGTTTATAAATCCTTCCATCACGATCTGACCGGCTAGTGTACCCGTGAGCGTTGAGTTCTGCCCCGAAGCCAGCAAGGCGACCGCAAAGAGAATGCCCGCCAGCTTAACCCCCAGAATAGGGTCGAGCAGGCGGTGGGCGTCGGTGATGTCGGCTACCTGCTGGTTGCCGGAAAAGTGAAACGCGGCTGCCGACAGGATCAAAATGGCCGCATTGATGAAGAAAGCCAGAAACAGAGAAACCGTCGAATCGATAGTCGCAAATTTGATAGCCGACCGGCGCCCTGCCTCATTCCGGTCGAAGTCGCGGGTTTGTACGATGCTGGAGTGCAGGTACAGATTGTGTGGCATGACCGTTGCGCCTAAAATCCCGATGGCGATATAGAGCATAGCCGGATTGGACACAATTTCAGCGCGGGGGAGCAGACCGCCAACGACATCGGCTATGTCGGGCTGTGACACGAACAGTTCGTACCCAAAACAGGCGACGATCAGAAAAATCAGGCTGGCAACAATGCGTTCCAGTACCTGAAATCCTTTGTTTTGCAGGAACAGCAGTAACAGCACGTCCAGTGCGGTAATGAGAATACCAACCGTGAGGGGCAGGCCGAAGAGGAGGTTCAGGGCAATAGCTGAGCCGATGACCTCAGCCAGATCGGTGGCGGCAATGGCGACTTCGGCCAGTAGCCAGAGTACAACGGCAACAGGGCGGCTGAAATGGTCGCGGCAGGCCTGGGCCAGATCACGGCCGGTGGCAATGCCAAGCTTTAACGACAGGTGCTGGAGCAGGATGGCAAACAGGTTCGAGATCAGCACCACCGACAGGAGCTTGTAACCGAACTGAGCACCGCCCGCAATGTCGGTAGCCCAGTTGCCGGGGTCCATATACCCAACAGCCACCATCATGCCCGGACCGGCATAGGCCATTAGTGTTCGGAAAAAACCAGCGTTTCGGGGCACCCGTACCGATGCGTGTACCTCGGCCAGCGAATTTGCCGAGTTATCCTGACGCCAGCCTTTCGTTGAGGTATCTTTTACTTCCATTAATTGGTCAAACTATAGCCTGTTGAGCGGTTATCTGGTTACCTGGCCTGGATGATAGGCTGATCTATCCGGTAGGTTTTTGGCTGGCTGATCTGAAATAACAACGCAAATATATGTATTGTTTAAATAAAAATTTAGGCCAGTCTAAATTTTTAGAAAGTTTAACATAAAAACTACCTTTGCCCGTAAACTGTTTAACGCCGTTCAACCGTTTTAGCTACGTAACCGCACCACATGCAATCGTTCACCGAAGAAAATTACCTGAAAACGATCTATTACATCGCCACCCGCCAGGCGGGTGAGGTAAGCACGAATGCGCTGGCTGAAATGACTGCGACGAAGGCTGCTTCTGTGACGGATATGTTACGTAAACTGGCTGATAAACAGCTTATTCACTACAAAAAATACCAGGGTGTTCGCCTTACCGAAGAGGGTGAGCGACTGGCGTTGCAGGTAATTCGCCGGCATCGGTTATGGGAAGTTTTTCTGGTTGAAAAGCTGGGTTTTGGCTGGGATGCCGTGCACGAAATAGCGGAAGAACTGGAGCACGTTCGGTCAGAAGAATTGGTTACCCGGTTAGATACGTTCCTAGGAAGCCCGCAGTTTGATCCGCACGGCGATCCCATTCCTACCCAAACCGGCGACATGCCTCAAACGGGTTATCGTAAATTGTCTGAAGCCATATCGGGTGATACCGTACGGTTGATGGCGGTACTCGAACACTCGACCGAATTTTTGCAACACCTCGATCATTCGAATCTCACCCTGGGCTGCACCGTGGCCGTAACGGAGGTCAATAGTTTCGATAAATCGATGCTGGTGGCTGTTGGAAATGGTCGTACCGTGTTCATTAGTCACGACGTTGCCAGAAATTTGCTGGTTAGTTAATTCAGTTAGTCAGTCAGTGAGTTGGTAAGTTGGTCAGTGGCTGACGCCAGAGGTATTACTCACCAACTGACCGACTCACCAACTAGCTGACTGACCGACTGACCAACCTACCGACTGATTAACTACTTACTATGAAATTACTCGATTGGTATATATTAAAGCGATTCCTGCTAACCTATATTTTCGTAGTGTTGGTGATCGTGCTCGTGGTGGTGATGATCGATTACACCGAGAAGGTGGATAATTTTCATAAAAATAGTGCGCCCGGCGACAAAATCCTGTTCGATTACTACCTCAACTTTATTCCCTACTGGGCTAATTACATCAGCCCGTTGATGGTGTTTATTGCAACGGTTTTCCTAACGTCGCGGTTAGCGGCCCGCACCGAGATCATTGCCATTCTGAGTAGTGGCGTCAGCTTTATCCGGCTACTTTTTCCGTATGTACTGGGTGCATCGGTGCTGGCGGTGGTCACTTATTTTCTGGTCAATTACATCATCCCGCAGGCCAATAAAACCCGGATTGCTTTTGAAGTGAAGTACATCAATGATGCGTATACCTACTCCGGTCGCAATGTTCACCTGACCATAGCGCCGAATACGTATGCTTACATGGAGAGTTATAATAACCTGAGCAACACCGGCTATAAGTTCACGCTGGAGCGTATCGAAGGCAACCTGCTCAAACAAAAACTCTCGGCCGACCGGATCGAATGGGATGCCAAGAAGAAGAAATGGGCCGTCTACGATTATAAGATCCGCACGATCGACGGGCTGCGCGAAACCCTGACGCCCGGTATACGGCTGGATACGACCCTCAACATGAAACCCGATGATTTCGGGTCTGACTTCAACCTGTATGAGACCTTTACCCGCCCCGAACTCAACAAACACATCGACCTGCTGAGAAGCCGGGGGGCCGATGGCGTGGAAATGTACCTGCTTGAAAAATACAGCCGCGATACCCGCCCGTTTGCCATCATCATCCTGACCGTCATTGGCGTTATCATGTCGGCGCGCAAAAGTCGCCGGGGGGTTGGCTGGCAGGTCGCCCTGGGCTTCATGCTGGCGTTCACCTACCTGCTGTTTTTTATGCTGGCCAAGGGTATTGCCGAGTCGGGCAATCTGAATCCTATTGTGGCGGTCTGGTTACCGAATGTTATTTTTGCAGGAATTGGGGTGCTTTTGTATAATACGATACCCCGCTAGAAATGATGAATGACGCGTGACAACGGATGACATCGCTGGCATTCGTAACGCATCGTTCCTCATTTATCGTTCTGCCTTGATGAGTAAACCTTCTATTTCTGATTACTTCCAACTCCATTTCATTGTTCTGATCTGGGGGTTTACCGCCATTCTGGGTAAGCTTCTTGAACCGCTCGATTCGTCGGCGGTGGTGCTGTTTCGTACGGTGCTGGCCGTTCTGGGTATGGGCGTGGTATTGCTGGTACGGCGGCAGACGATCCGGGTTGCGCCCGGCGATCGCTGGCGTTTGCTGGCAACGGGTGGTATCATCACGCTCCACTGGGTTGCCTTTTTTCTGGCAGCCCGTATTGCTAATGTGTCTGTCTGTTTGGCCGGTATGGCTACAAGCTCCCTCTGGGCGAGTGTGCTGGAGCCGTTGATCCTGCGTCGGCGGGTACGAACGATAGAAGTGGTTCTGGGTGCCGTTGTGCTGTCGGGCCTGTACCTGATCTTCCGGTTTGAGTTCGACAAGGTTGTCGGCCTGGCGCTGGCGGTGTTCTCGGCCATGCTCTCGTCGCTCTTTACCATTATCAACAGCCGGTTTACCCAACGGCTCGACGCTTACGTGATTTCGTTTTACGAGATGGCCGGCGCTTCGGTAGGTGCTTTCCTGATGTGGCAGGCCATACGTATGCTGGACCCGCTCGATGTAAATCAGGTAACGCAGTATATACCCAATACGCCCCAACAGTGGGGCTGGTTGTTGGTGCTGTCACTGGTCTGTACCGTCTATGCCTACACGGTAGGGGTTCGGCTGTTGCGTAAGTTTTCGCCGTATATGGCAATCTTAACTGTAAATTTGGAGCCGGTGTACGGAATATTGCTGGCTGTACTCATTTTCGGCAATTCCGAACGCATGACACCGGGCTTTTATGTGGGTACCCTCGTCATTCTGATAGCCGTACTGGCCTATCCGATGTTGAATCATCGCCTGAATCGGTCAACACCCACCGAAGTTGCGTAGGAAAAAGAAGGGCACCAACGTCGATCCGTCGGTTGTCTGATTAACCGTTCACACCGGGCCGCTGGGTTAGGTGCTACACTATGAAAGAAACGTTTACTGGGCGGATTGCAGACGCAACCGCTGTTTTTTTGTTTTTGCTGGCCTGTATTCCGCTGCTTTGTCTGTCGTTCTTCAACCATCCATCGGCAGCCGATGATTACTGTTTTGCGGATACGGCCGTTCGATATGGTTTCTGGCCCGCTCAGAACTACTATTACAACGGGTGGACAGGGCGTTATTTTTCCAACATGCTGGTTCATGCCAATCCGCTGGTATGGGGTTGGTACAATGGCTTCAAGCTTATTCCGGCCCTGGCTGTTACGGCGCTGCTCTCCGCACTGTTTACGCTGGTAAGCGAACTGCTCCGGGGCGAATCGTTCAAAACCCGCCTGCTATCGACCGGGGTTCTGTTTTTTCTGATTGTACTGGCGCTGCAAAGCGTTGTCGAAGCGTTTTTCTGGACAGCGGCCATTGCCACTTATACCGTCCCGACTGTACTGACAATCTACCTGCTGGCGGTTATGATGCGCTGGTATCGACAGCCTGCGGGCTGGAACAAGCGCCTGACGGTAGTATGGGCCGCGTTTCTGGTCTTCGCCAGTATCGGCTCCGGCGAAACCAATCTGGTGCTGCTGCTTTTGCTGTTACTCACCATTGCGGGCTACCGCCTGGTGTTTCAGCGGACGCTCGACCCGTTTCTGGTCTTTCTGGTCGTGGTTGCCCTGGTGTCGACCTGGCTGCTGTTCCGGGCACCGGGTAATGCCATCCGGATGGGAGGCAACCCGCAAAGTGGCGAGCTGGTGAAGTCGATGGGCGCGTCCTTTGGCTGGCTGGCCCGGTCGGTAGGGGGGTGGCTCATCAAAACGCCCATACTGCCTCTGTCGCTGCTGTTCTGGCCGATAGCCCGGCGCATCACCCGGCCCGACGCGCCCTACGCCCGCCTGTTTGCGCTCCCCCCTGTTCTGCTTACCCTTGTGTATATCGGCATACTGGCCGCCATTATCTTTCCGTCTTACTACGGTATTGGCTTGCCGCCTTTTGCCCGAACGATGAACGTGTTGTTCGTCTTCTTCACGCTTGGCTGGTTCTTTGTCCTGACCGTTTGGTCGGTCAATAGGGGGCCACGTGCTCCTGTCATGGCTTTTTTGTCCGGAACGTCGATCTCCCTGCCGGTACTGGTCGTGACCGGCATATGGCTGGTGGGCAGTATCGCTTTCAGCAAATCAGTGAAGCAACTGTATACCGACCTGCTGGGTGGCAATGCGGCTACCTACGACCGCGAGATGAGCGAACGCCACCGCCTGCTTCAGTCATCGGCCGACACACTTCGGCTGGCTCCCATCAGCGTGTATCCGCCCAGCCTGTTCGTCGAAGACATCCGGCCCGAACGGACGCACTGGTGGAATCGCTGCCAGTCGGGTTACTACAACCACAAAGCCATCGTTCTCGACTCTACCCTCCTGGTGGCTACTCCTGCTAAACGCTAACCCCGCATGTCGTCAGTCTGCATGATTATTCCGTGTTACAACGAAGCCAACCGACTTCCGGGCGACGCCTTTATCCGTTATCTGCGCCAGGTGCCGATGGTGACCGTATGCTTCGTTAACGACGGTAGCCGGGACACTACGCAGGCGGTACTGGAAGGATTACGCCAGCAGCAGCCCGGTCAGATCGAAGTCCTGAATCTCGCTCAGAATCAGGGTAAAGCCGGTGCGGTACGGGCGGGGATGCTTCATTGCGCCAACCGGTCTGTCGATTACGTTGGCTTTCTGGATGCCGACCTGGCCACCCCGCTGGATGCCATTGGCGATTTGCAGGCGGCACTCGACCAGAAACCGTCGCTCGACCTGGTGATGGGATCGCGTATCAAGTTCCTGGGTGCCGATATCCGGCGCGACCCCTTCCGGCATTATGTTGGCCGCGTTATTGCTACTTTCATCAGTAATATTCTGAAACTGCCCGTTTATGACACCCAGTGCGGGGCCAAGCTGTTCCGGCGTCGGGTCGTGGCCGACTTGTTCCGGGAGTCCTTTATCAGTCCCTGGCTGTTCGACGTAGAACTGCTGGCCCGGCTGATCCGGCAGCATGGCCGGGCCAGTATGCCAGTTCATGTGGCCGAGGTGCCCCTGAAGCAGTGGATCGAGCAAAGTGATTCGCGGATCAGCACGGGGTATATGTTCAAGATGTGGTATGAACTGTACCGTATTCACCAGACTTACCGGAACGCGGGCTGATCGTGTTCGCTGCCCATACGTGACTGATTGCGTGAACGAGAAAACGCCGGTATTTCCGTACTAGCGCAAGATCAATCTGTTAGACCTAGTTATGCTGACTTCTGCTGCTTTATCCACTAAACCCATTGCCCTGACCTGGATGCGCCGGGTAGCCCCGCTGGTGATAGCGCTGCCCCTGGTGTGCTACCTGGTTCTGGTGGTTACCTATGCCGTCAATGTGCCCTGGGTGGACGATATGGATGCTTTTCTCAGCTTTATTCTGGGCTACAGCGACGCAACCACGCTAGCCGACAAGGTCGACTGGCTGCTGCGCCCCAATAACGAACACCGGATTCTGACCGCTAAACTGTCGGCGGTGGTGATGCGGGCGTTAACGGGCGAGGTCAACTTCCGGTGGCTTGTCTTCGTTGCCTTTGGGTTCCTGTTTGGCACGTTTGCCTTATGCTACCGCGTCTTCCGATCCATGAATCTGCCGTTGTTGATGTTTGCACCGGTCTGTTTCATTTTCTGGCAACCGCAGTATTACCTGACCAGTTTGTGGGCTCTGACGGGTTTGCAACATGGCGTTGTTATCTTCCTGACGTTGCTGGCCCTGTACCTGCTGTCGGGCAGTGGGCGGTACCGGTTCGCCGGCGCTATCCTGGTACAGGTGCTGGCGTCACTCTCCATGAGCAACGGGTTGTTCGGCTGGCTGGCTGGCGCGGTGGTACTGGCGCTGGCGCGGCAGTGGGGACGGTTGGGCCTGTGGCTCAGCATCGGGGTGGCTACCATCGTTTTTTACTTCCACGACTTTCAGAACGCACAGGGGAACGATAGCAGTGTTTCGTTCTTCCTGCATTCGCCACACATCGTCATGGCTGCCTTTTTTACCTTCACCGGGGCCTTGCTCGATCTGGTGCCGGTAAGCAATATTTTCCGGCGGAGTCTGTTACCCACACTCTTTGGCCTGCTGCTGGTGCCGACGGTCTTTTGGTTCTTATGGCGCATGAACTGGCCGCTCTGGTCCCGCCACCGGTCGGCCAATGCGGGCCAGCAGCGTCGGCGCTATTTCTTTACGGGCTGCTACACGTTTCTGTTTGTTAACGCGGCTGTTGTGGCTATACTGAGGCCTCGCTTTGGGTATGATGTTATGCTGGTCAGCAACTACATGATTTATCCGGCCCTGCTGACGGCCCTGGTGTACCTGACCGGACTAAGCGAACTACGGCCGCGACTGGCCCTGGGTCGGTGGGTACGTACCGGTCTGGTGGTCAGCCTGGTGGTCTGGTCAGTTTCCTACGCGCTACACTGGCCCCAGATTGCTTTCCGGAAGCAGATGCTGCTTACGTTTTCCTACAACCAGAAACACAACGATATTGGCCTTGGCCCCAACTGGGGGTCGCCTTTTGCCGATATGGTACGAACGGTCATGCGCGAGACCGTCAGGCGGGGTATATACCGGTATCCAACGGGTTATTTCACTCCTTACGAGACACGCGTTAGCTCATCGACTCCCATGCCGGCCGATCCTAACCTGAACCTCCATATGCGCGGAGGGGGCTATGATTATATTGTTGAAACAGATGTCGATGCCCTGCCGCAGCCTGTGGGTCAGGCAGCTGTGGTGATCCAGTCTAACCAGCGTACGTACCTGTTCCCGTCGGAGTTCGGTTACAGACCCGGCGTATTTTACCTGGGGCGTCCGGTCAGAACGATATGGGCCGAGGTGATCAACCCAATCTTAGCACCGGGAACCTACCGGGTTGGCCTGCTGACGCCACCCGTTCGGGGAGAAAAGGGCGTAAATTCGCCGATTCGTTTCAGTAACCGGCAAATAACGATTCCGTAAGAAACCGGTGTCGGATGCTACCCAAACATCAAAAAAGCGTACTTTTGTCCGTTACCAACTGTCCATTACTTACTGTTTTGTCAGATCCGCAGATTTCTATTGTTGCTCCGCTTTACAACGAAACAGAATCGTTTCCGCATCTTGTTGGCCGGTTAAACGCCGTTATGGACGCATCGCCCCTGAGTATAGAGGTCGTGCTGATCGACGACGGGAGCCGCGATAATACGGTGGCATTGATGGAGCAACTAGCGCTGGCCGACCCCCGCTATCACTGTGTTTTTCTTTCCCGTAATTACGGCCACCAGATTGCGCTGACAGCGGGTATGGCATCGGCCCGTGCAACCGAAGCGCTGTTTATTATCGATGGCGATCTCCAGGACCCGCCTGAGTTGCTGGGTGAGTTTTACGGGAAGCTCCGCGAAGGGTATGACGTTGTGTATGCCGTTCGGAAAAAGCGCAAGGAGAACTGGTTCAAGCGGCTGGCTTACTCAACGTTCTACCGCCTGATGCGCTCGATCTCCTACGTGGAGATTCCGCTCGACAGTGGTGATTTCTCGCTTATCAGCCGCCGGGTGGCCGATGTCCTGAGCCAGATGCCGGAGGAGAGTCGTTTCATCCGGGGTATGCGGAGCTGGATCGGTTTTCGGCAGGTTGGTGTCGAATACGAACGCGACGCCCGTCTGGCCGGCGAATCGAAATATTCTTTCAAGATGCTGCGCCGGCTGGCCTACAACGGTATTTTCAACTTCAGCGAATACCCAGTCAAGCTCGTAACGCGACTGGGCATGATCACGTTTGCTGCGGCCATGCTGTATCTGGTGCAGACACTGGTTAAGAAATACGTCTATGGTGATGTGCCCCAGGGGTTTACGGCTCTTCTGTTCGTGATCGTTTTGTTCAGTGGTGTGCAGCTTATTGCCCTGGGTATGATTGGCGAATATGTATTACGTATATTTTTTCAGACGAAAGGTCGCCCTTTATACGTTGTGCGGGAAATAATACGGCGTCAGGAACGTCAGCCGATCTCGGGTGCCAACACGATAATGCCACAAGCCACACTACCGAATCAACCCATACTATAAAAAACGCTTACCGGTGTTTTGTAGCTCCCGGCAGGCGGTACCCAACAGGAATACGATCCATTGAGTACCCATCCCGCTCGTTTAAGCAGGTGCTGGCCCATACCGGAAACACAGTCTACTTTGATTGCCACTAAAAAAAGTGCCGTTGATTTACCAGATTATCTATGATCTCATTCGATACCACTTCGCTTGTTAAAAGCATTATTGTCGTTGGTCTGGCGGTGGCTGTCTGGTTGGTGTTCTCCAACCGTCAGCGAGTGGGTCCGTTTTTGCAGCGTCATGAAAGGATCACCACCTACCTGTCATTTCTGCTCCTTCGCCTGGTACCGTTCCTGTGTGTGTATGTCGTTCTCAATCAGGAGCCCCGCAGCGATGTCGACTTCTTTTATCGCAAAGCCGAGGCTGCCATACAGGGTAAGCTCGTTTATCGCGATTTTCTCTCGTACCACGCTCCGCTGTTCGGCTACCTGATTGGTTTGCCGCTCCTGCTGTGGCATAATGCCCGGGTATTGATACTGCTCATGGCTGTTATGGAGTTCATCATTGCCAAAGCCACCCTGCGTCGCTACCGTACTACGGCTGATGCGCCCATTATCTGGTTCGTGCTGTATTACCTCTTACCGTTGCCATTCGTGGCCATGGTCCTTAGTGGCGAGGAGGACATCTGGATGTGGGGTTTCTGCCTGATGTCGCTGGCCTTGCCCCGGGGGCGGAAGTTGAGCTTCCAGCTTGGCCTGCTGTGGGGCGTTGGTATGCTGGTGATCAAGTTCATGCTGATCGTATTTCTGATCCCTCTGTTTTTTATCGTGCCCAACCGCTTTCAGTACCTGGCCGGGCTTTTGGTCGTGGGTGTGCCGAGTCTACTGGTTTTGTACAGTTTGGTGGGTATGGATTTTCTGATGCCTATCCAACATTCATCCCTGCCCATGACGCCCAATGTCGTGAGCGTATTGCGGCCTGTACTGGGTACCTATTTTGATCAGGTTCCGTTAACTTACCTGAACTGGGCAGGACTGCTGACAACCATCGGTGGCGCATCGCTGATGGGTCACCGGTGCCGATCGATGGGCTATCATCGATTACTGCCATTGTTATACGTCTTTACGTTTGCCCTGTTCCAGCTGTGCCTGCCAAGCTCGCCCGGTTTTTACTTGTTTACGCATACATTGCCGCTGGTATTCATCGTGCTCTCGACGCCAGGAGGAAAGCGGGCGTGGCCTGCTTTCATCGTGCTCAACGTGCTGACGGTCGTACAGCCGATTCTGTCGGTTTTGTATAACGAGCAGGAACTTTACAACACCTGGTCGCTGATCGACAGTCCCGCCGAATGGGTCGACTACCTCATCCAATGTATTGAAGTAGGCATTTTCGTTTATCTGTTGCGGATTGTGCTGGAGCAGATGCGATCGGGAGCCGGCCAGGAAAAGCTCACGGAGGTGCCCTCGTCAATACCGTTGGCCTAAGTCAACTTTGCCTACTTAAGTCAACGTATGTTTATTGTTTTTGCTAAGTCGGGAGTCTCTATACTGCTTGGGTTGCTGTTGCTGGTAGCGCTTTACAAGCGTAACTGGCTGGAAAACCGATTGGAGACGCCGGGCGTACCGTGGCTGTTTTTATTCTGGTTCGTGCTGAGGCTGCTGCCGTTTCTGGGCATTTATGTCTTGCTGAGCTATGAGCCGCAGTCCGATGTCAGGGACTATTACTACCCCATCGCTATTGGGGCGGGCGTTGGCAAAGTGCTGTACCGGGATGTGTACTGTCCTTACTCGCCCTTCTTCGGTTACTTTCTGGCTGGTCCGCTCTTCCTGTGGAACAGCACCCGTACGGTTGTGCTGACCATGACCGTTGTTGAAGCATTAGCCGTCTGGCTTACCTACCGCGATAACTACGGCAACGAGCCCAAAGGGCAGCGGCTGTTTCGTACCTTGTTTTATTACCTGCTGCCCGTACCGTTCGTGTTCTGCGTGATGAGCGGGCAGGAAGACGTTAGCCTCTGGATCTTTGCCATACTGGCAGGACAGGCTGTTGCAACCGGAAAGTCGCTCCGGGCGGGCCTGTGGTTCGGATTAGGGTTGCTATCGACAAAAGCCATCTTCGTGCTGTTAGGAGTACCCTTCTTTTTCCTGGTCAGGGATAAAATCAAATTCCTGACGGGCGCTGCCATGCTGGGGCTGCCGGTGCTGGTATTTCTGTACTGGAAAACAGATATGCTGTTCATGACCCAGCCGCTGGAAGAAGGAACGTACCTTAAAGCCCCTAACCTCCGGTCGGTGCTGGCTCCGCTCGTTGGCGAAGCCATCAACCGGACAGTCAAATTCGAAAACTACGCCGGGCTACTCCTGACGATGGGGATTACCCTGGGCGTGATGCTGACCATGCCGACAACGAACCGGCGTCGGTCGGTAGCATTACTGTATATACTGATGTTCAGCCTGACAACGGTCGTGCAGCACAACGCCATCAGCAACTACGCTTATCTGTTCATGCTGCCGCTGGTGTTCAACCTGGTCGATTTTCGCGACCGATGGTCCTGCTTCTGGCTCATCGGGTTTAACGTGGCCGCGGCCATACATCCGTCGTTCTGGTGGCGTATCGGTCAACCTTTCTACTATAGATTCAGCCAGCTGAACCAGCCGAATTACTGGCTCGACTACGGGCTTGAAGTGTTCCTGGTCATCGGCTTTGCGTACATTGCATTCCGGGCCGCCCGGTCGTTGAGGACAGCTATGGTGGCCTATGGTGAGCGCTAGCCAGTCAGACCCGGTGTCACAAACAGGCACCCGCTACGCGCTGAACGGATTTTGTACGATTACTTAGAGCCTGCATGTTATTTAATTCACTACAATTTTTACTTTTTTTTATTGTCATTACCCTTACTTACTTCGGTCTGAAGTGGCAGGGGCGGTGGATGTTGCTGCTGGTAGCCAGCTGCTACTTTTACATGGTGCTCAAACCAGAATATATCCTCATTCTGTTTCTGACCATCGTCATCGACTACATTGCGGGCATCTGGATCGAAAAAACAACGGGTCCGGCCCGGCGGTGGCTCCTGATCCTGTCGCTGATTTCAAACCTCGGTATTCTGGCTTTTTTCAAGTACCTCGGGTTCTTCACAGAAAATGTATCCTGGCTGTTTGAGCAGCTGCACATGCCGGAAGTTGCCAGTCAGGTGTTCAATCTGGGCAACCGGCTGTTTATTAAGGTATTGCACCTGTTTGGCGAGAGCGGTATCTCGTCCTTCAAAGACAACAAGAGCATCCTTCCTGTTGGCCTGTCGTTCCATACGTTTCAGGCCATGAGTTACACTATCGAAGTGTACCGGGGCAACCAGAAAGCCGAGCGCCATTTCGGTATCTATTCGCTTTATGTCATGTTTTACCCGCAGCTCGTGGCAGGCCCCATCGAACGGCCGCAGAACGTGCTCTGGCAGTTTCATAAAACATTTCCGTACGATGCCGAAAATGTGAAGGCCGGGCTGATGCAGATGGCGTTCGGGCTGTTTAAAAAGCTCGTTATCGCCGACCGCCTGGCCCTGCTGGTCGACTATGCGTACGGTAGCCCCGACCAGCGTAACGGGCTGACACTACTGGCGGCCACGTTCTTCTATACCATCCAGATCTACTGCGACTTCTCGGGCTATTCTGACATCGCCATTGGAGCTGCCCGGGTGATGGGGTTCTCGCTCATGGAAAATTTCCGGACGCCCTATATCGCGCAGTCTGTTTCGGAGTTCTGGCGACGCTGGCATATTTCGCTCTCGACCTGGTTCCGCGATTATCTCTATATCCCGCTGGGTGGCAACCGCAAGGGCGAAGTCCGGCAGTATATCAACATGATGATCGTGTTCCTGGCCAGTGGCTTATGGCATGGTCCTAACTGGACGTATGTGATCTGGGGTGGGCTCAATGGCTTCTATCAGATCCTGGCCGTTCTGCGCGACAAGCTTCTGGCGCGGCTGGGTTTTTCGGCCAAACCAGCCCGGCAGATAACCTCCCCTGTAAACGAGCAGAAAGCCCAGTCGCCCCTGCGGGTGGTTGGAAACGTGCTGTTCACCTTTGTGCTGATCATGCTGACGTGGGTATTCTTCCGGGCCCGCACCGTCGATGATGCTTTCCTGATCCTGGGCCGGATCGCTACGCTGTCGCCATTCGAGCACATCGACAGCCCGCTCAATAGCGTTGAGATGTGGTTCAGTATGGCGCTGATTGCGTTTTTGCTGGTGAAAGAATATTTCTACCTCAGCATACCTACGGAGAATACCACCCGCTTCGCCGTGCTGTTCGTGCTGATCACGTTCGTAACCTACCTGTTCGGCGTTTTTTCATCCAACCAGTTCATTTACTTTCAGTTCTGACGAGGAGCCCCGGTCTGGTTCTCGCCCGGTACACCGGCAAATTCCAGCGCTACCCCATTCATGCAGTAGCGCAATCCGGTCGGCTCCGGGCCATCGGTGAAAACGTGGCCTAAATGGGCGTCACAAACGGAACAGCGGACTTCGGTACGGTTACCGTCGGGTTCGTTGTAAACGGCGTTGGGAACAGCAGGCGCGTAGAAGCTGGGCCAGCCGGTATTGGACTCGAACTTGGTCTTCGACGAGAACAGCGGGTTATGGCAACCTGCACAGATGAACGTACCAGGTCGGTGTTCGTGTGTGAGCGGACTACTACCGGGCCATTCGGTACCGCTGCCGCGCATGACGTTGTACTGCGACCGGGTCAACGCAGCACGCCATTCGTCGTCCGTTTTCTCGACCCGTCGATTACCGGGCGAGGTAGCGCCGGCCGGACGGCGGTGCGGTGGGCGTGGCGTACCGAAATACGTACGGTACACCCATAAGCCACCCGCCAGCAGGAAGGCGATGAGCAGAAAAACGTGCGTTTGTCTCATGCCTGAGAAACATCAGTACACCCGCTGTCAGTTCATCGGCCAATGGCTACCTTCCGCAGGATCGATTCAATGACCTGGAGCGTCGTTACCCCATCGGCTTCCGCTTCGTAGTTGAGCATGATACGGTGGTTGAACACGTCCGGGGCCACTTCCTTGATGTCTTCGGGCAGGACGTAGTCGCGCCGGTCGAAGTAGGCGAGGGCTTTGGCTGCCAGGTTGAGGTTGATACTGGCCCGGGGCGACACGCCGTACTGGATGTAGCGGGCTTCGTCGCGGAGGTTGTAGTCCATTGGTTTGCGCGTGGCAAATACCAGTTCGATGATATACTTTTCGAGTGTTTCGGAAATGGTGATGCCGTTGATCTCGTCGCGGATGGCTACCAGATCATCTTTACCCAGTACGGGCTGCACCTCGTAATCGAAGTTCATGTTCGACATCCGGCGCATCACGGCCAGCTCATCTTCGCGGCTCAGGTAATCGACGAACACCTTCATCATAAACCGGTCGACCTGGGCTTCGGGTAGGGGGTAGGTACCTTCCTGCTCAACGGGGTTCTGGGTCGCGAGTACCAGAAAGGGCCGATCGAGTACGAATGTCTCCTCGCCAATGGTCACCTGTTTTTCCTGCATGGCTTCGAGCAGGGCTGCCTGCACTTTGGCCGGCGAACGGTTCACTTCATCGGCCAGGATCAGGTTGGCAAAGATAGGCCCCTGCTTCACCTCGAACTCGCTGGTCTTCTGGTTGAAGATCATGGTTCCGATCAAGTCGGCGGGCAACAGGTCGGGCGTAAACTGGATGCGCTGAAAGTCCAGTTCCAGCACTTTCGCCAGCGTATTGATGGTGAGCGTTTTGGCTAGTCCCGGAACACCTTCGAGCAGAATATGCCCGCCCGTAAACAGGCCGATCAGCAGTCGGTTGAGCAGTCGGTCCTGCCCTACTACGACCTGACTCATCTCGCTGAACACGTCACGGATCTTGGTATGGTAAGTAAAAGAGGTGATGGCTTGCATAATAATATGGTCGTAGAGGTCGTAAGTCGTAGAAGTCAAAAGTGCGTTTGCCACTGGTCGATCGTAAGTTTCTCAACTTAGGCCTATTACGACTTAGGACTTACGACTTCTTGTTAAAACGTCGCCCGGATACTGCGGTCTTTCCCGTGAATGTCTTTATAGACCTGGATGTTGCTGAAACCCCGGTCGGCGAATACCTGCTGCGTAGCCTCCCCGAAGCGCTCGTTGATCTCAACATAGCAAGCCCCGTCCTTTGTCAGGTGGCGGAGGCAGAAGTCGGCGACGGCTTTGTAGAACACCAGTGGGTCGTTGTCTTCGACGAACAGAGCCAGCCCCGGTTCGTAGTCCAGCACGTTGCGGTCCATAGCGGCCGCTTCGGAGCGCGTCACATACGGCGGGTTGCTCACCACACAGTCAAACTTGCTGACGAGCTCGGCGGGTACGTTCAAAATGTCCTGAATGGCAAAGGTAACGTCGGCGTTCAGGTGCTGGGCATTGCGCCGGGCGAGGGTCAGCGCGTCTTCCGACACGTCCCAGCCCGTTACAACCGACTGCGGCAGAAACCGCGCCAGCGTAATGGCGATACAACCGCTTCCCGAACCGATATCCACGATAGGCACATCGTCGGTGCGGTCGGCGAAATCGTGCATGATTAGCCGAACCAGATCCTCCGTTTCGGGGCGGGGGATGAGTACGGCGGGCGATACTTCAAATTCCAGGCCGCAAAAGATCGTCGTACCGATCACATGCTGAATGGGTTCCTGCCGGTTCAGGCGTTCCAGAATCTTGAACCAGTCGGGTTCGGTGCGGTTGGGCGGCAGCGGCTTATCGGTCAGTACGTCGGTTTTGCGAAGGCCAAAATAATGGTCGAGCATCATAAAAGCCATCTCCCGCGCTTCCTCGGGTGGGTAAGCCGTAATGTTTTTGCTAAGTCGTTCGTATAGGGGTTTGGCCGTTGCCATGCGTAATCGGAGTAATTGAACTGTAAAACTGATAAAAAGACGGGAGATTCTAACCCTTTTCTAACGCGAGTCTAACCCGGCCTTAAGACGGGCGGGCCACCTTTGTGCCATCGTTACGACGATAAACGAGGTAAAACACAAAAACGATGAAAACGACCTTATTGATAATAACCGGCTTACTCGTATCGACTGTTGCCGCTACGGCCCAGATCGATAACAACAACCGGAACGACCATACCTATTCGACACATAACTATAAACATGCCAACAAAGCGGCCGAAGCCAGCCGCTGGGAGCAGAAAACCGGTACCCTCGTGGTGGCCCCTGTTTCTCAGGGAACTGTTGCCAACTACAAACAGCCGCAGCCTGCCACAACGCCAACGGGTGGGGTATCACTTCCCGCCAGTCCGCCGGCTTCGGTAGCCAGCCGAAATTATAAAGCAGGTAACCAGCCCGCAACGGCTGACCAGAGCCAGTATGTAAATCGTTCGGGTAGCAAGTCATCGGCCGATAAATCGACCGTAGGTGACTAAGGTTAACGCTGCCTGTAAACCTGACGGACCGGTATCTTGCCGGTCCGTTTTGCTTTATTGGCCATTTCGGCGTCAACTTTGATCCATGAACGAACGCTACATGCAGCGCGCCCTCGAACTGGCCACCCTCGGCCGGGGCCACTTCAGTCCGAATCCAATGGTCGGGTGTGTGATTGTACATGAACCCACCCAACGCATCCTTGGTGAAGGCTGGCACCAGCGCTACGGGGAGGCTCATGCCGAGCGAAACGCTATCCTGTCGGTGCGGCCGGAAGACGAAGCGCTACTACCCGAAAGTACCGCCTACGTAACCCTGGAACCCTGCTCGCACGTGGGTAAGCAGCCTCCCTGCGCCGATCTGCTGATCGAGAAAGGTGTTGGCCGGGTAGTCTGTTGCAACGATGACCCAAACCCGCTGGTGGGTGGGCAGGGTTTTCAAAAGCTACGCGACGCCGGTATTACCGTTGAGCGGGGCTTGTTAAAAGAGGATGGCCGCTTGCTGAATGCCCGCTTCTTTACCTTCATGGAGAAGCAGCGGCCCTACATCATGCTGAAATGGGCCGAAACCAGCGACGGCTTTATCGCGGGCGAAAATGGTCGGCCTGTTCAAATCAGCGGACCGCTCAGCCAGCGGCTGGTACATCGGTGGCGGGCCGACGAGGACGCTATTATGGTAGGGACCAATACGGCTCGTACCGATAACCCCCGCCTGAACGTGCGGCTATTTCCCGGTGCCGGCAAAAATCCAACCCGGATCGTCATCGATAAATACCTGCGTCTGGATACGGGCCTGAACCTGTTCGACAACACACAGCCAACGCTGTGCTATAATTTCCTGAAGCAGGAGACCGTTGGGCAGACAACTTATGTACAGCTCGATCCTGGCCAACCCGTTCTGCCGCAACTCCTGGCCGATCTTTACCAGCGCCGTATTCAGTCCGTGCTGGTAGAAGGCGGAACGACCTTACTGCAATCGTTTATAGATGCCGGTTTATGGGATGAGATGCGCGTGTTCAGAAGCCCGACCATGCTCGGCAACACGCTGCCTGGGGCCGGTTTGAAAGCGCCTGCTGTTCAGGGGCGGTTAACCAGCCGGCAGCCGGTGGGAGACGATGAGCTGAGTATCTATCGGCTTTGAAAAAAGTCCCCCGTAACAGTGCTGTTACGGGGGACGGGATATTAAAAAAGGAAGGTCCACAAATTAGAACTGGAAGTTCATGCGGGCGTAGTAGTAGGCGCCCTGGAAGCCCATCTGATAGTTGTCGTAAGCAAACCGGCCGGAATCTGTCAGGTCGGCACGCGTGCGGGTGGGGTAGGTGTTGGTCACGTTATCGCCACCGACTGAGATGCGCAATGCCTTCAGCAACTGGTAGCCCACGCTCAGATCCAGCGTCATCCGCGAGGCCAGGCTATAGTCAGCGTAAGGCGAGGTAATATCTTCGGTTTCGTGGTAGTTGCTGTAGTACTGTACTGCGCCGTAATAAATTCCCCGCGCCATAGCCGAGAACGGACCTTTCTGATACACTACCGAGGCAATATACTTTTGCCGTGGGCTACCATGTTCAAAGCTGCCCCGTGAGTTGCGGTTCAGGTAGATGTCCGACAGATACTGTGCCCGCAAGGTGGCGTCTGTTGGCAGTTGGTTATCGGTGCCAACGTTGAGCGTAGCCGGATAGACGCGGGTGAAGGCAACCGTGTTCCAGTTAGCAGCCAGCGAGTAAGTAAGCTGGCCCGATCCGGCGCGGGTGCGGTAGTTGGCTACGAAATCGATGCCTTTGGTTTCAACATCGGCCGCGTTGGTGAAGAACTGGGCGATACCGTCGGCGGTGATCACGTTCTTCAGCCCACCGCCAATATCGCTGCCCGAGAAGCCGCCCGTCTGGATGATCTTATCCCGGATTTTAATGTAGTAGGCATCGGCCGTAACCTCAAGTCCCTGCATGGGCTGGGTAGTCATACCGAAGCTCATGTTCGTTGACCGTTCCTGTTTCAGGCGTGGGATGCCGAGCGCTTTGGCCGCCGTGCTGGTGTTAGTGAAATAGCCCTGATCGAAAGGGACGCCACCCGGCGTGAAGCCCGTAGAGGTCTGGGCGTAGTACAGTTCCTGTAGACTTGGTGCCCGGAATCCCGTGCTGATCGACCCCCGCAGGGCCAGTACGTCAGGAATGATGGAGTAGCGGGTGGCAAACTTGCCCGTCAGTACGTTACCAAAATCGCTGTAGTTCTCGAAGCGGGCGGCCAGGCCAATCATGAACCGTTTCGTGATGTCGACCTCAACGTCGGCATAGCCCGCCATCACCGACCGGAAAGCGCTGGCCTGCTGATCGGGCGCGAAACCCCGGAAACACTGGCAGTTGGGCGAGTAGCCTTTGATATCGACTGTGCCGCCCCGGTAAGGTATGATCAGATCGACGAAGGTTGTCGACTGCGTACCGTCGGGGTTGGTGACCACCTTTTCGGTTTTCACGTCCTTATTGACGCGCTGGGTATAATTGAAATTGTCTTCGGGTGCGGTAAATGAGCCGTAGGTTCCTTTCGTGTACGATTCGACCTGGCCGGGCAGTATCTGGTAGTTTTCTACCCGCATCTCGGCCCCGAAGGCAATGTTCATGCTCTTGAGTACGCCACCCATGGGCTCACTATATAGTCGGCTCAGGGCAATGTTCGTGGTATTCTGGGTGAAATTGTTGTCGCCAAGGCGCATGGTGGTTGGTGTAGCAGGACCGTACGATGCGTTCATGGTATTGACCATACCGTAGGCAAATTTGCTCGACCCGAAGCTGTTGCTGAAATCCACATCGAAGCCACCGGCCTTACTCTTGACTCCCACCGTCAGCGATTTGTCGGAAATTTTGGAGGTTAGCTGGGGCAGAAATCCATTTGGATACAGCTCGTTGAGAAACCGGTCCTGCTGACGGGGAAACCGGTAATAACAGCCGCTCTGGGTGTCCCGGTAGTTCAGACCACCAAAGGCGTAGAACTCGCCCCCTTTGGTATTCAGCGGTATGCCCATGTTCATGAACACCGAGCCATTGTCTACCTTGCTCAGCCCGTTGATCATTTCGAAACTCTTGGGTGTTAGTCCGCGGGCGGTCTGTAGTCCTTTATCGGTGCGTAAGGCGTTGTTGTCGGGGCTGGCCAGGGCTTCGGGGTTGGTAATGATCGGCACCCCATCGGCGGTTTTGCGCGTGTTATTGAGGTAGCTGTCATCGAACACCTGCCCGCTGTAGCCACCCTTCGGAACGCGGCTGGTGCTACCCTGCTTGCTCAGTTCGAAGGTCAGGTTGATGAAACCCCCTTTGTCGCCCAGCCCGAAGCCATAGTTGCCCATGAACTGATGCATCCGGCCGTCGGTGCCAAAGTTGTCGATGTCTTTATTTTTGGCCAGCCCTACATTCGCGTACAATCCTGTATTGTACATGCCGGTAAAGACGCCGACGCTCTTTTTCAGTTCCATATTTACCACACCTGCAATGGCGTCGGAGCCATACTGGGCAGCCGCTCCGTCGCGCAGGATCTCGACCCGCTCAACGGCGGCCAGCGGTATCGTACGCATATCTACCGTGGTAGAGGGTCCGGCGTTGTTGGCCACCAGCAGGAGAGCCGATGTGTGTCGGCGCTTGCCGTTGAGCAGCACCAGCGTCTGGTTGGGAGGCTGGTTACGTAACTGCACCGCATCGACGTGGGACGCCAGGTCGGCCCCCGGTACTTTGAGTGAATTGAACGAGGGCGCAATCTGTTTCAATAACTGCGACAGTTCGGTTTGGGGCATGGTCTGCGCCAGTTTCGAGACCGCAATCACATCGACCGGAGCGGGCGTGTCGAGTTTGGTACGGCTGCTGTTCCGGGAGCCAATGACAACCAGTTCAGCCAGCTGTTTGGTATCGGCAATCAGCATTACGTTCAGTTTGGTATCGGCACCCAGCGCCACTTCCCGCGTGGCAAATCCGATGAACGAAAACGTCAGTGAGCCACCCTGTTCAGGTACAGATAGTTTGTAGTCTCCATTGGCGTCGGTAGCGGCACCGGTATTGGTACCTTTCAAGACAATATTGACCCCTGTTATTGGCTTACCATCCTCCTCGGCTGTTACACGCCCGCTTATAACGCGCTGCTGGGCGAATGCCGGGTAAGTGAGCAAAGCAACCAGTGCGACTAAAACCCGGAAGAATCGTTTGCGTACAGATTTTCTCATTGGAAGCATTTTTAAGAATTAACTGATGGGGTATATTAAATAATTGGGCAATACTGTACTCGACAGCCGTTTTTACGGCGTAGGGAGATGACAAAAAGAGTAATGAAAAAGTAGTCAGGCCGCTACCGGTAGAGCCGCCAACCGTTGTTTCGTTGCGTATATAGGCTCACTTCCATACCTGTGCGCACGGTTATAGAAGTGAGCCGTGGTTCGTGTTGTACTTTGTCAAATTTGCCAACTATAATAATGTTATACAAGAATAGTCTAGAATAAAATTTTGAATTATAGTTAAAATACAAAACTAAATGGTAGGGTTTCTATTTGATTACAAATTCTATTCGTTTACCCGATCATCTGGCCCGATACCCACACGTTCTTCATCACAAGTGCTTTGTCCAGCCGTACCAGATTCGCGATGTACCCTGGTGCAATAGCGCCCAATTCATTACCCATCCCGATAATGTCGGCTGGGATCGTGCTGGCCATTCTCAGCGCATCTGTCAGCGATAAGCCCACCCGGTCGACGCAGACCCGAACGCAGTCAAGTAAGGTAATGGCCGATCCGGCCAGTTTGCCTTCATCGTTCATATAACAACCTGGTCCCTGTCCGGCTGCGTCAGCTTCGTAGTGAACAACGAACTGGCCGAGCGTAAAGGCCGGGCGGGGCGGGTTGGCGAAGAGTGCGTCAGAGATTAGAAAGAGTCTGTCGCCCAATACCTTATGCGCAATACGGATGGTGGCTGGATTGCAGTGATACCCATCGGCAATGACGCTGACCCGGACGCCGGGGTGATCGAAGAGCGCACCAACTACACCTGGCTCGCGGCTCTCAAATCCGCGCATGGCATTGTATAAATGCGTTGCCAGGGGTATTAGACCGGTATTCAGGGCGTCGGTGGCCTGCTCGTACGTCGCATTGGAATGACCCAGCGATAACAGCGTATGGCTGTGCTTCAATCGTCCGATGGTTTCGAGCTGGCCGGGTGTCAGGATTTCGGGGGCAAGTGTCAGGATACGAATCGCGTCGGCATTGGTGCTGAACAGGGTTTCGAGTTCACCTTCGGCAGGTGTCCGAACGTAGGCCGTGCTGTGGGCTCCGCGTTTGACGGGGTTGAAATACGGCCCTTCGATATGAAGGCCGGGTACACCATAGGGGTTCTCGGTCCGTACCGTCTGCACGGCCGCCATAGCCTGCTGCATCACATCGAGTGAGGTAGAATGAATGGTAGGCAGCAGGGTTGTCGTGCCTTTGCGGACGTGCGTGTCGTAGATATGCCGGACGGTGTCGGGCGTGGGTTGCTCGTTAAGAAACCAGTGTGACCCACCATAAAGCTGCAGGTCGATCAGGCCTGGAATGAGGTAATCGCCGTTCAGGTCGATCACCGTATCGGTTTCGTCCGTCCCTTCAGTAGTGGTCGTTGAGATGGTCTGAATCCGGCCGTTGGCAATACCGACCGACGCACCCGTCAGCCAGTCGTTGCCCGTGAAGACAGTCGCGTTAATGAAATAAGTCATGGATGTAAGACAGGGTTATACAGGTATTGAACCAACAGCTTTGGCAAAGTTCACTGCGTGATCAAGGTAAAAAAGGCCGTAATCTACCAGTTATTTCGTTTTTTTGCAGACTGATTCCTGTTGTTACCAACCCCATTGTCTTTTGAACGCCGTTCGTTTACTTTCCCCAACTACCCCTGTTCACGCCACTATTCCACTGGCTTCGTCGAAGAGCGAAAGCAACCGTGCGCTCATTCTCGATGCGCTGACCGGCTTTCAGTGTGATTTACAAAATCTGTCGACCGCCCGCGATACGCAAACGATGATCCGGTTGCTGAAGTCTCCCGAATCGACCGCCGATGTGCTCGACGCTGGCACGACGATGCGGTTTCTGACGGCTTATTTCGCCGTTTCGGGGCAGCAGAAAACCATGACCGGTACGCCACGCATGTGTGAGCGCCCGATCGGGATACTGGTCGATGCGCTGCGGACGCTGGGTGCCGACATCACGTACCTTAAAAACGACGGCTACCCACCCCTGCAACTGAATGGGTTCGAAGCGTCAGGCCAGAACCAGCTCAGCATCCGGGGCGATGTCAGCAGCCAGTATATTTCCGCCCTGCTCATGATTGCGCCCCACCTGCCGCAGGGCCTGACACTCACCCTGACCGGTCCGATCGGCTCGCGGCCCTACATCGAGATGACCATGGCCCAGATGACGTACTTTGGTGCCGACGTGCAGGCTGACTGGGAACAGCGGACCATCACCGTAGTCGCTAAACCCTATACCCCCAAGCCTTACCAGATCGAGTCCGACTGGTCGGGGGCGAGTTACTGGTATAGCGTGGTAGCCTTGTCGGGCGATGAGCAGACTGAAATAGAGCTGCTGGGGCTAAAGCCGCAATCCCTGCAGGGCGACAGCGCCATTGTTACCATTATGCGATCGATGGGCGTCGACAGTGTGTTTACCGACCGGGGCGTTACCCTTACCAAACGCCCGGCTGAACGGTCGCTGACCTGGGATTTTACCGACTGCCCCGATCTGGCGCAGACCGTGGCCGTTTGTGCGGCTGTAAACGGGGTTGCGCTGACATTGACGGGTATCGAAAGCCTCAAAATAAAGGAAACTGACCGGGTGCTGGCCCTTCAAACCGAACTTCGGAAAATTGGAGCAGAATTGGTCGAAGTTGAACCGAACCACCGCTACGAGGTACGACCACTGGCGAACCCTGGTTCGTTGCCCGTTCCAGTAATTGCTACCTACGACGACCACCGGATGGCGATGGCCTTTGCGCCGGTAGCGATGCAGCGGGAAATCGTGATCGAAGAGCCGGGTGTGGTCGCTAAATCGTACCCGTCCTTCTGGGACGATATGGCGCGGGTTGTGCCGGTAGAGCCCATCGACGAAGCCGCCAGTCACCGTGCCTGACCCCTCCGAATCGACTGCTCACCCGCGCTAATGCCTAAACCTGCCAGTTTACTAACGCAACCGTTCGATGTGGTCATCGTGCTGGGGAACCCGGCTAATGTTGACGGTAGTCCGGGCGTGTTGATGGCGTCGCGGGTAGAGAAAGCGGTTCAAATTGTTAAAAGCGGGCAGGCCGATCGCTTGCTGATGACGGGTGGCGGGGTGTACAACTCGTTCGTTGAGGCCGAGGTGATGGCATCCTATGCACACCAGTTGGGCGTTCCGGAATCAGAGATCTTCGTAGAGAACCAGGCGCGGGATACCTATCAGAACGCCCGGCTGGCAACCCAGCTGTGCCGTCAGAAAGGCTGGCAGCGGGTTATCGTCGTTACCAACCGGTTTCACCTGGCCCGCGCCCGCCGGATCTTCCGGAAAGAGTCGTTACAGTGTACGTTTGTGGGAGCCGAAACGCCTGCGGCTTTACCGTGGTATTTGAAGCTGGCTTATTACAGCTGGGAGTGGCTGCTGGACATAAAACTGGCTGTTTTCAGCGATAAGCGACTGGTCAAAAGCTGACTTGCCGTTGTTTTTTCGTAATCCGTCACTCCATTTTCATTATCCGTCATCGACAGCCGGGCTAGTCGGCCGGACCTTTGTTGTGTACTAAGCAGACACACATTCGTCATGAATACAACGCTCACCAACCCTTCGATCGATACCCTCGTGCTGGGTGCAACCGGCAGTATCGGCTATGCTGTAACCGCTAATCTGCTCGCCCGCCAGTTGCCCGTTACCATCCTGGTTCGTAATCGGGCCAAAGCCGAAGCTCTCTTCCCGGATGCGCCGACGCTCACCATTGTTGTTGGCGATGCCCAGGATGCGGCTCTGCTCAACCGCGTGGCAATCGGCAAAACGCATATTTTCCACGGCATCAATTATCCGTACAACGAATGGTTCGGCAATATGGACACGGTTACCCAAAAGGTGATCGATGCGGCTGGACACCAAAAAGCGACCATCGTTTTTCCGGGTAACATCTACAACTTTGGAAACACACGGGAGCTGATTCGCGAGGATTCGTCACCCAATCCCATTACCCGCAAAGGACAGTTGCGCGTCGAGATCGAAGCCATGCTGGAGCGGGCTGCGAAGGCCGGAAAATGCCGGGTGCTGACCGTTCGGCTACCGGACTTCTGGGGGCCAAATGTGTTGAATGCAGGCATCAAACCAATTTTTGAGAATGCGCTGATGGGTAAGCCGCTTCCCTGGCTTCTCACGGCGGATGTTCCCCACCAGGCGGTTTATACGAACGATGCCGCCGAAATTATCGCCCGGCTGATGCTTCGCTCAGCGCGTTTCGATGCGTATACGGTGCTGAATTACGGTGGAACGACGCATACGTCAATGCGGTCCTGGTTCGGGCAGATAAGTGCGTTGACAGGTAAGCCGTTGAAGATTCAACTCCATGGCCGGTTCATTCTGTCGGTGCTCGGCCTGTTCATGCCCGTTATGCGGGAGGTAAACGAGATGCTGTATCTCTACGAAAATACTATCCTGCTCAACGATAACCGGGTTCGGAATCTGTTTCCTGACTTTCGGGAAACGCCCATGGATGAGGCCCTGAACGAGACCCTGACGTGGTTCGCTACGCACCAGCTCAAGCGGCCGTTTATCCGGAGTTCTACCAACGTTGCCGCGAGCTTGCCTAGCTATTGAGAGGTAAGGTCCAGCCACTGTTTAAAAGATATTACTGTTTAACTAGCCACTACCAGGGCCCTGGCGGGCCACTGGCAGGGCATAACACGATCTAATGAAAACGCTATTGAGGTCTGAAGAACTGGCCCAGTTCCTGGGCGCTATTTATCTGTTTTCGCTGCTGCCATTTGCCTGGTGGTGGTTTCCGGCGCTGCTGTTGCTGCCCGACCTGAGCATGATCGGCTACCTGATCAATCCGGCTGTTGGGGCTGTTACCTATAATCTGGTTCATCACAAGGGATTGGGTATCGTGATCGGTCTGGCAGGTCTGGCGCTGACGAATCAAAACCTGATGCTCGCCGGAATCATCCTCTTTGCCCATGCGAGTATGGACCGGGTGGCCGGTTATGGGTTGAAATACCCCGATAGCTTCAAACACACCAGTTTAGGGTCATTATGACAGGGCTGCACTGAAGGCTGGATTCGGGTACGGAGGGGTTGATCGGTAAGCACCCGGCGTTTGTCCCGTCCATTTTTTGAACGAGCGGAAGAAAACGCTGGGCTCGGCAAACCCGAGTAGATACGCAATATCGGTGGTACTCAGGTAGGGCTCCCGCAGATGCTTTACCGCCAGATCTTTGCGGATGTCGTCCAGCAGTTGCTGATACGTGGTGCCTTCCTCTCTGAGGTGAAGCTGAAGGGTGCGGAGGCCCATCGCCAGCCGGTCGGCAACGGTTGCCAGGGTCGGTTCCTCGCCTTTCATCAGGGCTATGATCTCGGTCTTGACCCGGCTGCTCAGGTTTGGTGTCTGGAGCCGTTGCAGCAGATCGGTGGCGTGGCCTTCAAACAGGGCCGACAGGCTGGGACTCGCGTTCAGAACGGGCATGTCGAGCAATGTCGCATCCAGAACCATAGCCGTTTCGTCGGCATCGAAAGTAAGACTGGCGGGCGAAAAGACGCGTTCGTGTTCGCGGGTGTCGGCGGGGCGGGGATAGGCAAACTGAACATGACGCGCCGATAGGTTCAGGCCCGTCATGGCACGAATGGCGGCCAGATAGATCGACAGTTCAGAATTGACGGCATAGGCCGGATAAATAATATCGGGACTGATGATCTCCAGGGCCAGTATAAACTGATCGCCCGACCGGCGGCCTGTGGTCCGGATGCCGTCGCAGACGATATCCTGATACTGGCAGAGTTTCTCAAAGGCGATTCCCAGCGTCGGGCTGTGCATCATCACGTAGGCCAGTACACCAACCGCCACCGGGTTGATCATCTCCCCGATTTTGAGTGAAATGTCGGGGTCGCCCGTGGTCGCTACGACACCGGCCCAAAGCGCCTGCATCTGCCGGATCGATACCCGTCCGTCGGGGTCACGTAGCTGGTCAGGGCTGATGCCTGCCGTCTGGGCCAGCGCGTCGGCATCAGCACCGCACTGCCGGGCTGCGAACAAAATCAGGTTGACGGCACCGACAGAAAGGGTATTGTTGGCAGGAATGATCATTTCAGCAGGGCGATTTTGCTGTTTAAGGTCCTAAAATAATCCCCCGCCCGCAATAACCGGCTACCGTACCACGAAAATACCTCCCCATCGACCACCAGCGCCTGCGCCGACGGGCAGATAGCGTTCAGCTCCGCCCGGTGTTTATCCGCAAATGGGTACGGCTCCGACGACAAAAAAATCAGGTCCGGATGAGCCGCCCGCAGGTCATCTGACGTGATTTCGGGGTAGCGTGTTTGGCTGGCGAAGGCGTTTCTGAACCCGGCGGCTTCGAGCATAGCGTCGATGAACGTGTTGCTGGCCGCCACCATATAAGGCTTGCGCCAGATGAAATACGCAACGGATAAAGGCGGGGACGAGTGGGGAAAAGAGGATGAAAGGTTGGAAGCGATCTGCTGCGCCATGGCCTCCGCTTCGTGTTCTCGGCCAACCAGGCCACCAACCGCCCGGATCATAGCCAGTGCGTCGGGAAGGGTGTTTATGTCGGTGACGTAAACGGGATACTGCCGCTGAAGCGCTTCAATTTGTTCGCGGGTATTTTCTTCCTTGTTCGCCAGAATGAGGTCGGGCTGGAGGGCGTGAATCTGGTCGAGGTTCAGCGTCTTGGTGCCGCCGACTTTGGTCTTCGCCTGGACCTTGTCGGCGGGGTGGATACAGAATCTAGTGATACCGGCTACTTCGGTGTCCAGGCCAAGATCGAACAAAAGTTCAGTCTGCGAGGGCACCACGGAAACAATACGTTGGGGAGTCATAGGGAGGGTTCAGCAACACAAATTGGGCATTCGTCGCTACGTTAACGTCTTTTAACGAAATACAGTCCAGCAGCCCGGATATTTATGCAACTTTCACCTAACGATTCACTCCTTACAGCATGAAGCAGATAGCTTTTTCACTCCTTCTCGGTAGCCTGCTGACCAGCCCCCCGGCGCTGGCCCAGACTTCACCAACCGCCGGCATAATCACCTACGAAGGGATGCGCCAGATCGATCGTTCGCAGATGCGGATGGTTATTAACGGGCAGGAAGTAAGGCCGGGGAGCCCCGGCGCACCCGAGGGGCCCGAAGGAATGCCCGAGGTTATGTCGTTTACGCAAAAGCTTGTTTTCTCGGGGACGATGGCCAAAGAAGAACGCGACCGGAATCAGAACATGATGATGCGCCGAACGGTGGGGGGCGATGGGGCAGGGGACCGGAGTGGTACTCCGCGCGAGACACGCCTGACGCCCCCCGTTGAGCAGACGACGTTTCTGGACCTCGCCAACCGGCAGCGTATCGACGTGATGACGATCAAAAAGGACTCTGTCAGTACGACGTACCGCACCGAGCGACCCATGCCCAATGCCGAAAACTGGCAACCGTCCGACAAAACCAAAAAGATAGCGGGTTACCTCTGCCACAAAGCAACGGCAACCGCCAGCCTGGGCCGCCAGCGGAATAGGGCTGGTGGGAGCAACGAGGCACCGGCGAAAGCGGAAACGTACACCGTCTGGTACACCACCGATCTGCCGTTTACTTATTCGCCCGTTGCGGCACTGACGCCGGAGAAAGGTGTCGTGTTGCAGATCGAATCGGATAACGAGTCATTCAAAGCAACCAGTATCTCGACCGAGGCTGTTGCCGGCAGTGCCGTTCAGCCACCTGCCGATGCGAAAGCGATTTCGTCGGATGAGATGGAGCAACTGCGCCGTAAAGCCATGGCCGACTTTAGGCAGAAAATGATGAGCCGTTCACCGTTTCCGGGTCGCAATTAATACGGTGGGTCAGGTTTATGGGTGGAAGGGTTGCCGTATCCTGGACGGCCACGTCCGGGCGGCAAAAAGATTATCACCCGGACGTGGCCGTCCAGGATACACCCGGCCTGTCATACACGCAGGAACAAGTCAATTAAGAAGTAATCGCTACCGTTTAGGCGGTTCGATCCACGAATAGGCAACGCATGAAACGACTCCTTTTTTATTCACTGTTTATACTCTCCTGTTCGCTGATCTCAGCCCGGACACAGGCGCAATCCGGTACCATCCGGGGGGCGGTGGTCGATTCGCTGACGCGCAAACCGTTGCTCGAAGCGTCTGTTTCGTTGCTCTCGGCGCGGGATTCGTCGCTGGTGACGTTCGGGATTACCGATGGCGAGGGACGGTTTGAGTTCCTGAAAGTAGCCGAAGGTCAGTACCGGGTGCTGGTGACGTATGTCGGCTACCGGGGCAAAGCGAAGCGGGTGAGCGTATCGCCCGAAACGCCCAGCCCCGATGCCGGGACCATCGATCTGATTGCCACCTCGGAAACGCTCGTTGAAGTGCAGGTGCAGGGCGAACGGGCACCCGTTGCCGTGAAGGGCGACACGCTGGAATTCAACGCCGGTTCGTTCAAGACACGCCCCAATGCGCAGGTAGAAGACCTGCTCAAAAAACTGCCCGGCGTAGAAGTCAGCAGCGACGGCACGGTGAAGGCACAGGGGCAGGAGGTTAAAAAAGTATTCGTGGATGGGAAGCCGTTCTTTGGGAATGATCCTAAAATGGCAACCCGAAACCTGCCCGCCGACATCATCGATAAGATTCAGCTGTACGATCAGCAGTCGGAACAGTCGCAGTTTTCGGGCGTCGACGATGGCGATCGGGAGAAAACGATCAACATTACTACCAAAAAAGACAAGCGGAAAGGCACGTTCGGCCAGCAGTCGGTGGGAGCCGGTCCGCAACCGGGCGAAGACATTCGGTATTCGGCGCGGGCCAGCGTCAGCCATTTCAACAACGCCCAGCAGATATCGGTGCTGGGCATGGCCAACAACGTTAACCAGCAGGGTTTTACGGCGCAGGACCTGGGTCTGGGTACTAACTTCAGCGGAAGTGGTGGTGGAGGCCGTCAGGGCAATACCCGGGGTGGCGCTCCGGGCGGCAACACGGGCCAGGTTGGTAACAATGCCATCACGCAGTCGTGGGCGGCAGGGCTGAACTACCGGGACGCGTGGGGAAAGAAAATCGATGTGGCGGGTAGCTATAACGCCAGCAATACCAACACCCTCACCGAACAGGCGAGTCGGCGGGAAAATGTTCTGCCCGGCGGTGTGTCGGGGAGTAGCCAGTCGGACTCGGCCTTCGTAACCGACCGCCAGAACGGCTCCGACAACACCAATACCAATCATCGGTTCAACCTCCGGCTCGACTACCGGCTGGATTCGCTCACCACGATCCGGGTCATTCCCAACCTGTCGTGGCTCAGTTCGAACTACCAGACAAACAGCACCGCAGCCACACTCAGTGGTCAGGGCGACCCCGTCAATACCAGCAGAACTAACTACAATTCGGCGGGCGACGGCTTTACCGGCAACAACACGGTGCTGTTGTTTCGCAAATTCCGCAAGCGGGGCCGCACGTTTTCGCTGAACTGGAATACGGCCATGAACAACCAGAACAACGAGGGCATCAACCAGTCGGTCAATACCTTCGCCCGGTCCAATACGCCCATCTCGACGACGAACGTGACGGGGCCAAACAGCCAGACGGGCGTTTTTGAACAGCTAATCAACCAGCGCAACGATCAGCAGACGCGCTCCATGACCAACAGCGTCAACGTGAGTTATACCGAGCCACTGTCTATGCGCCAGACGCTTGAGTTTCACTATGCCGTGTCGAATAATAACAACACGTCGAATCGATTCGTAAACGACTATAACGAAGAAACCCAACAGTACGACCAGCTGAACAGGGATCTCAGCAACCGGTTTCTAAACACCTTCCTGACTAACCGGGGTGGTATTACCTGGCAAACCAAGCGACTGAAATACAACTACGCCCTGGGCTTCGACGCGCAGCAGGCCAGCCTGGCGTCGGACAATATCACGCGCGACACCAGTTTCACCCGCACGTTTACCAACCTGTTGCCCAACGCCCTGTTTACCTATAATTTCGGAAAGAGCCGTACGCTGCGGTTTCAATACCGAACGCGTATCAATGCGCCGAGTGTGAGCCAGTTGCAGCCCGTTCCCGACAATACCAACCCGCTCAATATCCGGCTCGGCAACGCCAGCCTGCAACCTGAATACAGCCATAACCTGTCGGTCAATTTCAACCGCTTCGAGCCAAGTACCTTTCGCAGTTTGTTTGCCCTGCTGAACCTGAGCCGTACCAATAACAAGATCGTCAACGCTACCTCGTTCAACCGGTCGGGGGCGCAGGTCACGCAGCCGATCAATACCGATGGGTATTACACCGCCAATGGCTCGCTGGTGCTGGGCCAGCCTATAAAATTGGGCCAGCAGAAAGCCAACCTCAACCTGACCACTAACCTGACCTATAACCGGGGAACGAGTTTTGTAAACGGTCAGCCCAACCTGGCCAACAACTGGCTGGTGGGGCAGGGGGTGGGTATCAACTCCAACTTTACGGAGAAACTGGATCTGAACCTGTCGGGAAACATCAATTATCAGTCGGCGCGGTACTCGCTGCAACCGCAGCAAAACACGGCCTTTCTGAACCAGACAGTAACGCTCGATGCGTTCTATCAACTGCCAGGTAAATTCACGTTCTCTACCAACGTCTACTACAACCATTACGGTGGCTCGGCGGGCAGCTTCAACCAGTCGTTCACGCTCTGGAACGCAATCTTGTCCAAACAACTTTTCAAGCAGAAACAGGGTGAGATTCGCTTTCAGGCCTTCGACCTGCTGAACCAGAACCGGAGCATTGTTCGTAATGTCACCGATACCTACACGGAAGAGGTGCAGAGCCGCGTGCTGAACCGTTACTTTATGGTTAGCTTCGTGTATAACCTGCGGAATTTCGTAGGCAGTGCGCCAATGACGAGCCCTTTTGGGCAACCCGGTGGGCGGGGTAACGGAATGCGGGGCGGTGGCCGACGCAACGGTTGATTTGAGGAGCTGAGTGTCGTATTGTGAGTAGTAGAACCACCAAATTAGCTTACTGGTTAAACGACCGTTCATGATGAAAACGACCTTCTTTGTCCTTACGTTGTCTACCCTGACCGTTTGTGCCCTGGCTCAGACGACCCCCGTACCGTCTGCCGATGTGCAGATCAGGACGGCTGTGCTGGCGGCTCCGGCCGACAAACAGGCGGGGGCTATGGTATATGGCTATTCGGAGAAAAATGACTTTGTCGTGCTGCGCAAGGGCACGAACGAACTGGTTTGCCTGGCCGACGACCCGGCGCAGAAAGGCCTGAGTGTCTCCTGCTATCACCGCGATCTGGAGCCGTTTATGAAGCGCGGTCGGGAGCTGAAACAGCAGGGGAAAACGACTAAAGAGATTTCGGATATGCGCGAGCAGGAAGTAAAGTCGAAAAAGCTGGTGATGCCCGTTCATCCGTCGTCTTTGTTCTCCTATTCTGCCAAAGACGAAAACTATACGGCTGCCACGGGCGAGGTGAAGGATGGGTACCTGCGCTACGTGGTCTATATCCCTTACGCCACCGCCGAAAGTACGGGTCTGCCGCTCAAGCCCGAAGCACCCGGCATGCCCTGGATCATGGACCCCGGTACCCACCGCGCCCATATCATGATCAACCCGCCCGTATCGACCACGACGGCGAAATAAGCCAGACGGTTGTTCTTTACACAGCAAGGCCCGATCGGATCAAACCGGTCGGGCCTTGCTGGTTTACTTACGTTTGTGTCTACGCTTAGTTCTTACAGGCTATGGTGTTTGACTTCAGCACATAGTCGAGTACATGCTCAGAGTCGGCACTGCCGGAATTGAAGTTGACGCTGAAGCTGCCTTCGTAATACACGGTGGCGGTGTAATCCGTATTTGGCTTCAGGCCTGTCAGGTCCCCTTTGCCACTGGCAAACGTGGCTACACCACCGCCTTGCATACCCGTTTCGTTGTAGAACACACTGACCGTTGGGTACACTTCAAAATTCTTTCCGTTTTCACATACCGCCTTTACCGTAAAAGCTGCCTTGAGCCGACCCGTGGGTGGCGTATAGGTTACGTCGGTAGTACTATTGGTTGTGTTGCTGATTGTTGTTGAGCCGAGCAGGGTTAGATCAATCGGGTCGTAAACCGACAGTCGGTAGTTGCCAACGGGGAGGTTGAAGGTAAGCGTACCGTCTGTGCTGCTGGCGCGTCGAACTTCTGTGCCCTGGCTGTCCGATCCCGGATTGAACTGAAAGAGTGAATAGGTATAAGCGGCACCGCTCGGGAGGTTGCTGACGGTATAAGAGACCTGAAACGTTTCGGTGTCTCTGGGTGTCGTCAGCGAATAATAGGACAGGTGAGTGATGGGTACATCGGCAACAAGACCGGTCGATGCCAGCCGAACCGCTACGCTCCGCTCATATGTCCAGGCACCCGTCAGTTCGTCATAGCTATAGACTTCCAGCTTGTCGTTCTCTTTAACAAGCTGACCGGTCGACGTATTGAACGTAGAACCAGGCACCCCCATCTGAATGGTGGCGGGTTGATTGAACGTCGATACCGTTTGACCGCCAGCGTTCCGCATTTCTATAGCGGCAAAGCTTACCGGATTGAAAAGCCCTTTGACATCATTTTTTCCCTGAGCACTTTTCGCTAACGGAGCCAGTAAACCACCGGGAAATGATTGCCGTGCTTCTGAAGACTGTCCGTTGAAGGCCATCACTGAGGTTGTTACGTTACCAGCGACCGGTGCGCCTTTGCTGTCCTTCAGCGTGGTATTGGCCGGGAGGGTAAAGGTCATGGGCATAGCCTTTATGGAGCCACTGGCTGCGGTAGCTACCTCGATCACGCGCTGGGAAGTCAGGACGCCCGAAGCCGAGGTCGGTGTCGACAGGGCTTTCGAGGCTACGCCGGTCGGGGGCGAATCGAACTTGACGAGACGAATCTGGAACGGGTCGTTCAGGCTTTTCGTGATCGAGAGGTTCGCGCTGGACGCTATATATCCGTCGGCATCAACCACGATGCGGAGTTCGGCAGGAGTAGTCTGGGTTGGTTCAACGCCCGTCAGGCCTATGAAAACATCACCTTTTGGTGCTTTGTAGGTGGTAATGGATTTCCCTTCGAAGGTGACAGCGCGCCCGGCGTCTTTGCCCACCAGGTTTATCTGGATAGGAATCTGAAGGGGAAGCCCCGTTTTTGCATCAACGACCAGGCCCTGTATCTGGGTTTTTGCGGGCTGGTAGTTCAGCTTGAAAACCACATCTTTCAGTGGATCGATGTTTTGAATGTCTTTTATAGTCTGGCAACCTACCAGTAGGCCGATGGTGGTGGAAAGAGCCACCGCCTTAAGCAGGGAGGTTGACGATAATCGGGTCAGGTTTTTCATAAGGCATGTATTCAACAGGAGACTGTATGATTATAATTTATAGGATGCGCCGAGCGTGACGATCGGGTAATATTTGAGGGGACTCAGGTTTTTCTGGATGATTGGGCCCTGGTCGGACGAAGGGGTCAGCATGCCGGTTGTCGTAAACGAAATTGTCGGCGACTGCTGGTAAAAAAAGCCAACGTCGGCCATGAACTTGAGCCGACCACGGGTGTAGGGATTGCCGAAACCCAGACCGATGTAAGGGGCAATCTTATTGAAGGTGGCTTTGCCATCGAGTGTACCCACTTCGTCAACGGTGAAGGTGACGTCGTTAAACGTTACGTCTTTAACGGGCTTGCCGAAAAAGCTGATCTGGTTGAGGTTATAAAATGCCCCGCCCGTAACCCGGAAGCCCGACCGCTTGAACGGGTAAAAATCGAGCAGGAGATTCGTGGTTTGCAGCTTTAGTTTGTAGTCGAATCCAATCTGAAGATTGTCACTGTCTTTGCCGCTTTTCAGCGTACCCGAGTAATTGAACATGTTAAACCCCAACCGGGCTGCCAGCTGTCTATTGATCGAATACCCAACGGCGACACCACCCCCCGCAGACCCTGCTGAAAGCATGACAGCAAAGCCCGGCCGATAGGGTGGTAATGGGCTGGATGTTTTGCTACCCGAAACCTGATCGGAAGTCGGATCAGTTTGACAGTACGCCGATAGCGATGTTGCCAGCAGCAGGATGAGGTACCTGTATTTCATATATGGTTTATTAAACTATTTATTTGGTAACAAATCTTACTTGTTAATAAATGATAATTCATTTCTATTTACTAAAAGGTATGTAAATATATCTGTTGGTAGTTATATGCATGATTATCAGCTAGCTAGCCTGTACCAGTTTGTGCACCCTGTAAACAGCGAAGGGAGCCGGACAATAGCCCGGCTCCCTTCGTCATTCGTCAGACATTATATATGATGCCTAGTGTCTTTGTTACTTTATATACCGGAAATCTTCTCCGCCTTTCAGGGCCAGCAGGGTTTCGTACATGAGCTTGATAACGCTTTGTACATCGTCCATATGAACGGTTTCGACGGTTGTGTGCATGTATTTAAGCGGCAACGAAATCAGCGCCGATGCAATTCCTTCCGTAGCATAGGCGAACGCGTCGGTGTCGGTACCGGTCGACCGGCTGACAGCCTGCCGCTGGAACGCGATGTTCTGCTGTTCAGCTACGCCGATCATAAAATCAAGTACGTTATTCTGTACTGCCGGACCATAGCAAAGGACCGGGCCCAACCCACATTTGAGATCACCCTGCTCTTTTTTATCGTACTTCGGCGATTGGGTGTCATGTGTAACATCGGTACAGATGGCGAGGTTTGGCTTCAGCCGACGGGCAATCATTTCGGCACCGCGCAAGCCAATCTCTTCCTGTACCGCGTTGACGACGTATAGCGTAAAGGGCAGCGTTACGTTGTTTTCCTTAAGCAGACGCGCTACTTCAGCAATCATGAACCCACCCATGCGGTTGTCCAGCGCCCGTCCCACGTAATAACGCCCGTTCAATTCCATCAGCCCATCGGTGAAAGTAGCGACTGTGCCTACGTGGATGCCCATTTCTTCCACTTCCTGCTTTGTAGCCGCGCCAACGTCGATGGTCAGATCGGATACTTTAGGGGCTACGTCTTTCGCCAGGTCACGAACGTGAATGGCGGGCCAGCCGAACACCCCATCGACCGGGCCTTTCTTCGTGTGCAGGTGAACCCGCATCGACGGCGCAATCAGGGCATCGGAGCCACCATTGCGCCGGACGTAGATGTAGCCGTCATCGGAAATGTAATTGACGAACCACGAAATCTCGTCGGAGTGCGCTTCAATGACTACGCTATAGTCTTTGCCCGGACCGATCACACCCACGGCAGTTCCATAGGTATCGACAATGTATTCGTCGGTGTAGGGTTTGAGGTAATCGAGCCAGATTTGCTGCCCCGACGATTCAAACCCCGTAGGTGATGCGTTGTTGAGGTACTTGTACAGGAAACTTTTACTTTGTTCGTTCATTGCGAAATAAAAAACAGATCTAAAAATCGTTCAGGACTTGTTAAAAAGGCGAGTTGAGGTAAAGTTCTACGTTTGATTTTTATAAGCTTTCAAAAAAAGAAGCAACGGACACGCCCGTTGTAGATGGGGGAGATCCATTGCCAAATCAACGAAAAAAACAGCAAAATGTCACAGTTAAAACGCCACGCCCTAACTCAATACCGGCAGCAGGCTCGTCTGGTCCTGGGTGCAGCAACGGCTGAATACGTGTTGTCCGTTGGTCAGCTTTCGGATGTCGAGCAGAAAAGTAGGAGTCTGAAAGAACCGGTAGTTGACGCCTTTTTGTAAGAATTGCTGTTTGTGCTCCCTATGTTTCCATTTTTGTCACTCGTCAGACATAAGCGTTGCTGTTCTTCCTGGAATATTAAGTCTATATTTGATAATGACGGGTTATAAACTCCCTTGAACGGATGTCAGTGAGAAGAGGGTTACTAACAGCGTGGTTACTGTTTGTTGGGCTTACTGCCAGTGCCCAGGCTCTACTTGGTAACGAGTGGATAAAGGCTGGTCAGTTGTATTTAAAACTAACCGTAAACCAGACCGGTGTTTATCGGATAAGCTATTCGGATATACGAAATGGGGATGCTTCTTTCCTGAAGACAAACCCGGCTAGCTGGCAGTTATTTTTCCGCGGGAAAGAAGTCGCTATTCGCGTGTCGGGTGAGCAGGATGGCGTCTTTACCGACCAGTCATATATTGAGTTCTACGGAGAAGGAAATGACGGTAGCCAGGACTCACTAGTATACCGGCCCCAGAAGCGGCTACATCCGTACCAAACGTTGTTCTCTGATAAAACGGCCTATTTCCTGACAGCTACTCCGGCAGTGACTGGAAAACGAATGGCCGTGTTCAACGGCTCGGCGGCAGGCCTGGAGCCCGAGAAATTTCACGTTCAGGCGTCTGTTCAGGCTTTCACCAGTGAATACACCTTTAATAACCTGAAAGGTATCGAACCCTTCCTTCAACAGAGCTATTTCGAGCCGGGCGAAGGTTGGTCAGGTAAATTACTAACGGCAGATTCAGTAGGCCTGGTTGACGTCAAACTACCAAACATCGTAGCGGCTGATTGGCCAATCCGTCTGGAAGGTATGGTAAACGGTCGCGACAATGAACCCCATCAGATTCAGGTTCTGTTAGATGACGACGGGCAGAAACCGCTGGCCTCACTACGCTTCATCGGATTTTCGAGCCAACCTTTTCAGGCAACGCTCACACCCGGATCCATTCGGAAAGAACAGCTCACCCTTCGCTTCAAACCGGAGCGAAACGGTGGTGCCAATCAGTTTTCGATCACGTACGTAAACGTGTCTTATCCGCAGGGGTTCGATATGACCGGTGAGGTAACCCGGGCCTTTCATTTGCTTGCCGGTAAACGTCAGACGGCGCTGCTGGCCATACAAAATGGGCCGTCATCCGCCGTTGCCTACGACATTACAGACAAACTCAATTGCCGCTATTTGCCGGTAAAAACTACCGGCAATCAAACACAGGTGGTGGTTGACGGAACAGTCCGAAACCGGGATATCCTGCTAACGAACAAGGTCCTGAAGCCATTGACGATAGTGCCCGTCCGGTTTCGACTGTCCTACCCGCCCTCGACCGATTATCTCATCATTACGCATGGATCGCTCAAACGGTCAGCTACGGCTTATGCCGACTATCGGGCTTCGGTGGCGGGGGGAGGGCATACGCCTGTCGTGGTCGATGTCGATTCTCTTTTCGACGCGTTCAACTATGGTGAACGCAGTCCGTTGGCCATCCGGCGTTTTGCCGATTTCATGTTACGGACGACCGCGGTGAAGAACATGTTGCTGATTGGGAAGGCCAACAGCTATCCGTACTTCGTTAAAACGGCCCCCGATGATCTGGTGCCAACGATTGGCTATCCGGGCGCGGACATTCTGTTAACGGCTGGCCTGAGCGGCAATTCGGTCAACACACCGGCTATTCCAACGGGGCGGCTCAACGTGATGACGAACGAAGAGGTGCTTACCTACCTGGCAAAAGTCAAACGCTTCGAAGGAAATACGCCCAATGGGTTGTGGCGCAAGCAGCTTGTCCATATCAGCGGTGGTAAGTCGGAAAGCGAAGCGCAAAACCTGCAAACGGCCATGCGCGATCTGGGAAAGCTGTTTGAGAATGGAGTGCTGGGCGGGAACGTCAAATCGTTCAGTAAAAGCAACCCATACGACCTTGTTGAGCCAATAAATATTGCGCCGGTAGTCAATGAAGGCGTCAGTCTCATTACATTTTTCGGCCATGCCGGACCCGCCATTACGGATATGAACTTTGGCTTTGCGTCGACCCCGCAAAACGGATTTCGCAACGCTATCTTTCCATTGATGATTTTTAACGGCTGCGGAGTGGGTGAGATTTTCTCCCGGTTCAACACCTTATCAACCGATTGGGTGCTGGCTCCAGACAAGGGGGCTGCTCTGGTGCTGGCTCATTCCTACTACAGTTACGAAGCCCCTACGACCCGGTATCTGACGAAACTGTATCGAGCCTTATTTACCAATCCAGCCACCCTTGGTCAGTCATTTGGCCATGTACAGCAACAGGTAAATGCCGAGTTAGAAAAAGAAGGGGTCAACCTGTATGATGTGTCGGTACTGCTGCAAATGATTCTTCAGGGTGACCCGGCTCTGATCCTTTATCCGCTGGCCAGCCCCGATTTTTCGGTTGCTCAGAAAGGGGTATATATTCAGTCTTCCGTGGCGGGCAGTACGCTTAAAAACAGCGATTCGATCCGGGTAGTTATTCCTTTGGCCAATCTGGGCCGTTTCCAGCCAGGTCAATCCGTTGCCGTATCGATCCGGACAACCGGAAAAACAGTAAGCAGTAAGGTCGTTCGATTCGACGCGTTTCGGTACCGGGATACATTGACCTATAGCATACCCAACGATGGAACACTGCAAAAAATCGATGTACTGATTGATCCAGACAGACAGCTTGTTGAACTGAGCCGTGATAATAATGCGGCCAGTCTGGAGGTAAACTGGCCGCAAGCTGGTGTTGGTAGTAGTTATCCCGCAAACGCCTTGCCGGATGTGGTCAGTCCGGCCCTTACGGTACTGGTCAATGGAGCCCTTAGGGAAAACAAGGCTGTTGTTGGTACCAGGCCCGAACTATCTATTTATCTGATCGATGAAAATGCCCTGTCGGCCGTGGATGCAGACGCTGTCGAGGTGTATGTGGCAAGTTGTGAAACGTGTAGTCCTGAGAAAATTCCTCGTGAATTGCTGACAAACGCGGCAGTATCGGCCAACCAGCTTCAGGTAAAGACAACACTGGATCTAAAAGAAGGAGGAACTTACCGACTCCTTGTTTTTGGCAAAGATGCGGCTGGTAACCGGACCCAGCCGCCCTATACGTTGACAATGGGCGTGGCAGGCTCTGATGAGCCCGTTACGTTTCGGAGCTATCCAAATCCGGCAACTACGTATGTCCGGTTTGAATTAAACCTGCCTGTTCTGGCTTTGCCTGCTACCTCCCAACTAACAATCTACAATGTATTGGGCGTACCGGTCTTCGACGGGCCATTCCCTACCTCAACGGGTAAAAACACATTCTTATGGCAAGCTCAGGTGCCCGGCTTTTACCCATACCGGCTGCGGCTAGGCTGGGCAGATGGCCGGTCTGAAACACGAACGGGCAACGTGTTATGGCAGTACTAAGGCAGCCGGTCAGAAGCAATCAGCTCCCACGTTGCTACTGTACCCGACTCGATCACACCGCTGCCGAGGCAATCCGACGATGCCTGACAAAAGGCCAGCGACCGGTCTTCCCGGTATACACAGCCCGCCGACCGGGCATAGACCCGGAGGTATTTTTCCTGACTAACCAGTGTAGAGTCATTGGTACCAAGCACCGAAACCGTATCGTCGAAGTTGAGCTTGCCGACGGAGAACGGGCGTCCCGCATCCTGGTAGCGGAGGAGAACCAGGGGATTGGCATTATACAGGTTTGTATTCCAGGACAGTGCCGCTGAGACAGGAAACGCCAGCCTGACTACCGGCGCGTTATTGTCCTGGTCCACGACTTCCAGCCGGTTTTTATACACGGTATGGAGGCTCTTGAGTTTCCAGGGGGACCGATCTGTCTGCCGGGTCGACTCGTCGATCACAAAAACTAACTGACCATTCTGGGTATACGAACTGCTGACTTTTTGCTGTAGCTGGTAGACTTGCGTTAAAGGGGCATTCGCTGTGACGTACGTTTTGGTCGTTACCTGATAGATCCAGTAGTTACCCACCTCCAAAGGGAAATAAGCCGAGTCATCGGCTACGGGCTTCGTTGACTGCTCCCGGCAACTTACGTTTACGATCAATAAAGCCATCAGGACCACTACCTGTAAACTGCTTGTCTTTAACATGCCTGTGCTGGCCTTGATAGGTGAATTGATGCATGGCGACGAAACCGCTTTTGCCTGCTGTGCAGACACTAAAGATAGTAGTTTGTTTAATTATTAGCTTATCTTGTGACGTATGCGTATATATATACTTACTAACTGTGAGCGATAATTTAATAGATACGTCTTTCTGTATCCTGTCTGTTATTAACCGAATCTCGTTTACCAGTTTGTTTTAAAGCCATATGGGCGGAATTGCGGGAATGATCCGGTTTGATGGACGGGCTGTTGCTCAAACAGACATCACGGCTATTGAGCATCTGTTAGCACACAGGGGTGGGGTAAGACGTCATTCTGTTGATCAGGGTGTACTCCTGGCATTTGATAGTATCTTGGAAGCTGATACCGATGCGGCTCTTTACGCAGTAGCCGACGTAACGGTTTTTGAGCCGTCCAGTACAGAAAGTCACTTCGTCGGAAATTACACTCTGAACGGATTTTCGTCATTCAATCAACTGAACGCCGATTTTGCGGTGGCACTTTGGGACGCCCGTCGCCAAACGCTTGTCTGCGCCAGAGATCTTCTGGGCGTCAAACCCCTGTATTATGTGCATCGACCCGGTTCGTTCTGCGCTTTTGCCACCGAGATCAAAGCATTGCTCGCCATCGGGGAGGTCGTCGTCAAGCCCAATCAGCATAAGTTCAGGGAGTACCTGACCTGGCCAAAAGCATATGTGCCTTACAGTTCAGAAACCTTCTACGAAACCATTTACAGTGTTCTGCCCGGCCACTACCTTCAGGTATCCAGCCGCGATAGCCAGGTAACGGCCTACTGGAAACCCGATCTCAGCAGGATTAACGGGTTAATAGATGCAGATGATTATGCTGCGCTGTTTCGGGAAGAATTTACGGAGGCTGTCAACGCCCGTATGCTGGGCAAAAGTCAGGTGGGTGCCCATCTGAGTGGTGGCCTGGATTCTTCATCGGTTAGTTGTGTGGCCCAGCACCTGCTCATGGCCCAGGGCCGTCCTTCGGTGCATACCTTCAACATCGATACGGGGCTGGCTTCTACCGACGAATCTGTCTACGTGCAGGAAGTTATCCGGCAATGGAACCCGGTCCATCATACCGTACAGCCTGAACCAGATGTGCTGGCTTCTATCCTGGAAATAAATCGCCTGTTCGATCGGCCCGAGCATTTTATCATACCGTCTAGTTTTCACCTGAGTGTTTCGATAAAAGCCCGGCAGATCGGTTGTGACTGCATTCTTACGGGCCACGACGGCGACAGCGTCATCACCACGGGATTTGACTATCTCGATCAGTTGATCGATCGCGGGGACTGGGATGAACTACAGCGGGCCTGCCAGCAAACAGTTTCACAGCCCAATCGTAATCTGACGTATGTCAGTGATAAGTGGCTCAGTTTGAGCGACCGGGCCAAGTATGAGAAGTATATCCTGTATATCGTTGGCGCTGAGGTCGTCAGCCGTTTCAAAGGTGAGCCGTTGACTAGGTTTCTGCATACACTAAGCAGTCAGAAGCAACGCTTCAATCTCTCCACTACCGCCATACTGACCTACTGCATAAAACGGATAAGCGATAAAATAGCGCACCGAGTGTTGATAGACAGTGCTTTCAGCCCGGCCTTCAGGCAGTTGTCGACCCCTTTGCTACAGCCAACGACACAGGGGTTAAATGCCTGCCTGTCACCGGAAAGCCCCGTTCCCGTCAGCCAGATTATCAATACGACTAATGTGATATGCAATGAGCAGTTAGATCATATCGGCGCTTATTACGGGCATCAGTATTCATTTCCTTTTTTTGACAAACGGGTCGTTGAAGTAGGGCTGGCAACCCCTGCGTGGGTAAGCTTCGATGAGGGGCGCGGGCGCGGGTTGATTCGGCATGGTTTACAAACCGTTTTACCCCCGGCCATCGTTGATCGGCTGACGAAGGCCAATTTCGTCGAGTACGGTAACCTGTCGGCGCAACAGCTGTATCAGGCAACCCACGAGCAGTTTGCGTTGCCCGGCCATGAAATATGGGAAGTAATAGACCGACCTGTATTTAACGAGATCGTTGCTATCGTGTTCAATTCACGGATACCAATTCAGCAAAAAACGCGCTACAACTGGCTGTTGAGCCGAATTATCTACCTGTCTCTTTGGCTGTCTACGCTATCGAAAGGAAGTTGAAATCCTGCTACAAAGGATTTCCCGCTGAAAAATGGCTGATCATCGGGGCCGCAGCAAAGCCAGAAAAGCGCGTACAACGACCGTAGCGAAACCCCATTCCTTGGGAATATAAAACTGATTGCGGTTGATGGTAACAACGGTGGAGCGAAATATAAAACTGCGGGCGTAAGAACCGTAGATTTTCAGTTTATCCGTAAACGTGGCCTGCGTGCCGGCAAAGTCAACGAGCATCGTTCTGAACGAGGTCAGCGATTTATATTCCCACTTTTTCTCCCGCAGGTGGGTCAGCGCGGCAAGGTTATAAACCTGCATCTGTTTTTGAACAGTCGCGGGTACCGGAAATGCCCATACCTGCTGGCACCAGTATAAACCCATGAAAAAGATAACCTCCAGCTGATGTTTTTTTAACTCGTTTAGCAGCCAGTCCCAATTGACGTCTGCCTGATGAAGCAAAAAGTAAAGGTCATTCAGGTAGCCGATACGTTCCCAGGAGTTATTGACGCCATGGTGAAGGACTAATAAAATAGCCTGGTTTTCGATGATATAGTCGGGCGCTGAACGGAAATTGTCTAACTCGAATACGCCGATTTCTTTTAACAAACAGTCCACCCGCCAGTGGAGGTCGATGTCGAAGCGGCTGGTGTTGAAATAGGGTTTGAACAAACTGATTTCGTGTAATTCGTCCCATATTACCCCTTCCGGATGTTCCAGATAAGCTTTGTATTTATCGCCCGCCTGGTAGCCGTCGGTCGCCAGGATGCCGATAGCTTTATACAGATCGTTTCCGTCCACCAGAATATCCATATCGCCAATAGGGCGTAGTCCACGTTCTGGGTAGCTGTGTTCAGCCAGGTAAATCCCTTTGAAGGCAACGTGTTCGATTGCCTGTTCGTCGAGCAGGGCGGCTACCCGATGGTACTCGCGCAGTTTTATTAGATTATCGGTTGTAATGAGGAGACATTCCTGACGGAGGGTTGACAGGAATGAACCGGGAACCGACGAAACTTCCTGAAAGGCCCGATATAGTAAGGGGGTGAGCCGGTGGTAGCTGGCCAGGTTGAGAAGCCGGTCCCAGTCTGGAGTGTGGCGCTCCAGAAATAGCCGTACCGTTTCTGTTTTTCCGGCTGATGGCGCTGCTGAGCAAGCCAGTAACAACAGCGCTATTTCAGTGGAACGATGGGTTTTCATGTTAGCCTATAGCGTTCAGCTGGTCTACAAACGTATGCAAAGCCGCAAAGTCGGCGGGGCGGCTCATCCGGAAAAGGGGTGTGGTCCGGGCAAGGGCCACACTTTTTTCGAAGTAGTCTTTTAGCCCTTTACCAGTCAGGAGCGCGTCGGGTAACGGAAAATGATGGAGCAATTCAACGGGAACCTGGCTACTGGGTAGGGGGCTATCTACACGGCCAGGTTCGTTAGGGGGCAGTAACACGAAGATTTGTTTTAACGGTACGGCCTTCTCCTCAAATGCAATTGACTCATGCCACGAATACTTGTCCATGCCCTCGCGTACCGGCGTCATGGACTCCTGCTGTAACTGTAACCCGATCACACTGCTTTCCCAGATTTTTAGTTGTGAAAAAGCAGGGATCAACTGGTGATCACCAGTCATACTTAAACGGATACACACCATATCGTCACTTATGACTCTAGACCCTTTTCCGGCAAATGCCGCTACCGTCGTTGATTTTCCCGCACCGGGCTCGCCCAGGAACACAACACCTTCGTTGCCGATCCGGACGGCGCTCCCATGCAGCAGGAAATAACCCTTCTGAAACAGAATTAACCCTAATGCTTCGCTGAGGGTGAACAGCGAAATTACCTGGTCGTCTGTCTGGGTAGTATCAACAATCAACTCATTGCCATTCAACGCCATAAATGAAATGAGCGGTGGCCAGTCTAACCAAAGGTCGCCTTGTTCGGTCTGCGCAAATTGAGCGTTTATGCCGGCACGGTAAGCTTTCGAACCAACAAAAGAGGGTCTTGCCGGTAGTTGGCCGCGCCTGATTGTCAGGTCAGTAACGGTCGCAGGCGGGCCTGCGGGTAGGGGTGGAAGGAGGAAGTCGGAGACAATCGACAGCCCGTAGGCTCTGTAGTAATACGACATCAATTCCAGGCTAAGATTGGCTCGAACACCATGTTGGGCTGCTCACCGAGTATGGTTTTATACTGGTAGGTAACCCAGGCGTGGGCAGAAAACCCGTCGATGCTGTTGGTGCGTACGCCAATGTGAACCCGAACATCGGGCTGGTTTTTTAAGAGCCATTTGGTGGCAAGCGCCTGAACCAGGCACGTGAAGCCAAGCGGAATGTGGGCGCTCAGTACCCTGACTGCCCAGATCCGTTTATCCATAATGGCCAGCGGTATTCCTTCTTTCGATTTATGGGTAGCAGCGTCAGATACAGACGTGATAAACCATTTCAACGGAAAAAGAATCAGAAGTACCTTGAAAAGTATCAGTACGGTGAGTACAGAAATAAGCAGTAATTTTTCGGTCCAGGACAGAGAGCGGATCTTCGCCTGCTTACGCCGTAATTTCGATAAGACGTTCATCAAAAAGATTGCCTAAAAATGACATGAGTTCCTGCTGACAGACAGACTCGTCCACGTCAAACTCTTCCAGTAGCTGTTCTTTTATTGTCTGAATAGACACTACTTGTTTCGTCTGCAGGAGTGACCAGATAAAGCCGCCTACCTCATTCAATTCATAATAATTCCCCGCTTCGTAATTGAGAACGATCGTTTCTTTGCCGAGAACGGATGATGACTGATGCTGGGTAGACTGGATACAGGTAGTCGGTTCAAGTAACATAGATATAGCTGCGTAGCAATGTGGGATACGAAAGAAGCCTGGCCCATTACCAATTATGTCAATGGACCAGGCTCTCCTAAGCTGCTTGAATTAACCCCCGAAGCTTCCGCTTCCCAGGCCGTCAGTGGCAGAGCCAATCTTTAAGGTGAGTTTTTTTACATTACCCAACACGTTAACTTTTGGGGTTTTATAGGCCTTTTTAGGCGATGGAGCCGATATATGAATAGACTTTGTTTTCATGAGTCAAGAAATGTTAAGTAGAATAGATTAATAAAGTGATTGGGGTATAATTACTCGACAACTAAGCGGTGTTGGCGTGTTTGACCCCGTTCCTCAACCGTGAGCACATAGACACCAGCCGCAAGCTTTCCTGCCGTTTTCAGGAGGAGATTTCCCGACTGAGTACTTGCTTTTTGAATTGGAAGCGCACGGGCATCTATGCCGTAAAAACGAACCGTGGCTGTTTCAGGCTCATCCAGACGGAGCGAGAACTGACCATCGTTACGAACCGGATTAGGAAATACACCATAGGTATCATCCCGGAGAACCACCGAAACGGCCGGGTAAATTGTCATTTTTCCACTCAGATCGGTTTGTTTCAGACGGTAGTAACTCGTACCCGCATAAGGAGTCAGGTCGACCAGGGTGTAGTTTTTCAGCGCTTTGCTCGTAGCAGCTATTTCACCAACCTCGCCCACTTTGGTAAAGGTCTTAAGGTCTTTGCTACGCTCTACTACGAAACCCCGGTTGTTTGTTTCCAATGACGTCGTCCAGCTAATGTCTACCGTATGAGTGGCAGGCGCTACCGTAGCTGCAAACGATACAAGCGTAACAGGCAGTGGAATTGCTACATTAGTAACAGTATTGCCATTCAATACAATGGCTCCCGTTATCGATAGCCCTCTGCCAATAAGGGCAGCACCGGTATTGAGGGTTATGGCACCGTTAACCAGGAACGTGCCCTGCAAATTAGAACTGGTTCCTGCTACTACAGCACCGTTCACCTGAAAGAACACATTATTGGCAGTCGCTCCGTTTGTCAACACAATGTTTGACGATGTACCTGTTGTTAAAGCACTGTTTAACTTAATGATGAAAATGCCTGATCCGCTCAGCGTCAACGTTCCGTTTAAGGTGGTAGGTGATGCGGTAGTCTGGCAGGATACCCCTGGGCTAAGCGTTTGCCCGGTTAAGTCGGCGCTGATGGTGGTGCCACAGGAAACCGTATTTAAATAATTGTAGGCAGCCGCTACATCAAGAGCGGCCTGCCCTGCTTCGGCAGAGCCTGGCAAACGTATACTGCCGGTTACCGTTCCGGGCGGAAAACCAGTTAAAGCGCCTACGTTGGTCCCAATGTCACCATTTACCTGCGATGCTCCCGAATTTGTAAATGCTCCATTGGCGGTGAATAGAGCAAAGTTAGCAGCAGTCCTTAGATTAGGTGCCAACGTCTGTCCAAATCCCTTAACGGCAGCAAACGCTAGGAAGAAGATCACTAGAGTGAGTAGATTTCTAATTTTCATAATATTAAGTTTATGTAATTGATTATTAACTACACAAAACTGTTCACCTTTTCGCTGTATGCTGTTACAAGATTATATATATGATTTACATTATTCCCACATCTTCAAGAATTGTGCGTTTTTTGTGTTTAAGTTGTTTGTAATAAGTTGGTGTCAGGCCTGTAACCTTTTTAAACTGGCTTGACAAGTGACCTACACTGGAATAGTTAAGGCTTTCGGCGATTTGAGTAAGGTTGAGTTCATCATATAAGAGGAGTTCTTTGACCCGCTCAATTTTATGAGCGATGATGAAATGCTCAATAGTGACACCAGTGACCTCCGAGAACAGATTGGCCAGGTACGTGTAGTCATAATCGAGTTTCTGAACCAGATAGTCAGAGTGTTTCATCTTGGGATGTTGATCCGCATCACGAACCAGGAAGATAAGCGCACTCTTGATGCGTTCGATCAATACGGCTTTCTTATCAGCCATCAATTCATGCCCTGACTGTAGCAGGGAAATTCCCAATTGATTCCGCTGCTCTGTGGTAATAGCACTTTTAAGCTCTACCTCCCCCAGTTCTATCGATTTATACGCTATTTTATGCTCGTCCAGTATAGCCTGAACCATGGTCTTACAGCATAGGCTGACCATGAATTTGATGTGTAGTGTCAACTCATTTATTAGACTTGTTGCAATGGCATAATTTTGCTTTATGAATCTTTCAATTAAGGCTTTAAAAACTGACCGCCAATGGCGGTCGGCCACCGGTTTAGACCATAAACGCTTCGCTAAATTACTGGGTTGGTTCGAGCAATCCTATCGCCAAATCTACGACAAATCCATTGAAGAGCGACAGGCGGAATGCCCAGATGAACCCGCCCTGAGTACAT
>NZ_VFIA01000020.1 GCF_014282275.1 Spirosoma utsteinense
CGTTTGCGGGCTGTTCTTGAAGCGTTATTCACGGGTCGGCAGACAGTCATCGAGTTGACTTGCTTTCCCTACATTCTGAATGCGTCTTTATGATTTTGAATTAGTATTATAACCAGCAGGTATAGGGTAAAACCTGAAGTTATTGATGACAAACAACCGCTTTCGGACATTTGTAACACCCAATGAGAGAAAGGGTATACGATAGCAGCACATGTTCTGACGAAACCGGCCAAGATTAATACTTTGTTGCTTAGCTACTTATAAATATTAGTACGCTGCTTCTAGTTCACACCGCTACTGCCAGGATAAACAACGCATATTTCTTACATTAATCATTACTATGGAGTCTACCATAAGTGTCGTCGGTGGGGCATTACATCGCAGCACCCTGTCCGGGATTCTGTTGTCTTTGAAAAACGAAGAAAGTAAAGGAATAACCTTTATTTCAGGTGCTGAGAATGAAGAGCCAATGGCTTACGGCCAATTGGTTACACAGGCCCTTTCAATGCTTCATTTTTTACAGATTAATGGCGTAAAACCGAAGGATGAAGTAGTATTTCAACTGGATGATAATAAAACCTTTTTAGTTTCTTTTTGGGCTTGTATACTGGGTGGGTTTAAAGCCATACCCTTGCCTCCTGGGCAGCATACAGAAAGTGAAGCTAAGTTGGCAAGAGTATGTGCGGTTCTAAATCATCCGTTTATTCTAACGGTTCATGCGCTCAGGTCTAAAGTAGATAAGATACTCGTTGACTATAGCCTCACTGTTCGCGTATTGGTATATCAAAATTCCATAAGTCAAGATAGAATAGGAGAAGTATACGAAGCTCAAGAGGACGATATTGCTTTTATACAATTCTCATCTGGATCTACCGGCCATCCTAAGGGAGTCGTGCTAAGCCACCGGAATCTTTTAACAAACATTGCCGCAATTATTGAGGCTGCTGAACTCAAAACGACCGATCGGTTGCTCAGCTGGATGCCACTCACGCATGATATGGGGCTGATTGGCTTTCACCTGGTTCCGCTAGCACTGCAAATGCACTTGTTCCTGATGCCGACGGACTTATTTGTCAGGTACCCGGTATTATGGATGCGTAAAGCTTCCGACCACTGTATCAATGTTACCTCGTCTCCCAATTACGGCTATCAGCACTTTTTAAATCAGTTCAATCCAGCTAATCAGTATGATTTTGATCTGTCATCGCTGCGGTTAATATTCAATGGAGCGGAGCCTATTATGGCTGATGTGTGTCGCAGTTTCACGAAGGCATTACTACCCTATGGTTTATCCGAAAGCGTCATGTTTGCCGTTTATGGTTTGGCGGAGGCTTCGTTAGCTGTCACCTTTCCCAAACCTGGAAAGCCGTTTTCTTCCTTGTTTTTTGATCGAAAAAATTTGGGGCCCAGTGATAACGTTGTGGTCACTGACGTTGACCATGCTAATGGCAGCGAACTGGTAAACTGCGGAAAACCCGTCCCTAATTGTGAGATTGCTATCCAAAGCCGGCACGGCGAAAAACTTGACGATGGCCAGGTAGGATACATCCATATCAAAGGCAATAACGTAACCAGCGGTTATTATAATAATCCTGATGCTTCGCAAAAAGTGATAGGTCAGGATAACTGGTTAAACACAGAGGATTTAGGCTTTATTTACAAGGGTGACCTATACGTAACGGGACGGATGAAAGAGCTGATCTTCATCGCCGGCCAAAACGTTTATCCACATGACATTGAGCGGGTAGCTCAGCAGATCGAAGGCATTGAAGCCGGTAAAATAGTCGCTTGTGGTATACCGGATACGGCAACAGGTGTGGATAGCCTGGCTTTGTTTGTGCTATTCAAAAAGAATATCAGCGAGTTCTATCCGCTTACTAAAAAGCTCAAACGGCATATTGCTTCACAAACGGGGATTGAGGTCAAGTATGTAGTTCCCATCAAGAAAGTCCCCAAAACCACGAGTGGCAAAATCAAACGCCTGTCACTGGCCGGTGATTTGGCCACGGGGGGGTTTGATGACGAGCTAAAAAAACTGGCGCTACTGGATGAACAGGCCAGATTAAATTCGCCGTCCATCGATACAAACGCTTCTAAAAATGAAGCTATTTCGGCGAAGCGTGTCATGCAGTGGCTCACCGCCTGGCTTGCCAACCGATTAGAGATTAGTGAGCACGAAGTAGATGTATACCGTTCGTTCGCTGAGCAAGGGGTTACTTCGCTGATTGCTGTAGAAATGGCACGGGGAATTGAAACTGAACTCGGGCTTGTCGTTAACGTAACGAGTGCGTGGAGTTACCCTACCATTGAACAGCTTTCCAACCATCTGGTTGGTCAGCGTAATCAGGAAACCGCCAATACCAATTCTGGAGAAGGACATCTGCATGAACCCCTTGCCATTGTCGGGATGGCTTGTCGCTTTCCGGAAGCCGAAACGATAGAAGACTTCTGGACCTTACTGGAGAACGCTCAAAACACGTCTTCAGAAGCAGCATCAACACGATGGAACGCAGTAGCCGTCGAAAGGCTAACCCAGCATAATAAAATTAAAACAGTCACGCGGGGCAACTACCTCAAGGATGTTGATCTGTTTGATGCAGGCTTCTTCGGCATTTCACCTAAAGAGGCCTGTTCAATGGACCCGCAACAGCGGATTCTGCTGGAAACTACCTGGCAGGCTCTGGAAAATGCCGGTGTGCCTGAAAACGAATTGTCTGGCAGTGATTGCGGGGTGTTTATTGGGGTTAGTCATTCGGATTATGCCAGTTTAACGATCAATGACCTTGACGCGCTAACCGCTTATTCAGGTATCGGAAATGCCTCGAGTATCGTGGCTAACCGGATTTCGTATGTGTTTAATCTAACGGGTCCGAGTATGGCGGTCGATACGGCCTGCTCATCGTCTCTGGTAGCCCTGCACCAGGCCAGTCAGCATTTAAGGTTAAATGAATGCAGCATGGCGATCGTTGGCGGGGTGAATTTAATTCTGAGCCCGGCTCTGCATGTTGTTTTCTCTCAGGCGAATATGCTCGCCAGTGACGGGATTTGTAAAACGTTCGATAATGAGGCCGATGGATACAGCAGGGGAGAGGGCTGTGGGGTTATAATCCTCAAAAGGCTTTCGGATGCCGTTAAGGATGGCGATACGATTCAGGCGGTTATACGAGGCTCGGCTGTAAATCAGGACGGTAGAAGTAACGGGCTGACTGCCCCGAATGGCCTGTCGCAAAGGCGAGTGGTAGAAAAAGCCTTGCAGACAGCCAGGGTGCAGGCTTCTGAAATTTCATACGTAGAAACGCACGGAACAGGTACTCCCCTTGGCGATCCGGTAGAATATCAGGCACTAAAAGAAGTCCTTAGCGCTGGCCGACCGGCCCATAAACTGTGCTGGATAGGGTCGGTGAAAACAAATATCGGACATCTGGAACCGGCAGCGGGCATGGCCGGGGTTATCAAAACGGTACTGGCGCTCAACAAAAAACTCATTCCAAAACACCTCAATTTTGAGGTGGCCAATACGTACCTGAACTACGACTCGACTTCGTTTTTGAAAGTAGCCGGTAAAGCTGTACCCTGGCTTACGGAAGGGGATAGCCGGAAAGCCGGTGTAAGTTCCTTTGGCTTTGGCGGTACCAACGCGCATGTAATTCTGGAAGAGGCTGATCCGTATCATCATCCCAACGCTGCGAGTGAGGGTTTGATCAGTTATCCGTTCCTGTTATCTGCCAAAACCGATACTGCCTTGCAAGCCATGATGTTGCAGTATGGTGATTTTCTTCAGCATACACCGCTAGCCTTCAACGATGTGTGTCATACATTGGCCTGCGCCCGGTTCCATTTTCCTTACCGGCTCAGCTTCACCGCATCGACAAAAGAGGAGGCCATCGAACAGCTTCGTCATGCGGGCGTATCACCAATTTATGCCGCAAATGATGTTTCCATTGCCTTTTATTTTCCTGACTGCCCAACGCTTGCCAAACTAGATGTAAGTAAGTTATACGATGAACTTCCGTCGTTCCGCCATGTGGTTGAGCAATGCTGTCAAACGCTTGGCTTACCCGTTTCGCGTGTCGTCTCCTGCGAAGAAAAGCCAGGCCATGAACACGTACGGGAATCTGCCTTTTCAAAGGGGTATACGCTGTTAGTTTACATGAGCAATTTGGGCATACGCCCAAACTCAGTTAGTGGAGACGGCCTGGGCGAAGTTCTGGCTGCCTGTACCGCGGGCGTTATCTCTGTTCAGGAAGGGTACGCCTTAGCCGGGGCGATGGGCCAAGTTGCCGAAGGAAAGGCAGATGCGCTGGATAAGGCTTTGGATACTATCACGTTGAAGCAGCCGCTGCTTACCCTCAACGTGGCCGGGACGGTTGACACCCTTAATGCCGAGATCTTAACCAAAGCTTATTGGAAAGAGCGGCTGTCTACTGAAACGACTGCTGTTCGAGCGGAAGACAACCTACTGCCGAATGAAATCAGTATTGACATCGCTCGTATGAACGCTGAGTTGACTGCTGGTTCGGCAGGGTTCGTTGAAACGAACAAGTCAAAGGCTGTTCTGAACGGGAGTCTGTTCGTTGGGATGCTTACCCGTCTGTACCAGAAAGGAATTAGCGTAAACTGGCTCCCCCTCTTTAACAATACCGGGGGTAAGAAAGTGAGTTTACCTAACTATCCGTTTGAGCGTAAGCCATACTGGGTAGAGACAAAAAATCGTATCGAGTGGCTGCATACCGAGTTGCCCGTCGCTGCTAATTTGCCGCAAGGTGCCGACTCTTCGCTGGATGACCACGTCTATGTGCCTCAATGGGTGAGCGAAAGTCTACAGTCTCCGGCCAGCACAGTGAAACGAAACTGGGTCATTTTTGCGGACAAAAAAGGAGTAGGCACTGCGTTAGCCAAAAAGTTTGAGCAGTACGGTCACAAAACCGTAAAGGTTTTTGCCGGTGACAGCACCTTTAAACTTGACGATTTTACGTATCAGGTCGATAGCCGCAGCCCCGACGATTTACAAATACTGCGTCAGAACGGTGTGATCGGGAAACCGCAGCAGCCCAATGGCTTCATCTACCTCTGGACTACCGAAGCCGATACCAATACCCACTATCCTGAAACGGCATTTCCGGCTTATGGGCACTTCCTGAATATCGTGCGTGCCCTGGGACAGTTGGCTTACACCGATCAAACTCCTCTTTGGGTACTAACACAAAGTACGACCGGGCCAGGCAACAGTCTGTTTGAGTCGCCTTACTGGGGGCTTGCTAAAACGGCCTGGTTAGAATACCCGCAATTAAAAGGCGGTATCATTACCGTTGATAGCACGGGTAATCCGGAGCAGGCTGACCAAATCGTTGACGAGCTACTGAGTGTTCAATGCGAAGATTGTGTCCGGTTTAGCGATGAAAAACGCCTGGTGTATCGTCTGAAAAAAGCGGAATTACTTTCGGCGTCACCCCTGTCATTGGCGAGTACCGGGTTATACGTTATTACCGGTGGCCTGGGCTTCTTGGGTATTAAATTCCTGCACTGGATGGTTACGCACGGAGCACAACATGTTGTGCTCACCACCCGCAAAGACGTACCGCCTGAGGCAGCGTGGGAAACACTACCCGAGGGTTTTCCCGGACTTGACTCATTAAAGCAAGTGCGTTTGTTCAGGCAGGCAGGCATCGACGTAAAAATAGTACAGGTAGACATTACCAGCCATCACCAGTTAAGTGAGTTTATTGCATCGGTCAAAACGGATGGATTGCTGCTGAAAGGCATTGTGCATGCTGCTGGCGATAGTGAATATCAGGCCATTGAAACGATCGAATTGGGCTCACTGAGCCGGATTCTGCAACCCAAAATTGTTGGTGGGTGGAATTTACACCAGTTGACAAAAGAGCTCGACCTGCAATTTTTCATTTGCCTGTCCTCGATCACTTCCCTATGGGGTGGTAAAAACCAGGCCTTATACGCTGCGGCCAATCAATTTCTGGACAGCTTGTCTGTACATCGAAAAGCAGTAGGCTTGCCATCCTTAACAATCAATTTAGGCCCGGTTGCCGGTGGAGGAATGGCCGGTAACAGTACGGCCCTGTTCGACAAAGTTGGCATCCGCGCCATGGAGGCAGAAGCCATATTTCCGACGGTAGACAAGCTGATCGTTACAGGCGAGCCACAGGCTATACTGGCCAGGATCGACTGGGATAAATTCGATAGTGTTTATAGAATGCATTCGGTGAGCCCAATCCTGATCGATTCAAAAGTGCCCGAAAACGGGGATGACCACCAGGCGGTAGTATCGGAATCTTTACAGCGCCTGATGGCCATGTACCCAGCTGAAAGGCACACCTACCTGTTGGAACTCCTGAGTGCTAAAGTGGCTGCCGTGTTAGGGTACAGAGCCGGGCAGCGGGTACCCATAGATATCGGATTATTTGATCTGGGGCTGGACTCGATCACGGCCCTCAGCCTGAAAGAAAGTATTGAAAAAGAACTTCAGATCAAGTTAAAGCAAACCGTTGCTTTCAACTACCCCACCATTTCACGGATGGCGGATTACCTGATGACCGAACATCTGGCGGCACACTTCGGGAAAGAGCCCGGAGTTATACAGAGCGATCCGTATCAAGCCGATGATCATCTTCTGCAAACCGCCGAACTGGAGACGCTTACCGATGCAGAGCTAGAGTCGATTCTTAACGAACAGATCAACCGATTTTTATGAGCGCGACGAATCCCGAACTTGTTCGCAAGGCGATTTTAGCTATCCGCAGCATGGAAGCCAAGCTGCAGGCAGCCGAAGAAAAAGTGAATGAACCGATTGCTATTATCGGCATGGGGTGCCGCTTTCCGGGCGGTGCTGACCATCCCGAAGCATTCTGGAACCTGATAAAAGCGGGTTTCGACGGGGTTTCTGACGTACCGGCCGATCGGTGGAACGCAGCCGAATATTATGACGCCGACCCAGCCAGTGGCGGAAAAATATATTCCAAATACGGATGCTTCCTTGACGATGTAGACAAGTTCGACGCTCGGTTTTTCAATATTTCAGCCCGGGAGGCCGAAAGTCTTGACCCTCAGCAGCGCTTACTTCTGGACGTAAGCTGGAAAGCACTGGAGAACGCAGCCATCGCACCAGACGCGCTCAATGGAAGCGACACGGGGGTGTTCATCGGCATCACGACTAACGATTACTCACACCAGATCGTTGAGGGAGGGCAACCAGATCGGGTAGACGCCTATTTCAATACCGGCAATGCACTCAACGCTGCCGCCGGCCGCATTTCCTACACGTTTGGTTTCAGCGGGCCCAGCATGGTCATCGATACGGCCTGCTCCTCCTCACTGGTTGCTATTCACCAGGCGTGCCTGAGCCTGCGCAACGGCGACTGCACACACGCATTGGCGGGTGGTGTCAGCCTTCTGTTGTCTCCGTTAACCAGTGTGGGTATGTCGCGGATGAACATGCTCTCGCCAGACGGCAGATGTAAATCGTTCGACGACCGGGCCAATGGAATCGTCCGTGGCGAGGGCTGTGCCGTAATTTTATTGAAGAAGCTATCGGATGCTATCAATGACAAAGATAATATCTGGGGCATCATAAAAGGATCGGCCGTTAATCAGGATGGTGCCAGTGGCGGATTGACGGTACCCAATGGTAAAGCACAGGAGCGGCTGATTGAGAAAGCACTCTCCGCTGCCCATGTTAACCCGGCTGATGTAAGTGTTGTGGAAACCCACGGAACCGGTACGCCCCTTGGCGACCCGATTGAAGTACATGCCTTAAGCAGCGTTTATGGAAAGGGCCGCGCTATCGAACAGCCCTTGCTATTGGGTGCTTTGAAAACCAATATAGGCCACCTGGAGGCCTGTGCCGGTGTGGCGGGAGTCATCAAAACGGTTCTTGCCATGAAACACCGGTTGATTCCGGCGCCCCTTCATTTTAATACACCCAATTCAAGAATAGCTTGGGATGATTTATTGGTGACGGTCCCCCGCGCCAACCAAGTCTGGGATAGTCCGGCCGGTAAAAAACGGCTGGCCGGCGTTAGCAGTTTTGGGTTCAGTGGCACCAATGCTCACCTGATTATCGAAGAACCGTCGGCACCTGAACAGGCTGAACCGGGTGTCGATCCCGGCATCCATGTGTTAACGATTTCGGCCAAAACGCCGGAGGCCCTGGACAAACTGGTGCAGAAATACGAAACGCTGGTAAGCAGTACGCCCGAAGAGACAATCGGCAGCCTGTGTTATACGGCGAACACCACCCGTAATCATTTTGAGTACCGTTTGGCGGTCATGGCTGCTAACAGGCAAGCGCTTGTCGAGGCACTGGGCAACCAGCCACTTCTGAAACAGAACAGGACTCGGGTCGTAAAAGGGGCACTCCAGAAAACAGCTTTTTTATGCACGGGTCAGGGCTCGCAATACGCCCGGATGGGGAAAGATCTGTATGAAACACAACCCGTTTTCAGAAAAACACTGGACTACTGCTCTGCGCTTTTTGAAAAGCTACAGGGCGAGTCACTGATCGATCTGCTGTACAAGGCAGAACACCAGGAAAAACTTAACCAGACTCAATACACCCAGCCCGCTTTATTTTCGGTCGGGTATGCACTGGCCGAATTCTGGAAAAGTCTGGGTATCAGGCCGTCCATTTTGATCGGGCACAGCGTCGGCGAGTATACGGCAGCCTGTATAGCCGGCGTGTTCAGTCTTGAAGAGGGGATGCGCCTGATTACTGAACGCGGGAGACTGATGCAGAGCCTGCCCCCCGGTGGCGGTATGGCGGCCCTGTTTGCCTCAAGGGAGGAGGTAAGTGCGGTAATCGCTCCCTACGGCGATAAGGTAGCGATAGCCGCCATCAACGGCCCGGCGCTGACGGTGGTGTCTGGCTATGAGGACGTGGTGGAGCAGATTGTTGAAACGTTCTCACGAAAGGGCGTCCGTACGAGCAGGCTGCTGGTTTCTCATGCGTTTCACTCACCGCTACTGTTGCCCATAGTGGATGCGTTCAGAGCCGTTGCAAGTACGGTACAGTACAACAAGCCACAGATCAAAATTATCTCCAACAGCACCGGCAAGGTTGCCGACTCAGCCATTTCGACCGCTGAGTACTGGTGTAAACACTTGCTGGAGCCGGTGAATTTTTATGCAGGTGTGCAAACTCTCCAGCAGGAGCAGATAAAGATTCACCTCGAGATTGGCCCCACGCCAAGCCTGACGGCCATGATTCGCAGCTACGCAGCTGACGAAGATAAGGTATGGCTGTATAGTCTTCATCCGAAGAACCCGGACTGGACGTGTGTATTGGATACGGTCAGCCAGCTTTATCTGAAAGGCATCGACATTGACTGGCAGGCCGTTTACGAGCCATTCAGGCTTCACAAAGTAGCGCTGCCCGCTTATCCTTTTCAAGCGGAAAGGCATTGGTTCGCTAAACCCAGGAAGCAAAACGAGGGCAATTCCGGCCCTGATCAAGGCGTTGCAGGCGGCAGCGATGACCTAATGTCTAAATCTACGCAGGAAATATCTACTCATTCATTTTCAAGCCCTATCACTATGGCTCAACAGAAAGCTGAAAGTCTGGCTACACTTAAAACGATTTTAGGTGAGATCCTGCATGAAAAACCGGAATCGCTCGATATACACATGCCATTCCTAGAGATGGGAGCTGACTCCATCGTGCTGGTCGAAGCGCTCAAAAAGATTGAGAACACGTTTGCTGTTCAGCTGAAGATCAGTCAGTTGTTTCAGGAGTTATCCACGCTGGATAGCCTGAGCGAATACGTTGTTGCCAGTCAGCCCGTCAACCAACCAGCGAACGAGGTACCTCAATCGACAACGCTGACGCCCTCCACCAATTCTGCACCGGTGAGTTACATAACTTCTCCGGTAACTCCCCAACTGAGTGGACATAGCGTTCCGGAGGGGCCGGCAACCCATAGCCTACAGGGCGTATTGATGAAGCAACTGGAGGTTTTGCAGCAAACCATGGCTGCACAACTACAGCTTATGAATGCGGTTCCGGCGCAAGTCAGCCAGAACAGTTCAGCTCCCGCAGTACCTGCGACTACCGCTGTGCAACAACCACTGCCCGGCCGGGTACGCGTTAATTCAAATCAGATCAGTGCGGCCGAATCGACCAGCAAATTCAATGCAATCCGCTTACAGGAAGACCGGGCATTGACACCCCTGCAACAGCACTATCTCGATGAGCTGATCAAACGCTATACTACGAAAACCTCTCAGTCGAAAACGTACGCGCAGCAATACCGCCACGTTCTGGCCGATTGGATCAACTCGTTGGGTTTCCGGCTGGCGATTAAAGAAATGATTTATCAGATCGTCTCAGTGCGTTCGGCCGGTTCGCGATTCTGGGATTTGAACGGAAACGAATACGTTGATCTGGCTATCGGTTTTGGCGTTAATTTCTTCGGAAACAGCCCCGAGTTCGTTAAGAAAGCCGTATCTGCCCAGTTGGAGGAAGGCTTTGAACTAGCTATTCAGTCTGACCTGGCCGGGGAAGTGGCTTCGCTGATCAGTGAGTTAACCGGTTTTGAGCGGGTGGCCTTCTGTAATACGGGTACCGATGCAGTCATGAACGCCCTGCGTATTGCCCGAACGGCCACGCAAAAGCAGAAGGTGGTTCTCTTCAAAGGTTTTTATCACGGAACGTTCGATGGCTATCTGGCAGAAGCGGTGCAGGATGGCGAATCGATATACAGCAAGCCGGTAGCGCCGGGCACCACGCCCGGTATGATTGAGGATGTGATACCGTTAAACTACGGCAGTGAGGAGTCATTGAAGTATATTATCGAGCACGCAGACGAACTGGCGGCCGTACTGGTTGAGCCCGTGCAAAGCCGTAGACCCGGTTTTTTCCCCAAAGAGTTTCTGATAAAAGTTCGGGAGATCACCGAGCAGTATGGTATTACACTCATCCTGGATGAAATCATAACCGGGTTCAGAAGCCATACGGGTGGGGTGCAGGCCATGCTGGGCATAAAAGCCGACATTACCACCTACGGGAAAATTGTTGGTGGCGGTATGCCAATCGGTGTTATCGCTGCAAAGCCAAAATACTTAAATGCAGTCGATGGCGGATGGTGGCAGTATGGGGACGCTTCCTACCCTGAAACGCAGATGACACTGTTTGGAGGGACATTTTGTAAACATCCCCTGGCCCTGGCTGCGGCAAAGGCGGTGCTGTTGAAACTCAAAACCGAAGGCCAGGCCCTTCACGATCGGGTGAACAACCGGACAGATCGACTGGCTCAGGAGGTAAACGAGTTTTTTGACCGCATGAACGTGGCGATCCGGATAGTGCATTTCGGCTCATTATTCAGATTTGAACCGTTTGGTAAGTATAACCCGCTGTTGCAGCCCATCGAGTTAGATATCTTTTTCTTTTCTCTGATAAACAAAGGCGTATACACCTGGGAGAGACGAATCAACTTCCTGTCGGTTGCTCATTCGGATGAGGACGTTTCGTTCATCATTGCTAAAATCAAGGAAGTGATCAGCGACATGATCGCCGGTGGCTTTTTTCCCGAGGCAACGAAGCAACTGAAAACCAATGCAATCAACGGAAGCGTAAAAGTCAATGGACATGCGATAGCCCACCAGACGGCCGGTGTGCAGGCCGGGACACGAAACCAGCCGGAGCCGGCTTTACCGGGTATACACATGCTCCCGGTAACCGATGCCCAAAAGCATTTGTGGGTGCTTACCCATTTAAGTGAGGAAGGGGGGGCTGCTTATAATGTCCCGGTTACCATACGATTAAAAGGCCAGCTCGATCGACAAAGCCTTTCGCAGGCGCTGCAACTTATTGTCGATCGGCATGATGCCTTACGAACTACGTTTACGGCTGACGGAACCCAGCAGACCATACACCGCTCAATGCCTGTTACCATCCATTGCAGCCGGATTACGGATGCGGGAAGCGCTGAAGAAGTGGAGGGCTGGCATAAAACGAACAATGGGCATTTTTTCGATTTCGTGAAAGGCCCCCTCTTCAAGGCTGCACTTTTGACGATAAGCGACGATGAACACCTGTTTACGTTCGTTGCGCATCATATTATCTACGATGGATGGTCGGCCGGCGTACTGTCTGCTGAGCTTGGCAACCTTTATTCTAAACTGACAAGTGGCGCGTCAATTGACGAAAGCCCGGTTACCCAGTTCAGTGAACGGTCAGCGCGCCCTGCTGCCGTTCCGGATGCTGAAGCAACCAGTTATTGGTTAGACGTATATGGGCATCCGTTAGCTTTACTAGAGTTGCCCCTCGACAAAGCACGTCCAGCCATGAAGACGTATCGTGCTGAAAGCAGCCAGCTGACGTTACAGCACGATTTGGCCGATACGGTAAAATTGACCGCGAAACGAAGTGGCCTAACACCCTTCATGATGTTGTTTGGCGGATACGCCTTACTGCTCCACAAGCTTACCGGCCAGAATGATGTAGTCATTGGTATACCGGTGGCCGGTAGAGACCTTGAAAAGGAATCGAAGTCGATTGGCTATTATGCCCAGGTTTTGCCGATACGGGTACGCATTGATAGGTCGCAAACGACAAAAGCCTTCCTGACCTACGTGCGGAATGTAGTGTTGCAGGCTTTTGACAATAGCGCCTTCACGCTAACTGATTTGTTAGACAGGCTACACCGGCAGGGTGACGCAACCAGTACGCCGGTGGTGAGTACCTTGTTTAATGTAAACCCCGGCAACCTGGTTTTACCAAAACTCGAAGGGCTGGAGAGTAGCGTTATCGATAAGAAAATCTGGTTTACGCCTTATGAATTGCTTTGGGACATAACAGAAAATGACGGTGGATACAGCATCGATTGCGATTACAATACCGACCTGTTCGCTGGCAGCTCGATAAAGAGATTTTGTCAGTATTACGAACAAATCCTGACGGGTCTCTGTACGGATGCTACCCTGCCAATCCGCCAGCTCGACTACCTGCCTTTATCCGAGAAAAACCGGCTGAACAGCTACAATGACACGTCACGCAGTTATGATAAAAGTCTTGTTATTCAGGAATTTATTGAAAAGCAGGTGAAGCTGACGCCCCATGCGGTGGCCGTAGTCGATGGGGAGAGAACACTGTCGTATGAGGAAGTAAACCGCAAGGCAAACCAGTTGGCCCGGTATCTTAGAACGCAGCATGGATTGAGCCCCGGCAGCTTTGGTAGTATTCTGTTGAACCGCTCCTCAGACTTGCTGATCGCTATTGTAGCGGTGTTGAAATCAGGGGCTGCTTACGTTCCGATCGATCCCCGGTATCCGGCCGAGCGTATCGAGTATATCTGTAAAGACAGTAAGGCTGCGGTATTGATTACGGAAAGCAAATTGGCATCGCTTGTTTCGGGTGATTGTCAGGCCGTCGTTATTCCGATTGATACAAAGGCGGCGGCCATAAATGAATGTGCTGATGAAAACCTGGCTATTATCAATCAGCCCGCCGATGTAGCGTACCTCATCTACACCTCCGGGTCGACCGGTAAGCCTAAAGGGGTGATGATTCGCCATCTCAACACGGCGGCTTTCTTCAACTGGGCGCAGGAAGAGTTTAAAACGTCTGATTATGAGGTAGTGTATGCTGCGTCGTCTATCTGCTTCGACCTGTCTGTTTTCGAGCTGCTGTTCACGTTAACGACGGGGAAATGCGTCCGGATGCTGCAATCTGCCCTGGATATAAAAAAATACATCGGCCAGGATCGAAAGGTATTGCTGAACACAGTTCCGTCGGTGGTGGAAACGTTACAGAAAGAGAAGGTAGATCTGGCCACGGTTACTGTAATCAACCTGGCGGGCGAGCCCTTACCCGAACGTATTGTCAAAAGCCTGGATTGTCAGCGAATCGAGGTCAGGAATTTGTATGGCCCTTCAGAGGACACAACCTACAGTACCTTTTACCGACTTAAGGGTGACGAGTCCATTATACCGATCGGAATACCAATCGCTAACTCAAAGGCCTACATCCTGGATGATGACTTAAACCTAGTGCCTCATAATGTTATCGGTGAGATTTGCCTCTCGGGGGACGGCGTCGCGGCAGGGTACTTGAATAACAGTGGATTAACAGCGCAGAAGTTTATAGACAACCCGTTTGAACCTGGTACAGTCTTGTACAGAACGGGTGACCTGGGGCGGTGGATGAACGATGGTACGATTGAATTCAGGGGCCGGAACGATTACCAGGTGAAGCTTAGAGGCTTCAGAATAGAGTTGGGTGAGATTGAAAAAACGCTGGAAAAGCACGAAGAGGTCGTTAAAGCCATAGTGGTTGTGTCAACAGTGGGCCAAACCGAATTTCTGGCTGCTTATTATACCGCCGACAGAAAACTTGAAGCCGAAGGGTTAAAGCGTTTCCTGGAATGCTCATTGCCGGGCTATATGGTGCCTTCTTTTATCATCCAGCTAAAAGAATGGCCAATGAGTGGAAACGGGAAGATAGACCGCAAGGCATTGCCAGCTCCCCAGGCCACCGCAGGAAAGGCAAAGGAAATCGTTTTGCCAGATGGCAAAATAGAGCAAATCCTGCTCGAACTATGGAAAGACGTTCTAGGGACGAACGCAATAAGTGTTACTGATAATTTTTTCGAAATAGGTGGCCATTCACTGAAAGCCAGCCAGTTGCTCTTCAAAATTCAGGAGTCTCTAATTACGAAAATTGAATTCAAAACGCTTTTTGAGCAACCTACCATACGCAGCCTTGGCCACTATTTGAAAGAGGCCGGCAACCATAAACGGGTTGAGCCACTGCCTCATGCCCCTGAACGGGTATCCTATCCTTTATCGGCCCCGCAAAAACGATTATGGATGTTTTCACAAATACATTCAGATCATAACGTGTATAACATGCCCGGTGCCTTTAAGGTATTAGGTAAGCTGGAAGTTGAAGCCCTGAAGGAAGCTTTCAACGAGTTGATCGACAGGCACGAAATCCTGCATACTACGTTTCATTTTTTGCAGGGTGAACCACAGCAGATCATACAGCCTGTCGATGCGTCAACGGTAGATTTTACGGTCCAGGATGTATCACAACAGTCCGAACCATTGCTATGGGCACAGCAACTCATGCAGGCGGACGCTATCACTCCGTTCGATCTTGTTGCCGGGCCGCTTATCCGAATGAAGGTCTTTACGCTTTCTTCAGCCGAATCCCTGGTGTATGTGAATATGCACCACATCATAGCCGATGGCTGGTCGGTGAACGTAATTCTGTCAGATATTCTAAGCCTGTACATAGCCAAAGTAGAGGGGAAGGAGGCAGCCATGCCCAGGCTGACTAACCAGTACAAGGATTTTGCTTATTGGCATTATCATCGTTTCTATGAACTAGCTAACGCCAGCAAAGTATACTGGACACAGAAATTGAGTGGCGATCTGCCCGTTCTTGAACTGCCGTCCGACTTTACCCGTCCGGCTGCAAAAACGTACCAGGGGAAGACAATCCACCTGCAGCTGGATGGGCAGGTAACAGTACAACTGTCGGCTTACAGCGTTGACCAAAAGGCGACCTTGTTTATGACCTTGCTGGCGGCAGTAAACACCTTGCTGCATCATTATACCGGTCAGGAAGACATCCTTGTAGGGACCGCCTTAGCCGGACGCGAGCACCCGGACCTGCAATCGCAGGTTGGATTTTACGTAAATACGCTGCCCCTGCGCACTACCTTCTCGGCCAGCCAGCCCTTTAACGCGATGCTGGCCCAGGTAAAGCAAAGCGTAATCGAAGCCATTGATTACCAGATTTATAGTGCTGAAGATATTGTGGAGTGGCTGCCACAGGGTCAAGAAACAGCCAACTCATCCTTGTTCAATGTGATGGTGAGTTATAACGAATCATGGCTCGGAACGCAAAACAGTGCGTTGACTTTAAATGCTTCGGACGATGGTTCATCAAACCCCATTGAGGTTGAGTTATACCCGCTATCATCATCGACGAGCAAATACGATTTCTCGTTTGAGTTTACTAAGAACAGCGACGGCCTTTTGATTGGCATCGAGTACAGTAGCGATCTCTATTCAGAAGCCCGCATGCAGCGGATGATGCAACATTTCGTCAATGTAGTGAACGCCATCGTAGCCTCATCAAACCAACCTGTCGGTGAAATCGGGTTATTGACGGATCAGGAAAAACACCAGATCATCCACCAGTTCAACAACACGCAAACCAGTTATCCAAGGGATGAAACCATCGCCCGGTTGTTTGAACACCAGGTTATGCAAACGCCTGAAGCACAGGCTTTGGTTTTCAATAACCAACGCTTTACCTACAAAAAGCTGGACCAGAAAGCCAATCAGCTGGCGCACTACCTGAGGGATTCCCATCGGGTACAGCCGGGTGACCGCGTCGGGGTAGTCACGGGCAGAAGTTCAGATACTATTGTTGCTTTTTTAGCCATCCTCAAGTGCGGAGCGGTGTACGTTCCCATGGATGAGACCGTTCCGGTCAACAGTTTACAGTTTGTTGGCCGTGATACCGCCTTAAAAGTCGTATTGTTTAATGAACTAACGGCTGATCAGGCATCCGTATGGGAAAACATACCGACGGTTAACCTTTCATCGGTCGGCCCGGAGTTGGCTGCCTGCGCCGATTCAACGGTATCCGTAGCTGGCCAGCCCGGGGATGTAGCCTATATCATGTATACATCAGGGTCAACCGGGCAACCCAAGGGCGTACTGGTTACCCACCGCAATGTGGTCAGGCTGGTTAAAAACACCAATTACATCAGCATCCAGAGTGATGAGAGGCTACTGCTGACCGGGGCTATATCGTTTGATGCCACCACCTTTGAAATATGGGGTATGTTGCTAAACGGAGGCTGCGTATATGTATCCAGCCATAATGAACTCATGGATACACGTGTGCTGAAGAGAAACCTGCTGCAAAACAGGATCAGTACCGTGTGGTTTACCGCGTCCTGGTTCAATCAGCTCGTGGACTTAGACCTGGAGCTGTTTGGGGGCTTGAAAAATCTGCTCATTGGTGGCGACAAGTTATCGCCCCGACACGTAAACATGGTCAAAACGGCTTACCCTGAGCTTCGTATCATCAATGGGTATGGCCCTACCGAAAATACTACGTTCTCCATTTGCCATCCGATAGACGAATACTACACGGCAGACATACCGCTGGGCAGACCAATTGCAAATAGCAAGGCGTATATCATTAACAGACATCAAAAGCTATGCCCTATTGGCATACAGGGAGAGATCTGCCTGGCGGGTGACGGCCTGGCCCTGGGTTATTTGAATCAGCCCGAGCTTACGGCCGGCAAGTTTGTGACCATTGCCGAGTTGCCCGGCGAACTAGTATACCGTACTGGCGATTTGGGCCGCTGGCTGGAAAATGGCGACGTGGCTTTCATGGGCCGCAATGATTTTCAGATGAAGATAAAAGGCTTCCGCATCGAGGCCGGTGAGATCGAAGGCGTTTTGCTGCAACATCCTGGATTAGAGAAGGTAATTGTAACGGCCATCCCTGGTGAAGACGGCAGTAAAGAACTCGTTGCCTACTATACCGCAACCGTGCCCATCGAGGAGAAAGCGCTGGCGATGTACCTGAAAAGCCGTGTACCCCATTACATGATTCCTGCTTATTGGATACGAATCAACGAAGTACCGCTGACCGCCAATGGCAAAGCCGATCTGAGGTCATTGCCGGTGCCCGCAAAAAACGGTACCGAGACTCTTATTCCGCAGGAAGCGGATCAAACCCCTATGGAAGGCACCCTGGCTTCCTTGTGGAAAGAAGTATTGGGAAAAGAGACGATTCGGGTAACCGATAACTTTTTCGACGTGGGTGGACATAGCCTGAAAGCGATGCGGCTGCTGGCAAAAATCAACGGTAATCTTTCCCAGTCATTCGACCTGAAAACACTCTATCAGTACCCGGTTCTTACAGACATGGCGAGACAGATAGAAAGCGTTGCCGGTCAATCGGAACGCCTGGCGATTGAGCCGCTTGCACAGCGGGATTTTTATGCGCTTTCTTACCCGCAGGAAAGCATGTGGACCGCCATACAGTTCGATGCTCAACCAGCCGCCTACAACATTGCCGGTGCGTATCTGATTAAAGGTGATATCGATCACCAGGCTTATTGCAAAGCTTTTGAGGAAATCACTAACAGACATGAAAGCCTCAGGACCAATATTGTACTAGTTGATGACGAGCCCCGCCAGCAAATACAGGCAACCGCCAGCAGCCAGGTAACCCTGACGGATATGCGTAGCCGGGCTGAGCCTTATGCCGAAGCAATGGAGGCAATCAAGGGCTTGGCTAACCAGTGTTTTAACCTAGAAAGTGACCCGCTCATCGTTAGCCATTTATTCAGAATTGCGGATCGGGAGACCATCGTTTTGATGAATATTCATCACATCATAGCGGATGGCTGGTCTTTGGATACGATCCTGTCAGAATTGCTGCTGGTTTATAAGTCTCTGATTGACAGGCAGAAGTGTCCGCTACAGCCCTTGGCTTTACAGTATAAAGACTATGCCGCCTGGCAACGAAACCACCTGACGGGCGAGCGGTTACAGCAACTCGTTTACTACTGGAAGAACAGGTTAGGCAGGAATCATCCGGTTCTGGCTCTTCCGGCAGATTTCGATAACCTGTCGTTGGCCATGTCCTCCGCCAGTTTTGAGTTCGTGGTCAGTAAAGAGCTCACTGCCCAGCTGGAAACGCTTGCTAAAAAACACAATACAACACTCTATTCGATTCTTTTAACGGCTTATACGGTCGTGTTACACGGGATTACCAAACAGCCGGAGTTGATCGTGGGCACGTCTGTGGCCGGTAGGGCAGGCATGGACCTGCAAACTATGGTAGGCTATTTTGTTTGTGTAGTTCCCATCAAGTGCAGCGTTCATACACAACTATCCTTCGCCCAGCAGCTCAAAAAAACCAGCCATGATTTTACCGCCGATCTGTTTCATGCGGAGCTGCCGTTTGACCAGCTGGTAAGGGAAGTTCAACCGGAGCGTATCCCCGGGAAAACGCCTTTGTTTCAGACTCGCTTCATTTATAATGATTTCGAGAGTAGTGTAGCCAGCCTGAATACTCAGCTCAATGGTGGAAATACAGGCCTGGAACTATCAAACATCAGCTTACCAAGCCTGGGGGCCAAGTACGAAATCGATATTCGTTTGACCCGTGAAGGTGATACGTTAGCCGGACAAATTGAATACCGAAGCGATCTATTCAAGCCCTCCACTATTGAAAAGCTGCATAACCAGTATCTGTCTTTATTGGATGCCGTTACGGAGCGGCCCGACCTGCCCATTCATGAGTTGCTGGCCCCAATTGTCAACAGGGATGTCAAGAAAAAGCAGGTCGCTGCGCTGACTAAACTGAAAAGCATTCCTTCAATCGGTATGCTGTAAGCAGCCACCACAGAAAGCCTGAGAACTCAACATACTCTTTTCCAGCTACCTATTCATTTTAACCGTATGAATACCTTAGTAGGTTACCGCATATCGCCCCAGCAACGGCACGCTTTGTCCGTGTACAACAGGGCGTCGACCCTTAATTCGCAAATTGTACTTCAATGCAATTCAAATAGCGATACGACACGCCTGTACCAAACCATTACCGATGTTTTTGGCGACGAGCAAATAGCCAAAACTACCTACTACCAGGTAGAAGAGCCCTCGTCGGCCCTCCAAATGCCCGGTAGTCATACGCGGATCGAATTTTCAACGTATGAAGGCACATTTGCCGATGATACTCAGCTGAATAACTGGATTGACACGGAGCGACACCGGGGATTTGATTTGATAAACGGACCCATCGTGCGGGTAACAACGGTTACGCGTCCAGCTGAAGATAGGCTGATCGTGATTGGCTTGCCGTCAATTGCGGCCGATTTACATACGCTTCATGTAATCAGTAAACGAATAACGGAGCAATATGAAGCAGGAGCGGCTCCGGATGCCGAGGAAAAGCTCAGTTATTTACAGTTTGCTGAATGGCAAAACCAGCTTCTGGAGGATGAGGACAATGCCGATAGCGTTGCCTACTGGCGGAACAAACAAGCCAGCGGATTCAGGAAAACGCTGCTTTTCGACAAGGATGCCAACAACGGAAAAGAGTATGCTCCGGCAAAAGTAACCCTGGAACTGAATAAGGTCTTTGTTGGGCAGGCGAACGGAGCCACGGCAGCGTATACCCCCGATGTATATGTTTACGCGGCCTGGAATCTGTTGCTCTGGAGACTGCTGAAGCAGGAAAATTTTGTTTCAGGATACGTTCATGCCTTCCGGGAGTACGAAGAACTACAGTCGCTTTGTGGCTTTTGCTCCAAAACACTACCCACCTGTTTGAATTGGGATCCGCAGTGGCAGGTGCGTGATTTGCTGGAGGCCACCAGGCAGGAAATCGACGTCATCAGCACTCACAAGGACGTATTCCTGGAGGAGACCTTCTTTAGCCGATACCCCGATGCTGGTTCATCGTATACGATTCCTTACAGCTTCGAATACGTAGACCTACAGGCAAACACGGCACCATCCGCTTCAGCCATCAAGGTAGTGAACCACCTGTGTTTCAGCGAGAACGCTAAACTTAAGCTGGTATGCCGGCAGCTGACAGATGGCCTTGGTATGGAGTGGCAGTACAACGCCAGCTGCTTCTCGCCCGAAGATATTGCCTTTCTGGCCGATGCTCTGAACGTGATCCTGACTCAAGTGCTGCAAAACCCGGAGGCAGCCATAACAGACGTAAACCTGTTGAGCCCGAATTACGCAAACAGATTGGTACATGATTTTAACCGGACAGACCAGAGCCTCAGTCCGGTGAAAACCGTTGGTCAGCTGTTTGCCCGGTGTGTGGATCAGTACCCCAACCAGGGGGCTGTCGTTGCCGGCAACGTACGGTTAACCTACCAGCAGCTCGACCGGCAGGCTACGGCTATTGCCTGTTACATAACACAAACTCACGCGATCAAAAAGGGTGATCTAGTGGGCGTAATGTGTGGTAAAAACGAAAAACTGACAGCGGCCCTGCTGGGCGTTATCAAATCGGGTGCCGGCTTTGTTCCCATTGATCCTGCCAACCCGGCAGATCGGGTGAACTTCATCTTGCAGGACAGTGGCGTAAAGCTTCTGCTGACCGACAACGCCTACGCGGTTATGGCAGGCACTGTGCCGGTAATAGGAATAGACCAGATTTCGTCGGCGACCGGAGCGGACGTTTACCTGGAAGAACGAACGCCGGAGAGTGTGCTATACGTGATTTATACCTCGGGAACGACGGGTAAACCCAAAGGCACTATCATCCAGGATCAGGCACTCCTTAACTATGTTGCCTGGTTTACCAGGGCATTTGGGATCAATAGCCTGGATAGTTCCATTCTGCTGGGCTCCTATGCGTTTGATCTTGGTTACACCAGTCTGTGGGGCACTTTGCTCAACGGAGCTGAATTGCACCTGGTAGATGATGAACTGGTAAAAAATCCGGATAGCGTCATTCACTATTTAACAGAGAACAGCATAAGCTTTGTCAAAGCTACGCCGTCCTTATTCCATACCCTGGTAGCGTCAGACTCGGTGCAGGGTCTGGCAGCGAGTAACTTACGTCTTGTTCTGTTAGGTGGTGAGCCGATCAACGTCAGGGATTTAAACGTAATAGCCGCGGTCAAACCAGCCATTACGCTGGTCAATCACTATGGTCCCACCGAGTCGACCATCGGGACGATTGCCTGTCCTGTTAATTCGTCTACTGCCAGTCTGGAGGCTTATGCCCACCTGCCCGTAATTGGATACCCGGTAACCAATAACCGGATTTACATAGTGAATGAAGCCGGGCAGCTGGTTCCTCCCGGCATCGAAGGCGAACTGATGGTGGCGGGTGCAGGTCTGGCGCGGGGATACCTCAACCGGGATGAGCTTACGCAGGAGAAGTTCATCGCTGATCCGTTTCATCCGGGGCAGTCCATGTACCAGACAGGTGATATCGCCAGCTGGCTGCCGAACGGTACTATTCTTTTCAAGGGCAGGCGGGATGAGCAGGTGAAGATTCGGGGCTACCGGGTTGAAACCGACGAAGTTCAGAAAGTGATGCTGGGCTTGTCCGGCATCAAAGAAGCCCTCGTAGTGCCACGCCCATCGGATGAGTATGGCCTGGAACTGGCTGCTTATTTTCTGGCGGCCAATCAGCCGGACCCCGCCGACCTGCGGGAATCGCTGTTGCAGGTATTGCCTGATTATATGGTGCCTTCCTACTACGTGCAGCTTGACAAATTCCCGCTTACCCCCAACGGAAAAGTAGACAAAAAAGCATTGCCCGATCCAGGGCTGTCTCAGGCTAACAACAGGCAGGTAGCACCCCGCACGGCCCTTGAAAAGAAGCTGACCGGCATCTGGAGTGACGTGCTCGAAAAAAACAGCATCGGGGTAGAAGATGACTTTTTTACGCTGGGCGGCCACAGCCTGAAAGCGATCAAGCTGGTTACGCAGTTGTCGAAAGTGCTGGGCGTTAAAATTGCCCTCCAGGATGTTTTCATTCATTCGACTATTGAAAAACTCGCCCGGCACCTCCAGCAAAAAGGCGTTTCGGTGTTCGAACCGATACCGGTGCTTGAGAATAGGTCTTACTACGACCTTTCTCATGCCCAGCACCGTTTATGGATACTTCACCAGATGGAAGACAATCAGACGGCATACAATGTACCGGCTGTCTTTACCATGCAGGGCCATCTGAATACAGACGCGTTTAACAGGGCGTTTGAAACCGTAACGAACCGCCACGAAAGTTTACGAACGTCCTTTATCACCGTAGATGGCGAACCGAAGCAATTCACCCACCAACCCGGTCAGATAGCGTTGGGAGTCGGTTACATCGATCTCAGAACGGAGCCGGATCAGGCGCAAAAAGCAGCAGCCTACGTCAACCAGGAGGTAAACACGGTTTTCGATCTGGAAAAGGCTCCTTTGGTCAGAGCCCATTTACTCCAACTGGCCGACGACCGGTTTATTTTCCTGTTCAATATCCACCACATCATATCCGATGAGTGGTCGCTGGGAATACTGATCAACGAAATACTGACCTGCTACGATGCCTATCAGACGGGGTTGGAGGTGCCGCTGCAGCCGCTCCGTATTCAGTACAAGGATTTTGCGGCCTGGCAGAACCAGAAGCTGACCGGCACCGACGTCGAACAGGCCCGGACTTACTGGCTTACAACCTTCGGCGATGAAATTCCAGTCCTGAACTTCCCCGCCGATTACCCCCGTCCGGCCGTCCAGACATTTAGCGGCAATCGGATAAGCACCGTTCTTGGTAAGGACGTTTCAGATCAGTTAGGCCGCTTCAATCAACAGCAGTCCGTCACGATGTACATGACCCTGCTGGCATCGGTAACCGGTCTGCTGCATCACTATACCGATCAGGAGGACATGGTCATTGGAACGCCGATGGCAGGGCGTGATCATCCGGATCTTGACGGTCAGATTGGTTTTTTTGTCAATACCTTACCGATCCGTACCCGATTCAAACGCGCCGACTCGTTTGCCACGCTGGTGCAAACTACCCGCACCCATGTGCTTCAGGCGCAGGCGCATCAGGCGTATCCATTCGACCGCCTTGTGGGTGATTTGAACCTGGACCGGGACCTGAGCAGATCGGCACTTTTCGACGTAATGGTTTCCCTGTCAAACCCGGAAAGCGCAGTCAGTAAATTACGGGCTTTGAAGGACCTGGATATAGCCGAATATACCTACCCGCATACCATCAGCAAATTCGACCTGTCGTTCGATTTTCAGGAAACGGAGAAAGGATTGCAGGTAGGAGTAGAATACAATACGGATTTGTACGAAGCCAGCCGTGTTGAAAAACTGCTCGACCATTATGCCCGGCTGCTGGCGGTGATGCTCGACAATCCTGATCAGGAATTGCAGCAGTATTCCATGCTCAGCGAAGAAGAAGTTAACCAGCTGTTGAACGACTTCAATCCGGCTGATCAACCTGACGTATATACAACATCGGTAGTTCACGCTTTCGACGATCAGGTACGGCAAACGCCGTTTGCTACGGCCGTTGTTTTCGAGGGCGAACGGCTCACCTATCAGGAATTGAACGAGCAAGCCAATCAGCTGGCGGCTTACCTGCAACGGACGAATCCTGACAACGCTGACCGGCGAATCGGCTTGATGATGGGCCGATCCCTGGATATGGTCATCAGTGTGCTGGCGGTTCTGAAATCAGGTGCATCCTACGTGCCTGTCGACGCCGACTACCCGGTCGACCGTATCGAGTTTTTACTACGGGATAGTGGCATTGAGGTATTGCTAACCGATGGCGCAGGCAGCCCGGCCGTTATTCCAGGCTTTGTAAAGGTGGTTAATCTAGCCACAATCGCTCCTGAGGTCAACGCGTATCCGGTCAGCAATGTCGCCAATACGATCGATCCGGCTAACCTGGCTTATACCATCTATACCTCCGGTTCCACGGGTACTCCGAAAGGGGTTGCCGTTACGCACCAGAGCCTGATGAGCATTGCCATGGCCTGGCGTTCAAGTTATAAACTGGACAGCTTTACGCCCCGGTTGTTGCAGATGGCCAGCCTGTCGTTCGATGTGTTCATGGGTGATTTTTGTCGCAGTTTGCTCAACGGCGGTGCGCTCATTATTTGTCCGGCGGAGGTACGCCTGCAACCAGACCGTTTGTGTGACCTTATCGTCGAACATCAGATCAATATCCTGGAAACCACACCCGCCATCATTCTGCCTCTGATGGATTATGTGTATGACAACCAGCAGGATATCTCGTTCATGGAGCTGCTTATCATGGGCTCTGATACCTGTCTGGCTACTGATTTTGCCCGGTTGGTGGAAAGATTTGGCGGGCACATGCGTATCCTCAACAGCTATGGAACGACCGAGACCACTATCGATTCCTCGTATTATGAAGAGGAGCTGGATCGTATACCACACTATGGCGCTACGCCCATCGGTAAACCACTGCCGAACACCCGGTACTACATCCTCAACGAAAGCCGAAAGCTGGTTCCGGTTGGTGTAAACGGCGAGTTGTATATCGGCGGAGCGGGCGTGGCCAAAGAATACCTGAACCGCGAAGCACTGACAGCGGAACGATTCATCAAAATTCCGGAGCTTTCCAGTGGGGCCATTTATAAGACCGGTGACAAGGCTTGCTGGTTGCCTGATGGAAACGTTGAATTTCTGGGCCGGAATGACAGCCAGATCAAAATAAGAGGCTATCGAATTGAGCCCAGTGAGGTTGAAAGTACCCTGTTGTTGCTGGAAATGATTAAAGCTGCGGCCGTAGTCGTTCATACAGACAGTAACAAAGAGAACCGGCTGATCGCCTACTGCGTCCTGCACGAAGGGAGCAGCATTGCCGGGGTTAAAGATGCCCTCTCCGGCAAACTGCCTGCCTACATGGTGCCCTCCGCTTTTAAAGCGCTGGATTGTTTACCCCTGACGGTAAATGGCAAGGTCAACTATAAGGCCCTGGCTTCGCTCACGCTGGAGGATGCGTTGCAGGCTACCGATTACGTGGCTCCGTCGAATGTTGTTGAACAAACGATAGCCGCTATCTGGCAGGAGATTTTGAGCCGATCATCGGTTGGGGCCAACGACCATTTCTTCGAGATAGGTGGCCATTCCCTGAAAGCCACGCAGGTGATCAGCCAGATTCACAAGCGGTTGAACATCGATGTGCCGCTGCGCCTTATTTTCACGCATCCTGTTCTTTCGGAGTTAGCCCGCGAAATTTCAATAGTGGGAAAAACGGCTTTCGAAGGGATCAAAAACGTCGCTCCGGCAGAGCATTATCCGCTTTCATACGCACAGAAACGGTTGTGGCTACAGCATCAGATCGGCGAAGGGCAGGCGGCTTACACCATTAAAGATGCCTACTTGTTTGAGGGAGTTCTGAACCGTGAGGCAATGAGCATCGCTTTTCATCAACTCATCGAGCGCCATGAGAGTTTACGCACGGTCTTCGCTATTCAGGATGGTGAACCCCGCCAATTCATCAAAAAGACGGAGGAGGTCGGGTTCCATATAACCTATAACGATCTGCGCTCAGACGCTCATCGGTGGGATCATGTAACGGAACTCGCCGAGAACTGGGTGAAGACGCCGTTTGAGCTTGATTCGGGCCCGCTGCTCCGGGCATTACTGATCCAGCCTGAGCAAAATCAATACGTTTTTGTCTTGACCATGCACCATATTATTTCGGATGGCTGGTCATCGGGCGTGTTGATAAAGGAAATCCTGGCGCTATACAACGCCCACGTCAATCAAAAACCCAATTCCCTGCCACCGCTTAAACTGCAATACAAGGATTTCGCAGCCTGGCATAACGACGTTTTGGATGGCGAAAAGCTGCGGCAGCTTCAGACGTACTGGAAAGAACGTTTATCCGGCGAGTTAACGCCTGTTAACCTGCTCACCGACCGGCCGCGTCCGCTCGTAAAATCGTATCGTGGCAGCACCTGTCGCGTAGATGTAGCGCCTTCGCTGGCCGAAAAACTGCATCAGGTGTCCCGGCAGGAGGGAGGAAGCCTGTACATGGTGTTGCTGTCGATCGTAAACGTTCTGCTACACAAATACACGGGCCAGGAGGATGTATGCATCGGTACGCCGGTTTCCGGAAGGGTACACGCAGATCTGGATTCACAGATAGGTTTCTACGTGAACAGTATCCCGATCAGAACGTATCCGAAAGCCGGCCAAACGTTCCGGACTTATGTCAGCGAAGTAAAAGAAACGGTACTCGCGGCCTATCAGCACCAGCTCTATCCATTCGAGCGCATCGTCGAAGACCTGAAGCTGGAGTATGACCGGAGTCGATCGCCCGTTACTGACATCTGGATGCACTTGTTCACCAATGATCTGGCGCAGGAGTCGGCAGCCATAGCCGGCCTTGCAATCCGGGAGTTCGGCCTGGAGCACGCGTTTAGCAAACACGATCTCACGTTTAACTTCATGGATACGAGCGGACAAATAAGCCTGATCATAAACTACAGCACCGACTTATTCAACGTGTCGACCATCGAAACGATGATGGATGATTTTGTGAAGCTGGCCGAGACGGTAGCCGTCGAGCCGAACATCCGGTTAGCCGATGTCTCGCTGCATGAGGAGCTGAGTGAAGACCAGGCATTCCTTGAATCCATGTTCAATCTATAGTACCAAACGCAGTGCCAATCGCTCGGTTTCGGGTGGTCGAGGCACCGTTGTAACACATAAATCCAGCTCATGAAATCGAATAAAAAGCTTGGAATCATTGGTGGGATGGGCGCTCGGGCCGGGGCTAACTTTTTCCAGAAGCTCATCGCTTTTTCACCGGCCGACAAAGACCAGGATTTCATAGAAGTTATCATGCATAGCAATTCTAAGATTCCTGATCGAACCCGCGCTATTGCCTACGACGAATGTTCGCCGTTGGATGAGCTCATCAGATCCGTTAAGATGCTCAATGCCTGTGATGTAAATCTGATTGTGCTGACCTGCAACACGGCTTACTACTACTATAATGATTTTGTCCATTATTCAGATGCTCCCATCCTCAACCCGGCTCACCTGCTCCGCCAGTTTGTTGAAGAAAACGACTTCAGGAACATCGGGCTTTTGGGAACCACGGGAACCATGTGCTCAAGAATCTTCTGCAATGAACTGGAGTCTGTCAATCGCCAGGTAGTAAGACTCACCAAGTGGGAACAGGAAAACATTTTCATGAAGTCTGTTTACATGGAAAATGGATTGAAATCCTCCGTTGTCTCCCTTGAGGCTGTCGACCTTATGTACCGGGCGGCCCACCTGCTCATTCAGCGGGGAGCTGACCTGATCGTGGGTGGGTGCTCCGAAGTATCCATTGCCCTCCAGCCTGACCGGCTACCGCTACCTTACGTTGACACAATGGATCTTATGGCCAAAACCGCCGTTCTGGAATGCTACGAAAATCAGTTAACCGCTTATGAACACATCCCTTACCATGGTTTATAAACTAGTAGACGAAAAGGCAAAACAGACGCCTGATAAAGTGGCCATCGAAGCGCCCGATGGTAACGCTACGTACCAGGCTGTGAATGAAAAAAGCAATCAGATTGCGCATGTGTTGCGGCAATCGGGTGTTGCCCGGCAGGATGTTGTCGGGGTGGTCCTGTCGCCCGGTACACGGCTGGTTCAGTCGCTGATCGGCATCTTCAAAGCGGGGGCGATCTACCTGCCGATCGATAAAGATTTTGCGTCGAAACGGCTGGCCGATATGTTTCAGCAGTCGCCCTGCCATACCGTCATTACGGCACCTGAATTTAAGGATGAGGTAGACATTATTCTTCGTTTGTACAGTCCGCAAACCAGGCAGGTTATCGTCCTGGCCGATGAGGGGCCGGTATGCTTCAACGTCGTCAATCACCAATGGGAAACGGCTGCCCTATCCTCCCTGAGCACGGAGATTCCCGATGTGACTGTGCAACCCGACGATGCAAACTACATTTTCTATACGTCCGGTTCTACCGGAAAGCCAAAGCCTATTTTAGGTTGCCACAAAAGTCTAACGCACTTTATCGACTGGGAAATTGAAGAATTTAAGCTTGACAGCAACTGCAAAGTAAGCCAGCTGGCTCAGTTCACTTTCGATGCCTCGCTACGCGATATTTTTGTGCCGCTTTGTGCTGGTGGAACGCTGTGTATTCCTTCCCTTGAAACGAAATCGAACTATGCTCAGCTCGTTGACTGGATCGAACGTTCTGAAATCACGCTGATGCATTCGGTGCCTTCGTTGTTCCGGATGATCGTTAAAGTACTGTCGCAAGGCCTGGTGAGTACCCGGTTTGAAAACCTACGCTACTACCTGATGGCGGGTGAGCCTTTGTTTGCCACCGACATTATAAACTGGCGCAGGGTTGCCAATAACACGACTGAGCTGGTGAATCTTTATGGCCCGTCTGAAACGACGATGGTCAAAACGTTTCATCGACTGGGTCAGCGGCCCGTGTCGCCCAATGAAACCATACCCGCCGGTTTGCCCATCGCCAATACCTTCATTGCGATCATCAACAAAAACAACAGGCTATGTAAAGTGGGTGAAAAAGGAGAGCTGTTCATCCGCACTCCCTACATGACCAAAGGGTATTACGGGAATGAAGACCTGACCAGACAGGTGTTTGTCCAGAATCCGCTGGTGACGGATTTTGACGACATCGTTTATAAAACAGGCGACCTGGGCCGCTACCTGCCCGATCGCACCATTGAACTGCTTGGTCGTATCGATGATCAGGTCAAAGTAAACGGGATACGGGTGGAACCGGAAGAAATTCGGAAAACCGTACTTACTCTTCCTGGTATCAGTGAGGCATTTGTAATGGCAGTCAAAAACGCCGACCATTCGAACGAGCTGATCTGTTATTATACCGGGCAGGAGCACTCGGAAACAGCGTTGAAACAGCAGCTTAGCGCCAGCCTTACTGCGTATTTAATTCCGGCATACTTCGTGCATTTGCCCGCTTTTCCGTTAAATGCCAATGGTAAAATAGAGAAAAAGGACCTGCCAAAGCCGCACGAACTCGTCGTAAAGGGGCTCGTTTACGAACCCTGTCGCGGTGGTATCGAAGAAACACTGGAATCGATTTGGCAGGAAGTTCTGGGGCTGGATCGAATTGGTCGGGCGGCCTCATTCTTTGAGCTGGGCGGTACGTCGCTGAAAGCTACGCAGATCGTAACCCGTATCTATCAGAAGCTCAAAGCTACGGTATCAATCAAGGACCTGTTCATCAAACCTACAATTGCCGAGCTGGCCACCCTTGTCGACAAGCTGATTCTGGAGCAGGATACCTCGATCAGGAAGGTTGCCGAACAGCCTTACTACGATGTGTCTCATGGCCAGCGTCGCCTGTGGGTACTAACCCAGCTTGAAGAAGACAGTGCGGCTTACAACATGACGGGTAGTTACGAGATCAGGGGCGAACTGAATATACCCGCGCTACGGCAAGCCTTCGACCAGCTCATCGCCAGGCACGAAAGCTTGCGAACCACCTTCTTTTTCCACCAGGGTGAGCTGAAACAGCGAATCCATCCGGGTACCAATGGGTTTACGATCGACTATGCCGACCTGGAAAATGCGCCACGCCCGGCGGTCGACGAGTGGAGCAGGAACATGGGGCTGACGTCATTCGACCTGGAGAAGGGCCCCTTGCTGAACGTTGCGCTCATCAAAACCACCGATCAGGCTTACCGACTGATGCTGGTCATACACCACATCATTACCGACGGGTGGTCGATGGAGGTGATGATCCGGGAAATGCTGGAATTTTATCAGGCTGCCGACACCGGGTCTGAACTACTGATGCCCAGTCTGAGCGTGCAGTACAAGGATTTTGCCGCCTGGCAACATGAGCAGTTAAGCGGTGACCGTTTAACCAGCCATAAAGCCTACTGGCAAAACAAACTGTCGGGTCAGCTACCGGTTCTGGAACTACCCGCCGACCGGTCCAGACCTGCTCTGAAAACGTTTGACGGCGATACCGTTGACATCGCTTTTCCGCAACATGGGGTAGCAGCCTTTGCTGACTTATGTCAGAAACAGCAGGTCAGCCTGCACATGGGTATTTTGTCGCTGGTCTACACCCTGTTTTACCGGTATACCGGATCGTCGGATATCATCTTGGGAACACCCTCGGCCGGGCGTCTGCATAAAGAACTGGAAGGGCAGATTGGTTACTACGTTAACTTGCTGGCGCTGCGTACCACTTTTGCGGGTACCGATTCGTTTACGGCACTGCTGCATCAGGTCAAAGACACGACCCTCGGTGCCTACGAGCATCAGCTGTATCCCTTCGATAAACTGGTGGAAGACCTCCAGGTTACCCGTGAACTAAGCCGGTCCCCCTTGTTCGATGTAGCCGTTATTCTGCACAACACATCCATCCGGGAAGAAGAGGTTAACCAGATCAACAGCATACAGATACAGCCGCTCAAACCAGATGTCAGGGTTAGCAAATATGATCTGCAATTCAACTTCTACGCGGTAGGGGAGAGTCTGACCCTGAGCGTCGATTACAATACCAGCCTCTTTAACCGGGTTCGTCTGGAACGTATGCTGCAACACGTATCGCAGCTGATGCAGCTTGTTGTGGAGCAGCCCGGCGTCCCTGTTTCACGACTTGATTACCTGACCGCTCAGGAGAAGCAGCAATTGGTTTATGACTGGAATCATACCGACACGCCTTATTCTGATCAGAAACTTTTGCATGAGCCGTTTGAGCACCAGGTATTGCTGAATCCCGGACACCTGGCTGTTACCTGTCATGGCCAGTCACTGACATATCAGGAACTGAATGAGTTCTCTAATCAGCTGGCGCGGCATCTGCTCAACAGCGGGATGAAGAACGGCGATAACGTGGCCCTGATGGTTGGTCGTACGCCGTTGATGCTGGTTGGGCTGCTGGGTATTTTGAAAGCTGGCGGAGCCTATGTACCCATCGACCCGGCCTATCCGGCCGACCGGCAGCTTTACATCTGCCAGAATTCGGAAGTGAAATTTATACTTTCTGATGCCGCTTATGAATTGCTCGATTCGTTACCGGAGCAGGTGGTTAAGTTGTCGCTGTCTACCAGTGAGTACGACCACTACGAGCGTGATAATCTTCACGTCCAGAAATCTACTCGTGATCTGGCCTATACCATTTACACGTCCGGCTCAACGGGTCGGCCAAAGGGCGTAATGATCGAGCATCATTCTGCTATCAACCTGATCGAATGGGTGAATAACACCTTCGCTGTCGATGACAATGACCGGCTTCTCTTCATCACCTCCATGTGTTTCGATCTGTCGGTCTATGATATTTTTGGCATGCTGGCTGCCGGTGGTACCGTTGTCATGGCTACTCAGGATGACATACGGAATGCAGATCGGCTAAAGGCCCTGATGGTTGCGGAACAGATTACATTCTGGGATTCTGTACCCACCTCCATGAACCATATGGTTGCGGCATTGGAAGATAGTGGGGAACCGTATAGCCAGCCGTTCTTACGCGTGGTGTTTATGAGTGGCGACTGGATACCGGTCGATTTACCCGAACGGATAAAGGTGTACCATCCGAATGTAAACGTGATCAGCCTGGGCGGAGCCACGGAAGGCACCGTATGGTCGAACGTCTACCCGGTTACGCAATCCATGAAAGGCTGGTCCAGCGTACCCTACGGACGGCCACTGGATAATAACTACTTCTATATTCTGGATGAGCACTTAAACCCGGTTCCCCAGGGTATCCCCGGCGAATTGTTTATTGGTGGGGTAGGCGTAGCGAGAGGCTACGCGAATGATCCGGAAAAAACGGCTAACGCTTTCCTGGATAATCCGTTCCTGCCGTCACCGACGCAAAAAATGTATCGTACCGGTGACCTGGGACGGATGCTGGAGGACGGGAACATGGAGTTTCTGGGTCGTAAGGACCATCAGATCAAGATCAGAGGTTTCCGGGTAGAAATTGGTGAAGTCAACACCACCCTGGCGCAGTACCCGGCGGTTACCGAAGCGATTGTCGTGGCGAAAGGGGAACGAAACGCCATCTACCTCATTGCCTATTACACCAGTCATAGTCCGCTCGACGCGCGGGAGCTAAAGGCTTATCTGTCAGGATTTTTGCCCGATTACATGATACCCGCATTCTTTGTTCAGCTCGACCGGCTACCGATGAATGCCAACGGGAAAATCGATCACAAAGCCCTGCCTGATCCTGATGTAAGCCGACTGGACGAAGCATCCTTTAGGGAGCCATCGACCGTTACGGAAGCTCATCTTTTGACGATCTGGCAACAGGTGTTGCGCACGGATAAAATCAGTAGTACGGATGACTTCTTTAGTGTTGGTGGCCATTCTCTCAATGCAACCCGGGTACTATCGAGAATGCAAAAGGAATTTGGCGTACGCATGGAGCTACGAAACATGTTCCTGTTCCCAACCATTTCAGCCATGGCTCAGGAAATCGATCGCACGCTGGGTAGCCAGGCTGGATCTATCGAGCCCGTGGCCGAGCAGGATTTATATGAACTGTCGCATGCCCAAAAACGGCTCTGGCTGCTGAATCAGGCCAACAGGAACGATCTTTCCTACAACATTCCGTTTGCCTTCGAGGTGGCGGGCGACCTGAATATAGCCGCCTTTGAAAAAGCCATTCATACGTTGATCGACAGGCATGACATACTAAGAACCATATTTGTCGTTCGGGAGGGCCAGCCCTGGCAGCGCGTTCTTGACCGTACCGCTTCTGGTTTTGCGCTGGATCAACTGGACCTGCGTTTATCGACCCACGCGCTTGCCGAAGCCACCCGAATAGCCGAAGACCAGCAACCGTTCGACCTGGAAGCGGGCCCGCTTGTAAGAGCTACCCTGATCCGACTGAGCGATGACCGGTGGATGTTCCTCTTTTCTATTCATCACATCATCTCGGATGCCTGGTCGATGGGTATCATTATCGATGAGTTGACAGCCGCCTATAATGCCTACAGCCGTGGGGAAGTTCTGGCCCTGGAACCTCTATCGGTGCAATACAAAGACTATGTATACTGGCACAAAAAGCAGTTAAGTACCGATCGCCTGGCGCAGTTACGGTCGTACTGGCTTACCCGGCTTGGCGGTGAATTGCCCACGCTGAATCTCGATACCGATTTTGAACGGCCAGCCCTAAAATCGACGACTGGTGAAACACAGATAACCGATATACCCGAAGACCTGTTCGGTACGGTTCGCGAGTTGGCGAAAAAAGAAGGTGTTTCTCCTTTTATTCTGCTTACCACCGCTCTTAAGGCCCTTTTATACCGCTATACCGGGCAGCAGAACCTCCTGATCGGTACCGTTATGTCGGGTAGGGATCATTATCAACTCGAAAATCAAATCGGGTTTTATGTCAATACGCTGGCCTTACGAACGGTATTCGACGGGAAAGGTACCGGGCGGGAGCTCTTACAGTCGGTCAAAAAAACCATACTGGACGCTTACGAACACCAACTGTATCCGTTCGATCTGCTGATAACCGACCTGAAGCTGCAAAGAGACCGGAGCCGTAGCCAGCTATTCGATATCGGGATCGAATACCAGCACCTCGACATGCAGGAAGGTGAAGACAGGGAACTGAACGCCATAACGCTTCATCCCCTCGATACCGCCAATAAGATAAGCAAGCTGGATGTGTCGTTCCGGTTCTTCGAAAGTAAGGATAAGCTGAAACTGGTACTGGTGTACAATACCGATTTGTACCTGCCTGCTACCATGACACAACTGTGTAAACGATTCACGGAAATGCTTACGGCAATCGTGACGAATCCTGAGGTGAAACTGGAAGATGTGTCATTGAGCGATGCTGACAGTCTTGAACTGTTCGATCGCTCGATGCCGGATGAGTCGTTCAACTTTAACTTTTAACGAAATGAAAAGATTTGACAGAGCCCAGTTCACCGGCAGCGGGTACAAACCCTACTATGACTTCTGGCGGCAGTTGGCGAGAAAAGGCAGTGACGCATTCACGTTTGCTCAGCGAACGCTGGTTGCCGACGGACGTGATCAAAAGCAGGGCTGTTTCTTTTTCACCATTGATGAAGCCGGCACGCGGCTTATCAACAGCCTGGTGGGCAGTAATGATTCGGGGGTGTTTGTCGTGATGACAACGGTGCTGAGTGTATTGCTGCAAAAATATACCGGTCAACGGCACATCACGGTACATACGCCCCTGTTTAAACGGGCTAACGGCGATTCTGACGCAGGGGTGCAAACGGTACCCCTGGTGATTGGTAGTGACCCGCACACGACGCTCAGGAAACTGTTGCAGGATACCAAACAGACGATTGCCGACACGTACCGGTACCAAAACTTTCCGCTGGAACTACTGGATGAAAAGGAAGCCAGGGGTTTAGGTTCCAACGTTTTCGTGAGCTTCAGCAACCTGCATGATGTCACGGATAGCAGCCGGACCTATGATTTCAATCTGCAAATCACGAAAGCGAATGACTCCATTGGGTGTGAAGTTGTCTATAACCCGGACTGGTTCGAACATGATTTCATTGAGCGTATGGCGTCTCATTTCAACCAGACCCTTGCTGGCTTCGCTAACCTGGAAAGCCTGGTTAACGAGATCGGTATGCTGCCTGAGCAGGAGCTTGATATCCTCATCAATGGATTGAACCAGGTTCCCGGCTATCCTGAAAAAGGCAGTTCCGTAGCCGGTTTGTTCGAGCAGGCGGTACTGAATAATCCCGGTGCTGTTGCCGTGAGTTATAAGGGGGAGAAACTAACCTACCACCAGCTCAACGAAGCGGCCAACCAACTGGCTGCCCAAATCAGAAGGGAGTACGGCATTGTGGCCAACCAGATGGTCGGTATTCTTTTACCACGGTGTCCGGAAATGATCATCGCGTTAATGGGCATTATCAAAGCAGGGGCTGCGTTCTTACCCATCGATCCTAACTATCCAGCTGACCGGGTAGATTATATCCTTCAGAACTCATCCTGTACCTTACTGATCACTGATTCGGCCGCACAGCACAAGTATTTACGTACCTACCAGGGGCATACTCTGAACCTCGACGATTGGGCAATTCGGGCTGGACGATTTGAGATAAAGACGCACGAGCCTGAACCAACGGATCTGGCTTACATGATCTATACGTCCGGCTCCACCGGGAAGCCAAAGGGCGTGCAGATAGAGGCCAGAAACTTTTTGCACTACCTGCGTTGGGCAAATCATTATTACTTCGACTGGCAACCAGGCATTCACTTCCCTTTTTTCACCTCCCTGTCGTTCGATCTGACGCTGACCTGCATTTTCACTACGCTTTTACGGGGTGACAGCTTATTCGTCTATCCCGATGAGATGCCGGTAGCGGATATCCTGGCCGATGTGTTCGATCCGGCCACCCCGATCAATGCCGTCAAACTGACGCCTTCTCACATCAGTATGCTGGGATATCTGCCGCTCCAAAGCACCAACATCGACCATGTTATCACGGGTGGCGAAAACCTGACCGCCGTACAGGTAGATTGTCTGCAGCGGCTCAACCCCGGCATCCACCTATACAACGAATATGGTCCAACCGAAACCACGGTAGGGTGTACCATAAAAAAGGTGACCGACAGCCGCGCCATTACCATTGGCAAACCCATTTCAGATACTCAGATTTACATTCTCGATCAGGATGACGACCTGGCTCCGCTAGGGACAAAAGGCGAGATCGTCATCGGTGGGGCAGGGGTTGCCCGGGGGTACCGGGGACGAGCCGAACTGAATGCGCAAAAATTCCTTCCGGGACTACGGAATTACGCAACAGGCCGTCTCTACAGAACCGGTGATATAGGACGCTGGCTTCCGGATGGTGAACTGGAATGCCTCGGCAGAAATGACGGACAGGTTAAGATACGCGGGTATCGTATCGAACTGAGCGAGATAGAAAACAGCTTGTTGAGCCACCTTCCGGTTTCAGAAGCGGTAGTAACCGTGTTGCCCGACAACGGTACGGGCACTAAGCAACTGGCCGCTTATTATGTAGCCACCGGCGAACTGCGCACCGATGAAGTAAAGGCCTTCTTGGCCGCGCGTTTACCGGCTTACATGATTCCTTCCTATCTAATTCAGGTACCGGCGTTCGAGCTTAACCCGAACGGGAAAATTGACAGGCATAAACTGCCCGATCCTGCTCAACTGCAGGAATCAGCCAACTTCACCCACCCTGAAAATACCCTGGAAGAAAAGATTCATCAGGTGTGGTGCCGGGTATTAGGGGTAGAGGCCATCAGCACGACCGATGATTTTCTGGCGATCGGCGGTGATTCTATCCGCGCAGTTCAGGTGTCGGCATTGTTGTACCAGGAAAAACTGCATATCGACATAGCCGATTTATTACAGTATCCAACCATAAGAGAGCTGGCCACCAGGGTAACTGCCATCCAGACGCCTGCTCGGCAAGGGGCCGTTGCCGGTGAGGTGCCGCTAACGCCTATTCAGCATACGTTTTTCGAGACAAACAGGAAATACCCTCAGCAGTTCAATTTCGCCCTGCTGTTCAAAACTGATGACCGCTTTGATGAGGACATGATTCGCGCTGTCTTTCAAACGATCCTTGCGCATCATGATGTCTTGCGAATGACGTTTGACGAAGTGGATGGTAAGGTGCGCCAGTTCAATCACGATGCCAGCCAGAAACTGTATCTGGATCGGATCGATCTGCGCTCGTCCACGGATTATCAGCAGGCACTCAAAACCCAGGCCGAAAAGCTACAGGCCAGCTTCTCGTTACAAACGGGCCCTTTACTAAAGCTCGCCCTGTTTCAGGGGCCCGCCAGCGACCGCTTACTGGTACTCGTGCATCATCTGGTAATGGACGTAGTTTCATGGCGTATCCTGTTCGAAGACATAAACACCTTATACGAACAGTATAAAGAAAACGCCGAGCTGAAGCTTCCGTTGAAAACCGGCTCATTTAAAGATTGGGCACAAAGCCTGGCTTACCATGCGAATGAGCCGGCCTTTATTCAGACCGAAGCGCCCTACTGGCTGAACACAGTTAGTCAGCCGCACGATCTGATCAAACCGGATTTCGACGTGCCGGACACGGTTAATTCTGATTCCAGAAAAATCGCTTTTGAACTGGATACCGAACAAACCCGGCACCTACTGGTCAACGTAAGCAAATACTATCAGGCCGGTATGAACAGCGTGCTGCTTGCCTCAGTCGCCCAGGCGGTTAACCGGGTATTTGGTACAGAAAACCTGCTGGTCGACGTTGAAGGCCACGGACGCCAGCCAATTACCGAGGTGACCGTTACGCGCACGGTAGGGTATTTTACCACCACCTATCCGGTTTTGATATCGGCAAATGGGCAAGCTGATACCCTTGAACTGCTGCTGGCCACCCATCAGTACCTATCGCAGGTGCCCAACCAGGGGATTGGATTTGGGCTGTTGAAATACCTGAGTGGATACGAAGCCATTCGCGAGGCCAGCGTGATGCCGCAGCTATGCGTCAATTACTTCGGGCAGTTCGATCAGGACATTGCCCGGCTGTCGATCCCGCTGGCTGATGAATCGACCGGACATACCCAACATCCGGACGACTTCAGGCATCCTTACCTGTTCTACATTACGGCCTACGTAGAAAGCGGCAAACTGGTGACCCGTATTGAATACAGCCAGTGTCAATTTAAAGCCGAAACCGTGCAAAGTCTGGCGAACGCCTTTAAGCGGGCGTTGATCGACGTGGCGGAACTGGCGAGTCTCACCCCTGAACATGTCTAATATGCACCTCCTGAAAATATTTCAAAGCCAGTCCCGGTTCTTCTATACGGCGCTTCTGGGCTTAGGGATAATCAACAGTTTCACCTTTAGCGTGTTGCTGCTTTTTATCAACCTTACGATTGCTGGCAAACCGTTTCCCATATGGCCGCAATATGGCTGGCTGATCTTTTTTGGCTTGCTGGCGGTGTCCGTCGTCACAACCAAGGTCTTCCAAACCTACCTGGTCAAACTTACCCAGCAGATTTTGTATGGATTTGAGTTGAATATTGTCGATCAGTTGCGCTCTGCTTCCCTGTCTGATTTTCAGAAACTCGGCTCCGAACGGGTCTATACCGCCATCAACGATGTGCGGGTGCTGGGACTGGTGCCCGAAGTGATGATCGTGATTGTGAACTCGTCGATCATCGTTGTCTGTGCCCTGGCTTACCTCTGTTATACCTCCGTGGCTGGCGGGTTGTGTATGCTCGGATTGATGCTGGGAATGCTCATCTTTTATTCCACCCGGAACAAGGCCATCCGGAAAAATCTGGGTAAGGTGCGTGACTTGCAGGATAAATACCACAAGTACCTGCTCGATTTGCTCAATGGGTTCAAGGAAGTTAAAATGAGTTCGGTTCGGAATCGGAACCTGTTCACGCTGTTTATCAAAGCCAACCGGGATAACGCAAAAGCGTTGGGGCAGCAAACCGCCGTACGGTATCTCGACAATGAACTGATTGGTCGCTACAGCTGGTACTTCGCCCTGGGGATGGTAATCTTCGTGTTGCCAGCCTTGTTCAACATGCGTGTTCAGGATTATATCCCGTTCATCATCGTCGTGTTGTATCTGATGGGGCCGTTGTCTTCACTGGTAGGAATCATGACGCACCTGAACAACATCAACATTGCTGTAGAACGTATTCAGTCGGTCGAAAAAGAAATAAGCACCGTCTCAGTGAGTGATAGTAAGCCGGCGGTTTTGCCCTGCAAATGCCCCAGATTTGAGAGCCTGCGTTTCAAAAATATCTGCTTCGAGTATACCGACCATCTGAAGCAAAAATCATTCACCGTAGGCCCGATCAGCCTGAACATCAATAAAGGCGAAATCATCTTTGTTACGGGCGGCAATGGCAGCGGTAAAAGTACGTTCATGAACCTGCTTACCGGGCTCTACCAGGCATCGGCCGGTTCCATCAGCTACAACGGCCATCCCGTACCATTAGCGGAATACAATGCGTATAGTGACTGCTTTTCGGCAATTTTCACCAACAGCTACCTGTTCAGCGAAAATTATGACGGGTTCGATCTGAGGACAGAGAACACTGAATTGATGCATTACATCAACATGATGCAACTAAAGCATGTACTCATCATCGACAACGATACAAAGAAAATCGACATAGGCCTATCTAAAGGGCAGACCAAACGACTGGCCCTTATTTATGCCCTGATGGAAAATCGTGAACTGCTGGTGCTGGACGAGTGGGCCGCTGAGCAGGACCCTGTGTTCAGAACCTACTTTTACGAGTTCGTTCTGGCAGACCTGAAAAGCATGGGCAAAACCATTATTGCGGTGACCCACGATGACCATTATTTCCATCATGCCGACCGGATCATCAAGTTCGATTACGGCACCATAGTCAACGATCAGACTATAAGTAAGGTATCGAAAGTAGCCGAACTGGATCAGCTATTTGTCTAATCAACTGTTAAACTCCCTTACGTTATGATACAAAATAAAATGGGGCTAAAGAGCTTACTAAACGCAAAGCCCGTTTCGGTGGCAGTAGCCGCTCAGCCAGCAGTATCGTTCCTTTATCTAAACCTGGACCGGGGCAACGTAGCGGTCTTTCAGGCTAACGAGCCGATCGCGCTCAAGGACTGGATTCTTACCAATAAAACTCTGGTAGACCGGACATACGCAAAAGAAGGTTTGCTGCTTTTTAGAGGGTTCGACGTAGCCGGAAACCAGGCGTTTCAGGATACTACCGCGCTGTTGTCAAACGAGCTTATGGACTACACGGAGCCGTCGACCCCACGGAGCAAGGTAGCTGATAAGGTGTACACGTCGACCGAGTATCCTAAGGATCAGTACATTCCCATGCACAATGAGCATTCCTACAGCAACCACTGGCCTCAAAAGGTTTGGTTCTATTGCGCACAGCCTGCTGAGCTGGGTGGAGAAACGCCCATTTCGGACAGCCGACGGGTGTACCAGCTCATCGACCCGGCTATTTGTGAGGAGTTTGAGCGGAAAGGGGTCATGTACGTACGCAATTTCAGTGAAGGGCTCGATCTGCCCTGGCAACAAGTGTTCCAAACCGAGGATAAAGCGCAGGTGGAAGCGTATTGCGAAAAAGCCGGCATTGCCTACGAGTGGAAAAAGGATGGTAATCTGCGTACCAGGCAGGTTTGTCAGGCCACGTTTGTTGATCCACACACACAGGAGAAAGTTTGGTTTAACCAGGCTCACCTTTTTCACCTGTCCAGCCTTGATTCAAGCGTTCAGGAGTTTCTGATCGACCAGTGCGGTATAGACAACGTTCCCAGAAACAGTTGCTTTGGTGATGGTACGTGTATACCTGACCGTTATCTGGAAGCTATTCGGGACGCTTACCAGCGAACCCAACTGATTTTTAGCTGGGAAAAGTCAGACATGTTGATGGTGAACAACGTGTTGTTCGCTCATGGTCGCCATCCTTTTTCCGGACCGCGTAAAGTGATGGTCGCCATGGCCGAGCCTTATCATCATCGTTCAGCAGCCAGTGATAACGGAGCGACAGAAGTAGTGGCCGAAACCCGCAAGGAGACCGCCCGGTTTTTTATTAATAAATCGTCGGACAGTCAGGATCATCAGGTTTTGAAATACAAGCTGGCGGCCGCCTACCGGATAATGGTAACCGAAAACCTGGATGAAGGTGGTATCAGCGGGCACATTACCATGCGTGTGCCCGATCAGCCCAATGCGTTCTGGGTAAACCCTTTTGGCTTACTGGCCGAAGAAGTAACCCCAGAAAACCTCATCAAAGTTGATAAAAGCGGTAAAGTACTCGAAGGTGATTATCCGGTAAACACAGCGGGTTTCTGCATACATGCCGCCATCCACGAAGCCTGGCCTGATTTGAACTGTGTAGCCCACACGCATTCCCCCTGGGGTACCTTATTCAGTGCTACCGGTCTGCCAATAAAACCCATCGATCAGAACTGCTGCCTTTTTTTTGAAAACCATGTCTTGTACGAACACTATAACGGTCCGGTAAACAATCCGGAAGAGGGTCAGAATCTGGCTGAAGCGTTGGCAGGGATGGATGTCGCCATATTGCGAAATCATGGTACCATTACCGGTGGCGGAAGTATTGAAGCGGCCATCATACGAATGGTGGCCATTGAGCGGGCTTACCGACTTAATTTTTTAGCGCTGGAGCACAACAACATGCATCTTATTACGGATGACGTAGCCCGGCTTACCCGCGAATGGATTGGCAATGCTATTGGCTTTGCTGTCGAATTCAACGCACTACTCCGGAAAGTAGAAAAGATATATCCCGATTTCAGGCAGTTTAAGCCATCTGCCCTTTAACCATTTGTTCAACTCTATTTCAACTGTTGGTTATGAAAAAGATGAAAGTGTTCTGGTTTCCCTTCGCCGGTGGCAACAAATACTCGTACCGGCCTATAATCAATGTACCGTCCATATTGCTGGATATGGTGGTTCTGGAGTCGCCGGGGAGGGGCGCGCGCATGAATGAGCCACTGCTAACCAGCCTCGATGAAATCGTTGAAGATGGCTACAATCAACTTGTTGCTAAATTGGATTGGGACCAGCCATACGCTATTTATGGCCACAGCATGGGCGCTACCGTTGGTTATTTGGTGGCGAGGAAGATAGCAGAAGCTTGTTTGCCACAACCTCTCCATTTATTTTTTACCGGCCGGCCGGGGCCATCGGTTTGCCGCAATGCGGTGCCCTCTTATTTGCTGAATGACACTGAATTTGTTGAACGGGTACAATGTCTTGGCGGATTGCCCGACGAAATTCTGAACGATAAGGATGTTATGGATTTCTATATGCCTATCCTCAAAGCCGACTTTCATGCGCTGGACAGGTTTGTGTACCCCAGCGATCAGACACCGCTCGACATACCTATTGATGTCGTTATAGGTATGAACGAAGATATCACGATGGAGCAGGCTCTGGCCTGGAAAACAGAAAGCACAGCCCCCGTAATCGTGAGGCAGCTGCCCGGTGATCACTTTTTTATCTACCAGCACACGGCCTACCTTTTAAAAATGATGACAAGCAGACTTGTGGCGTTAACTGTATAGCCTAAGTTCATAAAATCAACGGCATGAAAATACGCAGCATTATTCTCCTAAGCGTGCTTGGTTACAGTAGAGCGGTGGCACAGCAAACAGACAGCGCCGATAAACAGCTGTTGATTGGCGCTGGTTTTGGGTATATGACCATTAAAGACCTCTCTTCTTCACCGCTCCGGTATAGCGGCATGGGGGCAACTGTCCGGTTGGGCTACGAGTATAACCAGCCAAAAAGCGTTCAGCGTGTACTGTTCAGTGTCCAGGCGGGCGGGTTGCAAAACGGAATAAGGAAGCAGTCGGGCGTTTCTGCTTACAAAGCGCAGCTCGCTTACAGCCAGTACTGGGTTCTCAATTCCCGCCCACGTACTAGCTGGGCTTTGGGTGGCCGGGCTGATGTGTGGGCGAACGCCCGCTTATTCAATACCCGTGAGAACAATCCTGTTAGCTATGATGCTGGTACCGCAATTAGTATAGGAACACAGGCAAACCATTCTTTCTCAGGACGTTTTTCCCGTTTAGCTGCATCCTTTCAGCTGTCGGTACCGGTGGTTGCTTACGTGATCAGGCCTGCTTATGGGGTACCTTATCCCGAAGCGTTTTTACAAGACGGCGTGTTCAACCACCAAGACCAGGGGTTAACTGGCCCGCTGGTCAGCAGCGGGAGAGTCAGAAGCACCGGGGACTTTTTTAGATTACAAACAACAACGTCGTTGACCTATTCCTTTTCAAACACGAAGACCATCCGGTTGAGTTACGACTGGGAGTATTACTCCATACCTTCTAATCTACCCGTTAGTCAAGGAAATCAATCCCTGACTGTATCCTTTGTCAAGCACATACACGAACGATCAAAATGATTGCCAAGCACTTGAAGTATGTAGTTGCCGGATTGGCCATTCTCCTCTTATCGGGTTGTGAAAGGCTCCTCATTGACTCGGACAAAAGCAGCGAGCCGGTTGAGAATTTTGATAGGCTCTGGCAAAAAGTCAGGGACCATTATCCCTATTTTAAGTATAAAAACCTCGATTGGGATAGCGTGTATAACCAATATCGCCCGAGCGTGAACGAAGGCACCAGCGATGCGGAGCTTTACAAGGTCATAACGGCCATGCTTAGTGAGCTTAAGGATGGGCATATCAGTGTGTACACACCTGACAACTACTATGCTTACAATTTTAAAGCGGGCTACGCTGGCAATTACGACTCTGCGCTGGTCAGGAAGTTTTACCTGGATAAACCGAGCGTACAATACGTTAAATCAGGCGGTTTTACGTACGCCATTCTCGACAACAATATTGGCTACATTCATTATCGGACGTTTAACCGGGATGTAGATACCATCGATGCCATTCTGCAACTGTTCGAACGGGAAAAAGTAAAGGGCCTGATCATGGACGTGAGAAACAACGGGGGAGGGCAGATCGGAAATGTGTTGAGTTTAGCCGGACGGTTTACCGCTAGCCAGCTGAACATAGGGCATACCGTGTTTAAGAAGGGGCCGGAACCGGACAACTTCACTGAGCCCTTACGGGTGTACGTAAACCCGGAAGGGGCAACCTGGACTAAACCGGTGGTTCTTTTAACCAATCGCGCCTGCTTTAGTGCCTGTAGTTTTTTTACAGAAGCCATGCGTCAGATCCCGAACGTAACAACGCTGGGGGACATGACTGGTGGTGGCGGTGCCATGCCGCTGGAGTATGAGCTTCCAAATGGCTGGCGATACCGCGTGTCTACCAGTGCATTTTATGGTTTCGATGGCTTTAACATCGAAGGGGGGGTGCCACCCGATATCCGGGTTGACATGAATCAGGAGCACGCTAAGCAGGGCAGAGATGACTTGATAGAGCAGGCCAGTCAGCAAATTGAACGCAAATAGATTTTACTTACATGGAAACCCCTGCCACCCATACTGATAACTTACCGCCGTGAAAATTTCCTTGATCAATAGATTCCCGGCGTCCGAATTAGTCATCACCACTACACCATACCCGTTTTGAGTATGGGCAATAAAATTGGCCTGAAAGCCAACGTTATTGCCATTATGTGAAAAATAAAGGTTGTCAGTTTTACCATCCAGATAAAACCCTAAACCGTAAATAGGGTTCTTAAATGGAGTTAGCATTTGCCGGGTCATTTGTTGGCTTAGTACTTTATTCGACCGATTATGATATGATTTTTGAATCTCGATAATCAGCTTCGCCATATCCGTAGTGCTTGTCCATAGACCACCCGCAGCCTCCGGATAATTTCGCCATTTGCCGTTTATGCTGGCCCCGCTTTTCAAATGACCCGATGCCATACGCTGGCTTTCTGACTGGTTGAATGAGGTACCAAAACTAGTATTGCTGAGGCCTAATGGCTGAAATAAGCTCCGGTTACTTAGCTCAGCAAAAGAATGCCCGGTTCGATCTTCCAATGCCTTTTGCACTATAGAATAGCCGCCCCCGGAGTAAGTAAATTCTTTACCCACTTTACCCGTTTTTCGTACTTTTTCGGATTCGCCATCCCCGGCCCGGCCATTCAGGATAGTAGTGATCGGCGGCATAGGACGATTGGCGTCATAACCCGTATATCCAGGTACATTAATACCGGCAGTATGACTAAGCAAATGCGCCAGGGTTATTGTTTCATTGGTACCAACCTGGGGAATCTGCCAGGCGGTTAAATAAGTACTTATATCGTCTGTCAGCGACAGTTGTTTCTGTTCTACCTCGTGCAAGGCAACAACGGCACTGATGGCTTTACTGATAGAGGCCGCCTGAAAACGCGTAGTATTTGTTACCGGTATTTTGGTTTCAATGTCCTGAATGCCATACGTTAAGACAGTATCAATGGCAAAGTCTTTTATAATAGCGACACTTAAGCCCGGTACCTTATAGTACTGCATTCGGGCGGGTATGTTTAGTTGGGTTAAACTCTGCGAAACAATAATATCTGGCTTGCCACAGGAGATAATAAACATTAGTAACAGGACTAATAAGGTTTTCAAATTCACGACCGTACCGGTTTAATTAGTTGTTTTCACCCGGCTGTTTTCCTCCTCCGAGCCTGTCTTACGTTTTCGCTCGCCTTTAACAGATTGATTACCGAACGAATAAGAAAATGTCAGTCTGAAATTGCGTGTACTTGAATATTGTTTTATAGAAACATTTATGTCCTGAAAGCGGATTTGTCCAATGGTGCGATTGCCATAAAATAAGTCATTCCCGGCCAGAACGAGTTTGCCTTTATTGTTGAGAATCCTTTTCTCGACAGCCACATTGACACTACTGTTACGACCGGCGCTAATGAACTCTAAAAGACTCGGTCCGGCGTAGTGGCCCGATAGCTGTGTACTAAGTGTATTACTTATCTTGACATTTATTTCTGTATAAAACGTATAAGCCCATTTAGACCTGTCAAACAGTTCACCCTGGTAAATAGCCCTGTAATGTTGCCGATTTATCATACCTCCCCCATAGCCACTCACCAGCCTTCTAAAGGTAATGGGAAAGTTTAGCTGGGTTGAAAACACATCTGCCTGAGCGATATTGTCAGCCACTGTGTAGCTAATTAAGCGCGTAGACCCATTGGCATCGGTGACGGTACGTTGCTGGGGGGCATACTGAAAAATTACATCCGTCGTGCGGTCGTAGTTGATAGCCAGGAACGGTAAGCCCTGGTAAGTAAAGCTCAGTTTGCCTGAGTGAGTGAACTGTGGCAACAGGATGGGATTGCCCTTGATATAGGTTTGAGGATCAATATAGAACTCAAACGGATTTTGTTGCTGGTAGGTTGGCCGGTCAATTCGGCGGCTGTAATGCAGCGTCACCGCCAGATTACTATCCAGGTGGCGGGTAGCCAAAAGATTAAAGAATGGTTTGCTGTATTTTCGGTTGACCAGTACCGAATCGGCTGTCTTACCGTTCGCGATGGTTTGTTCACCACGTAGTCCTGCCTGTATATCCCAGCTCTTTACTTTGGCAATGAAATTTATATATAAAGCATTGATCGTTTCGGTGTAAACAAAACGGTTCGAACGGCCTGGATCGGGTTGTTCGTTTTGCAAAAAGGTTAAATCGTTTGTGATACGGGCAAAACTTGATTTAGCGCCTGCCTCAAATTGAATAGTATGGTTAATAGGACTTGTGTAATCGACCTTCAGATTCTGAAAATTGATCGAATTGTCTACCTTCTGATAATTGGTATACCTGCCGCTGTTCTGTGAAACTACCCGAATAGTACTCTCATTGGTGAGTAAGTAATGTGCGGTGTTCAAATCGACATTTAACGACTTGCCGGGTGTTTTAAACTGGTGTCTCCAGTTTAAGTTTGCTTCAATAGTGTTATTGATATTGGATTGTTGATTACGACTGCTTAGGGACTCAACTACCTCTCCCGAACTTTGGTTGTAATTTGTGGACGAGTTTTCGAAGTTCCCGTTTCCGGAGCGATTAAATCCTGTTACCAGAAGGCCTATTGTGTTGGTGCTGTCCAGATAATAATCAACACCGGCCCGGTAAGAGTGATAACCATAGGATGACGGATTGAAATTCTTCTGGTCGTAAAATCTGTTGTTGTAATAACGTTTAATCAGGTTGATTTCGAATATGTTTCGATGTAAATAACTGTAGCTGCCAAATACATTTAACGCGCCCCTTCTATGATTTAGTGATAGGGATGGTGTGTAGCGGTAGTAATTATTCATACCCGCATTTACCTCTTTATGGTCGAACCGGCCATATCCCCCGGACAATGAGACAGTTCCGTTAGTCCCGGCAACGCTATTGTGTTTTAATATGATGTTGATTAATCCTCCGCCCTGGGCATCGTATTTGGCCGGGGGGTTTGAGATTACTTCTATTCTTTCGATGCTGTTGCTGGGTATTTCGCGAATAACCGAATTAATATCGGTGTACTGTGATGACCGTCCGTCGATTAGGATGCTAACACTGTTTTTTCCCGACATCGAGATTTTGTCGTTGGTAACCTGTAAACCAGGCACTCGCTGCAATACTTCCAGGGCTGTAGCCCCTGACGAGAGAGGGCTATTTTGCACATTGACAACTAGTTTATCGCCTTCCTGCTGTAGGAATAACTTTTTTCCTGCAACGGTAACCTCCGATAAGCTTTTGCTGTCGGGCTTTGCCTGAATATCAATTACGTCGATATCATTGTCTGTTACCATGAATACGGGTGACAGTGCGGTGCCGTACCCGACAAATGACGTTTGGACTAAATAGTTGCCCGGCTTAATTGTCTTAAATTGATATATACCCCCAGCATTCGTTTGTGTAATTTGAATCGGTATCGAATCAGTAAGTTGGAGGAGCGAAACATTTATGTATTCAAATGGTTTTTCGCTTTCATTATAAACCTTTCCGGAGACTGTATACTGAGCATATGATTTGACATAAATTATCAAAAAAAATGGTATATACTTTAAGAGTTTCATATAAGAAGCGATAAAGTTCCCCCAAAAGGGTAAGCACTAATTGGCTTATGTAATTATATATTTTTTAATAAAATCAATGCCTTGCAAATATATTTGTTTGCTTTAAATGTGGACGTAATTGAAATAGGGTGTTATTTTTTTGGATTGTGTGTCGCAAATGTCAGAAAGCGACCGATGGTTTTCAATAACTTTAGGTTTTACTCTATTCGCCTTGGTTATAACCTACGCTCTTTTATAAGTTTGTTAGTATAGAACTGTGAATAAGTACATAAAATAGACCAATTTGTCTAGCACCCATTTTTGTCAAACTATGATTTATACAAGGGTGAGGGCATAAGTTTTTTCATATTTCTCACCCCGGCGAACAATGGCGCAGAAGCGGTGGATGAGTTTGCTGCGAACCGCATTGAGACAAGCCGCATCGGCGATCCGAATTTTATTCTTGCCTTCTTTGACTTTGCGCTGGTAATAACTCTCTGTCTTATCTCAAGAGAGATATGCAATAGTCACCTTGCCTTTAGGGAACGCTCACTATGAACAGTGCAATTTTTTGCAAAGAGACCAAAGTGACGTTACCTTATTAAAAAAGATTAACGGTAAAATACTATTTATGGCTTAAATTAAATGCCTTTTTGCAAGTATATCAGGACCCTTGTTCACCAGTAGAGGGTGGTTTATTGTATAACAAAGCGGTTTTCAATGGGTCGAGACTCATAGAATTGATTTAGAAACTGTAATATTCCGGCTGATTAGTCGTCTTGTCGTTGTAGCTATTGCTTTATTTGACCTGGATAAACACCCAACCCTCCGTGAACACACTACTGTTACCCGTTCGGCATCCGCTTTTGAGTCAGTACATCCAATCATTTCTATTCTTTAAACGAACGGCTGCTGTCCCCTTTTCCTATACCACATTTCCCAATACTAATCTATGTCTGGCCCTTTATAAAAATAATCAGGTTACCTATTCGGTAACCGAATCCATAAACCACTGCCAGATTAGTGCCAGCACCAACCGGTTTAGCAGCCGTTTATATGGCTTTCACAAGCGTCCCTTCACGGTGGGCATAGAGGGGCCCCTCGATCAGGTCTGTATCCTGTTTCGAGCGGGCGGGCTTCGCGCCTTCACCCGGGAGCATTTCGCCCAGCTAGCACGATCTACCCAGGTCGTTCACGATCTATTTCAGCACACGGCGAGTCAATGGCTGGATCAACTCTTTGAGACCGATGACGCTCACCAGCGCGTGGCGATCATCGAAGCGTTTCTCCTTCGCCACTTGTCAGCTACGCCCATCAATCTTCGCGTTAAGACCTCTCTGCAGCTCATTGAACACAGCGATCGTCCGATGACGATCAAACACTTGTCAGCTTCCCTTGGGATCGACGAATCAACCGTATACCGTCTCTTCCTGGACCATATTGGGCAAAGTCCGAAAGCCTACTGTCAAACGGTTCGGTTTCGCCAGATACTAACCAGCTTGCTGGCCGGTTCTCCGGATACATTGACCCAGCTAGCGTATACCCATGACTATTTTGATCAGGCTCATTTCGGCAAACATCTCAAACAAGTAACGGGCTATTCACCGGGACAGCTGGACCAAAAGTTGTCCATTGAGCAAAAGGAACTCATATGGATGACCAGTTCCGGTTCGCTTGCATGATTTTTACAAGGTTGGCGACTGGCAAGCCCCTAGGTTTGCCCTCGATAAAGCTAACCGGCGTTAAGGACCGGGGTCAGGGATGGCGGAGTACATGCCTTGGCTGCTTATCGGTATTTTTCACTTGAGTCACTAGCTTATGAGCCGTCAAATTTGGGTGTATGTAGCGACCTGCCTGGTCATGTTTTCCCTTCGGGCTCAACCGCCCATCCCCAGCGAAGGGCGGTTAGTTCATTCCTACAACCAGGCGGTCTGGAACCCGTCGGCCATTCAACGAGTGGCCGACATTGGCAAACTCTGGAGTACGCTTAAATACTTTCATCCACAGTTTATGAAAGGGCAGCTCCAGGCCGATCAACTCCTCTTGACAACGGTTGATCCCTTGCTGGATAATCCATCTAAAGAGAACTTTGTGCGTACTGTTCAGGGCATGCTGCGTTTGGTAGGCGATACTACTACCCGGATTGAGCCAACCCGCCCCCTGGTCCATTCGGGGCTGGCTCACCCGGGCGCGCCAAGCCGGCTCTTACCCGCTAAGGGGGCCTACATAGCCATAGCCCAGGAGCGCTTTACGGCTCCTTATCCGCTAGACTCCTTCTTGACTTCCTCGCTGGCTAAACAGCCATTTCTACTTATCGATCTGCGTAATCAAGCCGAAAACGAACGATTAGGCCTTCTGCAATATACCGCCTTCGTTCAGCCCTTGGTAGCCGGTCTGATTGACCATACCCTTATTTTTCCGACCCTGCGTACCGCCTACTATCATGCCTTCTTACGGCAGGACTTCCCCGACGAGCTGGATGTAATCCCCGCCCGGGATCGGGGGGGCGATCCAAACTATTGGTATCAGGAACGCTTCGGGCTCAAAAACACATCCCAGGGAGCTTACTTAACCGCTCGTAAGCCCCACTTACGGGATAAGCGAATTTGCTTTCTGGTGAATCAATTTGATAACGCCAATACGCTCAAAGCCTTACTGGCCCTACGCAACCGAAATGGATGTCAGCTCATTTTTGACGGCCCCATGCCCGACTACCTGCTGGGTGATTACCATACGCTGGACCTGACGGATGGGGTCAGGGTCAAGGTAAAAGTAGGCGAACGCATCTATGAAGACGGCACCCTGGGAGTTGGACCAGACCAGGTTGTGCCAGTAGGCCAATCGTTACCAACGGATGTCTTTATCAAGTTGGCACTAAAAAGATGGAAAACCCCCACCGTCCGCCCCAAAAAAACCGTTGAGAATACGGTTTACATTCGGCTTCCGCAGCCAACCTATGCCGATACGTTGTATCCAGCCCGAAACGTACGCCTGCTGGCCCTGTTTAATTTTTGGTCTGTTATCAACTATTTCTGCCCGAATAAGCACCTGCTGAAAGCTTCCTGGGACAAAGCACTCTTGTATTTCGTGCCCCGATTTGTGTTTGCCTCCGATTACAAGAGCTATTTCTGGCTCCTGCGGGAACTGAGTGCTCAGCTCAACGACGGTCATGGAGAGGTCCTTTACCAGCAGAGCATTTTACCACCCGCTGGTATTACTGATTACTTCGCCCCCTTCTGCGTAAAGTATGTGGAAGGCAAAACGATCGTTGTCAAGTCACTGAATGATAAACGCTCACCCACCATTGGCGACCAACTCCTGTCGCTCGATGGTATTCCGCTGGACACTTTAGTAGAGCGCTGGCATCAATATGCCGCCAGTTCCAACGAGTTCAGCTACCGGCATCTGTTGCACAAAGTTCCCTTAATGAGTCGGTCCGGTGATGAGCCCTTTGCCGTTGAAGTTCGGCATCCTGACGGTCGTCAGGAGGTGTTCCAGGTATCCCCGGTTCGAAAAGAAGTGTATTGGCCCGCTATGTTAGGGGTGTACTATGCCCCCGTTCCCAAACCGTACTGGCGAAGCCTCAACGACAGCACCGGCTATGTCCGGGTAAATAGCATTTACAGCCATCAGGTAGACAGCGTTTGGCAGGCGTTGAGAGACTACAAGTATATCATTTTAGACGCCCGGGGTTATCCCCGCGATGAAACCATTGTTCAAACCATTGCGGCTCCTTTTATGGGTCAAACGGACACGGTTTGTATCAACGCTTTTCCTGAAATCAGTCATCCGCTCTTCTCGCGTAATGCGGTGACGCTGGAAGCCGAAACGGTATCCCCTTTAGCGAATTTTGTGGCCGTACCACAGCGTAAAACGTTTGTTTTGCTCTGCGGCCAGAATGCCAGCCAGGCGGAGACGAATATCATGGCCTGGCAGAAACTCCTGCATCCGGTCACGATTGGCCTGCCGACGATTGGAGCCAATGGGGTTTCCAATACGATTCTTATGGCCGGTGGTTACTCGTCCCGGTATTCGGGTTATGCCGTTTATTACCCGGATGGGACGCCCAATCAAGGCCTGGGGGTCAAGATTGATATTCCCGTTACGTTGACCAAACAAGGGGAATTAGGGGGCCAGGATGAGATCCTGGAGCGAGCTTTACGTTATATTGACAAGCCTGGTCGTTAGCGGATGTCGCCCTGGTAAGATAGTAAGTCAGCTGGCTAGAAAATCCTTTTTTAGATTAGTTCACGCATCTATAATATACGAATCAATAACTCTTTGTCTAACAAAAAATGTAGCACGTCTACTTTTTTATTGCGCTACTCTTTAGTACTTAACCCTATGTCATTCCCCTGCCTATGAAGCAATTGAGTTGGAGCAATCCCATACTTCTTTTTAAAGGCAAAAGAAAAATGAGAAAGATCTTCAAAACCTACTTCGAGATATACTTCTGTGGGTCTTTTCTTTTTTTTTCGCTAATTGATAATAGGCTAGTTCGAGCCTTTTCTCTGTTAGCCACTTCTGGGGCGTTGTATTAAAAAACTTCCTGAAATCCCGGTTAAATGTCGACAAACTGCGGCCCGTTAAATAACCCAATTTTTCCATTGGCATATTAAACATAAAATTCCGCTGCATAAAATCAATCAGATCAATTTTCCCCGGCTCATCAAAGTTGGCCAACACGCTGTCAACCGTCTTGTCAATCTCTCTCAGGATTGTGATTGCTTCGGTAATTTTTAGTGTGGCGATACTCTCTGGAAATTCGCCCCTCACATCAAAGTAAGGGATTAGCGAGGCCAGGCAACTTGCCAGTAAAGGGTGATTGGTAAAGCTGAATATTGTTTGCTCTGGTGTAACTCTCCCTTTAAGTTCTATTTTTTCATAAAACCGTTTTAACCGTTCGGTCGCCAAATGCATCACCACTGTTTTGTGAGGTTGTCCATTTTTTGGATAATTAACAATGGTCGCCAGCTGATTTCTCGGTATCAGGAATATATCCCCTGTTTTAAAGTAGTATGTAGCTTCCGCCAGTATGATTTTGGTTTCACCCGAAATAAACCAGATCAGCATGTGATCATCGAACATTAGATCTGATTTAAACAGTTTATCATCATAGCTGGAAAGTTTGATCTCCTTTGTCAGGTAGGTTGATATGTGATCCATATTACTAGTTCTAAGATACGGGCTCTTTATGCCCTACAATTTAAGATAACAATCGTCTGAAATCGTGGACTCTATGATCTTGCTAAGTCAAAAATAGGGATCTCGGGCGGCATGCCAATCCGGCCCGGATAACCCAGAAAGCCGAAGCCCCGGTTCACATAGAGTTGCTGGCTATCCTGCTGATATAATCCCGCCCATTGCTTATAGCTGAATTGGGCCGGAGAATACGATTTGTCGCCAATGGTAACCCCTAGCTGAAGACCATGAGTGTGACCGCTAAACGTTACATCTACATCGTTGAATTTGGTATTAACTTCTTTATCCCAGTGTGTTGGGTCATGACTCAAAAGAAATTTCACGGACGAAGCGTCCGTACCTTCGACTGCCCTGGCTAAATTGCCGCTAGTCAAAAAGAGGGCTGCGTAAACCGCGATGCGCTGGGCGGAAACGGTTGCCCCTTTTTCTATCCGCTCTTTGGCTGTCGAATAGCCGATTCCGCTATTGCGCCCGTAATGAGGGCACTTTTCGCTTCAACGTTTGTCATTCCAGATCTTGTTATAAAGGAGGATTATAGGAAGTCTCAGGAGTGCGCAGTCGCATTCTCGTAGCCGAAGGTGATGCCTGTTATTTGTTCGCTCCACGTCCACAAGTTTTTTGCCTTTTCCGGGTCGAGTGAATACGGTTTTACACCGCGTTGCCCTCCATCGTTTTCCAGGCTCAGTTCAGCCACGTCCGCATCTTCACAATAAACACCACCCATGTGGTCTAGCCTTGGACTGGTAGCACACCAAACTGTTGTGGCTGCACCCTGGGGGATTGTTTTTAACGAAGCTGCCACCTCTGGCAAAAGATTACCTTCCGAATCCAGAAAGCCCAGTTGTTGAAACAGTTCTTGCGAGGCTTCCCGGCCCAGTTCGGTCCCGTGTATGGAGCCGGGATGCACTGAATACGCTCTCGTATTGACCAGTTTACCCACGTTGTCCAGCTCGAGGGTGAATAAATTGCTGGCAGTTTTTGATTGTCCGTAAGCTTGCAGGGTTTCATAGTCACGGTGAAGGAAATTGGGATCTTCGACGTTGAATGGAGCCATGTGGTGGCCAAGCGATGATACATTAACCACCCGCGCGCCGTTCGCCTTTTTAAGGGCAGGCCATAACCGGGCAGTAAGCTGAAATTGACCTAAATAATTGGTCGCCAACTGCGATTCGATACCGCGGCTATCCCTGCGTAATGGGACCCACATAATGCCCGCATTGTTGATCAGCAAATGAAGCGGACGGCTTGTAGCAATAAACGCTTCCGCGAATGCATCAATTGAAGTGGGGTCCATAAAATCAATTTTCCCCAATTCTACATTCGGAATACCTGCTAGATTTCTCCTGGCCTTATCTACGTCCCTCGCCGGAACGATCACCGTAGCCCCGGCTGCGGCCAGAACCTTGGTGGTTTCTAAGCCAATGCCGGTATTGCCGCCGGTCACAATCGCGATTTTCCCGGCAAGGTCAATTCCGTTGATTACCTCATTTGCTGTCGATGTTGCGTCGAACCCTGAGCCTATTGGCTGCTGTAAGGCTCCCTGATCATTGGCTTGTCCCATGTCGTTTTATCGTTAAAGTTGATAGGACAAAATTACCGGGTCACCAGCGTGCTCATTTTGTTTAAAACGTCAATTTACTTTGTTTAAAATGTCAGGGTGAGCTTCATCTGCAGCTCATTTTGTGGCGTCATTGCAGGATGCTGTACGGGTACTCTTCGGTTCAGTATCTTCGACATATGGAATTGGGAGAATTATCTGTTCTATACATTATGCGTACGCACTCAAGAAACCCGGTGTTTTCTCCTCAATTTTGATCGCACCTAAAACCAGCTGCTCTCCGTATACGTGGCAAGATGATTTCTATGGGGGAAAAATTTGAATATACCACCCTGGCCCAGCGATATACCGCCCGTTTCCCGGTGCTTACCTATGTGGGTATTCAGGTGAATTTTTGGATCATTGCCAACAGTCTGCTGGTAACCATTTTGACTCTTCACGCTCGAATAATTAGCCAGGTATTTCAGATACCGGTGGCAGGAGCATTCGGTTCGTCGCTGTTAATAGCTATCTTGTTTGGGGTTTTATGAGGGGTAAGCCTGGGACATCGACTTCCACCGCCGAGCAATTAGGTCATATCCGCTATAGTTCCTTTATCAGAGACTGTTTTGCCGATATCAATGAGGTGCTCTTTCCCTTTGGTGCCCAGGTATACCAATAGGTTGGCGACGAAATTGTGATCATGTGGCCCGAGCGTGAAGGCCTGAAAAACTACGTCTGTATCCGATTTTACTTCGCCTGTACAGAACAGTTCCGGGATCGAACGGGATACTATAAGTCAACCTATGGTTTTCTGCCTGCCTTCAAGGCCGGTATGCATACCGGTAAAGTAACCGCCGTAGAGATCGGCGAAATCAAAAAAGATATCGCTTACCACGGAGATACGTTGAATACCGCAGCCCGTATCCAGAGCGTTTGCAATCACTATCAAAAAGATTTTCTTGTCTCCGAACACTTAGTAGCTAAAATGGGCCTCAATCAACGGCTGAAAACTGAATCGCTGGGCAAGATTCTGCTTAGAGGCAAAACAGAAAAGGTTGAAATTGTAAGTGTCGACTGGCGCCTGTAAGCAGAGCGTAGGCGGGGGCGTTAACGAGCTATTGCCGACGTGAACACTTCAGGAGTTCTTTCCCACGTTAGTTTCCTGTAGTAAGCCCTGTACTTTCACCGATTTTATGGATATTGATTTCAACGCTGTTTTCCTGGCTGATTTAGACTGGAGCTTAGGGCTGCAAATTGTGCTCAGAACCTTGATCATGTTTTCGGTCATTCTGGTGTTCCTGCGGCTATCTGGTAAAAAAGGGGTTAGTCAGTTGTCTATCTTTGAGGTCGCTATCATTATTGGTCTGGGTTCCGCAGCGGGCGACCCCATGTTTAACCCCGATAATGCCATTGTGCCCGCTCTGATTGTCTTTGCCACCATTATGGTGTTCTACCGATTGGTTACCTGGGGTGCCTCCCGAAGTGAACGGTTCGAAAGCCTCGTCGAAGGAGACCCCGTTTATGTGATCGAGGAGGGGATGTTTGTCCTTGACGCCGGTGAACACACCTTTGCCAAAGACGAGTTTTTTGCTGAGATGCGGCAACAGAACATCGAACACTTAGGCCAGGTCCAAACGGCCATTCTAGAAACCAATGGCAATCTGAGTTTTTTTTACTACGCCGATGAAGAAGTCAAGCCAGGCTTACCGGTGCTTCCTAAGTTGTACCACAAAAAAAGCGGGGCCGTAAGTCAGGCGGGGCAGTATGCCTGTACTAGGTGCGGCCAGATCGAGCAGATAGGGGGTAGCCATCATACGTGCCCGCGTTGTCAGCAAACCGAATGGGTTGAAGCCGTCAAGACCCAGCGCCGAACGTAAGGCTTTATCAAGGTACCAAAACCAAAGGGCAACCGAACGGTACGAGCTTGTGAGAGCCGGGCTGAAGCGCTTCAGCCCCTGGTTGAGTTGTCCTCTTTAATCCGTTGACGGTAGCGTGTCTACTGACCAACTTTGTAGCCCTATGGGAATCCTTTCTTTGATCCTGGCCAAACCTGGGCCCACACGGTGAATACGCACCCCATGGGGCTCAATGCCCAGGATAGGATACGAGCCTTTCTCCCCAGTCGACCCCACACCGGTGATCAAGATCTCAATTCCTCTGGCTTTCCCAAACCGGTAAGCTTTCTCGTACTCCGTGATGGATCCCTGGGCATCACCACTCAGGTTACAACTCGTACACAAAGGGGCATTATAATTGCGCTGATTCCACATCTGTTCAGCCGGATTAAGGTCAAATGACGCTTCCAGTCCTTTGAACAGCGATCGTAAATCGCCACCCAGTATCAAACCCTGATGGGTGCCGTTTCGAATCGTGATGGATTGAAACGTCTGGGGGTGAAACTGTAGCCGTACAAAGCTGCCCGTTAAGACCCTGAACTGGTCACAACGGCTGAATTCAGCCGGTAAGCCCCCGGGCTGGGCCTGAGCAACAAACTTGGCTAAGCTGCCAATGGCCGTGCCGTAGTGCTTACCGGCCAGCCGGACTTTGGTGGCGTCCAACTGTTGCGCGCCTTTCCGGGTAGGGGCAGCCAGCAGGGCAAATACCCGGGGTAATTGGACCAGAATTGGCCCTTGGTGAATTGCCTGGGTGGCTACTGCCAGTGCGGCAGGGTCGCTGATAGGAAGAATAGTCATGGCCTGAGGGGACTTGAGGTTGCCTACTGTTCCGTTCGGGCGGGTCTGGGTGAAAAGCCCCTCGAACGGGTCGTGAGCTTGAAGCTGATGAGGTTAAGTCACGCTGGTAAAACAACTGAAATATTGTGCCTTCCGTAAGCGGGGAACTGCTCGTTCTGGCGCGTAGAATTACGGGATGGCTGGTGAAAATGATCAACCCGGTTGCCCTGCCTGGTTAAGCCAGGCTGTTTGGTCGGTCCACAGGCTCACTCGGTAAGGTCAGACCTGGTCATTGTAACACGCTGCTGGTTAAGGCTAGAACCAAGCTAGTTACCACTTATGAGCCAAAGGAATCATTCAGATTGGCTGTTACTTGTCGATCATCAATCCGGTAGTGAGATGACGCTGGTCGAAGCCATCCAGCAACTAAGCCCCACGGTGCACACCGTTCGGGTCAACAGTGTGCCGATGGCCCTCAGCCTGCTACAGACTTGCCAGACCAGGGAGCAACCGTTACCCCGGTTAATTCTGGCCAATCTACAGCTACCACAACGCGAAGATGGCTTCCACTTACTGGCTGCGTTGACCAGGGCCGCTTCGGGCTTCGGCCGCTTGCCCCTGGTCATTAGTTCTCCGGCTGATGATAGGGACCGGCAGGAGGTAAACCAACGGGGTGGTACTTACTTGCCCAAGCCAGTTAGCCCGGATGAGTGGAACGACTTCTTAAAAACGATCCACTACTATTGGCAGAAAAGTAAGGTCTGACAACGATGTCTGAGGGGCCATAAGTTGTCAAGTTTGGTTAGAAACGGATCGTCTCTGGCGGATCGGACAAACAGGCCCTTGTTAGCGCTTGCGGATAACGAATTAGCAGCTGGTAGCTGGAGCTTCAGCGCTTTTCAGTCTCTGGAGGGGTAGGCGATCAATACGGGAAAGAGTACCCGTGGCAACCAATGAAAAAAGCCCCCTCGGTGGAACCGCTGAGGCTAAAGAAACATGACAGTTAAAAAACGGTGTTGTGAGCTTTTTATTGTCCTTGCTGAAACATGTGTTGATTATTTGGCACTTTTTCTACCGCATTTATTTAGTGGTTCAGCGGCTCCTGGCTAATACTCTTTCCGCGTGTCTTGTCTTGACGTTATTCCGGGGCTTTGTTAATTGGATAGAGGGGAAAATATAAATACCATAATCTGTGTAATCAGTGAATGGCGGCTCGGTGTGAGCTGGTTCTGGCTTTATCGATCCCGCAAGGTAAAGGGGCCGGCAGGCGCTACAGGCCAGCTATCGTTCAGTTTTTCTTTACCAAGTAAATCAAAGGTCGTTGCCACTTTTATATAAGCTTCCTGGAAACAGTCTGAATGCTATTCGCCCGCATTTGCCCTTGTTTACCTCGATTAAACCTGCATGAAAAAAAGTACGGTATTGGCCCAGATCGGGTATCGCATATTCCTGTTTTTCTTCATCTGCCAGACAGCCGTTGCTCAGCCGCGGGCCGCATCAGCGGCAGAAACGCCCAATGCTCCGTTCGAGCTCAAAAACGGTGATCGGGTAGTGTTTGTAGGGAACTCACTCTTCGAAAATGATTTTCAGTATGGCTACCTGGAACTGGCCCTGACTACCCGCTGGCCCGACCGTAATGTTACTTACCGTAATCTGGGCTGGACGGGCGATAATGTGTATGGCGTTGCCCGGAGTACGATTACCAATCCCCCCACCGGCTACGAACTGCTGATGGAGCACCTCATAAAAGCTGCCCCCACGCTGGTGTTTATCGGCTATGGTGGCATCGAAGCGCAGGAGGGCGAAGCGGGGCTGACGAATTTCATCGACGGATTGGCGAAACTGCTCGATAAGGTCGATCAGCTTGGCGCGAAGGCTATCCTGCTGTCGCCCATACCAATCCTGTCTGCCGAGTCTGCCGAACAAATGGCCCGGCAAAACGCCATGCTCGAAACCTATGCGTCGGCCGTGGCCCGGCTAGCTGCGGAGCGGGGCAAGCGCTACATCGATCTGTTCAAACCGATGCAGGCGATCAGCCCCAGAGCCCCCATAACCGATAATGGCATCCACCTCAACGAAACCGGTTATTACCGCCTGGCTACGATCCTCGAACAAAGTCTGGGTTTGGGGCCACGCCATAAACCCGCCACGATCTCGATGGCCAAAAACACAGCAGCGGCAACCGGGCCAGCCCATATCCGGGATGATGCCGATAAGCGCGTAACCGTAGCGTTCACCCTGGAGGAGCCTTACCTGCCGCTCCCACCGCCCGTTGACGACAAAGGCCTGACCGATACCGGGCCGATGCTGAAAATAACGGGTCTCAAAAAAGGATTCTATACCCTGACGGCCGACAGGATGACGCTGGTGACCGCTTCGGCAAAAGAATGGGAAGAAGGCGTTCTGTTAAATCAGGGCGGTTCCCTTATCCAGGCGCGTGAACTACAGCAGATGATCCTGAAAAAGAACGACTTGTTCTACTTCCAGTACCGGCCGTTGAATACAACCTATATACTTGGCTTTCGCTCGTATGAGCAGGGGCGGCACGTGAAAGGGCTGGAAGAGCAAAGTATTCTTATCAAGTGGCTGGAAGGCCAAATTACCGTACACCGTACCCCCGCGTCCAGGGTATATCAACTTAGCCTGTTAAAGTAGTATGAACGGAATGAAAGACGCCTGGTCCCTGAGTTTCCTGCGTAGACTGATTCTTGTGGGAGCCATTCTGCTGATTACCTCGGCTACCCATCAGGCAGATCGACAGGACGACCCGGACCCGGACGTGAACCGGGAACTGGCCTCGTTTAAGGTTGCCGATGGCTTTGAGGTAACGCTCTTTGCCGCCGAACCGCTGGTAGCCAAGCCGATCCAGATGAACTGGGATGCCGATGGCCGGTTGTGGGTCGTCAGCAGCACCGCTTATCCGCACCTGAAAACCGGAGAACAGGCAAACGACAAGATTTTTGTGCTGGAAGATACCGATGGCGACGGTAAGGCCGACAAATCCACCATTTTCGCCGAAGGGTTGCTAACGCCAACGGGAATTCTGCCGGGTGATGGCGGGGTCTATGTAGCCAACTCAACCGAAATCCTGCACTTCATGGATACTGACGGGGATGGTAAGGCCGACAAAAAACGCCGGATTTTGAATGGATTTGGAACAGCCGACGCCCACCACCTCATTCATACCTTCCGCTGGGGACCGGAAGGGCTTTTGTATTTCAACCAGTCCATTTATATCTATAGCCACGTTGAAACCCCATCGGGTATCAAGCGGCTGGAAGGCGGTGGTGTCTGGCAGTTGAATCCCAAACACCTCGACCTGAACATATATGCCAAGGGCCTGGTCAATCCGTGGGGATTGCAGTTTGATCGCTGGGGCCAGTCGTTTCTGACCGACGGGGCCGGTTTCGAAGGAATCAATTATGCGTTTCCGGGGGCCACGTTTCTCACCTCGCCGGGTGCCGCCCGCATTATGCGTGGCCTGAACCCCGGCCAGCCCAAACATAGTGGCCTGGACGTGATTTCGGGTCGGCATCTGCCGGAGTCCTGGCTGGGTAGCGTCATTACAAATGACTTCCGCGCCAACCGGATCAACCGGTTCAAACTGGAAGAGCAGGGGAGTGGCTATGCATCGCGCCAGGTTGAGGATCTGATGTGGACCGATGATATCGCCTTTCGTCCCGTCGATATATCCGTGGGACCGGATGGGGCTATCTACGTGGCCGACTGGTATAACCCCATTATCCAGCATGGGGAGGTCGATTTTCACGATCCGCGCCGGGATCAGCAGCACGGCCGCATCTGGCGGATCGTGGCGAAAAACCGCCCGCTGGTCAAACGCCCTCCATTAACAAAAGCATCCGTCGATGAACTCCTGGAAGCGCTGAAACTGCCCGAAGACTGGACCCGGTCGCAGGCGAAGCAGCTCCTGAAGGGAAAAGGCGCTGCCGATGTGGTGCCTGCTCTGGAGAAATGGGTAATCAAGCTGGGCAAAACGAACCCTGACTATGAACACCACCTGCTCGAAGCCCTTTGGGTGTATCAGGCCCTTGAGGTAGTGAACGAGCCGTTACTCATACGTCTGTTGAACGCCGGGAACCACAAGGCGCGGGCGGCAGCCTTGCGCGCCCTGGAGTTATGGCATACCAAAATAGCCAGCATGCCTGCCCTGGTTACCAAAGCCATCACCGATACCCATCCGCAGGTACGGCTGGAAAGTGTGATTGCGCTACGGAACGTGAAAACGGCCGAAGCCGCCCGCACGGCCTTGTCGGTGCTGGATCAGCCGATGGACGAATTTCTGGATTTTGCGCTCTGGCAAACCGTCCGAGAACTGGAACCCCTGTGGATGCCCCGTCTTAAAAAAGAACCTGGTTTTCTGGGTGATGCCCGGAAGACCGTTTTTGCGCTGAAATCGGTCAATACGCCGGAGGCCGTTTCGCAGTTGAGGCAACTGTATCAACTGGGTAAAGTACCGGATGACTACCAGAAGGACGTACTCGGGTCAATAGCCAAGTTCGGCAGTGCGGCTGACCTGACCGGTCTGTTCGAAAAAGAGATACAGGTCAAAGGCAATACGGCTAACGGGGTTGCTATGGTGCTCAGTACGCTGGAAGAAGCCGCCCACCGGGGTGTAAAGCCAGTCGGAAACCTGGACCGGATTACGGACTTTATCGACAGCGACGACGACGCGATTGCTACCAGCGCTACCCGGCTGATTGGCCTGTGGCAGTTGAAGGAACTCAACGGAACGTTGGTAAGTCTGGCCCGGAAGAGCGACAAAAACCAGCGAAAAGCGGCCCTGGGTTCGCTGGCGATCACGGATAAAGACAATGCCTGGAAATCGCTGATCGACTTGACCGGCAGCAAAAATCCCGCTGACCTGCGTCTGGCAGCGGTAGCCCAACTTGTTTCGGTGAATGCGCCGGAAGCCGCCCGCATTAGTGCCGATCTTTTACGGACACTGCCGGAGCAAACCGATGCGGCCGACCTTTTTCAGGCGTTTTTGAGCAGCAAGCAGGGAATAAAGGCGCTGTCGGACGAGCTGACCACCCGAAAAATACCGGCAAAATGGGCCATAACCGCCCGGCAACTCATGCAGCGGGGTGTCGCCTACAACCGCCGTGCCGATGAGGACGTTAAACGGCTCGCTCGTGTGCTGGAGGCTTCCGGTGGGGTTTTACCCACGCAGAAGATGCCTCAGGAGCTGACGGCAGCCGAAATCACCAGTCTGGCTACGCTCGTCAAACAAACCGCTGATCCGATCAAAGGGGAGATGGTGTTTCGGAAAAATAGTCTAGCCTGCCAGACCTGCCACGCTATCGGTGGGGCCGGGGGGCGTATTGGCCCGGACCTGAGCAGCCTCGGTACCAGCTCACCCATCGAAACCATCACCCGGTCGATTCTTTATCCCAACCAGTCGATCAAAGAAGGGTATGAGCTACAACGTATCGCCAAAAAAGACGGTAGCGAACTGCTGGGCTACCTGGTTAGTAACGGAACCTCGGACCTGGTGATACGCGACATTTCGGGGGCTGAGGTGTCAGTTGCCAAAAGTCAGGTCAATATTATTGAAAAGGTGCCGGGTTCGCTGATGCCGGCGGGTTTAACGGCCAGTCTGGATAAGGAAGAATTCATCAACCTGGTTGGGTTCCTCTCTAAAATGGGTGAGTCCGGCCAGTTTCGGGTGCCCACCGCTCGGTTCATCCGTCGCTGGACTACCGCTTCGCCTACGAAAGAATTGTCCACCAGGCTCTCCGCCGACGGCTTGGGTTACCTGGTGAAGCCGATGGCTAAACTCGCCCTGCAACCGGCCTATAGTACGGTTTCCGGAGAGCTGCCGATCGAGGAACTACCGCTCATTGTTGCCAATGGGAACAAGTCGTACAGCGCCATCCGGTTCGACCTTGAAGTGGTTAGTAAAGGAACGGTGAACCTGAGCCTGAATAAAACGGACGGTATAACCGCCTGGGTGGATCAGAAACCTGTCAGGCTGATCGATGGGGCCATGCTCGCCGATCTCATGCCGGGTATTCACACCGTTACGCTGGCTATCGACCGGACCCTCCGGAAGAGTGGCCCAATGCGTATTCAGCTTTTAGACGGAGCCGGGGCAACGGCGCAGACCAGACTGGTTATGGGCAGGTAAAGAGAATTCGTCTGGTTGTCGCTTTGAATAGCACTCTTATAACCGAAATGTCCCCTTGTTTAAAAACAAGACAGCACGTTCAGCGCTTTTTTATAACGTGAATTCGGGATTAGCTTTCATTTGTTTAGGCCCGTTAGGGCCTTCACAGCGCAGCGTCGGTAGGACGCCGTAACGGTAGGAAAATTCGGTTTTGCCAGGAGGCATGTGCCGTCAGGTACATAACGGTTGTGTACCTGACGGCACACCTATTCTACACATGGGGGCTTTTTTTTCTACCGACGCTGCGCTGTGAAGGCCCTAACGGGCCATTTATAATCCCGAATTCACGTTTCAGAAATAAGGGGCCGTTAGCTTAACCAGAAGCGGCTTAGGGGTTTATGCTCACGGTTTGCCCGGAACGGCCACTGGCGTTAAATACCTTGAATTTGACCGGACCGGTAGCGGTAACAGGCTCGGTATACACCTGGCTTTTCGCCGTCGGTTCGGTTCCATCGGTTGTGTAGCGGATGGTTAGACCGGGGAACTGCACGTTAGCCGCCACTTTGCCCCCCGTAACTTTGGCCCCCACAGCAGGTATCCGGTACTGGTAGCCGCCTGCATAAACATCCAGGCGGGGAAGCTCCCGTTTCCCAACGGTATTGATGAATTCAGACCAGGCCTGGTTGTACAGCTGGTCGCTTTGTGTATCGTTCTTTTCGGTAGCCCAGGCGGGGTCTTTGGCCCAGGCCCGCTCAGCTACTGCCAGTAGTTTGGGCAGCATCTTGTACTCGAATTCCTGGGGTGTCCGGTTGGTTTCCGACCACAGGGGCGACTCGATCCCAACCAGATTTGCCTTGCCTTTTTCGGTGATAGCCTCCCGGCCTTTGATCATCGACGGCGCGATTCGCTTGCCGGTAAAATCGTCCTTCAGGTTTCGGAGGTAGTTGTAGGGAATAAAGGAAAAAGGCTTGTCGATGTCGACGTAGCCACCCCAATACTGGCCGGGCTCCTCCGAGGACGGGTTGTAGGCCAGATCCAGATACATATGCGTAACGCCGGTCAGAATTACCTTATAACCCGCGTTGGCCATGCGGTAGGCCAGATCTTCGGCACCGGAACCGGGGCTATTTTTCCAGACGTTGACCCGGAAGCCTTCGCCTGTAAACGCTTCGTTCGGTACCCACACGACATTCCCGTTCTGGGTAACTTTCTTTAAGCCGATCTCTTCCCAGCCCGATAGAAATAGTCCCCGGCTTTTCAATAGCTGGTTTACCTTGCCGAAATAGTAATACCATAAATCGTCGGTGTTTTTTACCGAGGTATTGCCCGCCAGCAGCGTTTGAACGGCTGGCGACTTCTGCCAGACACCTTCCGGCACTTCATCACCGCCGAAGTGAATCGTTTTCAGGGGGGCACCCGCTTCCTTGTACATGCTCCGCAGATCATCGACCACCCGGGCCATGAACGTATAGGCCGAGGGCATCGCTACGTTGATTACGTTATCGTCCCAGCCCTGCACCGACCGGTAGACCGATTTGTCGGCCAGATCACGCAGGAGGTAGCGCTCGGCTTCGGCTTTGTTGCCGTCTTTCATGAACCGTTCATACCGGGCATCCATGGCTTTGATGGCCGCCCGCGCGTGTCCCGGCGATTCTATTTCGGGGATCACCTCGATATGGCGGTCGCGGGCGTACTTCAGGATGTCCACGAAATCAGCTTTGCTGTAGAAACCTGTGCCAGCTGTATTGCTGGTCGATGGGCCTGACCCGTAGGAAGGAATCAGATTTTTCGTTTCATCGGTGCTGTGCGCCCGTTTGGCACCAACAGCGGTCAGCTCTGGTAGCGAGGGCATTTCTACCCGCCACCCTTCGTCTTCGCTAAAGTGAAAATGAAAGGTGTTCATCTTGTAGAGCGCCATGATATCCAGCACTTTAAGTACTTCGGATTTAGGCTGGAAATTTCGCGCCATATCCATCATCAGGGCTCGGTAAGGGAAGCGGGGCGCGTCGGTAATAGTAACGCCGGGAAGACTAACGGATCCGGCTTTGCCCGCAAGGGCGGCTGCCGGTAGTAACGTTTGCAGCGACTGGATGCCGTAAAAGATACCCGCCCGGGTTGCCGCCGACAGTTCGATACCGTTCTGGCTGACAACGAGTTTATACCCCTCAGCCGGGAGTGTGGCATCTTTCCGGAGGGCGATGGTCTTGCCGGTTCCCTGTGCCTGAACCGGTAACTCCTTGCCTACGGCCGGCTTGAGTGCGCGGGCCAGGATGGCGGCTTCCGGAGCGAATTCGGTTCTGGCCAAAATCGTCACCTCGTTATTCAGCAGGAAGGGCGTGCCCTGAGCCTGATAGGAAACGGGGGTAGGGAAAACGGGCGGCAGCTTATCGGCTGGAACCGCTTTAATTTTTGCGTTCTCATCGAAAATCTTTTCCGCCAGCTCACGATCCGACTTTTCGAAATTTTTACCGGAATTGATGGCTACGTCCACCGGAAAGGCCTGTTCAGGATCGCTATCCAGCACCAGATAAAATCCACCGGGGAAGTCGGTCCTGTTTCGGATTTTGCCCCCCAGTACCTCAATTTTGGCCGATTTGCCGGCGGGCAACGCCTTGAATTTCGGACCAGGGCTGATGTAGTGCAGATCGCCGTTGAACAGGGTGACCCGCGCCACCGTCGAATCGAAGGTAGCGGGGCTTCCGCCGTTGAAAAAAAGCTTCCAGCCCGTAGCAGGCAGGTCTTTATCGCCGGTATTGGAAAGGGTCAGAACGGACCGGGAGCGGCCCTGATTCTGGTAGTTATTGTCGGCCAGCTCCAGGGTTACGCTCAGTGGTTTCGACGTGTTATCGGCGAGGGCTGCGTTTGTGGCTTCGGTGGAAGGGGCTTTTGAGCAACTGAAAAAAATGAATTGAAGAAAAATAACGAAAACTAAAAAAGGGTACGTTCTCATGTTGGTATAATCGGGTAAAGCCGCTTAAGAATGATGGGGAAAGCGGTTTCCCGTGGTTTGACAAGTGGACTCCGCTCTCCCGGCCTGAAAGTATATAAACATCGTGGGATGAAAAAGCTACCCGTACAAAGTCCATTGAAACAAAATAGCACGGTTTGCCGGGCCGGGTCATGCATTGTATGTAAAAAGTAAGTAAACTTGTTTCCCCCAAACCCTTTATGGCAGACTGTAGCTGTCGGGGGTATTGTCTACCCGCCTTAATTACTGCTGAATGATACCTGTTATCCGTACGTTTCTTTTTGGCTCGCTGGTTGCCCTGGCTGTGTCGTCGTGTAATCAGACAACCAAGACCACCGACGCTGATCAGGCTCAGAAACCAACGGGCCCGCCCCTGTTTACGCTGCTCTCCCCCGACCAGACCGGCGTTACCTTCTCCAACAACCTGACCGAAGGACTCAATACCAACGTGCTCATGTATGAGTACTTTTATAATGGCGGAGGGGTAGCTATCGGCGACCTGAACGGCGATGGGCTGGATGATATCTACTTCAGCGGCAACATGGTCCCCAATCAGCTGTACATTAACAAAGGCAACATGAAATTCGCCGATGTTACCACGGCGGCCGGGGCAGCAGGTCGCGATGTTCCCTGGCGAACGGGCGTAACGATGGCCGACGTCAACGGCGACGGTCGACTCGATCTGTACATTGCCCATTCGGGAAGCGTACGGCCCGAAAACCGGATGCCCGAATTGCTCATCAACGACGGCCCTGATGCGCAGGGTGTACCTCACTTTACCGACCAGACCGCGCAGTATGGGTTGAACCGACCTGCCCAGACGACACAGGCCGTATTTTTCGATTACGACCGGGATGGCGATCTGGACATGTTCCAGCTTAACCATAACCCCCGGCTGTTACCGATTCTGGACGTATCGGCCACGTCGGCCCTGCTCAAACAGCCGAACCCGGAAATTGGCGTTCGCTTGTATCGCAACACAAAAAACAAGTTTGAGGACGTTACAGACCGCTCGGGCCTGAGCAGCTCGGTGCTTACCTACGGTCTGGGTGTGGGCGTGGCCGACCTGAATGCCGATGGCTGGCCCGACCTGTATGTGTCTAATGACTACGGGGTGCCGGACTATCTTTACCTCAACAACCAGCACGGGAAGTTTACCGATGTGTTGAAGTCCAGCGTCGGGCATACGTCCAATTTTTCGATGGGTAATGCCGTGGCCGATGTCAACAACGACGCCCGCCCCGATATCATGACGCTCGATATGCTGCCCGAAGACAACCGGCGGCAGAAGCTGTTGCTGGCTCCCGATAACTACGAAAAATATAACCTGAGCGTAGAGTCGGGCTTTCACCACCAGAATATGCGGAACATGCTTCAGGTGAGCAATGGCGACGGAAGCTACCGTGAGGTGGGGCAGCTGGCGGGTATTTCCAATACCGACTGGAGCTGGTCGCCACTCTTTGCCGACTACGATAACGATGGCTGGAAAGACCTTTACATAACCAATGGCTACGTACGGGACTATACGAACCAGGATTTCCTGAAATACATGGCCGACTTCATGCAGAACCGGCCAAGCAATCCCCAGCGTGAGGACATCCTGGAACTGGTACACCGGATGCCGTCGTCGAACGTAGCGAATTACGCTTTCCGGAACCGGGGGGGGCAGCTGGGTGAGGTTGCCTTCGAGAACAGTGGCGCGGCCTGGGGATTGACCCAGGTGTCGAACAGCACCGGTGCCGCCTACGCCGACCTCGACAACGATGGTGATCTGGATCTGGTTACCAACAACACCAATCAGTCGGCGTTTATTTTCCGGAACGAGACGAATAAAAAGCACCACTATCTGGCACTGCAACTGACAGGCAGCGGAGCCAACACCCAGGGTTTGGGAACGAAAGTAACGCTTTACCGGAACGGTCGCCAGCAATACCTGGAACAGATGCCAACCCAGGGTTACCAGTCGAGCATGTCGCCCCGGCTGCATTTCGGGCTGGGTTCCGATCCGGTTATCGACTCGCTCCGGGTGGTGTGGCCAACCGGCAAACAGCAACTGCTTACGGGCGTAAAAGCCGATCAACTGCTGGCCATTCGTGAAACGGATGCCCGCACGGTTTACCGGGTACCCCGGTCGGCAGTACCCCTGTTTCGCGAAACGAAAGCCCCGCTGGCGTATGTGCATCCCCGAACGAGTGTCAATGATTTCAAACGGCAGCCCCTGCTGGTCAACGCCCAGTCGTTCGGAGGGCCGTGTATGACCAAAGGAGATATGAATGCCGACGGGCGCGAGGATGTATTTGTGGGTGGAGGCAGCGGTCAGGCGGGGGGCGTGTACCTACAGCAGCCATCGGGGCAGTTTAGCCGCCTGCCGCAACCAGCTCTGGAAGCTGACAAAGCCAGTGAAGATACCGATGCGGCTTTCTTCGATGCGAACGGCGATGGGTTTCCTGATCTGTACGTTTCGAGCGGTGGGTACGGTGATTTCCTGCCCGACGACCCGCGGTTGCAGGATCGGCTCTACCTCAATGATGGCAAAGGAAATTTCACCAAAAGCCCGAACGCCTTGCCCGCTATGCGCACCAGCACCAGTTGCGTGCGCGTTGCCGACGTGAATGCCGATGGACGTCCGGACCTGTTCGTGGGTGGGCGCGTGGTGCCGGGCCGCTATCCCGAAGCCCCCCGCAGTTACCTGCTTATCAATTCCGGGAAAGGGCCCAACGGCCAGCCGACGTTTACCGATCAGACGGCCCGCCTGGCTCCAATGCTCTCCCGGATCGGTATGGTGACGGATGCGGCCTGGGCTGATCTGAACGGCGACCGGAAGTCCGAACTGATCCTGGTGGGGGAGTGGATGCCCATTACGATACTGAGCCTTTCGCCGGGAAAAACACCCCTGCTGACCGATCAGACAACGGCTTTTTTGGGTGCCGACGGAGCTGCCGGGAGTCGGGGCTGGTGGAATAAGCTGCTGGTCGACGATCTCAATAACGACGGTCGGCCCGATCTGGTCGTGGGTAACCAGGGGCTGAACACCCAATGCCGCGCCAGTGAGCAAGAACCCGCTGAACTGGTCTACAAGGACTTTGACAAAAACAGTAAACTCGACGCAGTTCTTTGCCTCTACGTGCAGGGACAATCGTATCCGCATGCTACCCGCGACGAACTGCTGGATCAGATCGGGATGCTGCGCCAGCGGTTTACCAATTACGATACGTATGCCAACGCAAAGCTGACCGATGTTTTCACCGCCGACGAACTGGCCGACGCTCAAAAACTAACGGCTACCCAGTTCAGAACGACCTGTTTTGTCAGCACACCTGCGGGTAAACTAACTGAAATGCCGCTGCCAATGGCCGCTCAGGTAGCGCCGGTATTTACGCTGACCGCTCTCGACTTCGACCACGATGGCCACAAGGACCTGCTGCTTTGCGGTAATGCTACCCAGGCCCGGCTCCGCTTCGGCCGGTCGGACGCTAACAATGGGGTTCTGCTGCGGGGAAATGGGCGGGGCGGTTTCTCGCCTGTGTCGCCGGAGCGAACGGGTTTACGGCTGGCGGGCGATGTACGGTCGGTGCTGTCGGTGGGTAACACGATTTTGGTGGGCACGAACCAGCAGCCGATGCGGGCGTTTCAGTTAACCGGCCAGAAATAGCGGTATTCCCAACCGGTTCCGATACTGGCGCGCCTGGATTCACGTTCGTTTACTGTTATGACTATCCTCTTTTCCGTTACTGAAAATGGCCTGATTGGCAGCGACCTAAATTTTGCCGACCCCGTGCCCGGCCTCGTGCTCGTTCCCGATCAGACCTTTCAGGCGTTGCGTCAACTGGCGTTCGACATGGAAGGGGCCGACGGGTTGCTGACGGTAGTCGTGCAGAAAAAACGCGAGCTTATCCGCATTCGAAACTACGTTGGTCTGTTGCCCCTGCCCAACGGAGCCCAGCTTGAAATTCTGCCTAAAGTCAATCTGGGGTATAACCCCCGGCGGGTGCTGGTCACGATGCTCCGGCGGTTACGCACCAGTCCCTTTCGGCTCGCCAGCCTGGCGCATACCCAGGCAGACAGGCTACCCTTGTGGGACGTGTTTGTGATGGCTTTTCTGGATGCGCTGGAAAGTCTTGTCCGGCAGGGCATGCAGCGCGTCTACGTACCCGTCGAAGCCAACGAGCGATTCTGGAAAGGAACATTTCAGGCAACCCGGCAGCAGCGCGAAAACGCCTACCATGCCGAGCGGCTGGCCGTGCGCTATGATGCATTGACAGCCAACATACCACCTAACCGTATCCTCAAAACGACGGTACAGTTTTTATGCCGGAACACGGTTGGTACCGCTACCCGACAACAGCTGGCCGAACTGCTGTGGGCCCTGGATGAGATACCCGAATCGGTATCGATAGCCGACGATCAACGGGCTACGCGTCGGATGAGCCGGCTGTTTCTGCGCTACGAACCGGCCCTGCGCTGGGCGGAGGCCCTGCTGGCCGGACGGGCGTTTGGGGTTCAGAAGGGCCATACGGTGACTATGTCGCTGCTGTTTCCAATGGAGCGCGTTTTCGAGGATTATGTCGCTTACGGTATCCGAACGTACTGGCCCGACACCGATCGGGTAACGGTACAGGAATCATCGGCCCACCTGGTCGATGAACATGCCGGGACGCCTAAGTTCAAACTCCGGCCCGACATCATCATCCGGCAGGAAGGACGAATACTAATTATGGATACCAAATGGAAGCAGCTGACCGGGAACGAGTCGGGCGGTAATTACGGCATCGAGCAGGCCGATCTGTACCAGCTTTATGCCTATGGGAAAAAGTATACGGCCGATGACCTGTTCCTGATCTATCCTGCCAACGAAACTTTCCAAAAGCCGCTGGCTATATTTGGGTATGATGCCACGACGCGACTGCATGTTGTGCCGTTCGACCCCGCAAACTCACTGGCCGATGAAGTAGAAAAACTCGTTCGGTACACTTTATCGGTGTAAACGCAACAGTCACCGGAGATTTTCAGCGTATAGGGAGCCCCGTTTTCTACGCGATGCACTATGCAATCCAGGCCCTTTCTGCGTTTTATTCGTCTAAACCCCGCCGTCCAATGCCCCTTATTCTGACCTTCGCCGGTATCCTGACCCTGATTTTTCTGATTGCCTATGTCAAGTTAGATACATTCATTTCGTTCATCATCGTATCGGTCGGCATTGGCCTGGCGTCGGGGATGGAGGTAACGGCGGTGGGGAAAGCCATTCAAACGGGCATTGGCAGCACGCTCGGAGACCTGGTGCTTATTATTGGTTTTGGGGCCATGCTGGGGCGTATCGTGGCCGAAAGTGGAGCCGCCCGACAAATCACCAATGTGCTGATCGGCTGGTTTGGGGTTAAAAACATTCGCTGGGGGCTGGCGCTGGCCGGGTTTATCATCGGAATTCCGCTTTTCTATAATGCCGGCTTCATCATTGTCGTCCCCCTGATCTTTACCATTGCCGCTTCGGCGGGGCTACCGATCCTGACGGTGGCTGTTCCCATGCTGTCGGCTTTATCGGTGGCGCATGGCTACCTGCCCCCGCATCCTTCCCCATCGGCTATTGCCGGGCAGCTCCATGCCGACCTCGGAAAGACACTGTTCTATGGCATCATCGTAGCCATTCCGGCCATCGTTATTGCCGGTCCGATTTTTGGTAAGACGCTGGGCCGTTTCACCCCCAAAACCGACCGCGAGCTGTTCAACATCCGCGAAGTACCCACAAGCGACCTGCCCGGCGTGGGCATCAGCTTTTTTGTGGCGTTGCTGCCGGTGGTGTTGCTCACCTTACTGGGTCCGCTCAAAACGGCTCTACCCGAAGGGTCGGCCGTGCGGAGTTTCGTGGCGCTCATGGCCGAGCCTTACATTGGCATGCTGGTGTCGGTGCTGGTAGCGGTGTATACGCTTGGGCTTCGGCGCAACGCATCCGGTCATCGCTCATCGATGAAAGCGGTCATGAAAGACCTCGAAGAAGCCATCAAAGCGGCATCACCCATCCTGCTCGTCATAGCGGGGGCGGGGGCGCTCAAACAGATTTTCAACGACTCCGGCACGAGTCTCTACATTGGCGAACAACTGGCGGGCGTAGAGATGTCGCCCCTGTTGCTGGGCTGGGGAATGGCCGCCGTCATTCGGGTATGTGTGGGTTCGGCCACCGTGGCGGGCCTGACTACGGTGGGTATCATCCTGCCCCTGATCCAGTCGCAGCACGTCAACCCCGAACTGATGGTGCTGGCGATCGGATCGGGAAGTTTAATGCTCTCGCACATCAACGACGCCGGTTTCTGGCTCTTCAAGGAATACTTCAACCTCAGCATCAACGACACCCTGCGCACCTGGACGGTGATGGAAACGCTGGTATCGATCATTGGCCTGCTGGGTGTGCTGGCGCTGAATTTAATCGTGTGAGCAAGGGCCGGCTCTTATTTTTTTGATGCGAATTTCCCGGCCAGCCAGAATGAAAGCCGAACGCCAGTAGCCTGAAGGGGATTCATGGAGTTGTCGGGCGGTGGTGACACGAAGTATAGATCAAGCTGACCATATTGCCTGAGAACCCGGTCGATGCGAACAGGCCCCGGTTCCTGAGGCAGGATGCCGGTTGGATGAGGGGTGCAGATGGCATCGAAAAAAGGTTCGAACAGGCCCGGAGTCAGCAGGCCCACAAATCGGGTATAGGGGCTATCCAGTCGATAGGAATGTTTCGTATAGGGCGGAACATGCAGAAAATCGCCGGGGTTTAGTGGCACAGGTTCGCCTTCATTCCACATGGTCATATTTCCTTCCAGCGCAAAGAAGCATTCCGTATGAAGCTTGTGGTAATGTTGAATAATCGCATTGCCTTTTGGTCCCTGGGTCAGGACGACCAAAAACTGACCGTCTGTATTGTTTTGTCTAGCCAGAAACGTCTGTAACTGGTCTTCCAGGATTAAATGCTCGCCCCCACCTTTACCGATAGCATAGGGTTGCGTACCATCCGGGCGCGTTATCGGGCCAACTTTTTCAGCAGGTAAGGCGGCTTGAAACCCGTCGACCAACTGAAAGTCTACCTCATCAGAAACGCTGTATACGTCTTCCTTTCCAGCCTTTTCGTTTTGTGATAGCGCATTGAAAAGCGAAGCGACTCCCCCCGGTCCTGAGAAGTACAATGCCTTTGTCGCTGGACTAACGTACTCGATCTGATGCGCAATGCCCTTTGGGATATGCCCAAAATCGCCCTCTTTAAGATGAAACGTTTTGTCAGCAAAGCCTAAAAGAAGTTCGCCTGACAGCACGAATAGGCTTTTGTGTGTCTTTACGTGCCTATGGGGTGGCAGCTTGAACCCCGCTGCTGCCAGTACCGTAACGATTTCAACTAATTCAGCAGATTGATCACGTGTAGCCTTGAGCGTTATCTCGGCTTGATGGAACGACAGTTTGTGGCCCTCGTCGGCTTTCAATAAATAGGCAGGGGCGGTAGATTTCTTCATGGGAGGCTAATTGAAATAACAGTTAGGGTGGGAATAAACGATAAAGGTAGCGAAGCAGAATTCTCAAGAACAGGTATACTTTGGCTAATGTCATGCAATACTCAGTGGTCAGCCCGAAATTCTGGTCAGGAGTACAGGGCATTAGCACCATGATCTCCTTGTTAAGTCAAAAGCCTGTGCAGCAATAGATTCTATTATCGGCGGCTACCAGCATTGTTTAGGTTCGCTGTATATTAGAAGAAAAGCGCTGTTTAGATATATTCTAAATAAGATCTATATTTATTTGGATCAAATATAAATAAGGGCTACGTTTGCAGCGAACCTTCCAATTCGCTCTGCTATGCTCGTGGCTTTACTCTTCCTTTCGGTGCAACAGCCCGCCCTACAGCCGCCCGATTCAGTCCGGGTCAAACAGCTCGATGCGGTGGTGGTAACGGCAACCCGAACAGAACGGCGGGTAGGGTCGCTGCCCATGCCGGTGACGGTCATTGGCCAGCCTCAGATCCGGCAGTCGGGAAGTCTCCGGCTCAACGATATCCTGCGGGAGCAAACGGGTCTGGCTATTGTCAACGACCACGGGCAGGGTCTCCAGGTGCAGGGCTTTGGTCCGGATTATACCTTGATTCTGGTCGATGGAGAACCGCTGGTAGGCCGTACCGCCGGGACGCTGGAACTGAGTCGGCTAACGGTCGGGAATATCAAACAGATCGAGATCGTTAAAGGGCCTTCATCGAGCCTGTACGGTTCGGAAGCGCTGGCGGGAGTGGTCAATATCATCACGGAAAATCCGGACCGGACGCAGGGGAGCGTGGCGGCCCGCTACGGAGCCAACCGCAGCAGCGACCTGACGGGCGACGTTTCGCTTCGAAAAGGAAAAACCGGCCTGTACCTGTTCGATAACCGATACCAGTCGGGTGGGTACGATTTCAGTCCCGAAACGGCCGGTAACACGGTGTCGCCCTTTCTCAACCACACTGTCAGCGGTCGACTGACCACCGCTTTCGGTTCGCGGTTAAAGCTAAGCGTGTCGGGCCGGTTCTTTGCCGAACAGCAGGATAACGCCTTCAGCCTGACCGACCAGCGGGTGGTGTCGGGAGACGGCGCGGTGCGTGAATACACCATCAACCCCGTACTAACGCATCAGGCATCCGACAACTGGAAATTTACCTACCGCTATTACCGGACCGGCTACCGAACAACTACGGCTCTGCGCTATCAGGACACCCGCGAGGCTTACGACGACAGCTATTTTCGGCAGACCTTCGACCGGGGGGAGGTCGTGTCGGAGCGAACCATTCGAAATCGCCATTTTCTGACGGTGGGTGCCGGGTTTATTGCCGAGGGCGTTGAGGCCACCCGCTACCCGGGCCGGCAGCAGTTTACGACCCGTTACGGATTTGCGCAGTTCGAGTGGGTCCCTGCCCAGCGGTTTACCCTCATTGCGGGCGGGCGTTTCGATGCCCACAGTCAATATGCCGAGCAATTCAGCCCCAAACTGTCGGCCCGGTACGAACTGAGTCAGACGGTAGCCTTGCGGGGGAGCGCCGGGGTGGGGTTCAAAGCGCCCGACTTCCGACAGCTCTACCTCAATTTCGATAATGCGGTGGTGGGCTACAGCGTCTTTGGCACCCAGGAAATAGCCACCAGTATAGCCCGGTTGCAGCAGCAGGGGCAAATCGCCGAGTTGCTGCTCGATCCTGCCCGCTTCGGCAGTATCCGGGCCGAAAGCTCCGTGGCGGTTAACCTGGGAGCCGTGGCCGACTTTCAGAAAAAATACAGCCTGCCGCTTCGCCTGTCGGTGAACCTGTTTCGCAACGACATTCGTGACCTGATCGAAACCCAGGTGGTGGCCCGCAAGACCAATGGGCAGAACGTGTTCAGCTATACCAACCTGAGCCGGGTGTTCACGCAGGGGGCTGAACTGGACGGCAGCTACCGATTCACGCTGGGATCTGGCCAGCTGACGCTCAGCAGCGGCTACCAGTTTCTTGATGCCAGAGATAAAGCCGTGACCGCCAGCATCCGTGCCGGACAGCTTTTTCGGCGTAACCCTGAAACAGGGCTTACCGAGCGCGTACGGCTGGCCGATTATGGGGGTCTGCTGAACCGGTCGCGACACATGGCCAACGGGAAAGTGTTTTACGAACTACCCCGGCAGGGACTGTCAGCATCGCTGCGGGGCGTGTATCGAAGTCGGTACGGTTTTGCCGATGCGAATGGCAACCTGATTCTGGATGAGGCCGGCGAGTATGTTCCCGGTTACATTACGTGGCATGCCACCGTTTCCAAAACCATCAAAATGATCACCATCCAGGCGGGCGTAGACAACCTGACGGGCTATACCGATCCTCAGTTTATCCCGTCGCTGGCGGGGCGGCTGTGGTACGCCAGTCTGCGCTGGGCCTGGGCCCGTCAATCAAGCATTTCCCATTAAGTCAATTTTTTACTTCCTATGAAAATCACGTACCAGATTCTGCTCTTCACCGCTTCGCTTGCCACCCTCACTGCCTGTGCTTCCGATGACGACGCCCCTGTCGTTCTGCCCGTTCAGGCACAGACGGTGAATAACCTGCCCGCCGACCCAACGACGCCCAGCTCGACAACGGGCCAGCCGCCCCTGAGCACCGGCAAATTCACCCTGTACAATCTCCGCGACAACAAAACCGTTGCCAATACCGATTCGGCTACCAACCGTTGGGACGTTGGGTTTCGGGGCACGACCGTCATTATCAACGGCGGGGCTGTCCGCTCTGGGCAGGGTGGGGCCTATGTGCATACCGGCACCTTTGAGGAGCTGACTGCCATACCGGCTACCGCCACCTTCGCTCAGGATCAAAGCGCTACGTCGCTGGCCATACCAACCGGTTCAGGGCTGGGGTGGTACAATTACAATTCGACAAACAACATCATTACGCCGGTACCGGGCCGGGTGCTGGTGATCAGAACGGGCGATGGTAAATACGCCAAACTGGAGATACTGAGTTATTACGAAAACGCCCCGGCCACTCCTGGCGCTACCAGCCGCTCCCGCTTTTATACCTTCCGATATGTATACCAGCCCGACGGTTCCACAAAACTGAATTAATCAGCCCGTCGGCGCTTACCCCCAAGTCCTCAGCGTGGCGACCGGGCCATAGGTATCGGCTCGGTTGCCCGCTCAGGCACAATAACAGGTAAATCACTGTCCAACTAACTAACCGGCTCAACGGCCAGCCTCAACCGGTATGGAACACACACATCGCTTCAGAACTTTTGCGGAAAACGAATTCGGGTACCTCGGCATGTGTGCCAGCTGCCGTACCATCAACGTGGCGTTTCAGAATTCACTCTTCTGTCTGACCCTCGACCAGTTCGAGGCCTTTGCCGAGATGATGCACAACCGGCTATCGATGCGGCCCATCAACACCCCACACGGGAAGGAGCTGATGCTGGCTACGCCGATGCCCAATTACTTTCTGCTGTTTTCCGACGAGGACCTGACGCGCCTGTGTGCCCTGCTCAGCGAAGCGGCCCCTATTCTGGAAGCCGAGCGTATCCTGACGGTAAGCCATCGACTGAACTAACCTGATCGCTATGAACGCTACCCCACATCCTTCACACCGCATCCTGGTAAATGAACCCGGTCTGCTGCTGGCTCAGTGCCGCTGTTGCGGAGAGATTGAGCTGTACTTCCAGACGATCACCATGGCGCTGAACCTGACGGAACTGTATGCGCTGATCCGGCGTCTCGATACCCTGTCTACGGCCAGCCGCTATGTAGTTGGCCTGCTCGACGTACGGGATACGGTCGTACGGGCCGGTTTTCAGGCGATCGGCCTGCACCTGACCGAAGGCGAACGCGATCAACTGGCGCGCGGCCTGAATCTGGCCTGCCTTCGACTCGATATGGACTTGCTGACGAAGGGCCGGCTTTCATCCAATTGATACAGCCATGAAAGAGACTACCGAACCGCTCTACCGCAGTTGCTACAGTCGTATGGACTATTGCCCGGAGCAGGGAGGATTCTGGCTGACGTTTGGCGAGATCCAAATCTGGCTTTGAGCCTGTTCAAGAACACGGCAGGGAGTAGCCGGTTGTAGCCCGGTCGGGTATATCCTGGACGGCCACGTCCGGGTAAGCGTATACCGTTTACATCGCTTCGCCATTGGCGGTTCTGGTCCCCTCGCTGGCAAATCCAGTCCGGCAAGAAAAAACTATTTCTACCCGGACGTGGCCGTCCAGGCTACACCCGACCTGAACGACAATCAATTTCGACTAAAAACCAATCGTTAACACTCACTACAGATGAATGAAATACATCAACTAAAGTCTGGCTTCCGGCTATTCCGGCTCAGCTATCTGGCTTGCCTTTTTGGTTTGCTGACGGCTGCCGGGCCAGCGTATGCGCAGGCCCCGCCCCGGATCGTTTCGCTCGATGGAACGGTAAGTGAAATTTTGTGTGACCTGGGTTTACAGGCCCGGCTGGTGGGGGTCGACGTGACCAGCACCTACCCCGAAAGTCTGCAAAAACTGCCAAAAGTGGGCCATAACCGGAACATCTCCGCCGAGGGGGTGCTGGCTCAGAAACCGACGCTCGTGCTGACCACCGAAAAGGCCGGCACCAAAGCCGAAGTGCTAGACCAGCTTCGCGCTGCGGGCGTTCAGGTGATTACCTTCAAACAGGAGTTCTCTATCGACGGTACGAAGAAGCTTATCACCGACATTGCCACTGCCTGCCGGGTGCCGAGTAAGGCCCGTGCTGTCGTTCGCCGGCTGGAAAGCGACGTGGCGAAGGTGCAAAAAGCGGCTGGCCGTCCCAGGGTGCTGTTCATCTATGCCCGAGGAGTGGGTACGATGTTCGCAGCCGGGCGGGGCACACCAGCCGAAAAAATGATCGAATTGGCGGGGGGGAAGAATGCGACGCCCCAGTTCGATGATTTCAAACCCCTCACCACCGAAGCCCTGGTGGCTGCTAACCCTGATGTGATACTGCTCTTCGATAGTGGTCTCGAAAGTCTGGGTGGGGCTGATGGGTTGCTGAACGTGCCGGGTGTAGCCCAGACCAATGCCGGGAAAGCCAAACGATTCGTAACGATGGATGGTCACCTGCTGACCGGGTTCACTCCCCGGCTGGGTAAGGCCATCGATGAACTGGCCCGCAAACTAAGCCCCCTCAGCACACTTTAACTCATGGAAGCTAAAATCCTTAGGGCCCCTTCGCTACCCCGACCGACCGGTACTGTCGCTACCCTGCACCGGCCCTGGCTTATCGCTGCCCTCGTCGCTGGTCTGGTCCTGACAGTGTTGCTCTCGGTTGGGGTAGGAGCTGTCGCGATTTCGCCCGTGGAGGTACTCGCCATTCTGGGGCATTCGCTGGGCCTGACCGATGCCATCGACGAAACAAAGACGGTGATCCTGACCACTATCCGTCTACCCCGCGTTTGTCTCGGCCTGCTCATCGGAGCGGGGCTGGCCGTGGCGGGTGCCGCCATGCAGGGTCTATTTCGCAACCCGCTGGCCGACCCCGGACTGATTGGTATTTCGTCGGGGGCTTCGCTGGCTGCCGTCGGGATGATCGTGCTGGAGGTAACGGTATTTCAGAAACTGACCGGTTTGCTGGGTTACTACGCCCTTTCGCTGGTGGCGTTTGGCGGAGCCTGCGGAACGGCACTGCTCGTATATCGGCTGGCGCGGGTAGCGGGCCGGTCGGTGGTGACGACCATGTTGCTGGCGGGGATTGCGATCAACGCGCTGGCGGGTGCGCTGACGGGTCTGCTGACGTATACGGCTACCGATGAGCAGCTGCGTACCATCACTTTCTGGGCGCTGGGTAGCCTGGGCGGGGCCAGCTGGACAACCGTGCTGACGTTGTTGCCGTTTATAATGGTGGTGGTCCTGGGGTTGCCCCGGCTGGCTAAATCGCTGAACCTGCTGGCCCTTGGCGAAAGCCAGGCCGTTATGCTGGGTGTGAATATTACGGGCCTTAAACGCCGGATCATCGTCCTGGCGACGCTGGCTGTCGGTTCGTCGGTGGCGGTGGCAGGCATGATCGGGTTCGTGGGCCTGGTGATTCCGCACCTGATCCGGCTGGTGGCCGGTTCCGACCACCGACGGGTGCTGATCGGGTCGGCACTGGGGGGCGCTATCGTCCTGACGGCCGCCGACGCGCTGGCCCGAACCATCGTAGCCCCGGCCGAGCTACCCATCGGTATTTTGACGGCGCTGCTGGGTACACCCGTTTTTCTGTGGATGCTGATCAATGAACGAACAACGACCTGAGCCATGCTACAAGCCTCCCATGTTTCCTATACCATTGCGTCCCGGACGTTGCTGAACGACGTTTCGTTTCATGCCCGGGCGGGTGAACTGCTGGCCATTGTCGGACCTAACGGCGCGGGAAAGTCCACGCTGCTTAAACTCTGTGCACGCGAGATGGCCCCGGCTTCGGGCTCGATCGATGTGCTGGGCAAACCGCTGCGTGGGTATGCCGGTGAGCAACTGGCCCTTTTTCGGGGGATGCTGCATCAGCAAAATACACTGACTTTTCCGTTTCGGGTAGGCGAACTGGTGTTGATGGGCCGTTATCCACATTATGGAGCCTACCCGGCTGCTGCCGATTATGCCATTGCCGAAGCGGCCCTGGACACGGTAGGTATGCGTCCCTTCAGTAACCGGATCGTGTCTACGCTGTCGGGTGGGGAGCAGCAGCGGGTGCAGCTGGCGCGGGTGCTGGCCCAGATCTGGGACGTGCCGGATGGCCTGCTGCTGCTCGACGAGCCGACTACGGGTCTGGACCTGCTCCATCAGCACCAACTGCTGGACGTTGCCCGTCAGATGGCCCGCCGGGGGTATGCCGTGGTAGCAGTACTGCACGACCTGAACATGGCCGCCCAATATGCCGACCAGATCCTGATGCTTCGGAACGGGCGACGGGAAGCGTATGGGACTCCGCGCACCGTGCTCACCGCTCCGCTCGTTGAGCGGGTGTTTGGCCTGCCGGTGCAGTTGCTCGATAATCCCTGCCACCATTGTCCGCTGATTGTTCCGATACCTATATTTCAACCGGCTTTTAGCCACTACTCCAGTAACACATGACTACTGACACGATCTCTCTGAAAACGCGCTGGTCCGACTTTCGCCAGCAACAACCAAACGTGCGTATCCGCGATGCTGCCCGGCAACTGGGGGTGAGCGAAGCCGAACTCCTTGTCACAGGCGTGGGCGAAACGGTTGTCCGGCTGGCTGGCGATTTCCGCGAGCTGCTCCGGGAAGTGCCCACGCTGGGCTACGTGATGGCCCTTACCCGCAACGATGTGCTGGTTCACGAACGAAAGGGCGTGTATGAAAAGGTATCCCTCAGCAATCACATGGGGCTGGTTCTGGGTCCCGATATTGATCTTCGGTTGTTTATGCAGCGCTGGCAATGGGGATTCGCGGTGAACGAAAACGACCGGCGGAGTCTCCAGTTTTTCGATGCCCAGGGTGAAGCCATCCATAAAATCTACCTCACCGAACAGTCTGAGGGAGTCGCTTACCAGACCCTTGTAACCAAATTCCGGGCCGATGACCAGTCCGAACAGCTGACGGTCGACGCGCCGGTTGGAAAAAGCGACGACACTGCGGATGCGGCTATCGACGTGGCGGGTTTTCAGGCGGGCTGGCTGGCCATGCAGGATACGCATGAGTTCTTTGGACTACTGCGGCAATACGGGGTTGGACGGCAGCAGGGTCTGCGACTGGCCCCCGAAGGGCATGCCCGGCTGCTCTCGCTGGATGTACTGAAACAGGTCTTTGCCACAGCTGCCGACCGGGATGTATCCATTATGGTATTCGTCTCCAACGCGGGATGTATCCAGATTCATACCGGCCCGGTAAAGAAACTGGTGCAGATGGGGCCGTGGTACAATGTGCTCGACCCGGCCTTCAACCTTCACCTGAATGAAACGCTCGTCGGTCAGGTCTGGCTCACGAAGAAACCCACTGCCGACGGCCTCGTAACGGCGCTTGAACTGTTCGACAGGAACGGGCAAAATGTGGCCCTTGTTTTTGGGGAGCGTAAACCCGGCAAACCCGAACTCGAAAGCTGGCGGGCAGTCATCGCCGATGCTGTTCGCTGAATCGGGTTGGGGGGCGGCCTTTAAAGGGTCAGTTGAAGGATTGCCGAAATTCCAGGGGCGACACGCTTGTCTTGCTCTTGAACAACTTGTTGAACGACTGCGGGTATTCAAAACCAAGCTGGTAAGCTATTTCGCTGACGGAGAGCGAGGTGGTCGATAAACGCTCTTTGGCTTTCTCAATCAGCTTGTTGTGGATATGCTGCTGCGCGCTTTGGCCGGTCAGTTTACGGAGCATGTCGCTCAGGTACGGTGGCGAAACATGCAGCTTTTCTGAGAGGTACTGAACGCTTGGAAGCCCTATGTCGGCCACGTTATGCTGGTTGAAATAGTCCGTCAGCAGCGCTTCCAGGCTGGTTAGCAGATCATGGCTGGCGTTTTTGCGGGTGATGAACTGCCGGTTATAAAACCGGTTGGCGTAGTTGAGCAGCAGGTCGATATGGGAAACGATCACGTCCTGGCTGTAACTGTCGATAGACGAGCGGTATTCCTGCTCGATGCTTTGCATGATGGCTGTGATCCGCGCTTCTTCCGTATCGGACAGGTGCAGGGCCTCGTTGACGGCGTATGTGAAAAAGCCGTAGTCCCTGATGCCTTTAGCCAGCTGATAGTGCTGAATAAAATCGGGATGAACGACCAACCAACAGCCCGTCAGTGCCATGTCTTCAGGAGAGACCACCGAGATGACCTGACCCGGCGAAAAAAACGTCATGACGCCTTCATCGAAGTCATAATAGTTCTGGCCGTATTTCAGCTTCCCCGTGAAGTTCTTCTTGATGCAGATCGAGTAGAAATTGTAGATGACACTTTTCATGCTTTCATCGAAATGGCAGGCCACGTCGGCCAGGTTGATGAAACTCACCAGCGGGTGTGCCGGTTTCGGCAGGGCCAATAACCGATGCAGCTCGGAAATCGAGTTGATGGTATAGGGGGTAGTTGTCTCTTTTCTCATCGTCGTATCGGCTTAGAACCCGGGAACGCTCTCGTCAGGATAGCGTTCCCGGTCCATGATAAATCTATTGATCGATCCAGGTCATACCCGTGGCATCATACCGGTCGCCCGTCGAGGTACCTAACGGAATGATAGCCTCCAGTCGTTCCAACTCGTCGGCGGTCAGGGTAATGCTGGCCGCGGCCAGGTTCTGCTCGACGTACGGTACGCGTTTGGTGCCTGGAATCGGTAGCAGTCCTTTCGAGATGACCCAGGCAATAGCCAGTTGCGACGGGGTAATCTGCTTCGTATCGGCCAGCGATTTGATGGCCTCGACGAGTTCGATATTCCGGTAGAAGGCGTCGCCCTGAAACCGGGGAATACCGCGTCTGAAGTCATCGGCCGGAAAGTCGTCCGGACTTTTGATGTCGCCCGAAATAAAGCCCCGGCCCAGGGGTGAATACGCGACGAACCCGATACCCAGCTCTGCCAGCGTCGCTATGATTCCCGACTCCTCCGCGCTGCGCTCAAACAGGGAATACTCCGTTTGTACGGCAGTCAGGGGATGAATTTGGTGGGCCTTCCGGATGGTAGCCGACGACACCTCCGACAGCCCGATGTACCCGATCTTTCCTTCCCTTACCAGATCGGCCATAGCCCCTACGGTCTCTTCGATGGGCGTGTTCGGGTCGAGCCGGTGCAGGTAATACAGGTCGATGTAGTCGGTACCCAGGTTTTTAAGCGACCGTTCGATGGACTTCCTGACGTAGGCTGGCTGGCCGTTGAACTGCCAGGTCAGCTGCTCGTTATCGTCGATCTCGAAGCCGAACTTACTGGCGATGATGTACTGATTTCGGTTGCCACGGATGGCTTTGGCAATCAGGCGTTCGTTGTGCATCGGACCATAGAGGTCGGCCGTGTCCAGAAAATTGCCGCCCAGCTCCAGCGACCGGTGGATGGTGGCAATGGATTCGGCTTCGTCGGCTTTTCCGTACACATCGGCCCCGGCGATCTGGGTCATACCCATGCAGCCAAGCCCTACCGCCGGAACCACAAGGCCCTGGCTACCTAGATTTGTTTTTTGAAGACTGTTCATTTCTTACTGAGTTTGTGTGTCATTTTCTTCCTGCACAAAGGTCAGTGGGTCCACCCCCGGAAAAGTAGCTGAATCGCGGGTTGTTGTATCCAGAATGAAGAAGCGCCCGGTAATCTGTCCGACAACCGCCTGCGGGGATGAGTAATGCCTAAACGTTCGATCCTTTAGACACCATGACTCTATTCTATCGCGTTCTATCGCTTCTGTGTATCGCCGGTCTGCTCGCTATGAGCGCGGCCAAACCGACCCGTGTCGTTTTCTTCGGCGACTCCATCACCCAGGCAGGTGTCAATCCGGGTGGGTACATCGATAAACTGAAAAAAATGATCCCCGCCGACCAGTACGAATTTATCGGAGCGGGCATTGGTGGTAACAAGATCTATGACCTGTTTCTCCGCATGGACGATGATGTGCTGGCCCAGAAACCCGACGTCGTGGTGATCTGGGTAGGTGTCAACGATGTCTGGCATAAGGCCACGTCGGGCACCGGCACCGATCCCGATAAGTTCGTGAAGTTCTACGAAGCGGTGGTGAAGAAGTTACAGGCCGCCAATATCCGGGTAGTGTTATGTACGCCAGCTGCCATCGGTGAAAAGACCGATATGACCAATCAGCAGGATGGCGACCTGAACCAGTACAGCCAGTTTATCCGCGATATGGCCAAAAAACAGAACCTGCCACTCGTCGATTTGCGCAAGGCCTTTCAGGAGTACGATCTGAAAAATAACCCGGACAACAAAGACCGGGGCATCCTGACCACCGACCGGGTCCACCTCAACGAAACGGGCAATCAATTTGTGGCCGATCAGATGAAGCTGGTGCTGACAGCCGCCAAATAGTACCGAAATTTTCGCTTTAGCCGAAATAGACGTTAACCCGACGGGCCTGGTTTCTGCCAGGCCCGTCGTTGTTTTATGCCTTGTTACCCCATTGGATGAGAGCAGGTGTGGCGGCTCATTCTGCTAGTCCTCTACACCGAAATGCGGACCGGAACATGGGTATGGCGGTGTGCCTGATCAACAGTCTCAGGTCCCTGAGGTCATGAACAGGCGCAACCGAATCCGGTCGGTAGTCCGTTGGCCGTTACCCAGCGTGATACGCCGGACCAGCGTTTGCAGGTCGGCCGATCCGGCTGGCACCGTTAGCAGGAGCGGACGGTTGGTTGTTTCATGGCGAATGATCTGGTTGACATACTGGGTCAGGTCGAAACTATAGGCATCGACCAATTCCAGCGCGGTAGGGTCGTAGGCATAGGAGGCCACAGCCGGGGTTTCGCCCGCCGATCCACCCGCCACGATCGAGAGGAGTTCGTTCTGGCTATTGGTTTGGTAAAGCGCCAACTGGGCAGGCGGGGGCATGTTGTCACGCAGATCGCGACGGATGGGTTCAACCACCAGCATAGCACTGTTCAGACCGGCAAACTGCTCGGGTTTGTCGAGGGTACCCAGATACGGAAACTCGATGCGGGTGCGCAGGGCCGCCCCCACGGCCACATAGGTGCTGGCATTGGTTTGCGTGCTGCTAACGATATCGGTCCGGTTTTGCAGCGCCTGTAGCGCGGAGCCACTTCGCTGATTGAGCAACTGGCTGAAGTGGGCGGCTGTAATGGGAAATTGCAGCGACGAAGCCGTACGGTTGATGTCTGTCGCGTGATAGTACAGCCGCAAGCCCGACACGGTGCCGGTGGTGAAGCCGACAAAGGAGTTGGCCGCCGACTGACCCGTGAAGGCGAAGCCCGGCCAGAACTCGCCAAAGGTGGTGGCATCGCGAATAGCTCCGCCGGTGAGTTTGTCGAAAAACGACTGGGCCAGCGCATCGGGTAGGCGAAGTCGCAGCTGCTGCGTGCCGCTGTTAGGACGGAGCAGAATCGTTTTCTGCAACAGGGGCGTTGCCGCGTACCCAACCGAACTGCTGTTATAGTAGACGCTGGATGCCAGCGGTTCCCGTAACGGATAAACCGCCAGGTCGAACGAGGTGGCCGTATCGCCGTAGGCAAACGCGTAGCCCAGTTCCAGCACCAGCGAATCCAGCCGAAGGCCCGTTGGCGTTGTCCCGGCCAGTTCACTGGCAACATAATCGACCGAGGTGAAACCACGCGCCAGCAGCCGGCCCGTCTGGGCATCGGTCCATTGCCCGACCAGGATATTTTCGTCGGACGAGGTAACGAACGTATCGGGCTCCAGCACGGTGGCGGTTTGGATCGTTACCGAATCGATCGGCTGAATTTGTAATTCGAAGGGGCTGATAACCGCCTGCCCCACGTCGAGGTCGCCGGATTGGCATGCCGCTAGTAAGGCACCGGACAGCAAGAGTCCGATACAGCTTAATTTATACATAAGTGGGCTGGTCGTTTTAAGGTGTTGCTACGCCTGCCTGGCGCAGTTCGTTGGACGAAAGGGTTGGTAGCTGCTGGCCCTGTTGTAATTTATGGACTACGAGTTCGCCCGCGCGTCGTGCCTGTTCGCGGGTGCTGAACCCCGCCGAACCGGGGCGTCCCGGCACGGTTGGCTGATCGATCAGGGCATTACCCCGTTGCATGATCAGGTAACCCCAACCGCCGGCGGTTGGGGTCACTCTCAGTTCGTAATGAGGTTGTCGGCTATACCGCTGGTAGACGGTCATTATTGCCAATCCGATCAACACCAGCAGTAACCACTGCCGGGTCGAGGGAGCCTGCCAGAAGCGGGCGTGGTTGACGGTGAGCTTAGTTGGCATCGGTGTCCTGCGCCGTGGCCGGATCAAATTCCCACAGGTCGTCGAACCGGCTGGTGCCGCTGCTGCCCGTGGTTATATACCCTTTGCCGTTGATAGAAAATCCAATCGCATACTGGCGGGCAACGCCCTCAAAAGCGCCCAGCGTGGCCCAGCTATCGTCGTCGGGGTTGTATTGCCAGACGGATGTACTGCCATCGCCAAGGGTCACATAACCCCGCGATCCAATGGCGAAACCAACGCCATAGCTTCGGGCTACGAGTTCCTCGCTCTCGAAATCACCTTTCTCAATCCACAGATCCTGCTCCGGATCATAGGCCCACCAGTCTTTCTCGGCCGACCCGTTATTATTCCCCGTACCCACATAGGCCAGGTTGTTAATGACGAAGCTCACGGCACCAATGCGTTTAGCTCCGCCATAACTCGCTTTTTTTGCCCAGGTGTCGGTGGCCGGGTCATAAGCCCAGAGATCTTTCAAATAGTTACCATCGAAACCTGTGCCGACATAGCCTGTATTGTTGAGCGCAAAGGCAACGGCGTTGCGCCGGGCTGTACCGCCGAAATCAGCAATCTGTTTCCAGGTGTTCGTTGCCTGATCGAATTCCCAGAAATCCCGGAGCCGGTCACTGTTGGTGTTCAGGCCGGTGCCCACATAACCCTTCGTGCCGATGGCGAACCCGACGGCCGCATTGCGGGCTGCCCCGGCAAAATCGGCGACCTGCGTCCAGGTGTTGCGCGCCGGATCGTACGCCCAGAAATCGACCAATCGGTCATTGTCGGCATTGGTGCCGGTTCCTATATACGCCATGTTACCGATTACAAAGCTGGCGGCTGCATTGCGCGCTACCCCTTCAAAGTCGGACCGTCGACGCCAGTCGCCCAGGGTGGATGCCGTATCTGAATCTGAGCAACTGACCAGCAGTGATGCCCAGACGAGACACAGGAGAATCAAAAGCTGATTGATACGTTTGCTGTTGAGCGATGTACCGGACGCGGTAAAGAAGCGGGAGGGATAAAAAACCATGATGTGAGGGAGCAAGTAATGGATTAATAAAAGAGGTAGTGAGCGAGCTTTCTGACAAACGGGCCATGGCGGGGTGACACAGGAAGTAGCGGATCAGGGCGAGGAATCCCCGGGTTTTCGATACTGGAAATATTCATGTTAGTATGTAGGAGTGGACGGTTATGTTGATCCGTCTATTGCTACGTACGATCACTGCCAGAGGAGTGTTGCAGCCGAAATTTGCATTTAACCTATTTTAACGTTGTGTGCCGATAACGGCGAACGATGTGCCGATAACGGTGCCTGGGCATCAAAAAGCCCGACAGCCCGAACAATTCCTGCCAGCAGGGTGATTGGTTCGGGCTGTCGGGCCTGATTGGTTTCTGGTTTTACAGGAGATAACCGGGAGCGGGAATAAGCCTACTGACCTAAGCCATATCCCTGGTTTATCATGGCAAAAAAGTCTTCGTTGCTCATCTCTTTCCACTGAGCGTACAGGTTTTGAGCATCTTCACCAGCAACATAACGAAGGCGGTCGCTGTCGTCGGTCGCGGCTTCGTAGATGACCCCGGCAATCTGTTCGCCCGTGGAATAGTTGCCGCCCCGTTTACTAAAGGCAGCGAATACCTGTTGAATAGATTCGTCGTAAACACTGGCTCCTTCCATCGTCTGCTTCAGGGAGCGGGTAGCGAAGTCGGTCGCGACGCCACCGGGGGCCACAATTTTCACCCGGATATTGAAGGGACGTAACTCATAATTCAGGGATTCCGATAAGCCATCGACCCCAAACTTAGTTGCGTGGTAAATGGAGTTGAACGGTAATCCCACCAGGCCACCGATGGAGGTAATGTTAATAATGGTGCCGCCACCGGCCTGTCGGAAATGGGGCGTCAGCGCTTTGATGGTCCGCATCGTTCCAAATACGTTCGTCTGGAACTGATCCATTATTTTTTCTTCCGAGACCGTTTCCATGGGACCAAACAAGCCATATCCGGCATTATTCACCAGTACGTCGATACGTGGCCAGTCCTGCAATGCCTGCTCAACGGCCTGCGCGACGCTGTCCGGTTGGGTTACGTCCAGGGTGTACAGCTTAATGGCCGGGTACTGAGTCAGTTCCGTTTCTTTTTCGGGATGCCGCATGGTGGCAGCTACGTTCCAGCCCCGCTGCGCAAACAGGATGGCGGCTGCTTTGCCAATGCCCGACGATGCGCCGGTAATGAAAATGACCTTACTCATGCTCGTGTTAGTTAGTCGTTAGCCCCTGTCAAACAGCTTGTTGGGGGTTTCTGTTTTTGGTCTGCGTGGCGTCGGGTTCGAGAGATCTGCAACACCCTGTGGTTAGTTTTTACGTTTCAACTTGTGGGGCCGGGGCGGGCGAACCGGCGAAATATGATCTCCTTTCGCTGCGAAACGCCACACGTCTGTCAGTAATGCCGGGTATATGGTTAGGCCAACGCTATAGTAAGTCCCGTTGAAATTCTGGTTGATGTCGGTCTGGAAAACAGAATATCGGTAGCCGATCTGTCCGCTGAAACCAATCCAGCGAGTGGCTTTCCACTGCGCGTAAGCGCCCACCTGAAGCGGCACGAAAAAGTCCCTGCGGGTACGGTCCACCTGAACATCCTGCCGCAGATCGCGGGGAACGGCGTAGGCCACGCCACCCCCCAACTCGACCGGTATGCTAACCATCCAGCGCTTGTTATTGGTCATATTCCACCAGTATTGTACGCTCGTGAACCATAAGTCGGTGCGGGTATAATAGGCGAGATTGATGCGCCGGGCTGCGTCGCGTCGCCAGTTGATAAGGCGCAGGTAGGTGGCGTAGTTGAGCCAGTAATAGCCGAGGGTAAGCTGATGCCGCTTGGCCCCGAATTCAATACCGGCGTTTACGCCCCACACATTGACGCGCTGCCGGTCCAGGAACGAATTTCGAAAGTCAAGGTTAAACGTTGGCCGTATTCGGTTCGCCCGTCGGCCTGAGTCCGACGGGGTCAAGGAGTCGGGAGGGAAGAGAAGGTTGACAACAATGAGGATTACAGACAGACTCATACGGCGAGATAACCGCTAATTGGCTTGTGGGGTTTACGAGAGGATTTACTTCCGGCTGAAATCGAGATCATAATTAACATTGAGCCGCACCCCGGTATCTATATCGAAAATAGGTTTGTTGGAAACGGGTTCCGATTCGGCGTGTTGTACAATTCGGCTGAAGTAATTCAGTTCCAGTTTGAACTTGTCGGTAACCTGATAGCCCAGACCGCCTGAAAGGCGATTCTGGTTAAATACGTTAGCGCCCACATTTCGGCCGAAGCTGATAAACAGTTCATCGAAGGCGTTGAGGTAAAACTCGCCGTCGTCGATGGTAGGCCCGCTGAGCGGGTAGGTAGCCGACAGCTGATACCGGACCCGGTGCTGGTATTCCCAATCGGCTATCCGGCGTGGATTGTCCTCGGACGGCTGACTAAGCCAGCGTTGTTCCAGCCGTATTCGATGATTCAGCTCCAGCCGCCCGAATTTATCGCTAACCTGAATATCTTCATAGATCCGGTGTTCGGGCGTGGGAACGCCGGCATCGGCCGAGGGGTAGTTGCCGTACGGATAGGTTGTAAACAGGGTATATCCCCCCGATGCCTGTACCCGGTCGGTTAGTTTATACACCAGCCCCAGCCGCGCCAGCGACTGTTGCCAGGTGCGGATAAAATCGATGCGACGCCACTGGTATTCGGTGTGAAGTTGCCAGCGGCCAGCCAGTTTGTGATCGCCGTTGTAGGTGTACCAACCTACGTTATTTCGTTCGATAATCCGGTTTTGCTGGCTGAACGCGCTGAAGGCCAGCAAACACAGGACCGTCAGTAACGCAATTTTCTTCATTGATAAAGCTGTGAATTCCTGAATCCTGCACCCGCAACATCCGTAGTGAACTAACTGGTTCGCGGGGGCAAGGTTCAGTATCTGGCCGGGATCGACCCGGCTCAGGCACTAGGGCAGGGCAAACGCCACATACTGATTTCCCTTTTTAGTCCCCAGTTTCACCCCTCCGCAGGCGATGACGACATACTGCTTGCCGCCAACCTGATACGTAGCCGGTGTGGCGAAACCAGCGGCCGGGAGCGTTGTCTCCCAGAGTAGTTTGCCCGTCTTTTTGTCGAACGCCCGAAACTTTTCGTCTTTGGTCGCTGCAATGAACAGCAGGCCGCTGGCCGTTACAACGGGGCCACCATAGTTTTCGGTGCCGGTATGTCGGATGCCTTTGGCCGCCATCTCGGGGTCTTCGCCCAGGGGAATTTTCCACAGGTACTCGCCGGTGTTGAGGTCGATGGCATTGAGCGTGCCCCAGGGGGGAGCCACGGCCGATAACCCTTTGCTGTCCTGGAATTTATTGTAACCCGTCACTTTGTAGGGCAAATAGGGCTCTTTTGTTTTTGACGGGTAGGGCGAACTGCTGGCCACTTCCTGTTTCTCATCATTGAATAAAAAGGCAATCAGGGCCTGTTTTTGCTCGGCCGAAAGGGCCGTAAAGCCGGGCATCATCCCCTTGCCATTGCTGATAATCTGCGACACATACGGCCGGTCGCGTCGCTGGCTGATATTGGCCAGGGATGGGTACCCGCTGCGGGCGTTGCCCTTGCGCTCAGGACCGTGGCAGCTGATGCAGTTCTGGGTGTAAAGACGCTGGCCGGGGCTCAGATGGGCCAGTTCGTCATCCTTTGGTGCGTCGACCATGGTGAAGATCCAGGGAATGTCGTTGGCGTTGACATACAGGATTCCATCGGGGTCGGCTGCGGCCCCGCCCCATTCGCCCCCGCCGTCGCAGCCGGGGAACAGCAGGGACCCCCGTTTGCTGATGGGCTCATAAAAGCGCTTTCCGATCTTCCGGAACGTTGCCAGCAGCGAATCACGGTCGGTAGAGTAGGGGTTGATGTCGGCCTCGGTCATGGCCTGCCGGGCAAAAGCCGCCGGCTTCTGCGGCACGGGCTGGGTAGGCCAGGATGATTCGCCGGGGATGTCGGATTTGGGTACCGGCACTTCGCGGATCGGGAACAGGGGCTTGCCCGTAACCCGGTCGAAGGTGTAGACGTGACCCGACTTCGTGATCTGGGCTACGGCATCGATTTTTTTGCCGTTATGCGTAACGGTGATCAGGTTGGGCGGAGCCGGAAAGTCGCGGTCCCAGATGTCGTGGTGAACGGCCTGGAAGTGCCAGAGTCGTTTGCCGGTGCGGGCGTCGAGCGCCAGCAGGCAGTTGGCAAAGAGGTTCTGGCCTTTGCGGTTGCCGCCGTAGAAGTCATACGCGGCTGAGCCGGTGGGTACGTAGATGATGCCGCGGGGCCGGTCGACAGCCATACCCGCCCAGTTGTTGGCCGCGCCTACGTCGGTGTTTTTGTGAGCCTCCTTAGGCCAGGTTTCGTAGCCCAGTTCGCCGGGATTGGGGATGGTGCGAAACGTCCAGACGAGTTTCCCGGTCCTGACGTTGAAGGCACGGATATAGCCGGGGGCTGCGTCGGGGCCTTCAGATACCCGCACGGGCATTACGATCAGATCCTCGAAGAGCGTGCCGGGCGTGTTGGAGATGATGAACTTGTCTTTGGCCTGCCCGCCCAGTCCGTCGTGCAGATCGGCGGTGCCGTTGGTGCCGAAGTCGGGAATGGGTTTGCCCGTAGTAGCGTCCAGCGCATAGAGTTTCGGACCAACGGTGTACAGAATCCGTTTGTCCGAACCCGACGCCCAGTAGGTGACGCCCCGGCTGGTACTGTGCCACACCTTGAGGGGGTCGCCAAATTTCCATATTTCCTTGCCCGTTGCCGCATCGAGCGCAAACGCCTGTACAGTTGGCGTTACGCCATAGAGAACGCCATCGACCACAATGGGATTTGTCTGAATCTGGCCGCTGTCGGGCGAGGTATAGGTCCAGGCTACTTTGAGCTGGGCTACGTTAGCGGGAGCAATCTGAGTCAGGGCCGAGTAGTGGCTACGGTCGGGACCGCCGAGGTATTCACCCCAGTTTGTGTTGTCGTTGGGTTTGTCGTCGGTAGCGTTCTGGTGAAACTGGGACCAGCCAAGAGCCAGGGCGGCCAGTGTGCCAATGGGTAAAAGGAGTCGCTTCATGGTCGGTAAGGCAGGAGCACGGCGTTCAGTATAGGTGCGTGACCCTCAACGATACAAAGCCGCTAACGACAAAAGTATACCGTTACGCAACCAGCATCAGACGTTCTGACAGGGCTTTCATCAACCAACACCTGGCCCGACTCCGCAGCATGAACCTGACTCCATACCGAAGCTCAACCATCCAGCTTTCAGGATACGTCCTGGATGGTTGAGCTTCGCCTTACCAAACCGTTATCCTTGCCTGTTCGGGTTTATACATCTTGTCGCCCGGCTGCACGTTGAAGGCCTTGTAAAAAGGCGTGAAGTTCATGAGCGGCCCGTTCACCCGCCACTTGGCCGGCGAGTGCGGGTTGGTGTTTACATACATCCGCAAAAACTCATCCCTTGTTTTTACCCGCCATATCCGGGCTATCGAAATGAAGAAGCGCTGATCGGGGGTAAAGCCATCGAGTTTCGTGGTGGCCTTGCCCTGCTCGGTCAGTTTGAAGGCATCATAGGCAATGGCAACGCCTGCAATGTCGGCGGTGTTCTCCCCCACCGTCAAGGCTCCTTTTACATGCACCGAGTCGAGTACGGTAAACTGATTGTATTGATCGATCACCTGCTGCGTTCTCGCTTTGAATTTGTCGTAGTCCCCTTTTGTCCACCAGTTGGTCACGTTGCCGACTTTATCAAACTGGGCACCCTGGTCGTCGAAGGAGTGCGTTATTTCGTGGCCGATCACCATGCCGACACCGCCGTAGTTGAGCGCATCGTCGGCGTATAAATCGAAGTAAGGGGATTGTAAGATGCCCGCCGGGAACACAATTTCGTTGAGCGGGGGGTTGTTATAGGCCGTTACCGTTGGCGGGGTCGTATGCCATTCCGTCCGGTCGACGGGCTGTCCGACTTTAGCCAGACGGAAGCTGTATTCATTTTTAATGGCCGACAACCGGTTTTCAAAATAAGCATTTCGTTTTACGGTCACATCCGAGTAGTCTCTCCATTTGTCCGGGTAGCCAATTTTCTGATTGAACGCGTATAGTTTTTCTTTCGCCTTTGTTTTGGTAGAATCGCTCATCCAGTCCAGCTTGTTGATGCGGGCTTCAAACGCTTTTTTGAGGTTATCTACCAGGTCGGTTATCCGTTTCTTTGATTCTGCCGTGAAATATTTCTTTACGTACAACTGGGCCAGTGCGTCGCCCAGCGAACCATCGATCACCTGCGTCATTTCTTCGGCCCGCGTTTTCTTAACGGCCTGCCCCGTCAAAATCTTTGCATACGCAAAAGACGCATCGGCAAACGGCTGGCTTAAGTAAGTCGAATAGTTGGTCAGCGCATGGGCTTTCAAATACGCTTTCCAGTCGTCGACCGAAACGGATGTCAGCATCGAGTTCAGCCTGTCGTAATAAGCCGGTTGCCCTACGTTGATGGAGTCGACTTTTACACCCAGGTTGGCCAACAATGTAGGCCAGTTCAGGGTAGGCTGTTTGTTTGACAGATCAGCGACGGCCAGCTTATTGTAGTTCGCCTTCACATCCCGGCGTTCGATATTGGTTCTATGGGCGGTGGCGAACTGTTTTTCAATTTCGTAGGTAACGGCTGCGTTTTTCTCGGCTGCCGTGGTCTCCGTACCGGTCAGTTCAAACAGGCGGGTGAGGTAATTTTTATATGCTTTTTGAATAGCGAGGGTTGACGAATCGGTTTTGATATAATAATCTCTCTCCGGCAAGCCAATGCCGGTTTGATAGAACTGCGCAATATTGACCGTACTCTTTTTATTATCGGGCCCTATGTTAAAGCTGATGATGGACCCATTGCCTGCCTTTTGTTCTTCAGCGACCAGCGTCAGCAGCGAAGCCACATCGGTTACGGCCTGGATACGGGTGAGCAGGGGCTTGATGGGTTCGTAACCGCGTTTGTTGATCGCCAGGGTGTCCATGCCTGACGCGTAGAAATCGCCCACTTTTTGTTCAATGCTCCCTGCCGGGTTGTTGCTTGCCGAAACGCTGTCTAAAATTCCCTGGAGCCGGATTCGCTGCGGATAGTTCATAAACGAGTAAGCACCCACACCCGTTTGACTGGCCGCTATCCGGGCGGTATCATACCAAATGCCGTTGGCATACGTGAAAAAGTCATCCCCTGGTTTTTTGGAAGGATCTATCCCCGTTAGAACAACGCGCTTACTACTGGTCAGTGAAACTTGCTTACAGGCACCTGTCAGTAACAGGGCTAAAGAGAAGTATATGAGTCTTTTCATGAATAAAAAAAGGATTTTACGCCGGTAACGAAGGGTTCCAGCGTCAGGACCAAAGCTAGTCAATAAGCGCGCATGGTTGCTAACAAAAGCTAGTTGTAAAGACAGGCTCCAGCGTTAATTCCATGGTTGAAACTTACCTAAGTAGTCACGCAGAATTTGAGCGACTTATTTTTGGTGAGCAGTTTGTCATGGCTCCAGCAATCCGACCGCTTTGTGAGCACGGCACGGCTAGCGTGTCCCTTAATCCTCCCGCCCTTCCTTCCGGTTGGCGTCGGCCATTCGAACGATTTTAGGGGTGAACTTCGCCAGTACGTCCACCAGATCAAGCTGGACACCAATAACGGTGTCGATGTCTTTATAAACCATCGGGGCCTCATCCAGGTCGCCACCCACGAGTAGAACACCGGCTTCTTCAAGGGCTTTGGTCCACTGCGAACGGGTGATGGTGTTGAACGCCTTCGTACGGGACATGAGCCGTCCGGCCCCGTGTGAAGCCGAATTCAGCGATTCAATGTTGCCACGACCCCGAACCACAAAGCCCGGCTGCGTCATCGACCCCGGAATAATGCCCAGCACGCCCGGCCCGGCGGGGGTTGCGCCCTTCCGGTGGACAAGTACGTCCCGACCATCGGCCAATTGCTCTTTCCAGGCAAAATTGTGGTGGTTTTCGACCATCACCAGGGGTTTCTCGCGTAACGCTTTAGCCAGCTTATGGTGAATCTCGTGGTGATTGGCCGAGGCATACGCACCCGCCAGATTCATCCCGATCCAGTACTCCTGTCCTTCCTGGGTGTTCAGGTCAAGCCAGGCCAGATGAGCGGCTTCCCCGGGCAGTTTGGTTTTCTGCATCGCCAGTTTTGAATACGTGTTGGCAATGTTTGCCCCAAATCCACGGGAGCCGGAATGCGACAATAGCGCTAAGTAGTCGCCCGGCGGCAGATTCAGGCCGGATCCGTTCGGTTGGCTGTCCTCATGTACCTCAACAATACCCCACTCCACAAAGTGATTACCTGTACCCGAGCTTCCCAACTGACGATAGGCTTTATCTTTCAGGTCGCGAATCACTTTGGTCGCCTGCCATTCGGGTAAGTCCATTACGCTCTCGTCGAATTTATCGCGGGTTTCGCCCCCCATCCCGAATTTGGTCAGTTCCACCAGCGATTTTTTCAGCAGGTGTGGTTCGCGCGTCAGGAAGGCCGGGGGCAGATCGAACACCGACAGGCACATCCGGCAGGCAATATCAACGCCCACCGCAAAGGGAATTACCCGATCGGCTTCCGTAGCCAGCACCCCGCCGATGGGAAGTCCATACCCCTGATGCGCGTCGGGCATGAGCGCCCCCGCCACCGAGATCGGTAGACTGGCGGCTGTTTCCATTTGCTTCAGCGCCCCTTCTTCAATGAACTCCCGACCGAAAACAGCATACGGTAATGGGCCTTCACGCAGACCAATGGTTTGTACTGCCTGCTTCTCCATACTTCCTGCCACATCAGGAACTGGTTCGGCGGGCAAATAAGCGGCACCCGCTTCACTGAGCGGAACGGCAATGCCCTGTTTGTTCAGGTCATAAATCGCCTTCGCCAGATTCGTGACTTTGTTCTTCGAGAACGCATACTTTTTCGGGTTCTGGAGCAGCTGCGCCAGCAAACCCATTACTTTTCCTTTAGGCTGCTTACCCCGCTGCACCAGCCCATTCGCAACCCGCAAGAAAGCAGCCTGTAGCGGCTCCGGAATGGGTGCCAAGGCTAAAATGTCGTCTATAGAGATGAGTGTGTCCATTTGTTTGGTTTTTCTTTTGTCAATTTCCCCGCCCAAGAATCTGCTTTAACTGATCGACCATCGAGCCACTGTTGGAGACGGAGATCGAACTAATTTTATCCGCGATCTTCTCAACGTACTCCATCTCTTTCAACTTCCAGAGCATATCATTATCTTCCATCAGCTTGGCAGTGTTCAGCAAGCTCCGGGTCGACGCGGTCTCTTCCCGACGCATGATGACGTTGGCCTGCGCTTTCTTTTCGGCCATCAACACCTGGTTCATGATGTCGCGCATGTCGCCGGGCAGGATGATGTCACGGATACCACCGGTTCGAAGTTCGACTCCAAGCTGGGCCGCTTTATCCGATGTAGCTGTAACTACAAACGGGGCTATTTGTCCCTTTTTATCAAGTAGCTCATCCAGCGTAAATCCGCCAACGTACTCACGCAGCGCGAGTTGCACCAAAATGTACAGCTGTCTATCGAAGTCCTTATTCTCAACTAATGCCTTAATGACGTTCTGGACCTGGTATTGAACGTAAACGCTCAGCCGCAGTGAAGCTTTGTCTTTGGTCAGGATTTCCTGACCGGAAACTTCCAGTTGCTGCTGGCGCATATCGGCCTTCAGGACATGAACGGGCATCGTATTTTTCCACCAGTAATACGTTCCGGCGGTAAGCACCCGGTCGAATTTCCGGTCGATAAACAGAACACCCTGCTCGTGGGCCTCTACGGTAAAGGTTCGCACATAGGCCGATAAAGGCTGGGGCATCAGTGCTACCAGGTCGATGCTGGCGGGTATTTCCAGCTGACTCATATCCGCTTTTATGTACTGATAGTGCCTGACTCCGGTCCAGAAAGCCCAGCGCCCTTTCCGCAATACCGTCTGGAAAAGTCCATGCTCATATTGCAGCGCAATCTCATTGTCGCCAACCTCAACGACGTCGAGCGCAGCGGCAATTTCCGGGTACTGAAGCAAAACGACCAGATGGCAGGGGGGATTCTGCAACAGCTCACCCTGGTTATACAGATGGACCGTCTCGTCAGACCAAAGCCAGTAACGGCCCGGCGAAAGCAGTTGCTTAAAACCACCATACTTGAACACTAACCCGATTTGGAGGGCCTGAATGCGTATAAATTTCATCATCGATACCTGTTTGCGATTGTCAGCCTACGAGTTTGGGTCTAAGCGCGCGCTACTTATTGCCCAGTCTGCCTACTGCTGAAAATCTGATTAACAATAAAAAACCAGTAAGAAGCCTCCCGTTCAGGCAAGGCGGAAACCCATCGGCGGTTGTTCTGTTGCGAGGGTTCAGAGAAGGGGTTGGTTCCGTTTCGCAGCCACCCGAAGGCCGCCAGCGATAACAGATCCAATGTCTTTCTCCGTCACAACGCACACCCAACTACGGCGAAACGGGCCTGCTGGCGTTGACTTATCCGGTCGCCGAAGCAACTGCTGCGTAGCCGTGACGGCCACACAACCGGATAACTCCTTACTGATTTTCACTTATGGTGGCCTTTTTAGAAGTGGCCTTCTTCCCAACCAACGGATCAACTTTATGCAAGTTGATAGCAGGAGTCGAACCTGCGTTTTTCTGCTGCTCTACCCACTGAGCTACCCTACCGAAGCAGGAGAAGGAATCGAACCTCCGACCGACAGACTGGAGACAGAACCATCCAGAACCAACAGCATAGCGTACACCAGCGGTGACGATACTACGGGGCTATCCGGAAACCCGCGTCAGGGTTGGCAATAGACGTTCCTATCGCAACAAAGGTTAGGCGTCACTACGCAGTGTTTTTGCGCAGATCAAAAAATTTTCTCATTTTTCAAAAAAAAGCAATTCCACTTCCCCTATAATTCATCACTCATCATTCAATTCCGTGCCTGCCAACCGAAACGCCCTTGTCCGATACAAAACGCTGGATGCCTGCCTGCGCAACCGGCAACGCAACTGGACGCTCGACGACCTGATCGGGAAAGTGTCGGAAGCCCTGTATGAGTACGAAGGGCTGGACAAAGGCATCAGCCGTCGCACTGTTCAGGCCGACCTCCAGATGATGCGCAGCGATAAACTGGGGTATTTTGCGCCCATTGTCGTCATCGCCAAAAAATACTATACGTACGAAGACCCCGCCTATAGCATCACTAACATCCCGCTGTCGGATGGCAATCTGTCGCGGATGAACGAAGCGGTCGAAGTACTTAAGCAGTTCAAGGGATTCTCGCACTTTACGGCTCTGAACGAAGTGGTTCAGAAGCTTGAAGACCACGTGTATTCGACCGCCCGGAAGTCGGCTCCAGTCATCGACTTCGAGAAGAACGAGAGCCTGAAGGGACTTCACTACCTGGAAGAACTGTACCAGGCGGTGGTTCAGCAACGGGTGCTTTTAATTGATTACCAGTCGTTTTCGGCCCGGCTACCGCAAACGTATACCTTTCATGTGTGGTGGCTGAAAGAATTCAAGAACCGCTGGTTCGCCGTGGGGGTATGCACAGGTAAACGCTATACCATGAACCTGGCCCTCGACCGTATGCTGAGCATTACGGCAGCACCCGACCTTGACTATATTGCCAACGACAACCTGGACCCTGATGTGTATTACCGCGATGTGATTGGGGTGTCGGTCAGCGAAGGGATGCGCCCCGTAAAAGTCAGGCTGTTTGTCAGTCAGTTGCATGCACCCTATGTCGAAACCAAACCCCTGCACCACTCGCAGCAGGTAGTTGAGCGAACGCCCGAGGGCATCTTTATTCAGCTTACGGTTCAGCACAATTTCGAGTTGGAGAAAGAAATTCTGGGATTTGGTGAGGGGGTGCAGGTCCTTGAACCGGAGCGACTGCGCCGGGTTATTGTCAACCGATTGAAAGCGGGTATGGATGCCTATCTGGCAGCGGAAGCGGCCCCATCGGTTCCTGATCAATCATAAAGTCTACCAACTCCTAACCTTCACTTAACGAGTTTTGCGGCTGTGTATGAACCAGGCTATAATGAATCACCAAAAAAGAATTGGTACGATCGACCGGGCGTCCGGTCATGCAAAGGCGTTTATCGGATATCTTCGAACCAGCGCTTGAGTTTTTCGGGTGGATAGCCTACACCCCATAAAAGCCCAATAGCCAGATAAATGGTGTTGGCTTTCCAGAAGCCCCAGGCCGCCACCCGTCGATCCGATGATTCCACCGTTCGGTTTACCTGCCGTATGCGCCCGAACTGCACCAGTCTAAGCAGTAGATCCGCTTCTTCCATAATGGGCATCGTGCCGTCATACCCCCCAACGGCTTCGAACTGGCTGCGTCGGCAGAAGATCACCTGATCGCCAAAAAGCAGCCGCGCCCCCCGAAAAAATAACCGGGGCCGGAAGAGGAGCGGGGCGTAGTAGGTCTTGATGTAATTATGAAAGGAGGTAACCCAGCGCGTTGTCGATGGGCCGCGCATGATCGATATGAATCCGCCCGCCACGGTTTTCGGCTCGGCGAGGGTATGCTGCATCACACGCAGGGCGTCATCGGGCAACGCTGTGTCGGCATGCAGAAAGCAGAGGATGTCGCCCGTGGCGCTGGCCGCTCCGGCATTCATCTGACTGGCGCGGCCCGGATGTGCGCAACGAATGATCCGAAGTGACCGAAAGCACGGTCTTATGGCGTCGGCCAACTGAAGCGTCCGGTCGGTGCTGCCTCCGTCGGCAATGATGATTTCGAGGGGCTGCGGACACAGGCACTGGAGCAGTCGCAGCGTGCGGGGCAGGTCGCGTTCTTCATTGAGGGTGGGAATGATAATAGAAATGCTGCTGGTCATACGGGGGTAAACTAATCATTATAGCGATGAGTTATGAGCAACCAGGGAGTAAAGCTTTTGATGCTCATCCTTAGTCGCTCATAACTCATCGCTCAATTTCGTGTTCCGATTTCTTCCCAACGTGCTTCTCAAGCAGCTTTACACCCGTAATAGCCTGCGCAATACCCCCGACGGTTTTCTGTTTTCGCTGAAAAATCGCCTGTCCGACGCCCGATTTACGGGGCTGGAGCGCGCCCGTATCGATGGGCAGGACTACCCGGTCAGTGCCTTCACGCTCGAACCAGACGGGGGCGAAGCCGTTGCGCTTGGTGCTGTATCCGAGCAGAACCCGCTGCCATTTCCCCTGCGCCGTTCCGTTCGGGTTCGCGTGAACGCATCCCGGCTCAAACCGGGTCGGCATACGCTGGAGATAACGCTTTATACCCAGCCGTTCGGCACCATTACACTGACGGTTACCGATGAGCTACAGCCGGATGAGCCGGCCGATGAAACACGGCTGCAACCCGCTATTCCCCGCGACCCTGTCGATGACTATGCGCCTGAGGCCGTAGCTAAACGGTGCCAGTTTTTAACTGATTTTACGGGAACGAAGCCGCAGCACCTGACGCAACACTCATTCGATCCGGCTGTGATACAGGGGAAATGCGAAAATTTTGTGGGTGTAGCACAGGTGCCCATCGGGCTGGCCGGGCCGTTACGCGTAAACGGGGAGCATGCCCAGGGCGATTTTCTGATTCCAATGGCTACTACGGAGGGAACACTCGTCGCCAGTTACAACCGGGGTATCAAGCTTATCAACCTGAGCGGGGGCGTTCTGTGTACGGTGCAGGACGACGCCATGCAGCGCGCGCCGGTGTTCCAGTTTGGCGATGCCCGGCAGGCCCGTACGTTCGTGCGGTGGATTGGAACCCAGCAGCGTGAGCTGGCTGCCGAAACCGAAACTACTTCACGCTACGCCAAACTTCGCTACGTCGACACCTATCTCAACGGGCGGCTGGCCTTTCTGCGCTTCGGCTTCACAACGGGCGATGCCGCCGGACAGAACATGGTCAGTAAAGCCACGCTGGCTGCCTGCACCTATATTTTGCAGACCTACCCCGATGCTGCCCGGATCGACCATTTTTTCCTGGAATCGAACATGGCAACCGATAAGAAACCGTCGCAGCTTAACATTCTCCGAACCCGGGGAAAACGGGTCACAGCCGAAGTCCGCATTCCCCGCGACCTCCTTATCCGGGAGTTACAGGTGGAACCGGAGCAACTGGCGCACCATGCCCGTCTTGGCGATGTTGGGGCGCGGCTGGCAGGAACAAACAACAACGGGTTGCACTCCGTAAATGGATTGGCCGCGCTTTTCATCGCCACCGGGCAGGACGTGGCTTGTCTGGCCGAATCGTCGGCGGCCATTACTTATTCCGAGATCACGCCCGAAGGTGATCTGTACGGCTCTGTGACGTTGCCATCGCTGATTGTGGGTACAATAGGGGGCGGTACGGGCCTGCCTACCCAGTGCGAATGCCTGGAATTGATGGGATGCTATGGGGAAGGTCAGGTGAATAAACTGGCCGAGATTATGACTGGTGTAGTAGCCGCCGGGGAGTTGTCGCTGGCAGCCGCCATTTCATCACTCGACTGGGTGTCGAGCCACGATGCTACCCGGCCCTGAAAATTGTCTGACTTTGGGATCTTACCCCACAGTCAATTGGCCGCCAGCAGGTGCGGAGATGGGTCTGGATGGGAGGGGGGCTTTGCCGGTTTTGCCGGGAGCCACTGCCGGGTTTTGTCCAGATAAGGACACATCATGCTGCTTCGGAAAAGCCTGGTGTAACTCTTCTTCGGCGAACCGGTAGGCATAAACGGATTTGTCATGCTCATCGCGGATGAGGTCCATATCATCGCGCTGAACGACATTGTTCCAGATGCGTTGCAGGCGTCCATAAAATTCATCTTCCGAGGCCGACAATAACAAGCCCAGGGGCTGATGGCCGGCCACGGCTGGCTGAATGGAGTTTGGCGTAGTGGTGGTAGGTATCATGATGCGTCTTGTTCAGTAGGGCCGCTGTTTCCCGGTTTACGTAGGTAACGTACAAATGATGCATCGAATACGGGTTAGGGGCGGGAGAAGGCGGGTTTTAAGGACTTTTAAGAAACGCGGTCAGCCTGTGCTGCTCTACTGATCTATACGCTGACCGACCGCATTCGTTGCACGAAGAAACGTTTGTGTAGCGCAACGGGGGATTGAGCCGACGAAGCTTGCCCGGACGATTTTCAGTTGTTGAGCACTCCTTATTGAACGGGAAGCACCGTACCAATTGACAAAAGAAAAGCCCCGAATAGGCTTCGGGGCTCGTTCTTCTCAAGAAATCAATGGCAGTTGACCCCTGTCTAAACAGGACTCAGCCGGTAAGGATCTTAATAATTGTTGTTGTCGGAGCCGGTGTTGGTGAACCGGCTGTTACCCGTACCCCGGCTGGGCCGTGCTCCGTTGCTGCGGTTATCAGGACGAGCCGATCCGTTACCGGCGGGACGACTCGATGCGCTGCTACTCTCGCGACGGACACTGCTCTGGCCCGACGGGCGACTGTCGCTGCGTTGTTGACCGCCGTTACCCGACGAACCGCTTATCTGCCGACCACTGCTGTTCCGGTTGCCGTTGCTACGGCCCTGGCGCGCGGTGGGCGTCGATTTCGAGATGGTCGATGCCGAAATGTTCAGCACGAACGGATGGTCGGTAATGACCGGTACGCGCTTGCCAATCAGCTTGTGAATGTCGCGCAGGTATTCGGTTTCCTCCTCATCGCAGAACGACAGGGCAATACCATCGTGACCCGCCCGGCCTGTCCGGCCAATGCGGTGAACGTAGGTTTCGGGGATGTTGGGCAGTTCGTAATTAATTACGTGCGACAGTTCGTCGACGTCGATACCACGAGCCGCAATATCGGTTGCTACGAGAATTCGGGTTTCGCCACTTTTGAAGTTGGAGAGTGCCCGCTGGCGCGCATTCTGCGATTTGTTGCCGTGGATGGCTTCCGCTTTGAAACCGGTCCGGAGCAGGTCTTTCACCACTTTGTCGGCACCGTGTTTGGTGCGGGCAAAAACCAGCGCCGATTTCACGCTCTTGTCGTCCAGGATATGGGCCAGCAGTTTGCGCTTGTCATCTTTCCCCACAAAATACAGAGCCTGCTCAATCGTATCGGCCGTTGACGAGACGGGTGTCACTTCAACTTTAGCGGGATTGCTCAGGATAGTATCAGCCAGTTTCGCCACGTCGGGCGGCATCGTTGCCGAGAAAAACAGCGTCTGACGGCGGGTTGGTAGTTTGGCGATAACCTTTTTTACGTCGTGGATAAAGCCCATGTCGAGCATCCGGTCGGCTTCGTCAAGAACGAAGAACTGAACGTCGCGCAGTGCTATAAATCCCTGGTTCATCAGGTCGAGCAAACGGCCTGGGGTGGCAATCAGTACATCGACACCCGCTTTGAGCGTGTTAACCTGGGCATGTTGCGAAACACCGCCGAAGATAACCGTACTGCGGAGGTTGAGGTGACGGCCGTAGGCTTTAAAGCTTTCGTCGATCTGGATGGCCAGTTCGCGGGTTGGTGTCAGAATCAGCGTTTTAATGCGCCGGGGACCACCGGCGCTTTTGCTGCGTTCTTCGCTTAGCAGTTGCAGGATTGGAATAGCAAAGGCGGCTGTTTTGCCGGTGCCGGTCTGGGCGCAACCCAGCAAGTCCTGGCGACTCAGCAGAATCGGTATGGCTTGTTCCTGAATAGGTGTTGGGGTGGTGTATCCTTCTTCGGCGAGGGCCTTCAGGATGGGGTCAATCAGTGATAAATCGGAAAATTGCATGTATTGGGTAGACGCTGGAAACTGGATAGCAAATGCTCGAAAGGGTAAGGATGAACAGCGCGGGTCCGGAGTCTAACGTCCGACGTCTTAATGGAAATGATAGTTAATCAGGGGTATAACCGCTACAGCGCAAATAAAGTGCCATTTATGGGCGCAGTTGCCACCGGGTACTTTATTTTTTACTAAGTCAGCTACCAATCTGTTCATCTATCCGGTCGCAATACTGGTAAACATAAAGGGTACCCGACGACGCCGAATACCCTTTATGTTTACCAGTAATCGGGCTGCCATTTTCCGGTAAGACCAGGTGTGCGGTCAATACCAGACAGTCAGCCATCAGGCCAGGTCGAAGCGGCCAAGGTTCATCACTTTGGTCCATACGGCGACGAAGTCCCGCACAAATTTCTCCTGCGAATCACCACAACCATAGACTTCCGCAACAGCGCGCAGTTCCGAGTTCGAGCCGAAGATCAAATCGACGCGGGTACCGGTCCACTTGGGTTCGCCCGTCGTGCGGTCGCTACCCACAAAGATGGTCTGCGCATCGGAGGTCGCTCTCCAAGTAGTGCCCATATCGAGCAGGTTCACGAAATAGTCATTCGTTAGTGCTTCCGGGCGCTTCGTAAAGACACCGTGTTTGGAGTGGTCGAAGTTCGTGTTCAGCACACGCATACCGCCCACCAGCACCGTCAACTGAGGAATGGTCAGCGTCAACAACTGCGCTTTGTCGATCAGTATTTCTTCAGCCGCCGACTTATGTTTAGCGTCTACATAGTTGCGGAATCCATCGGCAGTTGGTTCCAGGGCATCAAATGACCTGATATCCGTTTGGGCCTGCGACGAATCGGCACGGCCCGGTGTGAAGGGTACCGTTACCTCATGACCGGCATTCCTGGCCGCCTGCTCAACACCGGCGCAACCGCCCAGCACGATCAGATCGGCAAGTGAAATCAGCTTACCGCCCGCCTGTGCTCCGTTGAACGCCTGCTGGATACCCTCGTAGGTTTTCAATACAGTGGCCAGCTCGGCCGGGTTGTTTACTGTCCAATCCTTTTGCGGTGCCAGCCGAAGCCGACCACCGTTGGCACCACCCCGTTTGTCGGAATTGCGGTAGGTAGAGGCCGACGCCCAGGCAGTCGATACCAGTTGCGATACCGATAGGCCCGATGCCAGAATCGTAGCTTTTAGCGAAGCGATGTTCTGATCGTTGACCAGCTCGTGGGTAACGGCCGGGATCGGATCTTGCCAGAGTAATTCTTCGGTTGGCACTTCCGGGCCGAGGTAGCGCTCGACTGGACCCATATCGCGGTGGGTAAGCTTGTACCACGCCCGGGCAAAGGCATCGGCAAACTCATCCGGATTCTCGTGGAAGCGTCTCGAAATTTTTTCGTAGGCAGGGTCGGCCCGCAACGCCAGATCGGTCGTCAGCATCGTTGGGGCATGACGCTTCAGTGGGTCATGTGCATCGGGTACAGTACCCGCACCCGCTCCATCTTTCGGCTGCCACTGATGCGCGCCACCGGGGCTTTTCGTCAACTCCCATTCGTAACCGAACAGGTGCTCGAAATAATCGTTACTCCACTGTGTCGGGGTTGTGGTCCAGGTTACCTCAATGCCACTGGTGATGGTGTCTACGCCATGACCGGTACCAAATGAGTTTTTCCAGCCCAGGCTCTGCTCCTCGATGGCCGAACCCGCGGGTTCAGTACCAACGTACTTGCTTGGATCGGCCGCACCGTGAGTTTTTCCGAAGGTGTGCCCGCCCGCAATGAGCGCAACGGTTTCTTCGTCGTTCATGGCCATCCGACCAAAAGTTTCCCGGATGTCATACGCTGCACCAAGCGGATCAGGCTGTCCGCCGGGTCCTTCCGGGTTTACGTAGATAAGCCCCAGGTGCGATGCGCCAAGGGGTTGCTCCAGTTTACGCTCCGTTGGGTTGGCGTACCGAATTTCGTCGCCTAGCCAGATGGTTTCAGAACCCCAATAAACATCTTCCTCTGGCTCCCAGCGATCTTCACGTCCGCCACCAAAGCCGAATGTCTTTAACCCCATCGACTCAAGGGCACAGTTGCCGGTGAGCACCATCAGGTCGGCCCACGAAATTTTGCGGCCATATTTCTGTTTGATCGGCCAAAGCAACAGACGCGCTTTGTCGAGGTTGGCATTGTCGGGCCAGCTATTCAGTGGCGCAAAGCGAAGCATGCCTGCTCCGGCACCACCCCGGCCATCGCCGATGCGGTAGGTACCCGCGCTATGCCACGCCATCCGAATGAAGAAAGGACCGTAGTGGCCGTAGTCGGCTGGCCACCATTCCTGCGATGTGGTCATCAGATCGACAATATCCTGCTTCACCGCAGCCAGATCAAGCGAGTTAAACTCCTCGGCGTAGTTGAAACTCTCGCCCATTGGATCGGACAGCGATGAATGTTGACGGAGGATGTTCAACTTCAACTGATTTGGCCACCAGTCGCGGTTTCTCGTGCCACCACCAGCACTTTTATTCAGTTCTCCATTCAGGAACGGGCACTTGCCCACGGTATTGACATGGCTGTCATCATTAACGTCCCAAACTGTAGTTGTTTCTGGACCTGCGTTATTTTCCATTGTCGGTGGAGTTTAAATGGTTACGGTTCAAATTTAAGTGAATCGGGGCAATAGATTTTATTAATAAATTTTATGAGCGTATAGATTTTGTCTATAACAGCCTGTAAACACGCTTTACTTTACCCTATAAACAGGAGTTATTCCGAATCACAAAAGTAGACACAGACCGATACGGGAACCTACTACAAAATGATTCGGGCGCCGATCCTGAAGCAACTGAGCCTACAGGAGATACGGTTTGGATTTGAACCCCAATTGTGGCGAAGGTGGCACAGGTGTTCGACGGCGGGTGCTAACAGACGTTCACTCGCAGAGGGTATATATCAACCGAAGGCATCAGGGGGATGATAGCGTCCAACGTCAGCCGTAACCTGGGGTGATACCCTTCATTACAGCGATCGGGTATACTGGCGGCTACAGTCAAAAGGGGTCGGGTAGCCGTATTCGGCCAGCGCCAGGTTCAGGCAGAGGCCAGTCCCGTGTCACCTGTACATCAAAGGATTCGCCACTCGATTCGCCGGTTGAGTTGCCGGTTTTCGTCGGACGAGTTCGGTACGGCGGGTCGGGTTTTTCCAAAACCGACCGCCTGCATTCGACCTGGCTCCACACCGGCTTTCGTCAGGTAGTTGACCACCGCCTGGGCCCGCTTCTGCGACAGCAGCAGATTGGCTGCCGGGTCGCCCCGGTCGTCGGTATGGCCCGCAATCTCGATCCGTATGGTTGGATTTGTTTTCATAAAGGCCGAAATCCGGTCGAGTTCGGTACGGGATTTATCGGCCAGATCGTAGCGGGTAGACTCGAAGAACAGGTTGTTCAGCGTTTCTTTAGCCGTTGTGCCGGAGACTGCCCGTTCGAGCGGGACGTTCATCGCTATGCCGGTTCCACTCGAACGGTTCCGGTCGGCAGGGGCTGGTTGACTGAAATCGAACGACAGACTTTTAAATAAATAGCCCGGTGCGCTTACATAGAGCGCATAGTCGCCACCACTGGGCAAAACGGCCGTGTACTGGCCCGTAGTGGCATCGGTTTGTACGCGGGACACCACCTGATTTGTCTTCAGGTCGATGAGTTCGACCATAGCGGGCAAGGGCTTTTTAGACCGGCTGTCGGCCACAATACCTTTCAGGAAGCTAACCGGTTTGACCCGCTCCCGCAGGGACTCGGGCAGGTCAAAGACGTAAAGCCGCGAGCGCTGTGAAACGCCTTCTTTCTGCTCTTCGAAGGAATAATAGGCCCGGGTGCCATTGGCGGCTACGAACAGAGAAGCCTGATCTTCAGACGTGTTGATCGGGTAGCCCAGATTCGTTGGGGTAGACCAGCCCGTATTTTGCCCTGTTGAAGCAAGGCTATCGGCCACAAACAGATCATAGCCCCCCAAACCGACATGACCATCCGACGCGAAGAACAGGCTCTGCCCGTTGGCGTGAATGAAGGGCGAAGCCTCGTTGAAAGGCGTATTGACTGGCCCGCCAATGTTAAGTGGCTTGCTCCAGGTACCGGCCTCATCGAGGTCGCTGCGCCAGATATCCCGTCGCCCCTTGCCACCCGGCCGGTCCGATACGAAATACAGCCGACGCCCATCGGCCGACAGCGATGGCTGTGACTCATAATGGTGGGTGTTGACGGTGGGGCCAAGGTTTTCGGGTGTCGACCAGTCACTTCCAGTTTTGCGGCTCAGGTACAGGTCGCAGCTGCCGTACCCTTTTCGCCCCTGGCAGGCGGTGAAAACAATCAGGCGTCCATCGGCCGAGAGGCTGGCTGTCCCTTCGTTGTCGTTCGTGTTGATACCGGACGAGAGTGAGATGGGTGGCGACCAGCTTTCACCGTTATAGGTGGCAATCATCAGGTCTTCGTCACCTTCGGGTTTCAGGGCGGTGAAGACCAGTGTCTGCTCGTCGGGCGTGAGGACGGGAAAGTACTGCGAGGGCGTTGTCTGCAAGACCGTCGAGAGCGGTTTGGGGTCAACAGGCTGCGGATGCAGGAGCGCTTCCTGCCCAAAGCGGGCTGTTTCGATCTGCCGCCCGATCCGCTGGTTCTGTACCGATTTGGGCGGAAAGAGCGTCTGGAATTTTTCCAGATAGGGGAGTGCTTCGCTATAGCGTCCCAGCCGGAGCAGGGTACTGCTGAGCGACTGGTAGGCCGCCCCGGAAGCCGGGCTGTCGGGCTGAAGCCGGATGGCCGCACGGTAGGCATCCAGCGCCGGATCGAAGCGTTTCGTAAACTCGTAGAGCTGCCCGAGCTTCAGGTGAGCATCCGCAAAATTCGGGTCCTGTTTAACTGCCTGCTCCATGAACGGAATGGCTTCGTTCGCCTTTCGTTCGCCAAACAGTTTGATCGACTGAGCATATAACTCCCGGGCCTTCGTATCCTGAGCCAGGGAGGAAAGGGGCGAGAGAAGGCATGAAATGAGCGGGATAAAGAAAAGCCACGAAGGCATGATCCCTTTTCTCCAATCGCCCGTTATGGAATGTCCATGTACTTGTGCGTCTGCAACGAAATTTGCCATTGTGGATGGTCTTTAACGTATTCAACGATGCGGGGTAGCATTTCATTGGAACGACTCCACTCGGTTTGCAAAAAGAGTTTGCAATCGGGCCGCAGGTAGGGCACAAATGATTCGGCAAACGCAAAATCGGATGCGTTGTAAATGATTACTTTCAACTCGTTGGCTTTGTCGAAGATAGCAGGATTGGGCTTTTTGAATTTTTTGGGCGAAAAACAGATCCAGTCCCACGAGCCGGTCACGGCCTGGCATACCCCCGATGTTTCGATGTTTGTGCGGAAACCCGCCGTTTGCAGGGCTGCGGTCAGGGCGGTGAGGTCGTGCATGAGGGGCTCGCCCCCGGTAATGACTGCCATACGGCCTGGATACTGCAAGGCCCCCGTGACAATGGTGTCGATGGTTTGTTTGGGGTGAGCATTGGCGTCCCACGACTCTTTGACGTCGCACCAGTGACAGCCAACATCGCAGCCACCCAGCCGGATAAAATAAGCCGCCCGGCCCGAGTGGGCTCCTTCACCCTGAATGGTATAAAAATCTTCCATTACCGGCAGGGCAATCGCCGGATCAGGAACGTTCATATGCCGCGCTGCTGTGGACGGGCTCGGCATCGATTCTTCAGTTTGTTGTTGTTGTGTCTGTTCCAAAAGCATATACAAAGATACGATACTGCCGTTAAGTCACTCCATTTGCCGGTTACTAAATCGGGCGGAGGTTCGGGGGGGTGTTTTTGCGTACTTAGCTGGCTATCAGTGCTTAGTTGACCAACTGCCATGCCGTATCTTACTTCATTCTCCGGGCGGGTCCGTTTGTGGGCTACCCTGTTACTGCTTTCTGCCTGCCTGCCCGGCTGCGTCACCACCCGGATCGTTACGATCCCCAACAGCTGCGACAGCCCCGAGCGCGACCCGACGACGGAAAAGGTTGTCACGGCCAGATTCTGGGGACTGGTGCAGCCTGCCAACGTGACGCCCCCCTGTGCGGCCCCGGCCGGGCAGGGGTTCAACCACCTCAACGGCGTAACCGTCTGGACAACGGCCGATCAGGTCCTGCTGTCTGTTGTCACACTCGGTATCGTCATCAAACGCCATATCCGCTGGTGCTGCGCCCCGTTCATTCCGCCCCCCGACGAATCTGAACGCCCCTGATGTTGTGTCTACTGTACGTTTATTTTCTCTCCTATCCCTGCCATGAGTATTCCATCCGGTGTTGTGCCCAAGCCCCTAACGGAGTGGCCCAACCGTCACGAGAACTTTGTCCAGCCGCTTACGCCCGGCGCTTCATTCAAATTACAGCTGCCTAATCTGCCCAGCGCCCGCGAACGCTATCAGCAAACAACGGCTAATATTCAGTGGCTTATTCGCGAAGCCATCCAGACCGGTTTCTCGTTGCGGGCAATGGGCAACAACTGGTCGTTTACGAAGGTAGGGGTGTCAGACGGGGGGATCGTGGATACCGTTTCGCTGAAACAGACCAAAATCATTACGAACACGATGGTGGCCCCTGCCTACCTGGAGGCTGGCAAATCGGCGGGTAACTTGTTTTTCACCCAGTGTGGTATGAAAGTGCTCGAACTGGAAACCATTCTGGAAGGACGGGGCAAGTCTTTGCGGGCATCGGGGGCCAGCAATGCCCAGACCATCGTGGGCGCGCTCTCGACCGGTACCCACGGGGCAGCTTACCGCTTTGGTGCCGTACACGATCAGGTGGTAGGCATTCATTTAGTGTGTGGTCCCGATCGGCATGTCTGGCTCGAACGGGCCTCATACCCCGTGGCAGGCGATGGGCTGCTCGACTGGATGGGGAAACCGGAAATAATGCGGGACGACGACCTGTTCAACGCGGTGCTGGTCAGCTTTGGGTCGTTCGGGATCATTCATGGCGTACTGCTGGAAACCGAAGACCTGTTCTGGCTGAAAGGGTATAGCCAGAAGCAGATACCGTACAACGACGGTCTGAAAAAGGCCATGACTGAACTCGATTTTTCGGGCCTGACCCAGGCCATGAGCCTGCCCACGCCCCAGCCGGGTTTCGAGCCGTATCATTTTCAGATGATTGTCAATCCGCATCAGTTCGATCGGGCAGGGCTCAATCCCAACCGGGGGGCCTACGTACGTATTCTCTACAAAGCAAACCAGAAGCCGCCTGCCGACCAGGACCCGCCAGTGGCCGGAGCGTTCACCTACGGAGACAGCACGATGGGGCTGGTGCAAACGATTCTGGACCGGATAGGGCCATTTGCTCCCCTGCTTGTGCCATCGATGGTGAATCTGCTCTATCCGCAGGCCCTGGAGGATACCAATGGCGTAGTGGGCACTATGAGCGAATTTTTCGGGAACACCAATATTCGGGGTAAAGCCACCAGTGCCGCTATCGGTGTATCGGCAGCGGATAGTCCGAGGGTGCTGGAGGAGATCGTGCAGCTGAACGACCAGCACGCATTCCCGGGCATTCTGGGCCTGCGCTGGGTAAAGAAAACCCCCGCCCTGCTGGGCTTTACCCGCTATGCGGTAACCTGCGTCATTGAGCTGGATGGCGTTACGTCTAACCTGACCGATGCTTTTCTGGAACGCATCTGGAATCGACTCGACCTGCTGGGTATTGCTTATACCATGCATTGGGGGAAGATTAATTTTGGCCTGAATGAAGGCCGTGTTCGTACCATGTATACCGATCTATCCGTAAACCGGTGGCTTCGGGCCCGGCAGGAGCTACTCGATAACGCTACTCAAACTGTATTTACGAACGCATTCATGCAGCAGTGTGGCCTCGATAAATCAGGGCTTCCGGTTGTACCCATCAGTCCGCCCTCGCCCGTCGTCAGCCCCGTTGTCTGACAAGGTCTATGGTAGTTATAGGCCGACCTGTTGAAGCCAAACGATACGGTTTAGCCAACAGGCTGGACTGTAGGGACTACGTATCGCTATTTTCTAGCTGAAAAACCTTGCCCTTCTCCGTGGGCTGCTCTACCTTTGCCCCATGATTTCCCAACGGGCTACCACATTTCCTCTTCGACATCGTCGCCATCATTGTGACTGCTAAGTCACTACGGCCTCCCTGTAGTCCCGTTTTTCCTGTATTTTTGCCCCTCTGTTCATTCAATCGTATCCTGCTCTGGCAGCAGAGCGTATTCGTTTCCATCCGAAATCAGTAGTTTACCTGATGTGTGAATGTCATCATACATCTTATACCATACACCTGTTTAATGTCATCTGTACTTCGTATTGCCCTTCAGAAATCCGGTCGCCTGAGCGAGGATTCCTACCAGCTTTTCAAAGAATGCGGGATTCGCTTCGACTATGGAACTGGAAAACTCAAGTCCGTTTCATCTAATTTTCCCGCTGAGTTCCTGTTCCTGCGCGACGACGACATCCCCGGTTACGTTGAAGATGGCGTGGCAGACCTGGGTATCGTGGGGGAGAACGTGGCTGTCGAGACCGGCCGGCCGTTGGAAACGGTTCATAAGCTGGGCTTTTCCAAATGCCGACTTTCGATTGCTATTCCGCGCGGAGTCGACTGGACCGGTATTCAGGATCTGGAGGGCAAAAATATTGCTACGTCCTATCCTAATCTGTTGGGTAAGTACCTCGCCGGCGAAGGCGTTCGGGCCGAGATTCACGAAATCAGCGGATCGGTGGAGATTGCGCCGAGCATCGGTCTGGCCGAAGCCGTTTGTGACATTGTCAGCTCGGGGAGCACACTGCTCAGCAATGGCCTGAAGGAAGTCGAAACGATTTTCCGTTCCGAAGCCATTCTCATTGCGCGGCCTGAACTTGACGCCGGCAAGCGGGCGTTAGTAGACAAGCTGCTCTTCCGGATCAAATCGGTACAGGCGGCCAAGAACAACAAATACATTGTGCTGAATGCTCCTAATCAGGCTCTCGAACAGATAACGGCCTTGCTGCCGGGCATGAAAAGCCCGACCGTTACGCCCCTGGCTACCGAAGGCTGGAGTTCGGTGCACTCGGTGCTGAATGAAAACGAGTTCTGGGAAAATATCGAAGCCATCCGGGCCGCTGGTGCCGAAGGTATTCTGGTGATCCCCATTGAGAAAATGATTTATTAGGTTGCTCTGCTAACTACGATGACTATTATCCCCTTTCCCGATCGTGCTGAGTGGCCCCGCCTGCTGGCCCGCCCCGTGCAGTCGACGCAGCAGATCGAAGCGGCCGTAGCGCCTATCCTGGCCCAGGTTCGGGCCGGGGGCGATGCCGCACTCATTGAACTCGCTCAGAAATTCGACAAAGTCGATCTGTCGAACGGTGGTCTGGAGGTTGACGCAGCCGTCCTCGACGCGGCCGAAGCCCAACTGACCGACGAGCTGAAAGCCGCCATCCGGCAGGCATACCAGAATATCCGGACGTTCCATGAGCGGCAGAAACAGCCCATCGAAAAAGTGGAGACCATGCCCGGCGTGGTCTGCTGGCGCCGGAGTGTAGGCATCGAAAAGGTGGGTTTGTACATTCCGGGCGGTACGGCTCCGCTGTTTAGCACAGTGCTGATGCTGGGTGTGCCGGCGCAACTGGCGGGCTGCCGCGAGGTCGTGCTCTGTACGCCCAGCAATCACCCGGCCATTTATTTCGCGGCCCGTCTGGTAGGTATCACGAAGGTGTTCCGGATTGGTGGGGCACAGGCCATTGCGGCCATGGCCTATGGAACGGAATCGGTACCGCAGGTCTACAAGATTTTCGGGCCGGGGAACCAGTACGTTACATCGGCCAAGATGCTGGTGGCGAAAGAAGGTATGGCCATCGACATGCCCGCCGGGCCAAGCGAGGTAGCCATTTATGCCGATGATACGGCGGTACCGTCGTTCGTAGCCGCCGATCTGCTCTCGCAGGCCGAGCACGGTGCCGACAGTCAGGTGCTGCTGGTGTCGACAAGCAGGCAGTTGATCAGCATCGTAAACCTGACGATTGGCACCCAACTCGAAAAGCTGCCCCGGCGCGATCTGGCTGGTAAGGCGCTGGAAAACAGCAAAGCTATACTAGTTGAGACGCAGGCCGACGCCATTGATCTGCTCAACGCCTATGCGGCCGAGCACCTGATCCTGAGCGTCGAAAACGCCGAAGCGGTGGCCGATAAGATCATCAACGCCGGTTCTATTTTCCTGGGCAACTACACGCCTGAGTCGGCCGGTGACTACGCGTCGGGAACGAACCACACGCTGCCGACGAACGGCTTTGCCCGCGCCTACAGCGGGGTGTCGCTGGACAGTTTCGTCAAGAAGATTACGATGCAGCACATTACACCGGCCGGTTTGCAGCTCCTCGGACCCGTAGTTGAAGCCATGGCCGAAGCAGAATCGCTCGACGCCCACAAACGGGCCGTGAGTCTCCGTCTGGCCAGTCTGGCCGAGACGGTTCCAGGTTGATTTTTGTTATCTTGCTAGCTAAACGGTCGAAAATCATGAGCCAGTTATTGATTGAAGTAGATACGCCGGAAGATGAAGCCTTGCTGATGCAGTTGCTTCCGAAATTGAATTCGCGTATCCTGGAAAAAAGAGATAATCCCGAAACTAAGGATAATCAGGTGGAGAATAAACACTTGAAAGACGTTTTTGCCAAACTCACACGAAGTAAGGTCGCTGACAAATATGGTGACCCCTTGGAGTGGCAACGGGAAGCCCGTCAGGATAAACCTTTAACCGGACGCTAAAGATGATTGTTGATAGCAATGTAATCATCTATTCTATTCAGCAAGGATACGAGAAACTACAGGAGTATTTGCTGGAGCGCTCCACACAGGTTTGCGCATCTACGATCACCAAGATTGAAGTAGTTGGCTTCCATAAACTAAATGACTCCGAAAAAGAGGAGTTCGAAGCGTTTTTTCGGCTTGTTACACTGCTTCCCATTACAAGTGAGGTTGTCGCCGAAGCCATTCGACTGCGTCAGCAGCGGAAGCGTTCGCTGGGCGATTCGATCATTGCCGCTACAGGCTTACTCTATAACCAGCCTGTGCTGACCAATAATTTACCCGACTTCACGGACATCCCCGGCCTGGAGGTTATCTCGCTGGAATCGGTGCTATAAAACTTTCACCCACCGTTCATGTTTGACCTTTCCGCCCTTCGCGCCGACACTACCGGCGTTCAGCATGTCGCTCACTTCAACAATGCCGGGGCTGCGCTCATGCCCGCCCCCGTGGTTGAAACAATCACTCAATACATTACGCTTGAATCGGAAGTAGGTGGCTACGAAGCGGCCGAGCTACGGCGCGATGCCATCCGGGGTTTCTACACCGCAACGGCTGAGCTACTGGGGACCAGGCCCGAGAACATAGCGGCCACGTCCAGCGCGACCGATGCTTATGCCCGGGCCCTGTCGGCCATTCCGTTCCGGCGGGGCGACGTTATCCTGACCACGATCAACGACTACGTATCGAACCAGATCGCATTCCTGTCGCTGCAAAAGCGGTTTGGCATCACGATCGTTCGGGCCGACGACGATCCAAAAGGGGGTGTCTCGGTGGAAGATATGGCGGCAAAAATCCAGTCGCTGAACCCCAGACTCGTAGCTGTAACCCACGTACCAACCAACTCCGGGCTGGTGCAACCCGTAGAAGCCATTGGGGCGCTTTGCCGGGAAAACGATGTTCTGTATTTGGTCGATGCCTGCCAGTCGGTGGGGCAGTTCCCGGTGAACGTCGGGCAGATTCAGTGCGATTTTCTGACCGCTACCTGCCGGAAGTTTCTGCGCGGGCCACGCGGCATGGGATTTCTGTATGTGTCTGATAAAGTACTGTCGGAAGGCTACGCGCCCCTGTTTGTCGATCTGCATGGCGCGTCGTGGGAGTCGGCCGACACGTTTTTGCCGGTACCAACGGCGCTGCGGTTCGAGGACTGGGAGTTTCCATACGCGCTGGTGCTGGGCGCTGCGGAGGCTCATCGGTACGCGCTGACGGTAGGGCTGGATACCATCGCCAGCCGCAATGCGGTCTTGTGCGCCCAACTACGCGGGCAGCTTGGTACACTACCCGGCGTTCGCCTGCTCGATGAGGGCGAACACCTGTCGAGCATCATCACCCTGTTCAGCGACCGCCAACCGGCCGAAGCCATCAAAGCCGCGTTGTCGGCGGAGCGGATCAACACCTCGCTAAGCGTATACGGTGGCGCTATTCTGGATTACGGCCGGAAAGGGATGACGACGGCGGCCCTGCGCATCTCGCCCCATTACTACAATACGGAGGCCGAACTGGACACCCTCGTCGACACGCTACAGCGGATACTGGCATGAAACACCTCGCCGATTTACTACTGCTAGGCGATCCGCGCCTGTACGAAACCTGCGATCCGGTCCTGGAATCGGAGTTGCCGCTCGTACCCGGCTGGGTTGCCGACCTGCACAATGTGATGGAAGAGATCCGGGCGCGGTACCAGTTCGGACGGGGCATTGCCGCACCCCAACTCGGAATTATGAAGCGACTGATCTACCTCAATGTCGATCGTCCCGTTGTCATCATCAACCCCGCGTTCGTAACGGTCAGCCCCGAAATCGATGAGTTGTGGGACGACTGTATGAGCTTTCCCAACCTACTGGTCCGGGTGCAGCGACACCGGAGCCTGACCATGACCTTCCGCGATGAACACTGGCAGCTGCACACCTGGGACGTAACAGACTGGTCGCTCTCGGAGTTGATTCAGCACGAATATGACCACCTGAACGGAGTCCTTTGCACCATGCGGGCTGTTGACGGCCAATCGTTGCGGTGGCGACCAACGCCCGCATCCACCGACGGGCTGCCCGCTCAGTTGTAAGTTTATCAACCTGACCAATGATTGCCAATTCTATTCTTGATTTTCAGCTACTGTCGGTTTCGGATGCCGAGCTATTGGCCGAGGTAGCGCTACGGGCCTATACCGACCATTACCTGCATTTATGGCATGACGGTGGCGCGTGGTACATAAACCGGTCCTTCACGCCTGAGGTGCTGCGCCGGGAGCTGGATAATCCCAACGCCCGCTTTTACCTCGTTCAGCAGCACGGCCAGCCGGTGGGCTTTCTCAAGCTGAACCTCCATCAGCCGTCGCCCTGCCAGGTAACGGTCAATGCGCTGGAACTGGAACGCATCTATCTGATCAACGCCGTTACGGGTCTGGGTATCGGGCGGGCCTGTATGCAGTTTGTGATCGAACAGGCCCGGCAGCTGCAAAAAGAGGTTGTCTGGCTCAAGTCGATGGATAGCAGCCATGATGCACTTGCGTTCTACGGGAAGATGGGTTTCGAGCCCTGCGGCACCGATCGCTTGCCCTTCGAGGTGATGAAAGAAGCGTTTCGGGGGATGATCGTCCTGCACCGAACGCTGTAAAGCAGGAGGCCGCAAACGTCCGGCGCGAAAAACCTGTCCTTATCTTTGATCAAAATTTACGCTATCAACGTTGCCTGACTACAGGCACCTGTTCGCTGACCCCTTATACGCATGACTGCTTTCTCGCTAAAAGCCATCCTTCGTCCACACATCCTGACCCTGATGCCCTATTCGTCGGCCCGCGACGAGTACACGGGTAAAGAGGGCGTGTTTCTGGACGCTAACGAAAATCCGCTGGGACCTTCCCTGAGTGAATCAACCGCTCAGGATAGCCAGTTTAACCGCTATCCTGATCCGCACCAGTGGGCGATCAAGCAAAAGCTGGCCCCGATCAAAGGTGTCCGGCCGGAGCAGATTTTTCTGGGCAATGGCTCCGATGAGCCCATCGATCTGCTGGTTCGGGCTACCTGCACGCCCGGTTCCGTTTCCGGAGATAGCATCCTGATCATGCCGCCCACCTACGGCATGTATGAAGTATCGGCCACGATCAACGACGTGGCCGTCACTAAAGTCCCGTTAACACCCGATTTTCAGGTCGATGTACCCGCCGTGCTGGCGGCTATCGACGAAACGACCAAGCTGATCTGGCTCTGTTCACCCAATAATCCGTCGGGCAACCGGCTGCGGGCTGAGGACATACGGACGGTACTGGAGGCTGCCCGTGAAAAGCTGGTCATTGTTGACGAGGCTTACATCGACTTTTCGGCCGACCCATCCTGGACGCGCCAACTCGACACCTACCCCAATCTGGTGGTCCTGCAAACGTTCTCCAAAGCGTGGGGACTGGCAGGGCTGCGGCTGGGTATGTGTTTTGCCTCGGAGGAGCTGATCCGGGTGCTGAACAAAATAAAACCACCGTACAACATCTCGGCTCCCACGCAGGCGCTGGCCCTGGAAGCCCTCGACCACGAAGCCGACAAGGACAATATGGTCCGTGAAATCCTGCACGAACGGCAGGTATTGGCCGATAACCTGCGTACTTTGCCTTCGGTGCAGGTCATTCACCCGTCCGATGCCAACTTTCTGCTGGTGCGCTTTGCCGATGCCGGCAGCACCTTCGCACAGTTAATTGACCATCAAGTCATTGTGCGGGATCGCTCGAAGGTCATTCTGTGTGACGGTTGTTTACGCATCAGCGTCGGAACGCGGGCTGAGAATGAGCGGTTAGTGGAGGTACTTCATCACCTCGGCCGTACACCTACGCCAACTGATCTGCCCCTGGGCACGGGTGAGGACGCTACAAAGCCGGAATTAGTATCAAATGCGTAAATCAGTCTGTTGGCAGACGCTTTAACTAACATGATGGGTAGAGTATCTATGAAAAAGTCGATTCTGTTGCTTTCGCTGGTTCTCCTGGGTTGGCTTTGTGGACCTAATCAGGCACAGGCGCAGTACAACAACTGGTCGGTGGGTTTCCGTCTTGGTGAACCGTCCGGGGTGAACATTCGCAAATATTTTGGCAGTAACCACGCCTTCGACCTGAATGTCGGTACCTATGGTGGTTTGTATGGCAACCGGCGGAAATACCGGGATGGCGATTACAGAAGCGTTGGCTTGAGCGTGCAGGGCCATTATCTGTGGCACAAGGCGCTAACCAGCAGCGAAAGCATACGGGGTTATTACGGCTTCGGTGGACAGATCAACACCCGCCGGTATTATGCAAACCGGCTGAACGGTCAGTACGAAAATGCGCTGACGCTGGGCGGTTCCGGTATTGCCGGGGTGGAGGTTTTTCCGGCCAGCAAACCGTATTCGTTTTTTCTGGAGACCGGCCTTTACGTCGAACTTCTTCAGGCACCCTTCTTCCTGAACCTGAACTCAGGGCTGGGAATTCGGTATAATTTTTAAGAAAGGGAGGAAGGAGAAAAGGAGGAGGGAAGAAAGGAGGAAAGGGAATTAACGGACTGAAGGTGTAAAATGCCGTCACGTCCCTCTTCCCTTTCCTCCCTACTCCCTCTCCTCCTTCCTCCTTTCCTCCCCCTTCCCTATGTTCAAAGTCTACAGTTCCTCCGCCGGGTCGGGTAAGACATATACACTTACCAAAGAGTACCTCAAACTGGCATTGATGCCGAGCGCGAAGGATGACTATTTCCGGCATATCCTGGCAGTTACCTTTACCAATGCGGCTGCTAACGAAATGAAAAGCCGGATTCTGGAACGGCTCCGCGAACTCGCCGATCCCGATAAAGATATCCCCCTGTTGAATGAACTGGTAGCCGGGTTTTATCCGGATGCGGAGGGCGATGCGTTCCAGATTGTTAAGGACGAACTACGCCGGAAAGCGGCTTCCGTTTTCAGGACTATTCTTCATAAATACGCCGATTTTTCTGTTACCACCATCGACTCGTTCACGCAGCGGATCGTGATGGCGTTCACCGATGAGCTAGGCTTACCGTACTCGTTCGAAGTCGAGATGGAAACCGATGAAGTGCTGGAACTGGCTATCGACAACCTGATCGAAAAGGCAGGACTCGACGAAATGGAGGAGATCACGGATATCCTCAGTGACTACTACACCAACACGGCCACTGAGGGAAAAAGCTGGAATCAACTGCCGGAACTGCTCAAGGAGTTTGGCCGTAACCTGACGTCAGACCAATTTTACGAAGCCGTCAATGCGGCCCAGGAACTGTCGCCGGGTGCCCTGCGCGCTATTCGGGCGCAGTTGATGGCCCATAACCGGCAAGTGGAAACCGACGTAGTAGGGCATGGGCAGCGGGCCTGGAAACGGATCACAGACGCCGGCCTGGGCGATGCCGATTTTGCGTATGCCGACAAAGGCGTAGCGGGCTACCTGCGAAGCATAGCCGAAGGTAACGCCGGTAAAGATGCGGGGGTACGGGTACAAAATGCTGTAGAAAAGGGCGATTGGTACACCAAAAAAACACCCCGCCCCGTGCAGGCCCTGATCGATGAAATGGTTGCCGACTTAGGTGACTGTATCGGTCAGATCGGCGCTGTTCGCGAGGCAAGTGCACACCAGGTGGCCCTGTTCGATTGTTTGCTACCCCACCTGCAAAAACTGTCGCTGCTGAAGCAGATGCGCATCGAATTCGATGAACTGCTACGCAAAGACGGCCGCGTACATATTTCAGAGTTCAATAAAAAAATTCTCAGCATTGTGGCCTCCGAGCCTGTGCCGTTCCTCTACGAACGGCTTGGGGTCAAATACCACCATATCCTGATCGATGAGTTCCAGGATACATCAAAACTTCAGTTTGCCAACCTGATGCCCCTGATCGACAACGCCCTGGGATTCGATCATTTTAACCTGGCCGTGGGCGATGGAAAACAGGCGATCTACCGCTTCCGGGGGGGCGACATGGACCAGATCGTTTCGCTGCATCGGCAGGACCTGGACAGTCTCAAGAAGGCCCATAAACCCGGCTCCTATACCGCCGACCGAATCGATATGCTCGCCGGGCAGATCATCCCTGATATGCTCGATACCAACTGGCGCAGCGCCGAGCCTATCGTACGTTTCAATAACGAGTTCTTCGATTTTGCCGCCCGTCGGTTTGAACAGGAACACGCCAAAATCGGTGACGTTTTTGACGCGGAGCAGGTATTCCGGCAGAAGACGCAGCCAGATGCCCGTACCGAGGGCCATGTGCAGATCGACTTTGTCGCCAAAGATACCGACGAAGGCAAAGACCTGACGGCGGTGATGCTGGAGAAGACGATCGAGCATTTGGAACAGGCGCTGGCCGATGGGTATCAATACAGTGACATTGCCATTCTGTGTCGGAAGAAAGCCCATGCCCGGGCGTTGGCCAACGAACTCAACAGCCGACGGATTCCGCTGGTCTCGGCCGACTCGCTGTCGCTTGAGTTTTCGGAACCGGTCAAGTGGCTGGTAACGCTTATGCGTCTGCTACAGCAGCCCGACCAGAAACTGCTGCGTTATGAGTTGTTGTATCTTTATCACCGTGTGGTACGGGGCGTTTTTCCGAACGATTCACTCACCGAAGAACTGCGTACCGTTGCTGAGGGCGACATCATGGGCGTTTATGACTACCTGACCGCCGAAGGCTACCCACTCGACCCGTATGCGCTCGGTCAGCTCAACCCCTATGAACTCGCCGAGCGGCTGACGGCCCAGTTCAACCTCTTCAGCCAGGCCGATCACAACCCGTTTCTGTTCCGGTTTCTGGATGAAGTGCTGACGTTCAACAAGAACCGCAGCGGGCACCTGAGTGATTTTTTGCTGTACTGGGACGGCGTTCGGCAAAAGATCTCTGTGGAAGGAGAAGCCCGCAACGCCATAAGTATCCAGACCATCCACAAGTCGAAAGGGCTGGAATTTCCGGTGGTCATTATTCCCTTTGCCAACTGGACGGTAGAGCCCAACCGGAACAGTACTATCTGGCTCGACCTGGCTGAGGTGCGTACCGATATGCTGGCGCATGAAGCGGCAACGGGCGAAATTACCCGACTGCTGTCGGCCCCGGCATCGGTAAACGGAAACCTTGGCAAGACACCCGTCGCCGTGGCAGCTCAGTACAAAGAAGAGCTGACCCGGACGTTTCTGGAAAATATGAACCTGTTGTATGTGGCATTCACGCGCCCAACCGACCGGCTCTACATCATCAGCAAATCATCGGACTTTACGAAGTCAGGTAGCCATAAGGATATAAGTTTCTGGCTATATAGTTTTTTGCGCGACAGCGAAATTGCCCGGCAGTGCGGCTGTGCTTGGCAGGAAGGCGTATCCACGTATGTGATCAGCCTATGTGCCGATGCTGTTCAGCACAAGAAAAAAACGGAGTCGCCCGACGAGATCTATCTGGACGATATCATCAGCGGCCACCGGAAGCAGGAGCTAAATCTGCGCCGACAGGCCGACCGCCTGTTCGACGTAGCAACGTTTGAGCGGACCCGGGAGCGCGACAACAAACTTTGTGCGGCCTTAAGTCTGATCAAAGGTCCCGGATGCATCGACAAAACGCTCCGGCAACTCGTCAGCGAAGGGGTAGTCCGCCAGTTGGAGTGCGACGAACTGCGGCAGTGCCTCACCCGTATCGTGTTGCATCCGGCGCTGGCGAACCTGTTCGATGCTACCTTGCGAATCGATACCGACCGCAGTATTCTGAGCAGTAAACGGTCGCACGGGGCGCCCCACCGCGTGGTACATTACCCCGATGGCAGCGTTATTCTGGTGCAATATGAATCGGTGGTGCCGGTTACGGTTACGGCTGGAACCGCGCCCGACCCGATCAGTGGACTGCGTTATTTTACCGGCTTGTACCGGGATATGGGTTTTGCAGAAGTGGAAGGGCGATTGGTGTATCTATCCGACGACCTGAGCCATGGCCCGGAGGTGATCCGGGTGGTTTAAGAAAGACAGGAAACTAAACAAGGGATAATGAAGAACTGGCGTGCTGGTAATTTTGGGCCTGAAAAACAGATCGGCAGAACTGCCTCCTTACTGCTTATCCTGAGTATGTTATGTAGTGCCGGATTCGGTCAATCGCCTTACCAGTTACGCACGGGCCGGGAGTTGACGGTGTTGGGGGTAGGGGCGTTGAGCGGGGTGTCGGCGCTGGTACTGGAAACAAACGTCAGCCCATTGACAGAGGGTGAGATAAGAACCCTGAACCGTGCCGACGTGAATACCTTCGACCGGCGCGCCACGTATCGGTTCAGCACCACCGCCGACCGGCTCAGCGACGTGACGCTGGCGGGTAATGCTGCGGTGCTGGGACTGCTCACGATCGGTACGAAACCTATGCGGCAGGATATCAAAACGGTGGCGGTCATGTATATCGAAACGATCCTGCTGGCCAATGGTGTGCAGCGTTCGGTTAAAAACCTGACCCAGCGGACCCGGCCTTTCGTTTACAATCCAAATGCACCGCTGGACGATAAACTCCAGCGGGAGGCCCGGCAATCGTTCTTTTCGGGCCATGCTACCAATGCGTTTGCTACGGCGGTCTTCACCGGCGAGGTATTCCGGCATTATTTTCCGGATTCCCGCCTGAAACCCGTCGTTTGGATCGGCTCGCTGGGGCTGGCAGCGGCCACCGCCGGTTTACGGTATGAAGGGGGACTTCATTACCCGACCGACCTGCTGGCGGGCGCTGCCTTCGGGTCGCTGATCGGGTGGGGGATACCTAAACTGCACGAGGTCAAAAATCGTAGCCAGCTAGGCCGTCGGCTGGAGGTTCAGCCGTGGAGCAATGGGCAGGCAAATGGAATTTACATGCAGCTGGCGGTGTTCTCGCGGTAGTATTGCCGTTACCTGTTGTACCTTCTACCGATGGGGCAAACCACCGTTGGGAATGCGAATTAATTAGCTAATGACTAAAATTACCGACCACATCAAGGCCGCTAACGGCAAACCAATTTTTTCCATTGAAGTAATTCCGCCCATCAAAGGCGACAACCTGAAAAGCCTGCTCGACAACATTGAGCCGCTGATGGAGTTCAAACCGCCGTTTATCGACGTGACCTACCACCGGGAGGAATACATCGAGCGGCCCATGCCCGACGGCACTATCCATAAGATCGTAACCCGTAAGCGGCCCGGAACGGTTGGTATCTGTTCGGCTATCATGCACCGGTTTGGTGTCGATCCGGTTCCTCATGTCCTCTGTGGCGGGTTCAGCCGCGACGAAACGGAAGACTTCCTGATCGATCTCCACTACCTCGGTATTGACAATGCGCTCGTGCTGCGGGGCGACCCGGCCAAGCCATTCAACACCTTCAAGGCAAAAGAAAACGGATACGCCTACGCCAGCGACCTGGTGGAGCAGGTGGCGAACATGAACCAGGGTATTTATCTCCACGAAGAGGAAACATCGCTGGCTCCCAGTAATTTCTGCATTGGCGTAGCCGCTTATCCGGAGAAGCATTTCGAAGCCGAGAACCATGATGTCGATTTCGATTTTCTGAAGCTGAAAGTCGATAAAGGCGCGGATTACATCGTTACGCAAATGTTCTTCGACAATCGGAAGTACTTCGATTTTGTGGATCGATGCCGTCAGCATGGCATTACCATACCTATTATTCCGGGCCTGAAGCCAATCAGTACCCGTCGGCAATTGCAGATTCTGCCGAAGCTATTTCACCTGGAGATGCCGGCCGATCTGGTGCAAGCCGTTGAAGCCTGCGAGAACGACCAGCAGGTGCGCCAGGTAGGTGTAGAATGGTGCATCCAGCAGTGCCGTGAATTAACCGCTGCCCAGACGCCCGTTCTTCACTTTTACACGATGGGCAAAGCCGACAACATCATGAAAGTAGCGCGCGAAATATTCTAGTAGAGACCGCACCGATTTCTATGGGTTATGAAAAGGCTGGCGCATAATTTTTGTCATATTTTTCACCCCGTCGAACAACCGCACAAACCCGGTGAATCAGCTTGTTGCGGACGGCGT
>NZ_VFIA01000021.1 GCF_014282275.1 Spirosoma utsteinense
GCCGCCGTGCTGGAAGAGGTTCATTATTTACAGGCTGATCGCAAACGCATCCGTTGTTTTTTTCGCAAAAAGGAAATCGCTTTCTTCACAGACTAATTCACGGATCTATAACACGCGCTTCCCGCGAATACCTTTAAGAATAGAACATTTGAACGGCGATGTACGCTGAACACTTTCAGCTTTGGTCTTTGTAGGTGCTTCATCTTCGTCTTCCTCGTCACTTGCCGCAGATTTGTCATTTCCACCACTACGCATATAGCCGAACAAGTCGTCTTCAGGGTACGCAATTGGGTCGAGAAGCGTAGAAATTTTGTTTGTCGTTCCCTTTTTAGAGACACCGATAGCCTGTAGGTCGCTGGGCGTCCAGCTATTTTCTTCATTAGAGGTATTCCGGAGCCAGCGACGCCATGCTTGCGCCGATACATAGGGCACTTTTTCCCGTCGACCGTTGATCATTTCCTCAAATACTTTTGGAACAACTTTATTGCGATCTTCGCCAGCACCCAAGCCAGCACCATTCAAGAAAGCGGCCGTGCCGTCGATAACTAGAGCACCCGTAATGTTATTAAGCGTTGCCATATTAAACTGTTGTAGGGATAAGTGTTAATTGGTGATAGAATTGATTTAATAAATACTCTAGAACAAAGCGAGTAAATGAGTGATTGTATCGACCTGTATAATCGTACAAAATTTCTTCAGCAGAGAGTGATGGCGCAAAGGACTGACCTGTTAAATTGTTAATTGTTTTAGCCATGCTTTCGCTAACCGTATCTAGCCACTGCACAACCTGGAAGCTATCATGACGCATGGGAATCAGCACATGCTGTCGAAACTTCTCTTCATCCATTTTGCCTTTACTTCGTCCGTCACGATAATACATTATGTATTCATTAGCGAAATCGCGTAGTTTATTCAGATAAGCTGTTTGCTCAATACTCGGAGCAGGAAGCAGATTCGTGGTCTGAGTATCTAATCTTGGGAGTGGTTCATTAGAGTGGTAATTGAGATAAATACGTACGACGTCCCGTAAGCCATAGGCTGTTTGCCGGTTCTCCGAATCAAATAATAATGCGCAGATTATATCCAAATCATAGAACCTGCTACCCTCACGAATTAATAATGGCAACGGATTTACTTCCTGATATCGAGACCCTACCCAACGGCTGGAATAGTTGCGTTTATCTTCACCTATCACCTGAAAGAACAGATTAGCAGCTTGCCCAACAGCTTGAGTTGATACGTTGGGAATGATGGGCGTAGCTACGTCATCTTCGACCGATAACGTTGAATAATAGAAATGAACCATTCGATACATTCGACTAATGGTACTATCTATCGGAATTCTATCAGGAGAATTTAGGATTGAAATATGATGCGCCCAATGCCACTCCTTTCGGCTCGCGGCTCCTACTAATGCTTCATAAACCATGCTTTTGTATAGGGCATAATCGCTGGTTGGCGCATCCGTTTTGCTTAAAAACTTGTGTTGATTTTTATTCCATTCTTCTTTGCCTAGTAGGTAAGCAATATATTTGGCATAGCCGAGTCTTTCTCCATTTCCAATCAACTGTTGATAAGCTTCATAGAAACGAATAGATACACCCTCTGAGTTTTTGTTGGGATAAAGACCATAAAAATCAAGGTGCCCTTCCAAGCTTTCTAAAAAGTCAGACTGAAGTTTGGAGTTTTTCAGAATAGTTTCCAGCGTTGGGCGCAGGGAAGGATTTTTGTAGAGACTGCGGAGGTCATGAATAAGCTGATTTGGAATACGATCAATTTCACAACTAGCTCCGGTGCCTGAATTTGTAAAACACCACAGATTGAAAGCTGTGATGGCATCGTCGCGTTCTTTATCAGCAAGAATAGCTAACGCCCTAAGTAAATAATGACCTTTCGTAAAATCCTTGATATTATCGACTGGTGAGTTTGCCGAACCCGCTGTTATCTTGCTTTTTATCAACGAAACGTGGTCAGCAATTAACCGTTTGGATAAATCCTCGTTAGATGCGTCAATAAGGAGAATACCACCTTTGTAAAGTACCGCAGACAAAGGCAAAAACTGCATAATAGCTAAACAAGCCGGATGTACCGTAATCGCATACTTAGCCTGTGGTAATGCCTGAGCATCTGATCCCAAACCACCTAATAATGGAAACCAACACCTATTTACAGTTTTGTCTTTCCCGCCAATCTTACTAGCGGGAAAGCCCACCTTACGGAGTGTCTGTTCATAAAAAATTTCAAATGTTGTCTTAAATCGTAGCCCTGATAGTTCACAGGTATATGGACCTTCATTTTCTGCATTTGACAAAATACTGGTGATTAGTTGCTTGTAAATGGCCTCACCAAACTCTTTGTCATTGAACAATGGTCCATTCTTTGAGAAAAGCATTGTGTAGCTTTTCAGCCGCTTGTTCAGGCCTGTGAGCGTGTGCAATCCGTCTTGGTATGGATCATTGAACAGTTTAAGTAACGAATCAGCATCAACAGAACTAATTCGCTGCCCCGCCAACGCTTCGATTGTTTGCAGTGCGTTATTGAGCATGGCACTGCCGGTATAATCTCTAAAAATTGTCATCTATTTAGGGGAGGATAGTATGAATAGCTCTTTATGAATGAAGTTTATTTATTTTTGTCACTAAGCAAGTCGGCTCAAGTACTAAAACTCAGCTCAAGTTGGGGGTTGCATTAGCACGGTTTTGAGAGGGCTTGCTTTTTTATTTTACCCCTACACACCCAAACCCTTCGGCGTTATACCGCCCCACGCCCGCCAAAACAGCCAGTTCCAGTAACTCGCTCGGGCCGCTTAACTCAAACATGAAGCCGTAATAGCCTCGCACCTTTGTCTCCTCCCGCGATCCTTCCTTAATCGTTACTAATCTTGACTTGGGCTGAGCTGCCTGGCGGCCTGCATTCGCCAGTAGCCGGTAGGTTAGCGAACCGGCGTCTATACTATCGGCAGGAGCCTCGCCTGCTGGTACGGCTGTTTGTATGCTGCTGTATTTTGCTAGTACGTTCGAGACAAGCAACGGCCCAAACTGCTCGTCGGACGGATGCAGGTATTGATCCATTCCCCGCGCATCTTTCTCGGCAATTACCACCGGCGATAAGGTTCTGAGCTGCACTGTTTGGCTCCTGATCTCTACCGGTACGGCTTCTACGCGCTCAATAATGAACTCTGCCCGGCCTGGATTGGCCCGGCCTGGATTGGCCCGGTGTTTAGGCGAGGCAATCACACAGCGCTGGTCCTGAAACAGGCCCATGATGAAATGCTGGGCGGCTGTATCGACATAGAAACTAACTACCCACTCGATATGGGGCGAGTTGATCCACAGGCCACCCGCTTTCATATCCAGCCGCGCATTGGGCATGATCAGATCCGAAAAGGTGAACAGCTTAAACCGGCGGGTGCTCGAAAACTCATAGCCTTTCCCGTGCAGAAAGTCGGCGTATTGCTTATCGGCGTCGGCCAGTACGGCATAGATGAACGCACTGAGTCGATACGCGTAATTGAACGGAACCAGCGTCTGGCTGGCAACAGGGCGTAAGGTTAGTCGAAATTGCATACGTAGTTACGGGTGGATAGGCCAACGAAGCAGGCCGCTTACTGATTAATAAAACGAAGTACGAAAAGGTGAGTGACAACTTGTGTCGCTCAGAAAATGAACTCCGTCACCCGTTTCTGTAGATACGTTCGAAAGTCATCGCTACGCACAACGGCTACCTCTCCCGGCAGGCCCAGCACAAACCGGCCAATGCCCCGCCAGTCGCGTACGAGGCCCTGCCAGCCGTACCGGAAGGGCGATTCGCCGGGGCGCTCGTAGGTATTGGGCCGAGCGGCCGGGTACTCTTCAATAAGCAGACAGTAGGCCCGATGGGAGAGATGAAGGTCGACGGGAAGCCAGCATGGGCCGGTCCAGTCGAACAAGTCCTGAACCGTGTTGGAGGGGTACTGACCGGCGGGGTGGTCGGTCAGCGCGATGGCTTCGATGCGTTTGGTCTTGAATATCTTGACCGTATCGGAAGCTGGTTCGTAGGCTTCCAGCGTAGCGTAGCCGTCGGTAAAGGCGAGGGGTTCTACCAGGCGGTCGCTGATGGTGTTGGAGTTGGCGGAGTGATAGCGAAGCAGCCGAACCTGAACCCGGTCCCGAATACCCTCGGCCAGTTGACCCACCACCTGAGCCTGATGAATGTTGGTGAGGCCGTCGGCCAGGGGGAGGAGGGTGCTGCTGAGAAAGAGTTTTTGCCGTATGGCGGTCAGTAACGGATTCGACATGGCTACGCCCGTCAGCGCCTGCCGAATCAAATCGGATTCTTCTTCGGTGAGCGCACCGGACTGGGCCGAATGGTGCCCGGCCAGAAAATAGCGGTTGGTGGCGGGATGCGAATCGATGGAGTAGCCTACTTCTTCCAGAAAGTGAATTTAACGGTAGACCGATCGGTCGGTCAGATCCAGGGACTCGGCCAGTTGGCTGACGGTGCGGCCCGGCTGCTGGTTGAGGAGCCGGAAGAGTTTAAAAACGCGAAGAAGTTTAGCCTGTGGAATCAAGATCGTTCGGTGGGACAGCAGCATACGGGGAAATGAATATTGCCCTCATATGTACGTGTGCATTGATCTTGTAATGGTATTGCTTTCAGCAGGTAGATGCAAGCTTTAGTATACAATCATTTAGTAAACGGTAAATTAAAGGGGATTAGATAATACGGCACCTAAATATCACTATCAGGCGCTTCGCTGGCTCCATTTCGGGCAAGTCGATGTGTCAGGTCTTATGTATGATTATTGACGATAGACGATAACCACTACCAGGGGCTTTGCCCACTGGCAGGGTTATTCGCGCACCCTGCCAGTGGGCAAAGCCCCTGGTAGTGGTCACACTCTTGCCGGGCGGGTTGTCGGTCGCGGCAGCAAGCCCTATGCGTAGCCCTTGGTAGTGGTCATCGTCTGCGTAACGGGTATCGGCAGGACGGGTAGCTTTTTACTTCAGATACGGTTTCAGCACCGGTGCCCACAGCTGGTAGCCTTTTTCGTTCATGTGCAGGCTGTCTGGCCGGAAAATTTGGCTCAGGAGTTGACCGTTGGAACCAAGCATGGCCGGCCGGATATCGACGAACTGCGTATTGGATTTCCTAGCCAGGAACCGGCGAATGAGCCGGTTAGCTTCGTCCATGGCAGGCCAGAACTGCCGGCGTGATGGGCTGAGCTTGATGGACAGAAAGGTAAACGTTGTTTTAGGGGACTTTTTTCGGACGTACCGGAACAGATCGACGAAGCGGGCATAGGTTTGCCTGGCGGTCTGTTTGCCGGTGGCGATATCGTTTTCTCCGGCGTAGAGTACGATTTGTTTGGGCTGATAGCGAATGATGACCCGGTCGGCGAAGTGGCGCACATGACTGAGTTCGGAGCCGCCGAAGCCACGTTTCAGTACTACTTTTTCCGGGAAGTAGGACTGTAGATTATTCCAGTATACGATCGATGAGCTGCCGGTGAAGAGAATGGCATTGGCAGGGGGCGGGCTTTGCCGGTCCTGGTTTTCAAACGCCTGAATATCTTTTTCGAAGGGATAGGACTGGCCAAAGGCACGAACACCAATGGTAAGCAACACAAGGCAGGCAATGTATCTCATAACCTATGAAGAAGTTCTATTGCGTCGTTTACTCTGAACAGATTCAGAGTTACTAACAGAATGCTGTAGTATCCTGGACGGCCACGTCCGGGTGTAAATAGTTTTTTCTTGCCCGGACGTGGCCGTCCGGGATACTGTAGCATCCTGCCAGAAATCCTAAACAGGTTCTCTATTCTATAAGAACGGCACGACACTTTCGAGGCCCATTCCGCGCGATCCTTTGACCAGAATATGCGTATCGGTCATGGGGTGATCCATAAGCCAGTTGTGGAGCGAAAATTTGTCGGGAATATAATAGGCCTGCGGCAGTGACGTGAGCGCATGTTTCATATCCTGGCCGGCCAGGATCACCACGTCGAAGTGGCATCCGGCAATCAACTGACCCAGGGCCGCGTGTTCGGCTTCACTTTCGTTACCAAGTTCATACATATCGCCCAGAATCACCACTTTTTTCGTAGCGGGTGTGGCGGCAAACTGCCGGATAGCAGCCGTCATCGAACTTGGATTGGCGTTATAGGCGTCCAGTAAAATGGTGTTGGTGCCTTTTACGATCACCTGTGAGCGGTTGTTGGTAGGATTGTAGTCGGCAATGGCGCGATTGGCTTCGGCGGGCGAAACGCCAAAATACTGCCCAATGGCCAGGGCCGCCAGCATGTTCTCGAAGTTGTAGCGGCCGGGGAGGTGGGTGGTCACGTCCTGATCGTGGGCCGTATCGCGGTATACCACCACCGGCGACTCCTGAACGAGGTGAACAGGTTCGCCCGGGTAGAAAATAGCCTCGGCAAAAGTGGTTTCAGAACGGATCGTCTTTAGCCGTTCGCGGTACATGGCCGTCAGGGTTGTGTCGCGGGAGTTGATAAAAACGGTTTGGCCATGCTGCGCCAGGTAGTCATACAGTTCACCCTTTCCTTTGCGAACCCCGTCGATGCCACCAAACCCTTCGAGGTGGGCTTTTCCAACGTTCGTGATCAGGCCATGCGTGGGCTGGGCAATGGAGCAGAGGAGTTCGATTTCTTTCTGGTGGTTGGCGCCCATCTCGACAACGGCAATCTCATACTGTTCCGTGATGGCCAGCAGGGTTAGCGGTACCCCGATGTGATTGTTAAGGTTGCCAACGGTAGCATAGGTGCGGTAGTTTTTGCCCAGAACGGCCGCAATCAACTCTTTGGTCGTCGTTTTTCCGTTCGAACCCGTCAGGCCCACCACGGGAAACGTAAAGGTCTGGCGGTGGTGCCGGGCCAGCGCCTGCAAAGCCAGCAGCCCATCCGAAACGAGCAGGCAGCGTCCGCCCACGCCCCGGTCGGCCACATCAGGATCATCGACAAGGGCGTAGCGGGCACCGGAGGCCAGCGCCTGCTCGGCAAAGGTATTCCCATTGAAGGTGTCGCCTTTCAGGGCCACAAACAGGCAGTTGGGCGTAATCCGGCGCGTATCGGTCGACACGCCCGTACATTCCAGAAATTTAGAATAGAGTTGTTCGGTTGAAAGCATCACAAACGGGAATGTTCGTCGTTGTAAGAGTAGCGTTCCTGTCCGGTATCCTGTTGGGGCCGGATCGCTATTGGAACCCCTCAAAGATAGATGAAAAAGGCGTTTACGCTCATTGGCTGGCTGCTTGCCGTTGGTGTCTATGCCCAACAAACGGCGACAAGACCCTTTTCTTTTCAGTACGACCAGCGCCCGGCTGTTAGCCTGGAGGGCCGAACACTGCTCAATCCGTGGGCTGGCGGACTGAACGCGACCCAGTACTCGACCATGCGGCTCAACAGCGATGACCGCGATGATCTGGTCGTGTTCGATCGGACAACCGACAAAGTCAGTACGTTCGTCGCCATCGATAGTCCCACCGGCAAGGGGGTTGCCTGGCAGCACGCACCTGCTTACGAGGCCAATTTCCCGGTGGTCTACAACTGGCTGTTGCTGGTCGATTACGATGGCGATGGCCGAAAAGATCTGTTTACCCACGGATCGGGCAGTATGCGCGTCTTTCGCAACGAATCGCAGAATGGCCAGGTTGTGTTCCGGTCCGTAGCCGACCCGGTTATGACAGAAGGCTACAGCAGCCGACTGCCGCTTTACGTAGCCGGTACCGACTTGCCCGCCATTCTGGATTATGACGATGACGGCGATATCGACGTGCTGACATTCGACCCAACCGGCGACCAGGTGGCCTATAATCAGAACATGAGCGTCGAACGAACCGGCCGGAAAGATGGACTCGACTTTAAGCGTACCTCAGGTGTATGCTGGGGACATTTTAAGAAAAACTTCTGCAACGACTTCACCTTCGGGCTGGAATGTGGGGGCGAGTTAGGTCAGGCGGTTCCCGGCGCGAAGCTGGCCAGCCCGTCGCCCAACGCCCGTCCGCTGCATTCGGGCAACACGCTGACCGTACTCGATACCGATGGCGATGGCAACAAAGACCTGCTGTTCGGGTTCGTCACCTGCTCCAATCTGGCCCGCGTTCGCAGCGGTGGTCCCAACACCAGCAACGCCAATTTTACGGCCTTCGACAGCCTATTTCCGGCCCGTAATCCCATCGTGTTTCCTGCTTTTCCGGCTACCTTTCTGGAGGATGTCGACGGCGACGGTAAGAAAGATCTGCTGGCATCGCCCAACATGACGGCCAACGAGAACCAGGCTTTCGATTTCCGGGCGTCGGGCTGGTTGTATACGAATACGGGCACCAGCCAGGCCCCTACCTTTCAACTGGTTCAAAAGGATTTTTTGCAACACGACATGCTCGATCTGGGCGAGGGGGCGGCCCCGGCGCTGGCCGACCTCGACGGAGATGGCGATGTGGATTTGCTGATTGGGTATGCGGGTGCCCGAACCGCTACCTGGTACCGGGCGGGTCTCTGGCAGTTCGAAAACAAAGGCACAACCCAGGCTCCGTCGTTCGTACTCGTCACGACCGATTACCTGGGCCTGACCGCATCCATAGCGCTGACCAATGTGCTGCCTGCTTTTGTGGATGTCGATGCCAACGGTAGCCTGGACCTCGTCCTTACGGCAAACGGCACCGAAATGCGGGTTTTTCTCAATACGGCCCCCAAAGGCGCGGCTGTTCAATACAATGCGGCAACGGCTATTCGCTGGCCTACCCCCGACCGGATGATTCCGGGCGATCTGCCCACTGTGACCGATGTAGACCGCGATGGTAAACCCGACGTGCTGTTGGGTAAAAGTGATGGTACGATCCATTACCTGCGCAATGCGGGAACGGTTGCCAGTCCTACGTTTCAACTGCAGAACCAAAGTTTCGGGGGTTTCCCGCTCGACCGCTTCACGGGTGCCCGATCGCTGGTTATTGCCGACCTGAACGGTGATCAGAAAAACGAATTGCTGGTGGCAACCAACAGTGGCCAGCTGCGGGTCTATCAGTTTCCTAACCCGATCGATCAGTCGCTGGTGCTGCTCGATTCGCTGACAGCTACGGGGGTACCGGGCAAAGGACTTGTCGCCGGTATGGCCGATCTCGATGGCGACCAACTGCCCGACCTTATGGTAGGCAGCGTAACGGGGGGGCTTCGCTACCTTAGAAACACGTCCCAGAAAGTGGTTATTACGAGCGTGACAGAAGAGCCTGCCGGACCCTGGGTATTTCCTAATCCAACGGAACGGTACATGACCGTCCGTGCGCCCCATACCGGTCGTATCGAACTGCTCTCGCTTTCGGGACAGCAGATGCTGAGCGGCCAGGTGGTTCAGGCCGATACAGAAACGACCATCGACCTGGGCAACCTGCCTGACGGCACTTACCTGCTAAGGTTATCGGCCGACAACCGGCCAGCGCAGGTGCAAAAGGTAGTTGTCTGGAAATAGTATTTTCCTGAAACACTTCCCTGGGACTGGCGTTTTACAGACGGTAAGCGAATGGACCGTGTCAAGTCTTTTTGTCTGCCGTTTATAGACTAACATAGCAGAAACCCAACGTCATGGAAAATAACAATAACGCCGATCAGCAGCCCGCCGACCAGTCGGGTGGACCACTGGAGGGGATGTCGCCCCAGAACACCAATATGCCCGAAAACAATGACGAGATGGATTCGATCGTGTATGCGGGTCTGGGCGTCAACAACGAACCCGATGTCATGAACCCGGGCGATGACGAAGCGACGGACACGCTTCTATACACAGATACGGCCACCGCTATGCACGCAACAGACGGTGTATCCAACGACGAAGACCTGGACGATATACCCGAAGATTTGCTAAGCGACGATTTGTCGGATGATGAACTCGATAACGAAATCACGGAACTCGCCCAAGAGGAAGACGAAAGTAACGAGCGGTATTGACGGTGCGTCGGAAGGAGGTGATTGGATACGATTGGTGTTCGATCAATAACTATCCATCAAGCTTTCCAGTGACAGGGGAGCGGTCTCGTCGGGGAGGTAGATCGTAAAGGTAGCGCCCTGACCCAACTGGCTGTGGGCATTCAGGTAACCGTTGTGGTTTTCGATCACCTTCTGTACAATGGCCAGCCCAATCCCTGTGCCCAGGTATTCGCTGCGGGTGTGTAACCGCTGGAAGATGGTAAAGATACGGTCGAGGTATTTCTCATCGAAGCCAATCCCATTGTCGCTGATGCTGATAGCGAAAAAGGGCCGGTTCTGGTCAGATGCAGTTACTTCCTGGCCGGGTAGTGTACTGATTTCATGACCCGGCAAACGCTGGCAGTCGATCCGGATATGCGGCCGGGGAGGGGTTTCGCCGTCTCCATTTTCAGGGCCTTTTACGAATTTCAGAGCGTTGCTTACCAGGTTCTGCAAGAGCTGCTGTAACTGCGTTTCGTCACCCAAAACAAAGGGGAGCGACGTCACCTCAAGGTCAGCCTGTTTCTCCTCAATAGCAGTTTCCAGGTCGCTTAAGACCAGCTGAAGGAGACGCTGCAGGTCGACCTGCTGGAAGGGTTGCTTCTGCGACGAGAGCCGTGAGAATGCCAGCAGGTCATGGATAAGGGTGTTCATGCGGCTGGCGGCTGTCTGCATCCGCCTGACCAGACCCAGGCTGTAGGTACTCAGTCCCCCTTCGGGCTGCTGACTCAGCATTTCTCCGAATGACTGGATCTTGCGTAATGGCTCCTGTAGGTCATGGCTTGCTACATAGGCAAACCGTTCCAGGTTTTGATTCGAGCGTTGTAGATCGTCGACTGTTTTCTGAAGTTCCTGCTGACTCTGCCTGATGGCTGTCGTATCAACGAACGTCGTCAGTACACCATCGCCCAGTTTGCTGAACAGGATATCGTACCAGCCTTTCAGTCCATCGAAGGTAAACTGGCTGTCGATTCGCTGGGTTTCGCCGGTTTCGATCGTGTAGGCATACTGAGCCAGGACGTCCGACTCCCGACTGTCGGCGAACTGGGTCAGGAGCGTGCTGCCTATAAGCTGGGGTAGTGGTATGCCCGTAATACGGGCAGCCGCTTCGTTGGCCAGCCGGATGCGCAGGTCATACAACTCGCCGGGTCCTGTAGCCGTTGGCTCTCTGCGCATGGCTTCATAGGCGATCATCCCGTTGATCGATCCATTCAGGACACTTTCAATCAGATGCGACTGACGTTTGATCGTTGTAATGTCGGACAGTGAAGCGGCAATGCCGTCGTTGTAGGGTTGAAGCGAGAGCGTGAACCAGCCATCATGGGGTTGGTTCACGGCCCGGTAACTGATTTCTGTTTCGAAAGGCTCGCCGGTATCGACCACATGACGGGCATGATCCCAGATCTGGGTCGATAATGTATGCGGGAAAAGATCTTCTGGTGTTTGCCCCTGCATGGCCAGCTCGTCCAACCCTACCAGTGCTTCGGCTTTTCGATTAGCCAGCGTTAACCGAAATGCCTGGATGCTTCCGGTTGCCGTCCGTAAACAACGGAACAGCAAAATGCCGTTTCCGGATAAATTGAGCGCTGCCCGTAATTGAGCCGGATCATCGGTAGGCATGCCAGATAAGCCTTTCATAAGTCACTTCGTTGAGCCACGGTACTAACTTATTGGAAAGTTAGCCGATAGACCAGTCATTTGCAACTTGTTCGAAAGGGTGTAACTGTATTTTTACTTAGTGGGTTGGGAGCCAGACCGTGAACGTAGCGCCATGACCTGGTTTGCTGCGCACTGTAATCGTACCACTGTGATTTTCCGTGATTTTCCGGGCCAAGGCCAGGCCAATACCCGTGCCGTCATATTTGCCGCGACCGTGTAGCCGTTGAAAGATGGTAAAAATACGATCTGTGTATTTCTCGTCGAACCCAATACCATCATCCTCAATAGATACCGCCACATACCGGCGTCCTGTCTCGGCAAGTGTCAGCGGGAGGTCATCACTCGCAGCCACCGTGGCCGATATATCGATTCGGGGTGCTTTGCCGGCCTGGTGGAATTTCAGCGCGTTGTTGATGAGGCAGAAAAATAATTGACGCAACTGAGCGGCATTGCCGATTATGGCCGGGAGCGAATCGACTTCAATGACGGCGTGCTTCTCTTCGATCAACGGTTGCAGATCGTCGAGCGACTCGGTTAGTGCCCGGCTCAGCAGTACCAGCCCAAACTCCTCCTGCCGGGTTGTCACGCGGGAGTAAGCCAGTAAATCTTTCACCAGTCCCTGCATCCGTTGTGCCGATCCCTGCATCCGCCTGACAATGTCGCTAATATCCTGGTCGGCGCTATCACCCAGTCGGCTTGTGAGCAGGTCGCCAAAAGACTGGATCTTCCGTAGCGGCTCCTGTAGATCGTGCGACGAGACATAGGCAAACTGCTCCAGATTCTGATTTGTTTGCCGCAGTTCACGGTTTGACCGCTCCAGTTGCTGTTGGGCTTGCTTAAGGTCGGAAATGTCGAGGAAGGTCAGGATAAGACCGTCGTTGAGCTTGTTAACGGCAAACCAGTACCAGCCTGTCAATCCATCCTGCTGATAATCGATGTCGTACGTGATGGGTACACCTGTGTTGACCGTTTCCTGGTAGCGCTCGAAGATAGTTTGTGTTTTGTTGCCCGGAAAGGGCATCCGATGCGTTGCCGGCAGCAGCTTGAGCAAGGTGGTCTTCGATACGTCTTCTGCCGACATAGTTGGCAGCAGGTTGCCAGCCCGGTTAGACAATAGGAACCGGAAATCGATGATGCTGCCGTTCGCGCTGCGCACCGCTTCCAGTACCCAAATGCCATTCAGCGAGTTATAGACAACTTCCCGAAGCAGTTCAGCCTGTTGGCGTTCGGCGAGCAGGCGTACCTTCTGATCCGTTATTTCCATGAATGAAATAACGATTCCGCGCTCTTCCCACCGGTCGATGGTTACATCGAACCAGCCCGTATAGCCTTTGGTTGTCGTGTAGTGAATTTCCTGCCGGTATACCTGACCCGTCAGTACGACTTCGGCCGCGTGTTGCCAGATACCGTGAGCCAGTGCGTTTGGAAACAGCGTGGTGGCTAGCTTCCCCTGAATTTCCTGAGCACTGTGTGTCGTGAAATGCTCATACCGCTGGTTGATCAGTAAATACCGGAAATCGACGATAGTCCCTGCGTCATCGCGTACGGTTTCGCAAAGGGCTATGGCGTTGGCTGAATACTGAAGGGCTGTCTCGAACAGTGATTGATCGGTCAGCGATACAGGTGAACCGGCGTTCATAAATGCCAGAAAGTAAAAAAAGACGTTACGGTAGGTATCGATTAACGGGCTAACCGCTGAGCGTAATCATAAAAGTACGTAAAAGAATGTAGGTAGGAAAAGAAGTACATAAACTATTTAATTAATTTTTTAGGTATAAATGTACATATACTCATGATGTTAGTTTATGGTTTTTACTAAATACAAATACGTAAAAGACCCAAAAGTTAATAGTAAGTAAAGTCGATCAGGTAGGTAGATATGCTTGATTTGCTAGTTGGTCACACTTGCCATCGTATCACTCCGAATACAAAAAGGCCAGACTAACAACCTTGTTAGCCTGGCCTTTTTTTGTATTGCTGGTAGAAAGAAACTACGCTTTGGTTCGGGTTCTTTTCGTCTGCCCTGATTGAATAACCTTCCACGCTTTAACTTTTAGCGCGTGGTGTAGCTCTTTATCTCTCGGAATAAACGTGGTACTGCGGTCACCGTTGTTTTTAACTTTCAGCTCCCAGTAATTGCTATCTGAGGTGTCAGGTATCTCTGTGTATTGACTCATAGCGTATACTTTATGTTGATTTGTTTCTTGATCAGCAGCCCTTCTGTCGCAGCAGAATGGCGCTGCTTAAGGGAGCAACAAATAAAATTCAAAAAGGCTCCCATTCGCTTAATTTCCAGTAGCCTACAGACCAACTGAATTGCTTAGGCAGTGGCTTCACGAGTTACGTTCAATACATAAATTCAGACGGCTTTACCAACAATGATCGGGCGGGTTTTACGGGATGGTTCCTGAAATGACCGCCCCGTAAAACCCGCCCGATACACGCCTGAGTGAAAATCAGTCAGTCTGTTCTCAACTGGTTTTCTGATAGGTTAATGGCGTCATTTCCAGCCACCACCCAGGGCCCGGTACGTATTGACCATGGCGTTGAGTTGCTGCACCTTCGTTTCGACCAGGTCGAACCGTGATTCCAGCGCATCGCGCTGGGTCAGCAGGACTTCCATATAGTCGGCCCGGGCCGATTTGAAGAGCGTATTGGAAATATTGGTCGACTGGATGAGGGCTTCCACCTGCCGGGCTTTCAGATCGTAGCTCTTTTGCAGGTTATTGATGTTGGCGACCTGGTTAGCCACTTCAACATAAGCATTCAGAATGGTCCGTTCGTAATTGTAAACGGCCTGAATCTGCCTTGCATTGGCGCTGTAATAGATGGCTTTAATGGAATTCCTGTTGACCAATGGCCGAACAAAGCCGCCAACCAGCGAATACAGAAATGATTCGGGACTCAGTAAAAGAGTTGGCTTGTACGAATTAAAACCTACGGCTGCCGAAAGGTCCAGCGACGGAAGAAAGTTAGCTCTGGCCACCTGAACATCCAGTTTGGCGGCTTCCAGTTCGCGCTCGGCCCGCCGGATATCAGGCCGGTTTTGCAATAGCTGCGAGGGGATACCGGCATGCATGATTTCGGGCACTATCGTATTGACGTCCTGCGCTGTTCGCGACACAGGCTGCGGAAACCGACCCACCAGGAAATTGATATGGTTCTCTGTTTCTGTAATGCGCTGCTGAATATCGAATTGAAGACTTTGGGTACGCAGTACCTGCGCTTCAAACCGACGTACGGCTAACTCCGTCACCTTGGCCGATTCTTTTTCTATCCGGACAATGGACAAGGCATTGGTCTGGATGTCAATGTTTCGCTTGACTATATCCAGCTGCGTATCGAGACCCTGCAACTCGTAATACGAGTTGGCGATTTCGGCAACCAGGTTCGTGACGGTAAAGTTTTTCCCTTCTATGGAGGACAAATACCGGAGGGCGGCTGCCCGTTTGGCGTTGTGCAGCTTATTCCAGATATCGACCTGCCAGGAGGCATTGGCCGATAACAGAAAATCGGGCAGGGGGTTGGGAAAATTATGGCCGGGCCTGATTTCCGTACTCTCCTCAATGGCACCGGGTCGGGTGTAGCGCCCTACCTTGTCGACACCGGCACCGGCCTGCAACCCCACAAACGGCAGATACTCCCCGGTTCGGGCTCTTATCTCGTTCTGGGCCACCTGAATTTCCTGCAACGTAATGTTCAACTCCTGGTTGTTTCCCAGGGCCGTATCGATCAGGGCTGTCAGGTGGGGGTCGGTGAAAAATTCCCGCCACCCGGCCTTACCCGTATTGAGCGTATCGTCACCCGTGTTGTAACGGGCAGGAACGTTTCTGTTTTCTATTCTTCCAACCAATGCCGGGGTTTTGCATGACGTTATCGCTAACATCATGCAGGCTACCGGTAGGCCGACGCGGCCCAGGCAAGTATATATGCGTTTTTTAAACATGGCTCGTACTTTCTTCTGTTACAGGAAATTCGTCCAGCTGATGGACCAGACTGTCGGACAACGAATCGGACTCTTCATCTTTGATCATCTGGCGACCATCGGCCAGACTGCCAAATATGTAGTACAGTCCGGGGATGATGATGACCCCGAAAATGGTTCCGAATAGCATACCCCCCAGGGCAGAAGCCCCAATGGTACGGTTACCGATAGCGCCCGCTCCCGATGCAGTGATGAGCGGTATCAGACCAGCCACGAAGGCGAAGGAAGTCATCAGGATAGGACGGAAACGAACCCGGGCTCCTTCAATGGCTGCGTTCAGGATCGTTTCGCCCTGCTGTCGCTTCTGAACGGCAAACTCCACGATCAGTACGGCGTTTTTACCCAACAGACCAATCAGCATGATGAGTCCGATCTGGGCGTAGATGTTGTTCTCCAGCCCCATCATCTTCAACACCAGGAACGAACCAAAGACCCCAACCGGCAGTGATAACACGACGGCCAGTGGAATGATGAAGCTTTCGTACTGGGCAGCCAATACAAAGTAGACGAACGACAACACGATCAGGAACACGAAAAGAGCCTCATTGCCCCGGCTCGCTTCGTCGTACGAAAGGCCTTCGAAAGCGATGTCATAGCCCTTTGGCAACGTTTTGGCAGATACTTCCCGGATGGCCTGAATGGCGTCGGCGGTGGTGTATCCCTTGGCGGGCTGGCCCTGAATGGCGGCTGAGTTGTACAAATTGAAGCGGGTAATCTCGTTTGGTCCCTGCCCTTTCTTCAGGTGCATAAAGGCCGAGTAAGGCACCATTTCACCTGCGTCGTTTTTGACAAACAGCTTCAACAGATCGGTTGGAAGCCGCCGGAAGCTGGGGTCCGACTGCACGTACACTTTAAAGAACTGGTTGTACTTGATAAACCCTTGTTCGTAGGTACTACCGATCATGATGTTCAGGTTGTCCATCGCTTTACCTATAGACACGCCCTTTTGCATGGCCAGCTTATTGTCGATCTCCAGGTCGTACTGCGGGTAGTTCGCGGCAAAGAAGGTAAACAGGCCAGTAAGCTCTTTACGCTTGCCCAGATTCTCCATGAACTGCTTGTTGATCTTGTCGAACTCGCTATAGTCCGTATCGGTCGTTTTGTCCAGCAAACGCATCGAGAAACCGCCCGACGTACCAAAGCCGGGGATAGCCGGTGGCTCGAAGAACTCGACCGTCGCGCCGAGGTTTCTCGATTTCTCCTCCAGCTCTTCCATGATCTCCTTCACGTTCTTATCGCGATCTCCCCAGCTTTTCAGGTTGATCAGACAGGTACCGGCGTTAGAACCCCGTCCTTCGGTCATGATCTCGTAACCAGCCAGCGACGATACCGATTCGATACCCGGAACCTCTTCACAAATCTTCTGGAGCCGCCGGGACACCTCGTTCGTTTTTTCAAGCGTCGAGCCCGGGGGCGTCTGGATAATGGCATAGATCGTACTCTGGTCTTCGTTCGGAATAAAGCCGGCAGGCAGAATTTTATTCACGACAACGATTCCCGCGCAGAAACCAATCAGGATGGCGAACGTAACGAAACGGCGGCTGACAATTAATCTCAGCAAGCCCACGTACCAGCCCGTCATTTTATCGAATCCCCGGTTGAAGCTGTCGAGCGCCCGGGTCAGTACGTTTTTCTTGGGCGGATGTCCATGATGGTTTTTCAGCAACATGGCACACAGTACGGGCGTCAGCGTCAGGGCGATCAGGGCCGAAATTACAATGGAACTGGCCATAGTGATGGAGAACTGCCGGTAGAAAGTACCCACCGGGCCCGACATGAAGGAGATCGGCAGGAATACTGATACCATCACCAGCGTAATGGCGATAATAGCGCCACTGATCTCGCCAAGCACTTTCTGAACGGCCCGGAACGGCGTTAAATGCGGCTCTTCTTCCATCTTGGCGTGTACCGCTTCCACCACCACGATAGCATCATCGACCACGATACCGATAGCCAGTACCAGCGCGAAGAGGGTAATTAAGTTGATGGACAGTCCAAACGCCTGAATCACAAAGAATGCGCCGATCAGGGATACCGGAACCGCCAGGATCGGAATCAGCGTAGAGCGCCAGTCGCCCAGGAATAGGAACACAACCAGAGCTACCAAGATGAAGGCGTCGCGTAGCGTATCAATTACCTGCTCGATCGACGCATCCAGGAAGTTGGATACGTCATAGCTGATTTTATAGTTTACCCCCGGCGGGAAAGACTCCTTCATCACATCGAGCTTCTTCTTCACTTCGGCAATAACATCACTGGCGTTACTGCCATAGTTTTGCCTCAGGACAATAGCGGCCGACGGGCTGCCGTCCAGGTTGGAATAGATATCGAAGAATTCGCTTCCCAACTCGACCCGGGCAATGTCTTTCAGGTGGATGCTTTCACCGGCGGCATTGGCCCGTACAATGATTCCTTCGTACTCTTCCGGCTTGTTATACCGCCCTTTATAGGTAAGCACATATTCCAGCGACTGAGCGGCTATACCGGAGCTTTGACCAATCCGGCCCGGCCGACCAATGATACTCTGCTCACCGATCGCCTTCATGACTTCTTCGGTCGAGATGTTGTAGGCCCGCATCCGTTCGGGGTTGAGCCAAACGCGCATCGCATAGCGACGGCTACCCAGAATCTGCGCCCTGGCTACCCCTTTGGTCCGCTGAATTTCAGGGATCATTTTAACGGTAGCGTAGTTAAACAGGAATTTTTCGTCAATGCTCTTTTCCTTGGAATAGAGGTTGACATACATCAGCATACTGGGCTGAACGGGCGAAATAATAACCCCTTCGCGCTGCACCAGTTCGGGCAGTAGGGGCATAACCTGGTCTACCCTTGTTTTCACCCGGATAACGGCCGTGTTGGGGTCTGTACCCGGCTCGAAGATGATACGCAGGGTAGCCTCACCGGCACTGGTTGCATCGGTCGCGATATAGCGCATATCCTGAACCCCGTTGATCGCCTGCTCCAGGGTAATCAGTGTGGATTTGACCAGTACATCAGCACTGGCACCAGGGTAGGCAATGAATATATTTACGGTTGTCGGCGCAATGTCAGGAAACTGAGAGATTGGTAAGCTTCTGATAGACAGTATACCTACAAAGACGATCATGATCGAAATCACGATCGCGAATACAGGTCTACGTATGAATTTATTGAACATGTCTTCGACTTTTTAGACTGTTGATTACTCGGCGTATAGACTCAGATTCGAGATGACAGAGGCAGGCTGCACGTAGTTGACGCGGATTTTTTCATTTTCCTTCACCTGACGCAAGCCTTCCAGCAGGATTCTGTCGCCCTTGGTCAAACCGGACTGAACAACGAAAATGTGCGGCATCTCGGCGGCTATGCCTATTTCCCTCGACCGAACCACGTTGTTCTTATCGACGACATAGACATACTTCTTTTCCAGTACTTCGAAGGTGGCTTTCTGCGGGATGATCAGGGCATTTTTCAGCGGTACCGTCATACGAACACTACCCGTTTCGCCGTGGCGCAGGAGCGCTTTGGGATTGGGAAAAGTAGCCCGGAAAGCGATGTTGCCGGTTTCGTTGTTGAAGTCGGCTTCAATGGTTTGAACTTCGCCGGGATGCTCGAACAGTTCGTTGTTTGCCATCACCAGGTTTACGTGCTTCATGTTGTCGTCGTGGTGGGTCTTGTAGTCGAGGTATTCGGCTTCCGGCACGTTGAAATACACCCACATCTGGCTGTTATCCGACAGGGTAGTCAACAAATCTCCCTCATCGAGGAGGCTTCCCAATCGTACCTGAAAGTGGTCCATGATCCCACTGAAGGGGGCGCGTATCTCGGTAAACTGCAAGTGCGTTTTAGCCAGTGTTACGTCGGCGTTTGCCTTGTCGAATTTGGCGCTGGCCAGCGCCAGTTCGTTTTTCGATACGATGTTGCTATCGGCCAGCCGCTTGGTATTCTGGAGTTCGATACCTACGTAGTTGGCTTCAGCCTGCGATTTTTGCAGTTCGGCATTGTAGAGCACGGGCATGATCTGGAACATAAGCTGCCCTTTTTTTACGTACTGCCCTTCGTCCACAAAAATCTTTTGCAGGTAGCCTCTTTCTAAAGCTCTTACTTCAATGTGCTGGATTGAATGGACCTGACATACATAATCTTTTGTTGCCAGTGTGTCTTTCTGCAACGGACTTGTAACCAGGAATTTGATTTCCTCTTCTTTCTTTTCTTCTGCTTTGGTTGAACAGCCTGTAACGTACAACAGGGCACACAAGCTCATCAGGATGTGAATTCTTTTCATAACATTCCTATGTTTTACACGAACCTATTTGATAATTTTTGTGGGATGGGAGGATACTACCGTGAAGACATGTGGTGAACGATAACCGCCTGACCCGGAGGGGCGTTAGGCGTTTGCTCCAACCGGCTGATCAGACTGTCTTTCTGCTCGTTGGCCCGTTTGCAATCGGAGAGTTGCTGTTGCCAGGCCAGGAGATTGACCGGATGAACGGTATAGCCGAGCTCATAGTCATTAAGGCCCAGCCGATGGCTTTGCTCATATACCAGGAAGCCATTGAACCCTAGTGAAAGGGCTAATGCCAGTCCAAAACTATAGAGTAAGATCGATGGAGAATTCCGGCGTTGCATGCTTGTGTTCGTAATGCTTCGACACAAAGCAAGCCCGGTAACATTAAAACCGTGTGAGAGGGAAATTAGAACACATTAAAATTGTCCAAACCTCTATTTTAACTATTTTCTGGTTTTCTGTATAAAATGCTGTTAATAAGTAATTTAACTGGCTGTTTGCCCAGAACCCGGACTTAATGGATAGTATGTTATAGTAAAATAGTCACAATTTATGCTGTTAAGAGCCAAATTTAAAAGGTGTTAAAATCCGCATTTTCCTGTTATTCTAGTAGTACGGAGCGTTTTTCTGAGACACAATCAAACCCATTTACAGCTGACTCGGCAACTGAATAGTAACGGTTGTTCCCTGGTTTACATGGGAGGTAATGTGCAGGGTCCCCTGGTGTAAGTCAATAATTTTCTGCGTTACGGCCAGACCAATACCATAACCGGGCACGCCGGCTACATTTTCTCCCCGGTAGAGCGGATCAAGAATATGAGCGGCATCTGCTTCAGAAATACCCCGCCCCCGGTCGGTGACGATGACGCTGATCAGTTCCTGTTGCACCTGCAATTGTACCGCTACCGCTTCGTCGGAATATTTACAGGCATTGTCTAGCACGTTTAGAAACGCAGTCGTTAGCAGCGTTGCATTGCCCTTCACCGTGAACAACTGTTCGTCGTCGGTCGAAAACTGAAGCGGTAGATTCCGGCCTGGATACTTGGACTGCACTTGCCCGATGGCGGTAAGCAGGCAATCGTCTACCTGAACAACGGTCAGGGCCACGGCTCCGTCGGTAACTTTAGCCAGACCAAGCAGCCCATTGGTCAGGGAAATCACTTTTTTCAGCTCTTCGACGGCAATTTCCATACTGTCGCGCCAGTCAGCTGGATTCCGGTCATACCGCAGGGACGTTTCCAGGGTGCCCAGGGTGTTGGTGAGCGGGGTGCGGAGTTCGTGGGACGCATGGGAGACAAAGCTGCGCTGGGAGACGAACGCATCCTCCAGCCGGAAAAGCATCTGGTTGAACGTCATGGCAAGCTGGGCAATTTCATCCCGCTGATTGCCTTCATTCACCCGTTTGTAGAGATGCGTGGCCGTAATCTGCTCCACTTCGTCTACAATCTGCGAGATGGGGTTCAGTACCCGACCGGAAAAATACCACCCGGCCAGTACGATTAGGGCAAAACCCAGCAGGTTAGCCAGCAGCATGATTTGTTGCAGGGTGCCTAATTTGGCAAAGCCAATGCGGTCGTAGCCGGAGGCAAAGATGTAAAACAGCTGTCCCCGATCCCGAAATGGGATTACGATAGATTCGAGATGGCCACTTTTAAACTCAAACAGTGGATCGGCGGCCAGCAGCGGTATCTTTTCTTTGTAATACTCCGATTCCTTCAGGGTCCGGTTAGTAAATACCAGCTTGTGCCGGTTATCGTAAATGCTGATCTGCTCCTCCACGATCGTAAGCAGATCGGTGCGTACCATGTTTCTGAAGAAATCATCGTGCAGGTGCCGCCGGGAAATCAGCACCCGTCCGGCCACGCGGGCTTTCGACTCCAGCCGACTGTAAAATTCCTCCTGTCGGTATAAGGAGTAGAAGTACCACACCAGCAGTGACAGCGTGAGTTGAATAGCTGTTGCCAGCAATGTGAAAATGAGGGTCAGGCGATTGCGAATGAGCACGAAAGTATATCGAGGTTTTTACGTAAGGTGGCCTTCAGGCCGCCTGTTTGTTTATGAAACGCGGAATGAAGGCCACCTTACCGTTACAAATCACCACGTTCTTAATCTTCCCGCAGAACATACCCCATTCCAACAATGGTATGTAACAGCTTGGGCGAAAAACCTTTATCGATCTTCTTGCGTAAGTAGCTGATATACACGTCGATTACATTGCTGTTGTTATCGAAATTGAGGCTCCAGACCCGTTCGCCGATGTCTACCCGCGAAATGATCTTTCCTTTATTGAGCATCATATATTCTACCAGGGCGTATTCGCGGGTGGTCAGGTCAATGCGTTTATCCGCGCGTGTTACGGTTTTACTATCCAGATTCAGTTCCAGATCGGCCAGCCGTAGTATTTGCTTGGGCTTGGAGCCGTTCCGGCGCGTCAACGCCCTGATCCGTAGCAGTAACTCCTGAAATTCAAATGGTTTGGCCAGGTAATCGTCGGCCCCGGCATTGAAGCCATCCGACTTGTCGGCCATACTATCCAGCGCGGTTAGTATCAATACGGGAAGGCTCTCGTTTTCTGAGCGGATCAACCGGCACAGATCAAAGCCATTCATCTGCGGCAGATTGACATCCAGGATGATGATATCATAAATATCCCGACGAAACAGCGAGAGGCCGGTGCGCCCATCATAAGCCACTTCAACTTCGTAGCCTTCGGCCGACATACCTTTGCGGATAAAAGAAGCTAACCGCTCTTCGTCTTCAACTAAAAGGATTTTCATGAAACGTGGCTGTTAAGTAGTGTACTGGGTTGCTAAACGCGTTGTGCAACGTCGGTGTCAGGCGGGAGATCGTTACTTTCGGCCATGTGGCGGTTGAATTCTTCCCGGGTTCATCAGGCAGGTATCACAAAATTAAGCATTGCATCGCTTCTGCTCTCACGTTCGATAGCTACTACCCGTCTAAACCGATAGTCTTTATATTTGTCAAGGAACCCTTCGCGCGCTTTCACATACGTATGCTGGTAAACCGACTTCTGATTTTAGTGTTTTTTTTGAGTGGGATTGACAGCACCAGCCTGGGCCAGTCTGTACCCAACCCTACCGACACCAGTTATATAATGACGCTTCTCAGGAAAGCAGAAGCCGTCGAACTTCAGCGGCCTCAAAAGGCGCTGGACGATTACCAGAAAGCACTGGCCTTCTCTGCCGAAATTGACTACTCGAAAGGATATTTCGAGAGTATCCGCCTGACAACGTATTTGCTCGACCTGCTGGGTCGTCATGAAGAATCATACAAATTAGCGGCAACAGGTTTGCAGCGCGCGCTGCGTGATACCTCACAACAGTACCGGAGTATCTGCTATTTTGCGATGGCACAATCGGCTAAAGAACAGGGTAAAAACAAAGAGGCCATTCGGCACTTTAAGCAGGCTGCTCCCTTCATGCTGGCCCATAAGAATCGTAAAAAGGCAGCGGCACTTTACCAGAACCTGGGGCTTATGTATGAAGCCGAACGATTATATCCCCAGGCACTGACGTATTTCAACCGGGCTATTACCAACGATCGGATAGCCCGTAGTTCGAATCAGGAGCTTGCTGTGGACTACCATAGCCTGGCCTCCGTTTACATGAAACAGAACCGGCTGGAACTGGCGCTGTCTTACTTCCGGAAAACAAAATCCCTGCTCGATCCCGACAAAGACATTCATTTCATGGCCGCGCTATACGGTAACCTGGCCAACCTGCATAAAGAACTCGCCCGCCCGGATTCATCACTCTATTACTACGAAAGTGCCTTGCGGATGAATCGTTTGCTGGACAACCCGTTGCAGCAGCTTCATCTATTGGCCGGGAAGGCCGAGACCTACAACGAAATGAAGCAGTATGGGTTAGCCAAATCCTTGCTGGACAAGGCCTACGCCCTGGCCCGACAGCACCACGTGGGACTATCCGAATTCAGGAACATATACCGTGAATACGCGAACGCAAATCTGGGCTTACACAACTATAAAGCCGCTATTCCCTGGTATGATAAGTACATGGAAACGAAAGATTCGCTGTCGACCCTGGAGGCTAAAACACTTCTGGAAGACTACGAACTGAAGCTGCGACAGGCCGAAGCGGGACAAAAACTGGCCCGGAAACAGGTTCAGATCGATCAGCTGGAGCAGGCGCGTCAACGCCAGAATTTATGGATATGGATAGCGGCCCTGATCGGGTTTCTGGTGGTGGCCGGACTGGTATTTGCCTATTTGTACTCCCGCCAGCGCCAGCGTGCGTCGGCCAGTGCGCTGCTGGCTGCCGAACGCGAACATGCGCTGGCTGTCGTGCAGTCGGAGCTACAGGGACAGCAGAAGGAACGGCTGCGGATTGCCAAAGAAATGCACGACGATCTTGGTGCATCGCTAACAGCTATCGGCCTGTTAAGCGAAGTGGTTAAAACACGCATGGGAGCGGCAACCACGCCCGAAATTGAAAAGATTTCCAGCATTTCGACCGAGATGGTCACCGCCATGAACGAAATTATCTGGTCATTGAATAACAGGAATGATAACCTCAACGGGCTGATCGCCTACACGCGGGCGTATGCCAGCGAGTTCATCGACAACACAAACCTGCACCTGCAGACCCACGTTCAGGAGTGGCCCCAGGAAATTGCCATTCGGGGCGCTGACCGCAGAAATGTATTTCTGACCGTGAAGGAAGCGCTCCATAACGTGGTTAAGCATGCTCAGGCAACACAGGTGTCGCTGACGATTCGACCCCAGACCGATCGGTTGATCATTGAAGTCAGTGACGACGGGAACGGGTTTGTTGCCAACGAACGAACCCGGCTGCGAAATGGGCTGAGCAACATGCATAACCGCATGGGGGAGTCGGGCGGAAACTGCGAAATTGACTCGTCGGCCCGGGGTACGACCGTAAAAATTACGTATCCCTATCCACACGGGTCAACCGCCAAAATACTACAAACGTAGTATAGTATCACTAGGAAAAAAGGGTCAATATTGCCGGATGAAAACCGTCATTACTGTAGCCATTGTGGAAGATAAAGAGCCCATCCGGCAATCGTTGGCTATTCTGGTCGATGGGGCGGAAGGCTACAGTTGCCAGGCCACGTTCGAGAATGCGGAGGCCGCGCTCGATTACTTACCAACTCACGCGGTCGACGTTGTGCTGATGGATATTGATCTACCCGGCATGAACGGGATCGACTGCGTTCGGCATCTGAAAGCTCTTTGTCCTTATACCCAGTTCATGATGTGTACCATGTATGACGAAGACGAAACCGTTTTCGACGCGCTCAAGGCCGGTGCCAATGCGTATATCCTCAAACGCAGTCCTCCGCATAAGCTTCTGGAAGCCATTACTGAACTGCACGAAGGGGGTGCGCCCATGAGCAGCACCATTGCCCGGAAGATTGCCAGTTCATTCTATACGAGCCAGGCCGTTTCGCCCGAATTAGAGGCACTGTCGTCACGTGAGCGCGAAATTCTGGACCGGCTGGCAAAAGGACATAGCCACAAGGAAGTCGCCAACGAACTGTTCATCAGCCCGACTACGGTGCGGAAACACATCTTCAATATCTACGGTAAGCTACAGGTCCATTCCAGGGTAGAAGCGATCAATAAGTACCTGGGACGGAAGTGAAGCGCGCAGGAAAGAGTCGTTCGGCGTTTGTTTTTGCGTTGAAAATCATACAAATGGCGTATTGTCGGCCCTGAAGCTGGCCGGTAGTTTTGCCCTGGTGATTACTGTCAATCACCGCCAAAACTACCCGTCGGTTATGAAACCCTTCTATTTATTTTCATCGGTAACGCTGTTCGGGGCAACTGCCAGGAAAGTAATTCAGGCTACAGCTCTTTTATTCCTGTTTGCCATGGTCTCCCTTGGCGGCTTGTCATCCTGCCAGCGTACATCCCAGGCTTATTTTGCGCCGACTCACCATCCGGCTCCTCAACGGATAGCAACCAGCAAACCCGGTATTGATCCATCAATCACGGCTTCGCTCGATGACGACGTTCCGTTGCCGACGAAACCCGGCTGGCTGGAAACGGAGTCCCCAGGCCCGGAGCCTGTGTCTGAAGTTACCCGCAGTATGCCTGTGCTTCAGCATCATAGCAAGCGGGCGGTAGCCCGTAGAGCAGTTCCCCCTGCCTGTGACCAGATCGTGTTACGCAATGGGGATGTCATTGAGGCAAAGATAAAAGAGGTTGGGGTCCAGGAGATCAAGTATAAAAAATGTGACCGCCCCGACGGCCCGGATTACACCATATCCAAGCGCGACGTGCTTAGCATCAAGTACTCAACGGGCGATGTCGAACGCTTTAACGCAGCTCCTGCTACGTCCAGTAATTCGTCGGGTAGCCGGGCCTCCTACGATAGCCCCACGAACGGGCAGGCTGACGGCCCCCGAACCGATCCGTTCGCTATCGTTGCCGTTGCTACTGGCGGGCTTGCCATCCTGACGGGTTACGGCGCTTTCCTGCTGGGCGCAGCGGCCATCGTGTTTGGGGCACTGAGCTTATCCCGCATCCGCAAAGAACCAGGGCGCTTTAAGGGAAGAGGCCTGGCTATCGGCGGTATGGTTGCCGGTCTGGTGTCGGCTGGTCTTATTCTGCTGTACATCCTGCTGTAAAACAGGTTATAAGCCGACTATCTGAGGCTCGTCGGCATCATCAACCAAACGGTCCTTTCGTCTACAATCCCTGTTCAGCTTATGAAAAATATATGGATTGCCCTGGTCCTGTTATTAACGGTGAGTGCGTGTCTGCCCGATAAAAAAGGCAAGAAAGATCCTGAACCCGATTTGAGTGGGCGGTATGCGATTAGTCGGTTAGTTGTTGATAATGCAACGCCCCCTCTGAACCTCAGTCTTCCCGCAGATCTCAGTGATGGCCGACGCCTTTCAGCCGTTGTCGTCGTCAGTAAGTTGAGTGATACGCAAATCCGGTTTCATATCGATACTGACGTTGACGGACGCGTAGAAGTCGGCTCAAATGCAGACGTCACTATCCAAAAAGCGAGCGGGCGTGATTACGACCTTATAAAGAATGGCAATCGGAATCGGGTTGGTTTCATCAATGGGACCGACTTCTCTATTGATGTTACCCAGGCTGGCAAACGCACCGCTATCATAGCCAAGAAATAGGGTAGCGGTGAAGCTGACGTGAGGGGGGCTCAGGTTAAATTTCCCAAGTTGCGTCGATCAACACGTAAAAAAGAGAAAAAGGGTTAATCAGTTAGTAGCGGTAGGCTCCGAGACTGATTAACCCTTTTTGTAAAATGAGCCTCCTATAGGACTTGAACTTTACTTTTAAGTATTTGATAATCAATTATTTTAAAAGTAGTAAAAGTCTGGGGGACGAATAAGGGGACGAATGATCCAACAGGGGACGAAAGATTTAAAGTATCTTCTTCTAGCAGGTTTGCCTTAACTCCACTGCTCTAACTTTGTGTTAGATCGAGCGGCCTTTACGGGTCTGCTCTGGTTTGGTCAGAACCGGGTGGGTGGTTCCCCCGGCCCTCTTTTTTGCCCGGTATCGGTCGCGCCGTAGGGTGTTGCGGTGGTCGCGCCGTTGTTGCTCATAAACCTGCACCTTTTCCAGTAGCACCTGAAAAGCCCTTTTTACCAACGTTGCCATATTGGGTTGTCCTTTCTTACGCCCCGGTTGGGTGGCTGGTTGGTTGAGCTAAATCGGGTGTTGATTCCATCTTTCCAGATGTTGTGTCGCATCGTCCTGATTTTGTCGAATTAAATAACCGTTACTTTTTGTCTTTTCTCTCCGTTGGTCCCACGTTCACCTCTGATAATAACCGTTACTTCATGTAACCATTTCATCTACTGCCCCAAAATCAGTCTGAGTTTGATACCGATTTTTTTGCTAAACTCAACGGTTCCCCTGTAGTGAAGTGGGCAAAAAATGACCTACCCCGGCCTATACCCCCCTGTAGTTTTGGCGGTAGGCGTGTATGATTGGGTAGCGGTTCACCAGACAAAATACCTCAGCTAATTGACCCGCCCCTCCGTGTAAACCTATGCATGACACCGGGATTTCTAAGTACCATCATTTAATTACTTTCACCGTCTGACGTTGCGTGGGCGTACTGACCCGCAACAGATATATTCCTGAAGGGGAACCTGTTCGCAGGGTAGCACGCTGATGGGAGGTGGCTGAACTGATGACTGTTTCACTTACCTTATTGCCCTGCTCGTTGAACAGTTGCAGCTGTAGGGACTGATCCTGCGCACCAAGTATTTCGATTTCAAGAGTCTCATTAAAGACCGGATTACCTAGCACCTTTATTTGCAAGTCTTCACTTGGTTCCGGGGCCACTCCCATGCGAAAACTACCCAATGGACACACTGCCCGAATGTTCCACTCATAAGTGACCTCCTGGCCATTTTGCCGAGCTTTGAGGGTAATAGGTGGAGCGTCAGCTGCTGTGCGTGTCTCCGTATCCACGAATTGGTTTGGCGTGAGTGTCCAGCCGGTAATGCCAATGGCAGCAAATTCAATCAACGAATTGTCCCCACCAGTTGTCTTAAACGTGAATGCCCCGCTCCCACAATCGTATTCGGGAGCTATTAGACGCAATGCATCTGAATTACCAACAGGGCACACAGTCCGAATTTCCCAGATGTAGAAAACCTCTTTGCCGTTCTGTCGCGCCCGCAACGTGATCGGTTGAGCATCGGGGGCGGTACGTGTTTCGAAGTCAACGAGTTGGTTTGGGTCAGTAGTCCAGCCGGTAATGCCAGGTGCCGCGTAATACTCAATTTGTGTGCTATCGCCACCAGCGGTATTAAAGTGAAAGGAACCCGTCAGACAGTCATAAGTTGGCGGAGTTAAGGTGAGCGGTGAATCCATAGGCGGGCGGTTAGACAGAACGGTAATCTTAAAGGTATCGGCAATTGAATAAGCCGCTGTGAAGGCACCTTGACTAGTAGCAATAATGGCTACTCTATAAACACCAACCGTAGTCGGTAGTCCAGTTATAAATGCGGAGGCAGTATCTCCGGCCGTACCCGGTGGTAAGCCTGAGTGACCCCTAAACATCATTCCTGGTGGAATACCATAGGCATTGTAACTGAACCGCGCTCGATAATCATAGCCAATATTATTTGATCTGAAGTATTTACCTACGTTGAGGACTGGGTTCGATTCACCCACTACCAGTGTTGTGTCTGGTAGTGGACTTCTCAAGACAGGCAGAAGGAAGGCGTTTGAGGGCGAGCAATACCTATGTATGTCAAAGGCAAGACTGTACGTAGTGTCGCCACTTTGGATTGCCTGGATGATTATAGGACCAGAATTAGGATTATTGCGTCTTGCCTCATCCACAATTCCGGTGTTGCTGCTGGGCGTAGCAAGGGTGACGCCGGTAGCTGAGTAAGAAATAGGGGTGCCGTCTCCCCCAAAGGTATTGAAGATGATAAAACCCGTTGTGCACAGATAAGTCGGCTGGTTTAACTGGAGTTTGCCTATTGCCTGGGCCATCACAGAACATGATGCAGACAACGTAATCCAGATAAGAAAGTACCGCTGTATTATAAATAAGTAGTTATGTTTCATACAGTTGCTGTTTTCATCCAAAGGATAAATTTGCGCCTGATTACTCAACATGACAACTTGTTATCTATATATGAAAGTAGGCTGCCCCCTGTAATTTTGGTGGTGACTGCGAATGACTAGGTAGCGGTTCATGTAGTCAGGTAAATGCAAAGATGTAGACCGCCCTCCCCCGGTATGGGTAGTTAATCAGTTCGTGGCAGTTCATTGCCTATTCGATGGGTGTTCGTGCCTTACTCGTTTGCCATGGCTACCTTAGGTTTGTAGCCATTGGGCTCTATTGACTGCATTCATATGATAAGGGGATAACCCCCCTTGGTATATTCGCACGAGTGAAGACAAGGGAGGTTCTACGGTTCATGTTTGACCTCATTGGCAAGAGTGCATATACCCTGCCCGGTCTATGCCTTGTCAACAAGTCTCTGCCTATCGTGCGCCCGTGCGTGACTGAGGCCCAAAATTCCTAGCGCGGTGTAAATGCTGTTTTAGGGGTCGCTATAGGTCAGTGATCAATTATACCTAGCGCGTGCGTACGAAAAACTGTGATTGCGCTGGATTGGCCTTTTGTATGCGCGCCCGCGCGTGACTGAGGCAAGAAACGAGGGGTTTGCTGTAAACGCCCCTTTGGTCAAGCATGAAAAACTCTCAACACGCCCGCGCGTGACTGAGGCAAAGAATTACAGAAAGGTGAGGACAAGACTATTTCGGTACTACACCCGCGTATGATCGTAGATTAATCTACGCGCCCGCGTGTAGTGATAAGAAAAATCTTCATTGGCCTTAAATCGGCAATTTCAACTGTGTCCCTCTTCGAAAGTCAATAATACGTCTACAAAAGTATTTTGCCCGAATTTTGAATATAGTGCGCGGATCGACGAAGCTAAAAAATGTTAAGGCAGGTCACCTTTAGTTACTCATACGCGTTTACTGTACATTTGACTTTGGTGTAATTCTTTTAAACTTCCATCCCTTCTATGAATCTTTTTTTACCCTTCCGACCCTTTGGTCGACGAAATCACTATTTGTCCGGTAAGCCACTCAGCATTGGTGTAGCACCTTGCATATGGCTTACATGTTTGTTCTTAATCGGACTTAGTAGCGTAGGGTGGGGGCAGTGTTTCAACACAACAACACTACCCACTGAAAGTGGTTCTCCCTCTTCAATCGCGGTGGGTGACTTCAATGGTGATGGCCGGGCTGACCTAGCCGTTTCCAACTATATCCGAAACTATGTTGGGGTGCTGCTGGGAAAAGGTAATGGCGAATTTGTGTCATCGTATATTTATCCTGTCGGTTCCGATCCTTATGGGGTCGTAGCGGGCGACTTCAATGGAGACGGCCAGGATGACCTAGCCGTAGCAAACTTAAGATCTAACACAGTTACGATTCTGCTGCGCAATGGCGAGTATTTTGAATCTGCTCCTAGCCTTGCCGTTGGTCCTGCTCCTTATAAGGTCGCACTGGGCGATTTCAATGGCGATGGTAAGGTTGACCTGGCTGTGACAAACTTATATGCTAACCACATCTCAGTGCTGCTGGGCAAGGGTAATGGAGAATTTGAAACCGCTACTAACTATACTGTCGGCGATTTTCCCTATTCGGTTGCGGTGAGCGATTTCAATGGTGATGGCCGGGTTGACCTAGTCGTAGCAAATGGTAATTCAAACAACGTTTCGGTGCTGTTGGGCAACGGTAGTGGCGAATTTGGAACCGCCACAAACTTTGCCGTTGGTATGCAGCCCACTTTCGTAGTGGTGGGCGACATGAACACCGACGGTAAAGCTGACTTGGCTGTCACTAACTATGCTTCAAACAGCCTCTCGGTGCTGTTGGGCAATGGTAATGGCGGATTTGGAACCGCCACAAACTTTGCCATTGGTAAAAACCCTAGTTCGGTCGCACTGGGTGACTTCAATGGCGATGGTAAAGCTGACTTGGCTGTTACTAACTATGCTTCAAACAACCTCTCGGTGCTGTTGGGCAATGGTAGTGGCGAATTTGGAACCGCCACAAACTTTGCCGTTGGTACTGGTCCAAGTGGAGTAGTAGTGGGTGACTTCAATGGCGATAGCCGACCTGACCTAGCCGTCTCCAACTATAACTCAGGCAATGTCTCGGTGCTGGTCAACGTTGACTGCTCCTTTGCCATCATGGGCGTGACACCGGTGAGTTGTGCGACAGTAACAGCCACGGAACGCCAACTGACCTTTGCCCCTCAATACGCTGGTACAACCGGCCAGCCCATCAGTTTCTCGGTCGTCAATGAGATGCTGCCCACAACGAGCCCCGGCCCCTACACCCTGAATTTGTACACCGATAACCCTACTATTACGCTCAAAGCCACTCAAAGTGGTACGCCGGGCGAGGCAAGTTTTCAGTACAACTGGCTGGCCGTTTGTAGTGGGAACGGCTCTCCTAGGCTGAGTGTGAGCCGGGAACCGACAGCTAGACTACAGGTGAAGCTGCTAGGTAACCCAGTAAATCATGTTGTTGAGGTGGAAGTAACAGGTAGTGAAAACAAGGCGTTATACCTATCCTTAACTGACATAAAGGGGCGCATTGTTGAACAAAGACGTACGGAGCGAGCGGGTGCCAGTGAGCACTATCGGTTTGATCTATCGAGTTTGCCCACAGGCACTTTGCTGTTGCGGGCTAGCAACCAAGCTCATTCACAAACCGTCAGGGTCTTGAAACAAAATTAATGTCCGTATTATTCTAACACCGGACAGGCCCTGCCTACAAGTCAGAGCCTGTCCGGTGTTAGAAACTATAAAAACACTTAGTTCATTATCAAGGCTGCCTATGATGTTGGCTGTTCGCCTATTTGTAAATTGGACAAAGTATTAAATCCGCACTTCGTAAGGCGTCCCTCGCCAGTGATCGAGTGCGGCCTGTTGTTCAGCCGTCAATCGTAGTGTTGGGCCTAAATCGAATAAGGCTGGCTGACGGTGAATCTTTAGGACTGCACGTCGTAAGTTGTTGCGGGGGTTGCTGTCGGTGTTACGTACGTTATGGGCAGTTCTCCTGTAATCGTCCTCTCTTGAACCTTTAACGTATTGTCTGAATTGCCCGTTTAACCTCATCAATAAGGCATCGTCATTGCGTAGCATTGTAGCGGATACGAACTTTCTAACGCCCCGCCCGGCCTTTGATGTCGAGGGAATAGGTACGCCCGTTATTGGACAAGTAGCCGCCCCCGGTTGGGTACTGGTGGAGGTAAAGAGCGTGTCACGTTTTAACCCTAAATACAAGGGGTTAATTTGTGACATTTCAGGGGTTAAGGGGTCGGTTAATTTGTGACATTTTTTAGGGGAGTTTATTACTGCTCTATTACTGCTATTGCCCTCATTTCTCACTGCTCTTCCACTTGGTCAGGTGGTCATTGATTCGGGTTCTTAGGTGGTCGTCAATGGTGGTCAATTGCGCCCACTTCAGCCCAATGAGCGTGGCTGTTTGCGTCTGCCAGTTCCCGCGTTCGTGTCGGTCGATTATTGCCCGGTACTGACGTTCGTAGCGGTTCAATCGTTGGCGGTAGGCATCAGCCTTTTTTTCGGTTAGTCCTTTAGGAGACTGCCAGAACTTAGAGCGTGTTTAGAAATTGAGAAAGGTTGAGAGTCGTGTCAACTTTGTGGTCGCCAAACTACAGAGTCATGACCAAACAGTGGAAGCCACTACCGACCCTCAATGGGCCGCAATCGCTTCGGAGACCCGGTTTGAGAAGGCTTCACGCCCTGAAACAGCCCGTGGTTTCGTACCTGTAGCCAAACGTTGGGTGGTAGAAAGGACTATCGCTTGGACGAATTTCTTTCGGCGGATTGTCAAAGATTACGAGTATGCCGTATCATCTTCGGTGAATTGGTTGTATTTGGCTAACATTCAAATCATGTTGCAACGGATTGACGCTTATTGCCAAACATAATTTCCCGACACGCTCTTAGGATTTCAGTAAGTTGATCATATATCACTGCACAAATATTGTTCGCAGTGTGGTACTTTTTAAACAGAGGCACTTTGTGGTTTTCGTCGATATACAACATAGTGAAAGTGCAATGGGGTAAGTCGCAAGAAAATTTATTGGCAAAGTCATTTGCCAGCAAGAGATACAGAGATCAAATTTATGGGCCTTTTACCTTGACTTCGATTTAGAACGACAAACGATCTGTCAGGATCAGGCATATCGCCAAGACACATTGCACAGAGCATAAAAAAAGCACTTAACGATTATGCTAAGTGCTTGATTTTCAGGAGCCTCCTATAGGACTTGAACCTACGACCCCTTCATTACGAATGAAGTGCTCTACCAACTGAGCTAAGGAGGCTTTTTAAGGTGTTTGCGGGTGCAAAGATAGTAATCCGGAATTTAATAATGCAAGTATCCGTTCTCTTTTCGGTAAATTTGCGTCCATGATTTCCATTACAAACCTCTCTTATTATCTCGGCAGCCGGGCTCTTTACGAAAACGCGTCGCTGCATATCAAGCCCAGCCAGAAAATCGGCCTCATTGGCCTCAATGGGACCGGCAAGTCGACGCTGCTTCGCATCATCGATGGCGAATACCAGATCGACGGTGGCACTATCTCCAAAGCGGGCGACGTAACCATTGGCTTCCTGAATCAGGACCTGTTGTCCTATCAGACCGACGAGTCAATTCTGTCGGTAGCCATGCAGGCCTTTGCGCGGCAGAACGAATTACAGCATCAGATCGAGGAGTTGCTTCATGAAATGGAAACCAACTACCGCGATGAACTGGTCGATCAACTGGGTAAAGTACAGGAAGAATTCGATGCCCTCGACGGGTATACCATTCAATCCAAGGCCGAAGAGATTCTGGAAGGTCTTGGTTTCTCGACCGATGATCTGCACCGTCCCCTGAAACTGTTTTCCGGTGGCTGGCGGATGCGCGTCATGCTGGCTAAACTGCTGTTGCAGAAGCCGTCGCTGCTAATGCTCGATGAGCCGACCAACCACCTTGACTTACCGTCGATTCAGTGGGTGGAGAAATATATTCAGACCTACGAAGGTGCCGTTATCGTGGTATCCCACGACCGCGACTTCCTGGACAACTGCGTAGACGTAACGGTTGAAGTAGCCAATTCGAAACTGAACGTCTACGCGGGTAACTATTCGTTCTATCTGGAAGAAAAAGCCCTGCGCAACGAGATCCAGAAAGGAGCGTTCGAGAACCAGCAGGCCAAAATCCGGCAGACCGAACGCTTTATCGAACGCTTTAAGGCGCAGGCTACCAAAGCTAAACAGGCACAGAGCCGGGTGAAACAACTGGCCCGGCTGGATCGGATCGATGATGTGCTCGACGAAAACGCACGCGTCAATTTCCGTTTCAACTTCTCGACCCAGCCCGGTCGGCATGTGCTGCACCTGGAAAATATAACCAAGGCCTTCGGCGAAAAGCGTATCCTGACCAAGACCCAGGGCACCCTCGAACGGGGCGACCACGTAGCGCTGATCGGTGCTAACGGACGGGGCAAGTCGACGCTGCTGCGGATTATTGCCGGCAGCGAACCCATCAATGGCGAGCGACGGCTGGGCCACAACGTGTCATTCAGCTTTTATGCCCAGCACCAGCTCGAATCACTCCGTCTGGAAGATAGCCTGATCGAAGAGCTGAAAACGGCCAACCCAAGCAAGTCGGAAGCCGAACTGCGTACCGTACTCGGTTGCTTCCTGTTTACGGGCGACGACGCGTTCAAGAAAATCCGGGTCTTGTCGGGGGGCGAAAAGTCGCGGGTGGCGCTGGCAAAAGTGCTGCTTTCGCAGGCTAACTTCCTGCTGCTCGATGAGCCGACCAACCACCTTGACATGCAGTCGGTGAATATCCTGATCCAGGCGTTGCAGCAATATGAAGGTACCTATATCGTTGTTTCCCACGACCGGTATTTCGTTTCGCAGATAGCCAATAAAATCTGGTATATCGAAGACGAGCAACTGAAAGAGTACCCCGGCACGTATGACGAGTATGAGTGGTGGCAGGAGGAGCGCAAAGAGCAGGGTATAACCCCGGCCAAGCCTGTTGAAGCCCCTAAAATGCAGCCTGCAACCGCGCCGTCGACGAACGGAAACGCGGCAAAGTCCGGTTCGAACGGACGGGCGTCGGACGAAGAACGGAGAGAATGGCAGAAGACCCTGAAAACGCTGACCCGTCAGGCCGAAGAAACCGAAACGAAGATTAGCCAGCTGGAAAGCCAGAAAAAGAAGCTGGAAGCGGAACTGGCAGACCCTTCTACCTATGGTGACAGCCGTAAAATGCAGGCCAAGAACGACGAGTACAAGAGCCTGTCGCTACAACTCGACCATCTTCAGAGCCAGTGGGAAACCGCTATGCTGGAAGCCGAAGAACTGGAAGCGAGAATCAAGGTATAAACAGTAAGGTATAAACCGGTCGCTTCGGCGGTGAACGTACAGGATGGATAATGGAAAGTCGATGTTGGTGCTGATGCGTAGTTGCCTGCTTCTACTGTTCGTTATCCATCAGGTTTCGTCTATGGCCCAGCCATCGCCGGATCTTCAGCCTGTCGACCGGATCTACGACCCGCAGGTGCAGACGGTGTTGCTGTTTCCGCAGGTGGGCACCAATCCCAATGATCCGGCCCTGACGTTGAACCCGCCGGTAATTTCCCTCGATGAACAGATTACGCTCCAGCTTGAGTTCGATGATCTGACGGCCAACTACCGCTCGTTTCGCGCCCGGCTCATCCACTGCAATGCCGACTGGAAGAAATCGGTACTGAACGACATCGAGTTCACCTACGAATACAACGATAACCCGATCACCGATTATCAGGTCTCTATCAACACCAAGATTCCGTTTTACCACTATCGCTTTACGCTGCCCCGCGTGAAGCTGCCGGGCAATTACCTGCTTGTGGTTTATGATGAGCGAAAGCGGGAAAATATTATCCTGACGCGTCGGTTCTCTACCTATCAGAACCGGCTGAACGTTGCCGCTGCGGTAGGCTTTTCGGTCGATCCGGCCCGGCAGTTTTCCGATCAGCAGATCAACCTGACCATCGATTATAAGGGGTATCAGGTTATTTCGCCCCAGGATGATTTCCGCGTAGTGATCCGCCAGAACTACCGCGACGACCGCACAATTATTGGCTTACGCCCGAGCAACGTACGGGCCTTCGATCAGGTGCTGGAATACCGCGTGGCAGATTTGAGCAATACGATGCCGGGTGGCAATGAATTCCGTTTTTTCGATATACGAACGGTCCTCTCCCGCGCTAACTACATCGACCGCATCGACCGTCCCGCCGACCGCAACATTGCCTACGTGCAGGTCGATCAGCCCCGCAGCCGGGGTGTCTACATCCAGAGCGACGACTTCAATGGGCAGTACGTGATCGACCATCGGGAAACGGGAAACGGCGCTACCAACGGCGATTATGTGGAGACGGTATTCACCCTCAAGACAGCTGACATTCCGGGTGCCGACGTATACGTCAACGGTGCGTTCAACCTCTGGCAACTGAACGACCGGAACCGCATGGCTTTCGACCCGGCGCTGGGCGTATATCGGGCAGCGATTCTGCTTAAACAGGGGGTGTATAACTACGATTACACGGTGTTGACGACTGGCTCGCCACCCCGGGTCGATGAATCGTATATCGAAGGCAGTTATTCTTCGGCCGAAAACGACTACGAAATTTTCGTCTATCACCGCCCCCCAGCCGCCCGCGCCGACCAGTTGGTGGCTTATCGACGGGTGGGGGTGAACAAGCGCCGGTAATAACCTATTCATATTTTCTTCCTGGCGAGATATACTACTCTACGCTAGTAGTGCGTCTATGTTAAGAATAGGTCGATAGGGTGGTATTGGTTAATTTTAGGCGATTTTTGAGTTTTTTTTGTGCGTAAGCCTGAATTAAGCTCCATAACTGCCACACCTATCCACAGGCCGTGACAACCGATCCAGGTTACGGTAGTACTATTTATGAAGATACTCGGAATTTCCGCTTTTTATCATGATTCAGCGGCAGCATTGGTCATTGATGGCCAGATTGTGGCTGCTGCTCAGGAGGAGCGTTTTACAAGAAAAAAGCATGACCCATCTTTTCCTGCGAATGCCGTAACGTACTGTCTCCATTATGGGGGCTACGCTTGAAAGACCTTGATGCGGTGGTTTTTTATGATAAGCCACTGCTTAAGTTCGAACGACTCCTGGAAACGTATTATGCCTTTGCTCCCAAAGGAGTGCGTTCGTTTCTGACCGCCATTCCAGTCTGGCTCAAAGAGAAAATGTTTCTCAAGCGGTTACTTCGTCAGGAGTTGACCCAGTTGTATGGCGACGAAGCAAAAAAAGTGAAAATGCTCTTCCCTGAGCATCACTTCTCCCACGCGGCCAGCGCTTTTTATCCCTCACCTTTTGAGCGGGCGGCTGTGCTGACGATCGATGGGGTGGGCGAGTGGGCAACGGCTTCCATCTGCCTGGGCGAAGGCAATCAGTTAACAATCCTTAAAGAGCTTCGATTTCCGCACTCGCTGGGCCTGCTCTATTCGGCCTTTACTTATTTCCTGGGCTTCCGGGTCAACTCCGGCGAGTACAAACTGATGGGGCTGGCACCATACGGCAATCCGGATTCGCCACAGGTAGCGCATTATATTGACCTAATCAAGCGTGAACTGATATCGATTAAAGAGGATGGGTCGCTTTGGCTCAATCAGGATTACTTTAGTTATGCCACTGGTCTGCGTATGGTGGACGAAGACAAATGGGAGCAGTTGTTGGGGATTAAACTCCGTAAACCTGAGGATGAACTGCTCGAAGCGCACTGCAATCTGGGTCTGGCTATTCAGTGTATAACGGAAGAAGTCGTTATCAACATGGCCAGGGAAGCCAAACGGTTAACGGGCGCAACGGCGCTTTGTCTGGCGGGGGGCGTAGCCCTGAACTGCGTAGCCAATGGCAAAATTCAGGTAGCGGGTGTCTTCGATGACATGTTTATCCAGCCAGCCGCCGGAGATGCGGGTGGGGCTCTGGGCGCAGCGCTGGCGGCTTATCATACCTACTTTGGAAAGCCGCGCCGGCTAACAGATAAGCGGGATGGCATGAATGGCTCGTATCTGGGACCTACAATAACCGATGAGGACATCCAGGTTACAGTTCGTAAATACAATGCGCATACTACGTACTACCCTGATTTTAACGACCTCAGTACCGAGAGTGCCCGCCTTCTGGCCGAAGGCAATGTTATTGGCTGGGTACAGGGACGCATGGAATTTGGGCCCAGGGCGTTGGGTGGCCGCAGTATTCTGGGCGATCCGCGTAACCCGGAGATGCAGAAAAAACTGAATGTGAAGATCAAGTACCGCGAATCGTTCCGGCCGTTTGCCCCCTCGGTATTAGCCGAACGCTGCGCTGAGTACTTCGATTATGAGGGTACATCGCCTTATATGCTGTTGGTTCATCCCGTAAAAGCGAGCCGACTGCATAGCCTGCCCGCCAATTACCATCAACTCTCCCTGCGGGATAAACTCTACGTGCTCCGGTCCGACCTGCCTTCCATTACGCATATCGACTTTTCTGCCCGTATCCAAACGGTTCATCAGGATACGAACTCCCGGTACTACAATTTGATCGAGTCCTTTCGGCAACTAACCGGTTACGGCGTGATTGTCAATACCAGCTTCAATGTCCGTGGTGAACCCATTGTCTGCACACCCGAGGATGCCTATCGCTGTTTTATGCGTACCGAAATGGATTACCTGGCCATTGGCAACCATTTATTTGCCAAGCAGGACCAACCCGTTTGGCCGGAAAAAGATAACTGGAAAGAAGAGTTTGTTCTTGACTAATGGGGCTACTGATTTCCGGGCGTTTTCCCGGTATATCGTACGCACGTAGCCCTTTGTTTGCCTTTGTAGCCTTATTAGGTTAGCTTTTTGACTAAAAACGTTTGTACTACCTCCTTAAACTAACTAAAAAATGGAATCGATTAAAGACTTGTGGCTGTTCATGAAAGAGCGCAAAAAATGGTGGCTGGCCCCTATCATATTAATCATGCTGTTGCTCGGCCTGCTGATTGTTGTTGGCGGTGGATCGGCTATTGCTCCGTTCATATACACTCTGTTTTAAGGCGGCTTTATGAAAAAGCGTCTACCGGAGCTGGATGTCTACAAGGCCAATCTAGCCATATCGACAGGACTTCTCGTTCTTTATACTTTCGTATACCCTAATCGTTATCTGCTCTACGCGGGTACCGCTGTTGGGGTAATCACCTTATTCTTGCCTGCCCTGGCTTACTGGATTAGCTGGTGCTGGTACAAACTGGCTGAGGGATTAGGCTACATAAACTCCCGTATTTTGTTAACCCTGGTATTCTTTGGGTTTTTACTACCTATAGCTTTACTGTACCGATTCTTCAACCGGGATATACTTTCACTGAAGAGTGGACGTGCCGACAAGTCGCTTTTCAAGGTCCGGAACCATACCTATTCTGCTGATGACTTGAAGAACGTCTGGTAGCTACAGATTTAAACCAATAGGGTTAGGGTAGTCTACATGAGCAGGCTATCCCACCCATTTTTAGTTAGTTAACAGGGATCTATACTGCCGGTTTTGTAAAAGTAGATCGGACACAAACTGCTCCCCTTTTTTCGACCAGTGCCCGTCGCAGGTGACGAACAAATCGGCTACGTTGCCTTTGTAGGCCAGAAAGTGGGGCAGAAGCGGTACAAACAAAATATGATGCTGGTCGCAAAATTTCCGCAGCCGGCCGTCCAACTGGTTTTTATGACCGTTCCGAATGGCTTCAATGTCATTCTGGATAGGTATCGACAGCAGCACTACTTTCCTGCCTTTGGCTTCCGCCACGATCTGTTCGAGTGAGTAACGCATCGCTAAAAAATTGGCCTCCGGAAATTGCTCGTATTGAGTTAAACGTCCTTTCGTAATCAGCCATCGCGCCGACAAAGTCTGAACGATCTTGAAAATTCCGGAATTGAGAAGGATATCAGCTTTTAATCGGTCTGCTATGGGTAACTGACTATATACGGAATCGACCACACTGAGCAAGCCACCCGTTGTTCGATTGTTCCGCGAAATGGACTGTTCAATAGCAGTAAGTGAATACTTCAACGAATAAGCGGGATAGGTGCCTTGCCAGTAAGGCCGATAGATGGGCCATTCGACCAGCTTATACGCTTGGTCGGGAGTATAATCCTGGAAGTCGTTGGCCGGCAGCAAACCTATCAGGACAACGTCGTGCTCAAACCGCTTTGCAATGTTTTTGTAAACCAAATAATAGTTGATGGGACTGCTGCCGTTAACGGCAAAGTTCAGATGTTCATGGCCCGTTCCTGCTTCCAGACGGTTCGATAACCGGTACTGGGCGTTAACCAGCATGCCTTCCATGAATGAATCGCCAAGTATAGCCACCCGTTTCTGGCTTGAGTCTCTCTTTTGAATGCTTCGTTCCCGGTCGCTGGCCCCTACCGAGTTTGAATGCCAAGGTATGGAGTTACCCATACAATCGTGGGCGGTGTGACTTGCGTTAGCTACCCGCCAGCGTCCGGCTTCTTTGCTGAAATCGCCCCAGAACATGGGCTTCCGGTTAGCAACGTCCGGACTTATATAGAAACGCCTGTATGTCATCTCGATCTTACCAAACACCTCCATCCCGATCAGAATGTGGGCACCTGTTTCCAGCAAGAGCAGCAGGAGAACGGTAGCGCTGACGGACAGCGCGCTGTTCTGCATAAACTTATAGCGTGAGGTCAGTCCCCGATACAACAAAAAGAAGATCAGACAACTAACAAAAACGGCGACGAGGATATTTCGGAACGCGAATCCGTTTACCAACTGATCAGTCTTTGAATAATACGTATCGTAAGTTGCAAGAGATAGATAAAGAATACAGATAAAGAGACAGATGGCGCTATAAGTAGGAACTCCTCTCAAAATGTGGGAGCGTTTCACGTCTGATGTATTTAAATTCACAAAAACAGTATATTAAATTACGGTGTACATAGCTAAATCGGTGTAGATTTATCCTATTCTGGCTACGTGATCATGGGAACGAAAAAGAGCGAGCTTCCGCCCGCTCCGTTAACCAGGCGCTCTAGTGCTGAAAGAAAGCCCTACGCGCTGTGCAGGAATTCCATGATGTCGCCGTCCTGAACGACGTATTCCTTGCCTTCAACGGCCAGCTTACCCGCTTCGCGGACAGCCGCTTCTGTTTTGAACTGGGAGAAGTCGGGGAGTTTCATGACCTGTGCCCGGATGAACTTACGCTCAAAATCGGAGTGGATGACGCCAGCGGCCTGGGGTGCTTTCCAACCCCGGTGAATCGTCCAGGCACGGACCTCCTTTACACCCGCCGTGAAATAAGTAATCAGACCCAGCAGGCGATACGACGCTTTGATGAGTTTGTTCAGGCCGGATTCGGTCAGGCTGTACTCGCCCAGAAACAGCTCCCGCTCTTCAGGATCTTCCATCTCGGCAATCTGCGACTCGATGCCCGCGCTGATCACGATCACTTCGGCCCCCTCGTCTTTAACGGCTTCCTTGAGCGCGTCGGAGTAGGCATTGCCATTGGGCAGCGATCCTTCGTCGACGTTGGCTACGTAAATAACCGGCTTCACCGTCAGCAGAGAAATGTCACTGATAGCCGCTTCACGATCTTCGGCCGATACGTCGACCGTCCGGGCGCTTTTGCCGGCTTCCAGCGCTGTCTTGAACAGCTTCAGCACCTCAAGTTCCGATTTCGCTTTGGCATCGCCCACGCGGGCTGCTTTGTCGATCCGCTGAATTTTCTTGTCGACTGCTTCCAGATCTTTCAGTTGCAGTTCGGCGTCGATGATTTCTTTATCTGAGACAGGATTGACCTTGCCTTCGACGTGAACGATGTTATCGTCTTCGAAGCAGCGGATGACGTGAACAATGGCGTCGACCTCACGAATGTTGGCCAGGAATTTATTGCCCAGACCTGCACCCTGGCTGGCACCTTTTACCAGTCCGGCAATATCTACGAATTCGATAATGGTCGGCACCACCCGCTGTGGTTTCACCAGGCCTTCGAGGGCATCCAGGCGTTCGTCGGGGACGGTAACGACACCCACGTTTGGTTCTATAGTACAGAATGGGTAATTGGCCGCTTCGGCCTTACCGCTCGATATTGCATTAAACAGCGTCGATTTGCCAACGTTTGGCAACCCTACGATACCACATTGTAAGCCCATGTAAATAAGTTGATAAGTCAGAAAGTTAGTAAGTCGGTAAGCGCTGAACGCATCAGTTGCTAACTGACTGATCTACTGGTTTGACTCACTAACTGATTTGCAAATTTACAATAAAAAAAGCCTCCGACGTGGAGTCGAAAGCATAAGCGGTTGATTATTGAAAGGGGCTGTTGTCCAGGGCCGGACCGATGAGTAGCGTTCTTACATAGTCTATGGATTATTCCCATTTGAGTTCACTGGCGAAATCGGTCTGTTCATCGCGTTCGGGGCGCACGAACTGGCTGAAATCTACGTCGGGTAGCAGCTCTGTTTTTACGTGATCGACAGTTTCCTGCAAGGCCTCGATGAATTTGTGAAAGTCTTCTTTGTAAAGAAACAGTTTTTGTTTTTCATAGGTAAATCCCTCGCCCTGCGGTAACCGCCGACTTTCGGTAATGGTAATATAATAGTCGTTGGCGCGGGTCGATTTTACGTCGAAGAAATAAGTCCGTTTGCCCGCCCGAACCCGTTTGGAATAGATTTTCTCCCGTTCTCGTTCGTCCACAATCAGTGAGGTTTAGTGTGTTAGTAGATGCTAAAGTACGGGCATTCGTATAAGAACAAAAAGATTTGGCAAACTATATTTCGTAGCGAAATACCTACAAAAAACACCATTGTTGTGGAGGCCGTTCTACAGATTTTTGGCTAATGCCTTGGTAATAAGACCTGTCTTCTGTATATTTGTTTTTAAGGAATTGCACTTTTTGGGGGTGAGGCTGTAGACATGGTCTACTGAGTTTGCTTCATCTGTTCTTATCATCTAACGAAAAGCTGTATGAGTTTAATCATGTCCCTTATGTTGTTTTTTGGCAACATGAAACCGACGGAGGCTCTCCCAAGCCTCATACAGAAAGGCAAAGCGTCTTTTTATTCTAAAAAGTTTACGGGTCGTAAGACCGCTTACGGTGAACGCGTCAGCCCAGACGCTCTCGAAGGTGCCCATCTTCGTTTACCGCTAAACACACTAGTTGAAGTTACGAATCTCGATAACAACCGCTCCGTAATTGTACGAATCAATGATCGGGGGCCATTTACCAAAGGCCGTGTTATCGATCTTACCCATGCCGCTGCCCATGCGCTGGGGATGATCTCGAAGGGCGTTGCCAACGTATCGCTTCGGGTTGTCGGTAAAGGTCGCGCCATCGCTATGGCACCCCTGACAAACCCATTCTCTATTCCTGTTGCTTACCAGCCAATGCTGGAACCTGTATTGTAAGCTACCTACCACGGACTTCAGTCCGTAGTACGTAACCGTCGCCCGATACTCCTCTGTGCAATTCCTGCCGGAGTATCGGGCGATCTTTTTGCGGTCTTCTCTTGGCAAAGTCCGAAACTTTACCAAAGTTTATAGAATGAAACAACCGCTGAATTTAAGCCAGGTACGGTCTTACGGTAATGTCGAATTTCTGGCTCGTCAGATGGTCGAAGGCTTTATTACAGGGCTGCATAAATCGCCCTTCCACGGATTCTCGGTTGAGTTTGCCGAGCACCGGCTCTATAATACCGGCGAAACCACACGGCATATCGACTGGAAAGTATTTGGCAAGACCGAAAAGCTGTTCGTGAAGCGCTATGAGGAGGAAACCAACCTACGGTGCCACCTGCTCATCGATACGTCGTCGTCGATGTATTACCCGGAGGCCAATTACGGGAAGATGACGTTTAGCGTCATGGCGGCTGCCTGTCTGGCTTATATGCTACAGCGCCAGAAAGATGCCGTTAGCCTGACAACCTTTGCCGATGTGATCGATCTGCAAACGCCCGTGAAATCGACGCCGTCGCACGTTCATAAACTGTTCACACAGCTGGACCTGTTGATGCTCCAGCCGAAGCCGTTGCGAAAAACAGCCGCTGCCGACGTGATCCATCAGGTTGCCGAAAAAATTAACAAGCGGTCACTGGTCATAATTTTCAGCGATATGTTTGAGAACAGTGAGAAAAGCGATGCCCTTTTCTCCGCGCTGCAACACCTGCGGCATAACCTGCATGAGGTACTGGTGTTTCACGTCACGGATAAAAAGACCGAAGAAGACTTTTCCTTCGACGAGCGGCCGTATGAGTTCATCGACCTGGAAACCGGGGAGAAAGTGAAACTTCAGCCGGGGCAGGTGCGCGATACCTATCAGCAGGCAGTGAAGACGTACTTTCAGGAGTTGAAGATGCGGTGTGGCCAATACAAAATCGACTTCATCGAAGCCGATATCGCGCAGGGGTTCGATCAGATTCTGACATCCTATCTGGTGAAACGAACGAAGATGAGATAAGAGGGGAGGAAAGGGAGTAGGGGAGGAAAGGGAGGAAAAGAATGCCATTACGCAACTCCTTCCTCCCTTTCTTCCCCCTACTCCTTTTAATTCCCCTCTATTACTTCGCTTTCACCGTGGCTACCGACGTTTTTTGGGCTGCCTGCTGCTTTTTGTGGAAGAGTACAAAATCCTCCAACTGCTCAACAGGAAGTTTGCGGGCTATGATTTTTTTGTTTTTGTCGAGTACATAAAGAGTGGGCGTGGTCCAGACGTCGTATTGCTGCCGGTAGTTGGTCCGTGACGCATAATCGTAGCCATTGAGCGCCTTTTGCAGTTTGAACTCGCGAATGAATTTCTTCCACTCGTCGGGGCTGTCTTCCACAGGGATCGCCAGCACTTCAACACCCTTCCCCTTGTAGTCATCAATAAACTTCTTGAGCTTGGGCGCACTGTCGCGGCAATGGCCGCAGTGTGGCGCATAGAAGTAAACGATCGTATAGTCGGACTTGATGGCCGACAATGCAATTGGTCGGCGGAGCGTATCGCTCACGGTGGGCGATACGAGTATTTTACCAACCAGCGTCGGCTTGAGGGTAGCAACGCGTTCGCCGATTTTCCGGACGGTAGCCGTATCGCTCACGGGCATGACGCCGGTAGCGTAATATTTCTCGAACATGTGAACGTATAAGCCATCGGTTCCCATCACCTTGGGTTGCTCATACTGGCTGGTGATGTACCAGATCGTATAGGCTTTTACCTCTTTGCTCTTACCGGTCACTGCCTTCCCGACCAGGAAATCGGCTTCTTTTATCAGAGAATCCGCATTTTGTACCGTGAGCTCTTTCAGGTACCGGTCCAGTTTGCGCTGTAGGATAGGCGACCGCACAAATCGGTCATCGGCAAAGTCGTAGTCATCCCAGAAATGGCTTTTGAAGTAGTTGAACACCCACACGGAGTCTGGTCGTCCATTGGCGGCTTTTGGGGCGGGCGGTACATTGGGTTCTGCCGACGCCTTTAGTAACTTAACCGCGAAGGTGTTGCTGTTGTCCTTGAAAAATTGCTCCCGCTGGCTTTGCGCCTTTTTTTGCAGAATAGACATCTGCTCATTGAACATGGCAGTCGATGTGGCATCGGTACGCAGCTTTCTCTGCACGTTTAGTGCCTGCGCGTCTTCCATAAGCTGGCCGAGTTGCTGCTGGTAGCCGTAGAACAGTTCATTTTCGGCCGAGCCGGTGACTTTCATTTTTTTGATAACACTGCCTGTATCGGTCTCGAAGGAGAATGCCTGATCATTGTCCATCAACAGTTCGATGTTGCCGATTTTAGGCGAAACAACGAGGTACAAACCAGTTGGAAGCTGCTTTGCTCCTTCGAACATAAAATTTCCGGCCCCATCGACACGGGCTGTATCCTGGGGTATGTATTGGGTAGCGCCAAAATAGTGAGCCAGTACGAGCGTCGTGTCTTTCAGCCCATTGACGCGGCCGGTTATTTTGAAACTTTTGGTAGAGGGCGATTGCGCCCAGGCGAATGAGATTAGTAATAAACCGGCAAGGGCGGTCAAGAAGGGTTTTTTCATACAGGGAGGCACGTATATTCGTGGCAGCGTGGTGACAAATTTACGGATTTAGCCTAAGCTAACTGTCTACAAAACGTTTGCCATGTTCCTCATAGTCTATGTTTTATTTCTTTTCTAAAACGCTTTATTATCTGTTAACGCCCGCTGGCTGGCTGGTCGGTGCGCTGCTGCTGGCTTTACTGACGAAAAATGCACGCCGTCGTCGTTTGCTGGTCGGCGCTGGCCTTGCTACATTCTGGCTTTTCGGTAACCCGGCTCTGGTCAATGAACTGGCTTTACAGTGGGAGTATGCCCCTTCGCGTGTATCCGCCGACTCGGGCCGTACGATTGCGGTGGTGTTGACGGGGGGAATGGCCAACATCGGAAAAGATGTTCCGGGCGAGCGCTTTCTGTTGGGTCGGGAAGCCGACCGGGCTGGCCAGGCCCTGTATCTGTACAAAACCGGAGCGGTGCAGAAGATCCTGATTAGCGGTGGTCCCGGCGATTTACCCTTTCAACGAAAAAACGTCATTGACGAAGGAAAAATGACCACGACGTTTTTGATCGCGTCGGGCGTTAGGCCCGCCGATATTGTGCTGGAAGGGAAGTCGAGGAATACGCATGAGAATGCGCAGTTTTCGGCCCGGATGCTTCACGATCGGTTCGGTACCAATCGCTGTGTCCTGGTTACCTCGGCGTCGCACATGCGCCGGGCTGTGGCTTGTTTTCAGAAAGAAAGCGTAGTAGTGAAGCCTTTTCCCGGCGGTTTTCTAAGCAGTCGCCGGGCCTTCGAACCCGGCGATTTCATCCTACCCCATGAGCAAACCTTCGCCGACTCCTTCTACCTGACAAGAGAGATCGTGGGGTACCTCGTGTATTGGGTAGTAGGGTATGTGTGATTGGAAGTCGTAAAAGTCGTAAGTCGTAGAAGTCGTAAGTGGCTGACGCGAAAGCAACACACGCTTCAGCCACTTACGACTTCTACGACTTCTACGACTTACGACTTCTACGACTCTTACGACTTCTACAACTAAAAATCACACCGACAAGATCTTGACCATCCGAAGCAAATCCTCATTGATGGGCTTGGGCAATCGGATGGTGTCTTTGAAAGGGGTGTAGACAAGTTCGTTGTTGACAACACCCGCCATGACGTTTTTCTCGCCGTTCATCAGGCCTTCCAGCGCACCCAGACCCAGCCGACTAGCCAGTATCCGGTCGTAAGCCGTTGGAATGCCTCCGCGCTGAATATGGCCCAGCGTTGTAACACGCATGTCTATATCAGACTGGACCTGCGCCCTGATCTTTTCGGCTATTTCGTTCGCATTCCCTTCTTCCTCCCCTTCAGCAACGATAATGATAGAAGAGGCTTTTTGACGACTCCAGCCCGCTTTCAGCGTTTCGACTACTTCTGAAATAGGCGTTAGTACCTCCGGGACCATAACTAATTCGGCACCACCCGCAATTCCTGACTGAATGGCGATATAACCCGAATCACGGCCCATGACTTCAATGAAAAAGATACGGTCGTGCGAGTCGGCAGTATCCCGAATTTTGTCAATGGCTTCAAGCGCCGTGTTGACGGCCGTATCGAAGCCAATAGTATAATCGGTGCCATACAGATCATTATCGATGGTGCCGGGAGCGCCTACAGTAGGGATGCCGTACTCATCGAAAAATAGCGTGGCACCCGTAAAGGTACCGTTACCACCAATGGCTACTAACCCTTCGATGCCAAATTTCTGAAGCTGGTCGTACGCTTTCGAACGACCTTCGGGCGTCATGAACTCTTTACTACGGGCCGATTTAAGTATGGTTCCTCCGCGTTGCACGATGTTGCTCACCGAATGCGAAGACATCTGAAAAATGTCGCCGTTTATCATTCCGTTATACCCCCGGCGGATACCAAATACCTCAATACCATGATAGACCGCCCCCCGGACAACTGCCCGGATGCAGGCGTTCATACCAGGTGCATCACCACCCGAGGTAAAAACAGCAATTCTTTTCATTGGTTAAGTCTATTTTTTATCTAAAAAGCACAAGAAGACGGGGCCTTACGGGAATAAACCCCGCAAATTTATCTGCATTTCCCAATCAAAAGGTAGTGAACGGTCAATTATCCCTGTCGATTCAAACAAATTTAAAAACAAGGGTAACCCGCAAACGAAGAAATGACCTTTTATCCGCTACCCCGATGGTAGAAGCAGGTAACGAATTCATCCTTTTTTGAACAGCCAGGCCCGCCAGATAATCCGTCCGTGATTGATGGCCGTGGGGACCAGTCCGAAATGATCGGCCAATACCTTAAACCGGTCTGTCAGGGATCGGCGATGCTGTTGAACCGACACCCCGCCCAGGAGATAGCGGCACAGGATAAAAGGCAGAAATTCGATAAGTCGGGCTGCTTTCAAACACCGGATTTCCCAATCCAGGTCAGCACTGAGGTTATCGGTCGGGTAATCGGGGGCAATGGTCCGCTTCGCTACAAAGGCCTGATGGCACACCTTCATACCCAGCGCCATGTCTTGCCAGATTAGGTTGTGGGGGAGGGTATGGGGGGTTATGGCACTTCTCAAACCAACCGCAACCGGCCCCTGCCCGCTGTCATCACGAACGAACAGCGCATCGCTGTAATACACGTCGGCCGAGGTTATCCTGATCTTTTCCAGCAGTCGGGGCAGCGTTTGTGGGTCATACAGTTCATCCCCTGCATTCATGAACCAGACGTATCGCCCCTGCGCCCGGTGCAGTCCTTTGTTCATGGCATCGTACAGGCCCTTGTCTGGTTCTGAAATCCACTGCGTAATGTGATCGCCATAACGCCGGATTATAGCGAGCGTACCATCCGTTGACCCTCCGTCGATCACCAGGTATTCGTAATCCGTTGCCTGTTGCGCCACGATACTCTGGATCGTACGCTCCAGAAACCGTTCCGCATTGTAGGTGATAGTAATGATAGATACAGTTGGCGGCATAAGGCTGAAAAGTAAACGGGTAAGCGATCAAACGTACTAAATCAGTCCCGACAGCTTAATTTTCACTCAGCAAGGATTGATATAACTCGATATGTTGCCGGGCTATATGAACTTCGGAAAAACGGCCTTCGGCCGATCGGCGCGCCTGCTGACGTAGTAGCCCCGGTTCAGGATGGGTGAGTATGAAGGCGAGTCCATCGGCCAGTTCCTGGGCCGACCCAACAGCTGCCAGGTAGCCATTCTGCTGATGGTCGATCATTTCGGGAATCCCGCCCGTACGAAAGCCGACCACGGGTGTTCCGCAGGATAAGGCTTCTACGATGGTGTTTGGCAAGTTGTCTTCCAGCGAGGGGACAACCATAGCCGTAGCTGCGTTGTAAGCCGCCACAATGTCATCTTCGTGGGTCAGGATACCCAACTGCCGGATGGGGTAGGGCAGTTCGTTGAACAGGTACGAGCGCCCCTTGCCAAAGACCAGAATTTCAGGTTTGAGATCAGGAAATTGCTGATGCAGCAACGTCAATGCTTCGGCAAAAAAGGAAAAGCCTTTTCGGCTGTCCGTCACATTCGCGCTACCAAAAAGCAAACGCGGTACGGTCGTATCAGGCGTAGCATGGGGCGTGAACACCTGCTGATCGAGTGTGTTGTGAATCACCTGATGCGGAAAACCACCCAGTAAGGTGCTGCGCTCAGCCTGGTCGGCCAGCCATCGACTTGGGTGAACCAGATGGAGTGGCGCGTTGGCATAAGCCCACTGCTTGCGGTCGAATCGGCGGGCCGACAAGTCATTGTCGCCCGGTTTTTTCAGATAGGGGCAATGATGGCAATGGGTCAGGAAATGATCGCAGCCACCGGTATAATGACAGCCCCCCGTAAACGCCCACTGATCGTGCAGCGTCCAGACAACCGGTTTGCCCAAGTCGAACAGCGACCGAAGTCCGCTCAGCGACAGGAAGCCGAAGCTGGTCCAGTGGAGGTGGATAACGTCGGCCTGCTGAATGGCGGGGTGGAAATTGAGGCCGGTACCGAACACCGCCGGAGAGAAATGAAAACGAACCGACGGGTCGCGCTCGAACGGCAGAAAGTAAAGCCGTTCAGCCACGAACCGACCAAAGGCAGTTTGTTCGGCCAGAAAATTATTAGCCAGGAACGTCACGTCCGGAGCGGGCTGGTGTCGTTCCTGCCGGGCCGACGTGCCAACGAGGAGTGTCGTCTGAACCCCATGCTTTTGTAACGCCCGGTGCAGTCGGCCGGTGGCTACGGCGGCCCCACCAAATTGCTGATATGTGCTGAGGATAACGACATTCACGGGCGGTAGGCGGAAATATTGAGTTGCAGATCCATAAGATCGTTGCCCCGGTAACGATGGTTGACCAGCGGCCGCACCCGTGACTGGTTGCTGTCGATATAATACCGGAATCCGTGGTTCTCCAGCAAACGCGTGATCAGGCCGAGCGTTTGCGGATGACCGATATAGGCGTGGTATTCGATGAACAGGTTGCGGACGTGGGCCAGGGCGTCGGCACAATCCACCAGCACGTCGGTCTCCGCGCCTTCGATGTCGATCTTGAGCATGTCGATGCGCGTTTCGCGAAGCAGGTAATCGCGTAGCCGAACGGAGGGTACCAGCCGGCGCCCTGTTTCGGAAAACATAGACGCGCCATCGGCTTCACCACTGCCAAAATCAAGCCCTTCGTCGTTGATCCAGACGGCTTTGTTTACCACATCGATATCATTGATCCCGTTGGCTTTCAGGTTCTGTGCCAGCACGGCCCCGATGGCCGGATCGGCTTCAAAGGCGATGATCCGGGCCTGCGGATACGTTTGCCGGAAGTAAGCCAGGCTGGTGCCGATATTGGCCCCACAGTCGAGAATGACCGGTTTGGCGATGTCGGTCGTGAACCGGTACGACTCGTCGGTAAATATCTCTTTGAACTGCCAGACAAATGACAGCGCGTCGGGTACCTGAAAGCGGTACCCTAAAAACGGAATTACGCCCGACTGGTGACGTGGCCGACCGGCATACCGAAAAAATAACCACAGCAGCCGCCGGCCGTTAGGCGTTTGCAGCGATCGGTAGGCGTTGGTGAACAGGTATTTAAATAACCACATAGAAAGGAGGAGGGAGGAAAGGGAGGAGGGAGAAAGGGGATACCTGCTGGCCCATTACCACCTCCCCACGATCTTCGTTAGTACGAAAAGCCGATACCTGCGCCGGGGTACCAGTGGTCTTTCGGGATTTCTTTGAAAAAGACAAATTTGCGCCCTACTTCGAGCGACAGCCGGGCCAGCGCACTTGTTTCATGGGCATTGTCGCTGAGCAGCAGGCCGCCGGTACCAAGTTTTGGCAGTACCACCCGGTACTCGTCTTCCTCGTAGGTGGCCGAGTGGTCGCTATCATTGATAAACAGGTCGATGGGCTGGTTAAACGCACGCAGGCTCGTGATCGAGTCGCCATAAAGTACCTCACCCACCTCGCCATAAGGCCCGTCGAGCAGGTAGCCCGCCTTGGTGGCAATATCGGTACCATAATAGCGGCCGGGGTTGCCTTCTTCCCGGTTTCGCAGCAGCGCCGAACAGAGCAGCACCGCACCCAGGCCTTTGTCAACACCTGTTTCAATGACAACCGCCGGTTTGCGAAGCCGCACCAGTGCATACCAGCCCAGCCGCCGGCCAAACTCTACGCGCAAATCGGCTACACGTCGGTACGACGATGTTTTGGTTTTTTCGAGAATGTGGTTTCGCAGCGTCTCGTCCGTTTGCGCTTCCCAGATGTATTGCTGCACCAGCTGGGGCGACACGTTGGCCACTACGGCTACTGTATGCGCTAAATACAACAGATTGTCGTCGGTCAGCTCATAGGTGAAGTTGGTATCCTCGCGCGACTCAAGTCCCCAGCGCAGAATCTGGCTGTAGCGGTGGTTATACACTCCGCTGGCCATCTTTAACCGGGGCAGGAAGTTGACGACAGGCGACTTCCGCACTTTGTACAGCGTATCGAGTCCAAATACTTTAATAAGAAGTTTTCGCATCAATCAGCCCACATCTTCTGTCGTGGGAGTTTAGTAGAAACAAATAGGTTCGCTATTGGTGATTGGTGATTGGTTGTTGGTGATCAGTTACCCACAGCTGAAGCTGTGGGCTGTGTGGGTTGGTCGATCATTTAACCGCGTATCTTTTTTGCCCGTTGCCAAACGCTGTTCAGCAGATCGGTCGCGTCGGGTGAAATGTTCAGGACATAGAGCAGGCCCAGAAAAAGGACTGTTATCAGGCTCGAACGAACGATCACATCGCTGCCTGTCTGCCACATCGACCCACTGTAATGGGGCACTTGTTCGCTTAGAAACCAGACCAGCGCAGTTACGACAAGTACGGCCCCGTTCCGCCACGAAAAAGGCTGCATCCGAAAAGCCACCCATACCAGTAAGGTGCGGATAAAGTTGTACGAAAAAGTAGCCAGCACCGCCCCAATAGCTGCTCCGTTGATGCCATACCGTGGCAAGAGGTACCTATTGGCCAGGATCGTGATGATGATTAGACCAATAAAAAGTACCGAGTCCAGCGCATAGAAGCGGGACGTAGATAGAATAAGGCCGTTCACACCCGTTGCCATATCGATGATTTTGCTCAGTCCCAGCCACAAAATAACGAAATAACCCGCTTCGTAGCCTGCCGGGAGCACAGTAAACAGGCTGGGTAGGTTAACCGCTACGCCTACGAATACCAGACACCCGGCAATAAGCTGGTTGAGACAGCTCTTTCGGTAAATCATCAGGATATTGGCCCGGTCGTTTACTTTCCACGATTCGGCGATGAGCGTTGCGGCTACTTTGTAAAGCGCCGTGGCCGGTAAGGCAATGACAGCCGCAAAGTAAGAAGCCGTGCTGTATACCCCTGTGGCATCCAGACCCAGCGTGTTGCTGATCATGCCCTTGTCGATGGTTACGATGATCTGCGTCGATAAGGCAGTCGTTAAGCTCAAACTGGCGTACCTGATCAAATCCCGGCGTAGCTGGGGCGTAACCGACAGATACCGTCGATCGAAGAACAGGTTTCCATCGCGGACAACACTGGCTACCATCAGCAATGTTGGAATTAGAAAGGCCAGTAACCATACGCCCAGGAATTGATCGAAGGTGAGCCAGCCCAGCCAGTAAAAACCGCCTACTGCCAGAATCAGAACCCGCTGCACGAACTGTTGCAGCAACGTACCCGTAACCGGGTCGTAGAGTAGCTTGGCGTAGTTGTCGAAGACGGCGAAATAAACCGTAAACAGGGTCAGTGGCAACAGGAGGTGGTAATATTCGACGAACAGGGGTGACTGCGTGCCATACTGCGCCACTACCCACGGCTTGCCCAGCCATAGCAGTAATACGCAGAGACCAAAACCGACGAGGGTCGTTACGCTGCTGATGATCAGGTAGCCGTTATGCTGCCGCTCGTTGTTGCGAAAGTAGGGAAAGTAGCGCCCGCCTGCGTTGTTCAGTCCCAGACTCGAAGCCTGTACCAGCACCTGCGACACGGCAATCAACAGCGCCATCAGTCCAATCTGCGCTTTGCTGAACAAGTTGGGAAAGAAGACGCCCTGGGTTAAAAAACCTACGCCTACACCCGCATAGGCGTAAATGGAACTCTGTATGGTCTGCCGTTTAATGATACCCACGTACTGAACGAGTAAAAGAGCAAACCTGTCAACGAAAGGCGTCAGCCAGCTCGTTCGTTCACTCTCCAATTAGGTTTGCTAGCGAATAGATCAAGTTAGTCTGGCCCTCATGTTTCATGACACTTGGCCGCCAACTGTAGGCATCTACCCGGCTTAGCACCTCAAATTTACGGCTTTCAGGTGAGAACTGCACTGACCCTTCAGGCACCAGCCGCCCGCTCCGGCTTCAGAGGATGTCGAAGCAGGGATCGACATGCGTGCGAATCTGTTCGCGCAGTTGCTCCACACTCAGCCAGTCGGTGTTGGTAGCGGAGTTGTAGCGGAAACCGGCCTCCAGTCGGCGACCATTAAACGCCTTGATATAGGCCGCTACGTTCCAGCCAGGTGAGGAGGGGAGAATAATGTAGTAATTGTCCGTTTCGATGGTGTTATTGGCATCGATCTCGGAAATCATTTCTTCGTAGAGCCGTTCGCCGGGTCTGGTGCCAACCAGTTTGTGCTCGCAGTCGGGGCCAATGGCTTCGGCCACGTCGATCAGGCGATAGGAAGGAAGCTTCGGAACAAAAATCTCTCCACCCCAGGCGTTTTCCAGCGCGTAGAAAATCAGTTCGATACCCGCTTCGGGCGAGATGCTGAACCGGGTCATTCCGGGGTGGGTAATGGGCAGAATACCGTCTTTCCGTTTTTCCATGAAAAACGGCACCACAGACCCCCTCGACCCAATCAGGTTACCACAGCGGACGACCGAAAAGCAGGTATCCCGGTCGACGGCCTGGTTATTGGCCGCCATAAAGAGTTTGTCGGCGCACAGTTTGGTAGCGCCATATAGACTGATGGGAGCTGAGGCTTTGTCGGTAGAAAGGGCTACGACTCGTTTGACCTTGTTGTCGAGAGCCGCGTTTATGACGTTGTCGGCACCCAGAATATTCGTTTTAATGAACTCCATTGGGTTGTCTTCGGCCGTGGGAGCCTGCTTCAGGGCAGCCGTATGAATAATAATGTCGACACCTGCGCAGGCCCGGCGGAGCCGTTCTTTATCCCGGACATCGCCGATGATGAACCGGATCGATGGGTACTGCAATCTGGGGTAAGTCTGCGCCATATCGAATTGCTTCAACTCATCGCGGGAGTAGACGATTACCCGTTTTACGGCCGGAAAGCGCTGGTAAACCATCTCGACGAATTTTTTGCCAAAGGAGCCAGTACCGCCCGTAACGAGAATGGATTTGCCGGTTAAGTCAAGCATGCATAAGTGGAGAAACGGCACATGTAGGCCTGATCATACAGACGTCTCAGCCGGTACTTCGTAACGGTTTGCGTAAAATCGGGCAGGTACGGTATAAAAAATGGCCACGAGCCAAGGCCTTACTGACCGGGTTTTGGCGATCGGTTCGCGGCCAGGAATTCGGCAAAAGCCCAGTCGAGCGGGGTGTCCAGATCGACCGAGTCTTCAGCGCTCATGACGTACTTTTTTACTTTGCCGAACTGGCTGAGCGGCTTTTGCAGGAGCGACGCCGTATTGATTATATAAACGGCTCCGTTGTAGGCGTAAACCGCCGGGCAATCCTGCCGACGGGTAAAGTTGCTTTCCTTCGACCGGTTCAAATAACCATCACCATTCTCCTCGAAGAGGTTGTAGTAGGGGTTGTTCGCCGATTCTGTTACGGATACCACCATATCAAGACCGTCGGTATACAGCGCCAGAGCTTCCCGCACGTGCTGAGCCGTCCGGAACGGGGAAGTTGGCTGAAGCAACACCAGCGTGTCGTACAGCCGATTCTGCTGCCGGTAAAAATCGAGGGCATGCAGCATCACTTCATAACTCCCCGACTGGTCGGTGGCCAGCGAATCGGGCCGTTTGAATGGTACGGACAGGCCATAGGCTTCGGCAGCCCGGATAATGTCGTCCGCATCGGTAGAGAGGCAGATATCTTCGTCCGGAGCCAGTTCCCGCGCCGTATCGATGGCGTAGTACAACAGCGGCTTCCCCACAAACGGCCTGGTGTTCTTGCCCGGTATACCCTTTGAGCCGCCCCGCGCCGTAATCAGGAACAGGGGTTTCATAAGGTGATGTGGTTGATATCGACGCAGGCTTTCTGGTAATCTTCGTGCCGGCCAATGTCGAGCCAGTAGCCCAGCATGGGAAAATACGTAACGGTATGTCCTTCGGCAATGAGCTTTTCGAGCAGATCCGTGGCGTTATAGACGCCTTCCGGAATCAGATCGACCATGCTCCGTTTCATCAGGTAAATGCCCGCGTTGATGTAATACGTGTAGGTTGGTTTTTCCTTCAGCGACCGGATGGCACCCTCGTTGGTTTCGAGAACGGCGTAGGGAATGTTGACCTGATACGGCACCGTCGCCACCGACATATCGGCGTTCTGCTGGCGGAAGGCTTCGTAGAAATCTTCGAAGTCGATGTTGGTCAGCAGGTCGGAGTTCATCAGCAGAATGGTGTCATTCTGATAATTATCCGTCAGCCGCATCGACCCGATGGTGCCCAGCGGTTCATCTTCGCGGGTATACTGAATGCTTATCCCTTTGGCCGATCCGTCACCAAAATAGTCTTCCAGCTGCTCGCCCAGGTAGCGCGTGGTAATGTGAATGTGGTTGATACCGTAGCGCGTGAGCCGGTCAACGTTATGTTCGATAATCGGCTTGTCGCCAACTTTCAGCAGCGGTTTGGGTGTGTCGCGCGTGAGGGGCATGAGCCGTTCGCCCTTGCCGCCCGCCATAATAACGGCATCGACCGGCAACAGCGCTTTCGTCTTGGCCAGGTTGACAATGCGGATGATACGTCCGTCGTCGTCCAGCTCCGGAATCAGCTGTAGCAGCTGCGCCCGAAAGCGCCGGATGGTTTCGGTATTGTATTCGTTTTGCCGCAGGAACCGGAAGTTCGGGTTCATAAACTGGCTCACCGGTTCGCTGATGGGTTTTCCGTCGATCAACCCCCGCCGGATGTCGCCGTCGGTGAGCGTGCCAAACAGTCTGCCGGTGTCGTCGGTCACGAAAAGCGTGAGGTACTGCCCAAGGCTGCTGATCTGCTCCAGCGCGCGGGCAACGGGTACATCCTGCCGGACGATATGTTTACTGTAGTCTGCCACGAACCTGTTTTAGAATAGAAACGATTTGTTGGGCGGTGGTGCCGTTGCCGTACGCATCGATGGGAGCGAGGGCTTCGGCCGTTTCGATACGCTGCACCGCTTCCAGAATACGATCGGTCTGGACCGGGCAGTTGATGATGTTGGGCGTTAAGAGCCGCCCTTCCTGCCGACTGCCCAGGTTGATCACGTATTTCGGAAAAAAGCTGGCCTCGACAAACCCGCTCGACGTATTGCCCAGCATAAACCGGCAGTATTTCATGCACGAAAGGTAGCCGATTGTGCCGAATGATTCGATACCCACCGCGTTCGGGTGCCGGTCGATGAACGCCAGCAGCTGCTCCCGCACGTAGTTGCCCATGGTATCGGCGTTGGGCATGGTGATGATCAGCTGGTAGTCCGGCAGTTGGTCCAGCGCACCGATGAGTTCCGCTACGTGAGCCTTGTTCTTTTCGAATGAAACCGTCTCGGGGTGAAACGTGATCAGGATCGATGGGTGGTCGAGGTCGATGGCAAATTTCCCGAAGAACTCGACTTTGGTTAGCAATGTCAGGTGCCGGAGATTATCGATGCTGAGCGCGCCTACATTGTACACGTTCTCTGCCGAGCCGGTCAGTTCGAACACCCGCGCTTTGTAGGCGTCGGTGGTTGTGAAATGGTAGGTCGACATGACCGTGATCGCGTGCCGAAACGCGTTGTCGATAGCGCCCAGCGTGGTTTCGCCCCCGTGGATATGCGCGATGGGAATGTTGAACGGCACGGCGCTGGCCACGGCGGCAAACATCTCGAACCGGTCGCCCAGGCACAGCACAAGGTCGTAGCTTTCGGTCGGCCACAGCCCCGAAAACGCCTGCATGACGCTGCCCATGGTGTGACTAATGTCGGCCGGGGTGTCGCCTGCGGGGACCGCGTCAATCCGGTGCGTTACCGAAAAGCCGTTCGCCACGATCTGGTCGACGGTATGGCCGTGGCGGGCCGACAGGTGCGTACCAAAGGCGATGACGCCGAGATCGAAAAGCGAATCGTCTGCTAGGGCCGTCAGCAGTGGGTAATAGATGCTGTAGTCGGCCCGGGAGCTGGTTAAAACGCCGATTTTCATGCCAGATCCTCCCAGCGTAAGAGGTGATCGGGCATGACATCGACGGCCAGAGTCCGGCCCGTGACGCTATCCAGGAGCATGGGCGAAATACCGCTGCCGGGGCGTTTCATCACCAGATCGGCTTCGGTCAGTACGTGCCCCGTTGCCAGTGGCCGGGCGAGGTGAATACTCTTCCGGGCAACGGCTATGTTCTTCTGTTCCGATGGAGTAGGCTGTTTCACGCTATCACCCAGCGCTAGTTCAATGTTTCGGATGGCTCGGACCATGTGTGTCAGCTCATCCGGTTCGAGGGATGCCAGATGGTCGGGGCCTTCCAGCGACCGGTTCAGCGTGAAATGTTTTTCAATCACCGTAGCGCCGAGGGCAACGGCCGCAATGGGTACTTCGATGCCGGACGTATGGTCGGAGTAGCCAACGGCCACGCCAAACGTTTCGCCGATGGTATGCATGGCACGCAGGTTAACATCCTGGAACGGCGAGGGATAATCGGTGTTGCAGTGCAGTACGGTAATGTTTTCGCGGGCAGTACCGGCTTTGATCAGGACATCCAGCATGGCTGAAATGTCGTCCATCGTGGCCATACCCGTTGAGGCAATGACCTGCTTATTATAGCTCCCGATCTTGCGGAGGTAGGGCAGGTTGGTGATTTCACCGGATGGAATCTTGAAAATGTCGATGCCCAGACCCGCCAGAAAGTTGAGACTTTCAAGATCGAAAGCGGTAGACAAAAACTGTATGTTCCGCAGCTGGCAGTGCGCCATCAGCTCCAAATGATCGGTCGGGCTCAGTTCCAGCTTTTTCAGCATGGCATACTGGGAGTTGTCCGTCTCGCCGGGCATGTTGTTCACCTGGTAGTCGGCTTTTTTGGCCGACGTACTCACGAGCTTCTCGGTTTTGAACGTCTGGAACTTGACGATATCGGCCCCCGCTTCGGCCGCTATGTCGATCAGCTGCTTGGCGAGGTCGATATCGCCGTTATGATTGACGCCGGCTTCGGCGATGATCAGTGTCTTACTCATGCTACTCGTTTTTTCAGAACTGCCGGGTTACCCGCATACAGCCCTCCTTCCTCGGAATTGGTCAGCAGCACGGCCCCCGCGCCAATCAGCCCGTTTGGGGCTACGTGGACGCCATGGGACAGTATGGCACGGCTACCCACAAAGCAATGGTCGCCCACCAGACAGTCGCCGTTGACGACGGCCCCCGTCGATACGTGGCAGTGGTCGCCAATCCGGGCGTCGTGCTCGATCAGGGATCCCGTATTGATGATGCAATTGACACCGATCTGCGCCCCCGCATTCACAAACGCCTGGTGATGGATAACCGTGCCCTCGCCAATCAGCGCCCGGTGGGACACGTAGGCCGTGGGTGAAATCACCGTGGTCAACGTACCGCCCAGGCTTTTGATCAAGTGATAGAGTCGGGTGCGTACGGCGCTGGACCGGATCTGGCCCACCGTGACCAGAAAATACCGGTACTCCCGCGCCAGGGCTTCAATGTCGTCATCGGTAGCGACGACGGCATAACCGGATTGGGTCGTACCCAGCTTCTCCCGCGTATCGACAATTCCGGCAATACTGAACTGGCCGGACGCTTCCACCACATCGATCACCGATTTGCAGTGCCCACCGCCCCCTACCAGTATCAGTTGTTCCTTGCTCATGTCAGCCGTACACTGCTGGGAATGTTCACAAGACGATCTTCAATGTACTGTGCATTCGTGCTGTCGTCGTGCAGGCAGTGGCTCAGCATGGGCAGCTTGGTCAGCAACGTCCAGGCCGGGCGGGTCATGATGCCTTTGCTGTTCGTATACGCTAAAAACTCGTCGCGCTCCTGTCGGTCGTTCAGCAAGACGGCGTTTAGCCAGAAGTTGGACTGGCTATCGGCGGGCTGTTGAATAAATTGATACGGAGTTGTCTGGAAAAATGCCTGATAGAACCCGGCCAGCTGCTGCTTGTTGGCAATGAACCCGTCGAGCTGCTCCATCTGGGCGCAGGCCATGGCCGCGTTCAGGTTCGGTAGCCGGTAGTTATAGCCCGTCTGGTCGTGGTTGAACTCCCATTTGTGCGGCACCTTGGCCTGGGTCGTCAGGTGTTTACCCAGTTTACCCAGCTGCTCGTCATTGGTGACGACCATGCCGCCCCCGCCACAGGTAATGGTTTTGTTGCCGTTGAAGCTGTAGGTGCCCAGCAGCCCGAACGTGCCGGTTTGTTTGCCCTGGTACGTACTACCCAGCGATTCGGCGGCATCTTCCACGACGGCAATATGGTGGGTCGTGCAGATCTGAACGATAGCCTCGATCCGGGCCGGATGCCCAAATGTATGCATCGGCACACAGGCGCTCACGCGCTTCCCGCTGGCGATGTGGTAACAACTCCCGTTCCTGATTTCGGTTTGGCTGTCCAGAAAAGCGGATAACTTCTCGGGGCTGAGGCTGAGTGTATTAAGGTCGATGTCGATGAAACAGGGTTCCGCGCCGGTATAGGCAATGGCGTTGCTGGTAGCCACGAACGAGAGCGGCTGGGTCAGCACCAGGTCGTCGCGCTCAACTCCCGCTAGTACCAGCGCGATGTGCAGCGCGGCCGTACCATTTACGGTGGCGATGGCGTAGGGCGCCCCGGTGTACTCCCGGATCTGCTCTTCGAACCGATCGACGTACCGGCCTACCGACGAGACGAACGTGGAGTCTATAGCGTCGTTGACATACGCCTTCTCATTGCCTGTGAAGCGGGGCTCGTGCAGGGGAATAAAACCGTCGGTTTCGCCGAAGGTGTCGCGTACGAACTGAACGAACCGGTCAAACATTATAGATATGGGCCTTATATTGGTTGAGGTTCTCGGGATTGCTGAACCAGGCTATCGTCTCTTTCAGGCCCTCGTCGAAACTGTACTGAGGACGCCAGGCCGTTGTTGAAGTAATCTTCTGATTGGAACCCATCAGCCGTTCCACTTCGCTCTTCTCGGGGCGCAGCCGCTGGTCATCCGAAATGATTTCGGCCTGTACGCCCATCAGATCAATGATCTTGTGGGCCAGGTCACCAATGCTGATTTCGGCGTTGGTAGCAATGTTGACTTCCTGACCGATCAGCGCATCGTGTTTGGCTATCTCAGCAAATCCGTTCACCGTATCTTTAACGAACACCAGATCGCGGGTCGGGTGGAGTGCGCCCAGTTTTATTTCCCGGTAGCCATTAAGCAACTGCGTAATGATCGTGGGAATAACGGCCCGTGCCGACTGGCGGGGCCCGTACGTATTGAACGGCCGCACCGTGACGACGGGCAGGTTGAAACTGCGGAAATACGCGTCGGCCATCGAGTCGGCCCCGATCTTGGTGGCCGAGTAGGGCGACTGGCCCTGCCGGGGGTGCGTCTCATCGATGGGAACGGTCAGGGCGGTGCCGTACACTTCCGAAGTCGACGTGACGAGTACTTTCTCGATTCCCAGGTCGCGGGCGGCCTGAAGAATATTCAGCGTACCCTTGATGTTGGTGTCGACATAACTATCGGGCGAGTGGTAGCTGTAGGGAATGGCGATGAGCGCGGCCAGATGAAACACCATGCTTACATCCTTCATGGCAGTTCGGACCCCGTTTGGGTCCCGCACGTCACCGGCAAATATTTCGATTTCCTGCAGTTTTTCGGTCGGGAGGGTGTCGAGCCAGCCCCAGCTGTTGAACGAGTTGTAGTAGACAAAGGCCTTTACAGCATACCCATCGTCCAGCAATTTTTCAACCAGGTGGCTGCCGATAAAACCGTCAGCGCCGGTAACCAATACTTTTTTTTTCATCCACGGTGGCGTGTTCGAGATAGGCCAAAAGTAGCAAATAAATGCCGGGTGGCAAAGCTGAGCAGGCCCGCCCGGCCATTTGCCGGATTCGTAGTAGTTTTGCAGGCTATTACTGCCGCTGGCACTCGTTGATGAATTATCTCGGTCTGAGCATACCCCGCATTCTTGGTTTCTGGTTCGATACGGTGGCCCGCAACTGGTTCTACCGCCTGAAGGTCGTCAGCCGCAACTACGGCCATCTGCGGCAAACCCGTAAACTCCAGGGCAGTATGACGGGACGTAAAGCTATCGTGCTGGCCAACGGCCCGTCGGTTGGGCGGCTCGACCCCGATAAGATCAACCGGCTGAAGCGGGAGCATAACTTCGACGTGTTTGCGGTGAATTCCTATATCAGCTCCCCGCTGGCCGAGATCGTTGTTCCCGATTATTACCTGCTCAGCGATCCGGCCTTTTTCTTTCCCGAGAAATACCCGCACCTGACCGAGCGGCTCAAACGCGACGTCGCGCTGCTGACCGAAAAAAACATCACCTGTTTCGTCCCGCTGGAGCATGTCGATACTTCGCCCTTCAAAAAGAAACACGGCTACTACGACCGGGGTAATGTGTTTCTGAATCGCATCACGATCACTGGTCCCCGCAGCTACATATCCATGACGGCCTACAAGGCGCTGGCTGCTGCCTGCTACATGGGTTACAGCGAAATATACATCTGCGGTTTCGATAACGATTACTTCCTGAATCTGGTCGTAGATGAGGATAATGACATGTATTACATCGACCGGCACTTTTACGACAAATCGGGCGACCCGCCGTCGAAGGTGCGTAATACGAGCGCGAAGAGCATGGGCGAACTGTTGTATTCGCACCATTTCCTCTTCAAAGACCTCGAAAAGTTCAACGGATACCCCATCGTCAACCTCAATCAACAGGGGCTGGTCGACTGTTTCCCCAAACAACACTCGCTGGATATTTATAAGGAGGAAGCTCGTTCAGGCGGACAGGATGTCCGCGTTACGTAACGCGGACATCCTGTCCTGACAATGGTTTTAGGAAATCTGATCGTTGCCTGGGGCGTTTAACCCCGGTAGGGGTGACCTGTCAATAGACAAGAGTCTGCTTAGTCAATCCCAGCCCCGTTAGGGGCGGCCGCATCGTTTGTCTACGATTGGGTCGCCCCTAACGGGGCTGGCTATTTTTGGCACCGTTTATTTCTATTGACAGGTCACCTCTGCCGGGGTTTTCTCGCTCTTACCTGTTATTAACGTTACTTGCCTCTTCCTGGAACCGCTTCTCGAATACCAGCTTGGGGGATTCCTGTGCGCCGAGGTTGCGTTTGAAGCGGATCAAGCTGGGTTTCGGCTGCTGCTCGCTGTCGAGTGATACGCCGAGGTCGAGTAGTTGGATGTGTTGGACCTGGCAATAGGTAACCAGTCCATCCGTGAGCAGCACCATAGGGCTGTAGGCCTGGTAGTCGGGGCTGGACGCGGGCAGAAAATTGTAGAGAATGTCGGCCCGGACGCGTACTGCTACGGTCAGCGCGGCTATCGTGGTTCCGTCGCTGACGGCAAAAACCGGGAACTGATCGGGAAAGGTCCGGAGCAACTGGCGTAAACGGTCGGGCGGGAGGGTGAGGGCATAGCCCTGCCGCTGCCGGGTGCTGACCAGAAAGGCGGTTACCGCGTCGATATCGGGCTTCTCCCAGTGCGCGAACCGGAAGCCGGCATTCCGGCATTTTTGCAGTCGTCGCCGTTCCGACGCGTCGATGATGGTTTCGAAGGCAGTGCTGGTGATGGGCAGAAAGAAATTCTGGTTGGCCGAGACGATCGTAAACCCGCTTTTGATGAGTTGTTCGGTAAGTCGCTGCGCCTGCTGCGGGGCGTAGCAGTGGGGGTAGTTCACCAGTCGGAAAATAGACACGCCCGTTGCTGCGACGGCCGCAGCTAAGGCATCCAGGAAGTCATCAAGAACCGACTCGGGCAGGGTTTCAACAAATTCGACGGAGCCGAACGGAGCCGCTGCGGGACTACGGGCCTGATCGCCATCGACGAAAAACGTACAGCGCGCTTCGGCCTGATTCGTGAGTGAATTGACCGCTAGTACTGTATGGCCGCCACCGACCCGTTGCTGACGAACATGCTCAGGCGTATTAAAAAAGAAGCCGTTCGGTAAAAACGGCAACTCGGTTGAAACCTGTAAATCAGTATGAAGGTCGATGCGGTAGGGCATAGCAAAAAGGTGGTGCTGGTTGGGCAGGAAAGCGCCTGATCAGTGCACCTTGTGCTTCTTCGCATATTGCGAGTAGACCAACTGGATAATGCCATCCTTAAGGCCGAGATCCGGCACGATGATCTCATTGGCGTTGGCCCACTTCATGACCGAAATATAAATGCCGGCGGCCGGAACGATGACGTCGGCGCGGTCGGCGTTCAGGCGTAGTTTATGGATACGATCTTCCTGGCTGAACCCAGCGATATAGTCCCGGATTCGTTCGATTTCGGCCAGCGTGGTGCTGGCATCCGACGTTTTAGACGCCAGATTGAACAGCTTGCTGATGTTGCCACCCGTACCGACGGCCACCACTTCTTTGGACGAATCGACGTTTTCTTCGACCCAGTCCTCAATTTTTCGCCAGCCTCCTTTAATTTCTTTGCCTTCGAGCAACCGCACTGAGCCAACCTTGAACGATTTGGAGTTCACCTTCTGTCGGTTCACATACAGGTTCAATTCGGTACTGCCGCCACCCACGTCGATGTGCAGAAACTGCCGGTCGTCCAGCGCCTGAACGACAACATTGTTAATGAGTTCGGCTTCCTTCTGGCCGTCGATAATGTTGATTTTTACGCCTGTGAGTGCTTCGATCCGTTTGGCTACATCGTGCCCGTTGGTCGATTCGCGCATGGCCGAGGTAGCGCAGGCCATGTATTCCTCCACCTCGTGCAGCTCCATGAGCAGTTTATAAACCTGCATGAGCTTGGTGGTGCGCGCTTCCGATTCGGGCGTCAGGGCACCGTAGTTGAACACGTCATGGCCAAGGCGCAGCGGAAACCGAACGTATTCGACGCGCTTGAAACTCACAACATTGTCGTTGTGGAGGACGGTGGAGATTTGCAGACGAGCTGCGTTGGAACCGATATCTATAGCTGCCAGTTTCATATATAATCTGATAGAGCGAACGAGAGAATAAATGAGAGCGAAAGGGCAGGCGTTGGCAGGCTTTCCTGCTGTATACGGATCAGGCCTTTCGCGGCCCAACGGCTCAGTCACTTGCTCGTTTCGTTCAAAAGTAACGGATTTTTGCCGTTCAGGGTTTGGATGTGTACTTTTGTATAGGGTTCTATTCCTTCCCGCCTGGCCAATTTTGACTTATATTGACCGTGTACGTGTCTCTTACAAAGGCACATTAACAGCAGTAGCTTTTGAAAACATTACCTGAGCTTCTCCGCGAACGCATTCTTGTGCTCGATGGCGCGATGGGGTCTATGATCCAGCAGTATTCGCTCACCGATGCCGATTACCGGGGGGAGCGTTTTGCCGACTGGTCACACGACCTCAAAGGCAACAATGACCTGTTGTCGCTGACCAAGCCCGAAGTTATTCAGGAAATTCACCGGCAATACCTTGAGGCCGGGGCCGATATCATCGAGACCAACACGTTCAGCAGTACGTCCATCGCGATGGCCGATTACCGCATGGAAGAGTTGGCCTATGAACTCAACTACGAGTCGGCCCGGATTGCTAAAGAGGCTACGGTAGAATTCACGCGCCAGAACCCCAACAAACCACGCTTTGTGGCCGGGGCCATGGGGCCAACCAACCGTACCGCATCGCTCTCGCCCGATGTCAACAACCCGGCTTACCGCGCCGTAACCTTCGATCAACTGGTTGATGCCTACTACGAGCAGGTAAAAGGACTGGTCGACGGTGGGGCCGATCTGCTGCTGGTTGAAACGATCTTCGATACGCTGAACGCTAAGGCCGCGCTTTTCGCCATCGACAAATATTTCTCCGAAGAGGGGTTGCTTTCGGCGGAGAATCCAGCCGAGCGGAAAAGCCTGCCCATCATGGTATCCGGTACCATTACCGATGCCAGCGGCCGGACGCTATCAGGCCAGACGACCGAAGCGTTCCTGTATTCGATGTCGCACCTGCCGTTGCTGAGCGTCGGCCTGAACTGCGCGCTCGGTGCCGAACTGATGCGGCCCTACATCCAGACCCTTGCCAAAGAGTCGCCCTTCTTCACCTCGGCCTATCCCAACGCGGGTCTGCCGAACGAATTTGGCGAATACGACGAGACGCCCGACATGATGGCGGGCCAGATCGAGAGTTTCATCCAGGACAGCTTCGTCAACATCGTTGGCGGCTGCTGCGGCTCGACCCCCGATCACATCCGGGCTATTGCGGCTGTGGCGGCTAAGTACCCGCCCCGGCGCTTACCGGAACCCGAGCCATATCAGAAACTGAGCGGTCTGGAACCGCTGAAGATTACGGAGCAAACCAATTTCCTGAACGTTGGCGAGCGGACCAACGTCACCGGCTCCAAAAAGTTTGCCCGGCTGATCAAAGAAGGTAACTACGACGAAGCTTTGAGCATTGCGCGCGGGCAGGTTGAAGGCGGGGCGCAGGTGATCGACGTTAACATGGACGAAGGTATGCTGGACTCGGTCGAAGCCATGACCACCTTCCTGAACCTGATTGCCGCCGAACCAGACATTGCCCGGGTGCCTATCATGGTCGATTCGTCCAAGTGGGAGGTGATCGAAGCGGGGCTGAAATGTGTGCAGGGGAAGGCCATCGTCAACTCCATTTCGCTCAAGGAAGGCGAGGAAGCATTCATCGAACGGGCGCGGCTCGTCCGGCGCTACGGCGCGGCAGCAGTGGTGATGGCGTTCGATGAAGCCGGTCAGGCCGACTCCTACGAACGGCGCATTGAAATTTGCGAACGGGCCTACCGGATTCTGGTCGATAAGGTGGGTTTTGCTCCGCAGGACATCATCTTCGACCCCAACATCCTGACTGTAGCAACAGGTATCGAAGAGCATAATAATTACGCCGTTGACTTTATCAATGCCACGCGCTGGATCAAGCAGAATCTGCCACTAGCGAAAGTGAGCGGGGGCGTCTCAAATATTTCGTTCAGTTTCCGGGGCAACGACGTCGTCCGCGAAGCCATGCACTCAGCTTTCCTGTACCACGCCATCCGCGCCGGTATGGACATGGGTATTGTCAACGCCGGGCAGCTGGAGGTGTACGACAGCATCCCGAAAGACCTGCTCGAACGCTGTGAAGACGTACTGCTCAACCGGCGCGACGACGCCACCGAGCGCCTAGTCGATTTTGCCGAAACGGTGAAAGCCAAGGGTAAAGTGATCGTGAAGGACGAAAGCTGGCGGCTGGAGCCTGTTCACGAACGGCTCAAACACGCGCTCGTCAAAGGCATCACGGATTTTATCGATCAGGACGTTGAGGAAATCCGTCACCTGGTTGAACGGCCGCTGCATGTGATCGAAGGCCCGCTGATGGACGGCATGAACATCGTTGGTGACCTGTTTGGCGAGGGTAAAATGTTCCTGCCGCAGGTGGTAAAGTCGGCGCGGGTGATGAAAAAAGCCGTTGCCTACCTGACGCCGTTTATCGAAGCCGAGAAAGACGGCACCGCCAGTTCATCGGCTGGGAAAATCCTGCTGGCAACCGTGAAAGGCGATGTGCACGACATCGGCAAGAACATCGTTGGTGTGGTGCTGGGCTGTAACAACTACGAGATCATCGACCTCGGCGTGATGGTGCCCACCCAGAAAATACTGGACGAAGCCCGCAGGCACAACGTCGATATTATTGGCCTGAGCGGACTCATTACGCCCTCGCTGGACGAGATGGTTGGCGTAGCGAAAGAGATGGAGCGCCAGGGATTCACACTGCCGCTGCTCATTGGCGGAGCGACTACCTCGCGGATTCACACGGCGGTAAAAATAGATCCGCACTATTCGGGACCGGTTGTACACGTGCTGGATGCCAGCCGGAGCGTACCGGTAGCCGGGCGACTCGTGAGCGAAACCGATGCGACGCGCGAAAAAATATTCACCGATATCAAAGCCGAATACGTCAAGCTGCGTAGCGACCACGCCAAGCGGCAGAAGGAAAAAGCCAGCCTGTCCATCGACAAAGCGCGGGCCAACCGGACAGTTATCGACTGGAACCAGTTCGAACCTACGAAGCCGACTTTCCTGGGCAACCAGTATTTTGACGATTACTCTATTGCCGAGCTGGCGAAGTACATTGACTGGACGCCTTTTTTCCAGACGTGGCAGCTGCACGGTAAATACCCCGCTATTTTTGAGGATGCCGTAGTGGGTTCGGAAGCCAAAAAGCTGTTCGACGATGCTAAGGAACTGCTGCAGGAGATCATCGACAAGAAGCTGTTGCAGGCAAAAGCCGTCGTTGGTTTTTACCCCGCCAACTCGGCCGATGACGATGTACTGCTGCACGATTATGAAGAGCAGACACGCGATATCGCCTGTGAGCGCCACGGTTCGCACCGGCATGTGGAGTACAAGATATCCCGTTCGGCCCGTGATACGACCGCGGCTGTAACCCCGGCGGGTGAACTGATCTACGATACAAAAACGGTGCTGCATTTCCTGCGCCAGCAGAATCTGAAAGCGCCGGGGCTGCCTAACCTGTGCCTGGCCGACTTCGTCGCCCCGCTCGACAGCGGTCACAATGATTATATTGGTGCGTTTGCTGTTACGACGGGTATCGGTATTGAAGCGCTGCTGGACAAATACGAGCGCGACCACGACGACTATAACAGCATCATGGTCAAAGCCCTCGCCGACCGGCTGGCCGAAGCCTTCGCCGAACGGATGCACGAGCGCGTACGGAAAGAATTCTGGCCTTATGCCACCGGCGAGAAACTGAGCAATGAGCAGCTGATCAAAGAAGATTACCAAGGAATCCGGCCCGCACCGGGTTATCCGGCCTGCCCGGATCACACCGAAAAAGGAAAACTATTCGACCTGCTGGATGCCGGTAAAATTGGCATCGAACTAACCGAAAGCTACGCCATGTACCCGGCTTCGTCGGTAAGCGGTTTCTACTTTGCGAATCCGGAGTCGAAGTATTTTGCCGTCGGCAAGATCAACAAAGACCAGGTGATGGACTATGCGCAACGGAAAGATATGCCCGTTGATGAGATCGAAAAATGGCTGGCCCCGGTGCTGAGTTATGATGCGTAACCGGTAGAAGCTAAATCGATACAAAAAATAAGGCCCGGTGATCACCGGGCCTTATTCATTACTCTGTATTACTATTAAAATTACGGCATCAACACCGTATCGATAACGTGAATCACGCCGTTTGACTGGTTCACATCGGCGATGGTAACGGTCGATGTACCACCTTTAGCGTCGGTCAGCACTACGTTTTTGCCTTTCATCATCGCAGTCAGGTCACCGCCGGCTACCGTTTTCAGCGTGGCTTTGCCGCCGTTGTCTTTGATCATCTTCATCAGGTCGGCAGCGCCTACTTTACCGGCTACCACGTGGTAGGTCAGGATACTGGTCAGCATGTCTTTGCTTTCTGGCTTCACCAGCGTTTCAACCGTGCCCTTAGGCAGTTTGTCGAACGCTTTGTTAGTTGGCGCAAATACGGTGAACGGGCCTGCACCCGATAGCGTCTCAACCAGACCTGCTGCTTTTACAGCGGCAACGAGTGTCGTGTGGTCTTTGGAGTTTACGGCATTCTCAATGATATTTTTCGATGGGTACATAGGTGCACCGCCAACAGTCACTGTTTTCTCCTGAGCAAATGAAACCTGGCTTACGGCCAGCAGCGTAATCATTGAAAAAATAAGTTTGAACGTCTTCATGTTTCTGTTTTAAAATTGTTAAAAATGTATTGAATGTGTGATCGATCGACGGGAAGACATACGGTTTAACGCGATTGTTTAGATTTATCGCTAGTAATAAATACGCAGTAGTTTTTACTAGCGCACAAAAAAGACCATCCGCTTCAACTGTCTGGCAGGCTCATAATCAGGAGGAAGAGTGTAGGACAAACACAGCGTAGAAAGCCTGGGCCTGTAATGAACAGTTGCTGTTTATAACCACAAATTTGATTGGCACTTAGGGAGTTGGTTCAGTTTTTCGGGTAGAACATAAGGGTTGGTCGATTTACCGTTCACTTTGTAAGAGACCACAAAAAACTCCCGACCGTGTTGACCACAGCCGGGAGCGCAAAAACTGTCAAACTATAAATCTACTAGCTACCGCACATCTCGCACCCTTCCGGATCGTCCAGCGAGCAGGTCATAGCGGCATACTGCTGTTCCAGATCCGTTACCATCGGCACGGGAACTGGCCCGGCGTTGGTCGCGTGTTCTTTTGCATACTGTACATAGTCGAGTGGCTTCTCTACCATTACTGCTTCGGCTACGACAGGCTCCAGTTGTGGCTCCGCTTGTGGCTGTACTACGGTGAACTTCACAGCATCGGAAGCGGCCTTCGTACGGAGGTAGTACATACCCGTTTTCAACCCCGCTTTCCAGGCGTAGAAGTGCATCGACGTCAGCTTGCCGAAGTTCGAATCCTGAATGTGAATGTTCAGCGACTGCGACTGGCAGATATAAGCGCCCCGGTCGGCGGCCATATCGATAATGTGTTTCTGCTTGATCTCCCAGACCGTCTTGTACAGGTCTTTGATGTTCTGCGGAATGTTCGGAATCTGCTGAACCGAACCGTTGGCCAGGATCAGGTTGTTCTTCATGGCGTCATTCCAGAGACCCAGCTTCACGAGGTCTTTGAGCAGGTGCTTGTTCACCACCACGAATTCGCCCGACAATACGCGACGGGTGTAGATGTTGCTCGTATAGGGCTCGAAACATTCGTTGTTGCCCAGGATCTGCGAGGTCGATGCGGTTGGCATGGGAGCCAGCAGCAGCGAGTTGCGAACACCGTGCTCGACAACGTCCTTCCGTAGCGTTTCCCAATCCCAGCGTCCCGACTTGGGCTTCACCGGCTGACCATCGCGGGTCCACATATCGAACTGGAAGATACCCTGCGAGATGGGCGAGCCTTTCCAGGTCTCATAGGGGCCGGATTCTTTCGCCTGCTCCATCGACGAGGTCATGGCTCCGAAATAGATCGTCTCGAAAATATCTTCGTTCAACCGGCGCGCTTCATCCGATTCGAACGGCATCCGCAGCATGATGAACGCATCGGCCAGTCCCTGCACCCCGATACCGATGGGCCGGTGGCGCATATTGCTCCGACGGGCTTCTTCAACGGGGTAATAGTTGATGTCGATGATCTTGTTGAGGTTGCGGGTGGCCGTTTTGGTCACCTCGTACAACTTCTGGTGGTCGAACCGCATCACGCCATCCGTGCCGCGGGTAATGAACTTCGGCAGGGCGATAGATGCCAGGTTACACACCGCAATCTCGTCAGGAGCGGTATACTCGATGATCTCGGTGCAGAGGTTACTCGACTTGATGGTGCCAAGGTTCTTCTGGTTCGATTTCTTGTTGGCCGCATCCTTGAACAGCATGTAGGGCGTACCTGTCTCCGTCTGCGACTCCAGGATCTTGTACCACAACTCCTGCGCTTTGATCGTCTTGCGGGCACGTCCTTCGCGCTCGTAGCGCTCATACAGAGCCTCGAACTCTTCACTATGACAATCGGCCAGACCGGGGCACTCGTGCGGGCAGAACAACGACCAGACATCGTTTTCTTCTACGCGCTTCATGAACAGATCGGGCGTCCAGAGGGCATAGAACAAATCGCGGGCGCGTCCTTCTTCCTTACCCGAGTTCTTTTTTAGATCCAGGAAGTCGAAGATGTCGGCATGCCAGGGTTCCAGGTAAATGGCGAACGAGCCTTTGCGCTTGCCACCGCCCTGGTCCACGTAGCGGGCCGTGTCGTTGAAGACGCGCAGCATCGGCACAATCCCGTTTGAGGTTCCATTGGTGCCTTTGATGTAAGTACCCGTTGCCCGGACGTTGTGAATGCTCAGACCAATTCCACCCGCCGACTGCGAGATTTTGGCCGTCTGCTTCAGCGTGTCGTAAATACCATCGATGGAATCGTCTTTCATCGTCAGCAGGAAGCAACTCGACATCTGGGGCTTGGGCGTTCCGGCGTTGAACAGCGTTGGTGTGGCGTGGGTGAACCACTTCTCCGACAGCAGGTTGTAGGTTTCGATGGCCGCGTCGATGTCGTCCATGTGAATACCGACGGCCACCCGCATGAGCATGTGCTGTGGACGTTCGGCAATACGGCCGTCCATTTTCAGCAGGTATGACTTTTCAAGGGTTTTGTATCCAAAGTAGTCATAGCCGTAATCCCGGTCGTAGATGATAGTCGAATCGAGCAGGGCCGCGTGGGTACGAACTATTTCATAGACTTCCTTCGCAATCAGCGACGCGTTTTCACCTGTTTTCGGGTCTTCGTAGGTATAAAGCCGCTTGATGGTGCTGGAGAACGACTTGTTGGTTTCCTTATGCAGGTTCGAGATGGCAATCCGGGCGGCCAGAATGGCATAATCCGGGTGCGTGGTCGTCATCGAAGCCGCTGTTTCGGCGGCTAAGTTGTCCAGTTCCGTTGTTTTAACGCCATCGTACAAGCCGCTGACGACTTTAACGGCGACCTGTACGGGTTGCACGTAGGCAGGGTCAAGGCCGTAGCATAATTTCTCGATCCGGGCGGTAATCTTGTCGAATTTAACCGACTCGTGGCGTCCGTCGCGTTTGATTACGTACATGATTGTCTGGGGATTAGTTAGTATGTATAAATGTTGAATTCGGTCAATGAATACCGTCTCTCCAGCCGGAGCTCAGGGTGAAACGGGACGTTAAAGTTGTTCTGAAATAGACGGAAAAGCAACCCCGATGGTTCGGCGTGCTCAGTCAGTTTTTAAAAATAGAAGGCTGCTAACGGATTACCGAATTGTTAAGTCGTCAGTCTTAGCGACTTACCAATGTCCTGTTGCAGCCATAATTTAGAAAAATAACAAAGAGCGATTTTATCGATTGGCTCGCCAGCTACATGGGCAATCAGGCGAACTGGAGAGGAAGTAGTTTGATATCGAAATGTATGAACAAGTGAGAACAGTAACAACCCTACGTTACGCCATTATTAGCCAACGGCCCTACTTTATTCAATTGACAGTCAGGCTTAAAAAGAACAGCAATAAACGCTTGCCAATACCCTTTCGACGCCGTACCTTTGCAATCCTTTTCGGACGGAAACCGAGGAGATGACAAGAAACTGATTAGCAGACCATGAAAAAAGGCATTCACCCGGACTACCGCGATGTGGTATTCCATGACCTGTCGAGCGACTATAAATTTCTGACGCGCTCTACCGTTCAGACCAAAGACACCATCGAGCATGAAGGCCAGACCTATCCGCTCGTTAAGATTGAAGTAAGCTCGCAGTCGCACCCGTTCTACACGGGTAAGAACGTGCTGCTCGATACGGCCGGCCGTGTGGACAAGTTCCGCAAGCGCTATGGCACCAAAGACAACGCTACGCCGACTTCGACGGCTCAGTAGTCGGTTCGTTAGCCCTAATAAAACTCCCCCGCTGCGGTTAAACGCGACGGGGGAGTTTTTATGTATGGGGTGTAGGTTAGGCGATCCTGTTTATCGTTGTATCAGGGAATAATAGTAACCTCGTCCTTGCTGTAAGCCAGAATGATTCCGTAACCGCCCCTGACATTGGAGTAGCGAACCTGGGGCGGCTGAAAAGCCAGCAAAAATCCTTCATTAACATTAAACGTGCGATTGTATTCATAGTAGCCCCGGTTAGCCCGGCGTAATGTGAGCACCACTTTATCTACTTTCCCATTCGGACCTCTCGGCTGGATAGTCCCTTCCAGTTCCACCCCTACCCGAACTGTTGATGTTTGTCCGTTGAAACAGATATCGGACAAATTGTATTCGTCGAACCGGCCCCAGCCTCGAAAACCGCACCCATCCTCAAATTCGTCCGGCCGATCAAGACCAAATGTGTTTATAGCCACACGCAGGCTATTATTGTATCCTAACACTTGCATAGCATAATAGTCGCTGGGTTGTTTCGCATCCGTAAACTGGCAAATCAATTTACGGGCTGGCAGGCCCGGATTTAGTGCCGCCGGAATCGACTCGTCAAATTGATAACGGTCAATCCGTATCGGTTCAGGAACACGTTCGGGAAGGCTCTGCACGTCGGGAAACCCGGCATTCGTTATGGTGTAGTGGTAGAATCGTCCGGGTTGCGGTTTGAATTTTCTGGCTGATACGTAACGTCCGTCGCTTTGATGCCGCAGTTGCTCAACCAAAACACTGTCCTCATACAGCCGAACAACCGCTGTCAATACCCACCGTCCATATTGGTAGCGTCCCGTTGTCGGGTATGTCCGGCTTACCCGTAACGTGGCTACACTGTCTGGTGATAGCACCCCGTACACGACCAGCCGATCTCCCTCATAGGGTAAATCGACGCCTAAATCTTTGGTACAGGCCAGTAGCCCCAACAGAAAAAAAAGAGGTACTGCAAGACGCATCATCGGTTGATCTGTAGGTTATAACTGAGGTAGGGCAAGACCGGAAAAACCGCCTTTCGTACTACTTTATAATCGAACCCAACGATCTGAAGGGAGGAGTCAAAGATCAGGTCCCGGTTGAAGTCAAGAAAGAATGGGTTATATCGATTGTAGGCATTATACACCCCAAACGACCATTGTGCGTCACGCCGTTTGCGGGTAGTATGGCGGACCGTTACGCCCAGATCGAGCCGGTGGTAAGCAGGCATACGAAAGTTGTTTCGGTCACCGTAGATCAACAGCGGGTAGGCCGTGGCTTCCTGACCAATGTTTTCCTGTAGAGCAACAGGAATGGTCGTGGGCTGGCCGGACTGGTAAACCCAGGTGGCCGATGCACTGACTTTGTCGCTGACCGCATACTGACCCGTGAGCGAGAAAACGTGCCGACGGTCGAAGGTGGCGTCATACCAGCGGTTCTGGTCGATGGTAGCGAACCGGCGACGGTGACGGGCCAGGGTGTACCCTACCCATCCGGTTAACCGTCCCTGCGTTTTCAGCACCAGTAACTCGATTCCCTTGCTATCGCCAATTCCGTTGCGCTCAACCGTATTCTCCCACTGACGATTGAAGTTGGTCAGGAAATTGGTGCCTGTCTGGTAGTCAATTAAGTTACTCAACCGCTTGTGGTAGGCTTCCAGCGTGACGTTTATTGATTGGTTCGGGAACGAATACGTTATGCCGACGGCCGTTTGGCTGGATGCCTGGGGTGGAGCCGAGCGGGTAGCCGGTACCCACACATCATTGGGAAGACCAACGCTGTTGCTCGAAAGCAGATGCACAAACTGGTGCATGTCAGAATAAGCAAACTTGACCGACAGTCGGTCGGTGGGCGAAACACTCAGCGAGAAGCGTGGCTCGGCGTAGGTATGCTGTTGGTTGGCAAGCTGATAACTGACCGCCCGCATACCCGCGTTACCCCTGAGCCATTTAGCCAGTCTGAAATCGTCCTCGGCGTAAACAGCCACCTCCGTAGCCCCCACGCTTGCGTTGATCCGGGCCAGCGTATCGGGGTTGATACCATATGTAGTTGAGATGCGCGTGGGCCGAAATCGATGCCGGATTGCTTCCACACCGAATTGCACGTTATGCCCCAGAAGAGGATTCCATTCCAGAGCGACTTTTGCCGTGAAATCCCGAATACTGGACATCGCGCTGAATCGCTGTGTAATTGTCCAGTCGTCATTTTGTTTGGTGCGGGCCTGCGTTTCGATGCCGTACCGGTAGTGCGAGAAGGTAAGCGTGGAGCGCAGGAAAAGATTGTTCAACAATGCTCGGGTGTAGCGCACGGATGCGGTCGTGTTCCCCCAGTTCAGGCCAAACCTCGACCGGTCGGTCTGCGACCCTTCCTGCGCGGCCCAGATGTCGTTACCGTTGTACAAACTCACCAACAAGCGGCTACCGTCTTTGAACTGGTGATTGGCTTTAGCATTTATGTCATAAAGCCAGTAGTTGAAGTACTGACCACTTTTTGACACCTGAAAGGCGATTAAGGTGGGCAACAGAAAAAGGGTGAAGTAGGACGAACGGGCCGAGATGAAATAGGACGAACGGCCCCACAACTGCTTAGACAGGGGGCCCTCCAACAGCAGACGGGAACTCACCAGACCCACACTTGCTTCGGCCCGCCGACGCTGATTGTTTCCTTCTTTCATGGTTACGTCGATGATCGACGACAAACGACCGCCGAAGCGAGCAGGGAAACCGGCTTTGTAGAGGTCTACTTTACGAACCGCATCAGGATTGAACGTAGACACAAACCCAAACAGGTGCGATACGTTATAGACCGTTGCATCATCCAGAATAATCAGATTCTGGTCGGGCGAGCCACCCCGTACCTGCAAACCGGTGGTTCCTTCATTACCGACCGTTACGCCCGGTGTCAGGGCTAAGGCCTTTATGATATCCGTCTCGCCAAACAGGGCAGGAACGGCTTTAAGCTGTTCAATTGGTATGGCTACCAGTCCAGGTTGCTGGTTAATCGCTGAATTTTCGGCTGTGGCGGACACCGATACGGGAGCAATCTCAGTTATGGCCGGCAACAGATTGACCTGAACCACTGTATCGCGGGGGGACACAACAGTAAGCACAACCGACTCATAGCCTACGTACGAAAACCGGACGCTGGCCTGGCGATCTACAAACAGGGAGAAGTAGCCGGACCGGTTGGTGCTAGTGCCTGAATTCTGGCGCATATCATACACGGTTGCGCCAATGAGTGTTTCGCCGGACATTCTGTCGGTCACGTAGCCGCTTATCATCACCCGCTGCGCGACGGCTATATTACATAGAAGTAGCAGTACAACTATTCGAAAAACAATCATGCACGTTTAGTTAATCAGCCCCGCAACGATTGTAACGCTACGGGGCTGATTAAATTAGTATGTAAATTAAAACGGGTAGTACAGCTTCTTTCTTCTTGGTCATCACATTTTCCATCGGCCTTGACTTCCAGCCGGATCAGTTGACATTGGACGATTTCTCATTCAAAAAAAGCCCGAAGCCTTAAAAAGCTACAAAGGATCGTTTGGCAATGAGGTCATCAGGAACGAAGAGAACCCTGATGACTATTTCCAGAATAATAAGTACTCAATTGTCAATAGCTTAGGTTATTTTGGTAAAGCGTTTTTGTCATGCTTCGGCTCCGGCCGACCGGATTCGTCAGCATAAAGAAAAGCCTAATGTATTTTAGATGAGACACTTATACTTTTTATTTAAAGCGTGTTTCCAAAAAAAACTCTTTACTATTCAACACACAACTCATCGAGCAAAATGTATTCCGTTTTCATTCTGTTGGCTTCTTACCCGTGTAAATATTGAACGTATAGGACAGCGAGGGGATAATTTGAAACAGAGATACAGCTTTTACCGTATTGCCCAGCGCGAGGTAATAAAAGTAAGGGTTCTTCCGATTATAGGCATTATACATACTCAGTTCCAACTGGCCTACCCCCCACTTATGCGTTGTTTTTCGCTGAATACTAACATCGAGTCGATGCGTTGCTTTCATACGATAACTATTGCGCTCACCATACGTGAATAATACACCACCATAGGGGTCCAGCCGATTCGTGAAAATGTTGACATTTACCTGACCATAAACGGCTTGTGGCAACGTCACGGGTTGACCCGTCTGATATATCCAAGTTCCATTGATCGACCACCGCTTACTGATCGGATAAATTCCAACCACCGATACATCATGCCGCCGGTCCTGACGAGCGGCAAACGGTTTTCCCTGATTCAATTCGTCAAACTGATGAATCGTCCAGGATACGGTGTAGCCTAGCCAGCCCGTCAGCCGCCCCTGCTTTTTTTGCAGAAAGACTTCGGCCCCGTAAGCCGTACCCTGCCCCGTTGTCACTACAGCCTCCCACCTTCGGCTGGACCCCTGTGAGAGCATCGTGAAATCCTGCGAACTATGACCATCGCGATAAGCAACTATGTTACTCATTTTTTTATAATACCCCTCAACCGACAGTTCCAATTGATGGGTAGCCCCCACTACCATATCACGGCTATAAGCCACGGAAACCTGATCCGACTGCTGCGGTTTGATTGGCCCGTTGGCCGGAAACCACAAATCGACGGGAATACCGAAGCCGGGATTGGTTACTAAATGAAGGGGCTGATTCATCCGGGCGTAGGCCACTTTGATCGACGATAGCGGTGTTAGTTTATAACCCAGCAAAAACCGTGGTTCAACAAACTGGTAATTGATCTGGTGGATAACCCGATACGTAGCGAAGCGTAACCCGGCGGACCGACTTGGCAACAGGAACGAAGCCCTGAGCCGATTCAGGGCGCGAAGCCCGCTCAAAACCAATCGCACCGGCGAACCGGCCCCAACTAGCCAGCGCTTTGGCAAAAACACCGCCATACGCTCTATCGCCAAAGACCGTTTCGACTCGATCACCATACCACAAGATATCACTTACCAAGACTAGCGCGGCAGGGCCGTCAGCGCTATTAGCGGCTTGGACATGAGCCGCCCACAAGCGGCCACCCGTATCAACCAATAGCTGGCGCTTGTGGCCGCACGGATTTCCATGGCTTATGCAAGGGTTGGTGTGTAGGTTTTATCATATTTCTGTTGGCACTGTACTACTGAGCAAATACGATAAATAAGCTTGTTGCGAACGGCGTTAAGCACTAGCATTTTATTCTTGCCTTCGGCTAGTCCTCTCCGTACACTATGTTCAACTATTTAAGTAATTTTACTAACAACCTATTGTATATCAGTTTATTATACTAATATAAGTTAGCAAAAGGGTTAATTGATTATAATGGCAATGTCTCATGAGCAATTTACCTTAGCCGAAAGCTCACTTTTGCCCCGTTGTACGCCCCGAAGCAACCCAGCGCTCCCTGAATGTTACCCCGTATCAGCATCGGCTCCGCGAAGGGGTTGTCCTCATTACGAGCCTGGCTTAAAATCATTTCGTAGTACTCATAGTAGGCTCGGTTCACACTTAACAAATAAACGTTTAGTAAGAAGGGCGGAATAACGGATGGCGGATTCGTCGTGGCGTAGATCTGCAATTGTCCACGGGGGGAATTTATCACCTGCCCGTCGCGGTTAGCATCGGTCAGAAACGGCGATTCGTTATAGCTTTGGAAGGCAATTCCATTGATCGCTTGATAAGGCACCTCAACCGAGTCACCGTATGAGCGGTAAAGACTCCCATACTCATTGTCACCCGCCACCTGATAAAAATTGACCTCACCCGCCGTGTCCTGCCACCGCAATTGAACAAAGTAATCCACACCAGCAAGACTGGCTGGATTCGCTACCGAGTCCAGCAGCACCTCAGGCGTGGGCACCGTGCCGGGTACAGTAGTCGTTGCCGTTGCCCGCTGGCCGTCTGGTAGCTCGACGCTCAGCGTATACGTGTGATCAACTTTTACGGTAAACAGTCGCGCATCAACCTGGTAAAGGGCCCGTTGCGGATTAAAACGCAGGATGACCAAATTGTTGCCTTCGGACAACGTAACGCGGGCATCCGACACCGGGTTGAATTGGGTGCTATCAACCAGTACGCCTACGCTGGTACGTGATCGACTGACGACGACGGTTAACAACGTGTCCTGGGGCGATAGGTAACTGTGAACGACTAATTGCGGATCTGTTTTAGGCAATCGGGCGGGATCGACGTCCTGGACTAAACCAGCGCAACCGGATACCAGCATCAGCAGCGTTAAACACAGAATGAGTGTTTTCATACCGGTTAATTAAAATTTAAACCCATAACTGACCGAAGGCACAACGGGAAACACCGAGTAGCGACGCAGTTTTGTTTCGGTCGTAAACGAGGTTTGTCCCTGTTCGGATTGTCGAGCCAAGGTTTGCGTGTCAAGCTGGTAAAAAAATGGATTACGTCGGTTGTAGAGGTTATAAACGCTGACCTCCCAGGTCCGTTCATGGCGTTTTTTGAGTTTATGGAATTGCACGCCTACGTCAAAGCGGTGGTAGGGTTCGGCGCGGAAGCCGTTTCGCGCTCCGTAGTCCTGCACATTCCGTCCTGATTCAAAAAATGGATTCGAGAAAGAAGAGGGAATTACGTACCCGAATGTTGCGGGTCGGGTGACCCGGTTTAGCAGAGCTGTGTAGTTGGCGCGAGGCATGGTCAGCGCCTGACCCGTCCCATAAACCCACGTCGCCGATAACGTCATGCGTTTGCTTCGTTCGTAGATACCCACTAAGGAAATATCGTGCCGTCGGTCATGACGGGGAAAGAACGGGCGACCCTCATTCAACGCAGCAAATTGCCACTGCGTCCAGGACAGCGTATAACCCGCCCAACCGGAGAATCGTCCCGCTTTCTTCTGCACTAGAAACTCCCCGCCGTAGGACCAGCCCCGACCGGCTGTCACGTTGTCTTCCCATGGGACTTTCTGAGCGGATGACGGGTCGTCGATCAACAGGAAGCTCGCCCCCTCGCGGTAGCTGATGATATTAGCTAAGCGCTTGTAATAGCCCTCGACCGTCAGGGTTACCCCGTTGGTTGACCCGGTGCGCGTGAAATCTTTAGCCAAACCAACCGCGACCTGCTGCGATTGCTGAGGCCGGACCCGATCCGTCGTCGGCACCCATAAATCGGTGGGCAGGCCAATACCGGTGTTGGACAGCAGATGCACGTACTGGTTCATTTGCGCATACGACGCTTTCAGGGAAAGACCGGGCTGAAGTACGTACACCACCGATAAGCGCGGTTCCGGTCGCCCGTACGTGACGTTGCGATGGACAAACTGACTCAGCCGGATGCCGCCGTTAAATCGCCAATGGCTACCGGGACGCCAGGTATCTTCCACGTAAAGCCCCGATTCGAGCGCATCAATGTGGTCGGCTTCGGTACGAAAATCATCCGCCTGCGCATCCCGCACAACCAAAGCCGACGGGGTGAAGCGGTGGTAGGTCGTCTGGAATCCCAGTCGAACCGAATGACTCGGACTGGGATACCAATCCAGGTCGTGCTTCAGCGAAAAGTCGCGGATACCGGACCGGTAACGCAGGGCAATGGTTTGCCGCTCCCCGGTGGGACCAACGAGTTCCTCGTCGCTGGTAATTGCGAACCGGTAGTTGCTGAACGTCAGGGAGGTATTGGCAAATAGTTGACCGGAAAATAAATGGTTCCAGCGAAAGCTGCCCGTGGCGTTACGCCAGTTCAAGCCGTTTTCGTAGGTTGATCCATTAAACCGGTCCCGCGAGTAGAATTGATCCCGCCCAAAATAACCACTCAGAAATAGCTTATCGCGGGGGGTAAGGTCATAATTAATCTTAGCGTTGAGGTCGTAGAAATAATAACCCGCTTTGGCATCGCCGTTGCTACCAGCGGCAACCAGGGGAGCCGTCAGTACATCCAGGTAGGTGCGCCGACTGGATACCAGAAACGAAGCGGGGCGGGAGCGATCTTTTTTCGCCTTGAACAAAGGGCCTTCCAGTGTCAGCCGGGAAGCGATAAGACCAATGCCCCCTTCACCACGCAGTTTCTCCCGGTTGCCATCTTTCATGTTCAGTTCGATCACCGACGACAGTCGCCCGCCAAACCGGGCCGGGAATCCGCCCTTGGTCAACTCGACGCTTTTCAGCGCGTCGCCGTTAAAAACCGAGAAAAAGCCAAACAGGTGATTTGCGTTGTAGACGATAGCGTCATCGAGGATGATCAGGTTCTGGTCGGGTCCACCGCCCCGGACATAGATGCCGGTCTGCCCCTCGGAGCCTTTCTGTACGCCAGGCATTAGTTGCAACACCTTTAGCACGTCTTTCTCACCCAGCAGCGTAGGAATCTTCTTAATCTGGGCTACGGGCACGTCGATGCGGCTCATTTGAGCGCTTTCATTGCCGGTTTCGTCGGTTCGGTTAGCGCGTACGGCTACTTCGGCCAGTGCCTGACCGGGTGAGAGTACTACATTCAACGTGCTGTTCCGGCGTAGCGCTACCGTACAAAAGCGGGTCTGGTAGCCCACCATCGAAAAGGCCATTCGAAGGCTATCCTGAGCCGGTAGCGTCAACGAATAAAAGCCATACGTGTTAGTCGTTGTGCCGCTCGTCGTACCGGGCACGTATACATTAACTCCCATTAACGCTTCCTGACTACCCACCTCCCGAACGTAGCCGCTCAAGGTCTGACGCCCACTTGAGGGTTGAGCCTGCGCTGCATGGAAGGCCATCATGCTGACCAGACTTATATAGAACGCGGCACGCATAGGGGGAAAATTTTTGTCAAGAAATCATTCTGTGACGGCTAACAGGTCTAACAACTACATTTATCCATTGTCGTGTACGTTTTTTGCCCCGTAGCAGGATCTACGTAGAAACATTTGTTGCGCCCCTGCTGGTAATACTGACGATTAGGCTCGGAACAACTTAACCGCTCGATCCCCTTGTCGCATGCTGTTAACAGTAGCAGGGCAGCCAAAATAGTTGTCTTTTTCATAAATTATGTTGAAGTAAAACAGGTACATCCGAAAATTTTCGGATGTACCTGTTAAGTTTTACCAGGTAAACGTCCTGAAGTTGTTGTCCTTACAGGTGCCAGAATGAGTTGAAGAAACAGAAACGAATGAGTAGCCGTAACTTCCGCCGTACTGTATCGTGTAATTGAGGTAGTTGTTATTACTCGATGACAATGTTCCAGTGTTGAATGCTATCGGCCCTCCTACCGGTACACCATTTTGATACGTCTGGTAAGACCCACTTCCAATCAAGTTAATGGATGGAATCTCTTCGGCGTACCAAATTCCCGTTAAACGACGTTGGTGTTTAGTTTGCAAACCTATATGCACACCCTCAGTTATGCCTGGACCCCAGTCATATACGGTTCCAATTAGACGTCGTTTAGACGTGTTATGCCAATATTCAATAATATTATTACGTTCATCATTTGGTCGTGCTCCCCGTACCGAAGAGGACTTGAAAAGTCCACGCTTTATCGCATTTACAGTGATTCCTTCTGCGACATTGGAACTACTGTACTGGTTACCTTCAATACCTGTGGTGTATTTTGAAAACTTAACCACTTTATCACGATCAATCTTGTAAACATCCGATCCGATCTGAATCAATCCCCGATCGTTGACTACAGTCGAAGCTACCCGATCCTCAATGTTAGCGACGATTTCCTTTTCGTCACCGCTGGGGATAACCGACAAAACATCTTTGTAGTTGTCATACAAATTGTGCTCAATCATCTCCTCGTACTGCTTGGCTGTAATGGACTCAAAGGCATTTCGCATTGAGACATAGCCTTCAAACTGTTTTTCCCAGGCAGAAAGCTCGCTTTGGTGATTAACTAAATACTTCATGGTCTTATCATAGGCTGCTTTATCTGCAAATTTCAGCCAACTACCTTAACCGTCGATGCATCATTTACCGTTGCCTTTTGCGGCCCAGGTTTTAACTCCTCCGTTTTCTGACAGCTTGACGCGATCAAAAGTGCTACTACCACGAGCAGTGATGTAAACTTTTTCATTACCTTTGACTGGTTTAATGGTGAAACATTGAACTTCTCCAAAGCCCCGCGTCCGGTCGCCAAACTGTCGTGGGGCTTTTTCTGTGTCAAATGTATGACGCCTGTATACACTGCGAAAGAGGAAAAACCCCTCAGTTTTTGAGGAGATTTCGCCCAATCAGTTGATTGAGATTTTCACCTCAAACTAATTATTACCTTTATGTAACTTTATTTTATTTTTAGGGGGGGGGCGGTAACGCCCGCAACAACTCTTCATGCTGTTGACGCAGTTCACTGGCGTACTTACGGGCAAACTGGGCCAGTTTATGATGGCCTTGTATTTCCAGTTTGCAACCAATACGTGTCCGGTAGTTTTCAACACTTTTTGATGTCAGACAAAGTTCTGTGGCTATCTCAGCTGTTGTCAGATCGTCGGCTAAAAAGAGAAGTACTTTCCACTCGGCAGTGGTTAAGTCATGAAGACCTTTAGGTGAGCAGTGAGTTGCAGACGTCATGCGGGTGTGGAGGGTTGGTATACGCATTCTGTTTCTCAAACAGCAGTTTGTAACCAATAAAGAAAACAAAGTGTAATTAACATCCAAGCCTGCATGAATGCAACCACTCAAGGTTTTTTCGTCTGAAATCACCATTCCACCGGACAGAATCAACCAAAAAGATGGCCAACTAAGTATCCTAAATAAATAATTTGCCTAGTAAACGGCCAGTAGAAAGAAAAGGCACCAACACGTTGCTTTGTTGCTACTGAATCTGCGGCAACGCCCAGTTTCTGCGAATGGCAACCAGCCGAAATATGGTAATGGCACCCACCGACACAATAAACGTTACGTTTGGGTCGATGGGGAGCGAGCGGCCAACCAGGTAGAGGAGCGCCCCCGCCAGACAGGGCGTCGCGTAGAGTTGTTTGCTGAAAATCAGGGGAAGGTCATTGACCAGCGTATCCCGGATAACGCCCCCGAACAGGGCAGAAATAAGGCCCAGTAGTATAGATGCCCACTCATTAACACCCAGGGCCAGTGCTTTTTGCATACCCAGTATCGTAAAGATCCCCGCTCCGATGGTGTCGAAAACAAGCAGGGGGCGCTGTAACGTCCCCAGCCACCATCTCCGGCACAGGACAGCCAGCATAACGCTGCTAAGAATGACGATCAGGTAATTTGGGTCCCGTATCCAGGCAATAGGATAAGCCCCGATGATCACATCACGAAGGGTACCCCCGCCCACGGCCGTCACAAACCCGATGAAAAATAAACCGAACAGGTCGTGGTACATCTTTTTGCCAAGGGCCGATAAGGCCCCTGAAATCGCAAAAACGCTCGTACCGACCAGATCCATGATGTACCAGACTGTCATACAGGAAAAGAATTCGTCAACAGTAACCTGATCGATTGAGTTAAAGAAGCACCGGCAAAAGAAAGCAGAAACCCCCGCATTTATGTCTGCTAAAGCCAACGGTAGCGAATAAAAGCGTTATTCGTTCCATTTAATTATACCAATCAGCGTTCCCTAGTTCCTTGCCTCATGGCTTTTATCCAGACTGACACCTTTACATTACGGGGCTACGAATGCGATGCCTTTGGGCGAATGAGCATTCCGGCCCTGATGAACCTCATGCAGGAATCGGCTAACCGCAACGCCGTCGCCTATGGCATCGGTATTGCCGATCTCGTCAGCCGGGGATTTGGGTGGATGCTGATGCGGTTCAACCTCCGTATGCACGAGTATCCGCGCTACGGCCAGACCGTTCAGTTGCAGACCTATCCAACGCTCGTGGAGAAGTACTTCATCCACCGCGATTTTCGCCTGCTGGCCGACGACGGTACGCTGCTGGGCGAGGCTACCAGTACCTGGCTCGTTTTCAGTATCGAAAAGCGGGCGATGGTCCCAATGCCTGATTTCATTCGCAGCCTCTCGGTGCCCGCCGGTATCGATCCACAACCGAAATTACCGGCCAAGCCAGCCTTTCAAACCACGCCCTGGCAACCCACCGATGAGAAGCTGGTAACGGTTGGCTGGTTTAGCATCGATCAGAACCACCACGTCAACAACGTAGCGTACGTGCAGTGGCTGCTCGAAGCGATGGATAATGAGACATTGCAAACGCGGGAAATTGCCGAAATTGATTTAGTTTACCGAACCGAAAGCCATTGGAACGACCAACTCCGTGTACAGTCGGCGTTGGAAGCACCGGATACCTTTTTACACCGAATCGAACAACAGGAATCCGGCAAAGACGTACTGCTGGCCCGGAGCCGGTGGCGCTAGCCCTGCCAGTGGGCGAAGCCCCTGGTAGTGGCTGAAAATGGCATCCCGCAACCACTACCAGGGGCTGTTCAACCACTGAACATCATTCTGGTTGAATCGGCCGACACGTCACTTGTTCAACCACTACCAGGGGCTACGCCCACTGGCAGGGTTTTGGAAATTACTAACTAACTGAATTATGACCACTTCACCCACTAAAACCCTCGATGCAGTACTGGCCGGTCTGATGCGCCGGTACAGCGAACGTGTGCCGGATGTGCAGAACATTATCCGGGCCATGATCGATGCCCGGATTATTCAGTCGCCGGAGGAGATCGAAAACGATCACATTGCTTTCCGAACGATGGGTGTCCCGAACCTCGGTCTGGCTTCGTTCGGGAAGATCTTCAGCCACTACGGCTATGAAAGACGGGACGAGTTCAATTTTATTGAGAAGAAACTCACGGCCTACTGGTACAGCCCGCCGGGTGATACGCCCAATCTGCCCCGCATCTTTGTCAGCGAACTGCGGGTAGACGAACTGTCGGCCGAAGCCCGGCGCATTATTCATTCCTACACGGATACGGTTACGAGCGACCCCGTCGATGCGCTGGACCTGGACAATGCCGACGCCGTTGACCGCTTCCTGCACCAGCCTCTCTGGCGAACGCCGATCCTGGCCGACTACCGTGCGCTGCTGGCCGAGAGTGAGTATGCCGCCTGGGTCATCTATAACCGGTATTACCTGAACCATTTTACCATCAGCGTGCATAACCTCAAACCGGGGTATAACACAATCGATGAGTTCGTGGCGTTTCTGGAAAGTCGGGGTTTCCGGCTCAATTCGGCGGGTGGCACCATAAAAGTCAGTCCCGACGGTGGCCTGCGGCAGGCGTCGACCGTTGCGCAGATGATCGATGCCGAGTTTGCCGGTAGCGCCGGAGCCACTGTCGACACATTCCGGATCGCGGGCTCGTATGTGGAGTTTGCCGAACGGCGGGTGCTCCCCGAATTCGAGAACCTCCCTGCTCACGAAATTGGACGCCAACACCGGCGCGAAGGCTTCGAAACGGGTAACGCTGACAAGATTTTCGAAAGCACGTTCACAACACAAACAGGAAACTGAGGAATGAGTCGGTCAGTCGGTGAGTTGATCAGTTGGTGAGTCAGTCAGTTGATCAGTCGGTGAGTTGGCCAGCTAATTTACTAACTTACAGGCTGACCAACTGACTGACTCACCGACTGATCAACTGACTGACTGATCAACTCACCAACTCATTGACCGACATGAAGATTATCTACGCATTCCTGCTGGCTGGCCTGTTGCTACCGGGTGTTGCTGCTCTGGCACAAAAAGTGGCTCCGGCAGGTCTCGAACTTTACAGCCTCCGCAACCAGTTTGCCAGCGATGTACCCGGTACCATGGCCAAAGTAAAGCAGATGGGGTTTCGCGAGGTAGAGGTGGCAGGCACTTATGGTCTGAGTTTCGGTGACTTTCGCAAACTGCTCGATGCGAACGGGCTTAAAGCCATAGGGATCGAAGCCAGTTTCGAGGATCTGGAAGGAAACGTACCCAAGGTATTATCCGAAGCGAAGGCGCTGGGGGCCAAATACGTCATCTGCTTCTGGATTCCTCATCCAGGCGATATGTTCATGCTTCACAATGCCGATCAGGCCATCGATGTGTTCAACACCGCCGGTAAGCTCCTGGCCCAAAATGGAATTTCGCTCTGCTACCACACCCATGGCTACGAATTCCAGACGTACAACGACGGCACCTTCTTCGACTATCTGGCCGAAAACTTCGACCCGAAGTCGGTCAATTTCGAGATGGATGTTTTTTGGGTGAAGTCGCCCGGGTACGATCCCGTAGCCCTGTTGCAGAAATACCCCAAGCGGTTTCCACTTATGCATTTAAAAGACCGCAAGCCCGGTACGCCCGACAGCAATACGGGTAAGGCTGATCTGGAATCGAACGTAGTACTCGGTCAGGGCGACGTGGGTATTGCCGCCATTATGAAACAGGCGAAAAAATCGGGCGTGAAGCACTTCTTTATCGAAGATGAATCGTCCCGCGCCCTGGAGCAGATTCCGCAAAGTCTGACGTTTCTGTCGGGGCTGAAATAGAGCACGAACGGGAAAATGCTGGTCATGGCACTTGCCCGTTCGTGCTCTATTTCAGCCAAAAACGTAGGCATACACGGCTTCGGCAAGCGCCTGTATGTCGTCAAATGTGTGGAAGGCGCTGATTATGATACGGGTGTTGGGGCGGTCGGCGGGTGTTGGGTAGGAAAACGAGTAGATCATAATCCCCCGCTCCAGCAGAAACGTGTACAGATCGTCCTGTTCCGAGAAAAAGATCGGGTAGCCAGTCGCGTGACTGAATAAACCGGTTGGTATCAACAACTTCTCCGCCAGCAACAGATTCTGCCGGAGTCGTTCCCGCCCTTCGGCATACAGCGTACCGGCATTGATGAAGGTGTGCATATAAGCGGGCGGCATGGGCGAACAAGCCCCAAAAAAGGCCGTTTCGCGCAACCTGGCCACCGTACTGGTCCCACCCAGCAGTACGCCCCCCGGCAGGCCCATGGCCTTCGCCAGCGACCCGGTCACGATCAGGTTGACGTTTGACTTCCGCGGTATTTGCGGCCAGATACCACTGGTGTTATTGAGCACACCCAGACCATGCGAATCGTCGACAACCAGCGTAATCGGCCGATCGTCGGGCAACTCAGTAACCCAGTCAAAGGAGTAGTAGACCGATCGGGCTGCATCGACCGAGTTGGTCAGGATGGCCACTGGACCCGTTTCGTTAGGTTGCTTAAGTTGCTTGAGCAATTGCGCTGTCCACTCGGTGAACGGCAGCGTCGGCAAGTCAACGACCGGGCCATCCCAAAGAGCCGGATGTGCCTGTGGCCCATAGACGACTGTTGTGTTTTGCGCCCGTAGCCAGTTGACAACGACCTGTCCCGCCAGCATCCCCGACGAGAGGGTCAGGGCCTGGGGAGCACCCACGAGCGCGGCTAGGCTGGCTTCAGCTTCCTCATAAATACCAATGCGGAGGTTGCCATTGCGCGAGCTGCCGAACGACGTCCCGTAGTGGCCGATAGCGTCGATCAGTGCTTGCTGAAAAACCGGGTTCTGTTGCAGACCCAAATAAGCCGTACCACTGAAGAACAGGTATGAATTTCCGTCATGGGTGATCGTCCGGTCAGGCAATTGGTCAATGGTGAACAGATCACTCATTCAGGTTGATGGTTAATTGTACACCGGTTCCATTTTCTGATGCATACACAACCCGGCCCTTATCGAAGGTTACGCCCGTTGCCGGATCGTTGGCAATAAGCAACGAGCCATCCAGATCGGCATAGTCAAGTAACGGCAGCAGTTGAGCAATGGCCGAAATACCCACACTCGACTCGGTCATACAGCCCACCATAACGCGCAGCCCAAGCTGGCGGGCCCGCGCAATCATACGACGGGCAGGCGTCAGTCCTCCGCATTTTGTCAGTTTAATATTGACACCATGAAAGTAGCCCGCACAGCGGTCGACGTCGCTCTCTACGATACAGCTTTCATCGGCAATGATCGGTAAGGCACTCGATTCAACTACCGCTTTGGCACCCTCCCAGTCACCGGCGGGCAGCGGTTGCTCAATAAACTCGACGTTCAGCCCGGCCAGCACCCGCGATTTGGCAATGGTATCGGAAGCCGTCCAGCCGCAGTTGGCATCTACCCGAAACAAGGCATCGGTCTGGCTTCGCATGGCCCGGACCGTCTCTATATCGGTCTCCGGCCGACCCAGTTTGATCTTATACAGCGGCCATGGAAATTCCAGCATCTTCTCAACCATGCGCCCGGGCGTATCGAGGCCAATGGTATAATTCGTAATCGGACTATGACTGGTATCGAGGTTCCATAGGGTATGCAGCGGTTGGCCCTGTCGCCTGGCCCATAAGTCCCAGACTGCCTGATCGAGCGCACACAGAGCAAACGGATGCTGAGCCAGGTGCGGCTGCATGTCAGCCCAGAAGGCTTCAGGATCGGTTAGGTCGGCCGTTTCCAGATGGGGACGTATCTGTTTAAGAGCCGCTACCATGCCATCGATCGTGACACCGTAGTAGCGGGTGGCGGTAGCTTCGCCGTAGCCGCTATTCGGGCCATCGCGCAGCTCGACGATCAGGGTTGGCTGTACATCGCGACTATCATGGGCAATGGTAAATGTATGGTTCAAGCGCAGATCGACGCGGTGAAAGAGTAATTGCATGAAGCAAATATAAGGAAACGATAAAAGGGAAGCGGGGAACTGGCAGGAAGAAGGAATCGTGTTCCTGTTTCCCCGCCGGTTCCCCGCTTCCCTTTTATCGGGCTTAAAGCTCCACTAACCCGTGCCGAACGGCTTCCATGACCATACCAACGCGGGTTCGAACGCTCATCTTCTGAAAAACAACTTCGCGATAGCCATCTACCGTGCGTGGGCTTACACACATTTTGTCGGCTATTTCATTGTATGTCAACTCGCTGCAAGCCATTTTCAAAAATTTGTATTCGCGGTTGTTGAGGTTAAAGAACGACATTGGTTCAGCTACCTCCGGGGCTTTGATAGGCTGAGCCAGCTGATGAGTGATAAAATCGGAATAGTAAAATCCCTTTGCCATAACCTCGTCCAGTGCCCGGTGCAACTCCGACGGGCGACAATTTTTGAACAGATATCCCCTCGCTCCATTGCGAACCATACGACCAATGTGTTCTTCGCGATCGGTCATCAGGAGGGCAATCACGCGGACCGTTGGGTGCAGGTGCCGGAGTTGAACCGCTGTTTCAAATCCGTCCATTTCGGGCATATTAAGGTCGACCAGCGCAATGTCGGGCAGGGGCCCCCGCTGAAAATGGTTGAGCAGATCGCGTCCATTTGCAGCTACGAACAAGACCTCGTAATTGGTAAACTTCTGAACGAGGTTAGCAATACCTTCGGCAACCAGATGATGATCATCGGCAATGGCTATAGAGACAGGCATGAGAGGAAGAGGATAGAGGTGGTTTACTACGCTGAAAAGTAGAGTGTTAACCGGCTAACTGCAATACCTTGACTTGGTGATTTTTCCCAAACCGTGCCCTTTATATTAAACGGTATATGTGCGAAGTAACTGAAACGTAACCCGATTGCCCTGAACCGGCACTTATAAACCGCTTTTCTTTTCCTAACGTGCGCCCTGAATGGTGATCTGAGCGGCCGCTGCTTCCAGTTCGGTCAGCTCATCAGCCGTTAAGTCAACAGCCACAGCGCCCATATTTTCGTCCAGACGATGGAGCTTCGTCGTGCCTGGGCTCTTCCAGCGTGGGAATAATGTCAATTTCAGGCTCTCGGGTCCAGAGGGAGTACTCGCTTTGCAGGGCCGTTATGGGCTGTACTCCGTGAGCCCGGCGAATAGTCTGCGCACCCGCTTCCGACAATCCGAAGTGTTTCACCTTACAGCCATATCGAACTGTTTCTCAATTATGGCGTCCTTTTCTACGACCGGCAGTTTATCACCCGCGACACGCTGCACAAAGACGTGCTGACTCGGTTTGAAGCCCTGCTTAATGATTATTTCCAATCCAAAAAGCTCCAGATACTGGGCCTACCAAGCGTGAGTTATTGGGCGGAGCAACTGCACTTATCCGCCAACTATTTCGGCGATCTGGTCAGGAAGGAAACGGGAAAAACGGCGCAGGATTTCATTCAGGCTACCGTGATTGAACTGGCAAAAGAGAAGGTGTTCGATAGCCGGAAGTCATTGAGTGAGATTGCCTACGAAATGGGCTTCAAGTACCCGCAGCACTTTACCCGGCTCTTCAAGCAACACGTTGGGCGAACCCCTGTCGAATACCGTTCACTGAATTGAGAGGGCTCGAATATAGTTCAGGGGTAATGGGCGGTTTAGAAAAACGCGCTCATGACCCCTGATAGTTTACGACGCTGCTGCTGCTTTTGGCCCTTAGTTCAGCACAGGCGCGTTTCGGCCTGCCTTTAACGGATAGGTCTTCCCTTTCCAGACAAAGCTTCCGGTCGTTTTGGGAGGCAGCGTAATGTCCGCTTTGAGTGCCCCTTTTTCCACCTTGTAGGCAACGGATACCTTCCCATTCGGGTGGGGCATTTCTCCGCTGATGGCGTCGATGGTGCCTAAGTGCGGAGTAATTTTCACTTTGGCAAAGCCGGGGGCGTCGCTGTCGATGCCCAGTACGGTCCGAAAAAACTCCACGTTCGGGCTCGATCCCCAGGCGTGGCAATCGGAGCGCGAGGTGTTCACGTCCGAGGTTTCGGCCCAGGTGGTCAGGCCCGACGCCATATTTTCGCGCCACTTACCCAACCAGGTCATGTAATCGTCGCCCAGCCCGGCTTTGGTCAGGGCCTGATGCAGGTAGAACTTGAAATAGATCGAGGCCGGAGCCAGCGAGGTATCGGTCAGCATCGTTTTGGCAACCGTTGTCGCCTGACTGGCTTGAGTTATTCCCGACAGTATAGCCAGTGAATTGGCGTGCTGTGAGTAGGTATCTTTCGTTTCGGTATCGGCAAAGAGATTTCTGGCCGAGTTCCAGTATTTACGCTGGATGGTCTTTTTGAGCAATTCGGCCCGGCTCATGTACTGACGGCCCAGCTCTTTCAGCCCGATGTTCGTTTCCAGTTCGGCGGCTAGCTGATAGGTCCACAGCAGTTGCATGTCCAGCACCGCCGACTCACCGTTTTTACCAACGGGTGCCATACCAAAATCCCAGCCCTTGCCCTGTGTCCAGTCGGTAAATACCCAGTAAGGCACATTTTTCAGCGAGCCATCAGGCTGTTGGTAGCGCTCAAAAAACGACAGCACCTGTCGGGCACCGGGCAGTTTGTCTTTAATAAACAGGCTGTCGGGCCGGTATCGGTAGTAGTCGTGAAGCATGGCCACCCACCAGAGCGAGAAGGTCGGAATCTGCTGATGCAGATCAGTGGGGTACCGGCTCAGGGTAATTCCTTCGGCAAGGCGGGAATGATCCATGAGCGTGAGTCCGTAGCGCACCAGCCGGTCGTCGCCCGCGTAGAAAAGCGACACCAGCGATTGTATCCGGGCATCGCCGATGTACTGCAACTGCTCGTAATAGGGGCAATCCATATAGGTTTCGAAGGCGCAGAGCCGGGCCGTTCGCCAGCCAATATCGAGCATTTTCCCCATCTCGGGGTTTTGGCTTTGCAGCTTGGCGTTGACTGAAAATGGATAACCAGTAAATGTGCCGTAGAAATCGTCGATCACGAGTGGTTCGGCTTTGGTGCTCACCACCAGTTGAACGTACCGGTAGGTTCGCCACCAGAGCGGGGTGTAGGCCTGATTGGCCGTGCCATCGGATAGGAGACTATCTGCCTTACCGATAAAGATTTTTCCGTCGACATCGTCCCGGTTTCCTTTAGGCAGGGAGGGAACTCTTGGGCCGTTCATGTTTTCGTTCTTCCGAATATAGAGCCCTTCCGAATACCCGATGGATACCCCCGCGCCCTGCCCCCCGCTAAACTGAAGCGTTGGATACGCGTTGGTCAGGAAACCCTGATCGAGCAAGATGGTAGCCGTTGTATTGGCGGGTATGGTCACTTTGGTTGGGGTGGCCGGAAAACCAGCGGGTACGTTGACACCACTTGCTTTTCGGGTAGCCGCTAACCGTTGGGTCGTCATTTCCATCGCGGGGACCGGAGAAGGCACCAGCATCCAGCCCGATGAATTGACAGCGGCATCTTTGGTAACACCGGGGCCGATCAGGCGGGCGCTCACCCACTTGCTCTCGTCATAGTCTGTTTTCTCCCAGCCTTTCAGGTGCTTACTCATGTCGAGCAGTTCGGCAGGGCCGGCCACGTAATAGCCCGGCACCCGAACCGTCAGCGGCTGGTAGCTTTCGTCTTTACTGGTTTTCCAGCTCGCATCGGTATTCAGCACTTCCTCGGCGGGACCATTGCCCTGAAGAATAAAGGCCGTCAGGAAAGAAATCTGCGCTTCGGGCTTCAGACGACCATCGTTCCAGACCACTGCCGCTACCGTATTTCGCCCCGCCTGTAAGTAGGGAGCCAGGTCCAGCGTTTCGAAATTCCAGAAGTAGAGGTCACCTCGCGTTGGGCCCTGCGCCACCTGCTTGCCATTCACAAACAGCTTATACCGGTTGTCGCCCGACACGTGAACGACAAACGAAGTCGGCTTACTGCTTAACTCAATGGTTTTTCGGAATTTATAAACGCCATAGTCTTTCAGCGTCAGATCAGACGAGGCTGTAAACCGGTTAATGGGACGGCCCGGCCCGGTAATCCACTGGGCTTTCCAGGGTTTTTGCAAGAGATCCTCCCGAATGGACTGAGCCTGTAGTCGGGGACTGAGTGCCACCAGCGTAATGATCAGAGTGAAAAAGGCAGATAGTTTTATTTTCATCGGAACGGGTTTGTTAAGGGAGAATACACGCGAACTATTGCGTTTGTAGTAGATGACGGACCTGGTAGCCGCGTAGCGGCTTAATGTTTGTAGCCCAACGTTGAATGATTTCATTCAGGCGTGCCGTAGGTACGCAACCAAACGACTGTCACGTACCTACGGCACGCCTGATTGAGATCATTTAACGTTGGGCTACAAACATGTCGTACCTACGGCACTTAAAAGGCTAAAACCAGCATTACAAATTCTACAATCGTCCAATCGACCGCCACATAGCCAACTCCTGGCCGAATCGGTTATCGATGATTTCGCAGTTGGCATCAATACGCATGGTTGGCCGGGTTTTGAGGTTGAAGGCGGGCCATGCCGGTACGTCTTTGGCGGCTGGTTTACCCGTGCGGGCGAAGGTTGTCCAGAGTTCAGCAAAGTGATGAGAAGCCGTAAACCGTTCGGGGCGGTTGCCGCCGAAGAAGCTTTCTTTCGGTGCCGAACCGTCGCGGGGGGGCACTTCATTGTTGAACTTGAATGAAATATCCATCGCGTGGGGCGTGCCCATGGCGTAGTCCGTACCGGGGATCTTTTTCTCCGACTTGTAGCCGAAATTGTAGAGGTAAACCGGTGCCCCGCCCTGCTTCGTCTTTTTCTCGGCAATGTCTACCGAACCCAGCCCCATCATGGTAATGGACGAAACGGCAATGAAAATATCCGGTGCCGTAGCGTTGGGATTCGCTTTCCGATAGGTGTCGATAATTTTGGGGGTATCCTCGCCAAATTGCGTTTCCAGACGCTTGGGTAAGGTTTCAAACGTCAGTTTGGCAAATTCGGTATCCTTACGCTCCCAGGCGAAGAAGGTGAATTCGTCTTCATTCCAGCCAACCAGCAGGGGTTTGTTGCGGGAGATAGCCGGGGCCGTTGGATCGAAAGGATTATGGGGCAGGGCAACGCCATCGACAACCGGCGAAAAACCACCCGCTCTGCGTTCCATAAGGGGTTTCTTGTTGTTTTTCTCCTGAAACGGCGGAGCAAAAGGAAGCTTGGCCTGCATCGCCAGCAAATCAGCCGCTGGTACATCCAGCAGTTTTCGCCAGTCTTTCGGGGCGATGTTCAACTCTCGGAGCAGCATGGCCGTTGTTTCGGCGGCTGTCTCTTTGGACGCCATCCGAACGCCCGGCCCGCTCTCGATGGAAGCCTTGTTAAAGTAGGGAGCCGCGGATGGCATGGCGTACAAACAGGACGTCTTAGCCCCCCCGCCCGATTCGCCAAAGATCATTACGTTAGCCGGGTCGCCCCCAAAGCGGGCTATATTGTCGTGTACCCATTTCAGGCCATGGACAATGTCGAGCATGCCCATGTTACCCGAACCGGCATAGTCGGCCCCGGCAATGTCGTCCAGATACAGAAAGCCCAGAAGGCCCAGGCGGTGATTGGTCTGCACCACCACCACATCAAAATTCCGGGCCAGGTTCGACCCATCCTGACCGCCAGAAGCCCCGGAGCCAATCACGAACCCACCGCCGTGGCTATAGAACATAACCGGACGCTTCTTATTATCATTGGCCGGGGTCCACACGTTCAGGAAAAGACAGTCTTCTGAAGGAGCCGGTTCGTTCCGGCGTGGCCCCTGCATGGCCGGTGCGCCAAATTCGAGCGCATCCCGCACACCCGTCCAGGGGTCGAGCGGGGCAGGCCGACGGAACCGGCGATCACCGGAGATTCTACCGCCGTAGGGAATGCCCTTAAACAGATTGACGCCGTCTTTACGCATACCCCGAAGCTTACCGTAACTGGTGTCTGTGGTGACAAACTCATCGGCTTTGCCAAATCGAGAAAACCCATAGTTTGGCATTGTAACTACGGCCGAGGTGACGGCTAATTGCGCTAAAAAATCACGTCTCTTAATCGGGTTCATAAAAGAAAAGCTTGAGCTGGCGAAAGGATGAATTAGGTCAAATTTCAGCCTAAAAGGCAGAAATACAGTAGAAAAGTATTATTATAGTTTCTTACTTAATGATAAGAAATACTTATCATTGACGATAGCTTTACTGAGCGTTGTACAAACTCAACTAATGGAATTACGTCAGTTAAAATACTTCGTAGGTGTGGTCGAAGAACTTCATTTTGGTCAGGCCGCCAAGCGATTGTTCGTTACGCAACCGGCCCTAAGTCAACAAATAAGGCTACTGGAAGGTGAACTTGGTGTGGAACTGTTTGGGCTCATCAAACGGCAGCGGCAACACCGAGTGGAACTGACTCAGGCCGGGGCTCTTTTTCTGGAAGAAGCCAGACGGATTTTGCAACTGACTGACAACGCAATTCACAATGTGCGGCAGGCAGGTGCTAAAGAGCAGGCGTTGACGCTGGGCATTTTTAAGCTGATTCTGCCCCAACGCATCATTGGCATGCTTGAACTGTTTTCGGCTCACTTCCCCCTGATCGACATTAAACTGGTGGAGTTACCCAACCCGGCTTCGGTACAGGAATATGTCGCAAACGACCAGATCGATCTGGGCATGACGGTGTTGCCATTGGAGCACAAAGGACTAACGGCTACCCAGTATACCGAAACTGATTACACAGTTTTAATGAACAGACAACATCCGCTTTCCAGCCAACAGGTGGTTCGTCTCGATCAATTACATACCGAAAAATGGGTCGATCATGGCCCTGAGACCGGACTCTATTTCGGGCAGCTTGAGGAGGCTTGCCAGCAGGCTGGTTTTAATCGAAAAATCAACATCGCGCATTTTGTGCCTTCGTTCGATCTCCTGAAAAGCATGGTTCGGTTGGGAAAGGGAATTGCCTTCATTCCGGCTTCGCTGGATTTGCGAACAGACCCCGACCTGCTGTCAATGCCCATCGTTAACGCCGACGGTACGCCCTTCAAACAGGTTGTAATCCGACACGTGCTGGTCCACCGGTCCGAGCAAACGAAACCGCTGGTGCAGGCGTTGAGCGGGTTGGTGAAATCAACCTTTCCAATTACTTCCGGTACTGCTCTTCGCTGACTTTCTCCAGCCAGTCGACTACTTTTCCGTTCAGGTTTTCCTGCATGGCGGTATGGGTCATGCCGGTGGTAGGGGTAGCGCCGTGCCAGTGTTTCTCGTCGGGTTCAAACCAAACTACGTCGCCCGGATGAATTTCTTCAATTGGGCCACCTTCGCGCTGCACCCAGCCACAACCGGCGGTAACCAGCAGCGTTTGCCCCAGCGGATGGGTATGCCAGGCCGTCCGGGCACCGGGTTCAAAGGTGACACTCGCTGCGGCTGCGCGCCGGGCGTCATTGGCCGCAAATAAGGGGTCGATGCGCACCGCGCCAGTAAACCAGTCTTCCGGTCCTTTGCCCGAAGGCTGCGTACCAATTCGTGTGATTTTCATGATGAATTTCGTTTTGAGGTACTAAAAAATGTGATTAATGGATGATCGATTTTGTCATGGCTCCGGCCACCCGGCCCGACGCAGGAGGGATCTTTGGTAAAGATGCCCCCCCCCCGGTTTACCGAAGATCCCTCCTGCGTCGGGCCGGGTGGCCGGAGCCATGACAAAATCAACCACAATAACAAATGATTATCAAACACTTATATTTTACAGTGCCCATTAATCACGTTAAATAGCGTTGAATCTGAATTACAAAGCCTTGACAACTTTAGCGGGAACACCTGCCACTACGGTATTGGGCGGAACATCCCGGCTCACCACGGCACCGGCGGCAACAATCGAGTTTTCGCCGATGGTGACGCCGGGCAAAATGGTGGCCCCCGCGCCAATCCAGGCGTTGCGTTTGATCACAATCGGGCGGGGAATCAGCGTTGTTCGGTCCGCTGGGTCCAGCGGGTGGTTTTCGGAGGTTAAATTGACGCGCGGGCCGATCTGAACGTCGTCTTCGATGCTGATGCCGCCAATGTCCAGAAATGAGCAGGCATGGTTGATGAAGATGTTTTTGCCTAACCGAATCGACCGGCCAAAGTTGGTATGGAACGGAGGGAAAACCGTGGTTGACGGGTCGATCTCGGTACCGATGATATTGCTTAACTGAGTACGTACCTGATCGGTGCTGGTAGCCGACGCGTTCATTTCCACACACAACCGGATGGTGCGCGCCACGACTTCGCCAAACCGCCCATACTCCGGGTCATCCTTGCGGAGTAGCTCACCGGCTTGCAGGCGCTGGAAGATATCGGTGAGGTCTGATGGGTTACTCATAAAATTAAAACAGGTGATAGCAGACGGAAAAGAGTGGGGCCTGAACAGACGAACAGGCCCCACTTACGAAAAATAATAGCTGTTACAGCGTTGCCATGTCGATGACAAACCGGTAGCGCACATCGCCTTTCAGCATCCGTTCGTAGGCCTTTTCAACGTCCTGGATCGGGATGAGTTCAATGTCTGAAACGATGTTGTGTTCAGCGCAGAAATCCAGCATTTCCTGCGTTTCGGGAAGCCCGCCAATACTCGATCCGGCGATACTTTTCCGACCGGGAATCAGGCTGAAGGCCCGCAGGGCAGATGGCGTTGGTGGCGCACCCACACAAATATGCACACCGTCCGTTTTTAGCAGCGACAGATATACATTGTAATCGTGCTCGGCAGAAACCGTATCCAGAATAAAATCATAATAGCCTGCTACCGATTCGAGTTGAGCCGGGTCGCTGGTGACTACAAATTTATGGGCACCGAGTTTTCGGGCATCGGCTTCTTTAGCGGGCGACGTGCTCAGCACGGTCACTTCAGCCCCAAAGGCTACGCCAAATTTTACGCCCATATGCCCCAGGCCACCCAGACCAACAACGGCCAGTTTATGACCCTTGGCTAAACCCCAGTGCCGCAGGGGTGAATAGGTCGTGATACCCGCGCAGAGCAGGGGAGCCGTAGCGGCCAGGTCCAGCTTGTCGGAAATGTGCAGCACAAAATCCTCATGAACCACAATCGTGTTGGAATAGCCGCCGTAAGTAGGCGTCTTTTTATCCTGTTCGAGTCCATTATAGGTCTGGGAATTGCCATTGATGCAATACTGCTCCAACCCGCGCTGGCAGTTGTCACAAGCGCGGCAGGAGTCGACCAGACAGCCCGTACCGGCCAGATCGCCCACGGTGAATTTGCGTACCTCGGCCCCAACCGCGACCACGCGACCAACAATCTCGTGACCGGGCACCATGGGGTACATGCTGTTGCCCCACTCGCCCCGGACCTGGTGAATATCGGAATGACAGACACCGCAATAGGTTATATCGAACTGAACATCGTGAGCGCCGAGTTCACGACGCTGAAAATCCCAGGGAGCCAGTCCCGATTCTTCATGTTGAGCAGCGTATCCTTTTGTTGTAATCATTGTTTTTTTAGTTAAAATCTGGCGTAAAATGAGCCTTCGTTAGTCGCTTTATACGCGCCAAATCAAGGGTAATGCTACTGTGCCAGTGACGTTTTTCGTTTTGTTGATCGTTGATTAAGAAAGCTATTGATAACACTTCAGTTTTTTGTCATGCTGACGTAGGAAGCATCTTCGGGCTAGCTAAAATGGACTTATCCGAAGATGCTTCCTACGTCAGCATGACAAAAAAACTAGTCAGAATACTCTAAATTACTTGTACTTGAGTACTTAACGTTAACCCCTTTTTACACAGCCCGTAGCAGCTTGTCCGGCGTAATGGGCAAGTCGCGAACGCGCTGACCGGTGGCGTTGAAGACCGCGTTGGCGACGGCACCGGCAAACCCGATCAGGGCAATTTCGCCCATGCCTTTGGCTCCCATCGGGTTAATGATGGGGTCGGGCTTGTCGATCATGATCGTTTCGATGGCCGGTACGTCGGCGTGGACCGCTACGTGGTAATCGGCTAGGTTGTTGTTCACGAAGCGGCCAAACCGGTGGTCGATGATGGCTTCTTCGGTCAGGGCCATGCCGATGCCGCCCGCTACGCCACCAATCATCTGACTGGCCGCCGTTTTTGGGCTGATGATCCGGCCTGAATCGGCCACGCTTACGGCTTTCGACACGCGCACCACGCCCGTTAGCGGGTTGACACGTACCTGCACGAAATGCACCGAAAACGAGTACATCGAGTACTTGCCCAGTTCCGGACCGCCTTTCGAATCTGCGCTTTTGTCGATCACCGTCAGGTTGTTAGTCCGCATCAGGTCGCTCAGAGCCACTTTTTTTCCGGGCTCTTTTTCAATAGACAGCATACCATCGGCCATCATTAACTCATCCGCCTGCCGCCCCGCCAATTGACCACCGTCTTTGACGGCCAGGTCAACCAACTGTTTTTTGATTTTCGTACACGCGTCGTACACCGCCGATCCCACCGCCGAAACAATGGCCGAACCGCCCTGCGTGGGCGCTTTCGGTAGCGACGTATCGCCGTAGGCTACCTTGATCCTGTTGAGCGGTACGCCCAGTACGTTGTGGGCAATCATGGTCAGGGCCGTTCCGGTGCCGGGGCCAATGTCGGTCACGGCGCTCTGTATCGTTAGTGAACCGTCGGCGTTGAGGAGCGCCCGGGCCGACGCTTCCCACCGGAACGCGTTGAACGTACCGGTGCTCATGCCGTAGCCGATGAGCCAATCGCCATCGCGCTGACTAGCGGGCTCGTTTTTGCGTTTGTTCCAGCCAATGGCCTCGGCCCCGCGTTGATAGGCTTCTTTGAGGTTTTTGCTCGAATAGGGCCGGTTGTGCTCGGGGTCGGTTTCGGTGTAGTTGCGAAGCCGGAATTCGATGGGGTCGAGGTTCAGTTTATGCGCCATCTCGTCCATCGCCGATTCGAGTGCAAAGGCTCCCGTGGCTTCACCCGGTCCGCGCATCCAGATGGGCACACTGCGGTCGAGCCGCACGATGCGGTAGCGGGTGCTTACGTTCGGGCATTCGTACATGAACTTGGTCATGTTGACGGTTGCTTCCGTAAAGTCTTCGTAGCTGGCCGTTTCGGCCGTTGCCGCGTGAGCAATCCCGATCAGCTTGCCGTTGCTGTCGGCACCCATGTTGATGGTCTGCACCGTATAAGGCCGGTGACCGACCAGCGTAAACATCTGGTCGCGCGTCATAACCAGCTTCAGCGGGCGACCAATTTTTCGGGCAATGGCCACCACCGCCGTTTCCTGCGGCCAGGTACGTAGTCCCATACCAAAGCCGCCCCCCATGAATTCGGTATGCACATGGATTTTCTTTGGGTCGATCTTGAACGCCTGCGCCATAGCATCCTGCGTGGCGTTTACACCCTGCGTTTTGGCGTAGATCATCAACGAATCCGTTCCGGTCCAGTGGGCCAGAATGCCGTGCAGTTCCATTGGGTTGTGCACCTCAACGGGAATCGTGTAGTTGGCTTCCAGCGTAACGGGTGCCGACTGATAACCGTCGGCTTTGCCCCGCAGGTAGTCGCTCGATCCGGGTCTGCCGGGAGCAATGCCTTCGGCTAAGTGCTTTTCCAGATCGGTACGGGCAGTTTGTTTGGTATAGGTCGCCTTCACCAGCGAAGCCGCGTAGGTGGCCCGCTCGAAACTGTTGGCCACCACCATCGCGATGGGTTGCCCGTCGAACAGAATTTTGGGGCTGCTGAGAATTCGATATTTCTCTATCGTATCCGGTTTGGGCGCTGGTCCGTCAGCTTCTCCGCCAACAGGAGCATCCCAACCCGGGATGGGCGGCATATTCTGGTGCGTAAACACGCCCAGTACGCCCGGTGCGCCCTGCGCTTTTTTGGTATCGATACTGGCGATGTTACCCCGGCCAATTTCGCTACCGACAATGACGCAATAGGCCATGTTGGGCAGCTCAAAATCGGCGAAGTATTGCGCCCCGCCGGTCACTTTCATCCGTCCATCGACCCGGTCGATAGGCGGATTTTTTAGGTCTTTCGTCATGATCAGGCGGTTTTAGTGGCGGTTTTCAGCGCGTCGATTAGGGAGTTGGGCGCGAGGGTCAGTTTGAAATCGTTTTCGCCATAGCCTTTTGCGCCGTTCATTGCGATCGTGGCGGCCTGTTTGAAATTGGCTTCTGTAGCGGGTTTACCCCGCAAAAAATGCTCAGCTTCGGTCAGCCGCCAGGGCTTGTGCGCTACCCCGCCCATTGCCAGCCGAATGTCCTGAATGGTATCCCGCTTCATGTCAACGGCAACGCCTACCGAGATAAGCGCGAAGGCATACGAAGCCCGGTCACGTACTTTCAAATAGTGCGAATTGTCGGCAAATTTGTTGGTGGGAATATCGACCGACATGATCAATTCGCCGGGAAGCAGCGTGTTGTCTTTCTGGGGCGCATCGCCGGGGAGCCGGTGGAAATCGCCGAACGGAATTTTCCGGTCGCCCTTCGGCCCCGACACGTTTACCGTCGCATCCAGCGCCACCAGCGCAATGCACATATCGCTGGGGTGAACGGCAATGCACTTGTTAGAGGTACCAAAAATGGCGTGCATTCGGTTGATGCCGCCGATGGCTCCGCAGCCCGATGGCCCGTTTGGTTGCCCTTTGTCCGGGCCAGCCTGCACAGGACTACGCTTGTTGCAGGGCATCGATGGATCGTAGAAATAGGGACAGCGCGTACGTTGCATCATGTTCCCGCCTACGGTCGCCATGTTCCGTAACTGAGCCGAAGCACCCGCGTTGAGTGCCATCGATAACAGCGGAGCGTGTTTTTTTGCCAGATCATGGTCGGCAACGGCTGAATTCTTAGCCATGGCCCCAATCCGCAAACCAGTACTTGTTTTCTCGATGGTTGCCAGCGGCAGTTTGTTGATGTCGACTAGCCGCTCAGGCACCACGACCTCACGTTTTATCAAATCGATGAGGTTGGTACCGCCCGCCAGAAAGTACGTGCCGTTTTCCTGCGAAAGGGCCGATACGGCGGCTTTTGGGGTTGTCACCCGCGTATATTGAAATTGGTTCATACCCTGACTCCCCCCTGTTTTACGTCCATAATCGCATCCACTATGTTGGCATACGCCCCGCACCGGCAAATGTTGCCGCTCATGTACTCCCGAACCTCGTCGGGGTTGTTGGCGTGCCCTTCGCGAATACAGGCCACCGCCGACATGATCTGTCCGGGGGTGCAGTACCCGCACTGGAAGCCGTCGTGTTTGATAAAGGCTTCCTGCATAGGGTGCATCTGATCCAGCGTGCCCAGTCCCTCAATCGTCGTTACTTTACAGCCTTCAGTAGTCATCGCCAGCGTGAGACAGGCATTGACCCGTTGGCCATCGACGTGTACCGTACAGGCTCCGCACTGACCGTGGTCGCAGCCTTTTTTGGTGCCCGTCAGATGCAGTTGTTCGCGCAGTAAATCGAGCAACGTTACGCGTGGCTCAATGGATAGTTTGCGCATTGTACCGTTGATGTCGACCTGAAGCGGCATCTGCTCGAAGGCAGCGGCCATTTTCTCATCCAGGCCGTTGTCGATGGCGGCACTGGCAGCTACTGGCGTCAGGGCCAGGGCTGCCAGTGCGGAGGATTGTTTCAAAAAATTTCGTCGGGACGAGTCGGCGTTTCCGAACTCGTCCTCCAAGTGTTCATACTCAGCCATAACGTCGGTTGGTTTAGTACTGTTGAAAAGCTATTTTCAAGTCTCTCTTTTTTATGAAATCAGTGTGTTTTTGCCTTCCAGTTTTCTGCCTTCTCGTCGCTTTTTTGTCATCCCGACGACAGGAGGGATCTTCGCTAGAAGGCTGTTTTTGCCACTAGCGAAGACCCCTCCTGCCGTCGGGCCGGGTGGCCGCTGCCATGACAGAACCGTCGGCATGACAAAAAAATCAGCAGTTTACCCACTTAGAACTGTCATTGCGATTCACACTCGCAACTACTCCAGTTCGAACGTGACCGTTACGCTTCCCGCGCCAAGGGCAGCTGCCAGACCAGATGGATTATTGACCCTTCCTAGTCTAGTATAACTGTAGGATGTTGGAAACGTTTTATAGAATAGTACCAGCGTATTTGAACCGTATAGCGTCAGATCGCCCGTTTGGATTGTTCCGGGGTTCGATGCACTGGAGGGCAGGTCTTTGGGGAGGTTGTAATACTTCTCGTTTCCGTTTAGCTCAGTCATTGAAACGGTCAATGGCAACCGGGCTTTAAAGGCCGTAACGGTTGCCTTATTGAGCAGCGTTGCCGTAAACGTGGTCGAGCCAACCTTGATTCTTAACCGGCTGCCCGCCGTGTCTGTGGGAACGCTGTTGTTATTCCCTTCGCCCGATGGGCTGGAAGCAATGCTGTCGTCCATGGTACATACCGAACGCGGCCCGGCCGTTGTGCCGATGAAAAATAGGATGAATGGGACGAAAAGTGTGACTGATCTGGACATAATCTATTTTCGGAGATGGTATGCCGGAGCGGGTCTATTGTCTTTTACCGAGTTGCTTTGTATTCTTCATCTGTAACGGCCTGTAGCCAGTTGACGATGCCTTTTTCGGTATTGGGGAGAATATACAAATGGGTCATGCTACTGCCAGGGCTGGCCCCATGCCAATGAGTTACATTAGGCGGGCATTTAACCACGTCGCCCTTCCGAATCACTTGTTTTGGTCCCCCTTTTAGCTGGTGGTATCCGACACCATCTGTGACAAGTAGTAGCTGCCCGGCCGGATGAGAATGCCAGTATGACCGGGCTCCTGGCTCAAATACAACACTGCCTGCGACAGTCGTATAAGTCGAGTCATTCGCGACAAGGCTCGTAACCCAGACTGTACCCGTAAAGGTGTCAGAAGGGCCTCTCGTTGCTTTTGTTGGGCCGTCTGCTTTCACAGTTTGGGCCATAACGGAATTGACTACCCCTAAAAATAGGCTACATAAAAGGCTATAAGTAAGCAGCTTGCCAAACGTTCCGGTTTGTGTCTTCATAAGTACTGAGTTTTACTGCAAACGTACCTGAACCAGGCTGGTAACTTTATAGTAAAACCAAAGTACTTTTTATGAAAAACACATATTTTATGAAAAGCGCATATTTCTACAAAACGAGAGTTTAGTTAGCCATCTACACTCAAAAACCAATTTTATTATCTATGCAATTGATAATAAGCGCTATATAATCAGTTGACTTAATTTTATTGAACGTAACGACACTTTTGCCGTTACCCTGCCGTTTGAAAGAATGATGAAAACACGACCGCACCGGCGGGCCGTAGAAGCCCAGCCTATCACGATGGTGTACGATATGCCATCCGTACTGCCGCCCGGCACTACCCCCGTCAGCCGACTCTATTACGAAGACTGGAATATTAAGGTAGTAGACCGTGAAAAAACCGGTTGTGATAACTACCTGACGCCTAACCGCCGGGATTTTTACAAGATTATGTTCATGACCAGCGGCACCGGCATGAAAACGATGGGCAAAGAGAACTACTTCATCGACGAGCGCACCATTCTGTTTTTGCACCCCAACGAAATCGTATGCTGGCGCAATGCGTCGCCCACGGTGGGCGGGGGTATTTTCTGCATGTTTAAAAAGCGGTACCTCGATCAGCACCCCTCGCTGAAACTGATCATTGATCGCTATAAATTTTTCACCGAGAAAAAGATTCTTCGCCTGTCGGAAGAGTCAGCTAAAATGATTCACAGCCTGTTGACCCAGATGAAAGCCGAAGCGGCCTCGGGCGACCCACTGGCCGAAGAAGCCATGCAGGCGTATGTGCAACTCATTCTGGTCGAGAGTCTCAAAGGCACTGAGTATGCGCCCGTAGGCGAGATTTCCAACGACTACAGCCATGTGTATGATTTCTTTACCCTGCTGGAAAAAGAAACGAACCTGGCCAATATCGACAACCCGATCCGGATACGAACGGCCCGGGAATATGCCGAGAAACTGAACCTGAACCCCAATTACCTGAATGGTCTGGTGAAGAAGCACACCGGGCAACCCATCAGCACCCTCATCAAAAATCGCTTAATCGAAGAAAGCAAAGCCCTGCTGGTGCAAACTGCCTGGACGTTGCAGGAAATCAGCCAGATTATCGGCTTCGCTGACCAGCCGAACTTCAGTCAGTTCTTCAAAAAATACGTCGGCATAACGCCCAACGAATTCCGGCGCTCGCCCATCTCGCCCGATTATGAAGGGTAGGGGAACAATAGGTAAATCCGCCAGTCGAATCGCCTGCGAAATAGGGCTTAAGTATCCCCAGCACGTTAACCGCTTATTTAGCCAACGGGTTGGCCAATCGACCAGCAAACACAGGGTGCCCAATCAAAATTAGGGGCTGTCGGTCCGAAAATTATCCAGTTTTATTTCTTGAAAAATGCCTGACATGACAGACAAACGCAACTTATTGAATCGGGAAGGAGTGCAGCATACTATTCATTTCAGCGGTTTATGGCTGTGTCGTTTACTAGCGGTCAATCTGCTGCTATTGGTATCGGCTGGCCATACGTTCAGTCAAACGAAAACTCAAATGGTACGAATCGCCAAAATTGTCGTTGATCCGGCCCAATTGGAACCCTATAAAGCGGCTCTCAAAGAAGAAATTGACGCGTCGGTACGCCTTGAACCCGGCGTATTGACCTTGTATGCGATGTCTGACAAAGACAATCCTACACACATCACGATCCTGGAAATATACGCGGATACCGATGCCTACAAAGCACACATTCAAACACCCCATTTCCTGAAATATAAAACCGGCACCAAAGACATGGTCAAGGCACTGGAACTGGTAGAAACCGTCCCCTTAATACCCGGCATGAAGATAAAATAGTTGGCCACGGCACTAAATACCGGCGGGGAGGATATGAATAAGTTGAGCTGTCAACTCATTCTCAAAAATTGGTTAGTCGAATCGGATAAGCCATTGTGAGTTGGTCAATATTGGGCTGTGTATCGCTTGAAGAGCAAAACGACCATTGCCGCCAAAAATACGTGATAAACTCCAGCAGGATAATCAGGCCGGGCGGGAACGTACCTACCCATTTTCCTCTGCTTTTTGACGCTGTACCTGACTAATCAACAGAGCCTGCGTGCTGATCTCAGATGATCTGACAGTTCATCGGGCTCGATTAAATGAGGTTGAAAGTGATGCTCGTTCGAGACACAGGCTAAACGTACAGACTACGATTCCTCATCCATTAGTTTCTGTCGATGCGGTATAATCTCCCCTGGTCGGTAATCGCATACAGGGCACCGTCCGTTCCCTGGGTGATATCCCGAAAACGCTGGTTTTGATCGGCCAGCAACCGTTCTTCGCCGACAACCCGATTGTTATCGATCACCAGCCGGGCGATGTGCGTGCCGCTCAACGACCCAATGAAGAGGTTGTTTTTCCATTCGGGAATACGATCGCTGCTGTAGAACGTCATACCACTGGGTGAGATGACCGGGTCCCAGTAATAAACGGGTTGTTCCAAACCCTCCCGCTGCTGAATGCCATCCCCAACCCGGCTACCACTATATTCAATTCCATAGGTGATGATCGGCCAGCCGTAGTTGGCCCCCGGCCGAATGTGGTTCAGTTCGTCGCCCCCTCTTGGCCCGTGTTCACTTTGCCACAGATCTCCTGTTACCGGATGGATAGCCAGGCCCTGCGGATTACGATGCCCATAGGTATACAATTCGGGGCGGGTACCCGCCAGCGGATTTCCGGAAGTGGGCTGACCTTGTTTGGTGATGCGCACAATTTTTCCCAGGCCTGAACTCAGCGACTGTGCCTGAGCCCGTGTCGCCAGGTCGGAGCGTTCGCCTGTGCTGGCGAGTAGGTTCCCCGACTGATCGATCACTAGCCGACCGCCATAATGAGCCGTTCCCCGGTAAGCCGGCAGAGCGCGGTAAATGACCGTTGCCCCCTCGATCCGGGTCTCATCGGTCGACAAGGTGCCCTTGGCTATAGCCGTCAGATTACCATCGGGACGCGCTTCCGAAAATACCCAGTACACCATTCGGTTGGTGGCAAAATCGGGATCGACCCGAATACCCAACAAGCCCCCCTGGCCCGCTGAATTGACCGCCGGTATGCCCGTAATTGGCGCTCCCAGCTGACCTGTTGGGGTGACGATGCGCATGGTCCCGCCTTTCTCGGTAATGAGCAGTCTTCCATCGGGTAGGCTGGTAATACCCCAGGGGCTTCTAAGGGCTTCAGTCAGGACGCTGCCTGTGTAGTTAGTGGTTGACCGGACACCTGCTATTCGCGTCTGGCCCGCAAATGCAGAGCGGTAGGAAGAGTTAGGTGGGGCCGTCTCCACCGAGGCAAGACCAGCAGTATCCGGGCTGGTCGAAGTAGTAGCGTTATCGACTACGTCACGGGTGCAGGCACTAAACGAAAAAGAGGTGACTGCAATCAGGAGCAGGAATGAGTGGTTCATGTTATGTTGATGGTCGGGTGTATATGTGATTGAGCCAAAGCGCATTGACGCGTTTCCTTGTCCGGGAGTTATGTTCTACTAAAACGTAAATCCCCCTTTTCTTCTTGTCCGAATCAGAAAATCAGTTTACCAACGTTCTTTCGGGCTGGTGAGCCGCCCTAGAGGTCAACGTCAATCATTCAGAGTAATTCGCTCATTAAGTATATATTACCAGGTAACACAGCTTATTGGCAGCATTGTTGCTCCGTTAAATCAATTACGATCAGTGAGTTATGAAAAAGATTAAATTGCATTCAAATCCGCCCCCAGCCTATTAGCATAGGTATTTTGAAGTAAAAAATGAAGGAAAGTTCTACGTGGTTTGTGTCTATTTTACTTATAATAGTCGTCATTCTGATTCTGATACCGATAGGCTACTTGTTGTTACGATTTGTCAATACGGCCAGGGATGATCGAGAGGTCTATGAAAGCAAAGACTACTTTTACCTGTTTATTAACGGCTTTTTCCCCTTCCTGATGCTTGGGGCAGAAGGGGCCCTGAAATGGTTTAACAACAGCACCGAACTTGGATCATTCTGGATAATTGGCACCATAAGTGCCGCCATTGGGTTACTACTAGGCAACGTCAAGCCTAAAGAATTAATTACAAACCAGGCACAGCTACAAACCGATCCAGACCTTCATTATGAGTTCATTGTGTTCCATAAGCGCGATAATAACATTATGCGCTGGTGTTGGTTGTTACTCTTTGTAGAGTTCGTTTTTTGGGTTTTGGCTAGTATCGCTGTAACCAAAAATGAACTTTTCGATTTTTGGACTAATCTCATATTGACAATAGCTATTTACGGCGTGTCGTTATACATGAGCTATAGAAAAGAACTGGTATGAACGTTTTAAGCCCTGAAGTCGTGGGATATCTGGTCACAGTAATAAAGATTGCGATTGTAGGACTGCTGCAAGTCCTGATCTTTAGTATGCTATACAGACGGATGCAGATCCAGAAAAAATCGCACAGGGGCGATGTCAGTTTTAAGACCTACCGCCAGGTTTCCAGGAAAAAAGGCAACAAGCCGGGTAAGGCAACTAAAGAGCCTGAGGACCTTTTTTCCCATCTTGCTCATGAATATAGTCGTGAAACAACGGGACATATGGGGTTTCATCGCAGACATCATTAAGGTCTCTATCGATCATCAACCAGTAGTCATTCCAAATCCTTAGGGTTTGACAAAAGAACCTCCTTTCGTGGCTTTGAGCATCTACCACAATGCCAAAGTCGGAAGGGAGGTTTTTTTATGTCGACGGCATACGATTAAAAAAGGCCATCCCGGCCCCTCAGTCAATAGCCACATCAAGATAATTGGTGGCTACCTTCTCACCCCTGTTCATCCGCATCCTGCTGCTACGGCACCCATAACGCCGTCAATGACAGTCGCCCGGAAAACGTGCGAGCGGCCGACCGAAACAGCTGGTTTGTGCCGGGCTTCGCCTGGTCGCGAGTAAGACAATCATATAAGTAATACTGGTCTACTAGGAAAGCTAAAGTTTATTGATTCAAATAATCATAATCTACAAGTCTAAAAATATATAGTTTTTGTCTAAAAAGTGCGCATACGCATCGCCCCAACCAATGACCTTTGTTGCGTCCTAAGCGCAGGGTTACGCATGCTGAAATGCCAGCCAGCTCCTAACTTTTGACAGTTGCCAGGCTCCTCTTCCTTAACCTTATTGATCTTGAACAATGCTTATCTCATGGAATTCTCAGGGAAAAAACCCGACCTCCTACATCCTGGCCAATGAGCAGGGTTTCACGGGTCAGTACAAGGTCAAACCCGACTTCATCTGTATTCAGGAAGCGGGCGGCTGGCAGCCACACATTAATGGCAACGACATACCCTGTCTCTGGAATCCATTACCCTCGTATGGGTACTACAATCAGTTAAAGCGGGTGACCATCAACACCGAAAATTACATCGGTTATATGGTGCCCTGGCAGGCCAGCCTGAAAGGGAACGATCGGTGTACACTGGTCATACTATGGCGCGAAAGCCTGGGAACATACACTGACTTTGTTATTCAGGGATGGCATGATGGTCATGATACGCACCGGCCTGTTTTCTGGATAAGTACCAGTTCAGGCAGCCTTGGTTGTATACACGCCCCATCGGGGGGCGGGCCAACGACCTATCAATATATCCTTGGCGCCATTGCTCAGCTGAACTACTACGCACCAGCCAGCAACTGGATCATGGCGGGTGACTTCAACTATCCGGCCGCCACGATGAAGTCCAATCTGCCAGTGGGGGTTAGCCTGATCGATACGGGAGAAACGACCCAGAAGAGCGGTGGCAACATTGACTACCTGCTCCATAGCCATATCAATCAAACGTATTCAACGGCCGCAGCCGCCGACTATTACGTCCAGTCAGATCATTTGCAGGTACGTTTTATCTAAGCGGGCCTTACCGCCCCAGAGGTAAAGCCAAACGTTCATTACCACAATTTTTTCAGTTCATACTTCCAGTTCACCTTTTAACCAAAAAAAACATGGGACGCTCAAAATCGATTGACGAGAAAATTAAAGACGACGAAAAATTCAGAGAGTTCATGAACAAGCTTGCCGACGAGGCAAAGCTTGAAGAAGATCGTATTGCCGCTCAAATTGACGCGGTTGTCAAAAAACAGTATGAAGATAATGGCTGGGACCACGGTCGTTTATTCGGTAACCGGCAGAGCGACTACCAGAATTACAGTGAATGGAGTTTGACGAGGGTCAACAACATTATTGATTCCCTGGGCAAATCCCTTTCCGGTGGTGATTTCCCCTCCAAAAAGCTGCCGGGCTCCGAAGAAGCACCGAAGTCGACTATTGAAGCGACCAAGGAATTTCTGGGCGTCTTTGCTGGGGATTACAGTTTGATCATTGCGCGGGTGCAGGCCCTTATCTCAGGCATTCTGTCTCAGTTTTCGGTTGCCTCGGATGCCTCACGAAAAACGGCCTTACGCGACATGCCGCTTTCTGGTGGCTTACACCTGTTCTTCGGCTCGTCGGGCATGGTGTATACCAACAATACGTTTTTCTCGAATCAATTTATCGGCACTTTCCAGATCGTCTTCGAGGTGTACATGAGTGTCGATGAGGCACGGGCAATCAGCCTTCAGCAAATTCTGGTCGCAACCGATAAAGAACTGACTATACTGAACCAGTTAATCATCGACATTCGGGAGGAGCAGGCCAAAAGTTTGAAGAAGATCCTGAAAGAGACGCCACAGGATTACGCATCGACCTACGCGACCTATAAAGTTGCCCTGGATATGGTTAAGCTGGACCGGGATGAGTTGTTGCAGCAGTATTCGAAATACAAACAGGTGGTCGACACGGTAGAGTCGCTGTACGACAAACTCGATTTGTCGGAGTTCAGCATCCACGCTAATTCAGGAGACACCTTGTCGTTGCCCGCCTTATTTAATGAGTGGGAACTACAGCTTGCCAAGCGATATATCCACGAGAAAGTTAACCAGGGTCAGCCGCATGAAGTACACTAGAAAGCCAGCAACCCGCACCGAGCGTCAATAACCAAAGCTCTTCAAGACTGCGTTATTGATAACTACGTCTCTACCAGCGAAGCCCGGATCAGAAACGATTCGGGCTTCGCTGGTTTTGATCAGGAGACCAATGGTAAGGTAGTGACCTAACTTCGCTGAACTAGGTAAATTTATGAATAGTATTAGAAGCTGTTACCTGCAAGCATTGTGGCCAAACTCGACAAATCAGACACTATTGCATAACTCGTGCTTGTACCCAGCGCTACTGATGCTATACACTAGGACCATATGGATATAAAATTAAAGATAATCGGTTGTTTGTCAGCAATTTATGATGTAATAAAAGAGGTAGGCTGTTACTGGCCATTTTATGATAGAACGCTTGCTACTGACTAACATATAAATCCAACAAGTAACTTATGAGCTAAATCTACTTTTAAACAAAATATATCTAAATTTATGTATCGATAAAAACTCAGCCTGTTTACTTGTGATAAACAAGTTACCTTGATAGTTTAATTTATACCTAATCCACACTTAAAGCGATGTCGAGAGCCCCTGAATTAACAGCAACAGAATTTTTCAAGGTTCCCCAGCCACATTCTTTAATTAAAGCCGACATAGTCAGTAAGTATATTATAAGTTGGGCAAAGATTATAATAAAAAGTAATTTACACTTCAAGAAAGACTCTCGTGCATATGTAGTGGACTTATTTAGTGGTGCTGGTAAATATGACAATGGAGAAAAATCAACTCCTGTAAAATTAATAGAAGCAGCTCTAGAAATTCCATACCTTAAGGAGAATGTAGTATTCCGCTTTAATGATGAGTCATTAGAGATGATCAAACGATTGGAAAAGAATATTAAGGATATACCAAATTGTGATAACTTTTCACACCCTATTAAGTGTACAAATTTTGATGCTGAGTCTGAGGAAGTATTTTCATGGTTTGTAAAGAATGCTAAAACTCTTAAGATACCGATGTGCGTCTTTATTGATCCCTTTGGCTATAAGCAAATTAGTCGAAACCTACTTAAAACTATCATTCAAGTACCTCAATCAGATATTATTTTTTTCTTCAATTACAAAAGAATAAATGCAGCACTAGGTAATGAGCAATTTGAATCAAATATGGATAAAATATTCGGAGATTTAAGAGTACAAAATATAAAAAGAGAAATGGAAACTGCTAAACCTATTCAAAGATCTGAAATTATTATTCGTCACCTAAATGAGTCACTTAATGAAATTGGGGCCAAATATGTTGTACCATATGTCGTAGTGCCAGAGGATGACGATCAAATATCACATTATATAGTAGGGGTTACGAAACATACTAGGGGATATGAGCTTTTTAAAAAGATAATGAAACAACACAGTAAGATTGGCTTAAGTGCAAAATCAAAGTTCGGTCACGATTTAGCCAGTTTACAAAGAGATAAACAGCAAACTCTGTTTGAAGAAGCACCTGATCCTATTAATGATTTGTCAAATCAGCTAAAAAAAGAATATGCTAATTCAACTGTAGCATTTGGTGTACTGTATAAATCTCATCACCCTACCACAAATTTTACCGAATCTGAGTATAAAGATTCCGTTCGTCGTTTGTTAGCTAATGGACAAGCGTTAATTGCTGAAGAATCAGAAACTCCAAATAGGAAAACAACAAAAGGACAACAATCCATACCTAACTACTTGGTTATTAAATTCTTGTGATATTTTTTTGCAACTATATGTTTTAATTGTATTATATTGCAGGCACAACTTTAAGATAATCAAAATGGCTCAATCTAATATAGAGTGGACTGAAATGACATGGAATCCTACCACGGGATGTGATAAGTTGTCGGCAGGATGTAAGTTTTGTTACGCTGAAGTAATGACAAAACGGCTGAAAGCTATGGGCCAAGAAAAGTATGCAGAAGGTTTTAAAGTAGTTCTTACTCACGATTCTGAACTTCTCAGACCACTTGCTTGGAAGAAACCTAAAGTTGTATTTGTGAACTCTATGAGTGATATGTTTCATCATAAGGTCCCATTATCATTTATACAGAAGGTTTTTGATACGATGAATCAATGTCCACAACATACTTTTCAAGTTTTAACAAAACGCGCTGAGATTCTTGAAGCGTATTCAAACGACTTACGCTGGACTGAGAATATTTGGATGGGAGTTTCTGTTGAAGACTATAGAGTACGTTATAGAATAGACCATTTACGTAGATCTAATGCTAAGATTAAGTTTTTATCATTAGAGCCCTTAATTGGCCCATTACCAAATTTAGACTTAACAGGCATTGATTGGGTAATCGTAGGAGGAGAGTCGGGAAGAAAACCACGTCCTATTAAAGAATCATGGGTTGAGAGCATAAGACAACAGTGTCAAGATGCTGGTGTTGCATTCTTTTTTAAACAATGGGGTGGTGTAAATAAGAAAGAGTCAGGGCGTTTATTAAACGGTCGCACTTATGATGAAATGCCCCGTATTAATAGCATACCACATTGACTTTGTGCAAAGATTTATATTATTCAGGCTTTAATGCATGCAAAAAACGCTCGTATTTACTTATCAATGAAGGTCTAGCAGACTTTGCTATCTGGCTGATGTGATTAATGGCTAATAAGTGTTCTGCGGTGTGACAACTTTCAATCTCGGCTTCAAAGAAAATATTTCCATTAGGAAGGTGCACTTCGTCAAGTTCAATAGTTAGATTTTCTGTCAGCTTTACTACCCATCGGTTATTTCTCATCCACCCAATACGTTTTAACTGATCTATGCCTAATCGTTCTAATTGAAGGGAAAACTCCTCTGGTAAATCTTCTTTAACATTAATTTCTTGCTTGATTTTTTTACTTACGTTAAGACTAATTTGGTGCTCTATTTCCAAACTCTTGCGAGTTCCTCCCTCATACGAGATTGGTAACTTCAACGTGATAACAGGGTTGTCCTCTAAAATAAAGCGGACTCTAAAAGTGGCCGCGCTGCAAGACAACTCTCCATGCGAATCATAGTACACATTTAGTTGCTTAGTACTTTTACAGATGGTTGCATGTTTGAGTAAAAGATTAAAGTCGTCTTGATCAAGCTCGATTTTGGATTCTATTTCGTACGCAGTCATGATTGAGAAGTTTGTTTTTCAGGCAAAGAAACTTGTCTAGCTTGGTCTCTAAGACTCTTGAGATTATCGATACTACTACCTTTGTAATAAATTCTACCAATCGTCTTTTCTTCCTCTTCTAACGCTTTTATCATCTTCGATTGACCAGTCCATCCTTCTGAAGTGTTTCCGTTTATTGAATAATATCCATCTTGCCCTCTCTTTAACAAGGCTGCCCCTTTGTTTAAATCTTTTGTGGCTTTCGGATCAATTCTGTCGAATAAAATTTCTCTACTTGTTCCTTCACATAATTTATTATATATATATGATAAATTATCTTGATCGCCTTCAAATACCCTTTTCCAAAGTTCTCGCTTTGCAAGTTTTTCTGCTAAATCAATTATTGATTTTTTATCAGTAAAGGAGTCAATCTTATATATTTCGTCCTTATTTTGTAGCAGGCGGAGAAATCGAACATCGCTCAAATTAGAGTAAGCGTCTACAAGATCTTTAGTATTATTAATATTGAATATGTCAATTTGTTCTATAGCAGCTACTTCACCGATTTCCCTGAACATTAATTCAATAGCTCTATTAGTCTTGTGATAGTAAATTTGCACAAACAATTCAAATCGTGCTTGTACAAAATTTTCGACTGCACGAACTCCACTCAATTTAATACCTAATCTATATGCAGTTTGAGTCTTACCTACACCATCTTTACTCTTTTCATAATAAACCAAGAATGATTTAAGGAGACGCTCTTTGTCATATAGACCGTAACTCACACCGATTGATCGGCTATCACGCTCCATATAATCCATTCTATCAGCGTCTATAGGAGCAGAAGCTACTAAATCATGTAGTAGAGGCATGTACTCAATAATACTAAATCAGAAGCTTCATGTCGTATATTAGTGGGATGAATTACTCGACTAAAATCAAGGAAGACTTGGATTTGTTGCAAACCATTGAAAAACAACAATATAAAGCTCA
>NZ_VFIA01000022.1 GCF_014282275.1 Spirosoma utsteinense
GATGGTACTGCCGTCAAAGGCGGGAGAGTAGGAAGGTGCCACCTGTTGACACAAGAAGCGAAGAGAGAGCCGTTCATCGAGAGATGGACGGCTTTTCGCGTTTATAAACTTTTACAAACAAGTAGATCAGTCTAGAAATCGTCCGCATTATTAGCAGAATTCCTAATAATGTGTAATATTATCTCCTTAGTGTTATTGTTTAGTCTTAATACATATCCTTAATTATGTGGTAGATTTGCATAAAGGGATATAGTATGAACAAGACAACAAAAATACTGGTTCTGCGCTTTTCCTCGATTGGTGATATCGTTCTGACAACACCCGTCCTGCGATGCTTGAAACAACAGCTACCCGGTGTTGATCTCCATTTCTGCACAAAGCGTAGATATGAGCATGTATTACGTGACAACCCTTATATCGACAAGTTTCATTTTCTTGATTCCAGTGTTTACAACTTGATCGATAAGCTACATGCCGAAGAGTATGACTACGTCATTGATCTTCATAATAATCTAAGGACAGCGCTCATACGAGCTTATTTAGGCATTCGGTCGTCTTGCGTAGATAAATTGAATTGGCAAAAGTGGTTGTATGTCAAATTCAAGGTAGATGTCATACCAGACCGGCATATTGTTACCCGGTATTTACAGACTGTTTCTTTTTTAGGCGTAAAAGATGATGGCCTGGGCCTGGATTATTTTATAGCTCCTGATGACATTGTCAGCATGCTTCAGCTTCCTGACACCCACCGGGCAGGGTATATTGCCTATGCTATTGGCGGTCAGTATGCAACGAAGCGACTACCGACGTTACGAATGATTGAGCTTTGCAGAAAGTTAAACTACCCGGTTGTCTTATTAGGCGGTGAAGAAGATGAAGAGGTTGGGAATAGCGTTATGACTGCCGTTGGTAAGCATTTGGTATACAATGGTGCCGGTCAATATTCGTTGGGCCAATCAGCATCTTTGTTGCAACAGGCAAAGGTGGTATTTAGTCATGATACTGCCTTGATGCATATAGCAGCTGCATTTACCAAGAAGGTATATTCACTCTGGGGTAATACGACGCCCCGACTGGGTATGTACCCCTATAGAACGTCCTTCGTAGTACTGGAAGCAAAGGGATTGTCCTGTCGACCTTGCTCCAAAATAGGTTCGAATCAATGTCCAGTCGGCAATTTTAAGTGTATGAATGAACTGCCATTGACATCGATTACAAAAGAGCTGGTTTATGCCCCCCTGCCCACTATGGAGGTTATAGAATAGTAGGTATATCAATCGAGCGAGAGAGTTTTTCTACTATATCAGCTACGCTTTCGTGAATAACTTAGATAAAACTCATCAGCTACCTTCGTTGGTTACCACTTCAGATACAACGCTCTTTCCGCCGATCTGGTCGTTGGTACTTGTAGCGGGCTTGTTGACTGTACTAGTGTCACATCTTGGCTATTTGCCGCTTGATACGCGCTCGGATGAGCCTCGCCGGGCGCTGGTTGCCTTAGAGATGATGCTATCAGGTGATTATATAACGCCTACCCTCAATGGTGAACGCTATTTTAATAAACCTCCGCTTTACAATTGGATAATCGCTGGTTCCTACAGCCTGTTCGGTACTTACTCCTCTCTGGCATTACGATTTCCAATGATGGTTTCATTGCTGTTGTTTGGTGGAACCATATTCTATTTTGTACGGCGTTATGTTTCTTCGGCAATAGGATTTGCGGTAGCGTTGATGCTGCTTACCAACGGACGGGTTTTATTGTATGATTCGCTACTGGGACTGATTGAAATTACTTTCTCGTGGATTGTTTACACAGCCATGATGCTGGTATTTCATTTTGATCGCAAACGACAATACACACTTTTATACGTAACTACGTATGGTCTGACAGCCGTAGGATTTATGCTCAAGGGGCTTCCTCCCCTAGCTTTTCAAGGAATCACACTTGTTGGGTGGTTCCTCTATACAGGCCAAATTCGTCGGCTTTTTCATCCCGCTCATCTGCTTGGCATTTGCACTTTTTTATTAATTACCGGAAGCTATTACTGGGCTTATTTTACCCAAAATGCCATCCCGGTGAGTGAAGTTGCCGGTGTTCTCTTCAACGAAAGCGCGAAGAGAACGGGACTTCAATTTGGTCTGGTGAAAACGTTAGTACACCTGATCACATTTCCGTTCGAGGTCTTCTACCATTTCGTTCCTTACCTATTATTGATTGTGCTCCTGTTACGACGGGGTCTTTGGCATACCTTGAAAGAGAATCCGTTTATTTCCTTTAATGCACTGGCGTTTAGCACCAACGTATTGATTTACTGGTCATCTCCTCAGGTATACGGCCGGTATCTGATAGGTTTGGTGCCGATGCTATTTACTGTTCTTGCTTACCTGTATTACGAAAAGACGTCTCCCGCCAATCGTTCCCGGTGGTGGGTTGAACGTATCTGGCTGGCCTTGACCCTGACTGTTGCCCTCGGCTGCTGGGTAACTATTTTTTATCCCACCACCCGTATCATTCCCGGAGTAATCTGGAAAACGCTACTTATTTCAGGGCTGCTGTTTATCCTTGCCTGGCAACAATATCAATCATCACATAATAGGCTGGGCCTGATGCTGGCGGTGATGGTGGTTGTCCGTTTGGGATTCAACTGGTTGGTATTGCCAGGGCGCCTGGTGAGCCGGGAGTTGTATAAAAATAGCGCTGAGCAAGCTGCCCGCCGAACAATAGGCAGACCACTCTATGGCTATCGGAAGACCATTGGCAATGATCAGGCTACCGATGTTAGTTCATTCCATATAACGGCCTTGCGTGGTGATATCCTTCGCAAAACCAACCGGAAGTTACCCGGCGTTTTTTATATTGCTGATTCAGCTAGTCTGGCTGGCGAACAGTATGAGGTTATTCAGGAGGTCCTTCTTTTTGACCGACACCCTGCCTACGTAGTTCAATTTCACCCTTGACCGGCTGTATGATGGTAAACACAGCGATAGACACAATACCTGTTCACGCTCTTCCCGACGTATCCATAATCGTTTGCGTCTACAATGAAGCGGGCAATGGTGCGCCCCTGGTCGCTCAGATACGCCAGGCAATGCAGGAGATTCGCTACGAGTTGATTTATGTGAATGACGGCTCAACCGATAATACGCTGGCTGAACTGCGAGGGATCGATGATTCAAATCTGATAGTACTCGATCTGAAGAAAAACTATGGGCAGAGTCTGGCACTGGCCGCAGGAATTGACCTGGCGCGGGGAGCCTATGTAGTAACCCTCGATGGCGATCAACAAAATGACCCCGCTGATATTATGCGGTTGCTGAAGCATTGCGATGCCAATGAACTGGATCTTGTTGCTGGTTTACGATCTGATCGGCAGGACGGTTACCTTTTACGCAAGCTACCCAGCAACCTGGCTAATGCCCTCATTCGGTGGGCTACGGGAATGCCATTACGGGATTTGGGATGCGGCCTCAAAGTATTCCGTGCCAGTATGGCCAAGAGCCTCAACCTATATGGCGAACTACACCGGTTTATACTGGTTATGGCTCATATGGAAGGGGCTCGGATGGCTCAGTTGCCGGTCAACCACCGGGCACGTCAGATTGGTCATTCCAAATATGGGTTGAGCCGGACGCTTCGGGTTGTCAGTGACCTTTTATTACTGATATTCCTTAAAAAATACCGGACCAAACCGATGCACCTGTTTGGCACTACCGGTGTTTTGATGATTATAACAAGTCTATTCTTGTTTGGGGGGATGTTACTAGTGAATAGGGCGCAACTCGTTTCTCTGCTGATTGCCGGTTTAATACTTGCCGTAGGTGGCTTGCAACTACTGGCATTCGGTATAATGACCGAATTACAACTGAGAACTCATTTTGAGTCACAGGGCAAGAAACCGTATGAGATTCGTAAAGCTTATAAAAAAGGGTTTAATACCGAGCGGAAAGAAGCGCTTGTCCCGACTGTTCACGCCGAATAGAACTGTTGAATACCGGCCTAGCGCACGAGAACAGAAGGGAGCTTATCGGATCGATATTTCCATTAATTGACGCCCAAGGTCCTGGATCGATTTCTCCAAACGACTGGCTACTTCAGGACAGGGGTAAGTAGTTCCTGTCATAAATTGGCCGACAAGCTCCATGTCGACTCCTATTTCTTCTGCAATATGAGCGGCCTTTAACTGCTTAATCAGGTTCCAGACAGCTGTCGTATCATACAAAGGAAGGAATGGTAGGGAGGAAACTTCTGCGCTGTAAGGGAAGGCTTCGTCAATTAAAAAGTCTATCAGTAGCGATCTAAGAACGTTAGAGATGCAGTCTTCTGTGCAACCTTGTGTAACAAGCAGGAGCCCTGGAAGTTCGATTCGACCCCATAAGCGATCGCTTTGCTTCTCCAGAATAACGGCAATGTTTTTTGTATTCTTGACAAATGATGCCCAGGTATGTGTTTCTTTTCGGGCGTATGCTAACTGTAGTATGGCATTCAGCGTACCTGGAGGAATCAGTTCAGAAGCACAGGCAGGAACAATAAATGAAGCAGAACGGGGTTTATCTATAGCTTTAAGCAAGTAGTGTTTATTATCTCTTGCACTACTCTGCCACCCTTTATCGTGTAATAATTCAGTCAGCACTACTATATCCATGAATGATCGTTTGACTTTGTTCAAAAGCGAAAAATCATGTAAATATAGCCCCTAATAGGAAACATAGAGGTGTTGTTATTTCATTTTTAGTAAATATTCAACGTTTTTTGTATATATAGGATAGTTAATGGAATAAGTAGTTATTTTTGACTTTTTCATAGTAAAATATAAAAATAGGTCCATATTAGATAGCAGTTAAGTTCCGCTTGATCCGTTAGAAAATATTCCCATCTGATAAGGTCAGTATACGTATAATTACTTGTCTTATTTTATTGGTATTTACGGTGCGGTGAGGCCCTTTTTCGTATTTAATGAGCGTTGCATTCATATCACATGAAGAAAATTGATAGATAACAATTGAATTAATTCGAAGCTAGATTGATCCACAAGGTCATGTATAAATATATAGTAGCTTAATTGCCTGAGCTTTTTTTGAGTAATTACTCAGAATTAGATTGTATTATTTCTTATAAGTAGTTTGTCATGAATCGGACCGGGTGGCCGGAGCCATGACAAACAAAATGCCGTTCAATTCTGTGCATATTTCAGTTAGTATGAGCAGGAAACATTAAATTCATGTATACTATTTTATTCATATATGAGTTTCGTTTTTTGCTAGATCCTGCTTGTACCAGCGTACAAAGCGGTTTATGCCTTCATCTATCGAAACCGTTGGCCGATACCCAATGCGCTCAGCTGCAAGGGACAGATCTGCACACGTGAGCACTACATCACCAGGCTGAGCAGGTTGCCAGTCAATTGTCGCTTTATGGCCTACGGCTCTTTCAATCAATTGCACCAGTTCGTGCAGCGTAACCGAGGTTGGCCCACCAACGTTAAGCAGATTGTAGCCGCTCAGACAATATATAGCGCGCAAAATACCCATAACCGTATCATGAATATAGGTATAGTTGCGGGCTGTTGTTCCATCGCCGAAGAGTGTAATAGGCTGTTCGTTGATGAGTTGTTCCGTAAATCGGCTAATAGCCATTTCGGGACGCTGGCGAGGGCCATAGACTGTAAAAAAACGGAGGCAGGCAATATCGAAACCGTATAAGTGGTGGTAGGTATAAGCCAGTAACTCCCCCGATCGTTTAGACATCGCATAGGGAGACAAAGGTTGATTGGCACTGTCGTCTTCCCGGAATGGAACATTATTCGAATTGCCATATACGGAGGAGGACGAGGCCATTACCAGACGCCCTACGTTGGTGACACGCATAGCCTCTAATAGTGATAACGTCCCATTTACGTTTACATCCAGGCAGCGTGCCGGCTCGGTGACGGATGTTCGCACACCTGTACGGGCAGCCAAATGGACAACTGTATCGCAGGCGTGGCGCTTGAGCAGATCACTAACCAGTGCCTGGTCTCGGATATCACCCTTGATGAGCTCAAAGCGAGGATGTTCGGCAAAGGCATGTATATTATCGTACTTTCGGTAGGGATCGTATTGATCGTCGAAGTTGTCCAGGCCTATAACCTGATGCCCAACTGCCAGTAACTGCTCCGTTAGATGTGACCCGATGAAACCAGCTGCGCCCGTTAATAAAATCGTCATGGGACAACAAAATGATTATTATGTGTAATAATAGTAACAAATAGTAAATGTCGTTCATAATTTGTCTACTTGTTCGCTCGGATTATATTTATAGCGCTTTTTCTAAAAAAGTATAGTAGCTTTGAGCATAAAGGTGTACCAATTAAGATTGGTAATCACTTACAGTGACTATGAGTTTTTGGCAAACAATTCGACAAGCAATTACTTCTCATTCTTTACCATCTACGCTGAATGAGGCTGAGCCCTGCTTTTGGCGGGTCGACATGCATTCACATCTTATCCCTGATGTAGATGATGGTGTGAACACAACTGATCAGGCTCTGGTGTGCCTGAAGCAATTAGCCGATTGGGGTATAAAAAAGGTAATTACTACGCCCCATATCAGCCGGGATTGGTACCCCAATGAATCAGCCCAGCTGCGGGCCGAACAGATTACGCTACAGGCTCTTGCTACGGATAACGGTCTCCAATTGACCGTTGAGATAGCCGCCGAATACCTGCTCGATGAGTTTTTTCCCGCTTTATTAGAGGCAGACGACCTGCTAACGTTCGGTTCGGCCAAATACCTGCTCTTCGAGCTGGGATGGGCCGCAGCCCCGCACCAGGTAGACGATATTATCTTTAGACTACAGACCCGGGGGTATACACCGGTGTTGGCTCACCCCGAACGATACAGCTATTACTACGACGACCCATCCCCGCTGGAACACCTGCACGAAATGGGTTGTTTGTTTCAGCTAAACTGGGCATCGTTAACAGGTCGCTATGGCGACCGGGCTCAGGCGCAGGCTCGTCTGATGTTAAAAAAAGGCTGGGTTGACTTCGTCGGGAGCGACCTCCATCGGCCGAATGATCTGACAGCGCTGAGTGCTCTCTTTTCATCTACTGATTATGACTTGCTAAGAAAGCAGCCGCTTTTGAATGAGTCGCTGTTGTAAGGCAACCAGATGTAGGTATGTACCGTTTCTGAGCTGCACGAACTGCCTAGACTGTTTTCTATTTGTTACCTTACAGTCGAATAGATTGTGATTATCCAAGTATGTTTAGGTATGATAGTTTAATTTTATACGAATAACAGGTTGTTTCGTTACCAATAATTACATTTGGATAACAATATTTTGGTCGGTGCTGTAAAGTGACCCTTTGTGTATCCTTATGTTTATACGATTAATTGCACTCGCCGTAGGCACTATGCTACTGAGCGAAGTTGGCGCTCAGACCAATCCGGATTCATCAGGAACAGCAAACCGTCATAGTGCCGTATACGATTTTAGACTAACCGGAATAGCTTCGTCGGGTAATCGGACGCCGTTCTGGCTGTATGCTAATCAGTATGGTACTGTGCCCCGTACCGGTTCTACAGGTTTATTACAGGCAGGAACAACCGGACAGTTTACAACAGCTCTTCATCCTGACCGTGGGATAAGTTATGGTGTAGATGTCGTCGGTGTTATCGGAAAGCGGCCAACAGTCATAGTACCTCAGGCGTATGTATCGATCAACAGAGGCTGGTTTAACCTGTGGGCGGGTCGCAAAAAAGAGGTTATTGGCCTCGGAGATTCTACCCTATCGTCTGGTTTCTACGCCTGGTCGGGTAATGCACTGCCGATCACAAAAGTGCAGATCGGCACCAACGGGTTTAGACCCATTGGTTTTACCCGAGGTGTTATTTCAATCAATGCTTTTTTCGCCCACGGCTGGTTTCCAAATACTGATTCTATTCAGGGATCTTATCTCCACCAGAAAGCGGTATATGGCCGAATTGGCAAACCCAACTGGAAGGTAAAATTTTACGCAGGCCTTCTGCATAACGCTCAATGGGGTGGACAGTCCAGGTTTTTAGGTAGGGGAACTTCCGTCAATGGCAAACTGCCCTCCACATTCAAAGACTATTTGTCGGTCATTGTGGCTAGACAACCCAAGGAGGATGCTACTTACTCGGAGTTCGACAGAATCAATCAGATTGGGAATCATCTGGGCTCGGTGGATGTGGGCGCTGAAATGGAATTGGCACATTGGAACGTGTTGACCTATTACCAGCATCCTTTTGAGGACAAGTCGGGGCTCAAGTTCGTGAACTTCCCGGATGGGCTTTATGGCCTCCGCTTCAAGCGTAAGTCTGTAGACGCTGCTGCCGCGTTTCATGTCAACCAATTCGTTGTCGAGTGTTTGACAACCATGAATCAATCGGGTCTGGTCCTGGGGCCCAAGCTACAGGGCATTGATGACTATTTCAATAATTTTCAATACATCAATGGGTGGACTACCCAGCGACAAATTATTGGAACTCCTTTTATAAGTCCACGAGGTGATGTAAGTCAGGCGTGGAGGGATTTGCCAACAGGGCCATATAAGCCTAGTCTAGCAATTATTAATAATCGAGTCCAGGTAATACACATTGGTGGTACAGGTGTATTTCGCTCTGGAGTACAAGTGCAGACCCGTCTTTCATACAGTTCCAACCACGGACTGATTCGTAACCCTTTTGGTCAAACTGTTGGCCAGTTCAGTGGATCGATTTGGGTAACCTGGCCAATGCGCTGGTTAGGTGGGACAGAATTGCAAACGGCCTTGGCACTGGATCAGGGTAAGCTATATACAAATACAGTGGGTGGCTGGCTTAGCCTTCGAAAAGCCATTAAAACAGCCCGGTAAACTATACACGCTGGAAGTACTAGTGGTTGACGTAAGGTGTTTCAACTAAGCATGGCACACATTCATTTACTGTACTTTAGTTTTGTTGCTATTGATGAACGGTTATAAGATCCGAAGCAACCCAAGCCACCCTGGATATTGCTTGGAATCAACACTGGTTCGGCAAATGGATTAGTACTTGCCTGTAATTGCTGGTCTAATGCTTTGTGGTAGCGGTAGTAGGCTTCATCAACATGTAAAAGATGAACCAATACTTCGATTGATCGGCATTTGTTGTTGATCGCAATTGCATTTGTTTGATCCCATACATAAGCCGACGCCGATAATAGATTATCTGATGGCTTACTGCTTATAAGTCCTAAATTGTTGTCTGCCATGTTGAACGGTATTGTACTCAACTTGGTAAACGCAGCCGTTTTTGGTGATTCATACAGAATCCCCTGGATGGCTCCTTGAAGTTGATAGCGATCGGTTGTCGATATAGAATTCTGCCAGGTGCAGATGACAGACAAAGGTTTCTGATCTGTTGTATCACCCTTTTTTGTTAAACTTGAGTCCATCCTGACCGATTTGAGAGGGACCATCTGTGGGACAGTGCTGACTGCTATTACCTGATTTCCGTCAGGTGTTTGGACAGTTAACGTGTAAGTTGCACCTGCACGGATGGGCAGTTTACCAGCGTTAATCCGATAATAATATAATTTAGCATCGTATTCTAATACGACTGTCTTATCGCCATTGGTCAGTTTGACGAGCGCATCTTTGATTTCTACATTTTTCAAAGGGTTGTTGTCAAGGACTGGTCTGGACCGGGTAACCTTAGCCGTCAACATCGTGTCTTGTGGTGAAATGAAACAGTCGACAACTAAGCGCCCAGACTGTGCTGTCAGCTCAACTGGCTGGACTTCTTCCCGGGCATTTTGGCAGGAAGTGAACAAACAGGAAGAAGCAAGAAAGGTTAGTGCTAAAACGAGGAACCGGTTCATGATAACTATCAAAATAGGCTTAAGGAATTGATTTATTCGGAATTTGCGAACGATAGCGCCAACTGATCGTTCTTTAAAATCGGACTATGTAACTGATAGACGGGACAATGGGGAACAAAGAATATTTGTAAAGCACAGTTTTAGAGGGCTTATCCTTTCCCTGGTCTTTTCCTTCTAAAGAATACATGAAGGCGTTACGACGATTGTATACATTGTAGGCGCTAATCTCCCAGGTTCGCCCATAATTACCCCTTCTCTTGTTAAATTGAAGACTGATATCAAGCCGATGGTAAGGAGAGGCACGGAAGCTATTCCGATCGCCATATTCTTTAACATTTGGTCCACTCCCGTACAAGACAGAAGAGGAGGGATAGGCCGTTACCTGCGCGTTATTACTAAATCCTGAATAACGTGACAGAGGCATAGTCAGCGAGTTGCCCGTACCGTACACCCAAGTGCCAGCCAGCGTAATAGACGGAGTGAGGTCGTAAATCAAAACAACTGAAGCATCGTGTCGACGGTCATACCGGGGACTGAACAACTTACCATTGTTCAATTCCGCAAACTTACTTTGTGTCCAGGACAAGGTGTAACCCAGCCAGCCAGAAAGACGCCCTGATCGTTTTTGTAACATCAATTCGGCACCATACGACCAGCCGCGACCATCTGTTACCTCATCGGTCCAATGCGAAGCATCGACAGCGCCCTGCGAGTTAGTTGTTAAAAGACTAGCTCCTTCCCGATAACTGAGTAGATTATTCATCTCCTTGTAATATCCCTCAGCTGTGAGTGTGATTCCTGAAGCAGGTATATCCTTAGCAAGACCCAGAGCGATTTGCTGTGACTGCTGAGGTTTTATATGGCCGACCGTTGGCATCCATATATCAGTAGAAAGACCGATACCGGTACTGGATAATAGATGAACGTATTGATTCATCAATGCATAAGAACCTTTCACCGCTACTGTTGGAGCTAGTTTGTAAGATGCTGACAAGCGTGGCTCCGGGCGGATATAAGTTTTTGAGGGTGAAGAGGTAGCGGTAACTAAACTTGTATTTGGCGTTGAATAGTAACTCAAACGCATACCGCTATGAATCTGTAGTCGATCAGTTGGACGCCAGTAGTGCTCTATATAGGCCCCTGCTTCCAGCGCATTTATCGTTTGTGAACTCGATTGATGTGCTGCATCCTGAGTCGATTCAATTGATGCTTTAGGAGTAAACTGGTGGTGCGTTACCTGGACACCAAATCCTAACTGATGCAGCTCATTAATGTATTGGTTGATGTCATACTTAGCACCCAAATCGCGAATAGCCGACTGGTAACGAAGTGTGTATAGTAAATCCTGCGCCATTGTTGGTGCCGACTGCTGATCGGAAACGCCCATAACATACTGGCTAAAAATCAACGACAGGTTTGTTGTTGTACCGCCTGTATACCGGTGGTTCCATCGAGCACTACCCGCCATATTCGACCAGTTTAAGCCTGATCGTATGGGTGTTGTATCTGTTTTACGATCGTTAAGAAACTGGTCTTTACTACTATACCCGCTTACGTAAAATTTGTCGTTCGCTCCTCCATCAATGGTAAGCTTGGCATTCAGGTCGTAGAAGTAAGACTTGGTAACAGGCTGGTCCGATTTATTTATCTGTGCAAGATCACTTACCAAATCCAAGTAGGTTCGTCGACCAGAAATCAGGAAAGTGACTTTAGGCGCTATGGGCCCCTGGAGCGTAAGCCTTGACGCTACCAGACCCAGACTTCCTTCACCATGTAATTTGTCTGAACTACCATCTTTGGTTGTTAATTCGATAACTGATGACAACCGACCACCGAATTTGGCAGGGAAGCCACCTTTGGTCAAGTCAACTCTTTTCAGGACATCGCCATTAAAGGCTGAAAAGAAGCCTAACAAATGGTTTGGGTTGTAAATAGGTGCCTCGTCCAGAAGAATCAGGTTTCCATCCGGACTGCCTCCCCGCACATACAAACCAGCGTTACCTTCTGATCCCTTCTGTACACCAGGCATCAATTGCAATACTTTGAGCGGGTCCTTCTCACCAAACAAGGCTGGTACTTTTTGTAACTGAGTACTGGTCAGACTAAGCTTTCCCATCTCCACATCGTCAGCCTGGGCGACACGGCTTGCCAGTACCTTTTGCTCGTTTAAAAGTTGACCTGGGAGTAAAGTAATGCTGATTTTAGTATCTTCTGAAGCGACAATAGTTTCTACAACCGTAGTGAACCCGACCGATGAGAAACTAACCTTTAGATTGGTCTTGACTGGTACTGTAACCGTAAAGAATCCCTGATCATTTGTGATAGTACCTTTTTGATTGTCAATTATATATACGTTGGCGTGGCTAATAGGTTTGAAGGTGCCTGCTTCGTAGACATGCCCGCTAATGGTACAGTTCTTCGGCGCTCCCAGGCTAATTGATCCTTTTAACAAGAAGAGACACAGTAATAGTACTAGACGCATGACAAGTGTTCGTTTTACCTTATTGGTTAGCTATAAGGCAAAAGTCATTGATCCGTCTGATCCGTCTAATTTTATTCTATAAACTGCAATTTCAACTGGGTTTTCGGTACGAATTCGTCCTTTTTCGGTAGGTGCTATTTTTATATACGTAAAAATGTTTTGCTACTAAAAAGTCTTATTAATATACATTAAGTTTAATTAAAGTGTAGCACTAATATAACATAATCGATAGATTTTTATCGCTGATTATCAGCTAATTAAGCGTTATCGATACAAAATATTTGTAGACATTGTAGTTAACCCGCAATTGCCAAAGGTTCCCTACCTACGGCACGCCAAATAGCTTAAAAGGTCTTCTACTATATCTGGCTGACGGCAACGGCCGACCGTCGCTACGCGGCCAAAAAATCTCACAGTTCGCGTTAAATTAATAGAGAGGAATAAACACGTCTTAAAATCTGTTTAGATTCAACAATTTGCTCAAAGAGAAGAATTGTAAAACTAAGTAGTTGTATTATTTTTATCTATTTTTAGTAGTATACACGTAAGGTATTAGGCAACCTAGTGACAAATATTCTACAGAATTTTTTATTAACTTACTGGCAGAATAATATGTAAATAGGGCTAATTTAAGTATTAAATAAAGGTAATTATTATTTATAATTGTCATATTAGTTAACAAAAACTTTAAAAAATAAACAAGTTAAAGTTTTAAAAATCTCGAAATTAACATTAGCCTGAATGCTAGTATCAACGGTTAAATAAATTTAAACTTAAGAAGTTTGTGTACATACGGTACGCATATAGGTAGCGTATAGCGGCTTACGTGGTCCGGTCCAAACGAAAGCATACTGCAACACCCCATTTTCCTAAGGTCACCCCATTTTAGTAGCGGTCTGACGACGAGAAATCAATAGGGTTTCAGATTGGGATCATTTATATGCTAAGGTTTTACAGCACGACGAACGCCGTTGAGCAGGTTGTCTGCCTGATTAACCGAGGGCGTAAGCCAGGCCCCTTCTCCATTCTCATTCCAGGCGTACGCTAAAACAAGCTTCTCTTTTGGTGTTTTATCAGGATGTGTGTTAACCCACTTGCGAGCGTCCCGTATCGCCTTGTAGACAGAACCAGATGAATAGCCAGTATACCGGGAAGACTGTGCATAAGAGCGGCTGGTGGATGCCCATGGACGTGGATCCCAATTGAGCGTGGCAACGGGAATGTAAGGTAGCGAACCCGCTTCAAAGCGGTTCCAGACCCGGCGACTTCCAGCCAGTAAACTGTCTATGGGGAAAACTTTACTATTCTGCTTAAAACCAGCATCATGGTAATTATAACCTGTCAGTACATCGAAACCACATCGCTGAGCCTGTGCCATTTCAGACGCATTGCCCGACAAGCAGGCGGCAATAGTAACACCCGGCAAACCTTGAGACTGAGCAGCCGTACGTAAGCTATCGAACGCCTGCCGAATAGCAAGTGAAGTGCCAAATTCTTTTACAAGCGAACCGACACTGAAAAAAATCAACAAAGGACGGCCATTAACGGTCACATATTGCGGCTGCTTAAACAAGTCGATCCATGCCTGAGAAACAGTAGCCCACTCGGCTGGCCCAACAGTAAATCCCTGATGATTAGCAACCATCAAACAGAACTTTAGCCGCTTCTTATTAGGCGCTTTCAGGTAAAATTTCAGCGCACGATTGAGCGGATCAGTCCGAAACGTAGTTTTCGTGCTGTTTGGCGAATACCAGCAAAAGCTGAAAAATGAAATACCCGCGTCCGCAGCCGCATCAATCTGCTTTTGCATAACGTCCGGTGTGCTCGTTAGCCAGCCCCAACTAGGTTTTCGCTCGGGAAAGCTATCGACCAGGGCTTCTGTCAGATGATTGTTCGTCAAGCCAGACCAGCCGTCGAAATAATAGGCCCCTAACTTGATGGCTGGCTCAGGCTGCATCTCAACAACTGGCCGAACGGAAAGACCTAGTGAAATTCCTGCCGTAACTATAATGAACAACATAAAATAACGCCGACATAGGCTGGAAAAAATGTGCGTATAGTTCATAATGTCCAGTCAAAAGGGTCAAGTACCAATTTATGAATTGCTAAAAATGCATGCAGCTCATCATCTATTTAAAAAATCAGTAGTTAAATAAAACCATGTTTAGGATTCCATCAAGTCCCATTTTTGCTGAATAATCCGTGCCGGATTCCCTACTACTATCGAATTACTGGGAATGCTTTTAGTAAGAACGCAGCCAGCACCAATAACGACATTGTCGCCAATAGTAATCGGTCCGATAATACACACATTAGATCCAATTTCAACATTGTCACCAATGTGGGGGCTACCTTCGACTCTACCATTGTTGCCTATGGTTGTACAATGACGTATAATACAATTTCTTCCTATAATAGTGCCTGCATTTATTACTAGGGCCTGTCCATGATAAAGAGTGAGCCCTTCACCTATACTAGTCTGATAAGGTATTTCAATCCCAAAAATCCATTCTACTAAGCCTCTATAAAAGAATAAATACGGATATAATAAATACTTCGCAGTTCTATTTATTGAAGTGTAATTAGCTATACGAAAAAGCAACATTACAGTTTTACCTTTGGGATTAAGGTGATTAGATACCTGATCTTGGTAAATGAATTTGAAAAACTTCATGAACTTAGACAAAATGGATGAATGGACAAGCTTACACCAGTTTGGCCGAATTCAGTAATAAAGTTTCTTCCAGATGCGCTATTTTGCTGTTCTCCAGCGATGAGATGAACAAGCTTTCGTATTGATCAACAATGATTGGCCAATGATAAATGTCGCGTACCTTTTGCCGATTTATATCAACAAACAGGCTGTATTGTTTCTTGCTTACGGTTTTCAACTGCAAAGCAACATCCGCTGGTTTATTGAAGTAAAAGGCATCACTACCTAGTATGGCTTTATTAAATGCATTGTTGTGGGCACAGATCAGGCAGTCAGAACCCATGGCTTCCAACAGGGATGGGTTGGTTCCGCCAACCGTGTGACCATGGAAATACAGGCTTGAAAAGTACCGAACGTTGTTCAACTTGTTGATATCATAGATACCCCCCATAAACCGGATATTCGACTGCGCTTTGTACTTTTCTTCCAGAAATTGACCGTACTTCGTGTGGTTCTTGCCGACAACCAAGAACGGGGTGTTATCTTTAGCCGCTACTACGCCATCCAGAATCAATTCAATGCTGTTCTCCGGCTCCAGTCGGGCTACGAGCATATTGTATGTATAGGGAGCCAGCCCATACTCGGTCAAAACGGAGGGGGCTGGCTCATCAAAGACATATGAACCATACGGTATATAGGTTGAATTCTTGTTATACTTTTCTTTCAGGTAATCCTGAATACCACGAGAATCAGAAACCAGATAATCGCTCGTATGGGCGGCCCAGGATTCGGCCTGTTGAAGGAAGCGTTGCACCCTTGGCGAAAATTTAGTTCGCTTCCATTCCAACCCATCCATATTGGTGATGATAACCGAGTTGCGTGGCAGCAACTTATTCCAGATAGAATTACTATTGTAACCAAGCTGAAGAATAATATCAAAATTCCGTTTACGGGAGTCCAGAATACAATTAAAATCATAAATGAATTGGCCCACTGTACCAACCCGGTACTCAGGGTCGAAACAGTGAATGATGTCTACCCCTTTAAAGGTCTTTTCCTGATGGAGGTGGTTATGTGAATTATACACCGTAACCTGATGACCTTTCTCAACCAGAGCTACGGATAAAAATTCTGCACACTGTTCGAAGCCACTATAGTGGTTGGGCACTCCCCGAGTACCGATGATTCCTATACGCATTTTCTATGGGGTTTTAGTTGAATTTTTGGTATTAAAGAGAATGGACTCAAGCTTTCATGAATCAGGTTTTACCGCAGTTATGTGTGTTATTAAATGACTATCAGCAAAGAAGCGCTTGACCTAAGCCGCTTAAATGTTGAGGTGCCGGAACTTTGCTTAGCCAGATTAAGAAAAGAAGACATTTGTGCATTAATAGATCCACCATACACCTGGTAGCCAAGATTGAGCAATAACTTGAATAGATACGCTCTATTCTGGCCATATACTCCACAAATCAATGCCTTTTTCATGGTAAATAATTTAAGGCGTTAAACCAATTTCTAAATGGACTACGCTGTAATTTCAACTGTTCGTAAACCCGCCATTACGTTAATCCGTTCTATGATTTTATCGGTGGCTTTTTCCCAGGTAAAGTCTGCACTTTGCAATAGAGATAAGTGTCGTTTAGCCTGATAATAATCATCGTCGTGTAACAATAAATCAATTTTATCAGCTATGTCTTCCGGCTCATCTGGATTCACATACGTTGCCGCAAGTCCGCATATTTCGGGTAATGATGTACGATCCGAAACAACCGTTGGAACGCCACAACTCATAGCTTCCAATGGAGGAAAACCAAAACCTTCTGCGTAGGAGGGAAAACAAAATAAAGTGCTCCGGGCATAGATAAGGTATAAATCTTCGTCAGGCACGAACCCTGTAAATTGTATTCGATCCTGTAAATTATATTTCTCTATGTAAGGTGCAATCGCAACATTCTTATGGTCGGCCTTTCCTACGATTACAAGAGATATAGCTTTGTCTTTAAGGAAAGGCAATGATTTTACTAAATTGATAAGATTCTTCCGAATGTTTATCCGCCCGACAGATAGGATATAGCGTTCGGGTAAATTATATTTTAATTCTATCTCAGCTATCCGTTCGGGAGTATACTCGGCTAAAGGTTTGAATTTTTTATTTATTCCTAAATAAAGAACACCAATAGTAGCATCGTGACCAAGCTTATGCTTGATAAAACGATCTTTCTCACTTTTAGATATAGTAAATAGGTAATCGGCCCGTTGCGCTAAAAATCGCATAGGGCTAAAATAGGCAAGTTCTTTCTTTGTAAAGAATTCAGGAAAGTCTAAAAAAAGAACATCCAGCACACAAACTATTTTTTTTGTTGATACTGGCCAAAGGGATGCAAAGTTTTGAAAAAAAACTATATCTAAGTTTAATTTCTTAATCCAATAGGGTATAATAAATACATTTGAAAATAAATTCGGTCTGGCCCGAATGGGAACAATTATAACATTTTCCCTTTCTAGCGTTTGGGCCTGCTCTCTGTATTGATCATCTACAAATAAATATAGCATAAACGGCAACGGACGATTAATAAGTAAATCAACCAGATTTTTCACAACGACCTGCCCACTTGGTGGCCCTTGAAAATACCATTTAGCATCAAACCCTACATTTACCATAATTCGAACTTATACAATGGGTAAATAATTATTTTCGTAAATACGCATTGACTCCCAATGCGCGAAGATACTTTTTTGTATAAAATTTTGAACCGCTATAATACATGTTAGCAGCAGCGTGTAATGCGGAATACTTACCTGTCTGCGTACTTGCGCGATATTGTTCCCGAATAGCAGCCCAACTATCACTTGCGCCACCCTCACGCATTATTACCGTAATAGCATCTAAGTAAGCCGTTTTGAGTTTGGCTCCTGGGCGCAGTAAGAATTCATAATCTCCGACGATTTTATAGCCAATATCAAATTTGCCATGTTCTTCAAATAACGTTCGTGAGTGTAATGAACCCGGATGAGCAACAGTCATTTCTCTTAAAAAACGAGGCCATTCCCAACGCCATCCTTTTACACGAATGAAATTCATATTTCCATCAAACATTTCCATTTTAGATGAAATGTAATCTACTGGGCTAGAGAGTTTATTTATAAATTCTGCATAATTATGTAAAGCACCAGGTAATAAAATGTCATCACTCCCTAAAAACATAACCCAATCACCTGATGATTTATTTATCCCCTTATTCCACGCATCGTAAATGCCACTATCAGGTTCGCTAATCCAATAGGTAATTTTAGATGAATTTTTCTTTACAATATCAATGGTGGTATCCTTTGACCCGCCATCAACAATTATATATTCTAAGTTTGGATAGCGCTGCTCATAAATGCCATTAATTGATTGCTCTAAATATCGTTCTGCGTTGTAAGTAGCAGTGATTATAGTGATTTTTGGATAAGGTTTCATCTGTCAGTAGGTTTGAAGGACATGGGCTTTTTCCATAACGGGGGTATTGATTTTTTGTGGTTTAATTAATTTACTTCTAATATTATAACCTACCATAATCCAGATAGCGATATCGTAAGCATAAAATTTAGGAATGTTCTCGATAAAAGATAGCAACAAGTGATTGAGAAGAATATATGCTATCCCACGAGCAACTATATCTGGAGAAGATAAATTGGTGACGGAGGCACTAAATATGACTAGTATGAATAATACTGAAAGAACCAAGCCTCCTCGTAATAAATAAGAAAGAATACCAACTTCGACGATTGAACGGTCATAAAAATCTACTACATCGTCTACGCCCTTTTGTGTATAAAACCATTCGCTGTAATACCTACCTAATGTTCCTTTTCCCATTAACATGTTACCCGTTTTCCGAAGATCACCAATAACTTCGACGTACATGTAAGTTCTTGTATCTTCGTTACTTACTTCCTTGCTTCCAAAGCTTAAGGATTCTTTTTGAAAGAAAGAACCATAATAGCTATAAAAAATAATTGGAAGTACAATACATAAAAAAGTGACAAATTTTTGTAGAATCCTAGTTTTAAAAAGTTGTTCTCCATACGTAAACATAAAAAGGAAAGAAGTTTGTAGTATTAATCTAAGAACAATACTTCGATTGTCGGAATAAATACCAATAAACCCATATAATATACATCCTAATATGATCCAGAATCTTTCGCTCTTTTTGTCGACTATTTTTAGGAATATTAACATAAAGAAAGAGAATTCTATGAAATATCTTGGAATTACATATCCTCTTTCAAATAAAAACACTGCTGGTAATAGAAGAATACCTATTCTAATAAATAGAAGTGAGATTTTGATAATTATATCAAAAGAGAATTTAGGGTGAAATGATATAAACAACGCAAAAGGAACAATTACTGATAAGCTAAAAACAGGGTTTAAAGAATTTTGAATCCTGTTTTCGACTATGCTGGTAAATATTCCTCTCGAAAAAGATATTAAACAAAATAACAAAAATGAGAATAGTATAAATCGGTTGTATCCTTTAATATTTTGAAAAAGAAATTTTTTATTTTGAATGTTTAAAAAATAAAAAAATGCAGCAAAAAAAATGACTTTGTTGAAACTAAATCCTCCTGGATTATTAAAAAACACATAATACATATCATGTATTACCGCAAACAAAAGCAAGTAAAAAGCATGGCGATTAAATGTTTTGTTCTCGTTCATGATGATTTGCATTATTTTCAATAGGAAAAAATCAAATAATAGGTATAATGCTTTTTCCTAAGTTGTAGGATAAATTTTCGTTTCTCTTACCAATAATTTTTGCCGGGATACCACCAACTACTGTGTACGGAGCGACATCCCGAGTAACTACAGCTCCCGCAGCTATTACAGCTCCCTTCCCGATACGAACTCCTGGTAATATTACTGCCCTAGAGCATACCCATACATAATCCTCAATGAAAACTGGAGCACCTGTTTCTGCAAAGTTTTCATCATTATAATCATGATGTAATGTCCAAATCATTACATCATTACTAAAATTTACATTACTACCTATATATAATCCTTTGCGGGCGTCAAGTAGTGCGTTATGGCCAATTAAAGTATTATTACAAATAGTTAAATGCCAAGGATTCCGAATTTCAAATCCCCTATATAGTCCGACGTTTTTGCCAATTTTTGCACCCATAAGTCGAAGAAGATTTATTCTCAATGTGTGAAATGGAAGCCAACTTATTATGCTACAGAGGATAAATAAAGCTGCTGCTAATAATTTCATCACGCTATCTAGTATCATGCAGCTTGAATTAATGCGAGTAAACTGGGGCGAGCTTTGACTGGGTATTAATTATATTTTCATAAATGTTAAGTGTTTTATTAACGACAGAAAATATATTGTGGCGGCTTCTAGACTCTAGTTTAGCTCGCGTTGACAAATACTCTTGTTTGTTTTTATCAAAATAAAGCGTCGCTATTGATCTAGCCAGTTCTTCGGTTTTAAGAGAGCTTAAGATTCCTGTTTCTTGATGTTTAATTAGTGAACTTACACCACCTACGTTAGAAGCGATAACGGGAAGTCCTAACGCTTGAGCTTCACAAATCGTGTTAGGGCTATTATCAATGTAAGAAGGGTGTAATAAACAAAAGCAATTTTTATATTGCTCAATTAATTCAATTGGTGATAAGCGATTTATAAATATTAGATTATGCTCATTAAGGTTATCTAAAGTTTGATTTTTTATAAATTTCAAAATCGTTTTTCTATCTTTTAAGCCACCAGAAGTTATGAAAATCATATTCATATCTGGAGCTGATTCCAGTGCTGTGTTAAAGGATTTCAACGCTTCTCTATATCCCTTTATGTAATCACATCCGCCAATGTATATTACAGAATTATTGTTAACTGGATTTATATCATAATTAAAAAATTCTTCCCTTAAGCTTTCCCAACAATGATGTATTTTGGATTCAGGAGAAATCTTTCTAACCCACCCTTTATCCCAATCAGTTCTACACATAAAATTGTTCATTTTAGAAAGATATCGTTGTTCGGTATTTTGAATTATTTTCCAAAGAATTCGACGGTTTGATAAGTGCTCCTGTAGATGAGGGTAATACTGATCTATTATTCCTTGCACCGATAAGACTGTTGGTATTGCTAGGTCCCAACACGCTTGCTGATACATACCTTCAGAACCGTGAATATGCATTATATCATGTTCTAAAATTTCTCTTTCAAGATGTTTTCTTACAATACTAGAGTTAAGACGATTTGCAGTTAGCAAATTAATGGAAGCTCTATGCAATTTGATGAATAGATATCTAACTCCATCAATATATACCTCTTCATCTTTTTCTAATTTTGAGTTATTTGATATGATAGTTAAATCGACTTTTTTTGACAACTCCTTAGCTAAAGAAGTTATCCACGGCACTGGGTGCCCTTTCGGATTTTTTGTATTAGGTAATTGCGTATATGGAAGCTGCGTAAGCCAGAGGACTTTCATAGTATTAATTTAGAAATTGACTCTTCCAAAGATCAATATTCGCTTGGGGCAGATTGATCTGCGTTTTATAGTCACTCGCAGTGAAATTTTGAATCCGTTCTACTTCAGTACGTGGCACTACATTCAGATTGGTATCCCTGCTGATTTCCAATGCCCGGTTGTCAACCGCAACGATCATTGTTCTTCGGCCATGCTGTAATGCTCGTACACCTGCATGAAGCCGTGTTCCAACATAATCAATGTCATTCTCCTTGAGTGCTTCGTCAAATGCCTGTAGCGTAGGCTCAATTAATTGAATACGATTTTCATCCTTGTATCCAAGTTCATGGAGGTAACCCAAATCATTAAATCCTTGAATCCATAGATAAACTGTTTGGTAAGATTTTAGTAATTCATCCAATAGGAACTTGTCTTTCTGAGGATCTTTATGGTAAAACGTCAGCGTTGTGACTACATCAGTTGCTTTTTTGGTAGGAATCGCCATGCATCGTTCCTTAGTCAAATCCCACAACGTTGGGCAACTAGTATTAATAACATTCTTTATGCCTGCTTCCTCTAGCTTATTTTTTGCATAAGAATCCCGTACGGCGTGAGAGTATTTAGTACTTAACACATTCTGATATAACCAGCGGGTATAACTGTTTGGTGTATCCTGATACTGCCACCAGCCAACCCCAAATAGAATATATCGGTTTTTCAAAAAGGCTGCATCTAGCGGGCCTACTTTCCACTGGTAATACTGGTTCATGTTAGAGGAAAGCAGATTTGTTCCGGCAACGAACATTAAGTCTTCACTTTTTCGCTGTTGCAGTACTGTATCGATTCCCCTATGTAATTGAGATGGATAATTTGTGATAAATGAATTTGGTAGAATTGACAACAATTGTTTGCTGATTGCATCCTTAATAATGAAATCTCCTTGGTTCGCTGTTCCAATTGTGGGGTCCATTATACCTATTTGTAATGATGTATCCCTTTTGTCCAAATTGGATTCTACTGTTACCCTTGGTGGAGTAGACGAGATAAGCTGCTTATAAGCTTTTAACGTCCGTTTGTTGTAATTAAAAAGATAAGTTATCATAAGTTATCGTAGCCAGATTCCAGTTGCAGTTTGTCTAACAATTTTGCGGTATTGAGTTATTCGTAGTGGGAGCCAAAGCGCCAACCAAAGGCAGTTTGCCAATATGACACCGGTAGGGCCAACTTCTTTTGCCAGATATATAGATAATGGAATGCTAAACAGGGTGGTGAGCACTGAAGTGCATGTTTGCAAGCGGATTGTGCCTAGACCGTTAATTACATACGAAAAAGAACTACTGAATGTAATAAGTATGGTGTATGTGGCTACTGCAAAAACGATTGCCGGATCGATTATAAATTTGCTTCCCAGCCATTTTTCCATCACCCATGGCGCAGCTATTATTTGAATTACTGTTATGGCAGAAAGTAATGCAGCATTACGCATTAATTTGTTTAGCGCTGATTTGATCCACGCGAAATCACCTTTTTGGTATGCTTCTGTAACGGCTGACCAAATGGGCGTTAAAACAATTGTTTGTATAATCGTGATGACGCTGAAATAGCGAAATATTACATTATATCTAGTTACCTGTTCGTTACCAAAAAATTGGCTTAGGATTATATTGTTAGATGTTAAAACAATTGTGGCGGAAATCTGAATGATAAAAAACTGAATACTTGTTCCCCCCAGCGCTCGAATTTGGGCGCGATCAAAATACGCCAGTGAAGGCATTAAAAATGGATATAGGCGTTTATAAACGTATAAGCTACCTAACACATAAGCCACCACTGGTGCCAGACTAAAAACCAATACTAAACTTAGTAAACTTCCGTGACTATCAGTTCCGTAAACCAAAATCGCTACACAAGAAATGCTTAATAGGTTACCCATTAGCAGAATCATATTATCAAGCGCAGCATTCTGAGTGGCCATGATAACAGCAGTGACCGGTTTTAATATAAATAGCAGGCAGAAGGCAAAAAAAGCAACAAGCATCACCCAGGCCAGTTCTTCTCTTTCTACTGTATGTATATTAAATACAGCATTCAGATCTATAAACGGCAGAGCTATTAGAAATACGCTAATAACCACAAGCATCATCAACGCTACTAGGACATAAGTTGTACTAGTAAGTTTTCGAGCTTCCACTTGATCCCCATCACTTAAAGCTTTTACTAATTTATTACGAAGCCCATTGCCCAAGCCAATGTCCATCAGATTAATCCAGGTAAGAACTGAACTAAGGGTGAGCCAAACGCCATACCTCTCCGTATCCAGATAATTGATAGATAGTGGAATAATTGCCAGCGTTAATAAAATACTGAGTCCCTTATATGAGAAAGACAAGAATACATTCTTAAATATATTTCGATCCCGGCCGGAAGTCTTCGAGCTTAATAAATAAGTGAGTCTCCCTCGCCCATCAGCTGTTTTATTTAACAATTTAGTTTGTAAGGTCGTCAACATAATTTTTCTTTTTTGACTAGTCTTACCAAGCCTTCCTATCCCCCTTGATCATACTCGTCACTGTCCACAAGCAGATCTGTATGTCAAGCGCTATCGATCGTTTGTAGATGTACAATCGGTCGAGCCGGATCCGATGCTCCATCTGGATGCGCTCAGCTGTTTCGCCCCGATGGCCCCGAACCTGAGCCAGACCCGTAATACCTGGTTTCACGGTATACCGGGTAGGGTAGTGGGGTAGGGTATGCCAGTGCTGTGCATCCAGTTGAATAGGGTGAGGACGGGGGCCAACGATGCTCATGTTGCCCAGCAACACATTGAACACTTGCGGTAATTCGTCCAGGTTTGTCTTCCTGAGAATCTGGCCAATTTTCGTAACCCGGTTATCGTTCCTGGTAGCCTGGCGAAATTCTGCGTTGCGCTCATAAGTCATCGTACGGAATTTCAGACACCTGAAAGGACGCCCGTTCCGGCCGGTGCGGAGCTGCACGAATAATACTGGACCTGGCGATGTTAACCGGATGAGCAGGCCTACTAACGGTATGAACCAGATGAGCACCGATACGATGACCAGGCTGGCTACTACAATGTCGAACAGCCGTTTTTTTACACTTTGTTTTGGCGCACGTATAGACTTGTATTTTGCCTGGATCGTTGATGATTCATTAAATACGGCTTGCTCATTGAGCGATGGTAAAGACAAATTGAGCATAGTCATCGGTGATTAATGGGTTGTCACTTACAGCATTTCTTACTCTTTAGGGATAGTTTTCAGAAGTTGAGCACAAGAGTCCTATCCGTTGCCGATTGAAAGCAACATGGACCAGGGAATTCAAAAGCGATAGTGGGCTAAGATTGCTTAAGCTTGCGGATGGTTGTCTTGGCCGGCTTGTTGTCTTCTTCGTAGTACCCGCCGTAGTTATAGCTATAGCCATACTGATACGATTCGCCACTTCCCACGCCGTTCAGAATCAGATTCAATCGCTGGAATCGGTGCTCCTTGTAGAGGTTATCGATCATACGCAGATACGCTTTGGGCGTGTGATCATGGCGAACCATGAACATGGTGGCATCGACGTGCGGGGCAATCAGCTGAGCGTCCGTGACCAAACCAATTGGTGGCGAATCGACGATCACATACGCAAACCGCTGTCGGAGTTCCATAAACAACTTTTCGAGCTGTGGACTGCTCAGTAACTCGGCCGGGTTGGGGGGAATTGGACCACAGGTAATGATGTGGTAGTTAGGGAAACCCGGAATCGGCTGCAATACCTCGTCCAGGGTAGCTTCCTGAATCAGGTAATTACTTATTCCCAATGCGTTGCTCATGCCAAGCACCGAGTGCAACTTGGGTTTCCGTAAATCCATCTCCAGAATCACCGTTGTACGATCGACTAGGGCTAAGCTTGCGCCAAGGTTCAGAGACAGAAACGATTTGCCTTCGCCACTGATGCTGGATGTAAACATCACAACCTGGCTGTCGGTCGGGTTGGAGCGCAGGAACTGTAGGTTGGTCCGAAGGGTACGGATCTGTTCGGCAATGACCGAGCGTTTGCCCGATACCATAACCAGCGGGTCCATATTCCGGCTCGCCATGATTTCGCCCAGGATGGGAACCTGAGAGGCATCTTCAATGTCTGACCGACGGCTTACCCGATCGTTCAGTGCATCACGAGCCGCAATAACTCCTATTGGAAACATTAAACCAATCAATCCAAACAGAAGGAAAATTGTTGCTTTGACAGGCTTAATTGGTTTGTTGTCTGAGCGGGGAGGGTCGATCGTGCGGCTGTCGGCCACAGTTGATGCATAAGAAAGAGCTGTTTCTTCGCGCTTTTCGAGCAGGTACGTGTACAGGTTGTTTTTGATAGACTGCTGCCGGGTGATGTTAACCAGGGCCCGCTCTTTACGAGGAATCGTCCGAATCTGGCCCTCTAGCTGGCGGTTCGTTTCCCGCATCTTCTGCCGGGTTCCAACCAGCGTCTGCTTCATGTTGGTGATATTCTCCGACAGGCTGGTTTTAGTTGCCTTGATCTGACTTTCCAGGGTCTGTAAGATCGGGTTGCTGGCCGTGGTGGTGCGACTAAGCTGGTCGCGCTGGAGTTCCAGTTCGCTGAGTTTGCCTACCAGACCAACGAGTATCGGATCGCTCACACTAAGCGTTGCGGGTGCCACGCCCCGCTCATTGGTCCGGCTATTTACGTACCGTTCCACATCTTCGATCATTCCTAACTGAATGTTCGTCTGATTCAGCTGATCGTCATTTTGTTTGACTGTTGCCAGGAACACCTGTGCCTGCGAACTCAGGTCGGTAATACCTTCCGACGACTTGAACTGTTCAACGCCCTTTTCAACGGTGGAGAGTTCGCCGGCAATCAAGCGGAGACGTTCTTCAATGAAGCTGAGCGTGTTGGAAGCGACAATGTTCTTATCGACCACCGCGGCCTGGTTGTATTCACTGATCAGCTTGTTCAATACGGCTTCGCCTTTACGGGGTACAGCCTCTTCGAGGTTCATCTGTAACACGGTCGACGCTTTGCTGGTCGTTTCTACCGTCAGGCGTTTGAGGTAACTATCGACCGCTACCTGGCGGGGTAGCGCCTGCACCACAATGGGTTCGCTGCCTATTTTGAGTGGACGGCTGGCAAATACACGCAGGCGACCGTAGGGGGTCTGTATACTTTGATTGACAGGGTATATCTTGTCGTTGATGCGAACCGCCTTTGAACCTGTGGCGGTTATATCCAGTGGCGTTTCATACAGCAAAGGTGTCGATCGCTCCACGATCAGCCGAATGGGCGAGGCATCGTAAATTTCACGCTTACCGAAGTTCGTATTTCTGAAGTACTGGACATCGAGGCCAAGTTCACCAACGACCTTACTCATCAGGGCGTAGGATTTCAGGATTTCCATCTCGTTTTCCACGACCTTTTTAGGCGCGAATATGTCCATCTCTTTCAGGATGTTATCCTCACTGAGCCCTTTTTTGTCATCCTTGATGAGCAGACTGGTTTGTACCTTATAAATCGGCGTCTGGTACATGAAGTAGACATAGGCCCCCGCACCAGCCAGGGCCAGCGAAAACAAAAACCACTTCCAGTGCCGTGCATAACGCATCAGCACGGCCCGCAGGTTAGGCGAGTTTTCTGCTTCATACACCTGGTAAGGTGCGTAAGCGTAGTTGTTTTGGTTCGACATGAAATTACCTGATTATTTATTGGATAAAAGACGATTAACGGAAGCGCGTTGCAATGACAGCGATGAAAGACAGGGCACTGATAGCCAGCGGTAAGAGCTGGTTCGTACGGTCGGCCGTGGCAGCCCGGGCTTTGCCTGGCTCCACATAGATCACATCGTTGGGATGCAAATAGTAGTAAGGCGATGAAAACAAGTTACGCTGGGTAAGGTCGACCCGGGCGAAGGTGCGTTTGCCATCCTCTTCGCGGATAATCAGTACATTTTCCCGACGACCGTAGATGGTTACGTCGCCGGATAGGCTTAGCGCTTCCAGCAGGGTAATCTGTTCATTTGGTATCGTGAACAGCGCGGGGCGCATGACCTCACCCATGACCGAAATGCGAAAGTTGAGGTTGCGGATGTTCACGGTAGGCTCTTTCAGGAATTCCTTCAGTGAGTCACGGAGACGATCTTTAACCTGGTTCGTCGTTTGGCCCGCTACGTTTACTTTCCCCAGCATGGGTAATTCGATGGCCCCCGTGTTGTCGACCAGGTACCCGTTCTGGGCAGGTAGTGGGGTTGTGCTGTTTGTCGTATTTTGCTGCATGCCCCCCCGGTCTGCCATGGCCAGTTGTGCATATGGATTAAAAAAAGCGGATGCTTCAGGGTTTAAGCTGCTAACTTGTACGGACAGCACATCACCTGGTTGGATTTTAGGTACATACCGGGAGGCTACTGCCAGCGTATCCATTCGATTGGGCTCACCCTGAAAATAGACCAGTTGTTTAGTGGGTACGCAGCCAGTCATGAAATGGCCGCTAACGAGTAATAATAGACTAAGTAAGTAGCAGATACGGTTAGCAGGCACAGAAGGTACGTTCATATAAGCAGATTGATTGGTAGATAAAGGTAAATGGCAACGGAAAGCAGGTTTTGATTTACTAGGTATATGCTTGACTTCAATAGAATTACACCATCTGTTAATTGAGACAGTATATAGTTTTTCTGTCTCTTATTAATTATTCTAAACAAGAACTCGTAGACAAAAATAGTAATTAGTATTTACAATACAGCAGAAAAGGTAATTTGTTAACCATTTTTTTACGTTGAAAAATGACGTCGTTTCAAGTCACCGTTCACAAACTTATTATGGTTATTCTTTTTTGAGGAAAAGTTATAATGTAGCCTATACGGTAAGTATTAACGGGTACTTGGCTGCTAGTGTAATATATTATTTTGTCTGAACTGCTATTTTCAAAATAATGTATTATGAACAAAATGTCATTTTTTCACCTTTTTGCGGTCCTTTTATTGTCCTAAACAGCGTTGGAAAAGGCCTACAGGAATCGATTCCAGTCGTAGAGTTTATATTTGATGTTACTTATGATGTTGCATGGTAAATAAGCGCTATACCTCATGAATTCAGCCAGTATCGTATCGGCAGTAACCGTTTTTTTGCTCCTTTCCCAGTATAAGATTGCTGTAGGCCAGGACAGGTCAGCGGCCGGGAAGTTGCCCTTGCCTGATCAGTCGATCACCTTTCAGGCAGGTATACTAGGGCCGGGCCTTGTCTACAACCGGGTGTTGAGCAAGCCCAAACGGCTGATGCTACGAGTTGGTGGACAGTATATAGCCTATCGTAAGCCTGTTCAGATCAAAACGGCTCCTGATTCGTATCTGACCGTAGATCCCGATTTTATGATTGGGACCGCTCAGGCGGGGGTGACCTGGAATCCTTTCCGGAAGGGGTCTTTTTTTGTTGCAGCCGGACTCGCCTACACCTGGCACCCTGATCTGCGCTTTGTCATAACAGCGAATGACAAACTCAATCTGGGCGGGCTGGAACTCACGCCGGAGGACGTTGGTGTCGTTAACCTCGGTGTTCGCTGGCATCCGGTAGTAGGCTATGTTGGTTGGGGTTTTGGCCGGAGTCTGCCGCGCAAACGAATTGGCGTTGGGGTCGAAATGGGTGTTTATTACCTTGGTCGCCCAACCGTACAACTGGATTATGTTGGGTTTCTGGAAACGACCAACCTGAGTGAGCAGGTACCCGTCGTAGAACGTAATCTGTCGAATTACCGCTACCTGCCTTCGCTGAACCTGACCGTTTCTTACCGGCTCAGCCGTGCCAACTAATTCCGATTCGCCATGACCTATCGCCCCTTTCTTAATAGTCTTGTTGCGCTGCCGTTGTTGATGGATGCCTGTCAGAACCCGATCGAAGGGATTCAGATCCGGGTGAAAGATCCACTGGAAGCAGGGATCGTCGAATGTCGCCTGTATGATCCGGCGGGCAATCCGTTGCCCAAGACCAGCCGTATTCTTATGGCTGGTCCCGATGCCGGGCAGGTTGTAACAACGTTGAATACCACCCGGTATAAGATAAATCCGGACGGTGTGCTGTTGTTGGCTCCGTCGCCGGATGCCGTGCTTTCTCCTCAGGATCCGTTTCGGTTTACTATTGTGGTCGAAGCCGACGATTACCTGACGGTCGTGCAGCCTGTAACACTCACCAATGCGAACCGGGTTACGCGGACCGTCCGGCAAATTAGCCTGAGCAAGCCGCCCCGGACGCTGATGGCCGCCCGCACGACCGGCCGCGCCGGTACCGACGGGACGGTGTCAGGAGCGCTAAGCCTGACCACTGCCGAAAAGAGCAGCGATGCCGACCGGGCATCGGTTCTGGTATCGTCCGGAACGACGCTCGCCGACCGCGACGGGGTGTCGCTGAAAGGAAATCTGACGCTTTCGGTCATTCATACCAATACCCGCACGGGCGACGCGACCAGCCAGGTGCCGGGGGGCGGTATACTGGGGCATGTCAACGGGCTGGACGGTGGCGCATCGCTGGGGACACTGCGGGTAACGTCCATGGCCGGGTCTGTAACTATGGAGATGTATGACGAAACCTACCGGCTCGCCAAAAAACTATCCCGACCGTTGCGCTGGACGATGGATCTCAACCCGGCTACCATCAATGGCTCGAACGGGCGGGTTATACAGGCGGGCGATATCATTCCGCTATATAGCTACGATGCTGTTGAGAACCGCTGGCAGCAGGAAAAACCCGGTACGGTACTTCGTAACGGTAGCCGGTTGACCTATCAGGCGGAGGCATCACATCTGGCCGCTTATGTAGCGACCTGGAGCGAGTCGGTATGCGACCTGGGGCCGGTATTCAGGGTTAACAGCAAACTGGCCAACGTGGATGTGAATTACCTCTGCAAACTGATCGATGCGGGGAGCGGGGCACAGGTGAGTTCATTCTACGCCAACGTCAACAACGGCGCGCAGATTCGCATTGCCAACCAGGTGAAAGGGCGTCGGTTGACATTACGGGTGTATGACGAAACCGATGCCTGGGGAAAAGGTGTCAAGGGCGGAATGATCGCCGAATCGGCTATTGGCACGGCCTGTGATCTTACACCTGTTTCCATCAATCTGGCGGGCTTACCCGTACCGCCGGTGATGAAAGTAGAAATAAAATTCTCCTGCCCCGGTGGTACCTCACTGGACGAATCGGCCCTGCCGGCGCAGATACGGACTCAGTACAGTGAAGCGGGCAAAGAGAACTGGCGCGAGCTGATAACGGCAACGCGACTCGTACGAACGGTGTCGTCCTATAAGATACAGCCCGGCCGCAAATACGATTTTCGGGCCAGCACGGACGGTGGCGCAACCTGGCCGCTGCGCCAGAACGATTACCTCATCGACGATGCCGAATGGGTGCTGAAAATCAGCGCGTCGATGTATTGCAAATAAGGCGGTATTAATCACTGGCTGACAGGGAAGTGCTGGACCGCTATCAGGCACACAGCCGGGCGGTCAATGCCGGATCGTCCGGCTACAGGCGAACCCGGTAGTTCGGCGATGAACGGGATACATGCGTGAAAACGCTGCGCGAACTGGCAGGCTAAAGCAGGTAGTGAGTTGATCCGTTGGTGCGTGACGCTGCTCCTGGTGATCCCCAAAACCTTATTCATAGCTTAGGGTTTTACGATTCACATCGGCAACCTATTCATCAACTTCTTATGAGCAGTGCTTTTCTTAAAAACGAAACCGCCGACGCTCCCGTCGTCATACCGGCCAGAGCTCCCCTGCCGCCGGGAACACCCAATTACGTTACACCACACGGGCTGGCGCTGCTACGCGAGGAACTAACGGGTTTGGAGGCCGAACATGCCCATGTCCAGACCGATGGGAGTGAAGCCAATGACCGCATGCGCCAACTGGCGCTGCTGAACGGACAGATTGGTAATCTCAACCAGCGGATCGCCAGTGCTAAAGTTGTCGACCCCCAGAACCAGCCCCATGACGAAGTCCGCTTCGGAGCTACGGTCAGCATTCGAACAATAAGTGGCACCACAAAAGGGGCCGAGCGTCGGTTTACCATCGTCGGCGTCGATGAGGCCGATGCATCACGCGGTTGTATCGCTTTTACGGCACCCATTGCGCGGGCTATGCAGGGCAAGCGGGTAGGAGAGCATTTTTCGCTGCGGATGGCTAAGGGTGAAGACAGTATGGAGGTGCTGGCCATCGAGTATAAGGAAAACTAAGGCCCCCGACCGCCGTGTGGAAGCCATTCATTGACGTTTGTGTGGCAGGAAATTAAACCCTCATCGTAGTATTTTCTGGCCATTGGGTGCTTACTAAGGAAGTATGAAATCCTTAGACAGGGCCAATCAGCTCTGGTTGACTACCACATGAATAATCGTTCTGTACGCGTTACCGCACTATTGGCAGTGCTGGTAACCATCAACTGCCTGGGTACACCCCCGCCTAACGGCAAAGCGCCCGCTCGTCGCGCCACCACCCGCCACACATCCATCGCGCCCGGCGAGATCAAGCTTCCTTCTGGCTTCTCGGCCAGTATCGTGGCGGAGGACCTTGGCCCGGCCCGGCATATTGCCATCAGTAAAACGGGAGATATATATGTAAAACTCGCCAAGCTGAAAGATGGCAAGGGCATTTATCGCCTGCGCGATACCGACAAAGATGGCGTTGTTGATGAGCGAACCGGCTTTGGTGATTATCCCGGTACGGGCATATACCTCAAGAAAGGGTATCTATATGCCTCCTCCAATTCCGGTATCTATCGATATAAGCTCAACGACAAGGAAGAAGTCATCAGCCCCGATCAGCCCGAATTGCTTGTTTCCGGGCTGCGGGTAAAAACCAGGGATCAGTCCAAGTCAATTGCGGTCGACAACCAGGATCATATTTACGTAAACATCGCGTCGGACAATGACGCCTGCCGGGAAACCGGTACCGGTAAGGGACTGATGCCCTGTCCGCTCCTCGATTCGGCTGCCGGTATCTGGCAGTTCAACGCCAGCACGCCCAATCAGGCCTTTTCCGACGGGCTACGATTTGCGACAGGGTTAAAAAATGTGGTGGGACTGGACTGGAATCCAAAGAGCAACTCCCTGTTTGTTATGCAGCACGGTCGTGGACAGTTTCATGACTTCTACCCGCAGTACTACACGCCCCAGCAAAGCGCCGAATTGCCCGCCGAGACAATGTATGAAGTCCACAAAGGAGATGACGCGGGCTGGCCTTATGTTTATTACGACCACATTCAGAAAAAGAAAATCGTAGCGCCGGAATATGGAGGGGATGGCAAAAAAACCGGCGGGGAGAAAACCATTACGCCCGTAGCTGCCTTTCCGGCTCACCTTGGCCCCAACGGCCTGTTGTTTTATACCGGTACGTCGTTTCCTGAGAAATACCGGAACGGGGCTTTCATTGCTTTTCATGCCCAATCGTCTGCTTTACATAAGGGGTACATGGTTGGATTTGTGCCCTTCAAAAATGGTAAGCCATCCGGGAAGTGGGAGATCTTTGCCGACAATTTTGCCGGTACGGACCTGGTGAAACCGACAGGCCCCGTGCAGCATCGTCCGTGTGGGCTGGCGCAGGGGCCGGATGGGTCGTTGTATGTAACGGATGATCTGAACGGGACGCTCTTCCGGATTGCCTATAAAAACCCGGCATCAGGGGCAAAGCCGGTTTCAGCTTCGAGTAAAAAATAGAATACCGAAACGGATACCTATTTTTGTTACTACGATTCGTCAACGTTGCGAGTCCAAACCTTTCTTCATGTCAAGTTCAACGAATTCAGTGCCTCAAACTTCCCTGCGCGTTCTGGTTGTCGGCTGTGGCAACATGGGTGCGTCACATGCCATTGCTTATCAATCGCTCGATGGGTTCACCATTTGCGGGATTGTGTCGACCGGCAAAAGTAAAGAAGTGCTTAACGAACGGCTGGGCGGTGGCTACCCGCTGTTCAGCGATTATACAACGGCGTTGACAGAAACGCAGCCCGATGCTGTCTGCATCGCTACCTACCCCGACACCCATGAGTCATTTGCGGTGCAGGCCCTCGAACAGGGGTGCCACGTTTTTATCGAGAAACCACTGGCCGACACCGTCGAAGGGGCAAAACGGGTAATGGAAGCCGCGCAGAAAGCCAACAAAAAAGTAGTTGTCGGCTATATTTTGCGCCATCACCCATCGTGGGAAAAGTTTGTGGAAGTCGCCCGGGAGATGGGTAGCCCGCTTGTTATGCGGATGAACCTGAACCAGCAGAGCCACGGTATGATGTGGACTGTTCACCGGAATCTGATGAAATCGCTCAGCCCGATTGTAGACTGTGGAGTACACTACATCGATGTGATGTGCCAGATGACGCGCTCCAAACCCGTGCAGGTCAATGCGATCGGTGCGCGGCTGACAGACGACATTCCCGCCGACAACTATAACTACGGTCAGCTGCAAATCCGGTTCGAGGATGGCTCGGTTGGCTGGTATGAAGCAGGCTGGGGGCCTATGATGAGCGAAACGGCTTTTTTCGTCAAAGATGTAATTGGTCCTAAAGGGTGCGTGTCGATCGTTGCTAAAAACGCCGGTGCTACCGGCAACTCCGACAATGTCGACGCTCATACCAAGACCGAATCCCTGCGCGTACACTACGCCGATCTGGATAACCAGGATGAGTTTACCAGGCCCGACCTGTGGATCGACATGCAGGATGAACCCGGCCACCAGGAGCTGTGCAACCGCGAACAGCGGTATTTCCTGCGGGCTATCAACGAAGATATGGACCTGACCGACCACGTTCAGGATGCCGTTAACAGCCTTCAGATCGCGTTTGCCTGCGACGAGTCTGTCAGAACAGGGTTGCCGGTGCGTTTGTAACGGGTAAGCCGTTGGCCAGGTAGAAACAGGGCTCTCTATCCTACTCCGTCTGTTGAGTAGGATGGAGAGCCTTTCTTGTTGGCGAAACGAGTAAAGCCAATTCAAGGTCGACTAACGTGGCCACCAAGGCATAATCTCGAACAATTAAGCCACTCAGGGATTTATTCGACAGGAGTCATCTCCGGGAAGTACAACCTGTTTAGCTCAATTTATTAGTTACAGATCAACAACGTTATGGAACAAGTTAAAACAAAAGCCTACGGCACCGACGGGGCGCTCCTCAACCGGTTTAACACCCTGTCCCGGATGGACATCGAGCGAAACACACCCAAGGCCGATGAAGTGCTGATCGATATTCTCTATTGTGGCGTTTGCCACTCCGATCTGCACCAGGTCAGAAATGACTGGGGTAACACGATTTACCCCTGCGTGCCGGGTCATGAGATTGTTGGAAAGGTTGTTGAAACCGGCACGACAGTCACCAAATTCAAGGTAGGTGACGTAGTTGGCGTCGGCTGTATGGTCGATTCGTGCGGCTCATGCCCATCCTGCAGGGAGGGCGAGGAGAATTACTGCCAGGGACCGGTTAGCTGGACCGCTACCTACAACGGATATATGAAACCCGATGGCAGCAAGTACAATACCTTCGGTGGCTACTCGACCAGTATTGTCGTGAAAGAGTCGTTCGTCCTGCGCATTCCCGAATCGCTGGATATCAAAGCAGCCGCCCCCATTCTCTGCGCGGGCGTTACTACCTACTCGCCCCTGCGCCACTGGAACATTCAGGCCGGCAGCACCGTAGGCGTAGTGGGCATTGGCGGGCTGGGCCATATGGGTGTCAAAATAGCCAGAGCCATGGGTGCTACGGTGACGGCCATCACGACGAAGAAAGAAAAGCGCGATGCAGCGCTGGCGCTGGGTGCACACCAGGTCATTGTGTCGACCGACGCGAAGGCTATGAAGCAACACGAACGAACATTTGACTTTATTCTGAGCACTGTACCCGACGAGTATGACATCAATCCGTATGTGAGTCTACTGAAACGTGATGGAGCGATCGTAACGGTTGGTTTGCTGGCTCCTTACAAGGGTCCCCTCAACAACATGGAAGTTGCCTTTCAGCGTCGGACGGTATCGGGTTCGTTGATTGGGAGCATTCAGGAAACGCAGGAGGTGCTGGATTTTTGCGCCGAACATGGTATCCAGCCTGACGTGGAGCTGATTGCGATGCAGAACGTCAATGACGCGTATGATCGCCTGGAAAAGGAAGATGTACGTTTCCGGTTTGTCATCGATATGGAGTCGCTGAAAAACGAAACGGAATAACCCGGCAGGTTCGGAAGCCGAACAGACGCACGGAAGCCCGCCACCTACCCGGCTTCTCTACCAGAAAGACCAATGGTTTGATGGCGGGGTCGGGCGGGGACAGGCTTGCAAATGCGGCCCCGGCTACCGTATTTTGCACGATCTATAAATTACGCACTCCGCAATGAATTTCCCCGCAGAACTGAGTTATACGCAAGATCACGAATGGATTCGGATGGAAGCCGACGGTACAGCCGTGGTTGGCATCACTGATTTTGCCCAGCACGAACTAGGCGATATTGTTTATGTGGACGTAAGCAGTGCGGGTCAGTCGTTCTCGAAAGGAGAAGTGTTTGGCTCAGTCGAAGCCGTAAAAACAGTATCAGACCTGTTTCTGCCCATCGATGGTGAAGTGCTGGAATTAAACCCGGCCATCGAAAAGTCACCTGAACTGCTCAACAGCGACCCATACGGCGAAGGCTGGATTATCCGCCTGAAACCGACCGATTCGGGAAACAAAGATGGACTGCTGACGGCCGAAGCCTATCAGGAGTTAGTTGGTGCCTGATTCATTTTCTGACAAAACGTGAGAAGGCTCCGGCAGGCAATTCGCCCGTGGAGCCTTTTTTTACGAATTAACCTCTTCTACCAACCCCTCACCCTAAACAGGCACCAAGGGCAAGGCCATGCAAATTCTGATTCGTTCCGCCCGCGTTGTTGACGCTGCTTCGTCGTTCGACGGGCAACTGTGTGATCTCCTTATTGACAATGGCCTGATCCGCCAGATGGGTACCGATTTGGTCGCTGGTGAAACCACCCGCGTCATTGACGGCCACAATCTGCACGTATCACCCGGTTGGGTAGACATGCGTGTGCTGGCGCAGGATCCCGGCTTCGAGCATAAAGAAGACCTGGCCAGTGTGTGCCGGGCGGCTGCGGCTGGTGGCTTCACCGATATCGCCGTGTTGCCCAATACTTACCCCGTTGTGGACACCAAGGATACGCTGGGCTACGTTCGTCGGCTGGGAGAGGGGCAACCCGTACACGTTCATGTGGTGGCAGCCATAACCCGGAAGGCCGCCGGGGACGATTTTACCGATATGCTCGACCTGCATCATGCGGGAGCGGTAGCATTTTCGGACGGGCATCATCCGCTACAGAATCCCGACCTGCTGCTGAAAACGCTGCAATACCTGCAACCCATCAATGGCCTGCTGATGAATCGTCCGGAGGAAGCGCTGCTAACCCGTTTCGGGCAGATGCACGAAGGCGTTCAGAGTACACTGCTGGGCCTGAAAGGAATTCCCGCCATCGCCGAAGAGCTGATCGTTGAGCGCGACCTGCGGTTGCTGGACTACGTTTTAGGGAAAAGAAAAGAGAGTGGAGTGGAAAAAGCGGATGAGTCGAACCCGCCTTCCCTGCCTGTTCTTCATTTCTCGACTATTTCCACGGCTCGGTCGGTCGAGTTGATCAGGATGGCCAAGGCCCAGGGCCTGCCCGTAAGTTGCGACGTGGCAGCTCACCAACTGGTGTTCGACGATTCGGCTATGGCAGACTTCGACACAAACCTCAAAGTGAACCCACCGTTTCGTTCGCCCCAGGATGTAGCCGCTTTATGGGCAGGACTGGCCAATGGCACCATCGACGCTATTGTTTCTGACCACACGCCCCAGGATGCCGAAAGCAAGAACCTGGAATTCGATCAGGCTGAGTTTGGCATGACCGGCCTGGAAACGTTATTTTCGGCGGTTGTGTCGAACAATCGGGGGTTGTCGCTGTCGCAGGTCGTGGATAAACTTACCACACGTCCCCGTTATATTCTTCGGCTTCCGGCTGCGTCGGTAGCCGAAGGACAGGTGGCCAGCCTGACGCTCTTCGATCCGACCGGGACATGGACGTTCGAGCGAACCTTATCGAAGTCAAAAAATTCACCGTTCCTGGGCCAGACGCTCACCGGCCGCATTGTCGGAACGGTGCATCAGGGCCAGTTTATCCCTGCCGTATGAATACTATCCTTGCTTACTTCAACCACCCGCTGTTAAAGTTCCCGCTCCTTGCCGGACTGGCAACGGGCGTATTGTGCTTCCTGTATTTTCTGGGCCTGTATGCCCTTGGCGTACCCGCCCTGGGAAACATTCGGGTGCTTGACTACGGTATTCATATCATTATGATCATTGCCACCGTTTGGTATTACCGGAAGAAAATTGGTCAGGGACGCATGCACCTGTGGGAAGGCCTGACGATCGGCTATGTGTTGAACACGGTGGCTGCGCTGGTGACCGGCTGGCTCGTTTATCTGTTTGTAACGCAGGTCGATCCGGCTGTTTTTGCCGAATATGTCGTAAACTCAAAGAAATTACTGCTGGAAGGCAAGAAACAACTCGTCGATCAGTTTGGGCCGGAGACATTCAATGAGCAGTGGGCAAAAGTAAGTACCATGCAACCGGCTGTGTTACTGCCCGACGAACTGACCAAGAAGACTGCTCTTGCCGTGCTGCCCGTATTGATTATATCCCTGATATTCCGCAAGCAGGATTATGGCGTCCTTAACCCCTAAACTAAACCTCAAATGAACGATCAAATCTCTACTGCCCGTGTTGCCCTGAAGTGGGGTGTGATTACCGGTCTGGCGCTAGTCGTTTACTCGACGCTGCTGTACACCCTTGGTCAAATGACCAATGGCCTCCTTACCATTGTTATCTACGTCATTATTGTGGTTGGCCTGGTGTTGGGCATGCGCGAGTACCGTACCCTCAACGGCGACTACCTTACTTTTGGCGAAGGCGTAGGACTTGGTGCGCTGCTGTCGGCTGTGGCCGGTATCATCTCTTCTGCGTATACGGTATTGTACAGTACATTTATCGATCCCGGTATGCAGGAACGGATGATGGAGCAGATGCGCGAGCAGTTAGAGGATCAGGGCAAGCTAAGTGATGAACAGATCGATCAGGCGCTCGAAATATCGCAGACGTTCCAAAGTCCGGGGCTACAGTTTATTGTCGGGATCTTCGGTACTATCCTGATTGGGGTTGTGTTCTCGCTGATCATTGCCGCTATTCTCCGCCGAAACAAAGCGAATCCGTTCGAGTAGTTCGCACGCGGCATCTTCTCTCCGTTCCCTATGCTGGCTATCTTCCGCAAAGAAATAAACCAATTTTTCTCGTCGTCCATTGCCTATATTATCATGGGCGTGTTCCTGACGGCGGTGGGCTTACTATTGTGGGTATTTCCCGATACGAGCGTGCTGGATGCGGGGTATGCCGATATGGGGTCATTTTTCACCCTGACGCCCTACGTCATGCTGTTTCTGGTACCCGCTATTACCATGCGATCCATTGCCGATGAGGTCCGGATGGGAACGATGGAGTGGTTGTTGACCAAGCCCGTTAGCCGGTGGGGCGTGGTAACAGGTAAGTTTAGCGCCAGTTGGCTGCTGGTGATCCTGACGCTGTTCCCAACGCTGCTTTATTACCTGACCCTGTATCAGCTTGGCTCACCAGTTGGCAATATCGATTCGGCTAGTGTATTTGGATCGTATATAGGGCTTATTCTACTGGCGGGCGTATTTGTTGCCATTGGCTTGTGGGCGTCGTCACTCAACGACAATCAGGTCGTCGCGTTTGTGTTGGGCGTATTCTTCTGCTTTTTGTTTTATGTTGGCCTCAGTGCGCTGGCCGGGCTGTTCGCTCCGGGTAGTCTGGCTTATTATCTATCTTATTTTGCGCTGGATGAGCAATATCGTGCGCTGGGCAGAGGGCTTATCGATTCCCGAAATATTGTCTACCTGAGTAGCCTGACTTTCTTCTTTCTCCTTTTGACAGTAAATCAACTCAAGCAGTGAATTTCATTATAACGAATCGCAGAAAGCTGCTCTATTATGCAGCCATCGGTTGGACGGTGGCTATATTTATCGGGTGCTCCATACCGGGTGATGGCTTACCACACGCATTCACCGGTAAAGACAAGCTGATGCACGTAAGCATATTTATGCTTTTTGGCTTTCTCTGGCGGCAGCTGGGCTACAGCGTATGGAAAGTACTACTGGCAGGTGTTGCCTACGGCTTGCTAATCGAAGTCTGGCAGGGAATCATGCCTTTAAATCGCTCGTTTGACCTGTATGACGCCCTGGCTGATACAGTAGGAACGCTCATCGGTATTGGCCTGGCCTGGGGAGTAACGAAAGTAGTTGGAGAGTTAGTCGATAAGTCCATAAGGTCGTAGGTCATAAAGTCATAAGTCATAAGTCATAAGTCATAAGTCGGCAAGTCGTAAGTAGCTGACGCCTGTTTACTATACAAGCGTCAGCCACTTACCGACTCATCGACTCATCGACTCATCGACTTACCGACTACCCACCCCCTGATTTCACCTCATTGCTGTTGGCCGCTGTCCATTACATTTTGCGCCGATAATCTTGTAGGCCTGTACGTAGCCTAGTTCACCCGCCCGGCTCAGATCGGCACAGGCATTTGGCTCGTCGCCTGAATCATAGCGTATGACGCCCCGGAGGTAGTACGCTTCGGCATGGCGGGGATTCAGTTTAATAGTGCTGTTGCAGTCGATGAGCGATCCTTTTTGATCGCCAAGCGACGAGCGGATCGTTGCCCGGATGAAATAGGCTTCGGCGTTGACAGGGTTCAGTTCAACAGCCCGGTTCAGATCCTGAATAGACGCTTTTCCCTCGCCGGATGTGTTTTTCAGGATACCCCGGATAAGAAATGCTTCAGAGCGTTCATCGGTCAGCTCGGTCATTTTATAACGCTCCTGCACAACGGCATTCAATAGCGGTAACGTGCTAGTTGTAATAAATTCGCTGTAATAGGCTTTAGTCTGGTTGTGATTGACAACGGGGCCGATGTCAATAGACTTGTCGATGTCGGTAATGGCCTGTTTGGTACTTCCCAGCCGACTGCGGCAAAAACCGCGACTAAACAGGGCTTTGAAATGTGTTGGGTTCAGCAGCACTGTTTTGTCGAAGTCGGCCACGGCATTTTCGTAGTCACCAATTCGAGTCCGTACCAGGCCACGCCGGTAGTACAGTTCCGGGTCTTCCTTATTCAACTCGATCGCGCGGTTAAAATCGACTACCGCATTTTTATAGTCTTCCAGTTTGAAGCGGGCATAACCCCGGCCAGCCAGTGCCACTGTCCTGGCTGGAGCTTTCTCCAGGGCTAACGTGAAATCGGCTAGAGCGCCTTTGTAATCGGCCAGTTGCGTTTTACAGTTGCCCCGTGCTGTCAGAATATTTACGTCGGCCGGGTCGAGCGAAGCAGCCTTGTTGAAATCGAGTAAAGCGCTGCTCATATAGTTGATTTGTAGCCGGCATAAGCCGCGCTGATAAAATAAGGCTGCGTCGTTGGGACTCAGTTCGATCGCGCGGTTGAAATCCTGCATGGCACCCCGGAAATCTTCTTGCTTTGTTCGGTTGAGTCCCCGGTATAAGTATGAATTGGCATCGGCGCTGTTCAGCTCTATTGCCTGGTCAAGGTCCGCATTGGCTCCCTGAATATCGTTCAGACTTATTTTAGCCAACGCCCGGTTATAATAACTCGGCGCGTTTTCAGGATTCAAAATAATGGCAGCCGTAAATGACTGTGAAGCACCAGAAAAGTTCTTTGCATTGCTTTTCGTAATTCCTTCATTGAAAAAATCGGCAGCGGTTTGCTGTGCTACTACCACTTGAGTGAGTAGACAGAAGAGGATAGATAGAGTGGATACCAAAATAGATCGCATAGGATGAGTTAAGTTAGGTTACAGGGGAAATTAAAGTGGTTAGCCAAAAATAGCGTTCCTGAGGGTAACAAAGTCCTTTATATGAAAATAAATAAAACAAAACGCATAAAAAATTTAAATAATTAAATTTTTTGTATAAACTATATCGCTTAATTTATATTATAGAATAAGTAGAGAGCCGGTTTATACGTGCGTCAATGACAATAATAATGGCAGATTATAGGCCTGTTGGTACACAAAGGCTGGAGAAATCAGTTAATGATTATGTGATTAAAATCTAGATAACAGCGGGCGGGTTGGGAAAAAATCGCCAATTTGACCCCTCAAATCATTGATCGTTATGCATATTGGATTCATTGGCTTAGGAAAGATGGGGTTTAATCTCGTCGGTAACTTAGTCCGTCACGGCCACACAGTTGTTGGCTACGATATTAATGAGGAACTGGTCAACGCTGTCCGCGAGACGGGTGCAACAGGGGTTACGTCCTTACAGGATCTCTACGATAAGCTGCCTGAGAAGCGCGTCTTATGGCTTATGATCCCGGCGGGTCCGCTCATTGATAATGTCATTGAGCAGCTGTTGGCTATGATGCAACCCGGCGACGTTGTGATTGATGGAGGAAACTCACATTTCCAGGACTCCATCCGGCGTCATACCTACCTGAAAGAGAAAGGTATTGGCTTCCTGGATTGCGGTACCAGTGGTGGTATTAGTGGTGCCCTGAACGGGGCCTGCACCATGGTTGGGGGCGATGCTGACGTGATTGAACCACTACATGCGGTGTTCAATGATATCTCGGTTGAAAATGGCTACCTCTATACTGGTCCTGGCGGAAGTGGGCACTTTACCAAAATGGTCCACAACGGAATCGAGTACGGTATGATGCAATCCATTGCCGAGGGTTTCGAAGTACTAAGCAAAAGTCAGTTTCCGTTCGACTACGAAGCGGTAGCCCGTATGTGGAGTAACGGCTCTGTCATTCGCGGCTGGTTGATGGAACTAACCGAAAATGCCTTTAAGAAAGACGCCAATCTGGATGAAATTCAGGGACGCATGTTTTCATCGGGCGAAGGTAAATGGACGCTCGAAACGGCGCTCGACCTGGGTGTACCAACACCCGTTATTGCACTATCGCTTATCATGCGGTATCGTTCCCTACAGGACGATACCTTCACGGGTAAAGTAGTAGCAGCCTTGCGTAATGAGTTTGGCGGACACGCGGTGGCAAAAAAATAATTTGTATTTTGGCAGAAGGAAGCTCAATCTGATCCGTTTCTGTTCGTTACTGGTAAAAGGGTTTGGACAGTACCGGTTGTCTTCTCTACACAATCGGTACTGTCCAAACCCTTTTTTGCTTAACCTTATAATTATTGAACCACTACATGAAGGCATTGGGAACCATTCACGATCCTGTTTTTACGGCTCGTACGTATAGTCGTCTGGATCAATTTTTTCTAAAATTTATCAAAGATGAGCGCGATTTACCATTTGTCTACCTGTCTATTCGTATCACGCTGGTTTTGATTCCGCTCAGTGTGTTGCTGTTTATGCCTTTCATAACGGGTGCCGTATGGTGGGCCGTGGCCGCTGCTCATCTATTCGTCAGCACATTCGTGTTCAAAGGCCCTTTCGGTCTCATGCTGCACTGTACGAGCCACCGGCCGTTTTTTAAGCCGGAATATGCCTGGATGAATAACTACCTGCCCTGGGTACTGGCTCCGTTTTTCGGTCATACGCCCGAAACCTACTACAGCCACCATATTGGGATGCACCATCCCGAAAATAATCTTGAAGATGACGAGAGCAGCACGATGACGTTTCAGCGTGATAGCTTGCGAAGTTTTCTGGCCTATTTCGGGCAGTTCTTCGTGCGTGGCGTCCACGATCTACTGACATACCTGCGGTGGAAGAACCGGCCTAAGCTGGCTCAGCGGGCACTTATTGGTGAAATTTCGTTTGGCATTATCTGTGTCGTTCTTCTCTTCGTGAACTGGCCCGCCACCGTGCTGGTATTTCTGTTACCGCTGGTTGTCTACCGGCTCGTTGCTATGCTCGGCAACTGGACACAACATGCTTTCGTAGATAGCGAAGATCCTGGTAACGCCTACAAAAACAGCATCACCTGTATTAATGTCAAGTACAACAAAAAGTGCTGGAATGATGGCTACCACATCAGCCACCACGTTCGCCCGGCCATGCACTGGACAGAGCACCCAACCTTTTTCCTGAAGACCATCGATAAATATGCGCAGAATCAGGCAATCATATTCGATGGACTGGACTTCTTGCAGGTTTTCTACCTGCTCATGAACAAACGGTACGAAAAATTGGCCAGCCATATGGTCAATGTCAATAAGGCCTTCGCCGATACAGACGAGGCAATTGCCGTGCTGCGTCGGCGAACGGAGCGTATTCCCGTCAGATCGACTGATCTGCAACTGGCTATGTAATCAACTAAATTGGGGTAGTTCAACTGTTGCCCCCGTCGATGCGGGCTTCGATAAGGCGCTGTACATCGGTTGCTACATTCGACAGGAAGTCGTAGCCAGTTAGGTTTTCCAAGGCATCAACTGTGGTGATGTACGCTTTCCAGGGTTTATCGGCTGCTGATTGATTGTTGGGGATGGCAACCGCTATGATGCGCGTATCGGTCGATATGCGGGCGGCATCGTCAGATCCTGTTGGCAGTACTACGATGATTTTCCAGAGGGTAGCCGGAACAGTTATTTTTCCGCCCGCCAGCGTTGTGGCCGATCCATTCTGGCCAATGCCGCCTGTGCCGTGCGTTCCGGCAATAACATAGACTTCGTTGCCCGTTGTGGTGAGCTGTCGTTCATATTCTTCCAAATATTTCCAGACTTCCCGGTTGTGTCGTGGAGCTTGTGGCACGATGTTGGTTAGTAAAAACGTAGCCAGGTTGTCGTCGGGCGTTCCGTCCCGGTCGTCTGACGGGCAAAGGTGCCCCCGGTCAAATCCAGTGTTGGTATAATCGGATGGCCTGGCGGCATACCAGCCTTCGGGTAAGGCCGGATCGGGCCGAAAGGCATCCTTACGGGGGCTGTCCCCTTTCCAGGCTGTACTCAAGTGCCAGCTGGCCCAGTTGGCAATACCCCGGCTGCGACTATACGATAGTGCATACTGCGGCTTGGTCATCAGGTAATTCTCCGGGTCGCTGACAGAAGCACCGCTCGGATTACCCAGCGTGAGGTTATCGTCGCGGGTGGGGAGTGTCGATCCGTTGCCAGTCGATTTTGGGACGTTAGCCGGCAAGCAGCCTACCAGCCAAACGCACAGACTAACCGAGTAAACAATAGATTTCAACCGATGCCGTAGTATAATTGATTTTGCTGACATTCTTAGTGAACTTTACAACGCACAAACGTAACTGCACTACTTAGTCGAGTGATTCAGCCGAGTATTTGCAAAATTGACCTAAAAAAGACGAGTTATCTGCTGTTATGGCTAAAAAAAAGCAACCCACCGGTTCAGGTTATGATAAGCCCGGTCAGGAAAGGCAATCCAACGAAAGACCTGTTCGCCCGGTAGCTCCCAAGCCAACGACAATGCCTGCCAGTGGTTCCGGTCGGTCAATCCCGGTCCGGGCTACCGATCCATCTCCGCGTTCGACCTCAACGCCATCCACCAGCCCCGATCTGCCCATTGAAGCGCGTCCGGTGCTGTGGTGGCCACCGTTAGTACTGGCCTTACTTGGGTCTCTGCTCTACATCAATACGTTTGGTCACCAGTATGCGCTTGACGATATCGCAGCTATTGGTCAAAACCTATTTGTGAAAAAAGGGATTGCGGGAATTCCAGACCTGCTCCGAACGGAGTTCTGGCACTTCAGCAATATCTCGCTGGGTTATTACCGGCCTTTGTCCCTAATTACATTTGCTCTTGAGCAGGAGTACTTCAAAGACAGTCCCCACATCAGTCATATGATTAACGCTGGCCTCTATGGCCTGACGGGTTTGGTCATTGGTGTTCTCTTGCAGAAATGGCTCTATAAACAAACTATTCCAGCTTTCCTGATAGGGCTGGTATTCATAGCGCACCCGCTTCATACCGAAATTGTCGCTAACATCAAGGGACGCGATGAGATCTTAAGTTTCCTGTTTATCAGCCTAATGCTCTTGTCCTACTGGCGCTATCTGGAGACGAAGCAGGTAGGTTGGACCATTGGCGCGTGTCTGTCCCTCTACCTGGCGTTTCTCTCCAAAGAGTCGTCGATTGTAAGCCTGGCACTGATTCCAGCGATGCAGTACTGGTTTGCCCGTCAGAATGTCTGGCAGTCGCTCATCAGTCTGTGGCCATTTCTAATCGTAGCCGCCCTGTTTTTCTACCAGAAGAAGGTAATGATTGGTACCCTGAGCGGCAACCCGCCTGTTGACTGGGCCAACTACCCTTATGCCATCGAAAAGACGCAGAAGTCGACGATGTTCAAATTTCTGACCTACTACATACGGCTGCTTGTGTTGCCTCACCCGTTGGTGTATGACTACTCCTACAACGTGATTCCGTCGGGTAGCAAAGGAGACTTGCTGACATGGACGGGCTTTTTCGGGCTGTTGGCTATGATCTGGCTAAGCTGGAAAGGGTTCGTGAAACGTACACTATGGGGATTTGGTCTGTTCTGGTTCTTTGTAACGATGGCACCAGGGCTGGGCTTTATCTGGTTCCGGGGCGGTATCCTGGCCGAACGCTTCACCTATGCGGCTGTTATGGGCTTCGGTTTCGTATTGATCTGGGCGCTACAGCGGCTGTTGGTGCGCGCTCAAGCCAATGCGGATACCAAACCGATGCTGGTTCGGTATGCACCGCTGTTAGGTCTGATGGCTGTTGTTACCGGTTTGTATTCCTTCAAAACGGTAGAACGTAACCGTGATTGGGAGAATAACTTCGTGCTGTTCAACTCGGCGCTGCCCCATGCCCCCAATAGCTGTCAGGTGCAGCGCCATGTAGCCAACGAGTGGATCGAAAAAGGCTTGAAAGACCGGACCCGGGCCGATTCGATCGCTAACGCGGTTAATTTGATCAAGCCAAAACCGTCTGTAGAGCAGGTGAAGAAAGGTCAGATTCTGATCGATAGTAGCCTTGCTCATGCCAACAAACACGGGCGCTGGGCGCTCGACCATTTACAGGAGTCGACGCGCATCTACCCGAATTTCGGCGAAGCTTATTTCTCCATGGCTTATGTGTTCCAAAAAATCACGCCCAACGTCGACTCGGCTAAATACTACTATAAGCAAACGATTCGGGCCGCGTCAGCCTACGCACCAGCCTATAACAACCTTGGCGTGATCTACCAGGGCGAAGGCCTGGCTGAAAACAACCGCCAGAAGCTTGAACTGGCGTCGTATTACTATAACCAGTCGATGATTGTAAATCCGGCTTATGTAGATGGGCAGAACAACCGGGCCAGCCTGCTTAAAGCGACGGGGCTGGATGTGCGATCGCTGCCTGATTCGCTGATACGAAAGTATTGATCAGAAATTCGCATTGAAGTCAGAAAGTCCTGCTCTCTACTGGAAGCAGGACTTTTTTGATGAAGAAATACCGGTTTCAATAGTCAGGGCGTCGCCTGCTGCCTCAATTTACCAGTCCGATTCGGTTTGGTAGAGGAAGTTTTAATAGAAATAAAGCTACTTAACCGACTAATAGTGTAGAAATTATGTTAAATAGGTAGTGATCGACATACATTTGCTGGTAGTCTCCAGTTGCCTACTCCTACACTGCCTGCCGTTATGAATCGTATACCGCCCAACAGCCCGTTGATAATCGATTCGGTAGAAAGTTCGCTTCGTACTGTGGTGTCCATCGATAGGGACGATCGATCGATCCGGGATCGGCTACTCCTACGCGAGGCTCAGTTTAGTCAGGCCCAGCGCATGGCCGGAATGGCTAGCTGGGAGTGGTACTTCGGCGATACAACGATTCTGTGGAGCCCCGAGATGTATTCCTTCTGGGGCTACGAACCCGGCGAAATCGATGTAGACCTGGATAGCGTGGCTCAGTCGACCCACCTCGATGATTTGCCTATACTCCAGCACGCCATTTCCAAAGCGCTATCGGGCGAAGATGTGGAGATGGAATACCGACGTTTCGACAAGGCAGGAGGGGAGATTTTTATCCATTCCGTTGGTAAAATAATCCGTAACGAGCGGGCAGAGGCAATCGGCGTATTTGGTATCGATATGAACGTAACCAAGTACAAACAACAGGAAATGAACCTGGCAACGCTGAACCGGCAACTGGAGGAAAAGAACCGGGAGCTGGAAATGCGGAATAGCGCCTTAAAGTCTTTCTCCTACGTAGCCAGCCACGATCTACAGGAACCACTTCGCAAGATTTACACGTTTAACAGCCTTATCCTGGAACTGGAAGCTGACCAACTGTCGGATCAGGGACAGGATTATTTCCGACGATCTATAGCCGCTACCGAGCGAATGCAGCGATTGATCAAAGACCTTATTGCCTATTCGCAAACCGAAACCGGTAATGAGCTGCGTCAGCCGGTTGATCTGGAAGTACTGTTCAACCAGGTCAAAGACGAGCATCAGGATGCGATCATCAGCACAGGAGCTACATTTGATGTAGCGCCCCTGCCAACAGTCCCCGTTATTGAGTTCATGTTCCGGCAGCTGATGCATAATCTGGTTGGTAACGCCCTAAAATATGCCCAACCCGATCGGCCGCTTATTATCCGCCTGACGTACGAAGAAATAGTCGGCGAAACTGGAATAGACTCTTTTTCAATACCATCGGGGCGGTACCACAAATTAACGGTGGCCGATAATGGCATCGGCTTCGATACAGCCTACAGTCGGAAAATCTTCGAATTGTTCCAGCGACTACATGGCCGTAATGAATATTCAGGTACGGGCATTGGTCTGGCCATCTGCCAGCGAATCATGGAAAGCCATAAGGGCACGATCATCGCTGATGGGCACCCTGGCAAAGGGGCAACGTTCACGGCGTGCTGGCCGGTAAACTAGTATAACCCCTGATCCGTCCGGGTAATGCCGCTCCTGAAAATAGCTCAGGGAAGTAGCGTTGGCCCTGCTACTCCTCCTGGCGCTCTTTCATCAGGGCCAGAAACGACTTTGGCATGGGGGCGTCAAACTGCATCTGTTCGCCCGTGATCGGGTGTTCGAAGGCCAGCCGCTCGGCGTGCAACCCTAGCCGCCCGATTGGGTTCGACGTAGCGCCATACTTGGAGTCGCCCACGATAGGATGGGCAATGTCCTGCATGTGTACCCGAATCTGGTTTTTGCGTCCCGTTTCCAACTCCAGTTCCAGCAGGGCAAAATACTCATTGGCCTTTATAACGTTGTAGTTTGTGACCGAAAGCTGTCCATTTTCAGGGTTTTGGCTTGAATACACGATCAGGGCTTTGCTCTCGCGCAGGTAGGAAGAAACGGTGCCCGCCGGTGGGTCGGGTGTGCCTTCTACCAGGGCTACATACGTCCGCTGCTTGGTGGTGTCGTTCCACGATTCCTGCATGAGCCGCTGAACTTTCTCACTCCGGGCAAACATCATCACCCCCGACGTCTCACGGTCGAGCCGGTGAATGATGAATATTTTGTTTTTTGGGTTTTCCTTCTTGACATAGTCGCTCAGGATACCGTAGGCCGTGCGATCCCGTTCCTTATTGGTTGCCATCGACAGCAAACCCGACTGTTTATTGATAACGATCAGGAACTGGTCTTCGAACAGAATAGTCAGGCCGCGATACTGGCTGGTTTCAGGGGCGCGGTTAGCGGCCACCGTTACTACCTGCCCCGGCTGTAAGGGATGGTTGAACTGCGTATAAACCTTACCGTCGATCAGGACTTGTTTATTGCTCAGTAACGATTTGATGTTGTTCCGGTTTTTGTGCGGCAGATGCTCGATCAGAAATGCCATCAGCTGAGCGGATTCTGACACGGGTAAGGTAGTGCTGGTGCGCTGACCACGCTGCCGCTTCGGTTTATCGGTATTCTCCATTGGATTCGTGTTGCTTGTCGGGCCGGTTAGGAAACCGGCTATCCTGCAAAGGTACGGTTCCCGCCGAACTCATAAGCCACTCTGCTTTCCTTTGGTCGAGAAACATGAGTTACCCCGAATTTTAAAAGTCGCTATCTTTTTAAGGTCCAGTATGAAAAAAAAGGTATTGTGCGTGGTGTGAGGTACCTTGACCTACGCTTTTTTTTATAGAAAAGCCCTGTAGGGGCGACCTGTGAATAGGAAAGAAACGAAGGCTAGCCTGTAGAGCGCCGTAGGTGCGACCTAATCCAGTTCAGTTAGGTCGCACCTACGGCGCTTCAGACAAGATAGGAGCGCTACCAACTAGTGACAGGTCGCCCTTACTGGGCTACCTGACCAATGCTGGAGATCTACACATACAATAAGTCCCTTGACCTGACGCCACGCCCCCGCAGATGTGCCGGAACCAGGCTACTTTTTGGGTAAGGTCATCCCGTATTTTAACGATTCGTTAAAATACGGGATGACTCATGTTTTGCCATTAATTCAGAGCTGCCGGATAGCGCAGTCCGTAACCAAATTTGTAGAGGGGATCTTTCGAATCGTAGGGTACGTCTTCTTTCTGGTTCCGAACGGCCTCCATCGACGAAGGTAACTCGAACGGAAGGTTACCTTCAGGCCTGGCTTTGCCGAAAATAACATCCAGTACGGCGGCATCGCTGGCACCATAGTTGGCCAGCAACCCCTTCGCACCGACGCTGATTTCGGGTATCACCGCCGGACGGTCGAGGTAGATATCGACGATGGTAGGGACAGTTTTGAGCAGAGTCAGAATTTCCTCTTTCTCTTTGCCTTTGAAGTCAAGGTCGCCATGGTGGAAGCCTCTGGCCATTGGATTCTGGGTCTCAACGGGTACCCAGGGCGTCTTGAGCCGGACAATAGCAATGTCGGCTTCTTCGGGTTTCTCCACAACGCTTCCGTAAGCAGCTGCCACGGTAGGATCTACATTTTTCAAGTAGATCTTTAGTTTGCCCATCGCCAGCGGCAGGGTTTTGGCGTCGTTCTTGAGCAGCGTCATTGACCGGCGCTGTGCGGCTTCGCCAGCCTGCCGGAAGGCAGGTTTGCCCACCAGCTGCGTCGCTTTCTCCACGTCGACATACGGGTTGTCGAACAGACCAAGGGCAAATTTCTGCCGCAGTAACCGTCGAACCGACTGATCGATCCTGGCTTCGGATAGCTTACCGTCGTTCACCAGCTTGACCACCAGCTCCGGGCAATTTTCGCCCCCAAACTGGTCGACGCCCGCCTGAATGGCTTTGAGTACACGCTCTTCGCGACTCAGGTTCTCAACGCCCCAGGCACGGGCCAGCCAGACCGCTGGTCCCATCTTCGTATCGGTAATAAGGCCCCAGTCGGTGCAGACCACACCGTCGAACTTGTACTTATCGCGCAGAAGCCGGGTAATGATGTCTTTGTTAAAGGAAAAGGCTACGTTTTCGCTCGTCTGGTCGGTAGGAATACCGTAATAAGGCATGATGGCGGCCGTTTTGGCAGCAAAGGCAGCTTCGAAGGGAATCAGGTGATAGTTAAAGTTCTTGCCCGGATAAACCTGCCCTTTCTGAAATTCAAAGTGCGGGTCGAGTCCTTCTTTCTGCGGACCACCACCCGAGAAGTGTTTCGTCATACAGGCTACGCTGGCGGGGCCGAGCGTTGGTCCCTGGTAGCCACGCACGTAGGCTTCAACCAGCTTTGCCGACAGCCTGGCGTCCTCACCAAACGTACCGCTCACCCGCGCCCAGCGGGGTTCGGTGGCGAGGTCGGCCATGGGGTGCAGGGCCTCCCGAATGCCAACGGCCAGGTATTCCTGACGGGCAATATCGCCGAACTGCTGCATGAGCTTCACGTCACCTATGGCGGCAAAACCCAACTGCTCCGGCCACTGCGAAAACCCGTCTGCCGCCATACCGAAGATGGAACTGCTGAAGTAATGACGTGGGTCCGACGCGATCGTTACGGGAATACCCAGACGCGAGCTTTCGGCCAGTTTCTGAATTGCATTGGTGCCCGTGGCGAAGGCGCGCGTACCCGGAACCGCCCAGAGGTTAAAATGCGTCATGTGGCGCTCGGTGATGTTCTCGATGGCGGTCGGCATCATAGCGGCTGGCCCCTGCGCACCGGGTTTTTTCTCGATGGTGCCATCGTCGTTAATGACCGTACCGTTGATGAACATCATGCCCGCTTTCTCGGCCACGTTCATCTGCTTGAGCAAGTCCGATACCCGCGCTTCAACCGACTGTTTCGGGTCTTCGTACGGATCGAGTTTGCCGTTCTTATTCAGGTCACGAACGGGCGCAACCGGCGGGACAGGCCATCCGGCGCTGACCAGACCGATCAGGGCTGCAACGGCAAGAGTTTTATGGAGATAGGTCATTGTTAGGTATTGTATCTTTTTGATACAATAATAAGTGGATGCTTTTTATCATCCAACTTTCTACGGAGCTTTGTAGGACACCTATGAGCATGACGAACGAAACAGGCATGAAGCGCCCATTTACGGATGGGCAGGATCTGCTGCCGGGATTGTCGATAGACCCGGTTATTTTTGGATTTCACGAAGGACAGCTGAAAATTTTACTGCTTCGGTTTCGGGGAATGGACGCCTTCGCGCTGCCGGGCGGCTTTGTGCACCTTTCGGAAGATGTAGACGAAGCGGCTGCCCGGGTGTTGTACGAGCGAACAGGGCTGCGGGAAATTTACCTCGACCAATTTTATACGTTCGGGAAGCGGGACCGTCGCGATGCGGGAACGCAGCAGACACTACTACAGGGCAATGGCGTTGAACTTCCGAATACGCACTGGCTGCTCCAACGGTTCGTCTCGATCGGCTATTACGCCCTGATCGACTTCACCAAAGCCAACCCCACACCCGATCCGCTCTCCGACAGTTGTGGCTGGCATGATCTGGCTACCCTTCCGCCCCTGATTTTTGATCACACGGCTATGGTGTATAAAGCACTGGAAACGTTACGAAAAAATCTGGATGACAAGCTGATTGGATTTGCCCTGTTGCCCGAGACATTCACCATGACCGATTTGCAGCAGCTCTACGAAACGATTCTGGGAAAGCCGCTACAACGCACGAATTTCCAGCGCAAGATCCTGAGCTTGGGCATTTTGGAGCGGCTGGAAAAAAAGATGAGTGGGGGCGCCCACAAAGCCCCTTATTTATACCGGTTTATTTCCCCAGCCACTCCTTGAACTCGGTCATGCGGTCGCCACTAACGAACACCTCCTGCCGGGATTTGGGATTTAGGTCGAGCTTGAGCTTGCCTGCCGAGTAGGTGTGAATAGTCTGAATAGCAGGTAGTGAAACCAGAAACTGGCGGCTGATCCGGAAAAAATGTTTTGGATTGAGCAACTGGGTCAGCTTATCGAGGCTGTAATCAATGGGTAGGTTGAGCCCGTCTTTGGTAACCAGAAATACGATTTTCTCTTCCAGGTAAAAATAAGCTACATCGGTTATTTCGATGCTTCTGATCTTGGTACCAACCGTGATCATGAACCGCTCTTTGTAGTCGGTATGTTTAGGTTTTCCGAGTAAGGTAAGCAGCGTTTCCAGATCGGGGCCTGCCTGAAGTAACCCTGGTGCATTGCTTTGGCTGAACTGCTTCTTGAGCGCGTTAAATTTCTCGATAGCGGCTACCAGTTCGTCGTAATTGATAGGTTTGAGCAGGTAATCGATGCTGTTGACCTTAAACGCCTGGATCATGTACTCATCGTAGGCGGTCGTGAAGATAACGGGCGTTGTTAGATTGGCCTGCTCGAAGATGCGGAATCCCAGGTCATCTTCGAGGTGAATATCCATAAACACCAGATCGACAGGCTCGGCAGTCGGCTGACCAAACCAGGCTACTGCTTCGGCAACGGACGGGATCCGGGCCAGGACGTCGATCGATGGGTCGTACTTATGGAGCATGCCTTCGAGCCGTTTGGCTGTCAGGTTTTCATCTTCGATAATGACAACGTTCATGGTGGATGAGTAGATGAGCGATAAGAAAACTACTGCGCTCGTTACGTTACGTGAGTAATGGAATCTTAACGACAAAACTGCCCTCATTTTCGCCAATCCAGACGGGTCGGTTGGTGAGCAGGGCGTAGCGGTTGATGATGTTTTGCAGGCCTACACCGGTAGACGCTTCGGATTGAGGACGCAGCTGGCGGTTATTCCAGATTCGCAGACAGTCGTCTTCCAGATCGATATGTACTTTCAGCGGTTCTTTCGTCGACATGCGGTTATGCTTTACCGCGTTTTCAACCAGCAGCTGGAGCGTCAATGGCGCAATGCTGTAACGGTTCTGATCGGATTCGGGTACGTTGAGAACGACATCGAATTTGTTCTCAAACCGGATATTGAGCAGAAATCGATAAGCCTGGATAAACTCAAGCTCAGTCTTGAGCAAAACGCGTTCGTTATCTTTCTGTTCGAGAATGTACCGGTAGGCCCGCGACAACTGGTCGATGAATTTCTCCGATAGTTCGGCGTCGGCATACACCAGCGACGACAAAATACTCAGGCTGTTGAACAGAAAGTGCGGGTTGACCTGACTTTTAAGGGCAGCAAACTGAGCCTGTACATTCTCTTTTTCGAGCCGCTCAGCCCGTACCTGCACATCCTCCAGCCGTCGATAAGCCCGGCGGCTGGCCGCCAGGTAAAACGCCGACAGCATTGCCATTACGGTAAGTCCGTTATTGATTCGTCGACGCTGTTCGCGGTAAGCCTGCCGCTGCTGGGGCGTAGGTGGCCGACCATCAGCGGCCGACCGACTCCAGGCCGGAACCTGCTGATAAACGGAGAACTGACTTTCAAGAAAGCCGTTCAGGCTGCGCTGAAGCGTGTGAAACCCTTCGTTGAAGACCAGCGCCATTGCACTGGCAATCAGGAGCGTTGTTACCTGAGCCGGCAACTTGAACTCAACCAGAAAGTCGTTGCCAAAACGGGCGAATGTTCGTTGCTGAATCCAATCGACAACACTGATCCACGCAAAAAAGAACGCCACGGTAACCAGAATCTCCATAATGAAGAACGGGGTCGACCGGAGCCAGAACTCCATCGTTGGATGTTGTACGTTGACATACAGCCGGATAGGCCAATAGATGACAAAGACGCTGAGCGCTAGCTGCCATTTTTGCCGGGTAGTCAGGCGGTATGAGACGGTAGTGATGGTCATTTCACAAAACTACAGATCGGGACGAAACGGCAAAAAAAGAAACCGGTGGAATGCCGGTTTCTGTGAGCGGAATGACGCCATTTGCTGTACGAGTTAACTGGCAACGAAGCAAACAGAGTAAACAGCGTGAAATCGGGTTTAAATTTGGCCCGTAGGGCCTTCACAGCGCAGCGTCGGTAGCAGAAAAAGGGGCCATCTGTAGGAAACGTGTGCCGTCAGGTACACAACCGGTATGTACCTGACGGCACATAGATGCTGCTGAAATCAAATTTTGTTACTACCGAAGCTGCGCTGTAAAGGCCCTAACGGGCCAGAACAAAGACAGTTTTTTCCAGAATTTACGTTAAAGAGGTTACTGATTCATGGGCATCAGACGGAAGACGTAGCCAGGTTCTTCAACTGATACATAGAGGTAGCCGTCTGGCCCCATATCTATATTGCGGAGCCGCCCGATGTTTTTCAGTATATTTTCCTGACTGACAATTTTGTTGTCTTTCACGACGCACCGGTTCAGGTACTGAAACCGCAGTGAGCCAACCATCAGATTGTCTTTCCAGCCGGGATACTTGCTGCCTTCCACAAAAGCCATACCGCTGGGGCCGATAGAAGGAAGCCAGTAGATCATGGGTTGTTCCATGCCGGCTTTCGCGGTCAGGTTAGTAATAGGCTTGCCATCGTAGTTGATACCGTAGCAGATAACAGGCCAGCCGTAATTGGCCGATTTTTTGATAATGTTAACTTCGTCGCCCCCACGTGGGCCATGCTCATGGGTCCAGATCGCACCCGTTGCCGGATGCATGGCCATGCCCTGTGGGTTGCGGTGCCCGTATGAATAAATAGAGGTACGCCCTTTCTTCTCATTCATGAATGGATTGTCGGCAGGAATACGGCCATCATCGTGCAGCCGGTGAACTTTGCCGCAGTCACTGGCCAGCGACTGTGGGTTTTCTTTCTCGTTGCCCCGGTCTCCCACCGATATGTACAGGAACCCTTTTTTGTCAAACTCAAGCCGGGAGCCGTAATGGTGGCGGGTTTTGGCGTAAGGCAGGGCTTCGAAGATAATCTTCTGATCGGTCAGTGCATCACCCGATAGCCTGGCCCGCATTACGGCGGTAGTCGATAACGTATCAGCGCCCACTGTTTTAAACGCTGAGTAGGAGAGGTAGATCAGCTGATTTTTGGCGAAATCGGGGTGGAGCTCTACATCGAGCAGACCGCCCTGCCCTTCGGCTAGTACCGATGGGCCACCCGTCAATTTAGTTTTACGGTTCGTCTTGTCGATCCGGTATACATCACCGGCGCGGTCGGTTACCAGCATACCGCCATCCGGTAAGAAAGCCAGTCCCCAGGGCGATGAAAGGCCACTGGCTACCGTATCCAGTCTGACAGTCATCCCCTCCGAAGCGAACACGTTGGAGGTTGGTTTGCTGGCGAACTTGTACTGATCGACATTCTTGAGGCTCGTTAGAATCAGGTCGGCCATTTCGTCGATTTCCTTGTCGTTGAGTACTTCTTTCCAGGCAGGCATACCCAGGTCAGCGTAACCGCCAGAGATACTCTTCATCAACTCACTCTTTTGGGTGCCGTGTTTCCATTTGCGGTCTACAAAAGCCTCTACTTTCTCTCCGTGGCATGATGAGCAATAGGTTTCGTAATTTTCACGGGCTGTTTTCGCGGCTGGTTTCGGCTCAATAAGAAAACTGCTCAGGCAGAAGACGCCGACAAATGCAGCGCCGATCGTATATTTTAGCATGGTGGGCGTGTTTTATAGTATAGATGGGATACGGTGTTGCCAGTTACTTTTTCAACTTCACGACTTCGGAGCCTGCCAGCAGAAAAGCGCCGGTACCATAAACTTCCCAGCTCTCGGCGTTGAAGTTCCGGCGTGGGTCGCCCCCGATAGGCTGCACCCAGCCTACCCGGCCTTCGGGCGAAACCAGTCCGTTCAGGGCTACCCAGGCTTTCCGCACTGCGGGTAAATACTGACTACGGGGTAAAATACCCTGGTTAATGCCCCAGGCCAGCGCATAGCAGTCGAAACCGGAGCCGGATCCTTCGCCACCCGGATACGCTGCCGGGTCGAGCAGACTTGACCGCCAGAGACCGTCCGGCTGTTGTAAGGCCAGCAACCGTTCGCTCATCTGTAGGTACTGCGTCAGGTAAAACGAACGCGACGGATGATTTTTAGGCATCTCGGCCAGGAGTTTCACTAATCCGCCCATTACCCAGCCATTTCCTCGTGACCAGAATATTTTCTGACCATTGCTTTCCCGTTTTCCGGTGCCATCGGCCGCAATCAGGTACGACCCGTCGCGGGCGTAGAGGTGTTCCGGCTGACTGTAGAGCAGATCGTAGGTCTGGCGAAACAGCGAGTCGTTGAATGCCAGGTAAGCCGGGTCATTGAGTGTCGCGCTGAGTTGAGCCAGCACGGGCGGGGCCATGAACAAGGCATCGCACCACCACCAGGTGATCCCGTGTTTTTTTACTTCAGGACCCGCCACCCGGCGCATCTTCTGCACGGTATCGATGGTGGCCTGAATCATACGCTGATCTTTTTTGATCCGGTATAAATTGATGTAGGTCTGGCAGATAGCGATATCGTCGGCATGATCGAAGCGAGGGCCGGGCTGCCATTTGTTACGTTCGCCCATGACCAGGAGCGAGTCGAGTATTTTGGGCGATTTTGTCGTTTCGTAAACGGCAAATACACCGGCGTAAAAAGCTCCGTTGGTCCAGTCGGTCGGGCTGTGCTTGGGGTGAGCCAGTTGCCAGTCGGTAGTCCGGATCATGACCTCATGAATAACCTTCTGGCTAAACAGATCTGGTTTTTTCTGGGCGTAACCGGGGGGTGTTGCAAACGACCCTTGTAGCAACAGCACAACTAAAAGACACCGGAGGACAAAGGCCGGAAATGAAAAAGACATCATGATAAGAGCGAAAGTAGCGTGGGTAACAAAGTAAAGTAGCGGCTGCAATTTACTTTGTTACCCATAAAATCGATTCCGCGCCTGGTGGGGCGCTGTCGGGGATAGCGTTACAGACGTTAAAACGACAGGTCAATAGATACGTAGGGCCATAGCGGCCACTGCTGGCTAAGGCGAAAGTCGTTCAATGAGCCAGTTCTGTCCTTCTTTCCGGTACCGGATTCGATCGTGCAGGCGGCTTGGACGACCCTGCCAGAACTCCAGTGCATCCGGTATCACGATAAAACCGCCCCAGTGGGGTGGACGGGGTATAGGTTGGCCGTCAAATTGGGCTTCCAGTTCACGCTGACGGCTTTCCAACACATCACGGCTGTCAACGAGGGTGCTTTGATTCGATACCCATGCCCCAATCTGACTACCCCGCGGGCGGCTATTGAAGTAAGCATCCGACTCTTCGGCGCTAACTTTTTCTACACGCCCTTCAATGCGGATCTGACGTTCGAGTTCGGGGTAAAAAAAGGTGAGTGCCGCAAATGGGCGTTCGATCAGGTCGCGGCCTTTGCGGCTTTGGTAGTTGGTGTAAAACACAAAACCTGCCGCTGAAACGTCTTTAATGAGCACAATACGACCGTCGGGTCGACCCTCGGCGGTAACGGTACTGACATGCATAGCGTTCGGTTCGGGAACACCAGCTACCAGCGCAGCCTCGAACCAAATCCGGAACTGCTCAATCGGGTTAGGAGATACATCCCCTTTGTCCAGGCCATGAAGTGTGTAATCTTTTCGTAAGTCGCTGATTGCTGACGGCATCGGGGAGGTTAGTTACCGGCTTTTCAATGGCCGAAATACAGGTAAATTCGCATTTTGTCGTACTTTTGCAAAAGTAATCGGTACGTTCCCAACATGGCAAACGAAGAACAGGAAATTAACCAGCAGCCGGACAATGCATCGCCGTTGACCGACGCGTTGGCCGTTAATACACCCGAAGAGACTGCAAACACGGCTGAAGCTACAGAGCCTACAGCAACAGATGCGGTGGAATCGCAATCCGACACATCGAGCGGTGACACAACTGCCATGCCCGAATCAGCAGATCAAACACCTGCTGCCGAGCCGACAGAGGAACCCCAGCCCGTTGCGGCAATCGACCAGTCAGAGCCCACAGCCGATGTGGGCGAAACGGCTGATGTTTCTCAGGAGACATCTGAGGCCGAAACGCCTGTAGCTGAACCAACCGCAGAGACACCAGCGTCTGACGCTCCGGAAGAAGCTGCGCCAGTCGAAGCTCCGTCTGTCAGTGAGGAGGTAACAGCGCAGTATGCGGATGTGGCCGATGAGTCTGAAGAGGAAGCGCAGGCACAGCCCGCCGTCGATTACAGTCAGTTTTCGAAGCAGGATTTTGTCACGTTACTCGAGACGAAACTGGCATCTATCAGCGGCACGACAGTCTCGCCCGGCGATTTCAAGAAAGCCGATCAGACACTCAAGGATGTCAAGCCGTTGTTCGACCAGATGAAGCGGGCCGAGCGCGAAGTTGCTTTGCAGGGGTATGTGGCTGAGACAGGGTCCGAAGAAGGATTCGAGTTCAAAAACGACGAAACTGTTCAGCAGTTCGACGAGCTGTACAAGCAGATCAAGAGCCAGAAAAACACCTATTTCCAGAATCTTGATAAAGCTAAGGACGGCAATTTCGCGGCTAAAACCGAGCTCCTGACCCGTCTGCGCGTGCTGGTTGAAACCGACGAGAACAACGCCGGCGATCCAAAAACGAGCTGGAACGAGTTCAAGAAAATTCAGGACGAGTGGAAAGCGGCCGGAAATATGAATTCGCCCCACAACGCAACGTTATGGGCTACTTACCATGCGCTCGTTGACCGGTACTATAGCAACCGGAATATTTATTTTGAATTAAAAGAACTCGACCGTAAGCGCAACATCACCCTCAAAACGGATGTGATCGAGAAGGTTGAAGCTATGGCGAAAGCGTCGGAAGAGACGCCCGTTACGCGCCAGACCATCGACGATGCCAACGCACTGTTCGAGGAGTACAAGCATATTGGACCCGCTCCCAAAGCTGAGCAGGAAGTTTTGTGGGCCCGCATGAAGGCGGCTCTCGATGTGCTGTATGACAAACGGCGGGGCCAGACCAATGAGCAACGGAAAGAGTCGGCTCAGTTGTATGAAGAGAAATCAGCGATTTACGAAGAGCTCGTACCACTGACCTCCTTTGCATCCAACAGCATCAACGACTGGAACGACAAGACGAAAGCTGTCATGGCTTTGCAGGATCGCTGGAATGGTATCAAAGGCCCTATGCCCCGCGAGGAAGGTAAAGAGCTGAGCAAGAAATTCTGGGCCGCCCTGAAAACGTTCTTCCACAATAAGGGTGAGTTTTTCAAGCAACTGGAGAGCAAGCGGGAAGAGAATCTGCGCGCGAAAACAGAACTGTGCGAACAGGTTGAAGCTATCCTGGCTTCAGGAGAAGAATCGCCCGAGACGACGCAGACAGTTATTGAGCTGCAACGCCAGTGGAAAAATATTGGACAGGTACCGGAGAAACAGAAGAACTCAATTTTCGATCGTTTCAAAGCGGCCTGTGATGCCTTCTTTAACAAGAAGCGCTCAAAGAACCAGGACACCGAGCGGGAGTTCGAAGGCAATCTAACCCAGAAGATTACCCTCATCGAGCGCATTGAAGCGGCTGCTACCGAGAATGCTGATCTGTCCCAATTGAATGAATTCAAGAAGGAGTGGAGCACCATCGGATTTGTACCGAAGAAAGACATGCAGTCGACCCAGAAGCGTTACATCAACGCGGTTAACGCCCTGGTGAGTGCAACGGGTAAGATCCCGGCCAAAGACAAGGAGCGGATCATGCTCCAAAGCGAAGCTGAGGCAACACGGGGCAGTGGCCCCCGGAATGGTGGTCGTGATGGCGACCGGGGTGGTCGTCAGGACCGCGGTGGTGATCGTGGTTTCAGCCGGGATCGTGACGATCGGGGCGACCGCGACTACAACCGGGGCGGCACGGATACCGGAAACAAGCGGGAGAATGATATTCGTCGGCGTATGACGGCCATCGAGAATGACATTGCTACGTATCGTAACAACATCGAATTCTTTGCCCGCTCAAAAAATGCAGATCAACTGCGCGCTGATATCGATAAGAAAATTGCCGATGCGCAAAAACAGCTGGATGAATTGAAACACCAGTTGAAAGTAGCACAGGCTTAACAGACACATACTGACCGGGTAACAAAAAAAACGGTATCCGGTCAGTAATATCCAGGCTTGATCTTGCAGAAAAGCAGTAAAAGCCTTACTTTTGCATCACAATTCGGAAACGGGTTGTTGGTTTTGGCCAGTGTCGGATAGCGGTCGATTCCGCCTGATTTGTAATCAGGATGCGCAAGCGCGTCGGGGGTTCGAATCCCTCCACTGGCTCAGTTGGTTATCAACAAGTTACAAACAAAAACCCGCCTTCAGTAATGTTGGCGGTTTTTTGTTTTCATACGTATTTATCGTAAACTAAGTCGGAAAACCGGGTCTAACCTGGACGTACTAACGTTATGATGAAGAAAGAACAGAATCATTACTCCTCCTATTTTTAAGGAAAAGGACACTGAAATAAAGCTTGCCGAAGCAGGCAGATTGGTTACGAAACGTAACAGAAAACGACCATCACTTTAGACGCCCGACGCACTACCAGGTCAGGTTGTAGTTAGTTACTATGCTTTAATGGCTGGCTACCGATACGGTCTGTAGCTTATGAATGGGAATTTACTGAATCAATAGAAAAACCCCAACCTGGCTATAAACAAGCCAAATCGGGGTACAGAGGATAGAAGTAGAAAAGCCCTACTGCTAACCGTAAAGTTCGTAGCTTTCTGAAGGTGGTCTTTGCCGATCAGGGACAACTTATGTCCTATTAGGGACAAACAACTGACTTTGGTGTCAAATGTCAATCAATGCAGGTAAAAGAGAAGCTGGGATTACGCTACCATACGCGCATACTCTTTACTCCGGCGGTTCTCATTCGTACGCATCCAGATACCAGCCGCGTATTTATCCGCTCTACTCTGATCACCTCGGTACTCGAATAGTAGCACGAGATCGAATTGAGCCGATTTTGGTGTAATGGTAGCACGGTATGACTCAATAGTGACCGGCTGGGTAAAGGGTACGCCCTGTCTGAATACCAGCCAGCCGTCAAGAAAGCCCAGGGCATCGATCTCCTGTTGGGTTGGATTGTAATCGAATACAGTTTCCATTCTTCTGCTTTTTAAGGGTACTTATACAAATTATTTCTTGCCACTCCTTTCCAATGGATCTGTCTGCCGTAGCGCTTCCTGCTGTATTACTGAAGTGATCAATACCCGTGTTGCGTTTCCGGGTACCTGTCAGTGTCATCAGGGTCAGCCATTCAAGAACAGAAGGTGCCTATTTCAGGCCGCTTTGTCTGGTCATTTCTTCTCTCATCAACTTGACCGCGTCGTTGACCATCAGACTGCGTTTCCGGCTGCCAAACTGAGCTAGCCATGCGACCAGATCCGTATCGATCGAAACGGGAATTTTGCTCTTGGTCGAGATAGGCTTGCGTCCCGAACCAGGCCGAAACCCGCCACGGGCCTTGGGCTCCTTAGCTTCCATATCTATAGAATCTGAATCCTGACTGGCAGCAGCGATCTACTACGCCCATAGTTTGCTGATTACCTCCAGCGTTTTCCCTTCCATACGTTTTCCAATACCTGATTTCACCCGGCTACAAAAGTCGGTTCGCCCCGTCGTAACAAGTCCCTTTTGCTGCATGACCGCCGGTCGTATGACCGATGTTGTGCCACACACCCAACAGGTTGTCAGTCAAAATCAGCGCTGTTTTGACGCTCCCCGGCAACGTCGCCAGATGCCCTTAAAGATAATAGACACTTTGATAAAAGTAATACTTTTTTCAAATTTTAAGCTTTTTTCTCAATTAAAAGCCACCAAAAAAGCCCAAATCGATCGATCCGGGCTTTTTTGGTGGTGCGGGTACGTTTGCTGTAGAGAAGAATATAAAGGCTCGGGTCGAGGCCTTTGTATCAGAAGAAGTTTAGCGCTGTATGTAGTATAGGCTTATAAGCTGGAAGATTGGATGCACAGGTAGTTCTGCCGTCCAGCCCATAATACGTTGAACCGGATCGATAACAAGACATAGCTATCAATTAGATAAAATACCCTATAGCTTTGATAGATTATTGAGCCAGACATCTTTGGTGATATGTCGTTTTGGGCGCTCTAAACCTGGGATCTTATGCAACTGGTAACGATCGTTGTAATTGCCTTGTCGATAGGTTTCCAATTTTATATGGCGATCTATTTTATGAAGGAGATGAGTGCGGGTAAAGATCTCGTCAACAGAGTACTTAAAGGGCTCTTCCTGCTGCTGTTTCTGAGTATAACGATTCTCCTGATCTGGTCTTTGCTTACCGGCCATGTCGCCGTTGGTAATGATAAAGCATTTATTAACTGCGGGTTTGGTAGTCACTTGCCCTGGCTTGAGTGGAACGACTGGTAAAACCAGTGGTCAGTCCGGCTACAGGAGTCTATTACCCCCGGTAACAGATTCGCCGGAAGACGGCGCTTGTTTTTGCCTGAAAAGAGGCTTGGGCAAAGCCAGACCAGCTGTACCTGAAAGAGCAACCAGGTGCTGGCAAAGGCACTGTTTAGTAGCTCTTTTTTGGGGGATTGTGTTTCCTGGTTTTCCTTTTAACGGTTATCGAACTCCTCAGAAAAGGAATCGGCAGGTTTTATAGCGCAGTCAGACGAGAGGGCGGAGATTTTCTGACTGGTTATCAGTAGCCGGGCGCTTTGGGCCAACTGACAATCAGTCGTATAGCCGTTTCTATGAAGCGCAATGGCCATTATGTCGCCACTCGTCCAAATCGTGCTCCAACGCTGCATTGGCTTTTCAGTCTCCTTGTAGCAAAGTTGAAGGTTACTTATGGTCTTGCGAACACCCGGCCCATGTTGTGTTACAAAGGCGATGCTCAATGAATCGCTGAAGTCACAGGATAGTTTGAATAATATATTGTCGTAGAAGACAAGAATAACCCGGTTCACAAACAGTCCGGCAATTGGTACGGTAGTGGCTGTGAACGTACGAATATGGGTGCAGGGAAGCGCTATGGTTCCCTTAACGTAGGATACATCTTCTTCGATGAAGCCAAGCCGATTGAGTGAATCGGGTATTGTGAGACCTAGGACATAGTTTCCTAACCCGGTCACCTTCGACTGAGCCCTGCCCAGCATGGGGAACAAAATAACGAAGAGCAGCGCATACTTCATTTGGCTACGTTTGAGGGTGGATGAGGTTGCTGCTACTTTACTGCTGCAAATACGCCACTGCCCCGCAGCCGCGCGACCCGAATTCCCGACAAATTTTTGTGCCAAAGTACATAGTCGCTCAGGGGGTAGGGGGTGACAACTACCTCTCCCTGCTCGGAGGACGCGTGCATGAGGTGAATGCGCCCGTTAGGCTGCCGTACAGCCAGCCCCACGTGTTTCATATCCAGACCCGGCCGGGCGGCTGTCAGCATGATGATGTCACCTTCCTGAAGCTGGCTTTCGGCAAGTCGGATATTTTTCCTGGGAATGAATGCAAATGCCTGCTGGTTGAGCGCTGCTTCGGCCAGCTGCATCTGCTTAAGGGTTGCGGGGTCGCTTAACTGGGGATACTTGTAGGTAGCGGTAGTCATGTATGAAACAGGTTTGGCCACCGATATACTGCCTGTCAGCTCACCCGTTACATCGGTTAAAAGTCCCTTTCGTTCGTTATCGCGGAGCCAGTCTGAAAAATAGTGCAGCCGACTGGCATACCCGTCGATTTTACCATTGCGGTAACGGAATTTGGTCAGGTAAGTTCGGAAGGCCTGCTCAAGCTGGGGACCAGCCCCCTTATCCGGCATTTCGTGCCAGGCCAGCGAAAGAGCCAGCACTGTTTCCAGATAGGTAGTGCAGTCGAATTCCCGCACGTTGATGATGAGCTGCTCCGTGGGCGTCGTGTCGAGTGTATGGGATACATACGGCTTTCCCAGGAACTGGCGGCCAATGCTGAGTGCCGTTTCAACGGGTGTTTTGCCCCCTACGATGGTCAACTGGCTCAGGTCGTGAGGTGGCAATTCCTGTGGCAACGCAGCCAAAGATGTCAACAGCAGGAAAAGTGTTGTAAAAAATCGGATCATGGATTAGTATAGTGAGCGCATTATTTGAATTCCAGTACCCGTACACTGCGCGGTGGCAACGTTAGTGGTACGCCTTCGCGGCCAATGGTTTCGATCTGAACGGTGCTCAGGAAGATATCCGTAAATCGGTACATCCGGGATGGATCAAGGTCCATGGAGTCGAAAGCGTGCCGGGGGATACGCACCGTGGTTTCGTAGGTGTTATGGTTCGAAAAATTACAGACAATCAAAAGCTTTTGACGGTCTGTGTACCGAAAGTAACTGTAAAGTTGATGGGCATCGTAGCCAGCGCTCTGGTTGTTATCATTCGCATATTGAAGGTCATAAAAATAACCGTTCTGAATGGCGTCAGACCCGTTGACGAGGTGGTTGAGCTGCTGGTAAAAAGCGCGCAGCCTGCGCTGATCATCGGTCATGGCCTCACCGTCATAAGCTCCTCCGTTTACCCAGTTCTGCCAATCGGTCAGGCCCCAGTAATCGAAAATGGTTGTTCGTCCGTCATCGCCACTGAAGCCTTCGCTGCCTTCGGACCGTACGCCTAGCTCCTGCCCGAAATACACCAGAAACGGCCCCGTATGCATGGTGGCCGTCAGCGTCATGGCCGGGATGGCAGCCCAGGGATCGTTGGCAAAGAAGCGGGACACGATGCGCTGCTCGTCGTGCGTTTCCAGAAAACGGAGCATATGGTTCGCAAAACCGCCGGATTCGCGCTGCCATACCTGGCTCAGTTCGTAGCAGGAGCCGTGGCCCTCCATCAGCCGCCGGGCGGCATCATACAAGCCTACTTTATCGTATAAGTAGTCGAATCCACCCTCGAAAATATAAGACCGATACAGACTGGGTTCATAGATCTCCGCAATGAAGATCATACCGGGGTAGCGTTTTTTTACCCGGCTGATGGCCCATTGCCAGAATTCGACCGGCACCAGCTGGGCCATGTCGCAGCGGAACCCGTCGATACCTTTAGCTGACCAGAACAGCAGGATGTCGAGCATCTGATGCCAGGTAGCGGGGATAGGGTCGAAATGGCGGCTTCCGTCGAATAGATTGAGGCCGTAGTTGAGTTTGATCGTCTCATACCAGTCGTTGCTGTCCGGTGTGGCGGTAATGGACCCGCTACCCGTGACTTTAGCCGGAAACTCGTGTAAGGGTGGCGCGGCTGGTCGTTCTGCATGGCTTACGTTACCGGGTGCCACAAAGGTCTCGCCGGGTAGGTAGTAGAAATTATTCGTTGGCGAAAACCCTACGCTTGTGTCGTCCTTTTCGCCCAGGTCGACGGCACCAGCCGGTTTTCTATCGGAGCCATACTGGCGGGCAACGTGGTTTGGTATGAAGTCGATGATCACTTTCAGGCCATGGGCATGGGTGCGCCCAACGAGGGCTTCGAACTCGGCCATGCGGTCGGGAACGCTCACGGCCAGGTCGGGGTCGACATCGTAATAGTCCTTTACAGCATAAGGGGAGCCCGCGCGGCCTTTCACGACAGCCGGATCGTCAGTATGAATTCCGAATTCAGCGTAGCTGGTCTGCGTGGCGTGTTCGATAACACCTGTGTACCAAACGTGCGACGCACCAAACTGCCGGAGTGCCTGTAGGGCTGCGTTATTGATATCGTTGAATTTGCCAACGCCATTTTCGTCACGGGAGCCGTTATACGTGTTACTAGTACGCTGGTTACCAAAGAGTCTGGTGAAAATCTGGTAGATTATTAGTTTGTCCATTACCGGGACATGAGAGGTCGTATTCATGGGGTAGGCGGGCACTGGCTGGTGGTGATACAAAATTATGCCCTTTCCCGTCGAAAAACTTAGGTTATTTTTGTTGATCGAAGTCTTAATCCTGCCGCGTCAGTGGGTATATAGCCGGGATGCGGCTGTCCCTGTCGACCACAACAAAACGAACCGATGAAACGAATTTATTTTTTTTATTTTGCGACCCTGCTCCTGATCAGCCCGGCAGTTGTTGCGCAAAAGGCTGATATTAAGCGAGTAAACCCCACTAACTGGTGGGTGGGTATGAAAAATCCCAATGTGCAGCTGCTCGTTTACGGTCCCAACGCGGGCACCCTGACCTATACCGTCGATTACCCGGGGGTGAAGCTCGTAAAAACACATAAGGTCGAAAACTCGAACTACGCTTTTCTGGATTTGACCATTGCGGCATCTGCCCGGCCTGGTACGCTCCGACTGGTGGGCAAGAGCGGTAGTCAGACACTCACGCAGCCCTTTGTGCTGAAAGACCGCAATCGTGAGCCTAAGGGGCAGGGTGTTACGGCTGCCGACTTTATCTATATGGCCATGCCCGACCGTTTTGCCAACGGCGACGAGAGCAACGACAAGTTTGCTGACATGGCCGATCCCAACGCCGACCGCTCCAACCCCTACTATCGGCATGGGGGCGACCTGGCTGGCGTCGGACAGCGTATCGACTACCTGAAAGACCTGGGGGCAACGGCCATCTGGTTAACGCCCGTACTCGAAAACAACCAGCCGCTCACCAACGAAGGCGGAGCCATGCGGTCGGCTTATCATGGCTATGGATTTACCGACCATTATGCCGTCGACAAACGGATGGGCGGTAATGAAGCCTATAAAACCTTTGTCCGGAAAGCCCACGCTGCCGGGCTGAAGGTGGTGCAGGATGCGGTTTACAACCATGTGGGCATCAACCACTGGTTTCTGAAAGATATGCCGATGAAAAGCTGGCTGCACCAGTGGCCTTCCTATACGAATACCTCCTATAAATACCAGCCAGTTACCGATCCACATGGCGCCGAAAGCGACCGGCGGGTAACGCTCGATGGATGGTTCGTGCCGCACTTGCCCGACCTGAACCAGACGAATCCGTTTCTGGCCAACTTCCTGATTCAGCATGCGCTCTGGACCGTCGAAGAGTTTGGTATCGATGCCTGGCGGATAGACACCTATATGTACAACGACCAGCCATTTATGAACCGCTGCAATGCGGCCTTACTGGATGAGTATCCCAGGATCCACATATTTGGTGAGTCGTGGGTCAACAACGTGGTGGATCAGTCATACTATACCCGCAACAACATTAATTTTCCGTTCAAGTCGAACCAGCCGGGTGGGCTGGACTTTGTGGTGTATTCGGCGATGCTCGATGCCCTCAAACAGAAATTTACCTGGGACGATGGGGTCAATCGGTTTTATCAGGCGCTGGCGCAGGACGCGGTATATGCAGACCCGAATAAACTGGTGACGTTCCTGGACAATCACGATACCGATCGGTATCTGTCGGTCATTGGCGAAGATCTGGACAAGTATAAGATAGGGCTGACCTGGTTGCTGACCACGCGCGGTATTCCGAGTATGTACTACGGGACCGAGATTCTGATGAAAAACTTTAAAGATCCGTCCGATGCCGAGGTCCGGCTTGATTTTCCGGGTGGATTTCCTGGCGACAAGCAGAATAAGTTTGAAGCCGCCGGGCGTACCGATCGGGAAAACAACGCGTTTCTGTTCATTCGGAAGCTGGCAACATACCGCCGGGAGAACCCCGTGCTGCATACGGGTAAGCTGATGCAGTTTCTGCCGCAGGAGGGCACCTATGTCTACTTCCGCTATGATGGCAGTAAGACGGTAATGGTAGCGACCAATACCGGCGACAAGGAAATTCTGCTCGATACGGCTCGTTTTTCGGAGCGCATGGGTGGGTTCAAATCGGCTCGAAATGTACTGACCGACGCGGCCGTTGGTGAGTTGAAAACAATTAAACTACCGGCTAAAACAGCCGTGGTGCTGGAGTTGCAGAAATAGGGTTACCGGCTATTCTGAACGGTGGCTGGCATCCAACTTTCTGCTACCTTAACCAGTAAATTGATACACCTGTAACTAAGTGGTAGCTAGATGGCCTCGCCAACTGTTTCTGAGAACGTTTCGGATCCTTTTTTGCATCGATCGCCCGAGGCCATCCGGTTGGCCTTGTCGGCGTTTGATGCATCGCTGAATAGCATTATCTCCATGACAGCTATTCGGAGCGCTGATGGGCAGGTGGTCGATTTCCTGATAGAAACAGCGAATCCGGCCGTTGAACAGAGCTTGTTTCTAACCCCTGAACAAATCATTGGTACCCGATTACTGAAAACCTTTCCCGGAAACATCGAGTCGGGCCTGTTCGCTACCTATGCACGAGTCGTTGACACGGGGCAACCTGAACGGACAACCCAGTACTATGTCGACACGAATGGACTTGAAGCCTGGTTCACCGTGTCGGCCGTTCGGCAGGGGACCGACATGGTGGTGCTGACCTTTATAAACGTCACCGATAGTAAACGGGCTGAACTGGAGATGAAGCGCCAGTCCGATCTGTTTCAAACAGTGCTGGATCATGCACAGGCCGCTATTTCACTCCATGTGGCTATCCGGGATGATACGCATCGGATTGTCAATTTTCGAACGGTCATGGCCAACCGGCAGGCCAGAGCTATGTGGGGTGAATTCGCCGACACGATTCTGACCAGAACATTTCTGGAAGTGGCAACGCCCGATCAGGTGGCGAGCGATTTTCACAAATACGTAGGGGTTGTGGAAACGGGGGAGCCCAATATGACAGAGTTCGCCATTGGCGATGAATGGTGGTTGCGTATCACGGCGAAATCAGGCGATGGTGTCGTTATTTCCAATATCAACATAACGGAGAACAAACAGTATCAGCAACGGCTCGAAGCGACGAACGCAGAGCTGAAACGGTCGAACGAAAACTTACAGTCCTTTGCGTACATCGCTTCGCACGATTTACAGGAGCCACTCCGCAAAATTCAGGCGTTCGGCGACATTTTCAAAGACCGGTATGGCCCGCTGCTGGATGCTGAGGGCTGTAAAATGATCGGCCGGATGCAGTCGGCAGCCGAACGGATGTCGTCGCTCATTCGTAATCTGCTCGATTATTCTCAGATATCAGCGCAGCGTGATCGGTTTCGGCCTTTTTCGCTGGCTAAATTACTCGATGATGTTGCCGAAGATTTGTGGCATTCAATTCAGCTGACCAACGCCCGCCTTCTATTCGGCGATGCCCATAATCAGCCATTGCCTGATCTGGTTGGTGATCGGGTACAACTGCGGCATTTGTTCCAGAATCTGTTAGCCAATGCCGTCAAATTCTGCCGTACCGATACCGCCGGTAAGCCTGTTCCGCCCGTAGTTCGGGTGTCGGCATACCCTGTTCGGGGTGATGATTTGCCCGCCGACCTGCGACAGGAACTTCAGGGAAACCGATCGTACTGGGCCGTTTGTATTGCAGATAATGGAATTGGTTTTGACCAGAAACACGCCGAACTGGTCTTTCAGGTTTTTCAGCGGCTACACAACCGACAACAGTTCGAAGGAACGGGTATTGGACTGGCTATCGTTAAAAAAGTAGTGGAGCAGCACGATGGAGCCATTCGTGTTAGCAGCGAAGAGGGGGTGGGTACTACCTTTACGGTGTATCTCCCGATGTGATCGAAACGGTCCCTGATGGCGGCCGGTAAGCCCATTTCCTCGGTCAAAACCCGTACTTTTACCACTACTACTAACCTGAAAAGACATGCCTATCAAGGCTTTTTTATTCGATCTCGACGGTGTCATCGTCGACACCGCCATCTACCACTACCAGGCCTGGAAGCGCCTGGCTAATGAACTTGGTTTCGATATCTCGGAGGAGTTCAATGAGCAGCTTAAAGGCGTCAGCCGAACCGATTCGCTCGACCTTATCCTGGCTCATGGCAACCTGACACTTCCCGACGAGGAGAAGGCGCAGCTAGCTACCCAGAAAAATGAATGGTATCTCGAACTCGTCAGCCGTATGTCGTCCGACGATATTTTGCCGGGTGTGGCTCAATTTTTCTCGCAGGTGCGGAAAGCGAATTTACAAACGGCGCTGGGCTCTGTCAGTAAAAATGCCCCGCTGATTCTGGAGCGCATCGGTATGATCGACGTGTTCGACGCCATTATCGATGGCAACAAAATTAGCAAAGGCAAACCCGATCCGGAAGTATTCACCAAAGGAGCGGCTGAACTGGGTGTTCAGCCCGATGAGTGCGTCGTGTTCGAGGACGCCGTAGCGGGCGTAGAAGCGGGTAAGCGGGGTGGCATGTTTGTGGTTGGACTGGGCTCTCCCGATGTACTTGCTCAGGCCGATCTGGTAGCCCCTTCCCTACAGGACTTAACCGTAGACGAGGTGCTGGCGAAAAGCGGGCGTTAACGGGCGTGGCGGCTACTCTTCTTCTTATCGACGATGAAGTACGGCTTCGGCAGTTGCTGGCCCGGATTCTTCAGCTTGAAGGCTACATGGTTCTTGAAGCAGATACGGCCCGCGCCGGTCTCAAAACCCTGGAGCGCGATCAGGTTCACGTTATCATCTGTGATGTGAAACTCCCCGATGGCAACGGCGTGGAGCTGACGGCGCGGTTCAAACAGCTATATCCGGCTACTGAAGTTATTGTGCTGACGGCCTATGGAACCATTGCCGATGGTGTATCGGCGATAAAAAATGGTGCCTTCGATTACATTACCAAGGGCGACGACAACGACAAAATCATTCCCCTCGTAAGCCGGGCGGTCGACAAGGCCAATCTACAGTTTCGCATCCGGCAGCTGGAGGAGCAGGTGAGCAAGCGCCACGGTTTCGACAGCATCATTGGCCGGTCGGGGCCTATCCAGCAGGCCGTTGCCCTGGCCCGCCGGGTAGCCGTGACCGATACGACGGTATTGCTGACGGGCGAAACCGGCACGGGTAAGGAGGTTTTTGCGCAGGCCATTCACTCCGCCAGCCTGCGCCGGACGGGTCCGTTTGTGGCGATCAACTGCGGGGCACTTGGCAAAGATATCCTGGAAAGCGAACTGTTCGGCCACCGGGCGGGGGCGTTTACCGGAGCCAGCCGCGACCAGAAAGGTTTGTTTGCGGAGGCCGATAAAGGCACTATTTTCCTGGATGAGATCGGCGAAATGCCACTAGACCTTCAGGCAAAGTTATTACGGGTGCTGGAAACGCACGAGTTTCTGCGGGTGGGCGACACCAAACCAACGAAAACCGATGTACGCGTGGTAGCGGCCACAAACCGGAGTCTGGAACAGGAGGCCAATGCGGGTCAGTTTAGGCTGGACTTATATTACCGGCTGTCGGTGTTCAGTATCGAGTTGCCGCCCCTGCGCAACCGGCGCGACGACATTCCCGAACTGGCCAACCTGTTTGCCCGGCAGGATGCCGTCAAGGTGGGTCGGCGGGCTGTTCACCTGAGTCCGGCCTTTGTCCAGAAATTACAACAGCATGGCTGGAAAGGCAATATCCGCGAGTTGAAAAACGTAATCGAGCGCGCCGTTATCCTGGCCGACACACAGGCTGACGGAACGACCGAGCTAACTTCCGATCTGTTGCCTTACGAAATACAGAACGGCGGGACCGCCCCGGATAGCAACGCCATCGTCGACCTCGCCACCATCGAACAGCAACACATTCGGCGGGTGCTGCGTCATACCAACGGCAACAAAACAGAATCGGCCCGAATCCTGGGCATTGGGCTGACTACGCTCTACCGTAAATTGAGCGAGTACGGGCTGGACTAATCGAACGGCTACCAACCCAAATTGAAAAGCGAACCCTGCCAAAATGGTAGGGTTCGCTTTTTTTATGCCTTGGCTGTCTGACTGCCTTTTATGTATAATATATTGATTTCCAATGGTATGTCTGTAAATATTTTGGACAATCATTCCTCTGGAGCAGTTCTTGGCATATGGCTTTCAATAACCGATAAACAAGAATATCCCATGCTTACATTCCTGTTGCTTAGTGTTTCGGCCTTGCTCTGCTTCGCCGTTTTTTACAAAGTCATCGACTGGTTCGAACACATCTAACGTCGTTACTCAATTATTATGATCACACTCGTTTTTAGCGCGGCTCTGCTGGTTTTTGCTTACATGCTGTACGTGCTGATTAAGCCCGAAAAATTCTAACTTTTTACAACACAATGACTACCGAATGGATGGGTGTTATAGCCATGTATGGCCTGACGGTCCTGCTGGCAATACCACTGGGCAAGTTTCTTGCTACCGTTTTTAAAGGAGAACCCAACGCGTTCGATTTTATGAAGCCGCTGGAGCGGTTGATCTACCGGTTGGGTGGTGTCGATGAAACCGCTAACCTGAGCTGGCAACAGAACTTACGTGCGCTGCTGACTATCAATCTGGTTTGGCTGGTGCTGGGGTTCACGCTGCTGGTAATGCAGGGAAGCTTACCGCTCAATCCCGATGGAAACCCCTCGCAGACGCTCGATCTGGCTTTTAATACCGCCATCAGCTTTCTGGTGAACTGCGATCTGCAACACTACTCCGGTGAGACGGGACTGACATATCTGACCCAGTTGGCGGTCATCACGTTTCTTATGTTCACCTCGGCCGCCACAGGGATTGCTGCCGCCGTACTGCTGTTCCGTTCATTTATACCGCAAACAGCAGAGACCGTTGGTAACTTTTACGTGCTGTTCACCCGCGCCATCACGCGACTGCTGCTGCCGGGGGCGCTGGTAATCTCGCTGGTCCTGGTTTTTAGCGGTGTCCCTGCCAGTTTCGACGGGAGAGATACGATCATAACCCTCCAGGGGGATACCGTTGGCGTGTCGCGCGGGCCAGCCGCCGGCATGATCGCTATCAAGCACCTGGGCACAAACGGAGGAGGCTGGTTTGGTGCCAACTCGGCCCACCCGCTCGAAAATCCGACGTATCTGACCAATATGGTCGAGATGGTGGCGCAGATGCTGATCCCTGTGGCCATGATTTTTGCGCTGGGGTTCTTTGTCAACCGCAAACGGTTTGCCTGGATGATCTATGCGGTGATGACGATTGGTTTCTTCCTGCTCCTGATTCCCACGATCATCAGCGAGTTAGGCGGTAACCCGGCCATTACCCATATGGGCATCTCTCAATCGACCGGGGCCATGGAAGGCAAAGAGGTACGGTTCGGGCCGCTGGCTTCGGCTTACTGGAGTATCGCTACAACCGTTATTTCAACCGGATCGGTCAATTCCATGCACGACTCCTCCATGCCTTTGTCGGGAACGATGGAATTGCTGGGTATGATGGTCAACGCTTTTTACGGTGGAGCCGGGGCGGGCCTGCTCAATTTCTACTACTTCCTCATCATCGCCGTCTTCATCTCGGGCCTGATGGTCGGCCGTACGCCCGAACTCTTCGGTCGGAAAGTAGAAGCCCGGGAAATCAAGATTGCCTCCCTGGTTGCGCTGCTCAGCGCCTTGCTTGTGAAGGGTGGAACAGCCCTCTCGGCCTGGATCTTCGTTCGCTACGGGGGTGCATCTGACTGGGCCGTGGCCCCGTCGGCCTGGCTCAACAACCCCGGGTTTCATGGCTTCACCGAGATGCTGTACGAGTTTACGTCGGCCAACGCCAACAATGGATCCGGCTTCGAAGGGTTGGGTGATAACAACTTCTTCTGGAACTACGCTACCGGCATCGTGCTGCTCTTTGGCCGGTTTATTCCCATCGTTGGTCCGGTAGCCATTGCCGGTTTACTGGCCCGCAAGAAGTGTGTCCCTGCGTCGTCGGGTACGCTGCCGGTCGATACACCAACGTTTGGCCTGATGATCTTCGCCGTCATTTTCATTCTTACCGCCCTGTCGTTTTTTCCGGCGCTTACGCTGGGACCACTGGCTGAATTCTTCTCACTGAAATAACGGATGGCTATGCCGAAACAACGGCCTCTGGTCCATACTACCTACTACTAATGGCAAAGCAATCATCTTCTCCCGGCCTGTTCCAGCGTGAACTCGTTGGAACGGCCATCCGGGAGTCGTTCGTCAAATTGAATCCCGCTATCCTGATCAAAAATCCGGTGATGTTCACCGTCGGGATCGGTACCCTGATCATGGTGCTGGTGAGCGGCTACATTGCCCTGACGGGCGATAAAGCACAGGGCTCGCTGGGGTACAACGTCTTTATTACGTTCATACTCCTTGTTACCGTGCTGTTCGCCAATTTTGCCGAGGCTATTGCCGAAGCACGGGGAAAAGCGCAGGCCGAATCACTACGGAAAACCCGTCAGGAAACACCCGCTAAAATCATTCGGGCGGGGGGCAACAACAAACCCGATGCGGTCGACATCATTTCGTCGGCACAACTCAAAAAGGGGGATGTGTTCCTCTGCGAACCCGGCGACACGATTCCTTCAGACGGTGAGATAATTGACGGGCTGGCAACCATCGACGAGTCGGCCATTACGGGCGAATCGGCACCGGTTATCCGGGAAGCAGGTGGCGATAAATCGTCGGTGACGGGAGGCACAAAAGTACTCTCGGACAGGATCCGGGTTATTGTGACCACCCAGCCGGGCGAATCCTTCCTCGACAAAATGATTGCACTCGTTGAAGGGGCAACCCGTCAAAAAACGCCGAACGAGATTGCGCTGACCATCCTGCTGGCTGGCTTCACGCTTATTTTCATCATCGTCTGCGTAGCACTCAAACCTTTTGCCGATTACGCCAACACGCCCATCACGATTGCGGCCCTGATCGCGCTCTTCGTGTGTCTGATCCCTACGACAATCGGTGGCTTGCTGTCGGCTATCGGGATTGCGGGTATGGACCGGGCGTTGCGCGCCAATGTAATTGCCAAATCGGGTCGGGCGGTGGAAACGGCTGGCGACATCGATACGCTGCTGCTCGACAAAACCGGTACGATCACCATCGGCAATCGGAAGGCGACCCATTTCTACCCGGCGCCCGGCGTTTCAGAGGCCGACATGATCCGGGCCTCGGCGCTCAGTTCGCTGGCCGACGAAACCCCGGAGGGCAAGTCCATCGTCGAGCTGGCCGGTTCGCCGGTTACCAGCCGGCTATCGACCACCGGCGCGACGTTGATCAAGTTTACCGCCGAAACGCGCTCGTCGGGTATCGATCTGACCAGTGGAGAACGTATCCGGAAAGGGGCAACCGACTCTATCCGCAACCTAGTGACGAGGGCTGGAAATACCTTTCCGGCTGAAACCGATACCCAGTCGAAAACAATTGCGGCCAACGGGGGTACTCCGCTGGTGGTGGCCCGGAATGATGTGGTTATGGGTGTCATCGAGTTGCAGGACATCATCAAGCCCGGTATTGCGGAGCGCTTTGAAAGGCTGCGGAAAATGGGCGTAAAAACAGTCATGGTTACCGGCGACAATCCCCTGACCGCCAAATTTATTGCCGAGAAAGCAGGAGTCGACGATTATATCGCCGAGGCAAAGCCGGAGGATAAGATGCAATACATCCGGCATGAGCAGCAGGGGGGCAAGCTGGTCGCAATGATGGGCGACGGCACCAACGATGCACCCGCCCTGGCACAGGCCGATGTAGGCGTGGCCATGAACTCGGGTACGCAGGCCGCTAAAGAAGCCGGTAATATGGTCGATCTGGACAATGACCCGACTAAACTAATCGAGATCGTTGAAATTGGGAAGCAGCTCCTGATCACCCGTGGTACGCTGACAACGTTCAGTATCGCCAACGACGTAGCCAAATATTTCGCCATCGTACCGGCACTGTTCACCGGATCGATTCCGGCGTTGCAGGCGTTGAACATCATGGGGCTACACTCGCCCGAATCGGCCATACTGTCGGCTGTTATAGTCAACGCCATCATCATTCCTATGCTGATTCCGCTGGCTCTGCGGGGTGTCGAATACAAACCGATCGGGGCTTCGGCCCTGCTCCGCCGAAACCTGCTGATCTACGGCGTGGGTGGTATTGTGGCGCCGTTCATCGGCATTAAACTGATCGATTTAGCTGTCGGATTGTTTGTATAACCGCGAGGGCCGGGCCTGGCGGACCAGGCCCGACCCTCGCAAAAACCTGATTGACATCATGAAATCTCATATTGGACCAGCCATTCGTCTGACACTTGTCATGCTGGTATTACTCGTTGTTATTTACCCCCTGCTGGTGGCCGGCATAGCCCGCTTCGCACCGGGGGCGGGCAAAGGAGAAACGGTTACCGCCAACGGGAAGGTTGTTGGGTATGCCGTAATTGGTCAGAAATTTACGCAGGATCGCTATTTCAATAGCCGCCCTTCGGCAGTGGACTATAATGCGGCCGGTTCGGCCGGGTCGAACAAAGGCCCATCCAACCCCGATTACCTCACTGCGGTACAGGCTCGTATCGATACATTTCTGGTCCATAATCCCGGTGTAAGCAAAACGGATATACCAGCTGAACTGGTCACGGCGTCGGGCTCGGGGCTGGACCCGGATTTGTCGCCTGCCGGGGCCAGGGTCCAGGTAGCCCGCATTGCCCGCGTTCGGGGTCTACCGGCAGCGCGGATAACGGAGTTGGTCGATCAGCATACCGAAGGGCCACTGTTAGGTCTGTTTGGACCATCCAACGTAAACGTACTTGCCTTAAACGTGGCGCTCGATCAACTCAGGTAGCCGGTACCGACGCCTGAACCTATTGCCGAATACCTGTCTACAATCTGCTCATCCCGGCGATAGCTTCAGTAATCGATCTCGAAAAGCCGTATCCGTTAGGCCGGGAACGAAATAAACGGCCTGCGACAAAATTATCAACATGAAAACGTTTTTAACTACATCGGTCTTTGTGGCTGGCCTCCTCACCGCATCGATGGCACAAACGCCCGATACGACGGCCCCGGCATCACTGCCCGCTGATTCCAATACCGGATTACTCCTTTCGGGTTATATCGAAGCGTATTATACCCACGAGTTTACGGCACCAAAAACGGCGCAGGAACGGCCTGCTTTTCTCTATAATCACAAGCGAAACCGCGAGGTAAACATCAACCTGGCATTCGTGAAAGCGGCCTATACCACCGACCGTGTACGGGGAAATCTGGCCCTCCAGGTTGGTACCTATGCCCAGTATAATTATGCCGCCGAGCAGGACCTGGTCCGGAATATTTTTGACGCCAACGCTGGCGTGAAACTGGCCAAAAACGGTGATCTGTGGCTCGACGTGGGTATTTTTACGTCGCATATCGGCTTTGAAAGTGCTATTTCCAAAGATTGCTGGACACTAACCCGCAGTATACTGGCCGAGAACTCGCCCTATTATCTGTCGGGTGTGAAACTGACCTATACGACCCCGAATAGCAAATGGACATGGCTTGGGTCGGTGGTCAATGGCTGGCAACGGGTCAGGAAACTGGATGGCTATAGCGGTCCTTCGTTGAGTACCCAGGTTCAGTACCGACCGTCGTCGAAGCTGACGCTGAACTGGAGCACGTTCATTGGCTCCGACAGAGCCGATTCCCTGCGGCAGGGGCGCTTCTTCAACAACGTCTACGCGATCATCAATCCTGGCGGACGGTTTGGGTTGATTGCAGGATTCGATAGTGGTTCCGATCGTAAGCCCGTAATCAGCAACGGTGATCGTCGGCGCGTCGGTAGCGGCCGTTATGTCTGGTATTCGCCCGTGGTGATTGCCCGCTACAAAACCACCGGCCGAAGCTACGTGAACGGCCGCGTCGAATTTTACGACGATAGAAACGGAGTGATCATCGGCACGCCCGATTTCCGGACCTGGGGCTATTCGGCAGGATATGATTACGCTATTCTGCCCAACGCCCTGTTCCGGGTCGAAGGCAAAGTATACAAAAGCAAAAACCCTGTTTTCGATAGCAGGGAGGGGTTGAGCAGAACCAATACATCGCTGACAACGAGTCTGGCGGTAAGCTTCTAACCTGACGCGAACCGGCAATGCGGCCCTACACGATGCTCCCCAACGACCAGAACGCCGAACGTTTCCTGAACCTCATCCGCGAATCGCGTCGCGGCCGGCTGAAAGTATATATCGGCATGAGCGCGGGCGTAGGGAAATCATACCGGATGCTTCAGGAAGCTCATGCGCTCCGGCGTAATGGTATCGACGCCCGCATTGGCTTTATTGAAACCCACCAGCGTGCCGAAACCCAGGCGCTGGTGGTAGGTTTACCCGCTATTAGCCGGCGTCGGTTGTTCTACAAAGGGCGGGAACTGGACGAGATGGACGTTCAGGCCGTGATCAATACCCATCCTGAGCTGGTGATTGTCGATGAGCTGGCACATACGAACATTCCGGGTTCCAAAAATGAAAAACGCTGGCAGGATGTACTCGACATTCTGGATGCGGGCATCAACGTGATCAGCGCGGTCAATATTCAGCATATCGAAAGTCTGTATGATGAAGTACACGCCATAACGGGGGTTGGCGTGACGGAGCGGGTGCCGGATAAAATCCTGCAAATGGCCGACGAGGTAGTCAACATCGACCTTACTGCCGACGAACTGATTGCCCGCCTGAAAGAAGGAAAGATCTACGACCCGGCCAACGTGCAGACAGCCCTGACCAATTTTTTTCAGCCTGGTACGATTCTGCAACTGCGCGAACTGGCTTTGCGGGAGGTGGCTTCGGCCGTAGAGCGTAAAATTGGCCGTACACTACCGCCCGGTACCCAGCCCAAGGGCGAGCGGTTTCTGGCCAGTATCAGTACGAACCATGAAGTGGCCCGGCGCGTGATTCGGAAGACGGCCCGTCTGGCTGCCTATTACCAGTCGCGCTGGTATGTGCTCTACGTGCAGACACCCAACGAAGCCCCCGACCGGATACGGCTCGACCTCCAGCGGCATCTGATCAACAATCTGAAGCTGGCTACCGAGCTGGGTGCCGAGGTGATTCAGGCAAAAGGGAATAACGTCGTCAACTGCATCGTGGATGAGGCCGACAAGCGTAAGGTGACCACGGTCTGTATTGGCAAACCCCACTTCAGCCTGACGCAGATTATTTTGCGGACCTTTGCGTTCAACCAACTGCTGAACAAACTGTCGGAGTCAGATACGGATTTGATCATTCTTTCTTAGGACAAACCGGTAAAGGCCACGTTACCTTTACTTCCTTCCAATTCCCATGACCCTTAAAGCCAAAGTATCATCAGCCCTGTTTTTTCTGTTCATGATCATTCTGTTGCTGAGTGGGTTGAGCGCTTATTATCTCGATCGTCTCGCCGATGATTCGCAGGCGATTTTGACGGATAATTATGTGTCGCTTGAGTTTGTCAGCAATATGCAGAAGGCCATAGCCGACCGCACCGATCCTGATGCCATGAGTAATTTTGAGACGAACCTCAAAAAGCAGGAGCAAAATACGACTGAGGTAGGCGAAAAGGAAGCGACGCAGGCTGTACGCCAGGAGTTCAACCGGCTCCGGTCGGGTCAGCCTACCGATCCTGCAACGCTCAGTCGAATACAGCAGAATCTGTTTCGGATCGACGACTTCAACCGGCAGGCCATTATTCGCAAAAACGAAACCGCCAAACAAACGGCGAAAGATGCCTTGCTCTGGCTGGAAATCGTCGGGACGTTATGCGTACTCATCCTGCTGTCGTTTATCATCAATTTTCCCGGCTACATTGCCAATCCTCTGCATGAGTTGACGCGGGGTATCAAACAGATTGCCAGCCGCAACTTTGAGGAACGGCTGCATTTCCGGTCGAGCGATGAATATGGCGAGCTGGCACGGTCCTTTAACTCGATGGCCCAAAAGCTGGACGAGTACGAGCATTCCAGCCTGGCGCGGGTGTTGTTTGAAAAGCGACGCATCGATACGCTTATCCAGATCATGAGCGAGGGCATTATCGGGCTGGATGAGAACCGCCGGGTCCTGTTTGCCAACCCGGTTATCTGTCGGCTGCTGGGTACCACGGAGCACCAACTGACGGGAAAATATGCGCCCGACGTAGCTGCGTCCAACGACCTGATGCGGACGCTGGTCCAGCCGTTGATGGCCAGCGCCCTGGCCCCGGCGGAAGACAGTGGGCTACTGAAAATCTACGACGAAGGGCGGGAGAGTTATTTTAATAAACGGATTCACACCGTAGACGTAACGCGTACCGGCGAAGAGCAGGCACAACTGGCTGGTTATGTGATTGTGCTCGAAAATATCACCTCCTATAAAGAGCTGGATTTAGCCAAAACCAACTTCATCGCTACCGTTTCGCACGAGTTGAAGACGCCCCTGTCGAGCATTAAAATGAGTTTGACCTTGCTCAACGATAACCGGATCGGGCAGTTGAACGATGAGCAGAAACTACTGGTGGGAAACGTTCGCGACGACGCCGACCGCCTGCTGAATCTCACCAGCGAACTGCTGAACATGGCGCAGGTGGAGTCCGGGCAGATTCAGCTGAACCTGCAACCGGTCGTACCTGCTGAAGTTATCCACTATGCCATCAGCGCGCTGCAAACGCAGGTCGACCAGAAACGCCTTAACCTCCAGGTACATATCCCGACTGGCCTGCCGCCCGTGCTGGCCGACCCGGATAAAGCCTCGTGGGTGCTCATTAACTTTCTGTCCAACGCCGTTCGTCACAGTCCCGGGGAGGCACTCATCGAGGTAAGCGCCCAGGTACGGGACGGCTACGTAGAATTCCGGGTGCGGGATCACGGAGCGGGTATCCGGCCTGAACATCAGCTCCGCGTGTTCGACCGGTATTTCAAAGCATCGGCCATGGGTCACGCTCAGGGAAACGAGCAAACCAGCGGTACGGGCCTCGGTCTGGCCATATCGAGCGAATTTATCCAGAGTATGAACGGCCAGATCGGGCTGGATACGAGCGTAATCGACGGGGCTTCGTTTTACTTCCGGCTGGCGGTGGTGTAGAGAGACGCTGTTTTGCCGCTGATCAGAAAGCCAGCCAACCAGAGAGTTTGATGGAAAAGGGGGTGACCGGTATGCCGGTGCGGCTGACATTGTCGCGGTAGGTAAGCCGGTGGATGGCATCGACCCGCAGAACTTTGAAGATATTATCGATGCCGTAGCCGACTTCGACATATGGAGTCCGGGTAAGTGAGCTAAATCCCTCGACCGGGTTGCCCTGCGCGTCAGTGCCGGGGATCATAGCCAGGTTGGATGCCGATACACTACCGGCCAGCACTTTAGCCGTGACCAGTTCGCGCCATTTCAGGCGTCTAAGCAGCGGAATCCGGTTGAACAGCAGTCCGGCGAAGTTATGTTCGAATTGTACCGTAGCCCAGCGGTCGCAAACGAACTCGAAGTAATTCATCAGGTTGTAAGCATTTCCCACGTAGAAGAACGACTCGTTGCCCAGTGGGGTGTAGAGTAGGGGATACGGAACGGTAGACGGGATAATGCCCGCCCCCAGCGAGTAAAAAGTCCGGCCCAGCACCCCCACGCGAAACGAGTGTTTCATGGTCACGGCCACCCGATGGTACGTAAAGTCGCTGCCCAGCACATCCCGTAGGCCAAGGGTATAGCGCAGGGTGTAGATAGGTTTGCGGGTAGCTCCGGCACTTACCCGAACGTTGTCGTTCTGGAGCATGACCTCGTCAGGTGCGAAGCGGGTTTCTGAGCTTAGCTCGGTCGTCCGGTACGTCGTCCGAACTTCCTGATCCAGGTCGCGGGTCTGAGGCTGGAAAGCAAAGGGAAACAGCGGCTCGAATGTCCGGTTGCGAAGAGCGATCGTCTGGGTGAATCCCCGGCCCAGCTCGCGCCGGAAATAGGCCAGATTATCTTCCTGGAAATAAGGACGCCGGATGGTACCGAAGCGCGAGTAAGCGGCAAAGAGCGAGTTGTTGCCAATGTTGTCGGCCGAGACGCCAATGCGTTCCAGGTCATACGTCCTCCGGACACCAATGACCGTCCAGGGTTTTCGGTTCAGTACATATTCGACGCCAGCGCTGTACTTAAACGCCTGATCGCGGGTTCCATAAGCCACGTAGCCGTCCAGCAGCCATTTACGGCTGAACCCGGTATTGGTTCGTCCGCCGATCCGAAAGCGGTTTCCTTCAACCGTATTGTAGGCGTATGAATACAGAATAGGCCCCAGGTCGATGTTGAGCTGGTTGATGGGTTTGTAGCCCAGCACCCCAAGCTTGATGATCTCACCGGCTACTTTTATAAACGGAACGTTTCGTACCGAATCGACTACGCGCATGGCCTGCCACTCGCTGGGCGACAGGGAGTCGGGCCGGACGCTTTTCCAGAAACCGGCATCGGCAGTCCGGAAATCGTCAGCCAGTTCAATCGATGGGTCATAAAAGCCAACGTCTTTGGGGTCGTTCTCGATGATGTTGCGGGCGGTGGCGAAGAACCGAATCAGCGCACCGGGTGCCCGCGGGGCAGGCTCGTCGGTGTCGATGGTTACCTGCGTCTGGGTTGGGAAACGGATGCCCGAAGCGGTTTTATCCCATTCCTGCTCAATGTGCAGTTCGTCGACGAAGTTGATATTGGCCCGCTTGTCGACGCGGGCATCCACCTGCGCCAGGGCCATTTGCAGGGTATCGATCCAGACGGTTCCTACAAAAGCCAGGTCCGTAGCCCGTTTGGGCGAAAACTCAATTTCGTAGCAGATCGCGTTGCCCAGCGAGACGGTATCTTTCAGGTGAAAGGTATACACCGTTTCCCACTGGCTGCCGATGGGTGAGGGAATATCTTTCTGGAGAATATTGAGCGCATTTCGATAGAAATTATACTGCTGAAAAGACGCACCGGTCAATTGTGCAATCAATCCTCCATCACTCACGCCCACCCCGGTTACGTGCGATTTCAGTACCCGTTCCTTGGCTTTGTCGGGTTTGCTGCGGGCATAGAAGTTAGAAAACGTTTCGGAGATGAAGACAGGGACAGCCGGCTTTCCATTCTCGTCGATAATGGCGGGCAGCTTACCCAGCAACCGCCCGATGGGGCCGGGTCGACGATTCTTTTTTCGCTTCTCGGCGAAATTATTGATGTACCCTTCAATTTTAGTGTAGCTGTCGTACTGATAGGCGCTTAATCGGGAAGGGTCGTACTGGTCCCGCCGACGAATCGTCTCCCGTATGACACGATAGGCCGGGTCACCCCCTTTAGCATATACCCGTACTTCCTGAAGGCTGGTAGCGGTGGGTTTCAGCTGGGCATCGATGGTTTGTCTCGGAAGCGATGCGAGCGGGTAGGAACGGGTGGTGTAGCCGAGGCTGAGGACAAGCAGCGAATCTGATAATTGCCTGATCTGGAGAGAGTAGCGGCCTGCAGCATCGGAGGTAGTTCCCACTGTCTGGCCCTTTACAGCGATGCTGGCGAACGGAATACCCTCACCAGTACCCGCATCCGTTACGCGACCGCTGATAACATAAGTGGTTGGTTGCGCGAATAGCGACAGCGGCCAACTAAGCAGTACTAAAGTAAAAGAAAAAAAAAGGTATAGTCGTAACTTCATCCAGCCGTTGATTGCGCGTAACTCATACCATTAACCAACTGTTAGTCAACAGAGTTTACTAAATAATTGTACTATAGGAAGTTTGTGTTATGTGATTTTCGGTTTGGTAGCTTAAAACAGGGAAGCATCGAATAATAATCCATATGCCTGACAATCAGCTATCTCTTCTTCGTACATGTACGTCATAAAAATCAGTTTCGTTGCAAAAGGGCAGAGCGCCGAGGTGAGGGTAATTGTAACCCTGCTGCCCTCAACGCTCCGCAATCCGTGCTGTATATCGCTCCGAAACCTTAGTTCAAGGCTGTTGTTTCTACCAGTTTCCCGGCAGGCCGGGCTGTTTGAATGGCGGCAATGCGCCACGTGCTCTCCTGACGTTTCAATACGTGGGTATAAATCAAGGTGGTGGTTTTAGCGGCATTGGAGGAGGTACCCTGAACAACGATCACATTGTCGGTCAGGGCTTCGGCATGGTCGACGGTTGGTAGCATCGGCTCGGTGGTCGGACTGAGTCGATCGGCACCTGTCCGCAGGGTTCCGTCTTCGGCTAGTACCGCCGTTTTTTTGTCCAGCACCGCGCTAATCGCTGTGGTGTCCTGTTTGCTGAGCGCGTCGGCATAGGCTGTTTCAGTGGCACGGGCAATCGAGTCGACCGAAGCCTTAGACAGCGGTCCGCCCTGCCTCGGCTGATCGCCCCGTACCAGTGTTTTGCCCGCATTGGCGAGTTTACCGAAAACGGGCAGATCGGCTGCGATACCACCCGCCACTACGACAGCGATCAGGGCCGGAATGACAAACTCCCGCCGGATACTGCCTGTTCGCCGGTCTTTGGTATAGCCCGTTATCGAAGCCCAGTTATTGACGATGTGAAACAGGGCTGCGGCCACGAACATCACGCCAAACCAGGCGTGAATGTGCTCAACGGCATGAGAACCCTGAGCGAAATAGATGAGCAGCCCGGTCACGGACAGTACCAGAAAGACAAGCGCTACCGTGAGACTGACAAGATTTTTGGACTTCATACGAACAAGTTAAGTAAGTGGTAAGATACGGGCTATTTCCTGTGATCAGGTAGTTTATCGGGCCATCAAAGGCATACAGTTTGCTTATAAAAAAGGCCCTGTAGTTTTTGACGTCTACAGGGCCTTCTGGTATCATAGAACTTATTGACGTGGGCGGCCGCCCCCACCGCCGGTTGCCGGAGCGGCCTGCTGTGGCGCATCGTTACCTCCACCGTCGCCACCTTTCACGTCATCGTTGTTGATCGATCTCCGGCGTTTCTGGGGAGCATCGAAACTCATTTTGCCAATTTTGTAGCTGAACGTCAGGCGAACCCCGGCATTATAGAAGCTCGTCGTTGTATTCTGGCTTAGGATAGGCGAGCGCAGTTCAGACGTCATCACGAATGGGTGGTTGAGGAAGTTTTCTACTGCCAGTCCAATACTTGCTTTTTTATCCTTGAATTCCTTCCGGACGCCAACGTTGTAGAAATACATGCTGCTCTGGTACCCTTGCAGTTGTACCTGCCGACCGCGTGCTCCGCCGAATACCTGCACGCCCCAGCCATTTTTCAACGTCAGGCTGCTCATCAACCGCCCCGATACGACCCAGCCTGAGTTGGAAGCCGAATAAATGGGATTTGCATTGTTGTTGGTCAGGCTGACGTGGTAGATATCGATACCGCCCCCGATCTGCCATTTGGAAAAGAGCGTACCGTTCCCGAACAGGTTAAGACCAACAGCATCCTGCCGACCCACGTTCAGGTAATTGGTGCGGATAACCTGCTGAAATACCGGGTTGACGATATCACCGAACGACTGTGTGGCGGTATCCCGAACGGCGGTGATCTCGTTCGCCGTACGACGGGCAAACAGCGACGCGTTCAGGTATAGTCCTTTAATGTTGGCGCTGGTGCTGAACTCAAGGTTGTCGGTCAGTTCGGGCGACAGATAAGGGTTACCGACCGTGATGTTGGTTGGGTTGGACGCGTTGACGTTCGGGTTCAGAAACTGAATACCCGGCCGTTGAATCCGGCGGTTATAGGCCAGTTTAATGATCCGGCCGCTTCCCAGGTTCTTCGAGATATTGATGCTTGGTACGAGGTTGCCGTAGTTGGGTATGGCATTCGTACCGGCTTCATTGGTCTGGCCCGTCGACTCATCGCTGAACCGGGCGTTTATGAACGTGTATTCATACCGGGCACCAGCTTTGATCGTGAATTTACTTTTAGTCGTCAGCGTGTAGGACAGGTACGAAGCGGCAATGTTCTGATCGTAAAACAGCGTGTTACCGGGGCGGGTATCATCCTCGATGTAGGGTGAGTTGGCCCCATCGGCCTGAAAGTAAGCGAATTCGCTGTTTACCTGCCGGAAAATACCTTTGGCACCAAATTCCAGGAGTTGGTTGGTCTTGATCGGTGTCTGGTAGTCTACTTGCAATGTCGACTCCTGGTTATAGCTCTGGTTCTCGTTTCGCTGCCGGGAAGTAATGGTCTCGAAATCGGCTCCGCTCAGGATGTCGGCTACGAAGTTGTTTGTGCGGTTGTTGCGGCTATACAGGGCCAGAACGCTCAGTTCCTGCTGGGGTTTGTAGGTTCGGGTGTAGGTTATATTGCCGTCGACCGTACCCGACAAGTCTTTGGTCTCTACGTTCCGGTCGTTATATATCGGGAAAAAACCGTTGGGCAGAAACGTCTGTGTCAGCAGGTTATTCTGATTCGTTACTCCGTTGCGGGCACCATACCGGAGGCTGGCTGTAAGGGAGGTGTTTTTGTCGATATCGTAATCCCAGCCCAGTTGGTAGTTGCCAAACAGGCGCTGGTTGAGGGTAGATGCGGTTTGCAGCGTTCTGATATTGCCGTTGGGCGAGGCTGTCGTCTGATCGTTCGAGAAGGCACCCCGCACGTTGTACTCCGCCCGGCCGAAACCACTGAGCGAGAACCCCATTTTTCCGGTGCGGTAGTTGCCGTTAAGCCCCAGGTTACTGCCCCGGTTGCCAACCCCCCCGTTTACGTCGAGCGTGGCACCCTGTAGGGTCGTTTTCTTGGTTACGATATTGATGATACCCGCCGACCCTTCTGCATCATATTTGGCCGATGGAGACGTAATCACTTCAACGGTCTTGATCATGTCGGCCGGAATCTGTTTCAGGGCATCGGCTACACTGCTGGCGACAATGGTAGACGGTTTGTTGTTGATCAGTACCCGTACGTTGCTGCTGCCCCGCAGACTGACGTTTCCGTCCAGATCAACCGACAGCATCGGTACTTTACGGAGAATGTCACCCGCGTCGCCCCCTTTGGCGGTAATGTCTTTATCGGCATTGTAAACCAGCCGATCTACTTTCTCCTCGATCATTGCGGCCTGACCAACGACGTTGACTTCACTCAGCGTCCGGATGTCGGCAGCCAGCTTTACAGAACCCAAGTTAAGGTCTGTGCCGCGATCGACTGTAATCAGGTCTGTCCGTTTGTCCCGGTATCCGATAAATGAATACTGAAGCCGGTATTTGCCGGCCGCCAGCTTGTTGAGTACGAATTTGCCTTTATCGTCGGACGTTGCTCCATCGATAGGTTTGTTGGTTTCGGCGCTGATCAGGGCAACGGTGGCAAACTCAACGGGTTTGCCGGAGGTGGAATCGATCAGCACACCACTGATCTTACCATTGCCACGAGGCAGCGGGTCGGATTCCGGCATGGTTGCCGTTGCCGGGTTAGCCCGTTGCGGCCGTTCGCCTGTACCACTGCCCGGAGGCCCACCACCCGGAAACTGTGCGAAGGATGTGGTGGCGCTAACGATGAGCAGGGAAAGTAGCAGGGTTTTCATGACAGTCGGTTGTGTGCTTTCAGATTGATGAGTCAAAGGTGCAACCGGGTACCTGTGCGGGGAAACCAATCTGGCCGAATGCCGTTTTTTTTGTGCCGAAAGGGAAAATAAGGGTGACGAAGAGGTTGCTGAAAAACGGGTTTGACGGGGTAGCCAACCCCGCCGGGAGGTTATGAGTTCTCCGTCATTAGTTCGTTCAGTATTTTCTGGGCGGCAATAGAGATCACGGTGCCCGGGCCAAAAATACCTTTTACCCCGGCATCGTACAGGTATTGATAATCACCCGCCGGGATAACGCCCCCGGCAATGACCATGATGTCGTCGCGGCCAATTTTGCGGAGTTCGTCGATTAGTTGGGGTACCAGGGTTTTATGGCCGGCGGCCAGGCTCGAAACCCCAACGATGTGTACGTCGTTCTCAGCCGCCTGGCGGGCAACCTCATCGGGCGTTTGAAACAGTGGCCCCATATCAACGTCGAAGCCCAGATCGGCAAAACTGGTAGCAATGACTTTAGCGCCCCGATCATGGCCATCCTGGCCCATCTTGGCCACCAGAATACGCGGTCGACGCCCATCGAGTTCGGCGAAACGGTCACTCATCTCCCGGGCTATCCGGAAGTTTTCATCGTCGGAAACTTCGGCGGAATAAATTCCCGATACCGCCCGAATCGTGGCCTTATGGCGGCCAAATGCTTTTTCCATAGCGTCTGATATTTCGCCGAGGGTGGCCCGGTGCCGGGCCGCTTCAACGGCGAGGGCCAGTAGGTTGGTGCTTTCGTTCGAAGAAGAACCGCTGGTTGTATTCCCGATTTCTTTAGTGGCGGGGGAGGAAGGCAAGGTTAGACACGCCTGCGTGATCGCGTCCAGTGCCTGCGCTACGCTGGCCTGATTGCGTTCGGCCTTAACGGTTCTCAGGCGGTTCACCTGCGACTCCCGAACGGCCTGGTTGTCGATATCGAGCAGGTCGATAATCGTTTCGAACTCGGGTTTGTATCGGTTCACGCCCACGATGATGTCTTTGCCGCCATCGATGCGGGCCTGTTTGCGGGCCGCTGCTTCTTCGATACGAAGTTTGGGTAAGCCGGTTTCTATGGCTTTGGTCATACCACCCAGCTGCTCTACCTCTTCGATGAGCGTCCACGCCTTTTCGGCCAGCTCTTTCGTCAGGGACTCAATATAGTAAGAGCCGCCCCAGGGGTCGACAGCGCGGGTAATATCGGTTTCGTGCTGGAGATACAACTGGGTATTACGGGCAATACGGGCCGAAAAGTCGGTTGGCAGGGCAATGGCTTCATCCAGCGAATTGGTGTGCAGGCTCTGCGTACCGCCCAGCACGGCTGCCATAGCCTCGATGGTTGTGCGGGTAACGTTATTGAAGGGGTCCTGTTCCGTCAGGCTGTATCCCGATGTCTGGCAGTGGGTCCGTAACGCCAGCGACTTCGGGTTCCCGGGTTCAAATTGCTGCACGATTCTGGCCCACAGCAACCGCCCGGCCCGCAGCTTGGCAATCTCCATAAAGTGATTCATGCCGATACCCCAGAAAAACGATAAGCGGGGTGCAAAATCATCGATGCCCATACCTGCCCGCAGACCCGTCCGAATATATTCGAGCCCATCGGCCAGCGTGTAGGCCAGTTCGAGATGGGCCGGCGCGCCCGCTTCGTGCATGTGATAGCCGCTGATGCTGATGGAGTTGAACTTGGGCATGTGCCGCGCCGTATAGGCAAAGATGTCGCCTACGATACGCATCGATGGTTCCGGCGGGTAGATGTAGGTGTTGCGCACCATGAACTCCTTCAGGATATCGTTCTGGATAGTGCCCGACAATTTTTCCGCTGAAACGCCCTGCTCTTCGGCCGCTACGACAAAGAAGGCCATAATTGGCAGCACGGCTCCGTTCATGGTCATCGATACCGACATCTGGTCGAGGGGGATCTGGTCGAAGAGGATCTTCATGTCTTCGACCGTGTCGATAGCCACCCCCGCTTTCCCCACGTCGCCTACCACGCGCGGGTGGTCGGAGTCGTAGCCCCGGTGGGTGGCCAGATCGAACGCAACCGATAACCCTTTCTGTCCGGCTGCGAGATTACGCCGGTAGAAGGCATTGGAGGCTTCAGCCGTTGAGAACCCGGCGTATTGACGGATGGTCCATGGCTGACGAACGTACATGCTGGCATAGGGGCCCCGTACATAAGGCGGTATGCCTGCCCCGTACGACAGGTGGTTTGCATCGGCTATGTCGGCTACCGTAAAGCGGGGTTTCAGCTTTATCCCTTCCGACGTTGTATAGGGCTTACTGACGCTTTCAACGATGGGGCTACTATCCGTTTTCTGGAAAGGTGCCAAGGGTTTGAATGTTGGTTTCATCGGATAGGGACGGTGACGAAGTAGTTTTCCAGCTCGCTGATACGTTCAGCCTATGCTGCCTGTTGACTGGCTTCACGAGGTGAATCGCACGCTTCCCGGCAGCTGAACGAAGCGGATGAGTAGCTTTCTGATATCACTGGAACCTTTCGAGCCATCGTTTCATAAAAGGGTACACGGTTAAGTTACGTTATTCGAACTCTTCAGCCAAACGTCGGTCGGGTAATGGACCATTTGCTGGGCCTGGAGTTACAGGCGATTGCGCCGACGGTTCGTCATGCCGGAATTTTGTTACGCCCACCAGGACCCGGCCTTGTTTGACGGCTTCAACTTTGGTGCGGTACGACGAGTCGATTGCTGCGGTGATAAAGCCGGAGGCCAGCGCATTGGCGAAACCGCCCTGTTGCTCAACGTCCAGAAATAGCGTCCAGGCATTCTGAGTCAGTTGATGGGTCAGGGTTTCGATATAATAAGAACCCGCAGCCGGATCGGCCACTTTGTCGAAGTAGCTTTCTTCTTTCAGTAACACCGATATGTTGCGGGCAACCCGGTCCGAAAATTCACGATTGGCAGGGGTAGCCTGCTGCCCCAGAACGGCATCATATGGGCGTACGGTCAGCACATCGCACCCGCCAATGACAGCCGCCATGGCCTCGGTAGTTGCCCGGAGCAGGTTCGTGTAAGGCGTTGTAGCCGCGTCGTAAAAGGCTGAGGTCTGCGCATGAATAAAGAGTGGGTAGGCTCCTGATACCGGGTAGTGACCGGCGAACTGATCAACTAGTACCCGTAGTGCGCGGAGTTTGGCGATCTCCATAAAATAACTCGTTCCGACCGATACCGACAGAATCGTTTTAGGAATGAGCTGGTCGATGGATAGTCCGGCGTCGGTCAGGGAGTCATACAGATCGGCCAGTTTTGCTAGCATAAAAGCCAGTTCCTGGGTAGCGGTTGCGCCAGCATTGTGAAATTCGTGGCTGCTGACACATACGGTCCGAAACAAGGGTGAATCGGCTGTCAGCCGGGTGGTTTCGGCCACATCGGTACCTGAGTCGTTCAGTAATCCGCCTTTGAGTTGGTAGGGGGCCACCGTTTTCAGCGCTTCTACTACCGAAAGAGCATCGGCTTCCGGGTAGAAAAATACCGGTGTATCGCTGAGTTTGATGCCGTTGAGCAGGCGGGACAGCTGTTGAATGGCTGCGTCACCCGGTTCGGGCCTGTCAGACAGGGTTACCACCAGCCCGTCGGCTCCTCGGGTCAGGGCGTCGCGAAGCATACGATTATCTGCCTGCGCATCGCTGCTTAAGGGATAGGTGGGGGCATTGAGCCAGCCAGGGGTATGTTTCTGTACAGACTGGCCTGCTTCCGGCGATAACACGAATGGGCCTGTCTGTAGGTCCTCCGCCGTGTAGTACGGCTCAGCAACGAATCCTTCAGGGGTATTCCAGCGCAGGGTTTCAACGGCCAATGGATCTTTCAGCTCTTTCTGAACCTGAAGCATCCAGACCGATTTGTCGGTGGGTGTGAAGTGAGTACTCAAAAGCGGATCCATCAGGCAACGGGTGATAATATACCGGTAAAAGTAGCGCTTTCTCTTTTCGGGGACAAAGCGGTCCTGTCGTTGTTTGTAAGCCTTTCGTTTTGCATTATTCGAAGGGATTACTTTGCTGCGTTGACGTTCTGCCCGAATGCCGTAATTTTAGCTTACTGAACAGAGATAAAGGACAAGGACGCCCGGCGGTTCATGGCCTATGCAACGCGATCCAACCACCAGCCCAGCGCCCGGCCCGGCAGGAAAGCGGGTATCGAACGAAGGTCTTGGTTGGGTTTCCCCGACCGGCCTGCGCGGTTGGGTCAGATAAATTAGCTACATTTGTCTCCCTTTTTTTGAGCGATTAACGTGCCAGTCGCACACACACCGTACTTAGTCAATAACCCCGTGAACGGAACGAATCCATCAGGAATGCAGCGTGAGGTAACAACGGTATGGAACCGTTGTCTGGCCGTAATCCGGGAAATCGTACCCGAACAGAGCTTCAACACCTGGTTCGAACCGATTGTGCCGATGCGGCTCAGTGGTCATGTGCTGACCATACAGGTGCCGAGTGAATTTTTCTACGAATGGCTCGAAGAAAACTTCGTCCATGCGCTTCGCAAAGCCCTTGATACCGCCATTGGTCGCGATGGCCAACTCGAATACTCTATTATCGTCGACAAGGGCAACGAGCAGAACCGGCCCCTGACGGTCAATGTGCCGACTACAAAATCGACCCAGACCTCCAAACCCGACAACGTCAATCCCGATATTCTTAAAAGCCCTTTCCAGCTTAAAGACCTCGATTCACTCACGCTCGATTCATACCTGAACCCGAGCTATACGTTCGACAATTACGTAGAAGGCGACTGTAACCGGCTGGCCCGGTCGGCTGGTTATGCCGTAGCGGAGCGACCTGGTGTTACCTCCTTCAATCCACTAATGATTCATGGGGGCGTTGGGCTGGGGAAAACGCATTTGGTGCAGGCCATCGGAAATTTCATCAAGAACAACAACCAGAACAAGTTTGTCCTGTACGTCACCTCGGAGAAGTTTACCAATCAGTTTCTGAACGCCATCCGTACCGATGGCATCCGTGACTTCACGAGCTTTTACATGCAGGTCGATGTACTGGTGATCGACGACGTGCAGTTCCTGCAAAAGAAAGAGAAAACCCAGGAGATATTTTTCCATATCTTCAACCATCTCCACCAGTCGGGCAAGCAGATCATCATGACCTCCGACCGGGCACCAAGGGCATTGGATGGGTTGGAAGACCGGCTGCTGTCGCGGTTCAAATGGGGTCTGTCGGCCGATTTGCAGACGCCTGACCTGGAAACGCGTATCGTTATCATCCAGAAAAAACTCCAGGCCGAAGGCGTTTATATCGAAGACGCGGTCATTGAATACCTGGCCCACAGTATCAATACGAACGTGCGCGAACTGGAAGGCGTGATCGTATCCCTGATGGCACAGGCATCGCTGAACCGGCGCGAAATAGACCTTGAACTAGCCAAACAAACGCTGCGAACCATCGTGGTCGACTCCGAGCGGGAAGTAACGATCGACTCGGTGCAGGAACTCGTAGCCGACCATTATAATGTGACGATTGCTGATTTAAAAGCCAAAAGCCGCAAACGTGAACTCGTCCACCCGCGTCAGGTGGCTATGTACCTGGCTAAAGAAAAAACGGATCTCTCTCTTAAGTCGATCGGTTATCATTTTGGGGGGCGCGACCATAGTACCGTTATTCACGCCATCCAGACGATCAGCGATCTGGCCGCCAAGCACCCGGAAACCCGCGATATTCTGGATAAGCTGAAGGCGCGGTTCAGGTAGGCAACGACTTTCATACTTTATTCTCCGTACTATGTTACGGTTACTCGCCAGAAGCGAAGTCGATACGGTCGCCTGGGATGCCTGTGTGGCGTCTTCCCGGCAGCCCATCATCTACGGCTATTCCTGGTACCTGGATGCTGTAACCTCTGGCCCGGCATGGCGGTGGGTAGGGTTGGCGCTGACTGACGAAACGGGTAGCTACCGGGCCGTAATGCCAATTCCGCTACGCCGGAAATGGGGCGTGTGGGTCGTTCATCAACCGCTCTTCTGTCCCTTTCTGGACGTGTTCTCATCTGACGAAACGCTCGATCCCGCCCCTTTCCACGAGGCTGCTCAGCAGCATTACGGCTATGGTTCGGTGTTGTGCCTGCAATCGCCCTTACGTTCACCGCCTGCCTTCGCTACTATCCGGCCACGGACAACGCACCTGCTTGATCTATCTATGGGTTATGAGACACTGGCCCGTCGTTACAACCGCGACCGTAGACTGAACCTGCGTCGGGCAGAGGGCTATGGCTGGTCTGTAACAGATTCGACTGATCCGGAGCCGCTACTGGCTTTGTTTCGCGCCAATCACGCCAGCCGCATTGAGGGTGGTGTAGGAGCGTGGGCTTATGCTATCCTGCGCCAGCTGATTCTGGCTCTACAGGAGCGGGGGCTGGCAAGTATCCAGTATGCCTGGTTTGAAGACAGGGTGGAAGCGGGGGCTTTGTTCGTCACAGAAGGGAACCGTATCATTTATCTGTTCAACGCAGCCACGGAGACAGGCCGCAAAGGCAATGCCCGTACTCTGCTGATCGACCGGCAGCTACGAGCCAATGCCGGGTGCCGGGTTGCCAACAGACCGCTACTGTTCGATTTCGAAAGCCCGCAAAAGAAATCGATCGTCAATTTTTACGCGAGTTTTGGGGCTACTGAATCGGAGTTTACGGAGGTGCGCTGGAATCGATTGCCGGTTGGAGTGAAAATAGGCCGACGGTTGCTAAACCTGATACGACGGGCCATTTAACCAGTAAAGGCACCCGTCTGAACAGGTGCCTTTACTGGTTAAATGGCCCGTCGCATCAGTTAGAAATACCGGAGTGGTTGTTTCAGGTTGTTATTTCGCTTAAGATCCATCACCATCGAACCAACAAAAAGGTCGACTTCGACTTTGACCGGAATCTTGTTGGCATCATCGGAAACGAAGATACGGATCGACTCTTCTTCCTTGAACAGTTTGTTCTGGGGCAGAACCGGGTGAAGCCGAATCACATTGAGCTTACCGCTTTTGGTTTTAACTACGTCCTTACCCCGATAGCGCACCTTCATGTTATAGACCGTGTCATCGTAGAACGCGGGGACTTCAATGACCTGTCCATTGCTAAGGTGACTGAAATCGATTGTGCGCAGGAAATAATAACCGCTAATGAAATCGTGTACGTCGTCTGGCACTTTAAAGATATCCCGCTCGGTACGCTCTTCCGCTTTTACGGTATTGGCGTTATGATTGAACGTAATATTCTCTTCTTTTCGGTAACTGTTTTCCTGAATGTTGGAATAAAACTTCTGGGGCAGAATAGCTGACGTGTCGATATACGAACGCCAGGTGTCACGAACACGCGTAACGAGGTCGAAGGCGCCAACCGTCCGTCCGTCGACATTAACGCGGTAGCAGGGGCGCTCATTGACTTTATACAGCGTTGGGCTCACATCGACAATGGCTTCGGCCGCGTTCAGGAAGCCGTAATGAACGCGGTATTCGAGGTGTTCGCCCGGCCCGAAACTGGTGTTGACCACACGGCGGTAGGTATTCAGCGCTGAGAATCCAGAGCCCAGAATAGTAATAACGCCCAGACCAATCAAATACTTCTTCATACAACATCCGCCCGTTTATCGGGCCTCGTTTATAGCGATGGATAGGTTTGCTTGAGGTATGTCAGGTACTTCCTGAAGTTGCCATGAAACCGATTTTCAAATTCCTGACGAAATTGGTTTTGCTGGTTCCTATACGTCAGATAGCCTATAAAGTACGCATTATTAGGTAAGTTTAGTTTGTTGAACCGTCGCTTTTTTACTAAACGTGCCCCCGTTGTACTACGTTCATCGGTAATCGTATCCGATGAAGTAACGATTTGGGCGATCGTTTGCCACTTCAACGAATCTTTGATGGCAATGGGCGTGTCAGGTTTAAACGTCTCATATAAATGCTTGAGTACGCTGGTGCCACGCAGGATGTGCTGATCATATCGTTCATAAAACGCTTTTGCCGCTAAAAAGTCACGGTAAGCTACCGACGACTCTCCATATTTCTGTGCCAAAAACCGCAATGCGCCGTAATCACCGACAAAGTCAGCCAGATTTTCGTTGTACTCCAGGCTGTTCTTTATAAACAACGTCCCATGGGTTAACTCATGAATTATCAGCTCCGCCAGTTGGCCTTCAGACCGCTTCAGCATATTCGACAGGATCGGTTCACTGAAAAAGCCCAGTGTTGAATAAGCGGCTACTTCGTTGATACGAGTATCGAATCCCTGTTGTTGCAATAACGTATCGGCCTGTTGCAACCGGGTCTCGTCAAAAAAACCCTTATACGGAAATGCACCCAAAATGGGCACTTTATACTCGACTGGTACGAGCCTGTATTTCTCAGAACCGATCAGTACCCACATCAATGGCTTGCCTTTCAGATCGTAAAACGTTTCATAACTACCCGACGGATCCAGCTTCAGCGAATCGATAGCAAATCGCTTGATTTCTCCGATAAGCTTTATCTTCCGTTTCAGCGAGTCGGGATACGCCGGATCGTTCAAAACGTCACTAACTGGCTGGGTGTTGAGCATAATCCTGAGCTGGCCTTTTGCCTGCATATAGCCGTAGCTCACCCACTCCCATTGCCAGACAACCAGGAACGCCAGCACCCCTACGATGACAAGAGCAATTTTTTTGATCATTGGTTGGAATCAAAAATCGTTACTTACAAACCTACAACGGTATACCCGACTCACGGCTGTAGACCGGACGTAGTTTTTGACAGGATTACAAAATTTAACAAAATCATCATAAATGTACCTTATAATGCTAATTTAGTTGCCTAATGGTCAGCTTTAACGATACAAACGATTGAGCTTGCTAGTACAGGGATTACTTGCTTATAAGCATGTCGGTAATAGGGAGTAGAAGGATTTTTAACTACCACGAACTGACCTTTCTTGGTTATCTCCTATTCATCTTTGTACTATACCGATTGAACGGGGGGGAGTTATGTGTGGCAGGGTATATATTCGCTCAGCTTATGCCCTTATGCAACACCAGAACCTACGTCCATACCCTACCGATCAGGATTTATATACAGCACTGAGGCAGCGCGATGAGCGGGCATATCAACACTTGTACACTGAAACGTTCCCGTCATTTCGCTATTGGATGCTGAACAATAGTGCGTCGGAGATGGACGCTGAAGATGCTTTTCAGAAAGGAATGCTGAGTTTTTTACTCAATATAGAAACCGGGAAATATCAATATCAGCCAGGAACCCGCGTTACAACGGTCATTTTTGAGTATGGCAAACGGGTTTGGCTGACCGAATTGAAATCAGCTCGGTTACGAATGCACGGGGCTATGCCTGAAGTTATCGATGTGGCAGATACGGCAGACGTTGTCGAAGATTTGGAACGTCAGGAGGTAGTTAACACCGTTCGTAAGTCGCTGGGACAACTCAAAGACGACTGTCGGCAGCTGATTGAATGGTTTTACGTGGACGAACTGTCGTTACGGGAAATTGCCGAACGGTTAGGCATGAAAGAGTCATCGGCTCGGTCGAAACGGTACAGCTGTGCCGAAAAATTAAAGGCATTTTATCAGGAGACCGCCCACAGGCAAGGACTATGAAACTGACAGAAGAACAGTATGAATTAATTGAGGCTTATCTCAAAAGTGAGCTGTCGGTATCGGATCGGGCGTTGTTCGAAGCCGATATGCAGGCAGATGCCGAACTAAAAACGGAAGTAAACCGGCAACGTGAACTTCGGCTTGGATTACGGGCTATTGGTATTGAAAGGGCTCTGGAACGGGCAAAGGCACACTACAAAATGACAGTACCAGTAGCGGAGATCAGGCAGCCAACTGTTGTTCGGTCGCTTCCCGTCTGGCGCTACCTAGCCATAGCCGCGTCGATAGCAATTGTGTTGAGCCTTGGTTACGTTACTTATCGGCAGACGGTAGGGCAACGACCCGATATTGCTTATGCCGATACCATGCCGGAGGAACTGACCAAAGGATTTCCGGCTGATAACTTATCTCCAGAAATACGTACCCAGTTTATGGATGCGCTTACGAACTATAAGGCTGGCAAGTACGATGTGGTTATCGAGCGGTTGAAAACACTTCCTGCCGATAAGCAAACAGTACATTACAAGAATTATTTATTGGGATTGAGCCACCTGGCTAACCGTCAGCCAGCGGTATCCATTCCGTTTTTGAGCCAGTCGCTGGCTACTCCCTCGGTGGCGCTTCATCAGAAAGCGGAGTGGTCATTGGCACTAGCGTATGTGAAGAATAATCAAAACGAAAAAGCCCTGCCTATACTGAAGCGAATCAGTGCAGACAGGGCTAACCCGTTTCAATCGCTGGCCCAGCGGGTGCTACGGAAAATTAGTTGAAGTGTTTTCTATTGGTTGTACAACGTTCTTACTTCATCGGCAGAAATGGCCCGGCGGTATATCCGAATGTCATCCATGGCCCCGTTGAAATAATTTGGGTAGTCTCTGAGCTGAGCGCCAAACTTCAATTCTCCACCCGGGCAACTATCGATTGCATTGGCCGGTAGATTATCCCGTTGATCTACCAGTACATTATCAAAATACATGCGGACAGATCGACCTGAGTAGGTAAATACCAGGTGGTGCCAGGTGTTAAGCTGGAAGTTGCTGCTGAATTCAAAGTTCTGCCATCCAACAGCCACCTGACAGTTACTATTCTGTTTTATGTTGGTCATGAACGTTAATCCCGGACCATTTTCGTTCAGCTTGATCAGAGAACTGTACATTTCTGCTGAACTGTCGTTCCAGCGCGATTTATTGTAGATCTGTATCCGGTTCGAATTGTTATTAATCGCAGCAGGTTTGATCCAGACGCTGATCGAAAGGGCGTCGGGACGTAGCGTATTGTTATCTGCCATGTAGAAATAGTCATTCACTCCGTCCAGCTGAATCGCTGAATTAGCGTTTCCTTTCCGGTCATTTGTGAACGTCGGACTATCGACTACAATAGCGTGGTTATTATTTCCACTGGCGTCCTGGGTCGATCGGTTCGTGAATGACACCGATGCAATTAGGTCCTGCGTAACAGCATCGACCTGCGTTGTAAAGGACAGAATCGGTCCATAAATAGGCTCCCCCACTGGCGGTTTAGCATAAGCCCGATAATAATATGTCGTATTTGGCGTGAGATTGGTTAGGTTAACCGCCGTATTAGCCCCCACCGTAGGGCTCGATACGTTTACCGCAGTACTATTTGTTATGTCTGGCAAATTGGTGGTCGATGAGTAACAAATGCCATAGGCTACCGCAGCCGGATTGCCCGGGCTACTAACAACAAAATTAACGGTCGTTGTGGTTATAGCTACGTTAGTTGAGCCGCTGGTTGTAACCGCCGGACTTTGTCCCGTTCTGAACGTTTGTACAGTGCTGTAGCCTGGATCTGATCCGTTGACCGCGTAACTGCGAGCATAATAGGTAGTGTTGGGCAGCAGGTCTTTTAACTCAATTGAAATCGGCGTGTTAATGGCTGGGGCACCCGTCAGTGTCTGATTCAGGTCGGTATCTATTGTCGGCATCTGATTAATACGCGAATAGCAGATGCCGTAACGGGTTATGGTGGCGTTGCCATTAGAACTCACAGCCATAGTTGCCGTGGCCGCGTTCAACGAAACGGTAGTGATTGCCTGTAGGCTTACTGTGGGCGATACCGCATCATTGACAGAAATGGTACGTAACAGGGTTGTTTCTGTATCGCAGGCATTCGACAGGGTTGCTCTTACTGTGTAGGTGCTGGAGGTAGGGTACGTGTAGGTTACCGTCATGCCACTCGTAATCGTGGTGCTGCCATTACCAAAATCCCAACTCACCTGATCGATGGTTCCGCCGGTATTACCGATCGAAAAGTCGACTTTCTTCTGATTGATTATTGCATTCAGCGTTCCGGTCGGTTTAACGCAGTTTCGCTGTGTTTTTCGGGAGGGCAACTCCCAGGATTCACAACTAACCAGTAGTTGGCTACCAAGACAGATCAGGCTTAGCCCAATCAGGTAAGAGAGTATATTTTTTTTCATGACGAATATCTGTAATTGACGCCCTGTGCGCCTAAGTGTGTGGATATATTAGAGGGCAAGCGAAACGGCAAGGCCCCATGAGGTAGAAGATGGATGCCAGTTGATTGCGCGAAGACGCGGTTTGGGCTTGTGGATCAGCAAGTATAGCTCAGCTACTGTAGCAACGGCGGCTACCCCGATACAGGCCTTATACAGCCCGTTCTTTTGTTGAGCTGATTCAGCCGCATCATACGCTTCACTCCATTGCCGATATGAATCAGGATTGGCTATAATGCCTGTGCCGGAAGGGTCGGTAGATTGGCTTAGTTGATTCAGGGCTGATTGCTTGGTTTGAAAATCGTTACGGAGCAGCAAGGCGTAGGCACCAGCTCCCACAGCCACCACACCTGTCACTACTTTTAAGCCAACCCGATTCCGTACGACTGGTACTAAATTTTTTTCGCTGTTCCGGATCTGAAGACGCAGGGTTTCCTGGCGGGTCGAGTAGGGGAGTGCCTGCTCATAGCGGGCTTTGGCCTGAGCATACTTTTGCTGGTTGTAGAGCTTATTGCCTTCTTGCTCGTAATAGTCAGCAAGTTGGGATTTGGTAATGGCGTCATCGGGGTTAATTGCAAGAATTTTGCCATACAGGTTGAGTGCATCCTGCCCCTTTTCCTGTTTTAGGGCATCATCGGCCTGTTGCCGCAGCGCCAATGCCGTAGCGCATTTGTCGAGTTGAGCTTTGGCATACGGATCGTTTTCAAAACCAGGTACTTCCAGGCAGTTCTGATACTGCCGACGGGCTTCAGGGTATCTACCTGATCTGAAGAAATCATCACCCTTTTTTTTGTATGCATCGTATTCGTCGTCGATTACAATGGCCGATGGGGCTCGATGGATAGCCAGCGCTGGGGTTAAGGGAACAAGAAGAAAAAGAGAAAAAATAAGCTGACGTAGTAATCGATCCATATAAGCTAGATGGTTTATTGATTCGTGCATTGTTTGATTTTTGTTCGGACCTCCGGGGTGTCTTTCAGGGCCTGAGCCACCTTGTACCAGCCCTTCGCTCCCTCATATTCTTCACTGTCAAAGATTCTATTGGCCTTGGTCAGATAGGTTGTGTATGCACCCTCGGCTTTGACCGTACTCAGATTGTGTTCTTTAGCGAGTGAAGAAGCTTTGCCAAACTCCGCGATAGCTTTCACTTTGTTATTGCTACTGCTGATTGCTTTGATTCCCTCTTCGATCAATTGGTCATAGGCAGTCTGGGCTTCCTGCTTTTCTTTAAGTGCCTTCTCTTTCTCGTCCACTACGGGTACCGCTACTTTTGTTGGCTCTGCGCTCTTGGCTGGTTCTTTTAGCGATGCCACTGGAGAAATAGTTTCGGCCAATGCAGCGCGCTGGCTAGCCTTGATCGATGAATTTAGAAAGCCGATAACGTCCGGACGGGCAGGATCGAGTTGAAGTGCACTTTTGCAAAGCACCACCGCAAGTGCATAGTCTTTACGTTCGTAAGCCAACCGCGCTTTGTCCATCGCAACATCGATTCGCTTATTAAGGGAGTTAGCGTTAAACGGTACGGCTACAGGTGGTGTTGGGTCTGGCTTCGTTACTTTCGTTAGCGTTGGCGTTGTTGGTTTAGTGACAGCTTTAATAGAAGGGGCGGGCAGGATTTCTGCCTTTTGTTCCGTGGCAGCAACGCCCGATTCATTGTTAGTAAGTTTCTCGACCTTTTCAGGCCCATAACTGTAATACAAAATCAAGCCGCCCAGCCCTATCGCTACGGGGGCCAATATACGCCAGGGAATGGTGCGTGTTACGGCCGCCTTAATCGGCTGATTGATGACGGTTTGTTCAACAGTGCCTGATACCGAGGTCTTCGGGGTACGAACAGAAATGGTCTTATCTACAATAACCGGACGGTTTTGAACAGCCGCTGGCTTGATAGGAGGATGATATACGTCAGTGCGTTCCTCATACACATCCGTTTTGTCTGAGACATGCCCAACTCTGGAAATGACCGCCGGTTCTGGCCGGAGTTTATTCACACACAGAGCTAATCCCTGTATGGCTGTTGAATGAGTAGGGTCTACCTGCAACGCCTGCTCGTAATAGCTTTTTGCTTGTTCAAATTGTCGCCTTGTTACGTGGTCATTGGCTTTCGTTAACAACTGAGTTAGTTGCTGGCGCTTTATATCCAGTTGGCATTGAGCTAATTCCTTCTCCGCTTCGGTATGGTGTTCCCGTTTGATGAGTATTTGCCCGAACAGGGATATGGCCTGCTCGTATTTACGCTGACTAACTAATTTTCGGGCATCAGCCAGTAGCGTTGGAATTTCGTCGAGTAAATCCAATAATTCGTCTTCCCGACGTACCCGCTCGTGAATGTCACGAACCAGGCAGCGTCGAATCATGCTGGCGTAGGGCTCGGCAACCTGATTGATACGCTCCGGTAAGGTGACGGTTATGATTTTCTTTTCAATTTCACGTCGTGCCGACTGTTCGCTACTATTGCGTAAATCGGCCCGAAAAGGTTTCTCGCCTGTCAGGATTTCGTACAAAATGACGCCAAATGCCCACAAGTCAAGATTGAAACTAACCCGGCTCCCTTCAATCTGTTCCGGAGCTTTATACGAGGGGGTACCGCGACCATCGCTGAGATCAAAATCAGAATTATCCAGCTCATCGCTGGTAACCAGTTTGCTTAAACCGAAATCAGCAATTTTAGGGATGAACCGACCCGCATTATCACGTGAAATGAGAATGTTAGCTGGTTTGAAGTCACGGTGAACGATACGATGGCGGTGCAGGTGCTGTAGTCCCAGCAAGATACCTTGCGTGATATCATAAATCTGGGGTGGAGTCAATGAGTTATGTTGAAGTAAGTCTGCCAGATTGCCATCCGGGTAGTACTTCATGATCGCGAAATCGCTGACGCTGGTATCTGTTTCGAGTCGATAACAAGCATCGTAACGGGCAATATTAGCTTGCCGGGGTACGCGTTGCGCCAGATCGACTTCGGCTTTCAACGATTTGGCTTCGTTCCCTTTGAACTCACTGATTTTAATAGCGACCCATTCGGTTTCGAGCTGATCTTCAACCTTAAATACACGACCGTAAGAGCCACTCCCCAATAGGGAACTTTCGTCGTTAGGACGTATTGGATAACGTCTTTTAAAGTCAGGAAAAGAAGTAAACGATTGATTCATAACGCCGGTATGTTGTAACCGAATAGTTCTTTCAAAGATACGTTAAAGCTAGGTTATCCGAAAATCGTCCGTAGAAAACAGGCGTTTGTCGACCTTTTGTAGCCCGGCGCACTTGAGGAGCTACGTACTGATGTAATTCATGGATAGTTACTATCTGGTCATCATTGCGGTCGGCGCGCCCTCCCAGCCCCAGCAGCAGGTAGTGAGTAAAGGTTCCTCCCGTCAGGCGTCGGCTCTCAATAGCATACTGGGTTGAGCGACTGGCCAGCAACATAGCCACATTGCCTTTATCGGTTGTTGAACTTAGCCGGGTTGGCGTACCCTGCTTTGGCCGGGTCATACTGCCCGACAGGCAGGCATCTACAATACATAGCTTGGTTGAGGCCGAAGAGTGCCGAAACGCAGTTTTGATATCCTGATGAGTCAGCATCGTAGATACACGTCCGGATTGGGCGTCATAGGGGGCGAAGCTATTGGTAAGCCCGTGGCCTGAAAAATAAAAGAGCACCCGATCCCCCGATTTAGCCTTACCAAATGACATAACGGCTTTTTCAATACGTGACCGGGTCGCCTGTTGGTTTGTGAGAAGTTGTATGTTACCGGCGGGTACATTACCGCCAATTTTACTTCTTAGAAATGCCAGTACCTGTTTCGCATCCCGGTCGGCAAATTGTAAATCCCCGGTCTTATCAGAAAGGTTTTTGTAGTCAGAGACACCAACCAACACTGCGTAGGTTTGTTGCTGAGCACGAACGATCGTCGGGGTGATAATTACAAGGTGCAGTCCAATCAGTACACGCAGTATCAGTACCATATGTGTTTGTCTAAGAAAGTGCGGTCAATGGAACGGTAGTAATTTGCTGCACCTGGCTAATGCCAATCAGGTAGCCAGAGTAATTGTCTCTCGTCTGACCATCACACAACGCTACCAACGATTGTACTTTAGCCTGATCCGGAATGTTGCCTGCCAGCAGGGTTTCCAGTGCGTAGTCATCTAATTGTTCAAGGACGCCATCTGTACACATGAAGAAATAGTCGCCCTTCTGAATATCAGTCAGGACGGTGAGGTCTGGTATAGGTAGCGTCGGTTGCCCGGGGTTATGACCTGGCTCGACAACAACGGCGCGGCTCAACCGATTACGCCACGGATGGGTTAACGCTTGTGTGGCGGTTATAATGCCCGCATCAACCATATCGTTTACCTGCTTGTGGTCTTTCGTTTGAAAGATAATTTTCCCCGCTCGCAGCTGATAAATTCGGCTGTCTCCGATGTGGGCTACAGTAGCGCCGTACTCATGAAATTGCAGGATGGCCAGTGTAGATCCCATCCGGCCAACAAGGGGATGCTGGCGCAGGTAAGATTGGTATTTGTCCAGTGTTAGTCCGAGCGCCGTTCGCAGATGGACCAGATCAAAGGCTGGGTAATTAAAGCAATGAGCATATTCTGTGATCGTATCGCATAGGAGCTGACTGGCTATTTCGCCCTTATCAGCACCACCCATACCATCGCAAACGACAAAAAGACCGGTCTGCTCCGTGGCCGCTCCAACCGTAGGGAATAGGCTATCCTGGTTGATAGCGCGTTGGCCAATGTGTGAAAAAGCCAGCGGTAACGTCGGTTCGATATACATGAATTACTGGGTACGGTCGGGGTTGAAGGCCAGATCGATTTTATACGTTTCAAGCATGGCTGGGTTGATAATCGCATGGGTCAGACGAAAACGATCTGCACCACCCAGCGTGATAACATCACCGTCAGCCACGTCTATTATTTCAGTCTTCAGCAGGGGAGTGCCATTTAACATGGTTCCGTTCAAGCTAAATCGGACCGACTCGGAACCGGGTTCAACAGCTCCATCCTGAATATGGTAACGCAGACGACCGGTCCATTTGTCGAACGTAACGGTTAGGGTGCAGTGCCATCGGCTGATATAGCAACGACCACCATGTTCGAATCGATTGACGCGGATAGTGGAGCCCTCACCCGTACCAACTACGTTTGGCCCGAAACGAAGCGGATACACTATTTCTGGTTGCTCTAAGTAGACTAACTGTCCAATGTCTGGCAGGCCATTGGCAATAGCTTCGTCGTATTGAAAAACTGTTTGTAACGTATTAACTGCACCGCAACCAACATGCGAGCAGGTGATCGATCCTCGTTCAGCATCGGTTGCCCGCACCATAATCCGACGGCCGCACTGTTGGCAATTGATAAGCGTAGTTTTGAAGTTATTCATAGCCACCTAGTCTTCCATGTCGTGTACATCTCCATTGTTGATGTAAGTGTCGTCTGGCTCGCTCGAACTGGCTACGTACTCATCGGGGTCTTCCTCGGGTGCTTCGGTAGGCAGATCGGCCATTAGAATTGGGGAAGCTACAGTCGTTTCCGGTTCTAAAATCGAATCAATTACTTCCTGCGACATAGAGTTCTCTAATTGCTGGCTGAAGTCATCATTCGATAATACAAACGGCTGGCCGAGGCCAACAACGCCGGTTAGGTCACCGTTCAGGGAATCGTAGCGATACACGGTGTCTAACCCGTCATCACCAGTCGCATCAACTACCCGATAGGTGCTGCCGTCCTGTCCATCCATTACCAATGTATCGATAACACCGTCCTGATTGAAATCAAGGCCCATCACGCGCTGGCCATTAAGATACCCTTCGATGATCGTTGGCTCAAGCTGCTGTTCCTGGATCTTCGAGGTAGTATCATGGGTAGTCTGTTGGGGGGAGTAAAGTTTGACCGGCAGTTTCTCGCCAGTAACGGCTTCTACAAATTCCTGACGCTGTTCCAGCGATAGCTCACTCCATTCTTCTTTCTCAAACGTATTGTACCAGAGGCCGTGCCAATTGAAGACCCCCACTTCGCCAACCTCATCACGAGCAGCTTTAAAGGCCTGCTCGAACGACATGTCATCCGTTACTTTACCGGCGACATCAATATCCTGAGGCAGCCTGCCAGTTTCTATCTCTGTGGGAGAAGGTAGGTTCGCCGTGCCTGAAGGTAATGTTTCTTCCCCTTCGCCAACATTGTTGGCTATCGCCAGACCAACTGCTCCACCGAGCAGTACGGTAGCGGCAGAGATGCCCAGCATCTTTTTTTTGTTCGTGATGAGGGCTGGTTTAGGTGAAGAAGGGGTCGTCTCTTGAACAGGTACGAACATGTCGGTCGATTCAAGATCAGCCTGTTTGGGAAGTTGTGTCATGATAGTAAAGCAATAAGGGTTGAATGATGTGAATGAATCGAACGAGTGTCAGAAATGTGAGTCTGAAAATTGAGATTAGTTTACCCAAATGGCCTGACACCGTCTACACGTCTTTTGCTGGGCCAGCAATTCCCACTCACGTGTGCCAAAGGGATCACGACAAGCCGGGTTGGGACACCGGTATTGTTCCCGATATTCTTTGTCAATAATCTCTAGCTTTTCTTCCGTCGATAAAAGTGTTGAGCAGAGAGTAGGCACCAGCATACTAAGCCCCGCGCCTGACATAAGTTGAAGGACAGGTAGCGCCCCGCCCCCAGTCGATAGGGCAGTACTGATGCCAACAATAGATGAGAGGATGACGCTGCCCGTGCGAATCATTTTTTCGCGGTTACGGCAGTTCTTGCGGAGTTTCGGGTATTGGTCAAAGACCCGTTGTAGATCGGCGAATTGGTTTGTGAAATCAAGTGATGCTTTTTGAGCCGGAAGAGCGGCAGGCGGCAACTGATTGGTAGAAGCAGTAACCGGTTTTATGACTGATTCCTTGCTTAGATCGAGAAGCTGAGCCACTGTGTACGTAAAGTCTGCCAGCTGAATGTGATCCTGCTGACCGATAACCTTGCGGGTAATTCGTACGCCGTTCACAAACGTCCCGTTCTTGCTATCGAGATCTTCCAGAACGAAACTGCTGGGAGTACATAGAATCAGCCGGGCGTGTTGACCACTCACTTTCCCATGTGAAATAACGATCACGTTATCTGTCCGTCGACCAATCGTATGGGTAGGAAGCTGACTCAGTCGATTGATCAATTCATCTAACTGATCATCGGGAGCAGATAACGCAGAAAAAGACATGGTGTGACGGACTACTAACTTAGACTACTAATCTAATAGACAAGCAATATACGAACGATAGATTAAGCAACCACCCGGGAGTTCATGAGTAGTTACTTAATCTATTATTCGGTTGTGCTTGTTTAGCTGCCTGGTAATCGGCTATCCGTTCTGGCCTAACCTTATTAATTAGTGATAGGAAGTAATGTTACTTCTAATCGCTATAAGAAGAGTTCCCGTGTTTGTCGATGCAATAAGTTGATACCTGTTCGGCCGCTAGGCTCATCACACTGCGCGGCTGGATTATTCCAGCGCCTGATACACGGCCATACGAAATTTCCGGACGAAATCGCTGTAGTATGAATACGGCTGAACGTTGGTAAACACCAGCATGATAAGCTCTTCTTTGGGATCGATGGTGAACTCCGAGCAGTACATGCCGCCCCAGGTGTAGGCACCCGGCGTAGCCTGGTCGCCATAGTGTGAGTTAGCGGTAATCAACTCAAAACCCAATCCGAATTTGTCCTGGCGGTCCCACACATCGGCGGTGCCGATCTGGTTGCGGGTCATCATCTCAATGGTTTTCCGGCCCAGTATTCGGCGGTTATTGAACGTGCCGCCGTTCAGTAACATCTGGCAGAGACGGGCATAATCTTCGACGGTGCTCACCAGCCCCGCCAGAGAAGTAGGTTTTTGCGCCCGATATCGCATAGTTTCTATAATCTGTGTTCTGGTGAAGGGACAGTGGCCCATTGGTTTTGCTATACAGTTCGACAAGTCGGCTGGTTTTGCTGGCGGGCAGGTAAAAATGAGTATCGGTCATCCCGAGCGGATCGAGAACCCGTTCGCGCATGGCCACATCGAGAGGCTTGCCCGACAGAATCTCTACCAGCCGCCCAATGACATCGGTGTTCAACCCGTAGGTAAAACCGGCACCGGTCGAATCGGTGCCAGGGTCGCGCAACAGCGGCCGTTTTGCCAGTTTATTGATAACGTCTTCGAGCTTGTCGGGCTTCGTCGAGTTAAAGAAGGGCAACATAAACTCAGGTCGCTGATCGAGCGGGTGTTCGTAAGGAATACCGGCGTTATGACTCAGGAGTTGCCGGATGGTGATTTCGCCTTTTGCCGGTCGGGTCTTGAAACTACCGCCTGCCGGGTCTTTCCTGTCATAACTTACCAGCACGGTCGGGTTTTTAAAGGCCGGGATGTACTGGCTGATAGGGTCATCGAGCAGGAATTTTTCTTCCTCGAACAGGGTCATCAGCGTCGTGGTCGTGATGGCTTTCGACTGCGAGGCAATGCGGTAGATGTCGTCGCGCTTCAAGGGTGTTTTCTTCTCGAGATTGCTATAGCCAAACGCTTTGTAATGCACAACCTGACCCCGGTGGGCTACAAACGTGACAGCATTGGGCGCTATCCCCTGATCGATCAGACCCTGTAGAAACGTATCGAGCCGCTTCAGCCGGTCGGCCGAAAAACCTGCACCGGTAACTGATTTTGCTGGTGTAAAGGTTTGCGGTCCGGGTTGGGCAAGCAGGGTAGCCGTACTGACAAAAAGCAGGAAAAGTAAACGCATGGAAAATAGAGTTGGGAGTAGCTGACGACAACGGAAGAAGCGCATTATTTCACCTGTCTACTTTTTCCAGTCCCAAACAACCACGATCCATTCTTCGCCCGCTGTCGGTTCGTAGAAGCGTTGTAGGGGGTAAAAACCAATTCGCTCATGGACACGCAGGGAACGGGTATTCAGGGCCGAAATGTCGGTGATGAATAACTGGAACCGATCGGCATACAGATGACGGTGGTGTTGGTACATCCGGTCCAGCAGGGCCTGGCCCCGGTAGCCGGAGGCCACACAAACCTGCCCGGCCACATAGTAGGTATAGGTCGACAGGGGATGACCTTCATAGGTGATCACGTCAATTTGATCGAAGAGGTTGCCTAACTCCGGTACGAACTGTCGGGTTTCAGGGAGTGTGGTAATAACATAGCCAACTACAACATCGCCATCTTTAGCAATAACGCTTGGCCCCGCCTGGTGCATCTGACGCATCTGGTCGAGCGTGTACTGGAGCGTCACAAACCCCTGGTCGGCGGCTACTGAAGCGGGTATCAAGCGACGCAGGTTTTGCTCCTGCAGGGCGAGGATGCCGCGTAAATCATCGTCGGTCTGAGCCGTAGTAATAATGGTCATTGTCTGGGATGTATGTAACTAACAATCAGGTATTGAGCGGCTGCATAAGTGCTCATAATCAGGGGCGTTGAGCCGGGAAAGGGCGATAAAAAGCCATTGACTGCAATGGCCGAGTCGGAGAGTATGAACAACAGCGCACCGGTCAGTACGTGCCCATAACCCGCATTACCCCGGCGCAGGGCGGCCAGCAGCCCCATCGTACTGATGCAGCCGACATAAACGATCACCGGAATCCAAAGCCCCTGCAGGGCGGGGTTTGCTGTAAAAGCAGGATAGAGAATCATCAGGAAAACGCCCGCGTAGAGCGCAAACGGAAGGCTAATCAGCCCAAACATGGCCAGTGAAATGGACTGGAAGGCACCGCGCATACCGAAGACGGCGCAATAGCATAACTGCATAAATAGAAACGATGCCAAACCCGGTCCAAACAGGTCGACTTCCTGAATCATGAGAAAAATATCGCCCAGCAACGCGAAAACCAGGCCGATGCGCAGTATCATCATTGGACGGCCACCCACCGTCCGATGACGCCAGGCCCAAACCAGCAGCATGCCGACGATCAGCGGCTTAGTGCCATAATGCAGCCATTGACGTTGCCCCATATCGCCTGCAATTTCCAGCAGCGTAACGACCACAAATACCGCCCTGAACAGGCGAGTGGGCGGCTGGGTATTCATGCTGCCGACCGGTGAATAGAGACCTTGTCCAGCCCGTTCAAAAAGGAAGGATCGACCTCCGCGCCAATGCCGGGCGCATCCGGCAGCGTAATTTGGTACTTATCATATACAATACCGCCCTGGACTGGGTCGCTGGCGTGTTCGAAACACCCATCCAGATCGTAGAAACGGATGTTTTGCCGGGCCGAAGCAAAGTGAGCGTTGGCCGTTAACCCCAGGCGCGACTCCGACATGCAGCCAATCATGCACGGCACTCCGGCGGCTTCGGCAATCGCATTGATTTTAAGGGCTTCGAAAATCCCCCCGCTCTTGGAGAGCTTGATATTAAAGTAATCGACTGCTTCTTCCCGAATCAATCGAATCGCGTCGGTGGCATCGAACAGGCTTTCGTCGGCCATGATCGGCACCGTCGACGACTGGCGAATTTGACGCAGCCCGGCAATGTCATGGCGTCGAATGGGTTGCTCACAATACTGCACGTTCCAGCCACCGATGGCGCGTAACACCGTCTGCGCCGTAATAACGTCCCAACCCTGATTGGCGTCGGTCCGGATGGGCATCGTGTCGCCGAGGGCGTTTCGAATCGCTTCGACGCGCCGGATATCGTCCCGGGCATTCGTCCCGAGTTTGACTTTTATGGCTTCAGCCCCATTCGCCTGGATGCGCAGGGCATCCTCTGCCATGCGTTCGGGGGCGTTGATGTAGATCGTTTCGTCGGTGACGAGTGATTGCTTACTGCCACCCAGGAACTGGTAGAGCGGCATATTGGCGGCCTTGGCAGCAATATCATACAGGGCCATGTCGAAGGCCGAGCGCGTGGTGGGGTGACCGGGCAGGTAACGTACCAGGGTGTTCAGGCACCCTTCAATATCGAGTGGATCCCGGTTGAGCAGCAGTCGGGCCATGTCCCCGGCAGCAGCCAGGCCCGATGCCTGGGTTTCGCCTACGATCATCCAGAAGGGCGACCCTTCGCCCCAGCCCGTGATTCCGGCCTCTGTCTGAATCTCAACCAGCAGGTTACGGGCGTGCTCAATGGTGCCGAGAGAAATGGCAATGGGCGCTTTGAGCGCAATATCGTACCGGTATAAATTAATTTGGGTGATGGTCATTGGAAAGATGTCACAGGTTTTTGTCGAGCAGTTCGGTGAGGTAGGCCGTGGTTTGCAGGCCAATCAGGCGCTCGGACAGTTTACCCTGCTTGATAACCAACAGCGTTGGTATTTCGTCGATCTGGTAGGCCTGCATCAGGGCCTTACTCGCGTCGGCATCGGCTTTCACCACGAGTACCTTACCGGCATACTGGGTCTGCAACTGATCAATAATCGGCATCATTTTCTGGCAGGGCGCACACCAGGGCGCATAAAAGTCGACAAGCACCAGGCGATTACTAGCGGCCCATGTCTGTAACTCAGCGGGCGTAACCGCTTTGGCCGACGATTTGGTCTGGGCCCCTTCGATGGGTTTCATCCTGGTAGTCCATTTGAGATAACCGCCCTGCAACTCGTAAACCGACGTAAAGCCTTGCTCACGCATCAGTTTGGCCGCTTCTGTTGAGCGCCCACCCGACAGGCAATAAACATAAACCGGCTTTTTCTTATCGAGACTCGCCAGGTTCTTTCCGAAATCAGGGTTCCGGAAATCCAAATTTTTGGCACCGGGCAGGTGTCCTCCGCCAAACTCGCCGGGTGTCCTGACATCCAGGAGTTGTCCCGCTGGCAACTGCTTTACCTGTTGCTCAAAGGCATCGGCAGTAAGGCTTTGTGCCCCAGCCGACAAGGCTCCGGCGATGAGCAGTGAATAGACAAAAAGATGGCGAAGCAACTGCATACACAGGGTGTTTTAGGATATGTGACAGGATAGAGGCAGCGCTGTCTGATCGGTAATCGACCGTTTCGCGCCAAGGGCCTTAGTTTGGAAATTGACTTTTATCCAGCCCCGGAATAAGACGAAGGGCGTTTTTATAATAAACTTTTTTCAGAACCTCGTCGGGCAGCGCCATCCCGTACATCCGCCAGAACGCGTGGTATTTTTTGTGGTACGGAAAGTATTCATCATCTGTTTCCAGCACCCGGAAGTAGGTGGCATACTCACTGGGTACCCAGCTGTCTTTGCCAAACAGGATCCGGTCCTGGTATTTCTCGAAGAACGTTCGTGATGCTTTAGGCTGACGGCCCAACTCGGCGATAACGGCACCAATCTCGACGTTCATATTCGGGAATACCTGCATCAGGCTGTCGAGTTTGGTCAGGTCGTTTGGGAACCAGTCCATATGGGCCGCAATAAAGGTTGTTTTTTTGTGCTTCCGGAACACATTATGCTGTTCGGCAATGAGCTTCTCCCAGGGGACCGGGTCATTAGCGGCCCGTTTGCGGCCACCGTGAAGCTTAAGTTCCAGCCAGCGTTCGTTGTAGCGGTCCATCGGGTCCCAGAACGACTTGGGGTCGGCGGTGTGAATCAGCACGGGAATGCCCAGTTCACCACATTTGGCCCAGATGGGGTCAAGGCGCGGGTCATCGACCTGAATCCGCTGTCCTTTATCGTCTTTATTGTTGATACCCAGCGATTTATAGATCTTTAGCCCTTTCGCCCCTTTTTTGACGTCGGCTGCGAGAAGGCTGACGGCCTCTTCGGTCCAGCCTTTGCGCCCGATATCGTCGAAGTTAATGTTGGTGAAGAGTACAAGTCGCTTGGCGTCATTCTTGCTGATGTTAGCCAGCGAGTTGTCGAAGAACTTCGTTCCTTCGGCTACGCTTCCCCATCCCCGGCCGCTAAGATTAATCATGATCCCCATATTCAGGCTATCCATCTGGCTCAGGAGCGGGCGCAGACTGGCGTTGTCCATATTCCACTGGTGATTGTGTACGTCGATGAATGGATACTTCGACCGGCTCAACTTATGCTCCGGTACTTTCAGCGTCGAAACAGGATCGTATTCTTCGAAGCCCAATGGCTCGGCGGGTTGGGTCGGTTTCGGCTGACCACAGGCTGAGGTGATGGCAATGCTGGTTGCCAGAAAGAAGATAGTCGTTTGTTTAATCATTGCTCGGCACTGTGAGTACGGTATTGTTTAATCCGGTTATTACTAGTGAGTTCAGGGTATCAATTAGGCATTAGGTGGAGACTGCAAGCGAAGCTTCTCAACCAGCACGTAAACTCTTGTACAGGGATTATGACTGGCGTAGTCAGTCCGGCCTGCAAATTGTTCTTCCAACTGTTTTGCCCGCTTGATTGCCTGCTCTTCATTTCCGTGCTGAATAAGTAAATCAAAAACAGTATGGTCACTTTTTTCGTACTGATACGGTTTGCCGATACATCGACTTAGTTCTCGTTCCAGTAGCTTCTTATAGTCATGCCGACTCATGGCGTTTTCGAAGTTTTGAAAGTGGAGAAGATACCAGAGTTCAAAGGCTTCGTTGCTCCAGGCACAATGTACTGCCAGTTCGCGCGCTTTGGCAATAGCATTATCGAAATCTTGATTGGGGAAGCTATCACGGTCGAAGACAGCCCACACTTCATCGACCACCCGCCCCGGTTGCTTCTCAAGCTGGCTTTTGACCTTGAGTGCTTTATCAATCACGCCGAGTGTATTCCGACCAGTACCCTCGATGGTTACTTCAATTATAGATGTCAAGAAAAAGGTTTGCAAAAACTGATTGCACTTTTGGGTGGTAATGCCCTTAACAAAATGTCCTCCATCCACTGTTTGGCCAAACTACTGCTTGCCGTCAA
>NZ_VFIA01000023.1 GCF_014282275.1 Spirosoma utsteinense
TGATGAGTGATGAGTGATGAGTGATGAGTGATGAGTGATGAGTGATGAGTGATGAGTGATGAGTGATGAGTGATGAGTGATGAGTGATGAGTGATGAGTGATGAGTGATGAATGATGAATGATGAGTGATAAAGAGCTACATTCACTCACTCGTTCATCACTCACTCGTTCATCACTCATCGTTCATCATTCATTCCGGTCCCAGGAAGTTTGTTTCTATCTGGTCGACCACCGTATTGTTTGAGATAATGTCGATGGTTAGTTTGGTGTTGCTTTGCCGGATAGCGGTTTGGGGCAGCGAGATGAAGAACATCGTTTTCGTTAGTTCGCCGGGTTGGACCTGCGTCAGTTTCTGCACGAACGCCAGTGTCGCATCGGGGCGGCTGAGTCGGAACTGCACCGGCAGGGCGCGGTAGGTTTTGTTGATCACCTCTACTGTATACAGGTTGGCTATCCGGCCGTTCGGCTCGCGCTGGAACAGTTGTCCCGGTGCCCGTAATATCGTTACGTCGAGCGAGGGGCGGCTGATGAGCAGGAATCCCAGCACCGCCATCAAGGCCACCAGCACACCCGTATAGGCAACTATCCGTCCTGTAAACCGAAAGGGCTGCCGGGTTTCGATCCCTTGTAGCGAATCCATCCGGATCAGACCCTTCGGCCGGTCTATTTTTACCATCACCTCGTCGCAGGCATCCATGCAGGCGGTGCAGTTGATGCACTCCATCTGGGTGCCATTACGGATATCGATACCGGTTGGGCAGACATGGACGCAGAGCTTGCAGTCGACGCAGTCACCTTTTACGGGGGCGGCCACTTCGCTTTTTTTAATCTTTCCGCGCGGTTCACCCCGGATGTAATCATAGGCAACGACGAGTGAGTTTTTGTCGAGCATCACGCTCTGCAGGCGACCATAGGGGCAAATCGTCGTGCAGACTATTTCACGCAGGTACGCAAACACCGCGTAGAAGACACCGGTAAACACCAGCATGGTAAACAAACCGGTAACGTGTTGGGTGGGGCTATCGGTAATGAGCGTCAGCCATTGGTCGCGGCCAATGATATAGGCCAGGAAGGTGTTGCTGATCACAAATGAGATCAGTAGAAAAACGCCGTGTTTGCTGGTCTTCTTAACGATCTTCTCTACTGTCCAGGGAGCCGCATCGAGCCGTTTGCGGGCGTTGAAGTCGCCCTCGATCCAGCCTTCGATCGTCCGGAAAACCATTTCCATAAAGATCGTTTGTGGACAGGCCCATCCGCAGAAGACCCGTCCGTATACGACTGTAAAGAGGGCAATGAACATGATGAAGGTGATCAGCCCAATGGCAACCAGGTAAAAATCCTGTGGCCAGAAGGTGACACCGAAAAAGATGAACCGGCGCTCAAGCACATTGAACAGAAACAGCGGGTGACCGTCTACCCAAACGAATGGACCGGCAAACAACGCTACCAGCAACACCACCGCTACCACCCTCCGCCACTGCGTGAATTTCCCCGATGTAGCCCGGGGATACAGCCACTGACGTCCGCCGTTTTCTTTCTGGTTCGGTACGTGTGACCTGAAATAATCGTCGACAGGGGTGTTTATGGGGGTGTTCATGGCATCGTGAATCGTTAATTAACCGCTACTTTCTCTCCCTGGGGCTCTTTGGCTCCGGCTGGTTTTGTGCCTTGCAGCGACAGAATGAAGCTGGCAACCTGCTGCACCTGCAACGGGTTGAGTTGTTTTTTCCACGACATCATCCCTTTGGCAGGAACGCCTTCATTGATGGTGTGGAAAATAGATTTTACGTTGCCGCCATGCAGCCAGAACTCATCGGTCAGGTTGGGGCCAACGCCCCCCTGTCCCTGCTGGCCGTGGCAGGCCAGGCAGTTTTGCATGAACAGGGCCTTCCCCGCATCCAGCGACTTTTCATCCTTCGTAAACGCGACGGTATTTTCGTTGATAGAGCCGGCCACTTTTTTGATGAATGCTTCACGCTGTTGCTCGCCGATAGCGACTTCCTGTGTGTATTCGGCCAGTTGCAGACTGCCGACGTCAAATACGTGGAACAGCAGCAGGTAAACAAAGGCGAAGCCGATGGTACTGTAAAACAGACCCATAAACCAGGGCGGGGTTGGATTGTCCAGTTCAAGGATGCCATCGTAGGCATGCTCCATGACCAGGTCTTTTTCCTGGCTGAGGGTGTGCAGACCCGCAAAACGCTGCCAGCTGGAACGGGTATCGGCTGGTTTGGCCAGGGGCAGGGGGGCCGGTTCCAGGGCTTTACGGACAATCAGCAGCAGGTAAACCGCAACAACGCCCACCAGCGCCATCCCCACCAGCACGATGAGGGCCAGCATGACCAGCACCAGCTCCTGCGCGGAGGTAATGTTCCACATGGATTTGGACGGTTCGCCCAGTTGTAAACTAAGAAGCAGATTCATGAGGGGTGGGATCAGTTAATCGGTGGATGAATCATCGAACGGCAGGCGGCTCATCTGCTGGAGGTAATTCTTGTCGGCTAGCCACAAGTACAGCCCTACCAGCACGAAAAAGACGAAGAAGGTCATGAACGACCCGACCATGTACAGGTCTGCGCCGGGAATTTTGGATATAAATTGTTTGAACATGATTGTCGATTGGTAGAGACGCAACCGCCCGGCGGCCCGGCCTTTGCGTCTGTGTGATGATTCTGTTGGTTTGACCCTCTGTTGGGTAGCGATCAGACGCGAGGGGTCACGTCTCTATGGGGGCTACCTCATAGACGCGAAGGGTCGCGTCTCTACGGGGTGGCGGTGGCGGTTTCCATTTTCTTGATGTCCGTACCTAACCGTTGCAGGTAGGCGATGAGGGCTACGATTTCGCGGTCGGATTTTACGTTGATGCCGTCTTTGGCTAATTTATCGCTTATCGCACCAGCCTGTTTCTGAAGGTCCTCATTGGCGTAGGTTATCGCTACGTCGTCATACGGAACGCCTACCTGCTGGAGGGCTTTCAGTTTGCCGCCTGTGTGGGAAACATCGAGTTTCTGCTCCAGCAGCCAGGGGTAGGGCGGCATGATGGAACCGGGCGACATGGACGTCGGGTCGTTCATGTGATGATAGTGCCAGGAGTCGGGGTATTTGTTGCCTTCCCGGTGAAGGTCGGGGCCGGTACGTTTGCTGCCCCACAGGAATGGGTGGTCATAGACGAACTCGCCCGCTTTGGAGTACTCGCCGTAACGCTCGGTTTCGGAGCGGAACGGGCGGACCATCTGGGTGTGGCAGTTGACGCAGCCTTCGCGGATGTACAGGTCGCGGCCTTCTACTTCCAGCGCGGTATAGGGTTGCACCGCCGAGATCGTTGGTACGTTGCTCTCCACCATGAACGTGGGTATCAGCTCGATGAGCGTGCCAATCAGAATAACGACCAGTGAGCCAACCAGCAGCGGAATAGGCTTACGTTCCAGCCAGCGGTGCCAGTACGTATCGTTGCCAACGGGAACATACGCTTTCTCCAGGGCGGGGGCTTCGGCGGGCTCGTTGGCCGTCAGCGTACCGGCAGCCATGGTCTTGAAGAGATTATACGCCATCAGGATAGCCCCGATCAGGTAAAGCGTTCCGCCAATGGCCCGCATCCGGTGCATGGGCAGTAACTGTAGTGTCGTCTCCAGGAAGTTACTGTACCGGAGGGTGCCTTCAACCGTAAATTCTTTCCACATCATCCCCTGCGTAAAGCCCGAGATATACATCGGAACGGCGTAGAAGAGGATGCCCAGCGTACCGAGCCAGAAGTGGATATTGATGAGTTTTTTGGAGTGCAGTGGCGTGTGGTACATGCGTGGGATAAGCCAGTACAGCATGGCAAACGTCAGAAAGCCATTCCAGCCCAGCGCGCCAACGTGAACGTGAGCCACGATCCAGTCGGTAAAGTGGGCAATGGCGTTGATGTTCTTGAGCGACAGCATCGGCCCTTCGAAGGTGGCCATACCGTAGGCCGTCAGGCCAACGACCATAAACTTCAGGATGGCATCTTCGCGCACTTTGTCCCAGGCCCCGCGCAGGGTCAGCAGACCGTTGATCATCCCGCCCCACGATGGAGCAATGAGCATAATGGAGAAAACAACGCCCAGCGACTGCGCCCAGTCGGGCAGTGAGCTATAGAGCAAATGGTGAGGACCAGCCCAGATATACAGGAAAATCAGCGCCCAGAAGTGCAGAATCGACAGTTTGTAGGAGTAAACGGGCCGGTTCGCCATTTTAGGCAGGAAGTAATACATCATGCCCAGGTAGGGCGTGGTCAGGAAGAAAGCCACCGCATTGTGGCCATACCACCATTGAACCAGCGCATCCTGAACCCCGGCATAGAGCGAGTAGCTCTTGAACAGCGTAACAGGAATTGCCAGCGAATTGATGATGTGCAGGACGGCAATGGTCACGAACGTGGCGATATAGAACCAGATGGCGACGTACAGATGCCGTTCGCGCCGTTTGAAGATCGTACCGAACATGTTGATACCGAACACCACCCAGATCAGCGTAATGGCAATGTCGATGGGCCATTCAAGTTCGGCGTATTCCTTGGAGGTCGTCAGGCCCAGCGGCAATGTGGCCACCGCCGACACGATGATCAACTGCCAGCCCCAGAAGTGGATCTTGCTCAGCAGGTCGGAGAACATCCGCGCTTTACAGAGCCGCTGGAGCGAGTAGTAAACGCCCATAAAAATGGCGTTGCCTACAAAGGCAAAAATAACCGCGTTGGTATGCAGCGGCCGTATGCGTCCGAAAGTGGTGTACTGGTTGCTCAGGTTGGCGGCTGGCGCAAACAGCTGGCTGGCAGCAATAACACCTACGAGCATACCGATGATACCCCAGATAATGGTTGCTACGGCAAAGTTGCGAACAATGGTGTTGTCGTACGCAAATCGTTCGGCAACGAGTCGCTGACCCGGCGGGGGCTGTCCAATAGCCGCCCGGTCCGGCGAAATGATCACGATTGGTGGGTTGGTAGTGACGTTCATAGGGCAGTAGAAGAATTTTTCTGGATGGTCCGGTGGCTTGAATCGATGGTCATTGGTTTTTCGGATAAAAGAGCGGGTTCGTCGGGGGGCGTATCGTCGAGCAGCATTCTGAGTGAGGGCGTATACAAATCGTCCTGCTGACCGGTGCGCATCGACCAGATGAATGCGCTCAGAAATCCCAGCGCCATCAGCAAGCTTATTCCGATCATAAAGAAGATTGTGGACATACCCGGTAGCGTTTGATGCCCCAAAATTGAGGTTCATTCCCTACGCTACCGATGAGATTCGTCAGGTGTCAGGCTGATTAAGTTCAGCTGAACAGGGTGCCTGATATGAATCAGTCGACGGGCTGACCAGCATCAGGTAAGCCGGGGGGCGGCTCCGCTACTTTTACGGTCATATTATTCGCCCAAACGCTTTTCTGTTATGCAATCCATTATTGATACCCCTCCATCGACCAATACGGTACCAACGCTACTGACCTGCCGGGCGCAGAATCAGGCCTGGACGGCTACGCTCAATACCAATGAAGCTGAAATCGATGGGCTGCTGAGTCTGCTGGCCGATCTGCTGGAGCAGCAGAACAGCCAGCTGCAGCACCGGGCCATCGATTACTACGGTAGTCTGCACCAGCTGAAAGAACGGATCGAAGAGGTCCGGTCTGTACATTTGTGCGCCAGCAATGCCTGTAGCGGTGTTGTTGCGCCGGTTCCCTGTAACGACAACCAGTTTGCGAAGTACCAGGCGATGCCGGTAATTTTTACGCAGCTACGCGATGAGATCGGCCGCATGCGCGATACCTGCTATCAGTATCTGACCGGCCTGGTCAAACTAAACCTGATTTAATAACGACATTCCGGTATTCCTGTACCAGATGTAGTGAGACGCTTGGTGACCGTTGGGAATAGTATGAATGATAAAATATATAGATACTAGTAGCTGTCGTAGTACCTGTTGTGGCGAGTTGCCATTTGCTACTGTTTTATCCACACCCAGTTGAACGAAAGCCCCTGTCTTAGACCATAACGGTCATAAACAGGGGCCTTTTCTTTCGGGTTCAGGAAAGTCGATGATAACTGGCATCACCGCCATGGCTCAGGTCGCCGATATCGTCCGGCGCATGGGCTGCAGCTGCCAATAGGTTAGCGAACGCCAAAGCCACTCGAACGGCCCGAACAGGAAATACTGCAACCAGATGGGTGATAAAATCAACTGAAAAACCCACACGCCGGCCACCACATAATACAACTCATAGTAGGACAGCTTTCCATAATAGCCCAGGCCATAGCCGTGAAAAATCAGGGTACAGATGATCGACTGCATCAGGTAGTTGGTGAAAGCCATTTGCCCCACCGCCGTCAGAGCCCGCATGAGCCAGGGCACCAGTTGAGAGCGATAGACTAACAACACCAGACTCGCATGACCAAGCGCCAGCAAGACCCGCCGGATGTCATACACCTGAAAGGGTATTGTCCGGTAATTGTCAACAATCTGGCCGGGGTGCTGTGACCAGTCTACCTGTGACGCTACATAAAACCAACTGATTGGCAACCCAATTCCGTACCCTATGAGCAGCGTGACGACATAGGTGGAGGTTGGTAGTTTGTTGGAGAAAAAGCCCCAGCCCAGCAGGGCCATACCCAGGAACATCATGAGCAGCATATCCCAGCTGCCGTAATACGTGTAGTAAATTTCAGACGCGCTGTTCTCCGGCAGTAGATGCATAAAGACCGTACCGTATCCACCGCGCATATTGGTTAGTTCTTTGGTGTCTTTTTTAGGATCGGGTTTGAAATTCTTCTCAAATCTCTCCCACGCGGTTTTGGCTTCTTTCTGCTTGTCGGTTAGCTTTTTATGCGCTTTTTCCTGACTCTTAGCCTCCAGATAACCCGCCCTGTTTTCGCGTAACTCACCATACCAGATTTCCGAACGAATGGAATTGAAACCCATGCATAAAACGGCCAGCCCAATGAGCCAAACGCCTTTTATCCGGCGAAAGGGGTACAGCAGCATACCACATAGACCATAAAAGAACAGGATATCGCCACGCCAGAGTAACACATAGGCATTGATAACCCCGAATAAGACCAGCCATAACAGTCGGCGGTAATAGTACTCGGCGACGGTGGGGCCATTGGCCTGTTCGCGTTTATTCTGGGTAAACAGGACCATACCCGCGCCAAACAGCATCGAAAACAACCCGCGCATCGTTCCTTCGAAGGCTACCCCCACTACCGCGAAGGTATAAAAGTCGGCTCCGGTTGGATTATTCAGTAGCGTATTGAAACCCGATGCCAGGAAGCCGAATCCCGGAATATTCATCATCAGAATACCCAGCAGAGCCACGCCCCGGATCAGGTCGATGGTTTGAATACGATCGGCTTTGGCCACTGGACGGGGAGCCGCCTGCGCCTGAACGCCCTCCTGATAATCGGCCGGTAGCGTGGCGGTCAGACCCGATACAGAGGTGTCAGAAGTTATAGGGAAAACTGGATTTGCTTCCATTGAACGAGTCGGTAAAAGGGGTGGATCAGGAAAAAACGGGCGTAACCTGCGGACTCGTTTCCGTGCGCAGCATGGGTTGTCGCCTGCCGTAGGTCAGCGAACGCCACAGCCATTCGAGTGGGCCAAGCCGGAACGTCTTAAGCCACATAAGGCTGAATACCAGCTGGATGAGCCAGATCTCTGCTACAACGATGTAGAGTTGGTACAGCTTCATATCGCCGTAATAACCCAAGCCATAACCGTAGAAAAACAGCGTACATAGCATACTCTGCATGAGGTAGTTGGTGAAGGCCATCTGCCCCACGGCACTCAGCGCTTTCCATAACCAGGCCCCCCTTCCAGACCGATAGGCTAACAACACCAGACTGGCCCAGCCAATGGCCACAAAAGCTCGTTCGAAGGGCATCAACACCTCCGCGACCGGGAGGCTGTTGGTGCTGACATAACGCGTAAAATTGACAATCGCCAGCTCATGGTTGGATAATGAAAACCAGGCCATTGCCTGACCAATCAGGATCCCGCCAATGGCCAGAAACGTATAGTGACGGGTGGTAAGCCGATTTGAAAAAAATCCCCATTTGAACAAAGCCATGCCCAGCAACATCATCGAGACAATGTCCCATAGGCCAAATTGATAGAAAAAAGAAGCTTCCATCCGCTTGGTTTTGGGCAGTTGATGGCTCCATACGGTAGCGTAGTCGGAGCGCATCGCTACGACATCGGCCTTGTCGGCCTTACTGTCGTATTGTCGCCCTTTTACCATTCCTTCCCAGGCCGACTTGTCGTCTTTCTGCTCGTCGGTCAGCTTCACCTTTTTGTTCTTTTTCTCCAGGGCCGTCACCTGTTGAAACTTCTCGTATTTCTGTTTCTGTTCGGCAAACTGCCAATAGAGCTTTCCACTATAAATCAACCCGACCGCTACGGCACAAACGAGCAATGTGCGGGGGGATAGCCGCATGAATGGAAAAAGAAAAATACCCACAATCCCGTAGTGAAACAGAATATCATAATGCCACAGCAAGCCCCAGGCGTTGATGAGCCCGAAAACGATGAGCCATAGCTGACGCCGGATGAATAGCTCAGGCACTTCCATCCCCGAACTGCTTCGGCTCTTGTTCAGAAAGAGGAGGATGCCTGCGCCAAACAGCATCGAAAACAGGGCGCGCATCTTGTTTTCGAACAACACATGAACCAGCGTCACCAGCCAATAATTGCCACCATGTGGATTCCGAACCAGTTGTTGCACACTGGCTTCAGTAAGCCCAAAAGCCTGAATACTCATTAACAAAATGCCGAGCAGGGCAACTCCCCGCAGCACATCGAGCGTTTCTATGCGTTCGGTCTGATTAACAGGATGAACTGCCGCAACATACTCATCAGATGCAGGAGAGAGCATAGCTTCCATGGAGGGAGAATGATTTAAAGAGGAGATGGCAGTAAGTTGATTGTCAGGTCAATATGATAAATCAATCCGTGCTTCGCACCAATGCCTTAGGGAACGGTAGGAGTGGGTCAAAAACCCGGATCATTTCGTCATTTGCGTCAGTTGACTGCACCAACGGTGCCCTTCCAGGCAACCGCCTGGCCTCGAACGTACCATAGGCTGAACTTAAGCCGCGCCTACCTTATCCATGACGCACATTAACATAAGAAGTCAGGTAAGGAAGAACCCCTGACTCACTCCTGCTACACCTGGTTTACGTTGCGCATTAGCCCCATTAGCGAACTGTACGCAACCTAACCCTACACTACTTAGTCTGGAATGAATGTGAACTCGGGAAAGCCGTAGAGTTCATATTTTACGTTCGTAACATTGTCGGGAAATGAAGGCGTAGCTGCGTTTCGGTAGCAGGAATTGTAAACCAGAATACTCCCTTTCGTGAATGGCATGAAATCGGCTGAACCTGTCTTGTAAGCGAAACCGTATTTCTTGTTAGTCCCCCCCGACTGGCTGTTGATGCTGATAATGTACTTTTTGTTAGCTGTCAACGCCAGTGACTCAATAGCATCCAGGGTTAGTTTGTCGGGTGCCGTTTGCTCTACGGTTTTCTGCCGAAGGACCTGCTTGCTGTCAAAATCCCAGACAATGATCCGGTAGCTGCCCGGTTCCGGCATCTTGCTGCCAACCTGCGTGAGCTTCCCCGCCACCGACGAGCTGAATACGACTCCCAGCTCCCAGGGGCCTGATGTACGTACACCGGATGAAATGGTACTTTCAGCGCTTATAAAGCTCGTCAGCGCGTTTTCGGTAGGCTTTACGGTCTCTTTCTCGGTAGATGTGCAACCGGTCAGGCTGGCCGCTCCGAGTAGCAGGCCAAAAAATAATACTGTTCTCATGGTTTAGATACATTAATTGTCTAAACCGTTAGTCGCGGGGAAACGACTCAGGGAAACAGGTGCAGGGATGGTTTGAGTAAACGGTATCAGGCTATGCGTTACAAGACCAAGACGCGGGGCGGCCCAGCCGCATGCCAACGGTAGCGATCAGCACCATCGTGGCGGAGCTGAGGGGCATCAGTATGGCCGCTACAACCGGTGAGAGATGGCCTGTAGCCGCAAATGACAGCCCAATAAAATTGTAAAGCAGCGATACGCCGAAGCTGAACCGGATAAGGCGCATGGCAAACCGGCTGTAGCGCAGATACGCCGGTAGCGCCGGTAAGGAATGAGCCTCCAGAATGGCATCGCTGGCGGGGGTGAACCGGAGTGTATCATCCGTAATGGCAAGGCCCACATCGGCCTGCTTCAGCGCTCCGGCATCGTTGAGACCGTCGCCAATCATCAGCACGCGGTGGCCGTTGGCCTGCAACTGGCTGATGAACCGGAGTTTGTCCTCCGGGCTACATCCGAACCGCATGGCATCTTCCGTAAACCAGGGACTGAGGTCGGTATGGGCAGCACTCGTATCGCCCGACAGTAGGTATAGTTTCGGCCGGCCGGAGTCAATTCCCGGAGTGCCCGATCCCTGCCTGGTAAACGCTGTCAGCATGTCGGCCAGTCCGTCGCGCAGTTGCCCGGCAAACCGGAAATGGCCCCGGTAGCTGCCGTCGATGCTGACATGAATTGACGTGCCAACAGACTCAACGGGGCCACGCACAAAGGCGGCACTGCCCACGGTAACGAGCCGGTCATCGACCAGCCCGGCCAGGCCCTGGCCGGGAACTTCGGTAAAGTCGTTGATAAACAGGACTGGGGAGTCGGCCAGATGCTGGCTCAACTGGCGGCTCAGCGGGTGTGCCGACTGGCTGACCAGTGTCCGGATGAGTGTCCGCTCGGCGTTCGTCAGCGCCGGGCTAAAGGCTTCGGTTACGGCCTCCGACGCCGGTGTGGTGAGGGTGCCGGTTTTATCGAAAACAAGGGTGTCGCACTGGGTGAGCTGCTCGATCACATCGGCGTTTTTGAGGTAAAAGCCGTGCTTGCTCAACAGCCGCAGGCCATGACCGAGCGCCACCGGATACGATAGCGACAGCACACAAGGGCAGGCAATGATCAGGATCGCTGTGAACGCATTGACCGCTGTGGCAGGCTGGCCGACCCAGAAATACCAGTAAGCACCGATCAGCGTAGCCAGTGTCAGCACGGTAATCGTAAAATACTTTCCTACCGCATCTGCAAACGTCTGGGCTCGGCTCGGCTGGTCTTTCCGGAAGGCGTCGTTGTTCCAAAGCTGGGTCAGGTAGCTCTGCGACACGTCGCGCACAATTTCTAGGTCGATGACCCCGCCCATCTGCCGGCCACCCGCATACAGGAGCGTACCTGGTTCTTTAGCCTCCGGTTCCGATTCGCCGGTAACGAACGAGTAGTCGATCAAACCGGAACCCCGGTAGAGCAGGCCATCGGCCGGAATCAGGTCGCCATGTCGTATCCGTATCCGGTCGCCTTTGTGCAGGTCGGCCACGGGGGTTGCCAGTTCCTGCTCCTGCGCCGTTAGCCGCTGTACGGCCAGCGGGAAATACGATTTGTAGTCGCGCTCGAACGACAGAAAATCATAGGTACGCTGCTGAAACCATTTGCCACACAGCAAAAAGAAAATAAGGCCGCTTACGGAGTCGTAATAACCCGCCCCGTCCAGCGCCAGCACCTCGTAGGTGCCCCGGCTGTAGGCGGTCAATATGCCCAGCAGGATGGGGAAATCGATATTGATAATGCCTCGCCGTAGGCTTTTCCAGACCGATACGAAATAGCCCGATCCTGAATAAAAAACGACAGGGGTTGCCAGCAGCAGGTTGAGAATACCGAACAGGTGCTTGAACGACGGGTCATCGAGGCCGAGGTATTCGGGGAAGCTGAAGAGCATGATGTTGCCCGCGCAGAAGCCCGCCACGGCCAGCCGGTAAAGCAGCGGGCGGTAGGTGGGTTTGCTGCCCTGTTTCACCACATCGTTCAGGCTGATGAGCGGCTCGTAGCCCAGCGAGGTGAGCAGTTCGGCCACCTGCCGCAGGGACAGATCGGCGGGGTTATAGACCAGATGTACCTGTTTTTTGAGGAAGTCGACGCGCGTTTGCTGAACTGCGGGCTCAATCCGGTACAGGTGTTCGAGCAGCCACAGGCAGGAAGAGCAGTGAATAGCCGGTATGTAAAAGGTAACGTGGGCTACGTTGTCGTTCTGAAAGTCGATGAGCTGACCGGCAATGTCGGGGAGATCGAGAAACGCCAGCCGGTCGAGGGCGGGCGTTTGTCCGGGCGTAGCCTGGCCCGGTGTCTGGTTGAGGTCGTAATACTGGCAAAGCTGGTGATCGCTCAGTAACTGGTAAACGGTCTGGCAACCTGAACAGCAAAACGGTTTATCGTCGAAAAATAGCGGGGCGGTATCGGCAGGGCAGTCGCTGCCGCAGTGATAGCAGACAGTTTTGGTGGGACTGGTGGTGATCATAAGTACCGTAAATTTCCTCAAAATTGGCCCGGTCCCCGGTGGCATTGGCTGATATAAATCAGGTTGTCGGCTGATTCTGGTGCGGTTTCGGACAATCGGGATAGCCGAATTTTGCTGAACCTGACCGTGCCTGGAAATCGGTCTTGTTTTGTTTATGACCGATTCGCTGATTGCAAAATACAACGTAGCCGGACCGCGCTACACCAGTTACCCACCCGTACCGTTCTGGAACACAACGGCTTTTGGCTTGCAGGCCTGGAAACAACGCCTGACGACGGCCTTCGCCACAACCAACCACCTGACCGGCATCAGCCTGTATGTTCACCTGCCTTTCTGCGAGAGCCTGTGTACCTTTTGCGGTTGTAATAAGCGCATCACCAAAAACCACAGTGTCGAAAAACCGTATATCGACGCGCTGCTCGAAGAGTGGGAAGCCTACTGCGTCTGGTTGCCGGAGCGGCCCCGCATTGCCGAACTGCATTTTGGGGGAGGAACGCCTAGTTTCTTCGCTCCTGATCAGCTCCGGCGGTTGCTCACAGGCCTCTTCCGCTGGGCCGACCCAACTGATAATCCTGACTTCGGCTGGGAGGGCCACCCCAACAATACGACCCGCGAGCACCTGCAAACGCTCTATGCGTTCGGCTTTCGCCGGGTGAGCTTCGGCGTACAGGACTATGATCCGGTAGTACAGCAAGCTATCCACCGGCATCAGCCTTTTGCTCATGTAGCGCAGGTTACCCGCTGGGCGCGCGAAATAGGGTACACCTCTATCAGCCACGACCTAGTCTTTGGCCTGCCCTTCCAGCAGCTTACTTCCATTACTGATACCGTCGCTCAGACGCTGCTCCTGCGTCCCGACCGCATCGCCTTTTATTCCTATGCGCACGTTCCCTGGATAAAAGGAACCGGGCAACGGGGCTTTGCCGATAGCGACCTGCCCACGGCCGATCAGAAACGGGCGCTGTATGAAGCCGGCCGGTCCCTGCTCGAAGCCGGGGGATACACCGAAATCGGGATGGACCATTTTGCCCTGCCGCACGATTCCCTGAATAAAGCCAGAGAGACGGGGCAGCTGCACCGTAATTTCATGGGCTATACCACAACCCAGACTCAGGTACTGATCGGGCTCGGTGTATCGGCCATCAGCGATGTAGGTACGGCGTTCATGCAAAACGAAAAAGACATCAGTACCTACCAGCAGCGGGTCTTCTCGAACCAGTTGCCCATCATGCGGGGCCATCTGCTTTCTGAAGACGACAGCCTGATACGGCGGCTGATACTGGATATCATGTGCCGCTTTCAGACGAGCTGGGCAGTCGAAGACTGGACAGATGCCGAATGGGACAGGCTGACTCAGCAACTCGATGGGTTTGTTGCCGATGGGCTGATCGATTATGACGAAACCGCCCTGTGGGTCCGGCCCGAGGGGCGGCCCTTTGTTCGCAATATCTGTATGGTGTTCGACCGGTATCTGTCTAATCAGCCTTCTGTTTCAGCCAAACCGCTGTTTTCCAGCACAGTTTGAGATTGGGGTAGGGGATTAACTGGGCTTCTAGCCCCGTAGGGGTATTTTGGCAATAGGAATTAATGTCTTAAAAGCAACCTAGTACTCGTAGGGGCGACCGTTTTAATAGGTTATTCTTTGAGGTCGCCCCTACGGGGCTAGCATTAATTAAACCGTGCCCTTTCTATTAACAGGACACCCCTATGGGGTTAAACGGTCAGTACATGACCGGTAAGCTATACGTCGGAGGTTTAGCCCCGTAGGGGTATTTTGGCAATAGGAATTAATGGACCAAAAACAATGTAGCCCCGTTAGGGGCGACCTATTCTTTGAGGCCGCCCCTACGGGGCTAGAGTTGAATAAATAGACCCCTTCCGATTAACAGAACACCCCTATGGGGTTGAATGTCCCGGCTGTTACTGAGTCGCCTTCTATGAAATAACTTATTACCAACCCCTCAGACGATAGCCAGCAGTGGTAAATCTGTCAGGCGGGCCATCCGTTCGGTATTGCCTTCGTCGAAGAGTCGTCTGAGCCAGTTGTGCGGCTGCGGCAGCATCATGATCAGATCGGCTTTGTTGGCATGAGAAAACGTCAGCAACGTTTCATACACTTCTTCACCGGGCCGGATCGTCAGGGTGTGCGGTACGGAGGCCATCAAATGCCGGATGTGTTCGGCCTTCGTGCGTACGGCGGCATCGGTGGGATGGTCGTTGATACACAGCACGTTGACCACGCACCCAAACTGTCGGGCAAACCGAAGCGCGGTATCGAGTGCTACGGCATCGGGCGGGGTGTCGAGGTCTACGCCGAGTACAACATTTTTGATGTCGGCATGAACGGCCGATGGGGGTATAAGCAGGAGCGGCACGTTGGTTTCGGCTACCATGCTGGTTGCCACGCTGCCCATTAGCTGGGTACTCTGCGGAGCCGTTCCAACGGTAGACATGACCAGCAGATCGGCCTTCTCATCCTTCGTTACCTCACGAATAGACGGTATTGGATACCCTTCTCTGGTCAGGCAGCGGATGGGTACCTCTGCGCCGTGCTGCTTGTGGAGTTCGTGAGCCAGTTTCATGAGCGCGTGCTGGCTGTCGTTACGCATTTCCTGTATACTGAGCGGGAAGTTTGTGCCCGTTTCTGACGGATTCGTTGGCCAGAAATGAAACGCATTCATCAGGATCAACGACGCCTTTTGCGCCTGGGCCAGTTGCATGGCCACGTGGGCCGCCCGGTTCGCATTGGGTGAAAAGTCTGTAGCTACAACGATGGTTTTCATGCCGAATAGGGGATATGTCTGAGCGGAAAAGGATCAACAGGATCTTACAGGATATCCATCAGGATAAGCGCCAGATGGAGCAGGGTGCTGAACGCAAAAGCCGGGAGAATGTATTTTACCGACATGGCCGACAGAACCGGAACGAGAACGAGCAAAAAGCTCAGGTTAGCCGTTAGTAACTGCCAGTCGCCCCCGCCATACATGAACATAATGAGCAGGAAAGCGGGCGTGAGGATGCAGCCCTGCACAATGATGGTGGTAGCGGCCCAGCCCACGCGGTTGAAGTCTGCTTCTTCGATGAAGGTATTATAAGTTGCCAACCAGTTGTTCGTGGTTGGGGTAATTGTATAGGCGGGTGTTGATTGACTGAGCGTTGCCATGAGCTTTTCTGTTTGAATGATGCTACAAAACAAGCCTGCGACGCACCGTGTCAACCTGACGATTATCAACCCAAACGATGATTTTTGCACGCGCAAAAAAGGGTCAGGGGTTTAGGATGGTCGATAGTCGCGCTACGACTACCGGCCATTCCAAACCCCTGACCACGCTATTCTAAAGACCCCTATAGTTTACCGGTCTTGATCTCTTCAACAACCGCTGGGTCGAGTAGTGTCGTGATATCGCCGAGATTATTGAAGTCACCTTCGGCCACTTTGCGCAGAATCCGGCGCATGATCTTACCCGACCGCGTTTTAGGCAGGCCGCTGACAAACTGAATCTTGTCGGGCTTGGCAATGGGGCCAATTACCCGGCTGACGGTTGCCAGAATATCGCGCTTGGTCAGGTCGGCATCATGGTCACCTGCCGTCTGGTCGGTGATGACGAAGGCGTAGATACCCTGCCCTTTAATGTCGTGCGGATAGCCCACCACGGCGCTCTCGACCACGCCTGTGTGCATATTGATGGCGTTTTCCACTTCGGCGGTGCCGATGCGGTGGCCCGATACGTTTAGCACGTCATCGACGCGGCCTGTAATGCGGTAATAGCCATCCTCGTCGCGGAGACAACCGTCGCCGGTGAAGTACAGGCCGGGGTAGGTAGCAAAGTAGGTCTGGCGGCAACGTTCGTGGTCGCCGTAGGTCGTGCGGAGGATACCCGGCCAGGGGAACTTGATGCAGAGGTTGCCGCTTACGCCGTTGCCTTCGATCTCCTTGCCGTTCTCGTCTACCAGAATCGGTTGAACACCGGGCAGGGGCAGGCTGGCAAAGGCTGGTTTGAGGGGGGTTACGTTGGCGATAGGCGAAATCATCAGTCCGCCGGTTTCGGTTTGCCACCACGTATCGACAATGGGGCAGCGGTTATGACCAATGTTGTCGTCATACCAGTGCCAGGCTTCTTCGTTGATCGGCTCGCCCACCGAACCCAGCACTTCCAGGCTGCTCAGGTCGTGGCCTTTCACATAGTCCAGCCCGAAGCCCATCAATGACCGGATGGCCGTTGGTGCCGTATATAGTGTACTGACTTTATGCTTGTCGATAATGTCCCAGAACCGGCCCGCATCGGGGTAGGTCGGGACGCCCTCGAACAGCAGCGACGTAGCGCCACAGGCCAGGGGTCCGTAGACGATGTAGCTGTGTCCCGTAATCCAGCCAATGTCGGCGGTACAGAAAAACACCTGTCCCGGCTTGTACTGGAACACGTTCTGGAAGGTGTAAGCTGCGTAGACCATATAGCCCCCGGTGGTATGAACAACGCCTTTAGGCTTGCCCGTCGACCCGGAGGTGTAGAGAATAAACAAGGTGTCTTCGGCGTCCATTTCCTCGGCGGGGCAGTCGGCCGTGACCTGCTTGAGTTCCTGCTCCCACCACACGTCGCGGCCTTTGAGCATGGATACCGGCGTGCGGGTACGGGTCAGTACAATCACCCGTTTCACCGTCGGACACCCGATCAGGGCATCGTCGACAGTGTTTTTCATTGGTATTTCCTTGTTGCCCCGGTAGGCCCCGTCAGAGGTGATGATGAGTTTACAGGCGGCATCGTTGATGCGGTCGGCGATGCTCTGCGCCGAAAAGCCACCGAATACGACCGAGTGGATAGCGCCGATCCGGGCGCAGGCCAGTACGGCAATGGCCAGTTCGGGCACCATCGGCATATAGATACACACCCGGTCGCCTTTAACAACGCCGTTGCGCTTGAGCACATTGGCAAACCGGCACACCTGATCATGGAGCATCCGGTAGGTGAGCGTGACGCCGGCTTCGTGCGGGTCGTTAGGCTCCCAGATAATAGCGGCCTGGTCGCCCCGCTCGGCGAGGTGGCGGTCGAGGCAGTTTTCTGTTATATTGAGCTTACCGCCTACGAACCATTTGATGTCAGGTTCTTCGAAATTCCATTGCAGCGTTTTCTTCCAGGGTTTACGCCACTGAAACTCCTGTGCAATTCCGGCCCAGAAGGATTCCGGATCGTCAACGCTCTGCTGATAGGCGGCCTGGTATTCGTCAAAGGTTTTAATAAACATGGGTATAGGACGTATAAAATAAAGGATTAAAGGTATAAACTTAACCGGAAACGACGTCGCCGTTCATCTGGCTTTTTTGCTAATTTGATATAGATAGCAGGGGGAAGAGGGGGAGGAAAGGGAGGAGGGAGGAAGGAGGAAGGGGAGGAAATGCACGCGACAGCCTTCCTCTCCTTCCTCTCCTCTCCTCCCTCTCCTCCTTCCTCCTTCCTCCTTTCACGTCTGGTCTATACTAAAAGCGATACCGAGTTGACGCAGGGTTAGTGCCAGACTGATTTCGTCAAGAATCAGCGGGTCATCGATGGTGGATGGCATGGTATACGCTTCGCCGTCGGCGATCTGCCGGATGGTTTTGCGCAGAATCTTGCCCGACCGTGTTTTAGGTAACCGTTGCACCACGAGTGCGTTACGGAAGTAGGCCACCGCCCCGATCCGATCGCGCAACAGCATAACCAGCTCTGTTTCAAGGGTAGCCTCATCGGTTTGAATGCCGTCTTTCAGGACCACGAACCCCAGCGGGCGCTGGCCCCGCAGTGGACAGGCGATACCCACCACGGCGCACTCGGCCACGGCCGGATGGCTCCCCAGCATTTCTTCCATCTCGCCCGTCGACAGCCGGTGCCCAGCCACATTGATAACATCGTCGACGCGGCCCATGATGAACACATACCCGTCTGCATCCACAAACCCGCCATCGCCGGAGAGGTAGTAGCCGGGGAAGCGGTTCAGGTAGGAGGTCCGAAACCGCTCGTCGTCATGCCAGAGCGTTGGCAGGCAACCGGGCGGCAAGGGTAATTTGAGGCAAACCAGGCCGGTTTCATTGGGGCTGGCCGGGTGTCCGTCTTCGTCCAGTATCTTCAGGTCATAGCCGCAAACCGGTTTGGTGGCCGAGCCGGGTTTCACCGGCATCGGTTCGATACCCATTGAATTGGCAACCATGGGCCAGCCCGATTCGGTTTGCCACCAGTGGTCGATCACGGGCACATTCACGATGGATTCCAGCCAGTTCAGGGTTGGTGGATCGCAGCGTTCACCCGCCACGAAGACGGCCTGTAATGATGATAGATCGTAAGCCTGGCGAAGGTGCGCGTCGGGGTCTTCTTTTTTTATGGCCCGGAACGCCGTTGGGGCCGTAAACAGAACATTGACCTTGTGGTCCTGTACGACGCGCCAGAACGTACCGGCATCGGGTGTGCGAACAGGCTTTCCTTCCAGAATAACCGACGTGCAGCCATGCAACAGGGGTCCATAGACCGAATAGCTGTGTCCTACCGCCCAGCCGAAATCGGAAGCCGTAAACATGACCTGCCCCGGTTGCAGGTTGTAAACAGCGCTCATACTGAATTTAAGGGCCACCGCATGACCGCCGTTGTCGCGCACGATGCCTTTGGGTTTACCGGTGGTGCCGGATGTATAAAGAATATACAGCGGGTCGGTGGCGGCTACGGCGACGCAATTGGCGGGTTGAGCCGCGTCGACAAGCGCCTGCCAGTCGTGGTCGCGGCCGGGTTGCAGTTCGGCGGTGCACTGCGGGCGTTGCAGGATCAGGCAGTGATCGGGCTGGTGCACAGCGCGCTGCAGCGCGTCGTTGAGTAACGGTTTATAAGGAATTGTCGTGGTGAATTCAATGCCGCAGGAAGCCGACAGTACCACCCTGGGACAGGCATCGTCGATGCGGAGGGCCAGTTCGTGGGGCGCAAAACCACCGAACACCACCGAGTGAACAGCCCCCAGCCGGGCGCAGGCCAACATGGCAAAGGCCGTTTCGGGAATCATCGGCATATAAATCACAACGGTGTCGCCTTTGGTTACCCCCAACGCCTGTAAAGCACCGGCCAGCCGGGCTACCTCATCCTGTAGTTGTCCATACGTAAACTGTCTGACCGTGTTGGTAACGGGGGAGTCATAAACCAGCGCCAGCTGGTTGGCCCGGCCCTGGTCAACGTGGTAGTCGACGGCTGCGTAGCAGGTGTTGAGCTGCCCGTCGGCAAACCAGCGGGCCTGCCCCCGGTTGACGGCTTCGGTCCAGGCCGGGTCCTGATGAGCCTGGGTATAGTCAAGTTGGGCTGTCGACAGAATACGCTCCGGTTGCGTGAACCAGGGAATCTGGCGGGCCTGCTCTGCCCAGAACTCAACAGGGTTTGTCAGGCTGTAGTGGTAGGTATCGGCGTAAGGCATAGGCAGGCGGCAGGCGGTTAGTCCTGTATTTCAATGGAACGGTCAACGCCCCGAAGACGAGGCTGTCTGGGGTAGTAATTCGTGAATTTTAGCAACCAGTTCGCGGGTCGAGAACGGTTTTGGCAGGTACAGGTCTGCCCCCAGCGCAAGTCCCCGCTTCACGTCTATCTCCTTGCTCTTAGCGCTCAGAAAGATGACTTTGCAGTGCTGGTATTCAGGCGACTGCTTCACGAACTGGCACACCTCATACCCATCTACCCGCGGCATCATCACGTCTAGCAGAAGCAGATCCGGAACTTCCTGACGAATGATATCGAACGCTTCGGCCCCGTCGCGGGCAATAAACACCCGATACCCTTCCTTTTTCATCAGAAATTCGAGCGAAAGCAAAATATTGGGTTCGTCGTCTACAATCAGTACTTTCATGAATATTGGGTTTTAGTTTGCCGTTACCAGTCAGCTAGTTTAATCATAAACGTTGAACGTTAGGTTATAAACGCGATTAATGAACAGGTAACGAACACGTGAATCGGGCGCCCTGTTGGAGCGCACTGCTTACGCTGATTGTTCCATGGTGAAGCTCTATGATCTTTTTCGATATTGCCAGTCCCAGTCCGCTGCCTTTGGGTTTGCGAACGGTCTGGTTGCTGGCCTGATAAAACTTTTCGAAGATGAGTTGCTGCATGGCGGGGTCGATACCAACGCCATTATCGGTAACGCTCAGGTCGAGCCAGTTCTGACGCAAGGCCAGGCTGACCGTAACCTGCCCGGTATCGGCGGGTGAAAATTTGATGGCGTTCGACAGCAAATTGATGAGCACCTGCGTGAGCCGGTCCCGGTCGCCTTCAAGGATCGGTAGCTGACCCGGCGTTGGGCTAACCCGGAGCGAAACCCCTTTGTCGCGCGCCAGCTGCGCCACGCTCTCGATCGATTCATTTACGAGTTCATCGATCAGAAGGGGCTCTGTAGTCAGGCGGTACCGTCCCGAGTCGTAGTGCTCCAGATCGAGGACTTGGTTGATGAGCCGCGACAGCCGTTCTGTTTCCCGGATAACCTGCCCCAAAAACTGAAGCCGTACGACCTCGTCCATGTCGGCCTGATCGTACAGTATTTCCGACAAAGCCCGAATTGACGTCAGCGGGGTGCGTATCTCGTGGGTTACGGTCGAGACGAAATCGTCTTTTTGCTGATCGGACAGCTTGAGCCGTTCGTTGGCCTGGCTGAGCTGCTCGGTCGTCTGCTGAAGTTCCGTCGACTTGCGGGTGAGTTCCTTATTTACCATCATCAGTTCCTGTGATGCCTTCAGGATATGGATCACCTCATCGACAGACAGCGGCTCTTCGCTGGCTACCGACGATACGATGATGCGGGCCGACGCTGCGCCGATAGCGCCTGCCAGCCATTTTTCGGCATACGCTACAACCCGTGGGTCAGCGTAGATAGTATTGGCGGTGAGGTGATTGCGTCGGGCAACCCGGTCGAGCGTTCGGCGGGCCCGCTCGTCCCCGAAGAACGTTGCCAGCAGGATGCGCAGATCGCTAAGCAACGCCTGGCCCTTCCAGGTGACGGATTGGTCGCCGGTTTGGGCGTAGCGATACACATCGACAAAAAGGACAGCCTGGGCGTGGTCGAGCGATGTCTGCGGGTGGTTGAGCGCTCCCCAGACGTAGCCACCAATATTGAAAAATAACGACCAGAAGAGGGCGTGTGAGATGCTATCCAGTCCTGTCAGGCCAAACAGTTCATAAGGTCTAAGAAACGCCAGCCCGAAGGGACCATCCGTCAGGAAGGAGCCGGGCAGAAAACCAGTTGACGCCAGAGAGGGCAGGATGAGGGTGTATAGCCAAAGGGTGAACCCGGCCGTGAGCCCTAGTTTGGCACCAGCCCGGGAGCCGCGTTTCCAGTACAGGCCACCAATCATGGCGGGGGTAAACTGAGCGACGGCCACGAAGGAAATGACACCAACCGATACCAGTGAATAGTGGTTGGCCACAAAGTGATAATACAGAAAAGCCAGCAGTAACAGCCCAACGATGGTGAGCCGCCGAATGGTTATGACAACATGACTCCACGACGACTCGCCGTCCAGGGCACTAAAGCGGGCCTGCCAGCCGGGCCGACTCACGAGTAGTGGCATCACGACGTTATTGCTGATCATAACGCTGAGCGCAATCGTTTCAACGATGATCATGCTGGTAGCCGCCGAAAAACCGCCGATGTAGGCCAGCAGCGCCAGGCCACTCTGCCCGAACTGCAGAGGTAACGCCAGCACGTAGTTATCGGCGTCTACGCCCGGATCGAGCAGTAACTTTCCGGCAAAGGTGAGGGGCAGTACGAACAGGTTGATGAGGAATAGATAAAGCGGAAACAGCCACATGGCCTTATTGAGGTGCTTTTCGTCGACATTTTCGACAATGGCTACCTGAAACTGCCGGGGCAGAAAGAGAATGGCCATCATAGAGAGACAGACGTTCCAGAACCAGTTGGCGGTGGAGGTCGTGCTGTTGAAGGTAAACAGCCGTTCCAGGGACGGGACGGCCGCAGCCTGTTCAAAGAGGTCTGAAGGTCCCCTGAACAGGAAGAACGTAACAAAGATACCCACCGTCAGGAACGCCACCAGTTTAACGATGGATTCGAAGGCAATGGCGGTAACCATACCTTCGTGTCGTTCGGTGGCTTCCAGTTTGCGGGTACCGAAGAGGATAGTAAACATCGCCAGCAGCAAACTGATCAAGAGTGCTTTCGTACTGAGGGAAGCACCGGACGCCCCCCCCACCGCCTGGCCCGACAGGACGGCAAAGCTGGTGGTAATGGCTTTGAGCTGGATGGAAATATACGGGATCATACCCATCACGCAGAGGAGCGTTGCCAGAACCCCCAGCAGGCGGCTTTTACCGTAGCGGGACGAGATAAAGTCGGCAATGCTGGTGATGCGCTGGGTTTTGCAGATACGGATGATCTTGCGTTGCACACTCCACCAGATGGGCGCGCCGAGAGTAGGGCCTATGTAAGAGGTCAGGAACTCAATGCCGCCCGATGCCGCCCGGCCCACGCTGCCGTAGAACGTCCAGGCCGTGCAGTAAACCGATATCGACAGGGCATAAATGTAAGGGTTGTTGACAAGACTGCGCCCCAGCTGAGGCCGTTGTTCAGCCCAGTAGGCCACGGCAAACAGGAGGCTCAGGTAGAGCACCGAGCAGAGTAGTACGGTCAGGCTATTCATCGGCAGCGGGCGAATTGCCGGGAGGTTGACTGCGGTGAATCAGCCAGCCGATGCAGCCGATCAGGGCGGCCCAAACCGAAAATATGTAGAGGTACAGTACCGGAATGCCAGCCAGCCGTTCGGGGCGGTTGGCTATGGTTAAAATCGGGACGTTCAGCAGCAGCATGAACAGCACACTTAGCATCAGGAGCCGGGCTTCTTTCATGGCGACAGTGTTACGGTGGGTAGGGTAATTTGTGGAGTAACCGATTGCCTGCCGGGCGGCAGCTAAGCTGTTGCCCGGCAGGCAATCGGTTACGGCTAATCGTCGTATTCGCCTTGCAGGGCATAAAGCCCGAACGTAACCAGACCACCAACGATGATGGGCATGAGTACGAATACGATGATAATGCCAAAGACCAGGTCGTCGGTTTTGCCCGATGTCAGTTTCGGAATCCCCATCGACGTTATGGTGAAATAACCACAAAGAGCAGCCAGCGCGAGCCAGACAATGCCGAGATATCGTTTGATTGTGTTCATCTTATGGATGTATTTTTAATCGGTTAACTTCGATTTAAGAAAAGGCAAGGGTATCAGGAATGGGTTAGTTAGGTCAGGCCTCTTCGGCCGCCTGCGGGCGATTTTTGATGTAGAAAATACCAATTACCAGACTTACGGCCGCTACCAGAATAGGGTACCAGAGCCCTTCCAGGTACGGAGCTGCGTAGGGAGCGGCTGTTCCGGCTTTTTCGGCGGCCAGGTTCACCTCTTTCGCGCCGGTAGCCAGGTAGGTAGCTACGGCAGGCAGCAAGCCGCCAAAGACACCGTTACCGATGTGATACGGCAGCGACATGGACGTGTAGCGAATTTTGGTCGGGAACATCTCAACCAGGAAAGCGGCAATAGGACCGTATACCAGCGTCACGTAAAGTACCTGGATAAACACCAGCCAGATCAGCGCCCACCGGTCGGTATCGGTGATGAGTACGGTCTTCTTGATCTCGGGTTTGGCTGGTTCAGCGTTGACATCGGCGGCTATTTTTAGTCTGGATACCTCTGTTAGCAATGTGCCATCGGTATAGGCGCGTTTGGTCGTTGTCGTCTTTATTGAGCCGCCCTCTACTTTGGGGTCCGGGGCCAGGGTTGAGTCGATACTGAAGTTGGCCGTGATCTCCTGTTTGTTTTTCAGGTTCGTCGTCTGGTACATCTTCTCGTAGATGGGTCGGTAGGTCAGAATCGCGATCAGCATACCGGCCAGCATAATGCCTTTGCGGCCAATCTTATCCGATAGCCAGCCAAACACGACGAAGAACGGCGTACCCATCAGCAGGGCTACTGTCATCAGCTCGTCGGATTGAATGGCATCGACGTTACAAACGGTCTTGATGAAGTTCATGGCGTAGAACTGCCCGGTATACCAGACCACGCCCTGCCCCATCGTTGCCCCAAAGAGCGCCAGCAACACGAACTTGAAATTCAATTTGTTGCCAAAACTTTCTTTCAGCGGGTTGGTCGACGTTTTTCCTTCGGCTTTTACCTTCGCGAAGAGCGGTGATTCGCTCATGTTGCGCCGAATGATGTAGGAGATGAACACCATAAAGATCGAAACCAGGAACGGTATGCGCCAGCCCCACTCATCGAAATCTTCTTTGGAAAGCGATTTCCGGGTTACCAGGATCACCAGCAGCGATACGAACAGGCCAATGGTAGCGGTTGTCTGAATCCAGGAGGTCCAGAATCCCCGCTTGTTGGCCGGGGAGTGTTCGGCCACATAGGTAGCAGCTCCGCCATATTCGCCACCGAGGGCCAGCCCCTGCAGGAGTCGGAGGATCAGCACCAGCAGCGGGGCCATGAACCCGATCGTTTCGTAACTCGGTATCAGACCAATAGCAAACGTGGCCCCACCCATCAGCATCAGGGTGACCATGAACGTATACTTCCGGCCAATAAGATCACCTAATCGACCGAAAAACAAAGCACCGAACGGACGAACCACGAAGCCGGCTGCGAAGGTGGCCAGCGTTGACAGGAAGGCCGCTGTGGGGTTGCCTTCAGGAAAAAACTTGGTTGCCAGTACGGTTGCCAGCGAACCGAAGATGTAGAAGTCATACCACTCGATGAGCGTTCCGACAGAGGATGCGCCGATAACGCTGATCAAGGAACTCGCCTTTGTAGCGGATTTAGGATTTGTTTCTGAGATCATAGGGAAAAAGGTTTGTCAGTTAGAGGGGTATGATTATAAGTATATCTGTGCCTGAAGAATAAATTCACCTTTGTTGCCGCTGATGGTGTTACGATCGGTATATACGGGCCGGGTCGAGTACTGTGGCGTTATTTTGGCGTGGTGACCATCCAGGTAAAAGTTAGCGCCAATGTCGTAGTAATTACCTGCTTTACCGAGGGCTTCAAAATTCTTATAGGTGTAAGCCGCAAATGGCTGAATCCGCATCTTGGGCTTCTCGGTCGCCTTGGGTAACAGCAAGCCGGCCTGCGTGTACCAGATGCTGCCGGTACCGACAAACGCTCTGGCATTGCCGGGACCCGCCAGGGCCCGTTGTCCGGCAAAGGCGGGGTCGGCCTGAGCCGGGTTCGCAATGCCTAAATTGCGGAGATAGTTTGGTCCGAAATCATAGTTGTAATACACACTATAGGCGGTTATAGCCATGTTCTTTTCGGGCTTTCCAACGGGCATATCCAGAAACGCATCGACGGCCATCAACGAAATCGTATGTTTTTGGGTGTTGCTCGATGGGCTGGTAGTTACCGCCCCTTCGCGAACAAAGCTCTGTGTACCCTGGGGTTGGGTATAAAACCCGCCCCCAATATTAAATACTCGCTTTGTGCCGACATACGTACCCACTTTGAACGGAAGCACGTTGGCTTCCTGGTCCAGGAACTGGTATTCCAGGTAGCCTCCGTACGACATCTTGCTGGCCCCGTTGTTGTCGACAGCTACATTAGGAACCACGGAGGTGCCGCTAACGGGCAGGGCCAGGTTGGTGGCGAATGGCTTGTTGTAGTTTACGCGGTATTCGAGTTTACCCAGTTTCCCCTTGGCGTAGATGCCGAAAAGCCGGGCAAACTGATCGGAGTTTTCAATCAGCGGCCAGTTGAAGATGGGCGCATCGACCGCCATGAAGTTGAGCGTACTGGCCGACGTCATCCGGGAAATTCCATGCCAGTAGTGCAAACCGGCTCCCAGATAGAGCGTCCTCTTGTTCGTGTTCCCGCTGGCATTCTTTCCCGCCGGAATAACGGCATACTCATTCCAGAAATCGTGGAAAAAAATCTGGGGTTTCTTGCCCTGGCCATACCCGCCTGTTCCACTGGTAGCTGAGCCGCCCCCGCTGGCAAAGGTCTGGTTGTTTATGCCGAAATGACTCATAATCAGGTAGCGCGGAGTGATCTGAGCGTACGCCAAAAAACGCACCCGGCGGGCCATAACATCCGAGATGTTTTCTGTTGGAGCACCATTCACGGATGTTCCCGGGTTTGTTTCCATCGAGCGAAACCAAATTTGATTCCAGATAATAAAGCGTACGTACTTGGTGCCTTCGGGGTTGATGTTTACTTTGAGTCCACCCCCATAATCCATTGATCCCTGGCCCAGGACCGGCTGCGCTCCATTGACGAGAAATATACTGACCAAAAGAATAACAGGAAGATACGTTTTCATGCAAGTTGCGGGGGAATAGGTGGGAAATATTACTCCGCAAAACACAAATTATTCCCTAGCTCGTCCTAATGCTTGAGGTTGATATGCTAAACATCTATAGATAAGCCTGTATTACACCTATTCCTTGAATCGTTCCCACTTGATAATCATAAACTTATCACCCAATTCCGTTACGATCATACCGGCTCCTTCAATATTCTTCCTGTCCGAATAAAAATCGATCAACTCCTTGTGATTCAGTATTTTATAGGTTGGGTGGTAGGTGTTGTTCTCGGGGGCTTTTATCTGATATTTCTTAACCCAGTTCATTACCGAAACGTGGCTTATGCCCAGCAGGCGTTCGATCTCCCGAAAGCTTACACCCTCTATATAAAGCTGAAGCGCCTTGATAACATAGTAAGTACTTATACTCTTTCCAACTTTGTCTACCGTGAAGTTGTATTGGCAGGTTTTACACCGAAAGCGCTGCCGTTGGTTTATTACTCCGTTTCGAACGGCACCGATCGCTGCACACTTCGGACATTTTACAGTGGCCATTTTGGGTACGTCAGTATCTATAGGTATTTAGCAAATGTATAGTAATTTAGCAATAATGGTCTATTTTTTCATCAAAAAGTAGTAAATACCCCCCCTGCCCAGCTAGTCACGATAGTTATACGCAACTGAAACTTTGTGATTACATAGATGTATCAGTTAACCATGTACTGTTATTAAACAGCTAACTCGTATAAGGCCTGGTTATAGTGGTATATACTTAGGCGTATCGGATGTGTAGATGGCTTGATAAAAGGTGAAGAAAGTAATACTCTTGTACTGAATACGGTAATAGACTGCTTCTAAATTGATGTCTTTAGAGAATCAGACGGAATTTTCCTGCCTGACAGACGTTGAGTACGTAGATTTACGAAAGTCGTATGAAATCGTTGACTGCACTTTTTCTGGCCACGCTATTACTCGGAAGCAGTATGCTCCCCGTATTTAGCCTTGACCAGTCGGCCAAGTGGGCCGAGGTGCTTCAGCATTATCAGCAGCATCGGCAGGAGAAACCGGGCTTAGGTTTCATCGATTTTATGGCGATGCACTACGGTGCCGGTTCCGAGCACCAGAAACATCACAATCACTCGCATCAGAATTTGCCTTCCGTAGGTCATTCGGTGCCTGTTTTCTCGCCCCAGCCCCTGCGTCTGGTCAGCGTGCCCACGGTTGAACTCGTGCGGATCACCAAAGCTGCTTTCTTCCGCAAAGCTGATCTGTATTCGTTTCAGGCCATTTCTGCCCTGATCAATCCCCCCCGAGTCTAGTCTGGTATTACTTCTGGCCGAAGTGTGTTTGCTTGTAGCGGCACAACTGGTTGCTGCTTCGACGCCGGTCTGTCGAGGTTTTTTCGCGGGCCTGTGCATCTGGTATCGCTACCTGTGCGGCTGTTCTGCGGCTCTGTCACCACGGCAGAATAAACCAGCTCCCGTTTCTTTTCTTCTGTCTACCCGTTGCGTCCGCCATTCTTTGTCAGGCTGTGCGCTATTGAGTCACACTTAATTTCTATACGATCATGAACCTAAACGGCGCACACTGGCACTTGCTGGTCAACCATTTACCAATTATTGGTGGCCTGCTGGCCATGCTTATTCTGGGCTACGGCCTGATCCGGCGTAATCCATCTGTCAGTCAACTCGGCTTCGGCTTGTTCGTGCTCATGTGTGTGGCAACGGCCATCACGAATCAAACCGGCGAAAGCGCGGAGCACTATCTTAAATCCATCAACCAGCTGAACCGGCCGCTTTTGCACGCCCATGAGGAAGCCGCTGATCTGGCCAATATCGGGATGTACCTGACGGGCCTGCTCTCTTTACTGGCGCTGGTCTGGCAACGGGCGAAGCAACTGCGGTTCTTGCCGGCCGTCATCTTCGCGCTGTCGCTCATCACGTTCGGGCTGATGGCCAATGTCGGCCGACTGGGTGGTCTGATCATGCACCAGGAGTTGCGCACGGAATCAGTGAGTACCCCCGTCGTTGTTTCTCCCAACCCTTAAGTGCCTTATCCATGCTTAATGCAATTATTCGTTTCTCGATTCAGAACAAGCTCATCATTGGCCTGCTGACACTGGCGCTGGTGGGTTGGGGCACCTGGTCGGTGACGCAGCTGCCCATTGACGCCGTTCCCGACATTACCAACAACCAGGTGCAGGTCATTACCAGCAGCCCGTCGCTGGCGGCTGAGGATATCGAGCGGCTGGTGACCTTTCCCATCGAGGTAAGTCTGTCGAGTATTCCCGCTATCACCGAACTCCGCTCGTTTTCACGATTTGGCCTGTCTATTGTGACGGTCGTTTTTTCGGATGCGACGGATGTCTACTGGGCCCGTCAGCAGATCGCCGAACGGCTCCAGAACGTTGTCGGTCAGATTCCGCCGGGTGTCGGTACGCCTACCATGGCACCGGTGACGACGGGGTTGGGCGAGATTTTCCAGTATACCGTCAATGCCAAACCGGGCTATGAAAGCCGCTATTCCCTGACCGAACTGCGGTCTATTCAGGACTGGATTATCCGGCGGGGTTTGCTGGGTACCCCCGGCGTGGCCGACGTAAGTGGTTTTGGGGGATTGATGAAGCAGTATGAAATTGCCGTCGACCCCGACCGGCTGCGGAGCGCGGGCGTAACAGTAGCCGACATTTTTACCGCCCTGCAACAGAATAACCAGAATACGGGCGGAGCCTATATCGACAAAAAACCGAATGCCTACTTCATCCGCTCCGATGGCCTCATTGGCTCTACCGATGATATTGCCAACATTGTGGTGCGGCTCAACCGCCAGCAGCTACCCATCCGGGTGCGCGACATTGCCCAGGTGCGCATCGGTGCGGCCGTGCGCTACGGGGCCGTAACCCGTAATGGAACGGGCGAAACGGTAGGGGCACTCGTGATGATGATCAAGGGCGAAAACTCTTCGGCGGTGATCAAGCGGGTAAAGATTAAAATGGCCGAGATCGCCAAAACGCTGCCCGAGGGTGTCGAAATCGTTCCCTTTCTGGATCGTACCAAGATGGTCAACAGCGCCATCGGTACCGTTGAGCGTAACCTGATGGAAGGAGCGCTGATCGTCATTTTTGTGCTGGTCCTGATGCTGGGTAACTGGCGGGCGGGGCTGGTGGTGGCTTCTGTTATTCGGCTGGCGCTGCTGTTCGCTATTTCCCTGATGAACCTCTTCGGCGTATCGGGCAACCTCATGAGCCTGGGTGCTATCGACTTCGGCCTGATCGTCGACGGAGCCGTTATTATCGTGGAAGCCACCCTGCATCATATCATGCTGCGCAACCGCGATAAAACGCTCACCCAGGAGCAGATGGACGATGAGGTGTTTGGAGCCGCCAGCCGGATCCGTTCGTCGGCCGCGTTTGGCGAAATCATCATCCTGATCGTTTACCTGCCTATTCTGGCCCTGGCCGGTATCGAAGGCAAGATGTTCCGGCCTATGGCCCTGACGGTCGCCTTCGCCATTCTGGGGGCATTTATCCTCTCGCTGACCTACGTGCCCATGATTTCGGCGCTGATGCTGAACAAGAATATCACGCACAAAGAAACGATCTCCGACAAGATCATGGCGTGGCTGTATCGTTACTACGAACCCCTGCTGCTACGGGCGCTACGGTATAAAGTGGTTATTCTGGCGAGTGCGGTGGCGCTGCTGCTTTTTTCGGTGTTTCTCTTTACCCGCATGGGGGGCGAGTTTATTCCGCAGCTCGACGAGGGCGACTTTGCCGTTGACACCCGCACGCTAACCGGCAGCTCACTGTCGGAAACGGTCGATGCCACGCTCAAAGCCGAGCGGATTCTGCTGAAACAGTTTCCAGAGGTGGAGCAGGTGGTTGCCAAGATTGGCTCCGGCGAAATTCCCACCGATCCGATGGCTATCGAAGCCGCCGACCAGATGGTGATTCTGAAACCCAAAGACCAGTGGACATCGGCCACCACCCGCGATGAACTGATGGGTAAAATGGCGGAGGCCCTGGCGGTCATTCCGGGCGTAACCTTCGGGTTCCAGCAGCCGGTTCAGATGCGGTTCAATGAACTCATGACCGGCGCGCGGCAGGATGTGGCCCTGAAAATTTACGGCGATGACCTCGTCCAGCTGGAGCGACTGGCCAATCAGGTGGGTGGCCTCGTTCGCACCATCGATGGGGCCAAAGATATTTATGTGGAGCAGGTTGCCGGGCTGGATCAGATTCTGATCAAACTCGACCGGGAACAGCTGGCCAAATTCGGTCTGAACGTGGCCGACGTGAACCAGACCATCAACACCGCGTTCGCCGGGCAGTCGGCGGGTCTGGTTTTTGAGGGCGAACGGCGCTACGATGCGGTGGTACGACTGGTGGCCGAAAAACGCCAGAGTATTGACGATATCAAAAACCTGTACATCAGTACGCCCGCTGGTGGTCAGATTCCGCTGGCCCAGCTGGCCGACGTAGCCATTGGACAGGCACCCAACCAGATTCAGCGCGACAACACCCACCGGCGGATTACGCTGGGGTTCAACGTGCGGGGCCGGGATGTACAGAGCGTTGTGGCTGAACTTCAGCAACAGGTAAATCAACGGGTGAAACTCCCGCCCGGTTACTCAATCACGTATGGAGGTCAGTTTCAGAACCTGATTCAGGCCAAACAGCGGCTGAGTATTGCCGTACCGCTGGCGTTAGCTTTAATTTTTGTGCTCCTGTTTTTTACGTTTCAGTCCATTCGGCAGAGTGCCCTGATTTTCATGGCTATCCCGATGGCGGCTATCGGCGGGGTATTTGCCCTGCTGCTGCGCGGGATGCCGTTCAGTATCTCGGCGGGCGTGGGCTTCATTGCCCTTTTCGGCGTGGCTGTCCTGAACGGCATCGTACTGATTGCCGAATTTAATCGCCTGCGCCACGAAGAAGGACTCACCGATCTGACCGAGATCATCCGGCGAGGGGCCGAAGTGCGGCTTCGACCCGTGATCATGACGGCCCTGGTGGCCTCGTTCGGATTTTTGCCGATGGCGCTCTCCAACTCGGCGGGGGCCGAAGTGCAGAAACCACTGGCGACGGTCGTCATTGGCGGCTTGCTGACGGCGACGCTGCTTACGCTGATCGTACTGCCTATCCTATATGCCCTGACCGAGAAACGGGCCATTGCAAAGGAAGCGAAGCAGGCAGGTTCCAAAGCGGGTGCGGCAGCAACGGTACTGCTGCTGTTGTGCGCTGGAAGCGCCAGCGCCCAAATGGCTCCGGCGCAAACCCTGACCCTTGACGCGGCCCTGAAACGGGCGGGTGAACGCAATCTCCAGCTTCAGCAGGGCAACCTGGGTGTACGGCAGCAGGAAGCCCTGCGGGCAACGGCCTACGAAGCCGGTCGCTTTTCGGCTATGGCGATGCTGGGCCAGTATAACAGCCGCCGGTTTGATAATAACCTTACCCTGCAACAAACCATTCCGAATCCGACTCTGATGCGTCGACTGGCCGATTTGAACGATCAGACCGTCGCCAGCCGGCAGGCAACGGTGGCTGTTACGCGCAACGACGTTGTGTATCAGGTTCGGTCGGCGTATTATGATCTGTTATATCTGAGTCAGCGCAGCCGGTTGATCCGGCGGCAGGACACCCTGCTGACCGAATTTGTGCAGGCGGCAACTGTGCGGCTCCGTACCGGCGAAACGGGCAGTCTGGAGCGGGCCACCGCCGAGAGCCAGCTAGCCGATGCGCGGGTACGGCTGACCCAGAACGAGGTACAGCGTTCGGCGGCCCGGACGCGCCTGCAGACGTTGCTCTACACGACTGAGCCGGTCGATACGCCCAACGAACCCCTGACCCGCCTGTCGCTGAACCTGTCCGCCGACAGTTCGCAGCTAACCCGTAATCCGCTGCTGGCGCAGTTTCAGCAACAGATCCGGGTTGCCGAGCAAACCCGGCTGGTGGAGCAGGCCCGACTGAAGCCGGATTTTATGGCGGGACTATTTACGCAGACGCTCATCGGTAACCAGTTGATTGGTGGGCAGGAACTGTACTTCGGACCCGGTTACCGCTTCAACGGCGCGCAGGTGGGCGTAAGCTGGCCCTTGCTGGGCAAAGGACAACGCGCCCGTATCGATGCCGCCCGTCTGGGTGAGGAACTTGCCCGCACCCAGCTCCAGAGCGGCCAGTTTGCGCTGGAACGGCAGCTGGAACAGGGCGTTCAGCAATACACACAGCTGCGCGATGCGCTGGCTTCCTACGAGCAGCAGGCACTACCCCAGGCCGCACTCATCCAGACCAATGCCCGCCGGGCCTTCAGCGGGGGCGATATCGGCTACGTCGAGTTTACGCTGGCGCTGCAACAGGCGCTCACCATCCGAACCAATCACCTTGACTTACTGAGCCAGTATAACCAGTCGGTGCTGTACATCAACTACCTGCTGGGCAACTTATAAGCGATCCATTCAACCATGCATATTCGTCCAAATCAATTGAATCGATGTCATTTCAGCGCGTTTGTTCCGCTGGTTATCGTGGGGTTAGCCGTGGCCAGCTGCCAATCGGGTAGCTCGACCGAAATGGCTCAGGCAGCACCGGTCGATTCGACAGCAACCAAGCCAGCCGCTCAGACGGTTAGCCTGAGTCAGGCTCAGTACGATATGGCGGCTATCCAACTGGGACAGCCAACGCTACGCCCACTCAGTACAACACTGAAACTCAACGGCGTCATCGACGTGCCGGCCCAGAACCGGGTATCGGTATCGGTGCCCATGGGTGGCTACATCCGTAGTATCCAGCTAGAACCGGGGATGCGGGTTCGTAAAGGCCAGCCGCTGGTGGTGCTCGAAAACCCTGACTACATCCAGTTGCAGCAGGATTATCTCGATACCCGGGCAAAGCTGGAGTACGCCGACCTGGACTATGCCCGCCAGGAGGAACTGAGCCGTGACAACGTCAATGCCCTGAAGACCTTCCAGCAGGCGCGCGCTACCCGGCAGAGTTTGCAGGCGCAACTGGCGGGCCTTCGCCAACGGCTGACGATGCTCCGCATCAACCCCGCCACGCTGAGCCCTGCCCGGCTAACCCGCACCATAACCATTCCGGCACCCGTGTCGGGTTATGTGACCGACGTGCCCGTCAACAATGGCCGCTTCGTGAATCCCGCCGATGTGCTGGTGCAACTCACCGACGTGAGCCACCTGCACGTGCAGTTAAACGTGTTCGAGAAAGACCTGAGCAAGATCCGGGTGGGGCAAACGGTTCGCTTCGGGCTGGGTGCCGACGCGGGCGACCGCCTGCCGCAGAAGGGGACTATCTTTTTGATCGGCAAGGCGTTTACGGCCGATCGTACAGTGGCCGTATTGGCGCATCCCGACCGCGAACCAACGACCAACCTGACACCGGGGGGCTACGTGTCGGCACAGGTCGAGGTGAAAACACAGCCCCTGTTGGCCCTGCCCGAAGCCGCCGTGGTGAGTTTTGGCGGTAGTTATTACGGCTATATTCTGGAAAAAAAGCAGGGTAATCCCGTAACGTATCACTTCCGGCAGGTACCTATTCAGCCTGGTATTCGGGAAAATGGCTACGTGGCGGTAACCCTACCCGCTGGTATCGACCCCGCCCGGACACCGGTTGTGGTGGGTGGCGCGTATAGCCTGCTGGCCAAACTAAACAACAGCGAAGACGAGTAACCGTATGACAACTACAAGCACCTATCTGCACCGGGAGGAGCACCTCCGCAGTTCCGACGTTATTACTGACGTGGTCATTGGCATGTCTGATGGGCTGACCGTCCCGTTTGCCCTGGCGGCTGGACTGAGTGGAGCCGTATCCAGTTCATCGCTGGTCGTTACTGCCGGTATCGCCGAAATTGTGGCGGGGGCTATCGCTATGGGGCTGGGTGGCTACCTGGCGGGCCGTACCGAATCGGATCACTACCAGTCGGAACGCCGACGTGAACAGATCGAGGTAGACACTGTGCCCGAGCGCGAGAAAGAAGAGGTCCGCGCCGTCTTTGCCGACATGGGCCTCAGTCTTACGCTGCAAGTTGCTATTGCCGACGAAATGGCCCGGGACAAGACCAAGTGGGTCGATTTTATGATGAAGTATGAGCTAGGCCTCGACGAACCCAACCCGAACCGGGCTACGCAAAGTGCCTTCACCATTGGCGGTTCCTACATGGCCGGTGGGCTGTTGCCGCTGCTGCCCTATTTTCTGATCGACGTACCCACCCAGGCGCTGTTGTATTCGAGCGGGCTGACACTGCTTTGCCTGTTCGTGTTCGGGTATGTCAAAAGCAAATTTACGGGCCAGCCACCCCTTGGCGGGGCGTTCAAGGTGATGTTGATTGGCGCGTTGGCGGCTGCGGCTGCGTTCGGTGTTGCCCGTCTGTTCGGGGCTTGATCCTACGATTAATCGCTTAAACGGATGCAACTGATTTATGACCCGTCATTCCCCGGTGAGGGGCCATGCCCGCCACCTGTTTCCCCGGTCTTTCGCAACGTTGCGCAGCTCACTAGCGTACTAAATTCAGATGATTTTAAGTGTTTTTGTCCAAACAAAATACCTGCCGAACCATGTCAAACCAAGCAGCGATTAACCGGAATGAGTTCCTTAAATCCATTGGCCTGAAAGGGGCGGCCCTGCTGGCCGTTTACTGCGCGGGTCAGTCATTGATAAGCTGTAGCAAGGACAGCGTTACGCCTGCGCCACTAGCCAGTCCATTAACCGTCGACCTGACCAGTTCGGCCAATGCGGCCCTCTTGAAGCAGGGCGGTTATATCGTTATCAGTGACATTGTCGTGGCCAATACAACCAACGGGTATGTAGCCGTAACGGTCGTATGCAGTCATGAGAATAAAAAGAAAGTCCAGCTCCGCAACAACGAGTTTTACTGTACCGAACACGGTGCGCACTACGACCTGGCGGGGAAAGGCCTGAACGGTGAAGGCAGTCGCGGCCTCACAACCTACACGGTAAAACAATCCGGCAATACCCTCACGATTTCGTAACCACCGCGGTTTGTCAACCCAGCCTCCTGTAAGCCAGAAGGTGGGTCGATAAACCACGTATCCTGAACTGATCCAATGAGAAAACTTGTGTTGACGCTGAGCCTGCTGAGCGTTTTACTGATGGGACATGCGCAGACGATTCCTGCCGATACGCTGAGCCCCGATATGGCTTCCGACAGCCTGATGGCCGATTTGCTGAGCGATTCGTCGGTTACAGACCAACCGTTGCTGCCGTCGAAAATGATTTTTACCCAGCGGGTATTCTGGGGACCAAAAGGGCTCCTTCGGGTAACCGATATTGCCCCGCTGACGCCCGAAGGACGCGCCCACGAACTGAAAATTCGAAGAACAATGCTGGTGAGCCACCAGGTCATGGGTTTTGTTACGCTGGCGGGATTTGTGGCCCAGGGTATCGTCGGCGCTCAACTGTACCATGCCACGGGAGATCGGTATCGCCAGTTGCTGGATGTGCATAGTGCGCTGGCGGCCGGGGTAAACATCACCTACGCAACAACGGCCCTGCTGTCGCTGACGGCACCGCCCAAAATGCTGTCCGAACGCCGGGGCTACAGCTCCATCAAGCTCCATAAATACCTGGCCGTAGCCCACATCGCCGGTATGATTGCGACGAACGTGCTGGCGGGTATGCTCGAATCTAATGCTGAACTCAAGCCCTACCACCGGGCTGCGGCTTACTTCACCTTCGGCGCGTTTGCCTTATCGATCATTGCCATAAAATTTTGATTCCATGCGATACATCATTCTTTTAGTAAGTCTGGTGGCTACCTTGCCCAGCCTTGCCGGTTCGCCTGCGGCAGGCGTTCCTGCCGCAGGAACGCCTGCCGCAGGCCGCACGAAACTGGTGATCGACAAAACCCGGTCAACGGCAACTTATACCATGAAACACCCGATGCATACCTGGGATGGCGTGAGCCGGGATGTGAACGGTGCGTTAATTTATAACGCCGATACAAAGCAGATCGAAAATGTGGCCATTGTGGTTAAAGTGGCCAGCTTCGACACGAAAAATGCCAATCGGGACTCCCACGCTATCGAAGTGCTGGATGGCATTAAGTACCCGACGGTATCGTTTACAGCGCAGGATATTCGGTCCAATCCCGACGGAACACTGGCCATAGTGGGTAAGCTGACGTTTCATGGCGTAACCCGGCCATTGACCATCCAGGCAACCCGGCAGGAAACCACGGATGGGTTCCGGGTCGAGGGCACGTTCCCCATCAGCCTGACGGATTACCAGATCGAGAAGCCCTCGCTGATGATGGTACCGGTGGAAGATGTGATGACGATGAAGTTCAATCTGGCCTTTAAACAGGTAACCCCCCTGGTGAGCCCGTAGCCCGAATTAGGCCGCTTTGGCCCAGTTCACTTACAAGCTCTGTTCCTGATTGAGTGGACTGCGGTATTGACGGAGTTGCCTGTTGCGCTGCCGGAACCGAACGATCCCGACTCCCAGCAGGATAAGGCCCATCGGAATGAAGGTAAGGAAGAGGATGCGCAGCAGGGTTGAATCCAGGTACTGACCGAAGCCGGTGCCACTCACGATCAGACCGAGGGCCGCCCGCCCATAAGCCAGCAACGTACGTTCATTGGCCAGCCTCGTGCGGTCGGCGGCCAGTTGTTCGGTCAGGGTCCAGGGTAATTTGTTCGGGGCATTCAGCTCGTTCATGGCTAGTAAACCGCAATGGCGTGAGGGTGGTTTATTCTATAGAGGTCGCGTTGGTAAGCGCAGGGAGGCTACCGTGCCTGCATCGGGCGGGGAGCTTAACGTCAGCTGGCCCTGATGCAGGTCAATGATTTTTTTGGACAACGTCAGGCCAAGACCGAAACCGTAAATCCGTCCGACGTTTTCGGCCCGCATCATCGGCAGGAAAACGTTGGTTAGCTGAGCGTGGGGAATACCGATGCCCTGATCTGTGACATCGATTACGATCCAGGCCGACTCATACTGTACCCGGACGGATATCGGTTTGAAGGACGAGTATTTGGCCGCATTGTCCATAATGTTGATCAACGCGGTGCGGAGTAATGTGGCGTTGCCGATAAGCCGGAACACGGAACTCTGCTCGGTAAACTCATCGGTGAGTTGCAATTCGATGTCCTGCTGGGGGTACTTTTCCTTGAAATAGGTCACCGTATCCAGAATGGTATCAACCACATTGACGTCCTCCATCAGCTGGGTGGCTTTCAGCCCTTCGACCTCCGCCAGCCGCAGCAGGGAATTGGCCAGGTCAATGGCACCTTCCAGCCGGCTCAGGGCCTGTTCCATACTCTGACGTACAACCGACAGCTCCTGGTCGTAAGCCAGCGATGTTTCCAGCATGCCTTTAACCACCGTCAGGGGTGTACGGATTTCGTGAGAGGCATAGGCCACGAAGTTTTCCTGACTCGCAGCCAGTTGCTGAAGATTACCCAGCAGCTGGTTGAACGAGACGGCCAGATAGCTTGCTTCGTCCGGGTTTTTGCCCTCAATGAGTCGAAACGAAAAATCATTGACCGTTGCTGAATCCAACTGGCTGATCAACTGATCGAACGGGCGCATGGCCCGTCGGGCAAACAAGAAACCGACAAGGGCGATAACCATCAGTAACAGCACGTTGCCCACCGTCAGGATAAGGCGCAGGTTTCGGCTGGTTTGCCGCCCGGCCAGATCATAGGCGGTAATTACGGCAACATACCGCCTGTTCTGACTTGCAAACGACAGGGCAACGCCTTCTTTAAGTTCTTCCCACTGGCGGCTTTTATAGGTGAAATAAACTTCCTCCTGCCGGGCCCTGCTCAGCAGTTCCTTCGTTAGCTGATAATCGTCCGGGCCGGACGACGAATAGAACCGGCGATTCAGCGTGTCGAACAGCGACTCATGCTGCTCGGGCAGGGTTAGGTAATTGTAGCGCAGGAATTCCTGGCGATCCCGGAGGTAGAGCTGTGCCGACAGCGCCCGTCGCTGAAGCCGGGTTCGCATCTGGGTCCGCCGGTAGGACTCGTAGGTCTGGTAAATAAACAGCGAAAACAACAGCAGCAGCGCGGCTACCAGAACCCCGAAACCGACCGTTATCTTCTGCTTGATACTCATGGCTCGGCGCGCAGCATATACCCCACACCAAATACCGTATGCAGCAGTTTAGGCTCGACGTGATCGATTTTACGGCGTAAATAGTTGATGTACACATCGACGACGTTGGTGTTCGTGTTGAAATGGACATCCCAGACATTTTCCAGCAGATCGACCCGATTCACCACCTTCCCCTGGTTGACGATCAAATATTCGAGCAGGGCATACTCGCGGGCGGTGAGGGTGACGCGTTGGCCCGCCCGCCATACCTGATGGGACTCGGTATCGACAGTCAGGTCGAGGAGTTCGAGCCGTTTGGCCATGGGTGCGCGGGAGGGATGCCGACGGGCCAGGGCTTTCAGCCGGAATACCAGCTCTTTGAACGCAAACGGCTTGGCCAGGTAATCGTCGGCACCCGATTCAAACCCCAGCACCTTGCTGTCGAGGCTTCCCAGGGCTGTCAGCATGATAACCGGAATAGCCGGCCAGTTCACTTTGATAAATCGACACAGGTCATACCCGTTCATGCCCGGCATATTGATGTCCAGCACCACCACGTCGAATTGTCGCTCGTTGATCATGGATCGGCCGATAATGCCGTCGAACGCCACCGATACGCCAATTCCTTCCGAGACCAGGCCTTTCTGAATGAACTGCGTTAGTTCAACATCATCTTCAACGACTAGTACCTGCATAACTGTACGTGAATTACGGGTTCGAAAATACAGCCTAAGTGGCTATCGGTCGAGACCGTCTGATCACTCTAATCAGATTGTAATAAGTCTCTCACCAATCTCTAATGAGTCAACTGGTTATTTTGGTATTGGTTGATCCAAAGCCGGTCGGCCACAGGTACTCAACGGTTTGTTCAGCTATGCCCAGAATTGCTCGGTGTTATCTTGTTTGGATTAGTCTTTTTGGCTGTATCGGCTGCGCCCTGGTTTCTGCATCAGCGCAGGTGTTGACGATGGAAAGCGCTATCGACGCGTCCTTTGCCCAATACCCTACGCTGGCTGCCCGGCGGTCGGCGCTGGAAGCGATTCGGGCCAATGCCCAGGTCGTTCGCGACAACCGGTTGCCCAATGTACGGGTACACGACCAGATCAACGTGGGTACCGCCAATGGCCTGTCGGGTTCTTATTTCTCTCTCGGCCTGATCGTGCCTACTTCAGGCGGTCGCCGGCCCGGGAACTACGGCGATCTGGCATCGGGAAATATAGCGCTGGCCAGTGCCGACTGGGAGGTTTTTAACTTCGGTCGGTTTACGGCCGAGGACCAGCTCATTCGGGCCGATGTGGGCGTCGGCGAAGCGGGCCTGGAACGGGAACAGTTCGAACTACGTCAGACCGTTATTCGCACGTATCTGGACTTGTTCTGGACGGAGCAGAGCCTCTTTATTGAGGAGCGTAACCTGGCCCGGGTCGACACGGTACGGCGGATTATTGGCAACCTGGTCCGTAACGGGATCAGGCCGGGGCTGGATTCCTCGCTGGCCAATGTGGCGTTCTCCCGGGCGCGACTGGCTTACCTGCGGATGCAGGAAGAACGTCAGCGGGCCCAGGTGCAGCTCGCCACACTAACGGGGCGTCCTGTTGAACAGATCGCGATCGACACTACGTTTCAAATCGAACCTTTGCTGATTCCGGTTGCGGTTTCCGTTGCGGTACCGGGCCATCCATTGCTGCGTCTACAGGAGCGACTCGTTACCCGGCAAGCGGCCGAGATTGCGACGATCCGGAAGTCGGCGCTGCCAAGGGTGTCGTTGCTGGCCTCGGCCTGGGCGCGTGGCACGAGTCTGGACATTGAAAATAATTTCGGCCCTGTGGCCTCGGGCCTAGGCTATAGCCGCACTAATTACCTGCTGGGGGTGGCGGCTACAGTAAACCTGATGGATTTCAGGCGGGCCGCTAGCCGCACCCGGCTCCAGCGGTTCCGCGTAGAAGAGGCCCGTAGCCAACTGGCGCTGGCCCAACTACAGATACAGAATGCGCTCGGCATCGCTGATGCGCAGCTGACCGTTGTTCAGACCCAGCTGGCCGAACTGCCCCTGGTCATTCGGTCGGCTCAGGACGCCTACAACCAGCGCCTGTCGCTCTATAACAATGGCCTGGAAACGATCCTGAGCCTGACCGATGCGTTGACGCTGCTTACTACCGTAGAAAAGGAAGCGGTGCAGACCCGGATGCAGGCTGTCCGGCTCCGGTTCCAGCGTGCCCAGGCGACCAATGATTTCGACACGTTTTATGCGCTCTTCCGACGCTAGCTCATCCTAAACCACCTGCCCATGTCTTTATTATCAACGTCGTTGAAACGACCCATTTCGGTGCTGGTGCTGGTAGCCGGGATGGTTGCGTTTTCGGTTATGGCGGCCCTGCGGATTCCCATCGATATTTTTCCGCGTCTGAATTCGCCGATGATCTATGTGATCGAGCCTTATGGCGGCATGTCGCCGGCCCAGATGGAAGGTTTCTTTGCGACCCGGATGCAGGATCAGTTTCTGTACATCGGCGGTGTTCAGGAAATTTCGAGTCGCAACGTTCAGGGGTTGACTATTGTGAAACTGGCTTTTTACGAAGGCTCCGACATGGCTCAGGCTGCGGCTGAGGTAGCCATTCAGGTAAACCGGGCCATGAAGTTTTTCCCACCGGGGGCCCTGCCTCCGCAGGTTGTCCGCTACGATGCGTCGTCGGTGCCGATCGGTGATCTGGTATTTTCGAGCAAGACGCGTTCGCTCAAGGAAATTCATGAACTGGCCGTGACGCGTATCCGGCCGCTGTTCTCAACGGTGCCGGGCCTGACGGCCCCGCCCCCGATCGGTACGAATTCGCGCACGGTGGTCATTAACCTGGACCCTGGTAAGATCCGCAGTATGAACATCTCGCCCGATGAGGTTGTAAAAGCGCTGGCGGCCAACAACGCCATGACGCCTTCCGGTAATATCCGGGTTGGCAATACAACCTACATCACGACGCTTAATTCGCTGGAAGATCAGGTGGCCGACTTTGGCCGTATTCCGGTCATTACCGATGGTCACCGCACTATATTCCTGAGCGACGTAGCCACCGTGCAGGATGGCTCCGACGTGACATCAGGCTATGCGCTGGTCAACGGAAGCCGGTCGTCGTATATACCCGTCGTTAAAACGGCCGATGCCTCAACCTGGGACGTGGTTACGCGGCTGAAAGCGAAACTGCCGGAAATGCGGAGCCTGCTCCCCGAAGATATCGAAGTGAATTACGAATTCGACCAGTCGGTCTTCGTGATCAACGCTGTTGAGAGTCTGCTCTTCGAAGGGGGGCTGGGTGCCATCCTGACGGGGCTGATGGTACTGCTGTTTCTGGGCGACTGGCGCTCGTCGCTGATCGTCATCATTACTATTCCTGTTTCGATCATAGCCGCCGTGCTGGGCCTTAGTCTGGCCGGGCAAACGATCAACATCATGACATTGTCGGGGCTGGCGCTGGCTATCGGGGTACTGGTCGATCAGGCAACGGTAACAATCGAGAATATCCACCAGCACCTGGATATGGGGAAGCCCAAGAAGCAGGCGATTTATGATGCCTGCAAAGAAGTAGCCCTGCCTTTATTGCTGATTCTGCTGTGTATTCTGGCCGTATTTGCGCCCTCGTTCATCATGACCGGTGTACCCAGAGCCATGTTCCTGCCACTGTCGCTGTCGATCGGGTTTGCGATGACGGTTTCTTATTTTCTGGCACAGAGCCTGGTGCCGATACTGGCCAACTGGCTTATGAAAGACCACGTTCACAAGCCGGCACATACCGAAACGAAACCAGGGTTTTTCGATCGGATACGCAACCGGTTTGTTCAACAGACCAGGCGGTTGCTGCATCATAACAAGCTGCTTATTGGTCTTTATTTTGTGGGTATTCTGGCGCTGGCGGGCACTGGCTTTGTGCTGATCGGTAAAGACATGCTGCCCGTGACCAACTCGGGTCAGATGGTGATCCGGATGAAAACACCCGATGGCACCCGGCTCGAACGAACGGAGGAGCGGGTGAGCGAACTGCTCGCCCTCGTCGATGAGGTATCGGGTGGTAATCTGGCTGTTTCGTCGGCCTATGTGGGTGTGGTGCCTACCAACTATGCCACGTCCAATCTCTACGTGAGTACTACCGGCACCAACGATGCGGTTATCAAAGTGGCACTGACCGAGGGTTTTCACACCAACATACAGGACCTCAAAGAGCGTATTCGTGATGCTGTTCGTGCCCGGCTGCCCGACCTCACCCTGTCGTTCGAGCCCGCCGACCTTACCGAAAAGCTTATGAGCGGGGGAGCCAGCACACCTATTGAAGTGCAGGTAGCCGGACGCGATATGAAACAGATTGCCGGCTACGCCAACAAACTGGTCGACAGTTTAGCCGAAGTTCCCTACCTGCGCGACGTCCGGATTCTCCAGCCACTGAAGTTTCCGGTCATCAACATTACTCTCGATCGGCAGAAACTGGCGATGATGGGTTTGAATATCCAGCAGGCCGCCCGCTCCATTACCGCGTCGACCTCATCGAGCCGATATACGGAAAAGAACCAGTGGCTCGATCAGCAGGCGGCTTATACCTATCAGGTACAGGTGCAGATTCCGGAGTATGATATGCGTAACCTCTCGCAGCTACAGGAGATTCCGCTGGTAGCCGGACAGTCGCGGCCTGTGCTGGGCGATGTGGCTACGTTCTCGATCGATACGCTGCCCGGCGAGTATGACCGCATTGGTCCCCGGCGGTTTGTAACCGTGTCGGCCAATGTTCACCACCAGGATCTGGGCACGGCCACGCAGGCGGTGGAAACGACAATTGCCAACCTGGGTGAAGTACCTAAAGGCCTGGTCACCCAGGTGAAAGGTATGTCGTCGCTGCTGACCGAAACGCTCGATAGTTTACAGCTGGGGCTGGGTATAGCCATTCTGGTTATTTTTCTCTTACTGGCGGCCAACTACCAATCGTTCAAGCTGTCGTTTGTGGTGCTCAGCACGGTTCCCGCCGTTATCGTAGGCTCTATCGGGCTGTTGCTGTTAACGGGGAGTACGCTCAACCTGCAATCGTATATGGGCATTATTATGTCGACGGGGATTTCGGTTGCCAATGCCATCCTGATCGTTACCAATGCCGAGCGGCTGCGGTGGGAGTACCGGAACGTGAACCGGGCCGCCATCGATAGCGTAGGCCTGCGGCTGCGGCCGGTACTGATGACTTCGTTCGCCATGGTTGCCGGCATGATCCCCATGGCCCTGGGTACGGGTGAAGCGGGGGAGCAGGTAGCGCCCCTGGGCCGGGCCGTTATTGGCGGGCTGATTGCTTCCACGCTGGCTGCGCTCTATGTGGTGCCACAGGTGTATGTGTGGTTGCAGCAAAGCACCGACTACGCCGAACCATCGCTACTGCCGGACGATGAACCTGCCGACCGCCAGCCGCCCGAAGCGCCTGATTATGAACCTCAACCTGCTCACTCCTAAGCGCATGAAAATTAGCGGATATTACCATTTACTGGCCTTGCTGGCTGTACATGCCGTTAGCGGCTGCACGTCTTCGGACTCGACCGAATCAGGTCAGAAAAAGATACCAAAACAAGGCGTCAAGCCGAGTTATCGCATCATGACTGTATCGCGAAAACCCGTTGGGCAGACGGTGCAACTGCCGGGCGAATTTCAGGCTTATCAGGAGGTTACCATTTATCCCCGCGCCACCGGTTTTGTGGAGCGGGTGCTGGTCGATCGGGGGTCGGCCGTTCGGAAGGGGCAGGTGCTGATGGTTCTCGATGCGCCTGAAACAGAAGAACGACTCGCGGCTGCCCGTTCCAATACGCTCAAAACCAAGGCGATGCTCGTTGCCAGCCGTGAACACTACCGGCGTCTGGTGGCCAGTAACCAGGTGCCCGGTTCCGTATCGGCCCTGGATCTGGAAACGGCGCAGGCGCGGGTTCAGGCCGACAGCGCGTCGATGCTGGGGGAGGAGGCTAACTACCGGGCCATGGCCAAACTGAAATCGTACCTCCGGGTGGTGGCTCCGTTCGATGGCTATATCACCGAGCGGAATGTGCATCCGGGTGCGCTGGTGGGATCGGGGGCTAAACAGGATCTCCCTATGATGATTCTGCAACAGCAAAACCGGCTGCGACTGGTTGTCGATGTTCCCGAAGCATACAGCAGCCAGTTGCGGGAAGGTCAGGTACTGACTTTTAGTGTCAGCGCCATGCCTGGCAAGACCTTTACCGGCAAGATCAGTCGCCGGTCGGGGAGCATGAACAAACAGTTTCGCTCAGAAACTGTGGAAATCGATGTTGCCAATAAAGACCGCTCACTCCGGCCGGGCATGTTTGCCGAGATTATTGTGTCGGCGGCCGGAACGCCCGGTGCGCTGGCGGTGCCGACATCGGCTATCGTGGCCTCAACCGAAGGGCAGTACGTAATTAAGGTCGAGGATGGCCGGGCCCGGAAGGTCGACGTTCGGCGGGGGCAGGCTTCGGGCGACATGATCGAAGTGTTCGGCGACTTACGCCCAACCGATCAGGTGATCATCAACGCCCGGGAAGATATCAAAGAAGGCATTGCCGTGCGCTGATTGTGACCCGGTGCTTATGCTGCCCGGTTGTCGATCCATTGATCGGATGGAATGCAGCGGTCGTCGGGGGCTTCGATACGGTTATCAAGGCCGACATACCCAATCAGTAAACAGGAACTCTCATGAACCAACCACCCCCGTCTCCGGTGAATTTTGTTCGGCGTGTCTGCATCGTCGTCAGCATAACCCTTTTTGGTGTCCTGCTCGTCTGGTTGCTGGGTGCTTCGTTCGATATACTACTGTTGCTGCTGGCCGCGATGCTGATTGCGTTGCCCCTGCGGGCGGGTGCCAACTGGCTGGCCCGAAAAACGGGCTGGCCGGGAGGTATCTCTCTGGCCGTAATTGGCCTGGGCGTAGCGGGCGTGCTGGTGGGAGTGGGGGCGCTGGTAGCCCCGCTGGTTGGCGAACAGGCGAAGGAGCTACAGAGCGAACTGCCCAATGTGCTACAAAACGCCCGCAAGCAGCTGGAGCAAACCGCCTGGGGCAGCCAGTTAGTTGACCGCATTCCCGAATCGCCCGAAAAACTGATGGAGCAAGGCAGCGGAGGCAGTAAGCTGGCCGGTCGGGCCCTGGGCGTGGTATCGACTACGTTCGGTGCCGTGACGGATATCTATGTCGTCTTTTTTCTGGCGCTGTTCCTGGCCGCTCAGCCTGCGCTGTATGTCGACGGATTTGTGCTTTTAATTCCCCCGGCAGGTCGGCAGCGCGCCCGGCGCGTTCTGGATAAACTCAATGAATCGCTGCTGGGCTGGCTGACGGGCACATTAATGTCGATGACCATTGTAGGCATTTTGAGCGGGATCGGTTTGTGGCTGCTGGGCGTCAGGCTGGCGGGAATCCTGGCCCTTTTTGCCGCGTTGATCACGTTTATCCCCAATCTGGGCCCTATACTGGCCCTTATTCCCGCCCTGCTGTTTGCCCTGCTCGACGGGCCGCAGCAGGCCTTCTATGTGGTTCTGTTGTATGTGGGCATCCAGACTGTGGAGAGTAATATTATCACGCCAATCATTCAACGACGGCTCAACGACATTCCCCCCGCCCTGTTGCTGCTGGTGCAGATCATCGTCGGGGCCTTTGCCGGTACGCTGGGCCTTGCCATGGCCGCTCCGCTGCTGGTGATTGTGCTGGTGCTGGTTAAAATGCTTTATATTCAGGATGGACTTGGCGATACCAAATCGGTAACTGTCTGATTGGTAGTATCGACCGGAGCGGAACAAAGCCGGGTCTGTCCCGTTGATAGCAGTATGCCAACCTGAACGAGCACCAACGGGTAAACCTACAGAACGACGTCGCAATATGGTACTGGAAGACCCGAGTGAACCACCATCCGGCCGCCCCTCGTTAGTTACCCGCTTTGGATCGCTCGTGCGCGATCGCTTCAGTCTGGAGGAGGACAAAGAAGAAGAAGGGGCAATCATCCGGTCGATAAGTCGCGGCATTGAGTTTCGGGGCGTCAATCTGTGGACGTTGATATTTGCCATTTTCATTGCCTCCATCGGCCTGAATGTCAACTCCACGGCTGTCATCATCGGAGCCATGCTTATCTCTCCGTTAATGGGGCCTATCATGGGTGTCGGGCTGGGAATTGGAATCAACGACCTGACCATGATTCAGCGGGCGCTGAAAAATCTGGGCATTGCCGTTTTTATCAGCCTGCTGACATCGACACTCTATTTTTTAGTAAGTCCCCTTCACATTGCTCAGTCTGAGCTGCTGGCCCGCACATCGCCCACCGTATGGGATGCGTTCATTGCCTTCTTTGGGGGGCTGGCCGGTATCGTTGCCGGTTCACGGCGCGATAAAGTGACCAACGTGATACCGGGGGTAGCCATTGCTACCGCGCTCATGCCACCGCTCTGCACGGCCGGTTACGGTCTGGCAACGGGAAACCTGTATTACTTCGCCGGTGCGTTTTACCTGTTTCTTATCAACAGCGTGTGTATCAGTCTGGCCACGCTGCTGATCGTCCGTTTTCTGGGCTACCATCAGAAAGAATACCCAACGTCGGAAGTCGAAAGCCGGGTTCGCCATACTATCTGGCTGGCGGTCCTGATCGTGGTCGTACCCAGTAGCTACCTGGGCTACCAGATCGTTCGCAAAACAATATTTGAGCAGGCCGTGAAACGGTTCGTTACCACTGAATGTAATTTTCAGTATCGGCAGGTGATCAATTATGCCGCGCGTTTCAACCGAAATCACAGTACGCTGGAACTGTCGCTGGTGGGAGAGCCGCTGCCAGCCGATTCGATAAACCTGCTGCGCGCGAAGATGGCTGCCTATGGACTACAGGAGGCTAACCTGGTTGTTCGGCAGGGAAATTTTAAAGATGCGGAGATCGATGTCGATGCCATAAAGAATACCGTTACCGATCAGGTCATCAAATACAGCCAGTCTTCGATTGCCCGTAAGGATCAGATTATCGACTCGCTGCGTCGGCACATCGAACGAGCGCAGAGGACGCAACTCCCCGTTGCCGACTTACGCAATGAGCTAAAAACGCTTATGCCTGATGTACAAACTTTTACGGCTACCAACTCGCTGATCATGAGTGCTGCCAGCGAAAAGCCCGATACCGTAATGCTGGTGTATGCGCGGTTCTCCCGGCGGCACACGACGGCCGAGCGGAACCGAATACAGCGATGGCTGCAGAGCCGGACAAAAAGCAAACGGATAAAATTAATCGTGGAATAAATAGCTTGGTTATAACAGCGCTACTCAGAATTTGAGCCAGTCCAGAAAGGGCCGGTACCGGGCCCGTGGTAAAATCACTTCTTTGTCCTGCCCGCTGATCGTCAGAAACAGACAGTACTTACCCTTCTCCCAGTAGGTGTATCGCTGAATAACACTTCGGTGAATGATCTCTTTTCGATTAACCCGAAAGAACAGGATCGGACTCAGGTGCGTTGCTAGCTCCTCAATACTACCGTCGACCCGAAATGTGCCTTTGGGATGGAGGACATAACACCCCCGCTCCTGGATGAAAAAGTAAAGGCAGTCGGCCGTGTTGAGCGTCATACTACCCCAGCAGTTGCTACCCCGGAGGCTGGTCAGGTAGCTTACCGATGGCGTTTTGGGCGGTATCCAGTACTGCCGATGCTTCAGGCGGCTTTCGATAGTAGAAATCAGATCGTCACTGGTGAACGGTTTGGTCAGGTAATCGTCGGCACCCAGATTCATACCAAAGCGAATGTCTGTACTATCGGCTTTGGCGGTCAGGAAGATGAATGGAATAGCCGACAGGGAGCTGTCGGTACGAATGGCTTCCAGCACCTGATACCCATCGATTTGTGGCATCATAACATCGCACAGGATCAGGTCGGGTCGGTTTGATTGGGCGCATTCAAGACCTTCATGACCGCTCGATGCTGCTTCGACTTCATAGCCCTGCAAGGTCAGTATTTCGGTCAGGTTGTTCCGTATTTGTACATCGTCTTCGATCAGTAGTAGCTGTGTGGGCATAAGCATAGCTTTTAATGGTTGCTGGCATGAACGGCTAGATAGGTAAGGTCAGGGTGCTGGTTGTGCCTACATGTTCCTGGCTGGCAATATGGAGCTGACCACCGTGGAGCGCCATAAATTGGCGCGAAATGACCAGTCCCAATCCTGAACCCGGAACGTTAACGGCATTGCTGGCCCGAAAAAAGGTGTCAAACAACTGAGGCATCTCGGCTGCCGGAATACCAATGCCGGTGTCGATAACCTGGACCACTACCTGATGGCTGTCAAACGCTATGTGTAACTCGGGATTGGAACTGGAAAACTTAAAGGCATTCCCCAGCAGATTTACCAGCACATGCGTCATCAATTGAACATCCAGCTTGATCAACGTGGGCTGTCCGGTAATCACCAACCGCAACCGCCGTTCGTCTTTCCGTTCGGCAAAGTGTGTGTTGATGATGTCGTAAACAAGGGCTACAAAATCACTGGGCTGGGAGTTGAACGTGACCCGGCCAGCCTCGATTTTTTCGAGTGTCAGCACGTCAGAAAGCAATTCACTGAAATTGATTACCTGTTTTTCGATAATTCCCAAGTGGCGGAAAACGGGCGACTGGGTTTCGAGCGAAAAACGCTGGAGGTGCATCCGAACCAGCTCTACACTGGATTGGATGGTGGCCAGTGGCGTACGAAATTCGTGGGATGCGGTGGAGACAAACTGGGATTTTAACCTGTTGAGTTCCTGCTCGCGCTGTAGCAATTGCTGAAGAGCCAGCTCGCTCTCTTTCTGCCGGGTAATGTCAGTAGCCATGCCTACGTAGCCCGTTATGTTGCCCGCTTCGTTCCGGAGCGCCGTTCGGGTAAGGAGTACCGGGACGTGCCGACCATCTTTTGTTACCACAACGTATTCCCGGGCCTGGTTATCGGTAAATAATTTAAGCAGGCTGAAGTCCACCCGAAGCGGCTGGCTCGTTTGTGGCAACAAAGGCTGGGCCAGTTTCCGGAGGTGCTGCGGGTCGTGTAAGAACGTAACTTCTTTCTTACCAATCAGTTCGGATGCCTGGTAACCAAGCAGCCGTTCGGCTGCGGGGTTGAAGGTTTTAATAAGGCCATCGATATCGCTAGACACGATGGCGATGCCCGCATGATGCAGGATGGCATGTTTTAAGGCAGACAGTCGATAGATCTCTGCTGTTCGCTCCGCTACGAGTTGATTCAAATCATCCCGATGAGAACGTAACTGTTCTTCGGTCTTTTTTAGATGGGTTATATCCTGGCCGGTAAACAGAACCCCATCGCCACAAGGCGTCAGGGTGAGGTCGCCCCAGGGAATGGTCAGGTTCAAACGATCCTGGTACTGCTGTGGCTGATTGGTTTCAACAACGGTAACCAGACGGTCGAAAAAGCCGGCTGTAACCATGCTGGGGAACTGTTCTTTCAGGGAGTTTCCCTGTAGGGCTTCTCCTGGTGCCCCTGCGCTGAAAGTAGCCGGGGCGTTAGTGAACAACGACCGGAAATCGACGATGGCGCCATTATGCCGCACGGCCTGCCAAAGTACCATCTCTACCGGGCAGGTAGTGACGACTGTATTCAACAACTGATTGCTGCGCTTGAAATCGTGATTCAACGATTGTAATGACAAACTGGCTTTTGCCAGTTGAGCCTGGTTCCGGCGTAGTTTAAGCTGGGTCACTACCTGATGAGCTAACGATTTGAAGAGCCGGGTCTGCTCAGCCGAGAGCTGGCGGGGCGCATGGTCCATCACACACAGCGCACCCAGGGCATGTCCTTCAGCGTCTACCAGGGGAACACCCGCGTAAAAAACGATATGGGGTGCCTGGACAACAAAGGGGTTGTTAGCAAACCGTTCGTCGAGGAGTGCGTTCGTAATCTCCATCATCTGGTCAGGTACCCGGATGGCGTGATCACAAAAGGAAATAGCCCGGGGCGTCTGTCCCATATTTAGACCATGCTCCGACTTGAACCATTGCCGATCTGCATCTTGTAACGAGATCAACGCGATGGGCGTCTGGCAAATATGGGCCGCTATCTGGGTGATAGCGTCATAATCTGATTCTGGCAGCGAATCGAGAATATCGTAACTCGCCAGCGCTTCAAGCCGCCTTTCTTCCGTAGATGAGTCTAAGCCTGTCATTCATAGTTGATTAAAGCGCTAAGTAACTATAAATGACGATAATCAGTGTAAAATAGTACTAAATGGTATTGTGCTTATTTGGATTTTTATATAACGTAAACTTGTATTTTTAAATAACCCACAACTGAACGTAACCCGCAACTGAACGTAACCCGCAACTGAACGTAACCCACAACTGAAGTTGTGGGCTGGTTGCTATTATACCTCAATGAGCACATCGCTCATGCGTTGCAGCAACGTTTCGACGTCGCGTTGCCGGGCCAGCCGATACCGGGCAAACGAAATGCCTGATCCTACTTTTATGGTGTAAGCCCAGTTTGGCAACTGCCTGAACATGTCTTCGTCGGTTGTGTCGTCGCCAATACTGACAATAAAATCGTAGGTAGTCTGCTCAACGATCTTGAGGGCTACCGTACCCTTGCTGTGCTGGGCGGGTTTGACTTCAACGACCTTGCTGCCCTGAATTACCGTCAATGGAATGGGGGAAGAGGCCATTCGTAGCTGGGTGGCCAGTTCGATGGCCTGCCCTTCGATGTTGTCGGCGTCGACTGTCCGGTAGTGCCAGGCGATGGCGGTCTCCTTCTGCTCAACGAACGAACCGGGGTACCGGTCGACGAACTGGTTCATTGTCGATCGAACCGGGTCTACCCAGTCACTTGCCGACAGATCGAGACGTTCCCAGTCCTGGTCGGGTCTTTTCATGAAAGCGCCGTGTTCGGCTACCAGATGAAGAGGAATTCCCGCAAATGTTTTCTCCAGAAACGACCGGTTACGGCCACTGATAACGACCAGGTCGCTGTTCTCGGCCAGGTTCTGCAAGGCTTTTTTGAGCGTATCGGATGGTCGCGCATCGGCCGGGTCATTGACCAGCGGAGCGAGGGTGCCATCGAAATCAAACAGCAACAGCCGCTGGCGAGCATCGCGGAAGGCGGTCATGAAGGGCTGGATGGCGAGGTCGGTTTCCAGATCGGGCTGATGGCCCATCATATCGTCGAAGGCGGCCAGGAAATTATAGCTCCACCGGAAAATATCGTGGTTTTGCAGGTGCTTCCGCATGTGGATCATCCGTCGTTCCTGTTCCTGCGGAGTCATATCCAGCCCCTGCCTGATGGCGTCGGCAACCTCCTGGGTATCGGTGGGATTGATAATGACCGCGTCGCGCAGTTCCTGGGCCGCTCCGGCCAGTTCACTCAGAATCAAGACGCCCCGCTGGTCGTACCGGCTGGCTACGAATTCTTTACAAACCAGATTCATCCCGTCGCGAATGGGAGTGATCAGGGCCACATCGCAGGCCGTATACAAGGCCATCAGCTCGGTAAAGGCGAGTGAGGAATACGAGTAAACGATAGGACGCCAGCCAATGCTGCCAAACAGCCCATTGATGCGGCCAACGGTTTCTTCGATTTCCCGTTTGATCTCCTGATACTGCCCGATCTGATCACGCGACGGCACAACGGTCATGACAAACGTGACCTTGTCATGCCATTCCGGGTGCTGGATCAGAAACCGTTCGTAGCCCTGTAGGCGGGAGGTGATCCCTTTGGTATAATCGAGCCGGTCGACGGAGAAGATAATTTTCGTACCCCGAAGCAGGGCCTGGTCCTGCTGGCGGGCCTCCACAACGGCCGGTTCCTGAGCGCTCCGGTTGAACTTGTTGAAATCGATGCTGATGGGGAAGTCGCGGACCACGACAGAGCGTTCGGGAAAGACGATTCGTTGCCCGATGATGGGCAGGGTCAGTACTTCCGAAACGCTCTGCATGAAGTGCTGGACGTAATCGGTCGTGTGAAAGCCCACCACGTCAGCGCCCAAAATGCCTTTTATCAGCACCTGACGCCAGGTACGGGGCAGCAGTTTGATGATTTCATAGTTCGGAAACGGAATATGGAAGAAGTAGCCAATGGTAGCGTCGGGTATGGCCTGGCGCACCATGTCGGGCAGCAGCATCAGCTGGAAATCATGGATCCAGACCAGATCGCCGGGCTCGATCAGGGCCGTCAGTTCCTCCAGGAAACGCGTATTGGCCTGCTGGTAATTATCGAAGTCGCTTTCGTTGAAAGAAGCATAGGACGTGAAATAATGGAACAGAGGCCAGATAAGGTCATTACTGAAGCCCTCATAAAACCCCTTATGAACAGCTTTGTCCATAAAAACCGGGTGTGCAATGAAGGTATCGTTTTCAAAGGCCGACGAGTCCATATGCTGAAACGCCGGATCGCAGTGCCCTACCCAGTGAATCTTCGATGTTACATCATCCTGCCGCTGGCCCATCCGCTCAGCCATTGACAGTACCGCCGATACCAGGCCCCCTGAATTCTGGACCAGCTCGACACCTTCATCGGTTTGCTGAAACGTAAACGGTAGACGATAGGAAACGATAAGTAAACGTTTAAAGGAAGACTCAAAGGATTTCATTGGATTTATGCGTTACTGAACGCTCAGCGTAGTACAACAAAATACGGCAGGTCTGCTTAGAGGAGCGTTAAGTAAACCTTAGAAACTCCTTAGAACGCCAATCGCCGGTTCGTCGTACTTGCCAGGGGGCAGAAGCCCACACTGAGCAAGTTCTAGTGTGATGACAGGCAGATTCTCACCTTGAGACTGCACGTTGCCGGGTTTTGTGTATTGCTCTACTTACTCGATACTTTATCTAAACCTTCCGTATTGCTCAATGTTTCACTTAAAAGTGCGGAAACTGACGCATGGTGCAGAAACGTGGGGTCTGCTACTTAATAAGCCTTAATCGTAATTAGTTATGACAAAAAGTAACGCTGAGATACATGAAAACCTTCTTTGGTATAAAGATGCTATTATATATGAGTTGCACATTAAAGCCTTCCGCGACGGAAACGGCGACGGGATCGGCGATTTTCAGGGGCTACTCGAAAAGTTAGATTACCTCCAGGAGTTAGGGGTTACGGCCATCTGGCTACTGCCCTTTTATCCGTCGCCCCTGCGCGATGATGGCTATGACATTGCTGATTACTACACCATCAACCCGTCTTACGGGACCATCGAGCAGTTTAAAACGCTGCTGGAAGAGGCCCACCAGCGTAATCTGAAAGTCATTACAGAGCTGGTAATCAATCACTCGTCCGATCAGCATCCCTGGTTTCAGCGCGCCCGGCGTGCGCCCAAAGGGTCGCCCGAACGGGATTACTACGTCTGGACCGACGACCCGACGCAATTCAAGGATGTCCGGATTATCTTTCAGGACTTCGAAACGTCTAACTGGACCTGGGACCCCGAAGCCCAGCAGTATTACTGGCACCGTTTCTTCTACCACCAGCCCGATCTGAACTATGACAGCCCGCTCGTGCAGAGCGAAGTGTTCAAAATGATCGACTACTGGTGTGAACTGGGCGTCGATGGGTTTCGCCTGGATGCCGTTCCCTATTTATTCGAACGCGAAGGTACCAATGGCGAGAACCTGCCTGAGACGCATGCGTTCCTGAAAAAGCTCCGTAAACACATCGACGATCATTTTCCCAGCGTCGTGTTTCTAGCCGAAGCCAATATGTGGCCCGAAGATTCGGCTTCGTATTTTGGCGATGGCGACGAGTGCCACATGAACTACCATTTTCCGGTAATGCCCCGTATGTTCATGGCCCTGCAAATGGAAGACCGGTATCCGATCACCGATATCTTCGACCAGACACCGGCTATTCCGGATACGTGCCAGTGGGCTATTTTCCTGCGTAACCACGACGAACTGACCCTCGAAATGGTTACCGACGAAGAGCGGGACTACATGTACAAGACTTACGCTCAGGACCCGAAAGCAAAAATAAACCTGGGTATCCGGCACCGGCTGTCGCCACTGATGGGCAACAACCGCAAGAAGATAGAACTGCTCAACAGCCTCCTGTTCTCCCTGCCCGGTACGCCCGTTATCTACTACGGCGACGAAATCGGGATGGGCGATAACGTTTACCTGGGCGACCGGGACGGGGTGCGTACGCCTATGCAGTGGTCACCGGACCGGAATGCCGGCTTCTCAAGTACGAATCCGCAGAAACTCTACCTGCCTACCGTGCTCGACCCGGAATATCACTATGAATCGGTCAATGTAGAAACCCAGCGACGCAATACCTCCTCGCTGTTCTGGTTCATGAAACGCATGATCAACCTGCGCAAGATGCACAAGGCGTTTGGGCGGGGAGACCTGGTGTTTCTGAACGTCGAAAACTCCAAAGTGCTGGCGTTTACGCGGACCTACGAAGACGAAACGCTGCTGATCGTTATCAACCTGTCGAAATACGCTCAGCCAGCGGAGGTAGAACTGAAGGGTTTCAAAGGCTATGTGCCGGTCGAAGTATTCAGCAAAAATGCGTTCCCAGCCGTTTCCGACACCGAAGCCTACTTTTTTACCCTCGCTCCCCACGATTACCAGTGGTTCGTTCTGGAGAAAACAGGTGCCGGAGCCGTCAATGCCGACACGCTGCCATCGGTACAGATTGCTGGCTGGGATCAGTTACTAAGCGGCCGGAACCGCCAGACGCTGGAAACGGACGTGCTGCCGGACTATCTGCCGAAAACAGACTGGTTCAACGGCAAGGGGCAGGTGCTACACGGCATTTCCATCGTGAACCACGCTACACTGCCGCTAGCTGAAGGGTCAGCGTATGTATTGCTGATCGAGGTTTCGTATGAACGGGGACTGCCCGAACTCTTCCAGTTGGTGGTGGCGTTTGCGGGCGAGTCGGCAGCTACAAAGTTGAGCGAAAACTGCCCGCAGTCTGTGTTGGCAACGCTGAACGTTGGTGCTGAGACGGGTGTGCTGTGCGATGGTCTGTACATGGCCGTTGTTCAGCAGGCTTTCCTGATGAATCTGACCAGGAAAGGTGCCGGCCGGGCAAATAACCTTACGTTCCAGAGCGTTCCGGCGCTGGATACCTATGTTGAGGAGCATCCGGACATAAAGTCGAAACTGATTCCCAACGGTCCCGGCTATGCATCGATCAGTTACGATTACAGCTTCCTGCTGAAACTGTACCGGAAAGTCGACCGGTCGATCAACCCCGATACCGAAATTACGCGCTTCCTTTCAGAAACGGCCCACTTCAAGTCTATTCCAGCCTTTGCCGGTGCCCTGGAAATGACGACGGCCGACAAGCCGGTTATGTTGGGAACCATGCAGGAAATGGTTGATAATCACGGCGACGGGAAAGGCTACGTGCTGGAACGGATCAACAATTACATCGAGCGAATACTGGCGCGTGACAAAGAACAGCTCGCGCTGGCTATAGACACCTCGCCGGGGACGCTGGTAGAACCGGTTGCGTTTGCCGATCTGCCCTTTGAAACGCAGGAGCTGCTGGGCAACCGGGCCGCTGATCAGGCGCGGTTGTTGGGTATCCGGATCGGACAAATGCACAAAGCGCTGGCTTCCAGTAAGTCGCAGAAGGATTTTGCGCCGGAAGATTTTTCGCTTCACTACCAGCGTTCGCTTTTCTCGGGATTGCAGTCGCTGGTTCGCGAGAGCCACCAGATTCATAAAGGAGCGCTGGCATCGCTCCCTCCCGACGTTCGGCAGCAGGTAGAACAGCTGATGGAGCAGAAAGAAAGGGTACTGACCACCCTCCGGCGGATCTACAGCAAGAAGCTGGATACCACCAAGATTCGTATTCATGGTGATCTGAAGCTGGAGAAGATCATGGTCACCGGCCGGGATATTGCCATCCAGGATTTTGGTGGTGACCCCGCCCGTAGTTACAGTGAACGTCAGCTGAAGCGTTCACCGCTGCGCGACGTAGCGTCCATGATTCATTCGTTCTACTACACCACCTACGAAGGTTTCCTGTACAACAATCAGGTACCGCAGGAGGAGACGTTACGGCTGCTGCCCTTCGCCGAATTCTGGGTGAATTCTATGAGGGGATTCTTCGTGAAAGCGTATCTGGAAACGGTTAGAGACAGTTCGTTTGTGCCAAAAGAGCCTGAAGAACAGCAAATGATGCTCGAAACGTATCTGCTCGAAAAGGCGGTTTCCAGCCTGACGTATGAACTCAGCCACCGTCCCGACTGGGTACGGGTACCGTTGCAGATCATCAAATCAGTAATGGATAAGTAACACGCGCTGGTAGAACAGAAGGTCGATCGGACGAATGCCATTACCTGGAGTAATAGCATTCGTCCGATCGACCTTCTGTTTGTTCCCTATTGCCGGGCTTTATACACCACGATCGACTCAGGCTGTAGCGTGAGGGTATCAGCGTTGGACAGAGAATCCGGTGAGGCAGCGGGCCCCGACCAGCGGGGGTCAGCCGAGTCCAGCAGTTTTTGCCATTCCCTGTCGAGTGCCGGCAAGGTGATCGCCTGCGGATCGGCCGAGAAATTCATCAGACAAACAATATCGTTTTTAGCATGCCAGCGGTGTAAAAGCATCGTCTGTTGTTCTTTGTGCTGGATAACAGCTACTTCTTTCGGGTTCAGATGGTGAAGCGCCGACTGCTGCCGACGCAGACTCGTGAGCGCCTGGTAGTATTCGAACAGGGTTTTGTTGGGAACCTGATCGAGCATCTCCCAGGGTAAGGCCGGATGGGCTGGGGTATCGCTACGCTTTGACTCAGTCTGCGTCGGCTGGTCCAGCTCAAACGGGTTCGTAACGCCCCATTCCTCACCCATGAACAGGGTAGGTACGTAGGGGCTGACCATGATGGAACCGGCCATCAGCTTCAGCTGCTCGAAGCTGATGGTCTGGTCTGAACAGGGGGGAGCTGCTGACGGCGACTTATACGGTTGCGAGAATAACACAAACGACTTGCCTGACGCGGGTTCTGTGTCTGAATGCCGGTCGAACGACTCCTGCAAAACCGTTGAAAAAGGCTCATCGTAGAGATAATCTTCCCGGTAGGTTTTGGTCAGGTGTCGGCTGAGTTCGTGTTCCGCGCAATAAGTAGTATAGCTTTCGCCCTGCCTCATCTGGTCGAGTCCATCGGCCAGCGGGCTGGCTTGCTCATCACCCTGTTCTACCGGCGATGTCAGGTTCACGCCATTCTCGATGAGCAGGTAATGGTGACGGTTGGTGGTGGTAGACAGTTCATTGGTTTTCTGCCTGATTTCTTTAAGCAGCTGCTCCGGGTTAGATAGGGTATGAGCGGCATGCAGGCGGAGGGCGTCTACGTGAAAATCACGGAACCACATCAGGGCATTCTCAACCAGATACCGCCGTCCGGCTTCGCGTTGTGCCTCGCTGACATAAGTCGGCTTGCCGGGGCGGGGGCTTAGCTTGCGGCTGGAGTAGGTGCGGCAGTCGCTGAAGGTGTCACCCTGGCTGCCGAGGTGATTATAGGCCAGGTCCATCACCACCGCTATACCCTTCACGTGGCAGGCGTTGATGAGCTGCTGAAGTTGCGCCGGTCCGCCATACGAAGCCTGCACGGCATACAGAAACACCCCATCGGACGACCAGTTGCGGGAGTCCGGAAAGGGCGTCACGGGCCTGATAACAATGGCATTGATGCCTAGCGTTTTCAGGTAACCCAGCTTCTTCACGACAGCTTTGAAGGTTCCTTCGGGTGTGAAGGTATACGTATCGAGTTCATACAAAATGTACTCGTCGAGGGGCGGGTTGACCCAGCACGACTCTTCCCAGTAAAACGTGCGGGTGTCGAATGCCTGCGAGGGGCCGTACACACCCTGGGGCTGTGCCAGCGAAGCCGGGTCGGCGTACTCTTTTTCGCCGTCGATTACGAACGAGTACAAATCGCCGGGTTTAAGTTGATCGGTCGTGACGGTCCAGTAGCCGGTGTCGTCACTCGCTAAGGGAAGGCTGTGGGCGTCGCCATTTACGGAAATAACGACCTGATTCGCACGCGGAGCCCATACCACGACATTCGCTTCCTGTTCGGTGGGGAACGTAACACCGATTGATCGTCTGCTTACTGTTGTCTGGTTCATCCTCTACGAACTATGTTGTTACGGTAAAACAGGTAATCAACCATTTAGTTGGTTACCCGAACGGCCGGTTGTTAGTGAGCGGTACAGATACTAAACAAAAAAGCCCTCCGCCCGGATACGTTCCAGGATCAACTGGACAAGCTTCTATAGATTAAAAACAACCAGTAAAAGAGCTGCGGGGGATGGTAATCAGTAAGGTCAGTAGTGATGCAAGCATGGCTGTTGGAGTTAGGGGTTCAGGGTCGAACCAGAACAAACTACGCTTTTTCAACGTAGAAAGGACTTAGGTGAATCTTAGAAAATCCTTAGAAAACTGGAATGTCGCATGCAGATGCTCCCTGATCGCAGTTTTTGCAAGGTTCAATAGTATTTGTGCTGCTTTCTCCGCTTACGTTCCGTAAACCGTTCTGCCTTTTCGGCCGGTAACTAACGTCCAATCATACATCCGTCGTTCAACATGATCCGTTCTCTGTACCTGACCCTTTTATCGCTTAGTGCCTGTCTGTCGATAGCCGTCTCATCCTCCGCTCAAACCAAGGCGTACACCTATCTTATCTACCATAAACTGTCGCCCGGCCTGACCATACAGGATGCGCTGCCGGTCGAACGCGAGTGGAAAGCCGTTAACCAGGCCTCCGTCGATGAAGGTAACCTGATTGGCTGGTATATGATGGCCAAGCAGATGAGTTCCAATACCAACCCGACCGAGTACGACTACGTAACGGTCATCGTAACGCCGACGATGAGCATCAAAGGGGCGTCGCCGGCGGGTATGGCGAAAGTATATGGCGATAGCGTACAGATACGCATGGCCGACCTCCAGAAGCGTGACCGGGCTACGGCACCCGTCGTTAAAATGGAAATATGGGAAACGGTCGATGCCGTGTTCAGTCCGGACTTTGCGCCCGACAAAACGCCACTCGTCGTGCTCGACTACATCCGGCTCCGCGACCCCGCAGCCGACTGGTTCAGTCTGGTTGGCCCGCTGAAACGGATAGCTGCCGCCCGGGTTAAGGAGAACGCCATTGGTGGCTGGGATATGTCCCGGCTCGTGGTGCCGAACGGGAGCGAAAAGGGCTACGGTATGGCCATTGTACAAACCGTTGCTAACCTGAACGTCCTCGCTGGTCCTGCTACGACCGGGGCATCGGCTGAGGGAGACAAGGTGCGGAGTCAGGCCACGCGGACTTTCGACGTGGTGCGGCAGGAGGTGTTTCGGCTAACGGAATACACCGCGCGGCCCAAAGCGACGGCGAGTACACAAAAGAAATAGCTCCTGCCGGTAATACAGCCTCGTCTGCCGCCTTTTGTTGCTTTCCGGCTTAACTTGCCGCATCTCAAGACTACCTGCTCATTTGATTCTGTCGACGTTATTGTCTATGCGCTTTCTGCTCACTTTATTTTCGCTCATTTCCAGTTCGGCGGTTGCCGCAACCATCGACATTCCCATAGAAACCAGCCGGACGGCCCTTGTGTTGCGTGTCGATAATGACGGCCACCTGGTGACGGTCCACCACGGGAAACGTTTGCAGCAGACGGCCGAGTATGCCCGCCTGCGGGGTATAACCCACCTGAACGAAGGCTATTCGGAGTATTATAACTCGGTTTACACGCCTGCGGGGTCACGCAACCTGCTCGAACCGGCTATCCAGGCCACCCACGCCGACGGCAACCCGTCGCTCGATCTGGTATATGTTCGGCATGAAACCAAACCCGCCGGGACGGGCGTGACGCTGACGACTATTTTGCTGAAGGATCCGCAGTATGCGTTTGAGGTGACGCTGAACTACAAGGCCTACCAGAATGAGGACGTGCTGGAAAGCTGGTCGACGATCCGGCATACGGAGAAAAAGGCCGTTCGGTTGCAGAAATATGCCTCGGCCAATCTGTATCTATCGGCGGGTCAGTATTATCTGACCCACTATCACGGCAACTGGGCCAGCGAGGTGCGTCCCGAAGAGGTTCAGCTAACAGCGGGCATGAAAGTGATCGATAGTAAGCTGGGGACGCGCGCACAGATGCTCCAGGCTCCCATGTTTATGCTTTCGCTGAACCAGCCCGCCCAGGAAGAGCAGGGTGAGGTGGTGGCCGGTACGCTGGCGTGGTCGGGCAATTTTCAGTTTCAGTTTGAAATCGACCCCTACCACAATGTCCGTTTACTGGCCGGGATCAACCCGTATGCATCGGAGTACACGCTGGAACCGGGCCGCGACTTCACGACACCCGCCCTGATTTACACCTATTCGAACCAGGGTACGGGTGGAGCCAGCCGCAGCCTGCACCGCTGGGCCAGAAACCACCGGATTCCGCAGGGTACCGGCGACCGGCTTACGCTGCTCAACAACTGGGAAGCCACCCAATTCGACTTCGACGAGCCAAAACTGGTCGATCTGTTCAAAGACGGTAAGAAACTCGGCGTCGACCTGTTCCTGTTGGACGATGGCTGGTTTGGCAACAAGTTCCCCCGCAACGACGACAAAGCGGGTCTGGGCGACTGGCAGGAAAACAAAGCCAAACTGCCCCACGGTCTCGGCTATCTCGTACAGCAGGCCGAAGCGGCTGGTGTGAAATTCGGGATCTGGATTGAGCCGGAGATGGTCAACCCCAAGAGCGAACTTTACACGAAACACCCCGACTGGGTAATCAAACTGCCGAACCGGCCCGATGCGGTGTTCCGGAATCAGCAGGTGCTTGACCTGTCGAACCCGAAGGTGCAGGACTTTGTGTACGGGGTAGTCGACGATCTGTTTACGAAAAATCCGAAACTGGCCTATATCAAGTGGGATTGTAATGCCGTGATTTATAATGCCTATTCGTCGGTCAATCAAACCAGTCACCTGTACGTAGATTACGTGCGGGGCTTATACCGGGTGTTGGAAAAGCTTCGCGCCAAGTACCCGACCGTACCGATGATGCTGTGCTCGGGGGGCGGGGCGAGAGTCGACTACGGCGCGCTGAAATATTTTACCGAGTACTGGCCCAGCGACAACACCAGCCCGGCCGAACGGATATTTATCCAGTACAATTATTCGGCTTTCTTCCCGGCCATCGCCAGTTGCAACCACATTACCGACTGGGGTAATTTTCCAATCAAGTTCCGTACGGATGTGGCGATGATGGGCAAAATGGGATATGATATTGTCGTGAGCAAGCTGGACGCCAACGATCTGGCTTTCAGTCAGCAGGCGCTGAAAAATTACGGGCGGCTCAAACCCGTCATCTATCAGGGTGATTTGTTTCGGCTCCAGTCGCCCCATACCAACGATGTGGGGTCGGTTATGTACGTCAGCGAAAAGCAGGATAAGGCGGTATGGTTTTCGTATCTGATAAACAGCCGTTTCAAAGCTGGTAGCGACTTGCCGCCCATCCGTTTGCGGGGCCTGCAACCCGGCAAACGGTATACGGTTCAGGAAACGAACCTGATGCCGGGCACAAAATCGCCCATCGATGGCTCGGTCACCTACTCGGGTGATTTCCTGATGACGGTGGGGCTGAACCCGGCCGTTAACGACCGCCGGACGAGCGTTGTGCTCGAAATTTCCGAAGCCTTGTAATAATATCACCACTATACCACCACTACCAGGGGCGTTGCCCACTGGCAGGGTGCGCAACCCATCCACCCTGCCAGTGGGCAACGCCCCTGGTAGTGGTGGTATCACGTCAACCGCAGGTATCACGTCAACCGCAGCGCCTGACCCAGCGCCAGCCGCTCTACGCCAGCCGCAACCAGTCGTTCCAACTCCTCGTCCGTTGCGCCATCGGCAATGATCTTGACGCCGACCGATTTAGAGACGTCCTGCCGGAACTGTAGCGCCTGCTCCAGCGAAAAATCGGTTAAAACGGCACCCGTCGCGTTTTTGAGAAAGTCGCAGCCCGCGTCGGTGGCGAGTTTGATCACCTTCAACCGCTGCTCCTGATCCAGTAGCGACGGTTCGAGCACGACGGTCAATAACTTCTCCTGCTGGTGCACCTGGGCGACCAGTTTGGCAAACTCGATCTTAAGCCAGACCGACGAGGGCGAAAACAGGGCGGATGTGTTCAGAACCACCTCGATTTCGGTAGCCCCGTCGTTGAGGGCCAGCTCAATTTCGAGCTGCTTGACTTCGGTACGCTGGTAGCCATACGGATACCCCACCACCGCCGAGAGCACCGCCGGATGGTCATCGCCGAGTTCGCGCCGGATCTTCTTTACCCAGAATGGCGCAACGGTCAAGCCAGCCAGACCAAGCTGCGTTACATCATCGAGCGCACTGTATTGCTCGTTGATCGTTACGCCGGGGTGCAGCAGCGTTCGCTCGATATAAGGGAATAAGTGGTTCATAATAGTCCTGTATCCTCCGGGCCAGGCGCGGGGGTGCCCTCTTTCCTAAACGGTTAAAAAGGCGAATGAGTGAAAAAGCGACTAAACATACGTCGCTCTTTCACTCATTCGCTCCTTTACTTTTTACTTAGCTAAGGTATTTCAGCTTCACAACTTCTTTAGGGTCCAGGAACCGCCATTTGCCGCGTGGCAGCTCTTTCTTGGTTAGCCCGGCATAGGTCGTACGGTCAAGTTTGGTAACGTCGTAGCCAAGACTCTCGAAGATCCGGCGCACGATACGGTTACGGCCCGAGTGAATCTCGATACCCACCACGTAGGCATCAGGGGTAACGATGCTGAGGGCGTCGGGCTTGATAGGACCGTCTTCGAGGTCGAGACCCTTCTTGATCGCGTCGAAGTGCTCCTCCGTAATGGGCTTATCCAGTTCTACCTGGTAGATTTTACGGACGTTGTTCGAGGGGTGGGTCAGCTTATCGGCCAGTTCGCCATCGTTCGTTACCAGCAGCAAGCCCGTGGTTTTACGGTCGAGCCGTCCTACCGGATACATGCGGAAGTTACCCGCGTCGGCCACCAGTTCCATAACGGTTTTACGTTCTTCTGGATCTTCGGTCGTTGTGAGGTAATCCTTTGGCTTGTTCAGCAGCACATAAACGAAACGCTCTGGCGTAAGGGCTTTGGTGCCGTATTTCACCATATCGCCCTCTTTCACCCGAAAACCCATTTCGGTTACGACTTTACCATTCACCGAGATGTCGCCCCGGGCAATGAGTTCGTCGGCTTCCCGGCGGGAACACACACCTGAATTGGCGATATACCGGTTCAGCCGCGTTGTGCCGGGTTCGCCGGTAGGCGTCCGGGCAGAGGGTTGTTCCGGTTCGCTGGTGTTCTTGCGTAGGTCCGGGCGACCTTTGGGGGCCGACCGTTCTGTGCGGGGACGTGCGCCGGCATCTGCCGCCCGCCCGCCTGCTTTGAAGCCCGGGATACGCTGAATACGTTTCTGTTCGAGTTCGTAGTTGGGTGCTTTTACGAAAAAGCCTGTACGCCGATCACCGGAATCTTTGCGCTGCTCCGGGGTGAAACGGGTGTTTTTCGATCCCGAACCGGCACCTGGGCTATCCTCTTTCTCAGGAGCTGACCAGTTCTCGCGGTTCCGCTCGTCGGCCTCGCGGCTGAAACCACCTACGCGTTTGAAGCGATCGGGCGATGCGGTACCCCGGCCCGCTGGCTTGTCGGCCCGGTTGTCGTCACGCGGGAACCGGGGCCGTGCGTCTGCCGGACGACGGTCGGTTTTGTCATCGCGATTGAATGTACGTGGTCTTGGTGTATCGTTGTTGCGGGGGCGGTCCGAATCGTCCCGGCGCTCAAAGCGTGGTCCGTCATTACGGGGTTTAGCTCCGCCCTCGTTGCGGTCAAAACGGGGTTTGTCGGTATTGCGGTCATTTTCCGGACGGGCCCGGCGCTGGTCTGAATCCGTCGAACGGGGGCGTGCCGGACCCTCACTACGGTCGTTGCGCTCAAAGCGTGGCCGTGAGGAATCATTGGTACGGCTCCGGTCTGAATCGGTCCGATCCCGGCCAAACGAGGGGCGGGAAGGACCGGCAGGGCGGTCGGGCCGACTGCGGTCGGAGTCGCTGCGGCCCCGTGCTCCAAATGGTGAGCCACCCGGACGCTCATCGCGGTTGCGGTCATTGCTGCGGGGGCGATCGGAAGCATTGCTGTCGCTACGGCCAAACCGGGGGCGATCATCGCTACGCTCGAAACGTGGTTTGGCTCCGCCATCGCGATCGTTACGCGGTCCGTTGGCGCTACGGCCAAACGAAGGCCGGTCGTTGTTACGTGGACCGTCGTTACGCGGTCTGTCATTACGTGGTCCGTCATTACGCGGTCCGTCGTTACGTGGTCCGTCATTACGGCTGAAACGTGGACGATCGGAGTCGCTGCCGCGTGATCCGGCAGGCTTACTGGTGCGGCCGTCATCCCGACGACCGAAGGAACGACTGTTGTCACCGTCACGGCGATTCTCGTTCTTGTCTGAATCCTTATTCATGGAATAATACAGTAAATCGTACTGTGATGTGTAATTTATGTGCTGATTGTCAGCGTAGTTGCCAAAGCGAGGGGAGAAAGGGATGCAAAGTTAATGCTTTTCGTAGAAGCCCTGCTATCTCCCTCGGAGCCAGAACGTATTTTACGGAAAAAACAATCCGTAGACGCGAGAAGTCCTGTCTGAATCGTTACCCAATTACGACTTCCTTCTCAACTCCATGACCCGCCCACCACTAACTCCGCTCTATACGCCCGCCCGGCGAGTCACTGACCAGTCGCTGATGAAACAGTATATGAACTGGTTATTCGTTAAAAAAGGCTTGTATTTCCGGGATTACGACGACCTCTGGGACTGGTCGGTTACGGACCTGGAAGATTTCTGGGAGAGCATCTGGCAGTTTTTCGACGTACAGAGCCATGATGCCTATAATCAGGTCATTTTCAGACCCAGCGAAGCCGACATGATTGGGACGGAGTGGTTTTCGGGGGCGACCCTCAACTACGCTGAACATATCTTTCGCCATGCTACGCCCCAGCGGCCAGCCCTGATGTTTGCGTCGGAGCGCCACCGCCTGACCGCCCTGTCCTGGGAAGAGCTGGAGGATCAGGTTGCGGCTGTATCTACCTGGTTGCGGGAGCAGGGTGTAGGCGTAGGCGACCGGGTCGTATCGATATTGCCCAACTGCCCCGAAGCTGTCGTGGCTTTTCTGGCAACCAACGCCATTGGGGCTGTCTGGTCGAGCTGTTCCCCCGATTTTGGGACGGCCAGCATAGTTGACCGGTTCAGACAGATCGAGCCGAAGGTGCTGATTGCGGCCGATGGCTATACCTACAATGGCAAACCGATCGATAAAGCAGAGGCTATGGGCGATTTGCGCAAGAGCCTTCCGACACTGCGCCGGTTGGTGTGGGTGCCTTACCTGCAGCCGGATAGTAAGCCTGTCTGGGCCCGGCCTGGTATGGTTACGCTCTGGCAGGATGTCCTGAACACGCCCGCCCCGGATGGTATTGTGTTCGAGGCTGTTCCCTTCAGTCATCCTATTTGGGTGCTCTACTCATCGGGGACCACGGGCAAGCCCAAAGCCATTACCCATAGTGTAGGCGGGTGTTTGCTGGAGCACCTCAAAGTGCTGGCCCTGCACCAGGACGTACGGGTCGGGGACCGGTATTTCTGGTATTCTACTACCGGCTGGATGATGTGGAACTTTGCCATTGGGTCGCTGCTCGTTGGGGCCACCCTGGTACTCTACGACGGAGCCGCCGGTTACCCTGCCCTCGATGTACTCTGGAAGCTGGCTGAAGAGGCCAAAATCGCTCATTTTGGTGGGGGAGCCGCTTATTACACCGCTTGTATGCGGCAGGGACTCAAGCCCGTGAGTACCGTTCGGCTGCCTCATCTGCGTAGTATTGGCTCAACCGGTTCGCCCTTGCCGCCCGAAGCCTTCCGCTGGATCTATGAGTCCGTAAAGCCGGATGTCTGGTTGATCTCGTTCAGTGGCGGCACCGACATATGCAGTGGTTTTGTGGGCGGTAACCCGTTGCTGCCCGTTTACGAAGGCGAAATCCAGTGTCGGCTGCTGGGTTGCAAAGTAGAAGCGTTCGACGAAAACGCGAAGTCTGTACGGGGCGAACTGGGTGAGATGGTTATTCTGGAGCCCATGCCATCGATGCCGATCTATTTCTGGAATGACAACGGACCGGCGGGGAATGAAATCTATCGCAAAAGCTACTTCGCCGAATACCCAGGCATCTGGCGGCACGGCGATTATATCCGCATTACCGAACGCAACGGCATCATCATCCACGGCCGTTCGGATGCGACCCTGAACCGCGATGGCGTCCGGATTGGTACAAGCGAAATCTACAGCGCCGTCGAGAGCCTGCCTGAAATTGCCGATAGCCTGGTTGTTGGACTGGAGCAACCCGACGGGGGCTACCATATGCCGCTGTTTGTCGTTCTGCGGGATGGCTTCGCCCTCTCCGCCGATCTGACAGCCCGCATCAAGCAGGCCCTGCGCACACAGTTCAGCCCCCGGCATGTGCCAGACGCCGTATACGCCATCAGCGAAGTTCCCTATACGATCAGTGGCAAGAAGCTCGAAACACCTATCAAGAAGATCCTCTCCGGGGTCGATCCGTCGCTGGTGACCAGCAAAGACACGCTTCGGAATCCGGCTGCGCTGGATCAGTTTGCCGGATTTGTGATCGAGCGGTAATCCATCCCGGCTATGATTGCGCCGGAGGGTAACTCACTGATTCCGATAGAAAACAGGGTGCCCGTTTAGTGGCTGATAATCAGTGTATTTATGGTAAGGAAAGCCGTTGTTTTTGAACGGCTTCGTTTTTTTATTATCCAATCCCCATTCTGGTAAACATTTCGCTATCTTCCACGCGTTTATAAGTTATACGAGATACGTTACAGGGGGAAGACAACGGGATGGAAAAGGAACCTAACTTCGGCAGTGAATCGACCGGACAGAATAGTGACCCACGCAAAAATGCCGGGAGTCCTATTCAGAATAATAAAGCAACTGTCCGGATACCCATGCTACTAGGGATTACCCTGGCAGGAGGGATGCTTATCGGGGCTACGTTCTTCGGTGGTGCCAAAAGCCTAAACAACATCGGGCGGGGATATACCAAGTACCGCGAGATTCTGCAATTGATCGAAAATAATTACGTCGACACGGTCAACACGGATGAGCTGGTGGATTACTCCATCGAGAAAATGCTCCATAAGCTCGATCCGCATACGGCCTACATGAATCCGCAGGATGCTATTGCCGCCCGTTCGCAGCTCGAAGGTGGTTTCGATGGGATCGGGGTGGAGTTCAATATTTATAAAGACACCGTTTATGTCGTAACGCCCATCTCAGGCGGTCCATCGGAAACGGCCGGGCTGCTGAGTGGCGACCGCATCATAAAAGTCGATAATACGCCCCTCGTTGGTGGTAAGATCGAGAACAGCATGGTGTTCAAAGCCCTGCGTGGCAAACGCGGTACCGATGTGAAGATGACCATTCTTCGTAAAGGCGAGAAAGATCCGAAGGTGTTTACCGTTACCCGCGACCGGATCCCAACCTATTCTGTTGATGCCGCTTACATGGTCGATAGCAAGACGGGCTACATCAAGGTCAACCGCTTTTCTGAAACGACGTACGATGAGTTTAAAGCCGCGCTGGCCTCGCTGAGAGCGCAGGGAATGACCCAGTTGTTAATGGACCTGCGCAACAACCCCGGCGGGTACATGGATCGGGCTACAAGCCTTGCCGACGAGTTTATTTCGGGCAACAAGCTGCTGGTTTATACCGATGGCAAAGACAACCGGTATGACCGCCAGACCCATGCCCGTATTGCCGGTCAGTTTGAAGAGGGACCGCTGGTTGTTCTGGTCGACGAGGGCAGCGCATCGGCATCGGAGATTGTGGCCGGTGCGTTACAGGACCACGACCGGGCTCTGATTGCCGGTCGGCGGTCGTTTGGCAAAGGACTGGTGCAGATGCCGGTACAGCTATCCGACGGTTCGGAACTGCGTCTGACGATCTCGCGCTACTACACCCCCAGCGGCCGCAGCATCCAGAAACCCTATGTGATGGGCCAGGAAGGTGACTACGAGAAAGACCTCGAACTACGCTCGAAACGCGGTGAATATTATATCGCCGACTCCATAAAGAACGACCCGAAACTGAAGTTCAAAACCGACGGTGGGCGGGTGGTCTATGGCGGTGGCGGTATAACCCCGGACTATTTTATCCCGCGCGATTCAACCTGGCAGACGCCGTACCTCATTCAGTTATACGGCAAGAACATCATCCGCGAGTTTGCCATGGAATACGCCAACGACAACCGGGCCAAACTCGACAAAATGTCGTTCGCCGATTTCGACCGGTCGGCGCTGATCAATGATGAGCAGATGAATCGGCTGGTGAAAGCTGCGTCTGCTGAAGGCATCAAGTTTAACGAGAAAGAATACGGCCGCTCAAAAAACTACATCCGGACACAGATCAAAGCATTGGTCGCGCGGAGTGTCTATCAGAAAAAGAATAAAGCCGGTCAGAACAACGAATTCTTCAAAGTCATCGGTGAGTCGGATGATACGTACCAGAAAGCGCTGAAACTTTTTGACCGGGCCGGCAAACTCGAAAGCGGCACGTTCACGTATAACGCCCCGGAGAGGAAGTAGCTTTTAGGGAGGAAGGAGGAGAGGGAGGATGGAGGAAAAGGAGCTGACGCATGCTGGCGAAAGCAATCCCTTTTCTCCATCCTCCCTCTCCTCCTTCCTCCCTTTCTCCTTATTCCAACGGCTTTGGGCGTTTGCTGAATTGGTATACCAGGCCCAGGTATGACTGCATGACCCCGATCTTGAAATCCTGACGGGCGTAGGGAGCGACCTCAAAGGCGGCACGCAGGTTGGGCAGGAAGGGGACTTTAGCCCGGATGCCCACATGCAGCGAGTAGCCTTCCAGCACGTCGCGGTCGTCCAATCCGTTCAGGGCATTGAAACGAACGCCCAGCCCGGTATAATAACTGATGTTTTCCCGCCGAACCACATTGACCATCGGACAGATCGTTGTGCTGAGCGAACCGAATACGGTATTCATCTGGATGCGGGCATCGAGCCAGAGCGCCCGGTCGGCGTTGGTGCTGACCGACATAACCGAGTTGAAGGGGTAGTAGGCAACGGATGCTTGACCGAAGGCCGTGATGCCAACGAGAAGAAGCAAAGCGGTAAGGGTATTTTTCATGGGCGCAAAACAACGACTTTATACGCACAAAAAAGCCGGACAGCGTGCAAAACGACTGTCCGGCTTTTTCGTAGCCCGCTGGGCTTGATCAGTGCATGGTGATGTTTGCCGGGTGAATGAACCCAAATAGGCTCACTGTCGAAAGGTATATCGGGAACGTTTGGGGTTTGCGCTATTGAACGGGAGAGCACGAAGGCTGCTCGCCGATGATTTACTTCATGGTTATCAGTCGCTTGGGTAGTTGTTCCTGGAAGCCGGGCGTGCTGAGCCTGAATGTACGCTCCTGCCGTTGAACGCCATCGGTAATGACAAAGGTGTAGACCCCGTCGCCAACGGCGCTCAAGTCGAAGCACTGGTGAAACTTTGCTTCTTTTTTAGGAAGCCATTCCGAGAAAAGTACCTTTCCTTTGGCGTCGCACATATCGACGCGAATCTGTCCAAGCTGATTTACCCGCTCAATGTTGAGCCATACTTTGGATGGTTCAAGGGCCGGGTACATGGCTGTTTCAAACGTTTTCTCTTCGTAATAAGGGCCACCCTGACCCAAGACCAGCGACGAGGCCATCAGGCTCATTACTGCTGTTTTTGCGAACCAACCTCTAACCGTTCTCATGACGCTTCATCTGTTTTTACATACCCGAGTCGTTCGGATACGCAGAAAAGATGCAACTCAGAATGAGCGTGTTGCGTCGATTGGATAAGCGGCCACGATGCATGATAAATGGCTGGCGGGTGCTGGAAGACAGGATTGAAGACGTAGTATTATCGTGGCGTTGCGCACCCTGCCAGTGGGCAACGCCCCTGGTAGTGGTGGTAAAGCCCTGGTAGTGGTGGCAACGTCCCTGCCAGTGGCTGAAAGCCCTTGTAGTGGGTATAGTACCCTATAGTTTATCAACGTAGTGGTGGAGCCGTACAGCCGTACTCGAAACGAAATGACAGAAATCAACCAGTGGACAAAGCCCCTGGTAGTGGTGGCTGTAAGTAATAGACTAAAAAGAGGGCTGTTGTCGTGTTACAACGTTTAATTGTGTCACGACAACAGCCCTCTCCTTTTATACTACGTTCAGCAAACGGCCTTACTTCATCATCTTGTTCAGCTTGCCGGATGCCTGCATGGTGTTCATCTTCTTCATCATTTTTCGCATTTCGTCGAACTGCTTCAGCAGGTTATTCACCTGGGTAAGGTCGGTGCCGCTACCGGCGGCAATGCGTTTCTTGCGGCTACCGTCGATCATGTCGGGGCGGGCGCGTTCCTTGGGTGTCATCGAACTGATGATGGCTTCGATGGGCTTGAACGAATCATTGTCGATATCGAGGTCTTTCACCATCTTACCCATACCCGGAATCATACCGAGCAGGTCCTTGACGTTACCCATCTTCTTGATCTGCTGGAGCTGGCTCAGGAAGTCGTCGAAGTCGAACTGGTTCTTGCGCATCTTGGCGTTGATGCGTTTCGCTTCATCTTCGTCAAAGGCTTGCTGCGCCCGTTCTACCAGCGAAATAACGTCGCCCATACCCAAAATCCGGCTGGCCATCCGGTCGGGGTAGAACACGTCGAGGGCTTCCATTTTCTCGCCCGTACTGATGAACTTGATGGGTTTGCTGACAATGCTTTTGATCGACAGGGCCGCTCCACCCCGTGCATCGCCGTCGAGCTTGGTCAATACCACGCCGTCGAAGTTAAGCCGGTCGTTGAAGGTCTTGGCCGTATTGACTGCATCCTGGCCCGTCATGGAGTCGACAACGAACAACGTTTCGGTGGGGGAGATAGCCCGTTTAACGGCTTCGATCTCTTTCATCATCGCTTCATCGACGGCCAGACGTCCGGCCGTGTCGACAATAACGACTTTCTTCCCTGTTTTGCGGGCATGGCTGATGCCGTTCAGCGCAATACTGACGGCGTCCTTATTATCCGGTTCTGCGTAGACTTCAACGCCCACCTGTTCGCCCAGCACCTTGAGCTGGTCGATAGCGGCCGGGCGGTAAATGTCATCGGCAACGAGCAACACGCTGCGGCCCTGCTTTTTCAGATAAGCGGCCAGCTTACCCGAGAACGTCGTTTTCCCCGACCCCTGCAAACCAGCGATCAGAATAACGGCCGGGTCGCCTTTGATGTTAATCCCTTCGGCTTCGCCACCCATCAGTTCGGTCAGCTCTTCCTGCACGATCTTGACGAACAACTGCCCGGGTTCTACCGAGATCAGGACTTTGCGGTCGAGGGCTTTATCACGAATCCGGTCGGTGATGTCTTTGGCGACCTTATAGTTTACGTCGGCATCGGTAAGGGCGCGACGCACTTCCTTGATGGTCGTGGCAACGTTAATTTCAGTAATGCGGCCCTGCCCTTTGAGGGTTTTGATGGCCTTATTGAGTTTATCCTGGAGTGTGTCGAACATAGTCTATGGCAAACGATGCCGTAAAGATAACAGTTTCCGGCGGGCATACGCAGACCTGTCGGCAAGCAGTGAGATAGGGTCCCTACCACCTATCGAAAATATGGTATTGTTTATGTGATACCCAACGTAAGACAATTATTTCATCTTTTTACGCGTACTTCATAAAGTAATTGTATTAATCTACGTTATATTTGGGCTAATCGATTTGTGCTCGCACAGGTCTGTTTGGAAACGATTGTACTACTTTCTATAACACTGTCCTATGAGAACTGAGATGAGGGAGCGCGGGCTAGGGTGGCTACTACTAGGTGCATGCATCGTGTGTGTGTCGCTCAATTCGGCCAAGGCGGCTGGGCCGGACCAGAGTATGCCAAGAGAGAAGACCAGTACCGATTCGCCAACAAAATCCGAAACCAACAAACGCGCTAAATCGACTGTTCTCGTTCGGAACACGAGCAATAAGACAGGTACTACGGCCTCGACGGCTGCGGTAAAAACGGAGGCTCCAGCCGAAAAAAAGACCATTAGCCGGTGCTGGAAACGACTCATGGGCATGGCCCGCGAAATACGACACGCGCATACGAAGAATAAATAACGACTACTTTACTTACGCCAAAGCCAGTGCCCAACGGTCGATCCAGACTGTTGGGCACTGGCTTTTTCAGGCCCCACCCACAACGGAAAGCTTAACATAGGGGAGCCATCGTTAACGGTCCCTTAATATGATCGCCCGTACTTTTGTGCCGCCAAAATCGAGTAACTGCTGCTAATAAGTTGAGCTGTCCTATAGATCAACATTTAATCTACTTTTCTTTCAATTTTCCTCAAACTTTCTACTTCTATGACGAGACACGTATACCGGAACAGGTGGCTGTTCCGTGCCGCAACGCCTGTGGCCGTGCAGTTAGCGCTTGTCGTTATGGCCCCCCATTTGGTGGGAGCCGCTGACAGTTGGGCTTTCAGAAACAGGGTGCACCTTACCCTGACAGCTCATGAACATAACTGGCGGGCCGATCAACCCGTGACGGGGACCATCAGCGATGATAAAGGCGAAGTACTGCCGGGCGTAAGCGTCGTCGTAAAAGGCACGCAGCGCGGTACCACGACCGATGCCAACGGGCAGTACACTATTACCGTCCCCGATGCGTCAGCCACGCTGATTTTCTCCTTTGTCGGTTATCTGCCGCAGGAAGTTGTCGTAGGCAACCAAAGCACGCTGAGCGTTACGCTGAAACCCGACTCAAAATCGCTGGAAGAGGTGGTCGTGGTTGGCTACGGTACGCAAAAGAAAGTGAACCTGACCGGGGCCGTCGACCAGGTGACGAGCGAGGTGCTCGACAACCGGTCGCTGCCCAACCTGAGCCAGGGCTTGCAGGGTACCATTCCTAACCTTAACCTGACCATGGGCGATGGTAAGCCTACGCAGTCGCCGTCCTACAACATTCGGGGCACAACGTCTATTGGGCAGGGTGGCAGCGCACTGGTGCTGATCGACGGGGTCGAAGGCGATCCGAGCCGACTCAATCCAAACGACGTCGCCACAGTATCGGTCCTGAAAGATGCGGCCTCGGCGGCTATCTACGGAGCGAGGGGTGCGTTCGGGGTGGTGCTGATCACGACAAAAAGCCCAACCAAAGATCGGACCAGCTTCACCTACTCGGTTAACCATTCTATCAAAAGCCCGACGACGGTGCCGAAGTACGTAACGAATGGCTACGAGTTTGCGAGGATGTTCAACGAAGGCTGGTCGGCCTGGAACGACTACGCACAAACGCCCCAGAACATCAACAAGACGGTGCGGTTCTCGCCCGCTTACCTGACCGAACTGGAGCGACGGAATAACGACCCATCGCTGCCCAAAACAACGGTCGATCCAGCAACGGGCGAGTATGTCTATTACGAGAATACCGACTGGTATAGTGAACTCTACAAAAAGAGCACTAGCGCCACCGAGCATAATCTGTCGTTCTCGGGTAGCAGTGGCAAAGCCGATTTTTACGTAACCGGCCGTTACTACGCGCAGGATGGTATCTTCAAGTACAATTCCGATGACTACAAAATCCTGAGTCTGCGGGCCAAGGGCTCTATCCAGATTTACCCGTGGCTGAAGATTGGCAACAACGCCGATTTCTCGTCCATGAAATACCACAACCCACTGAACGTAGGCGAAGGAGGCAGTATCTGGCGGAACATCTCGGACGAAGGGCATACCGTTGCGCCGATGTTCAACCCCGATGGTACGCTGACCTACTCGGCGGCCTATACGGTCGGTGATTTCTGGTACGGTAAGAACGGTATCGACATGGACCGGCGGGTGTTCCGGAACACGGCCGATTTCTCAACGAAGTTCGTCAACAACACCTTTCGGGTGAATGGAAACTTCACGTTCCAGACCACCGACAATAACGAATTTCGCACCCGCGTACCGGTGCCCTACAGCCGCAAACCGGGCGTCATTGAATACGTTGGTACCAATTACAACGACCTCCAGAATCTCTACCGCGAGACGTTCTATACGGCCACGAACCTGTATGCCGAATACGAACCCCAGCTTGGTGTTAATCATTACGTAAAAGCACTGGCCGGGTACAACTATGAGCAGTCGTCGTTCAAACGGCTGGAACTGGTTCGCAACGGACTCATTTATCCCGACGCAACAGACATCAACCTGGCCCTGGGGCAGTCGATCAACACCAGTGGCGGCTCGGAGAAATGGGCAATCCTCGGCGGTTTCTACCGCCTGAACTATTCCTTCAAAGACCGCTACCTGCTCGAACTGAATGGCCGCTACGACGGCTCGTCGAAGTTCCCGACCAGCCAGCGCTACGCCTTCTTCCCGTCGGTGTCGGCGGGTTGGCGCCTGTCTAACGAGTCGTTCTGGAACGTATCGCCCAAAGCCATCACCGATCTGAAAATCAGGGCTTCGTACGGGTCGCTGGGTAACGGCAGCATCGCTTCCTACGCTTTTCAGGAGCAGTTCGCCATTTCGCAGTCTGGCCGGGTGCTGAACGGGGTCAGGCCGCAGAAGACCGGTCAGCCAACGGTTATCCCCGAGGGGCTGACCTGGGAAACGTCGACCACGGCTGATATTGGCCTGGACCTGGGTATGCTCAACAACCGCCTGACGTTTACTGGCGACGCCTACATCCGGAAAACGACCGGCATGTTCACCACCGGGATGACCTTACCGGCCGTGTTTGGAACCGACGTGCCGAAAGGTAACTACGCCGACCTGACGACGCGGGGTTGGGAAGCTGTGCTGACGTGGCGCGACAAGCGGCAGGTGGCCAGCAAACCGTTCAATTACGAAGTGCGCCTGACCATGTCCGACTATCAGGCCACGATCGACAAGTTCAACAACCCCAACCAGCGCCTGACGGATTATTACGCCGGGCAGAAAGTGGGCGAGATCTGGGGCTTCGAAACGGCGGGGTACTTCACGTCGCTCGATGATATTGCCAATTCGCCGAAGCAGAACCTGTACAAAGCGTCGAACACGGGGCAATTGCTGCCGGGCGATATCAAGTTCCGAGACCTCAACGGCGATGGCGTTATCAACAACGGCGACAATACCGTTGGCAACCCCGGCGACCGGCGGGTTATTGGCAACTCGACCCCCCGTTACACTTACGGCATCATGCTGGGGGCCGACTGGAACAACTTCTTTATCTCGACTTTCTTCCAGGGCGTTGCCAAACAGGATTGGTGGCCGGGTTCGGAAGCGGGTATTTTCTGGGGTCAGTACAACCGCCCGTACGGCAAGCTGCCGGAGTGGCAACTGGGTAACATCTGGTCGGAAGAAAACCCCAACGCCTACCTGCCCCGCTACCGTGGCTACGTAGCGCAGAACGGGGCCGGTGAGCTGGCGCAGGCCCAGACCAAATACCTCCAGAACGCGGCTTACCTCCGGATGAAGAACATTCAGGTGGGGTATAACCTGCCCCGGACGCTGATCCAGAAAATAGGGATGAGTACTGCCCGTGTGTTTGTATCAGGCGAGAACCTGCTGACCTGGTCACCGCTCTACAAAATCACCCGCGATCTGGATATCGAGAATATTGGCCGGTCTGATCAGGTGATAACAGACGGCAACAGTGGCAATGGCAACAACTACCCGATTCTGAAAAGCTTCACGATGGGCTTGTCGGCCACTTTCTAACCCATAAATGCGAACGATTATGAACAAAAGATATAGCTTACTCTTCCTGCTGGGCCTCTTTCTGGCCGGATGCAGCGAACTGGAGCAGGTACCCGAATCGACCGCTACCCGAGATGCCGTATTCGGCAGTGTCGGTGGTCTGGATCTGTACGTCAATTCCTTTTACGAGGGGACCAACACGGGTGTTTTGCCCACTGGGAACGACATCATCCGAAGCGATGAAATGGCCGATTTTGCGGCCCGGACGCAGGTGCCGGACTTTTTGCGCGATGGTGCCTATGGCCCGCGTCAAAGTACGGGCTGGGATTGGCGGCCGCTGCGGAATATCAACTTTTTCATTGCCAACTGCACCGACCCCGCTATTCCGCTCGACACGCGAAAGCATTATATCGGATTGGCCCGTTTTTTCAGAGCCTGGTTTTACTTCGATAAAGTGAAGCGTTTTGGCGACGTTCCCTGGATTGGACAGGCGGTTGGTATCGATGATCCGGCCCTGTACAATGGCCGCGACCCGCGCGCGGTCGTGATGGACTCGGTGCTGGCCGACCTGGATTTTGCCACCCAGAACATCAAAACTACGACCGATAACTCCCGTAGCCTGATCACGAAAAGTGTGGCCTATGGCTTCAAGTCGCGGGTGTGTCTGTTCGAAGGAACCTTCCGGAAATACCGCACCAGCTATAACCTCGGCAGTACGGCTAGCAAGTGGCTGACCGAAGCCGTCAACGCGGCCGACATGGTGATCAAAGAGGGCGGATTCAGTCTGAACGAAACGGGAGGCAATGACCGGTCGTACCGGCAGCTGTTCATCAATACCACTCCGGTAACCAACGAGATCATGCTCTCGGCCGTTGCCGACCCTACGCTCAGCGTCTATAACGATGCCAACTGGTGGTGGACCAGCGCGACCTACGGAGCACGGGTGAGCCTGATCCGGACGTTCGTCAACACCTACCTGAACATCGACGGGACGCCTTTCACCGATAAGCCGGGTTACCAGACGCTGACGTTTATGGACGAGGTGAAAGGCCGCGACAAGCGCCTGCAACAGACGATCCGGATGGGGAACTACACCCGCACGAATGCAGGTGCCGTAGAAGCCGCTCCGCCCATTTTCTCCTACACCTATACGGGGTACATGCCCATCAAGTGGTCGCTGGACGATACGTATTACGATGGCGGCACCCGGAATATCAATTCGATTTCCCTGATGCGGTATGCCGAGATTCTCTTGAACTACGCCGAAGCCAAAACGGAACTTGGTACGCTTACCAACGACGACTGGGCCAAAACGGTGGGTGCGCTGCGTAAACGGGCGGGTATCACGGCGGGCCTGACCACAAAACCCACGGTGGCCGATGCCTATCTGAAAGCCAATTACTTTCCGAACATTTCGGACCCGACGCTGCTGGAAGTCCGGCGGGAGCGGGGGATCGAGCTGGTGCTGGAAGGGTTCCGGTTCTCGGATATCATCCGCTGGAACCGGGGCCAGTTGATGGAGCAGACCTGGAACGGCTTCTACGTACCCGCCCTGGATAAACCACTCGATTTAAACGAAGATGGCAAGAACGACGTCGTGTTTTACAAAGTGAAACCAGCTACCCAACTGGCGGGCGTCACCTACATCAACGTGGCCGAAACGGTTAACGGAACGCCCAACCCACAGCGGCTCAAGAACGACACCTCCGGCGAGTTGATCTGGTTGAATAACATTACCCGGAAGTGGGATGACAAGTTCTATCTCTACCCCATCCCGGAGAACGACCGGCTCGTGAACCCTAAAATTGGGCAGAACCCCGGCTGGTAGAAATTGACAGGCTTGTGGTTTGTTGGTTGGGCGTTGTGGTTCAAAGCCGGATGCGCCCGCCGACAAACCACGAACTAGAACCGTTTAAACTCAACACAAATGCGCGTACTGATTTTTTTCTTGCTAAGTAGTCTATTGATTTCTGAAGCTTCGTTTGCTCAAAAAGATACCCCCATCATCGTTGCCAGTTATAACCTCCGTTACGACAACAAAGGCGATGGAATCAATGCCTGGCCCAACCGGAAAGAGCAGGTAAAAGCGTTGATCCGTTTCCATGAGTTCGATCTGTTCGGTACGCAGGAAGCCCTGCGCAACCAGCTGAACGACGTTGCCGAACTGAAGGGTTTTGCCTTCATCGGTGCTGGTCGCGACGATGGGAAGGAAGCCGGTGAGCACTCGGCTATTTTCTACAAAAAAGACCGGTTCAAGGTCCTGCAATCCGGCAATTTCTGGCTGAGCGAAACCCCCGACAAACCCGGTAAAGGCTGGGACGCTACCTGCTGCAACCGCATCTGTTCGTGGGCTAAGTTCAACGATCAGACAACGAAGAAAGAGTTCTACTTTTTCAGCGTTCACTTCGACCACCAGGGTGTTGAAGCGCGCCGGGAGTCGGGCAAGCTGATGGTGAAAAAGATCAAAGAGATTGCCGGGAATACGCCGGTCTTACTGGCTGGCGATTTTAACTCGACGCCCGAAACGGAGCAGATCAAAACCATTGGAACGTTGCTCAATGATTCGCGCAGCGTATCGGCCAGCGCGCCCTACGGGCCGGAGGGAACCTTCAACAGCTTCAAATTCGATGCGCCCATGGACAAACGTATCGACTACATTTTTGTCAGCAAGCAGTTCGACGTCCTCAAGTACGGTGTCCTGACCGACGCCTTCGAACAGCGCTACCCATCCGACCACCAACCGGTGATGATCAGCGTAGTGCAGAAGTAATAGTGCATTGGAATCAACCCCGTCGGGGTGGCCTGTCAATAGCTAAGAACCCTTCCTGTGAAATAACGCAAGCGCCGTAGGGGCGACCTAACTCCCAGATCGCACCTACGGCGCTTGACATTGACGTCTTTTTTTTGTCTTTTTTTGTCATCCCGACGCCAGGAGGGATCTTCGGTAAGTTGGAGCACTTCGTCTTGTCCGAAGATCCCTCCTAGCGTCGGGATGACAAAAAAAGACAAAAAAGTCATGATGACTATCCTATCATAAAACCTACCGGGAGGACGAGACTTTGGCGGCTGCTGACTTTTCGACTTCTTTCTTCACCGCTTCCCGCTGATCGTCGCGCAGGGTAGGGTAGGTGATACCCAACTGCTCCAGATACGTTTTGTACTTGGAAGGGTCGTAGTAAAACTTCTCCAGTTTCGGCTTGAACTCGGTCATTATCTTCTTGTTCAGATAGATGGCTGGTTGTTCTTTTGGCGAGATCAACGGCTCATACTTGATGTCTTTGGTTTGCTCATCTTTGTAATAGGCCCAGGCTTCCTTGATGATCTCCGGTTTCAGCAGCATATCCAGCAGCGTCATAGCCTCCGCTTTAGCACCCGCAACGATGCCTTTGTGGGCAATAGGCGTCGCCATTGAAATGGCATTGGCCCAGTGGTGACCGGGCAGGCCGGGAATGTTGCTTGGGTAACGCAGCACAATAGTTGGCAGCGACCAGGAGATGTCGGCAATATCATCGGAGCCGCCACCCATCGGTGTCATGGCCTGGCCACCCATCATCACAACCGGGGCCGTTGAGGCAGGCATACCCATCGAGTCCAGTTTTACGGCCAGTCCTTCCACTTTGGGTGCCTGAAGTTCGAGTTGAGAGGCTCGCGCCAGCAACTGGTCATCGGCGCTCCAGGTAGGTAATCCTACTTTTTTGATATTCTCGTACATGGCCGCTGCAATCGGGCGGTTGGTGTGTACCGGCCAGGCCGATCCCAAGATCTCGTAGGTGAACTTGGTATCGGTCATCATGGCGGCCCCTTCGGCTATTTTCATGCCTGTTTCAAAGAGCTTCTTGATCTTGGGGTACGTCCGTTCGCGGAAATAGTACCAGACAGCGGCCTTCGAAGGGACAACGTTCGGCTGGTCGCCCCCGTCAGGAATGACGTAGTGCGAACGCTGGGTGAGTTCGAGGTGCTCGCGCCGGTAGTTCCAGCCGACGTTCATGAGTTCGACCGCATCGAGGGCCGAGCGGCCCCGCCAGGGCGCACCCGCTGCGTGAGCGGCCTGCCCTTCGAAATTAAATCTCACCGATATGAGTCCGTTATACCCATTGTCGCCCCAGGCAACGCTGAGGTTGTTGGCAACGTGGGTGAAAATGCAGGCGTCTACATCTTTGAAATACCCGTCGCGCACGTAAAAAGCTTTGGTGCCTACAAGCTCTTCGGCTACACCGGGCCAGAGCATGAGCGTACCGGGGATTTTTTCCCGCTCCATGAGTTTTTTTACCGCCAGCACCGCCACGATGTTGAGAGCCTGACCCGAGTTATGCCCTTCGCCGTGGCCGGGAGCACCTTCTACAATCGGCTCTTTGTAGGCGACACCGGGTTTCTGGCTGGCCTTTGGAATGCAGTCGATGTCGGAGCCAACCGCAATGAGTGGCTTGCCCGACCCCCAGGTGGCAATCCAGGCAGTGGGGATACCGGCAATGCCTTTCTGAACGGTAAAGCCTTCTTTTTCCAGCAGGGTAGTCAGGTATTTGAACGATTCTTCTTCCTGAAAGCCAAGTTCAGAAAAACTAAACAGCATGTCATTAATCTGCTGGGCCTGCACCTTATTGGCTTCAACGGCGGCCACCGCTTCGGCTTTGAGTTTTTCGATGCGGTCGTTTGGCTTACCCGTTTTTTTCGACTGAGCGAACAGCAGCACCGGGAGCAGGATTAATCCCAATAAAAGATTTGTACAGTATTTCATAGGTATCGCAAAATTTTGTGAGGTATTTCTGAGGATTAGCTCCTAAAAATAAGGAAACTATCCTGTTTATACGAATTTGACTTTTCCGAGTTGCTCAGCGCTGGAGAACGGGGATATTAACCGTCAGCTGAAGCGAGCGCGAGTTGGCCATCCGGGTTATGCATAGTACGCGTCAGGAACATCGACAACTTCCCATTTAAAGCGTAACTCCTCTGCCGGTGTCGGCAAAAGATTGATTTGGGTAGCCATGAGTGGGTGCGGAATCATTAAATCTTCCTGCTGATTCTAAAAATCAGCACTCAATAAACGGGCTACAGTAATTTTCGTCAGCCTGTAACGCCTTTATAACTACTTTTGCGGCTCAGTTTTGTATCGTAGTTTTCAATCGTTTATACCCTGGTCCAATGGAAAAAATTAAAGTGGCAAATCCGGTTGTCGAACTGGATGGCGACGAAATGACTCGCATAATCTGGAAGTTTATCAAAGACAAGCTGATTCTGCCTTACGTTGACGTTGATATCAAATATTATGACCTTGGCATCGAATACCGGGATGAAACCAACGACCAGGTGACCATCGATGCGGCCAATGCGATCAAAGAATATGGCGTTGGCATCAAGTGTGCCACCATTACGCCCGACGAAGACCGCGTTAAGGAGTTCAATCTGAAGCAGATGTGGAAGTCGCCTAACGGCACGATCCGCAATATTCTGGACGGTACCGTGTTCCGCGAGCCAATCGTGATGAACAACGTACCTCGTTTGGTTACCAACTGGACCGCCCCCATCATCGTGGGTCGTCACGCGTTTGGCGATCAGTACCGGGCTACCGATTTCCTGGTACCGGGTAAGGGTAAGCTGACCATGAAGTTCGAAGGCGAAGACGGAACGGTGCAGGAGTATGAAGTATTCAACTTCCCCGGCGCTGGTGTAGCCATGGGTATGTACAACCTGGACGAGTCGATCCGTGGTTTTGCCAAAGCCTGTTTCAATATGGCGTTGCAGAAAAACTGGCCGCTCTACCTGTCAACGAAGAACACGATCCTGAAAAAATACGACGGTCGTTTCAAGGATATCTTCCAGGAAATCTACGATGCCGAATTTGCCGGTAAAGTTCATTACGAACACCGCCTGATCGACGACATGGTTGCTTCTGCTCTGAAATGGGAAGGTAATTTCGTATGGGCCTGCAAAAACTACGACGGCGACGTTCAGTCGGACACTATCGCGCAGGGCTTCGGTTCACTGGGGCTGATGACGTCTGTACTGGTTACGCCCGATGGCCAGACGATGGAAGCCGAAGCGGCTCACGGTACGGTGACCCGTCACTACCGCGAGTACCAGAAAGGCAACAAAACCTCGACCAACCCGATTGCATCGATTTACGCCTGGACGCGTGGTCTGGCCTTCCGGGGTCTGCTGGACGGCAACCACGAGCTGATCGATTTTGCCAACGCGCTGGAAGCCGTTTGTGTTGAAACCGTTGAAAGCGGCAAAATGACGAAAGATCTGGCCCTGTCGGCCTATCCTGTCGGCACGAAGCTAACGGCTGGTGAGCATTACATGAACACCGAAGATTTCCTCGATGCGCTGGATACGAATCTGAAAGCAAAGCGGGGACTGGCTTAACGCCTGATCCATACACAATTCGTGCCCCGGCTGACGACATACATCGCTCAGCCGGGGCACGAATGCGTTAAAACGGGCCGTATACCGATAAGAGCCATAAAACGCCTGGGTATGTGGGTTAGCCTCCCTTATTCACTGGCCTGAGGTAGCCAGATGGTTACCTGTGTTAGCCCTGATTCATTGCTCTCAATTTCCGTACGGCCTCTGTTCAGCTCCACGAGTTTTTTTACAATGGCCAGTCCCAGACCAAAGCCCTGCTGTTCAAACTTACTGCGGTTGAACTGGGTAAACGGGGATATGCGGGCTATGTCCTCCGGTTTCATGGGGTTACCACTGTTGGTTAGCGATATACGGTAACTGGATTCTACTTTTTCGCCGGTCAGGCGAATGGGTTGTACCGAGTTGGAGAATTTAAAGGCGTTATCGAACAGCTCCTCCAGGCATACGCGCAGATTTTCTTCGGACATAGCCAGGTTAGCGGCTTCCAGCTCGATGAGGTACGTAGATTTTCGATCCATCCTGTACTCTACGGCTTCGGCCCAGTGGCGAACGAGCGTGCCGGATATAGCTGTTTGGCCGGTAGTATAATGGCTGTAGTGGTCGTTCGAGGTGTCCAGATACTGGAGAATGTCCATCAGCCGGATATTATCCAGCGATCGTTTCAGCCGCAGGCCGCATACTTTGATCATCGTGAGCATGGAAACCAGGTCGTCGCTATCGATATCCTGATGCTGATCGATCAGTAGCGACGTAAACCCAATGATACCCGTCAGACTGGTGTTGTATTCGTGAACAGAGACGGCAGCCAGCGTTCGCCGGTGTTCGTTGAGTTGAGCCTGTATATCGGTCTTCCGCGATACTTCCCGTTGAAGGCGGCTGTCGATGGCCTTCATCAGGTTCTCCAGGGTAAATGGCTTTGTCAGGTAGTCGTCGGCCCCCCCAACCATTCCCCGGCGCATATCGGCGGGGTCTGTTTTAGCCGTTAAGAAGATAAAGGGAACGGTAACGAGCGATCGATTCGCGCGGATCACCTCCAGTACCTTGTAGCCATCGGTTACCGGCATCATAATATCGCACAGGATCAGATTTGGCTTATGAAGCAGGGCCTGGCTAATACCGTCAGCTCCATTCGAGGCCGTTTCTACCTGAAATCCATGCAACAGTAGTATCTCTTCTATATTTTCCCGTATCTGTGCTTCATCTTCAATAACTAGTATTTTGGTGGCCATCTTTCGGTAAATTGTTTTTTGAGGAGCGAAGAAATAAATTATGGGTTATGGAAAGGCTGAACCTGACTGCCAACGCCTGCTGGCAACGTAATCGTAAACGTTGTGCCTTTGTTCTCTTTACTTTGGATCGTGAGCTGTCCGTCGTGCAAGTCAACAAATTGCCGGGCAATGACCAGACCTAAGCCGGTACCCGGAATGCCGGCCGTGTTGCTGGCGCGGGAAAAAGCCTGGAATAAGGTGCAAAGGTCTTTTTCAGGAATGCCAATGCCCGTGTCGATAACGTCTATGCGCAGGCCGTTGTCGGTAAAGAGAAGATGCAGACGGGGCGACTCCCGCGAAAACTTGAACGCATTCGACAGCAGGTTGACGATAACATGGCTCATTAACTTTTCATCTATCCACACCGGCCGGGGTGTACCTTCTACGCCCAGGATAACCGATCGCCCGTCGGTACGACTGCTGAAGTGAATGGCCGCAACGCTTTCACAGACGGCAACTGCATTCCCCCAGTGAGGACGAAAAACTACTTTACCCGCTTCGATCTTGCCAATTGTCAGCATGTCGCTGAGGAGGTCGCCAAATTTCTCGATCTCCCGCTCAATCACGGCCAGGTGGTTATGAATGGATTGGCGGGCGCTGGCCGTGTTCAGGTTCAGGTACAGTTTGATCAGATCGACGCTGGACTGAATCGTAGCCAGGGGCGTTCGGAACTCATGCGAAGCGGTTGCTACAAACTGCGACTTAAGCTGGTTGAGTTCCTGCTCCCGATGCAGGGATTGCTGCAGGATGAGTTCCTGTTCTTTCTGGCTGGTAATGTTATTGGCAATACCGATATGCCGGGTTACGGCACCGGCCTCATCACGAATGATAAACGTGCGAATCGACAGCCAGCGTATGGATCTGGCCGGGCCGTGCAGGCGGCAATAGAGCTGGCCTTCTATGCCCGCGCGGTATTGTCTGAGAAACGCAAGAAACGCTGGTCGGTCGTCAGCCACAACCGCCTTCAGAAACGATCTGGGGTTATCACGTAAGCTCTGACGACTTACGTTCCAGACCCGTTCATAGGCTGCGTTGACGTAGAGTAACCGGAAGGGTGTGGCCGAGTGAATCCAGAAAACTTCGTCGACATTTTCGGCAATTTCCCGAAAGCGCTGCTCGCTTTCCCGCAGGCTCTCTTCGGCCAGTTTGCGCTCTGTTACGTCCCAGGCAACACCAATAGCCCGGTTTGGATGGCCCTGTTCATCCCGGGTTATCAATCCATTCGCTTCAATATACCGGATGGCACCACTGGGTTGTATGATTCGACACACATTGCTCAGTACCTCACTGCCTAAGTGTTCCTGGTAACGCTTCATAAATCCAGGCAGATCGTCGGGATGGATCATCTTGATGAAGTTCTCGAAACGCCAGTCTGGCCTACCCGGTCTCATGCCGTACATTTCCCACATACGATCATCCCAGAGCAGGGTATCCTGCTTCAGATCATTCTCCCAAATGCCCTGCCCTGAAGCCTGGGTAGCCAGCTGAAGCCGCTGGTTGAGGTTTCTTAACTGCGTTTCAGCCTGCTGTCGTTCGGTAATGTCGCGGGCTGATCCATAGACCACATTGTCGATCGCAATGGCGTTCCATTCGATAATACGGTAGGTGCCGTCTTTCTTGCGGAACTGGTTTATCTGATTCTCAACCGGCTGCTGAAGGATAACAGCCAGCAACTGCTGATAGACGTATTTCTGCTCCTCGGGGTGTAGTAAATATAAAAACGGGATTGCGATTAGCTCGGCTTCCGAATACCCCAGCACGGACTGAAAGGCCTGGTTTACCTTCGACAGGTTGCCATGGGCATCGGATATGCAGTGCATGTCCAGCGCCCCGTTGAAGAACGTATCCAGCTCCTGGTTCTTCTGCTGAAACTTCTGTTCAGCCATTTTCAGCGCAGCAATATCGGTGGCGATCCCTATATATCCGATCGTTGTGCCTGCTTCGTCCTGAAGCGCATTTATCGTCAACAGCATAGGGGCGTTTCTGCCATCTTTCCCTATGGCGACACATTCTTCATAAAAATACCGTTTACTAGCCACCGCCAGCGCCACGTTATTTATGGATAAGGAGGTAGACCCGGGGGCTGAGTATGAAATGATTGGGGTCGGTTTGTCGGGTAAGCCAGCATCAATCCGGAAAACGAGGCCGATAAGTTCGTTTGGCCCATATCCCAGTAAGTTTTCACAGGCCGGGTTCGATGTCTGGATGATACCATGAATGTCGGTAGACAGAATAGCCTGACCGGCATGTTTGAGAATAGCCTGGTGTAAGGTCGACAGGTGTCCAATCTCCTGGGTCCGCTCTTCTACCCATTGCTCCAGCTGTTCGGTATGTTGTTTTTGTTTGTTATTCAGGTATCGCTGGTATAAGGTCAGGCCTAGGTGAGTGGCCGATTTCCGGGCAATCTGAAAATGCTCTTCTGTAAAGTAATCAGGTGAATAAGAGGCTAACGTGAACGCACCCAGGCATCGTTGCCGACGGAATAATGGAATGATCAGCAGCGAGCGAACGCCCTGCTGGTAAAGTTCCTGGGCTAACGGCACATCGGTCATTTCAGCTTCCAGCACAGGTAGATAGATACCGTGGGAATTCTTGAGAAGGTAGCTGTAGCAGGAGTCAGGAGCGTCTATGACCATAGCTTCTTCCTCAGAAACACCATTGACGATCTGACAATCGGCAATAACCCTACGGGCAGCTTCGTCGATGCGAAATACCCGCAACCGGTCGCAGGGCACCAGTGCATTGATATGCTTCAAGATGATTGCCAGCGGAGAGTGGTCGGTTGAGTAACGGCTCAGTAAGGTCTGATCGAGCGCATGCAGACCCGTTAAATACTGGTTGAGACGCGTTACGCCTAGCTGATGCTGTACGTGGAAGGTAAGATTGACAACCAGTGTGCCGAAGGTCTGTAGCAGACTGGCGTCGATTTTAGGCCACTTTTTCGATTGGGTTTCTGTAAAGAAGCCGACGAAACCGGTCAGGTGGGCATCCCGAATCAGGGGTACCGCCAGCATCGATTGGGCTGACGCAGACTCGAACAGGCGTTTCTCCTGAATGGCCTCCGGGGGGAGATCATCGACGGTCAGACAGAGCGGGATTTCGTTTGTTAGTCGGTGGTTTAGCCAGTTGAACTCATGGTGTGATAGATGGGACAGGTCATTTTTACGGGGTTCGGGGCTATTGGCCCGCCATTCGTACATACGACATCCGGGCTGTTCTGCACCGGCATAGCTGACGATGGCAACCCCGTCGGCCTGGTTGTAGCAGCCAAGCTCGCCCAGGGCGTGGACAACGTGCGTATCGAGTTCGTCGGCATTGGCGGAGAGAAACCAATCCGATAGCGTCGAAACAAAGGAGTCGATCGTCCGGCGCGTGTGATGCTTGCTGTCCCGGTGGTTCTGTCTGTCAACTACCTCAACGCTGATCTGGACCGCTTCGTCGAGCCGGGTTAGGGTGATATGAAGCCAGCTGTGTTCGCCAGCCCGTTGTAGAGGTTCCTCCAGCGTTTGTTCGTCGCCAGTCCGGCTAACTGTCAGCAGCTGGTGAGTGAAGTTAGCTTCCCGTTCCGGGAGAAGAAGTCCGCGAACGGGCTGGCCAATGAGTGAGTCGGGTGTTTGATTGAGCAGAGATGCAAGTGAGGTATTGACAAGCTGATAGCAAAATCCGGTGTTTCCGTCCTTATCCGGGCATGTAGGTACAACAAATGCCACTCCTCGCCGGGATGCATCGAACCAACTTCGTAAAAGCTTATCCATTGCAGGCCAGCGTATGTGTACCCGAATTAAATTCAATAATCGTCATTGCTAAGATAGATTTGTAGTAAATCGAAAAACCAAACGGGCTTGTCTCTTTAGTATATAAAATTTGATTTTTTGATTATACTACCAACATGCTAGATTGAACGATAGAATATGTCGGATACAAAGCTTGACTTTTTCTTATACACACGCTCAAGTATAAGGGTAATTAACTTACGAATTTACTCAACCAGATGATGAGGAAACTAAATAGTAAAATTTGTTTAAAATAACAGAATAGAATTTACAATAAAAAGCGCCTTCAGCACGAGCTGCCCTACCCCATGAAGGAAAAGTAAGTAAGTCTATATGATTACACTTTTACCTGTATACGTTATCTATGCACGGGTGGCCCTTAGCTAATAAAGTATGCCGGGGAGCAGCTAGACAGCCTGCATCCTGAACCGAATGACGCGGTTCCCTACCCCAGGCATGCAAACTTATGTTGAACGTATGCTGGTTTTTACCACCCGTATTGGAGTAGAAATAAGGTTTATTGATTTTTATTGATCGTATATATCATAATCAACTGACAACTGGCTGCGGGCCAGTCAGCCAGTATAATCCCAAAAGCCAATGAAAATATTTTTTGCAAGCCTCCTGTTTGTAATGGCTCTGACAAACATGGCCACGGCTACCCCATTACCTCGTAAACCTATGAAAGCAACCTCCGTTCAGCACATTGTCCTGTTTAAGTTCAAACCCGAAACAACGCCTGAAAAAGTAAAAGAGATCGTGGCGGCTTTTGAAGCATTGCCGTCGAAGATCAAGGAAATAAAAGACTTTAAATGGGGTACCAATAACAGTCCCGAAAATCTCAACAAGGGCCTGACCCACGCCTTTATCCTGACGTTCGATAACGAGAAAGACCGTGATGCCTACCTTCCGCACCCGGCCCATAAGGAATTTGGGTCGGTTGTTGGCGCGTGGCTGGCCGACGTGACTGTCGTTGATTTTACGGATCAGGCTAAGTAAGACGGCAGAAAGGGGAGGAGGGGGAGGAAGGGGAATCGGTATGGACTCCCTCTCTTCCCCTTCGTCCCCCTCCTCCCCTTTCTGCCCTACAAGTTCTTTTCTACAAAATTCGTCATCATCTGGTAAAGGTGTAGCCGGGTATTACCGCCATAGATACTGTGGTTCCGGTTGGGGTAGTAGAATGATTGAAACTGCTTCCCGGCCATGATCAGCGCATCCTCAAACGCAATCGAGTTCTGGAAATGCACGTTGTCATCGCCAGTGCCGTGGATCAGCAAAAAAGGGCCGCTCAGCCTGGCCGCGTGTGTTACCGGTGAATTGTCGTCGTAGCCACTGGCATTCTCCTGCGGACGTTTCAGGTAGCGTTCGGTGTAAATACTATCGTAAAAACGCCAGTTCGTTACGGGGGCTACCGAGATACCGCTTTTGAAAACATCGGCGCCGAGCGTCATGCAAAGGGCGGCCATATAACCACCGTAGCTCCAGCCCCAGATACCTACACGCGCCGGGTCGACATAAGGCAGCGTTTTGAGCTGGCGGGCCGCAGCAATCTGATCGTCGGTTTCGAGTTTACCCAGCTGGGCGTAGGTGGCCGTTCGGAACGCGTTGCCCCGCGCACCGGTACCGCGTCCGTCGACCGATACAATGATATATCCTTTCTGAGCCAGGGTCTGATACCAGAAGAAATCCCGCGCGTTCCAGTCATTCGAAACGGTTTGTGATCCGGGCCCACCGTAAACAAACATCAGAACCGGGTATTTTTTCTGCCCCGAACTGTCGAAGGCTGCGGGTTTTATCATCCAGCCGTTCAGGGGGGTGCCGTCGGCCGCGTTGGTCTTGAAAAACTGTTTGGGTGCTAAGGCGTAGCGTGACAGTCTGTTTTTTAAATCCTGGTTCGATTCCAGCACGCGCAGGTCGGTGTTCGCCGTTGTACGGCGTAGGGTTACGGTAGTTGGCGAACTGGCCGAAGTGTGGTAGAGCAGGTAATAAGCACAATCGGGGCTGAAATTAGCGGTATAGGTACCGGCCAGTGTCGTGAGTCGCTGGTTGTTCTGGCCGTTTATGCCAACGCGGTACAGGTGTCGTTCGAGGGGTGATACGGCGGTAGAGGTGTAATAGATCATACCGGTTGTTTCATCGACCCCCGACACGCTGCTCACCTCAAAGTCGGGGCTACCGGCACCTGCCGGACGGGTAACAGGCCGGATAAGCTGGCCGTTCATGGCATACAGATACAGGTGCTTGTAGCCGCTGCGCTCGCTGCTCCAGATAAATGATTTGCCATCTTTCAGGTAGGTCAGATCATCCGTGAACTCCAGATCAACATAGGTAGGACTGGTTTCGGTCAGTATCGTAGTCGACTGGCCGGTGGCGGCATCGATATGCAGCAGATCGAGCTTGTTTTGCAGCCGGTTCAGCCGCCGGATCGACAGCTGACCGGCGTTTTTGGTCCACTGGATACGGGGGAGGTATATATCCGTTTCGGCTCCCGTTTGCGCCTGTATTTTTTTGGCGTTTGCCACATCGGCTATCCAGACGGTTACCCGTGAGTTGGCCTCGCCTGCTTTGGGGTATTTGAACCGGTACTCGACGGGATACAATTTCCCCCAGAGTTGCATATCATATTCGGGCACACGGCTTTCGTCGAACCGGATCCAGGCCAGTCGTTTGCTGTCTGGCGACCAGTCAAAAGCCCGCGCCATACTGAATTCCTCTTCATATACCCAATCGGCACCTCCGTTTATGATGGCATTCGGCTGGCCGTCGGTGGTGAGCCGGGTTTCCTGACCAGCGGCTGAACCGCTGGCCGATGATCCGGACAGGTCGACCACAAAGAGATTGTTGTCGCGCATGAAGGCTACACGTTTGCCATCGGGCGAGAAGGTGGCGTACTGCTGTTTACCCCCCTTGCTCAGGGGCCGGAGCTGTTTGGTAGCCAGGTCATAGACGTAGCATGTTGCCTTGCTCGACCGGCGGTAAATAGGCTCCTCTTCGGTTATCAGTAGTAGTTTTCGCTCATCGGCCGAGAGCTGATAGCCATCGATACGGAGCGCGTTTCCGCCTGCCGGGGCTTGCTGTCCGTCGAAGAGCGTGGCTACGGCTGAACCGGTAGTAATATCGAATTTAACGATTTTGCCGGCGTTGAGGGTGGTGTAAAAACCCCCTGTTTTGAGCCAGTTAACCCCTTCAATGGTGCGCTGGTCGAAAACACCCTGGTTCCGACCCCAGATGTCGTCGAGCGTAACAGGTTGCTGTGTCTGTGCCTGAGCGGGTGTAACGGCTGGTAGTAAAAACAGCAGCGGGAGAAGCCGGAGCAGCGGGCGGCAGTTAGTCATAGGTCGAACAAATCTGGCAGAAATAAGGAATCCAACCTGTAGTCGGGCTGGATTCTTACTGGTAGGAGGGGGTGGCCGAAAGCGCCGATTACTTCAAGGGTTGAGCAATAGCCGCGTTGTCGGGCAGGAAGCCCTTCCGCCGGAGGATGGCATCGGTGAATTTCAGGTCCTGTTCGCTGGTAAAGATGCTGAACGGCAGGTACAGGAACTGCGCTTTGGCCAGCCCTTTCGTTACGGTCCGGGCAATCCAGTTGGCCTTGGCACTTTTGAGCGCATCGCCATTGTCCAGGAACAGGATATAGGCATCTTTATCTTTGACGACACTGCTGATCTGGTCCCATTTCAGCAAACCGCCTTCTTTTACGCTGATGCGCATCAGAATCTGGCGACTGTCGATCTCGTAAACGTATTTCTGGAAGAGGGCTTTGCTTTGCTCCATCTGCGCAATGCCCGTAATCTGGACGGCCCAGAATAGAACATACAAGATCGTGAGCACGACGATGACAACGTAAATCCAGATGTTCGGATAAGCCCCCGTGACGTTCAGGATAGCGTTCAGAATAATCAGACCTAACGGCACAAAAGCCCATTTCCAATTGTCTTTCAGCCACTGCCGCAGGGCGATATTAATGTACGTTTTTTGGTCTAACGCGTATTTTTTTGTCTTAACAATCATAGCACTTCTGAGAGAAAGCACAAAGATAAGCGATTGTTAGGAGGAAAGGGAAAGGAGGAAAGACCGGAAAAAAACGAAAAGTTGGGATGGCTAATAACTGGCCTTTCTTTTTGGCCTTCTGTTTCGTTTTCCTATTATTCTTTCCGGAAATGGAGGGTATTGATAACAAACTGCCGGTCGCGCGTTTGGCGCATCAGTATGTATACATCGAATGTCTGGCCGTCGGTTTCGTAGATACCCGTACTGTAGAGCAACTGCTCCGAAGAGCCCCGGTATACGAACTGAAACCGGTGGGGGGGATGCTTGCGAAAAAACGACCGCAGAATGATTTCGGCGTGAGTAGCGCCTACCGACGAAAAATCGACGTTCTCGGTGTCGATGACCAGCTCAACGGTTTTGGCAAAATGCGTCGATAACTGCCGGGCATTACCGCTGGCCAGCGATGTTCGTACGGTTTTGGTCAGCGCAATGTCGGCAGCGGGTCTGGTCCGGGACGACCAGAGCGTAATGGTTAGAAGTGAACAGATAACAAGGTTCATAGCTGGAAGTCAAATCAAGTCGTTATGTCCTGATTGGCGAAAACTATGCCAAAGGCGGGGAGATTTTTTTTGCTTTTCTGGTCAATCTGAACGTTGGTAAGTTGGTAGCCTGTTTCGTTGGCTAACTAGTTTTCTCATCTTTGCAGGACTAACCCGTTTCTTCGCTGCATGAATACTGTTACACCAACGCTTATTCTGAACGCTGAACAAATCCGCCAGAAAATTCGGCGGATCGCGTTTCAGATGTATGAGACCAATTTCGAAGAGTCAGCCCTGTTGCTGGCCGGTATTTCGGGGGAGGGCTATGTGCTGGCACAGGCGCTGGCACAGGAGTTGCAGCAAATTGCACCCTTTCAGGTGGAGCTGATTAAACTAGAGCTGGATAAGAACCAGTTGACTCAGCCGCCGGTTCGGACCAGCCATCCCGATGTGGACTACACCGACAAAGTGGTTATTATAGTCGATGATGTGCTGTATACGGGCCGGACACTGGCTTTCAGCCTACAGCCGTTCTTATGTGTATCGGTACGAAAGCTCCAGGTAGCTGTATTAATCGACCGTAATTATCCCCGCTTCCCCGTCTCTGCCGACTACAAGGGCTACGAGTTGAGCACGACCCTGACCGACCATGTCGAGGTAATCCTCAGCGATGAAAACCAGATGGGCGTTTATCTACGGTAAAGTCAGGGAAGGGCCGATTTTATTTTTGTTACTTCTGCCTGCTACGGGGACGATGCCCGTACCGTTGTTTTTATCTGGTTCAGCCATCGGTTACCTGCTTTTTCGAGTGTAATTCCTTACTAACCTAGTATCACTACTAAAGCTAAGAGCATGAGAAATCGAAAAGTCTTCAATCAAACAGGCTTACCTGCATTTCTTTTCCTTGCACTATGCCTCACGATTACACCGCCATTACGAGCACAGAAGACAGCCAACGATTTAAGAAAGCAACAGGTTGGGAAAACAGGTCTAGTGGTCTATAAAACGGGAGAGCCAGCGGCACTTCCTTACGATTTTGGTAAGGTAAGGTTCTTAGTGGATAGTGCAGCTACCAATGGAGCTTGGTCACTGGTAGAAATAACGGAACAGCCTGGTTACAAAACACCAATGCATAGACACAACAGTTGGGACGAATCGTTTTACGTACTGGAGGGGACACTAACGGCTAAAGTTGCCGACTCGGTTTATACATTGCCGAAGGGGTCCTATATTTTAATTCCACGAGGTACTCCACACGGGCAAGCTAACCTGGCCAGTGTTCCCGTCAAACTGCTGCTATCGATTACACCAAGTGGTTTTGAACGTCATATCAAAGACCGGGTGGAACTCTTTAAAACGGTAAAACCTGAGCATTCCGAATTTGCCACGAAGATGGATTCATTACGGAAGAAGAATGCCAAATACATTGAGATTTTAGGATCCTGGGATGCACCAAAAAGATGAGGCATCACCCAAGATGCTGTTTTTTGCAAGTGGGCCGGAAGGTTAGTAAGTTTCTCAACATAATGTTTACTTACATAACACGAGACTATGCTTCAGTATATCGTTTGGGATGTTGATCCAGACATTATTCGTATCGGGTCTTGGCCCATAAGGTGGTATGGTTTACTCTTTGCAGCCGGATTTCTAATTGGAGTCCAATTAATGACGTTCATCTTCAAGACGGAGAAAAAACCTCTAGCTGACATCGATCCATTATTGACAACCATGGTCTTGTCAACTTTCTTGGGTGCAAGGTTAGGCCATTTTCTTTTTTACGAACCTACCGAATTTCTGCATAATCCATTACGAGTTATAACCCCTCCTTTTGGTGGTCTTGCCAGCCATGGAGGCATAATAGGCGCTATTATTGCTTTATGGCTCTATTCGCAACGTTCATCCAGCAAGACGACTGGTCAAACGTTTTTATGGATCACTGACCGTATGTGTATTACCGCTGCCCTTGCCGGGGCTTTCATTAGGTTTGGCAACTTGATGAACTCAGAAATTTTTGGTAAGCCCACTAACGTACCCTGGGCCTTTGTTTTTGTTCGCGACCATGAGTTTAGCCAGGTGCCCCGCCATCCAACTCAGTTGTATGAATCCTTATCCTACCTGATATTATTCGTTGTGCTGTTCTGGTACTGGAAAACGTATCGAAAGCAATCAGCACCAGGTACGATGTTAGGCATATCTTTGGTCTGGGTCTTTGGGTTAAGGTTCGTCTGGGAATTCTTCAAAGAAAACCAGATTGCTTTTGAAGACAGCATGAACCTTAATATGGGTCAAATTTTGAGTATACCGGCTGTTTTAGTTGGCTTATTTCTGTTGCTGAGAAATTCTATCAGACCCTCTCTACTCGTTCCAGTGGCATTAGTAATCCAATCAACAAGCATTTGTTACCGTTGTGAGCATACATCACCGCTACCCAACTCGAGCAAGGACCATCAGTCAAGCTGGTCTAATGACTGCGACGTACCAGCTGTTAACAGACGAGTTGTCAAAGTAAGACATTCACAAAATCATATAGCAAACCTGAAAAAGCCTTATCTTAAACTTAACTATTTGATATAAAGCCGGTTACAAACGAGTCTGAGAGACTAACTAAATTTTAGTTAGTCTCTCAGACTCGTTTGTAACCGGCTTTCCGTCTAGAGCGATTACTTTAGTACAACAAGAGTACACCGAGCGTTATTGAATGCATTCGGTAATTTTTCAAAAGGGGGTAGTATTGGATATCCGCTCATGGTGCATAAATGCCACTAATAAGCAGCATCCATACACTAAATTGGGATAGCATAAGGACAAACCTTTAGTTTCCCTGCTGTCGAATCCCATTCTTTAGAATAGGGAAAGTTGTTAAATCTTTTTCCTGCTGTCTTGTCAAGCCTTCGTGCTGCGGATGAGGCTGATACCGGCGAAGAAGAAAATGCCGCCCAGAATGAGGTATACGAATGAAGCCTGCGCTATGCCCCCTTTTGTGAAATCTATACCAGCATAGATCAGACCGGCTAAACCGATGAGCGTCAGGATGATGCCGAACACACTTTTTGTATTCATAACGTTGCGTTGGTTGGTGATTGGTGAATGATCAGTTGATAAACGTATAATGGGCTCAATCGTCCTCAAAAATCAAGCGAGTGGTTCGGGCTGCTTACTCCAGCAGCACCATAATATCTTCTTTGGTAAGCGACTTCATAAACGTTTCTTCGGTCGTGATCAGGCTGCCAGCCAGCTGTTGTTTAGCCCGTTGCAGAGACAGGATTTTCTCCTCGACCGTATTTTTGGCAATAAACTTGTAGGTGAACACCGTTTTTTGCTGCCCGATGCGGTGCGCCCGATCAATGGCCTGGGCCTCAATAGCGGGGTTCCACCAGGGGTCCAGAATAAATACGTAATCCGCTGCGGTGAGGTTATGACCCAGCCCACCCGCTTTCAGCGAGATCAGGAACAGCTTCACCGAATCGTCGGTCTGAAACAGCTCGACCTGGCTCTGGCGGTCCGATGTTGATCCATCCAGATAGGCATATTTGATGTTTTTCTCCTTCAGATACTGGCGCACTACGTTCAGGTGCTTAATAAACTGACTAAATACCAGCACCTTGTGGTTTTCGGTCATGGCACTTTCGAGCCGCATCAGCACATCGTCCAGCTTGCCCGAATCGCCTTCGTAATCAGCATCGACCATGCGGGGGTGGTTGGCAATCTGCCGGAGCTTGGTCAGTCCCTGCAACACCACCATCTGCGACTTGGCCATGCCTTCTTCCTCGATGCGCTCCAGAATCAGGTTTCGGTAATAGGACTTGGCTTCTTCGTACTGGGTCGACTGATCGGCCGACATTTCGCAGTACAGCACACTTTCCACCTTTTCGGGCAGGTCCGTTGCTACCTGCGATTTGTTACGACGGAGCATGAACGGCTTGATAAGTCCGTAGAGCCGCCCGGTCTTGCTCTCATCGTGCCGTTTCTCGATTGGCACCTGAAACTCATTCCTGAAGAACGACTGACTACCCAGCAAACCCGGATTGATGAACGACATCTGGGTCCAGAGGTCGAGCGTGCTGTTCTCGAGGGGGGTGCCGGTCAGGATAAGCCGGTTGGCCGTGTTGAGCTGCATGACGGCCTTGGTAATATGCGACGATGGATTTTTGATTGCCTGCGACTCATCCAGAATCACATAGTCGAACCGGTAGTCGCTCAGCAAGCCGATGTCGATCCGGACGATACCGTACGAGGTCAGGATCAGGTCGTAGTCGTCGAACTGGGCTGTGTTCTTGTCGCGGTAGGTGCCCGTATACACCATTACCCGCAAACCGGGCGTGAACTTACGCGCTTCGAGTTCCCAGTTGTAGAGCAGCGAGGTTGGCATCACCAGCAGGCTGGGTCGGCTCTCTACCGGCTCGCCTGTTTCGTCGTTTTTTGCCAGGGCTGCCTGAATGGCTTCTTTGCGTCCCTGAAGCATAGCGAGTGTCATCACTGTTTTTCCCAGGCCCATATCGTCGGCCAGGCAGCCGCCAAATCGGTATTGCCGCAGAAAGTTCATCCAGTCGTAGCCTGCCTGCTGGTAGGGGCGCAGGGTTCCCCTGAACTCGGCGGGCAGCGGAAACGACTCAATTTCTTCGAAGTCGCGCAGTCGTTCGAGTTTGCGGCTCATGATGGTTGCTGCCAGCCCATCGCGCTCCAGTTCCTGCACCAGGGCCAGGTGGTGTTTCTGGAGTACCAGCCGATCGATGCCGTCGGCGTGTTCCAGAAAACCGAACAGCTCGGAGTATTTCGTAAACCAGGCCTCGGGAATAACGGCTACTTCGCCATTGGGTAGCGTAAACTCCCGCTTCTTGTTCAGAATAAGCGTCCTGAGTTTGAGGAAGGGTATTTCGAACTCGCCAAACCGTACATTGGCGTAAATGTCGAACCAGTCGCGGCCCTCCTGAATGGATACGTTGATGCTCGAATAACCGAGGAAGTAGCGTTTGGTATCCTGAGCATGTTGTTGAAGCACAAAGCCCGCATTCCGAATGTCAACGCTATGGTCCGACAGCCAGTTGAAGGCTTCTACCTTCGGAATGGCCAGCCGTCCGTGGCGCAGGTCGAGGCCGGTTTCACGAAGGAATATCAGCTTCTGGCGTTCCAAACGCTGATCCCGGCGAATTTTGTGGAACACATAGTCATCGCCTTTTTTCTCCAGGCTAACATTAGCGGCCGTCCCGAAGCTATCGAACCGGAAGGTAAAATCACCGTATCGGAACGATAAGTCAAAGGCAATACGCTGCCCGGTATCATGCTCTGCTTCAACCGTATCCGAATCGCCGGAGAACAGCGGTACGGCAACGCCCTTCCCTGTCATTACCAGTTCAGAAACGGTCAATACGGGTACCGGCTCAATGGACTCGGCCCTGATTTCGAACCCCTTCGCGTAAACGTCGTAAGCTGCGATCAGCTGGGTTACAAATCGCTCGTAATATTGCTGCTCGATATTACGGGGAATGACAATGTGGTTCTTGGTGAAAAAAGGGCGAAGCTTCTTCCCGTCTACGTTCTTACTGAAATGGTAGAGTTTGTTGTCGACCATCATCCAGGCGGGTTCGTCGCAGATCATGAGCGCGTCCTTGAACTGGAAATCGACGCGTACCGTTTCGGCGCTTCCGCCGGGTATTTCATTCCTGACCGTATCCGGAACGCCACGGACCTTTGCGTGCGCATCGGAAGTCATCAGTTCCCGCCCCACCGGATACCGGACAATGGGAAAATAATGGGTGGAGTCGGCATTGCGAACGAAGTGAAAATGGACCCGCGCTGGCTCAGGCATCCACTGGATGGGCGTCCAGGCTGGGTTACCATCATTACCCATTACATAAAAAGGTTTGCCGGGCAGCAGCGCCATGATCTGCGACTTCATGGTTTCGAGGTAACCGCAGATAGCCTCCTGCACCAGTTTGTCGCCTTTGTTTGGGTCGTATATTTTCAGAAAGAAGTCAACGGCGGGTAAGCGTCGGGTGTTGAACTTCTTCACGATGGTATCCTGCTGGATACTGTCGATGAGCCGGACGAGTTCAAAATCGCGCTCGTCGAGTTCTTTGGCGAACTCATCTACGTTTTGCGTCGAGAGGGTCTGGTTGAGCAGCGTCAGTTCGCCCCGGCTGTTGCGCTGCACCACGAAGGCCTCGATGAGATAACCCAGAAACTCGTGATTGAGCAGCGAGTAAACGATCTGGAACGGTTGCGTGGGCGCGATTTTCATGATGCTACACAGTAGCCAGCCCATCGGCTCCTGGCCAACGGGACTAACTGGAGGGTGAACGTTTCGTGTGAGGAAGCCCGTTGGAGCGAGCGTTACGGGGCCATTAGAGAGAAGACAAAAGACGCTCATTACGAACGAATTGGCCTAAAAACCGATTGCCCAACAGTGCCAAATATACGAATGTTACCCAAACGGGCAAACGCTATCTGAGTAAGAATAGAAAAAGTTGATGGAGTGGCTATAAACGTCCTGTAACCCGTCTCACTTCTCGCTTAGCGAAAAATGAATGGGAAGATGGAGGATATGTAGTGGTTATGGCTGGAGCAGATGCGGCCACGTGGTCGAACGCCCTTTGTGGGGGGCAGAAGCGGGGTAGGCAATCATAAACTGACTCTTTACGGTCAGACCCAAACGGGCTGGTTCATGCCGGAGCCATCGCTTATGGGCTGTAATGATCCGGCGGTCGGCACAGAAATATTATGGATACATGTACACGGGTTTGCCTGAATACTTGGTGCCATTGGGTTTGGCTTCCCGTTCGTAAATCTCGAACAGATAAGCTTCGAAGGCTTCTGGCCTCACCTCATCACACAGCGCCCAGTAGCGATCTTCGTCCATAGCGCAGACGAAGTCGTGAAAATCCCGCTTGTCCTGCTCGTTACAACGAATGGCTTCATCATAAGCGGGATTATGGGGCCGCGTCGCCACCGTATACCAAGCTTTCAGCATTGTAACGAATATCCCCGCCGTACCGGACAGCAGCAGCCACCGGGCGACAAACGAGTTATGCCACAGCAGGTACATCAATACACTGGCGGAGATAGTAAAAAAGCAGGCGAAGTATAAGTCTGTCTTCGTCGACGGTTTCTTCATGGTGTGGAATCGGACGGCACAATCGATCGTGCCGGTCCTGGATAGTGTGGATGCTTTCTGAGACGCGTTTGCCGGAAAGCGGTCACCAGCGGTGTATGTCAGTCTATAGTTGAAATGAGCTAAAGTCGACGAGTGAGTTTGCTTCCGGCGCTCAACAAAAATTTTCTTTAATGCGCTGATCGATGAGATGGTATCCAGTGAAATAGCCTTCGAATGTCCATCAGTACCAGTGAATAATTCGATTGAACCGTTTACGAAAATCACATTCAGATTTACCAAAAAAATAGGTAGTGGCTTAATTGCGTTTATCAGCAAAGTAAAACTGATAGATGAACAGGCCGATTGTTGTGGCATGGACCACAACAGACCGAACCGATTTCTATGGATTAAGAACGTGTTGGGGAATTGAAAAAGGCTGGTAGTCGTGTCACCTTTGTAGCGACCAAGCAACAAAGCCGTGACCAAACAATTTACTAAACTGACCGACTACCAGTGGGC
>NZ_VFIA01000024.1 GCF_014282275.1 Spirosoma utsteinense
CTTTATATTGTTGTTTTTCAATGGTTTGCAACAAATCCAAGTCTTCCTTGATTTTAGTCGAGTAATTCATCCCACTAATATACGACATGAAGCTTCTGATTTAGTATTATTTTTACATTCAGTATGTCGTCTTTTGTCTGAATGGATAATGAATACTCAGAGTTTATTTTATTGACAATCTCTTTAGCCTCTTCAAGTCTTAACTCGCTTTTATTCTTATATTCTGCCGCCTTCCTTGAACTATTTGCAGCTTCTCGCTCCGAGTCAGAAGCCTTTTTTCTTATTTCATTTTGAAGTTCCTTTACAAACAATTCGATTTTTACTAATCGATCCCACGTTTTATGCCTTTCATCGTCAAGGTATTTAATTTGTTCTGTTTTTCCCCAGTCAAAAATGCCCATAATATTATTATCAAAAATGATATAAATCTACTGTAGTTCATTATATATTCAGCCCTCTTTTCTGCACTTTTCTAACGCTAGAGTACCTCGTGTCGACCGATGTCTTTTTAGGGCCCATTTACATCCAAATAGGATTTATCAGCCGGAACCGCCAAGATTACCCTGCTTGGACCCTCCACCGAACACACTATTTTGTGAAAAACCAATTAATATTAATGTATTGATTATCAGCATATTAGCAGCAGATGTGTCGTCTTTGTCTCTATCGTTCGAACAGGATAGCGTGTAAGGCATTTTGTATCCACAAGTATACCTAATTAAATACATTCCACCCACTAAGGTGACAAAGAAAGAGGTGTCTGATCTCAGCTATTGACTATTCGGTCATATTTCCTCGTAGTACAGCCAGCCGTTTTATCTGGCCTAAGAGGCTAATCTGGCACAGGATGGCTTATGAGTCCATGTAGACGCATGGCCATGTGCCCCGTTCAGCAGTAGGATCGAAGGCAACCTTCGGCGGATTTCCCGAACGCAGGAGCGGGTTACCGACGGACGATTGCGTATCGCTCGGTAACCCGCTCCTGTGGTATGCCTGGGTCATTGGAATCAGCTTTTTTTCGGGATAATTAGCAGGGGGCGTTTCGTCGTCAGGGATAACTGGCGGATCAGGCTTTTATGGAATATCTTTTCAACGAAGCCCCGGTTGCGGTGCGCCAGCACGATAACGTCGGGCTGGTGGCTGCGTACGTAGGTTTCGATACCCTCCGGCACACTGTCGAACGTCAGGTGGTGGAACGTAATGCGTTCGGGCGCATAGGTGTCCTCGAACGATTCGACCAGCGACTCAGCCACGTCGAATTCTTCGTCGAGTAAGGGCGACACATGCACAACCTCCAGTTTGGCCCGCAGTCGTTCGCCCAGGTTCATGACCTGATTGATACAGCTAAGCTCCTGGCCCTCCATATCCGCGAAATACGCAAACCGCCGGAGCGAGTCGAGCGGTACGGCAGCGGGCAGTATCCAGACCGGGCGGTCGGCACGCTGCGCTACGGCAGAGGCCACTGAGCCAATCAGTTTATCCCACGCATTGGCCGCCCCAACGGTTCCCATCACAATGAAGCTGGCTTTCTCCGATGCAGCCACGTCCAGGATGCAGTCCGCTGGCTGACCCACTACCAGTCGGGTGCTGATTGGAACGCTGGTCAGGCCCCGCTCGCGCTGGTAGTGGCCGATTTCGCCCTGAAAGTGGCTTAGCGCCTGGGCCATCTGAGCCTGCAAGGTATCGTTCCAGGCCGTCAGCTCCACAACAGGCACGTTGAAGGTCGGGACCGGGGGCGACGGTTGAACTACATGAAGCAGAACTATCCGCGCCGTCATACGCTGAGCCAGTTCAAGGCCAAAATGGGCGGTAGACTGAGCGAGGGCACTAAAGTCGATGGGAATCAGGATCGTTTTCATGAGCAGGGCTTCGTTTATGGTCAAAGGTGCGGCATAGTCTATGCCGGGCCCATGCGTTGGGTCAGCCATGAACCTGATTTGTTTCACCAGCCAGCCTGACGACGGGCAGCGCCCCCACGCGCCCGGCCCGTTATGTTTGTGGTAGGTTTGTAACACCACCGTAACATATACTATACACGTCAGCCCGTGAAAAAAGCCCATACGATCATCGACTGACGGGACCGTTCTTTTGTAGGAAATGGGGGTTTGGAAAACCCGCGACGGCTTCGTTGCGGGTTTTTTATATAGTATCCTATCGGCCTGGTATTATAATCACCTATCTATCTGACCTGTATCATACGCCGACCCGTTTTTCTTCCTCACATTTACCTGCCGGGCTGCGTAGCGGCTTCTGCTCTTAGCTACCTGGTGAAATCGATCCATTGATAAAATAACCCTAACACACCAACGTCTTGACAACTACCCGATTCTTCACCCAATTTATCGGCTTACTACTGGCCCTTGTCGTTGCCAGTTGTGCCGACCACCTGGCCCCCGGCTCGGGCCCTGGCCGACTGCGCGTCAAAACCCTGACGCAAATCGTGTCCGACAAGCCTGGCATCAGCCGGGTCAGTACGTTTACCTACGACGAGAAGGGGCGGCTCAGTACAATCCTCGCGTTTCAGCTGCCCGATAGCACACTCGGCCCTGTCGAACAGAATACCTATCGGTACGACGACCAAAACCGCCTTGTTCAACACCGGCGCGACATTGTCCGGCGGGCTCTTTTCAATCCGGCAACACCCCCCTACGAGACGCATGACTACCTCTACAACCCGGCAGGGCAGGTGACCCAGATCCTGTACTCGAGCAATACGGGCGGTTTATTATTCGATGTGAAACTTGCCTACAAAGACAATGGTAAACTCCTGAGCAGCAAGCAACGGCTGGTGGGTATCAGCGGCATTTCGTACAACGCCAATCGTACCTATACCTTCACCGGCGACAATGCAACGTTGGTAGATGCCCAGTTCGCGGTATGTCGAACCGATGGCTCTCCCTGCCCGCCGGGCACATCGTCCACCCCCTACACCTTCGATGACAAAATCAATCCGTTCTATGGCAACTATGTCATTCCGATGCTTACCGGTCGGGTAATTCCGGTAATTGGTGGCATTCTGGTCAACGAAGCTCTCTACGGCGGGCTCGATAACTACCTGAACCTGAGCCGAAACAACGTCCTGACGGCCGGCGATTCCAGGTATACCTATACCTACAACACCGCCAATCTTCCCACCAGTCGGGTTGTCACGGGCCAGTATGCTACCGAGACGCTCTACTACACCTATGAAACGTACTGATAGCGCCTGGTCAACTGGTACTATTTTTGCGATTCTGTCCGAAACGTACTACGATGACTAGTTTCGCTCCCCCCACCGACCTGAATCCCCGCCCGCCCATTCGTCCGCTGCTCGACGACTCGCTCCGCCAGTCGCTCGACGGTCCCAAGGGCCGTCGCTCGGAGTTGCGGTTTATTTTGCAGATCGGCTGGCAGTTTCTCAAAGGACTACGCACCCTGCACTTTGTGGGTCCCTGCGTAACGGTATTCGGGTCGGCTCGCTTTCGGGAAGGGCATCCTTACTATAGCCTGACCCGCAACATGGGCCGGGCTATCAGCGACCTGGGTTTTACGGTCATGACCGGCGGTGGCCCCGGCCTGATGGAAGCGGCCAACCGGGGGGCATTCGAAGCGGGTGGAAAATCGGTGGGTTGTAATGTTCGTCTACCTTTCGAGCAGCAGCCCAACCCCTACCTGCACACCCGCGTAACGATCAATTTCTTTTTCGTCCGGAAGGTCCTGCTCCTCAAATACTCCTATGCGTTTGTGGTCATGCCCGGCGGCTGGGGCACCATGGACGAGCTGTTCGAAACCCTTACGCTGGTGCAAACCGGCGTGATTCATCACTTTCCGGTGGTGCTGATGGGGCGCGATTACTACCAGCCCCTGCTGGACTACATGCGTGACATGATCCGCCTGGGTACCATCAGCGAGAAGGACCTGGAACTGGTTTGCCTGACCGACGACGTCGCCGAAGCGCAGCAGCACATCCAGGCCTACGTGCAGCAGCATTACAAGGTCATTCCCCGACGCAAACCCCTGTGGTGGCTGCTGGAACGGGTTTGACCCTATAACGGCAGCCGCCACCGGTTATACACATCCCGGTATACCTGGATGGCTCCGGCTTCGTCTATATCTACTACATTATAGATCATAATGACCGGTACGGCCTGCGCAAGCGGTATCGTTTTCGGACTGGCATCGACGGGGCAACGGGTCAGGTAATCTGCCCCGAAGCGGGTGTAGCCCAGCAAGAGATTGGCCAGTTCGACCGGCTTCTCGACCCGGACGCAGCCGTGGCTCTGGTAGCGGTTCTCCCGGGTGAAGGCAGACCGTATATTGGTATCGTGCAGGTAAATATCGTAAGGATCGGTCACGTTGAACTTCAGCACCCCCAGCGCATTATCGCAGCCCGTCGACTGCCGAAGCCGGTACGGAAACGCCGAGGCCGGTGCCGACCAGTTTACGGCCTTCGGGTCGACTACGCGGCCCCGGGCATCGAGGATCTGTAGGTTCAGGGCATCCAGCGCCAGGGCGGGGTTTTTCCGGATCCTGGGCACGAACTCCTTTACCGTAATGGAGCGGGGCACGTTCCAGTACGGGTACATGACCATACTGGGTATAAAGGCCGTGAACAACGGCGTTGGCGTATTGACCTTGCCCAGCACGACCCGGCTCCTTAGCCGTGTGTTTCCCTGCCGGTCAATGACCCGCAGCGTAGCCGATGGCAGGTTGACGATAATTCGGTTCCCGAAGGCAAATCGGTTCAGCCAGCGGTAGGTATTCAGCGTTTCCTGTACCTGCCCGATGGTGAGCGAGTCGCCCACGTAATCATCGACCAGACAGCGCATGCAGTAGTCCTTCAGCTGCCGGTATTGCACGTCCGGCGATTCGAGCGAGTCCAGCAGCGGACACCAGTCGGCACCAGCCAGGAACTGGCGGATCAGCCGGTTGATGCGCAGGGTATCCATAGACTCCGGCACCCCCTGATAGCCCATCTGACGAGGTACCCGCCCGTAAACGATCTGGGTAAAATACTGCGTCAGGCACCCCGCGTCGGGCTGATCGCACAGGCTATCGACGCCAATGGCATCGGCATACTGACGGAGCCGCGCCCAATCGCCAACGACCTGGGCATGGGCAGACGACAGGACCACAAACAGCAAAGCAACGAGTAGGGAACGGCGCATAAGACGGAGCATACGAATGCGACAAAGGTGCGGCAGACCCACTGATTCAGACGTGATTGGCTTCAGCTCCCGACCTGAATTCTATCAACGGCGTAACTGACCGACGTCATAAGCATAGCCGTATGCAGCGACCATTTTTGTAGCGTCGTTTCACTTTTCCCACTTACGGCTATGACCTTCGAACCTACCGCCCGCTTACTCGCTTTCGTCCTGCCCATGTCCTTCAAGAAAGGCGACATGACCTTCATTGCAACCCGAACGGGCGAAGACGTGCGGATGCCGATTGTAGCCAGTAACCGGCCCCGGCAGGTCGTATCCACGGCTCACCTGGACAAAGGTGTCTGGCGGGCACTGCTGCACTGGTCCGACGGTCGGCAGCAGTATCAGGAAGAGAAAGAAATTATTGTCGTTTAATGCATTTCCTCAAACCTACTGCCACGATGAAAAAAATCCTTGTGCTGACCGACTTTTCGGAAGCCTCCGGCAACGCCTTCCAGTTTGCCCGCTCCTTCTTCGGAGACACCGTCGCCGAATTTCACCTGCTCTGTGTGTACCCGGTCGAAACCGATAGTTTTTACAGCAGCCGGCATATAGAACAAACAGCCGCAACCGCCTTTGGCGAGCAGCTATCCCATTTCGTTGCCGAGCTGCGTCGCGAAGTAACCACCGACTGGCACACGTTTCGTTCCTCGGCCCGACCCGGTAACTTACTCGATATCGTTCGCCAGTATAACAACGCCGACCAGTATGATTACATCGTGCTGGGGGCCAGGAAAGATGGCACCAATGAACTGTTCGGCAACAGCGCCACGAGCCTGATCCGCCACATCGACGCAAACGTGCTGGTGGTGCCGGTCGATGCGCAGGCGCGGTCCATCCGGCGGGTGGTGCTGGCCACTGACTTTGCCAACCTGAAAAACTGCAAGCTGCTATGCCCCATCAAGGAGTTTGTAGCCCTCAAAGGGGCAACGCTGACGTTGCTGACGATCGACACGCCGGGCAAAAAAGTGATTCAGATCGAACGGGAAACCCGTATCCGTCAGTTCCTGTCGCCTATCGAGCCAACCGTCGCGCGCCTGCAGGCATCCAGCGCCCGGCTGGGTATCGAGGGCTATCTGGCGGGCCATCCGGCCGATCTGCTGGTAACGATTCCCCGGCATAAAGGCTGGACAGATGCGCTGACGGGCAACAGCGTTACCCGCTCGCTGGCGTTCACACCCCCGGTACCACTGCTCACCCTGTATGATGACGGCACCAGCGACCAGCCCCGCCTGATCGATGATATGTCGAATCTCGACTATGCCCTTTAACCTCGTTTAACTTCCTCATACCGCCATGCATAAAATTCTCATATTGACCGACTTTTCATCGGCGTCGCAGCATGCCATTCATTTTACACAGGCGCTGTTTGCCGATACCGAGACCGAATTCTGTTTACTCAATGCGTTTCCGCTCGAACCGGAAGTAGGCTTCAGCGGGGCTTTTATGCTGGCCGAACAGCGGCAGCTGGCCGAGAAGTCGATCCTGGAACTCAAGCGTCAGATCCTGGACAGGCCCATACCGGACTATCACCACTACCGGACCATGGTGATGATGGGCGGGCCGGTGAGCGCCGTTAAAGCGCTGCTGGCCGAAGAGTTCTTCGACCTGGTCGTAGTAGGGGCCACTGGTTCGGGACACGGTGAACTGTTCGGCAGTGTGGCAACCGACATGATCCGGTCGGTCAGCACCAATGTACTGGTGGTGCCTGCTTCGGCCTTCATTCGCCCGATCAGGCAGATCGTGCTGGCCACCGACTATCGCTCGGTAAAAGATGCCGAGTCTTTCGCGCTGCTGACGGATCTGGCCCATCGGAAAGCGGCTCAGGTCACGCTGCTGACGATCGAAAATCCGAAACAACCCAACACCCACGCAGCCGAGCTGAGCCGTACGTATGTGCTGAACGCGTTTGCACAGCTCCAGATTGAAACCTATACCATCCACGACGATGATGTGCAGCACGGCATCAATGCCTACCTGGACACCCATACCGTAGACCTGTTCGTCATGCTTCCGCATCACAAAGGATTTTTCGATCTGCTCCGGAACGCGAGCGTCACCCGCCCACTGGCCTACCACCCGCGCGTTCCGTTACTGACGCTTTACGATACGACAACCGCTCTGCCCAAATCCAAAGCGGCCAACGACGTCCCATTCCCTACCTATAACTAGCCCCTGTTTATGAGAACCGAACAATATCGCCAGCTTACCGAGCTTCACCTCCTCCACCGTATCTGGAAAAGCGAACTCGAACTGGCCCTTCAGGAGATCACCTTCTGGGAAGAATTGCTGGGCACGCTGGGCGAAGGGCTGGACCCGGCCATTACCAACGCCAACGACTGGAAAACTGAAATCAGCCAGCTACACCATTTCCGGCGTCTTACAACAGGATTGCTGGCTGAGATACAGGCCATTAACAGCGAAGTCGCCACAGGCGTACAAACGGGTCATGTGCTGGATATAGAAACCCGGCTGGATCACCAGTATCTGCGCAAGGAGATAGACAGCTTTCACGCCGATTTCCGAACGTTTAAAGCCCGTATACGGCAGCACCTGATTGCCCAGCCTACCTTCTAGAAAAGGCCTCTCAACGTGAAGGTCCCCGTACACCAACAACCATTACAGGTTAGTGGTGTACGGGGACCTTCACGTTGAGAGAACATTACAAAATACCGTCCAGAACCACCATCGGGGCCTGTTCGGAGCGGAGCGGCAGGGTCAGCACCGCAACCGACGCATGATTGACTACAGCCTCGGCAATACTACCCTGCAACAGGTGGCGAAGGCCCCGCCGACCATGGGTGCCCAGCACGATCAGGTCAGCTTTTTTCGAGGTGGCAAAATCCAGCAACCCCGCTTCGACCTCAAAGTCATCCTGTTGGTTGTAGGTACACAGACTCAGCCCATACTGCCTGACGAATCCTTCCATCCGCTCCCGGCTCGTCTGGCTCGGCACAAAGTGGCTAAGCGTATTGACAAACAACAGGTGAACCGCCGGATACTCGAAGCAGTCGAGCAAGGTTTTCAGGAAATCGATCGACGCAGCGTAGTGGTCATTGAAATTCGAGGCAAAAACTACGGTTTTCAAGTCAAGATAAGCCGGTGGATTCTTCAGCACCAGCACTGGCATGGTCGCCCGCCGGACCAGGTGCCCGGCGTTGGAGCCCATCAGTAACTCGTGGACTCCGCTGGCACCGGTCGACGACAGGACCAGCAGATCGGCCGTTGAAAAACGTTTGTCTGCCAGTATGTCCACGGGGTCTGTACCCGTCAGCACGTGCGTATGTACCCGCAGGCCACTCAGGCAGGGCAGTAGCTGCAACTCATCGTAGGCCTGCTCAATATGCCCCAGCGCATTCCGGTACTGTTCATCGGCATCGTGCTGGGGCAGTATATAATCGGGCTGTAGGGTCGACAGCACATGAACCAGATGCAGGTCGGCGTTGAGAAGCCGGGTCAGTTGAGCGGCTACCGATACGGCGTTGGTGGCCGCCGGGGAAAAGTCGATGGGTAAGACGATTTTTGTCATGGTTGAAAAAGAGTTGGGTGTCAGGAAAGCATCAGGCAATGAGCGAATAGTGCTGCTGGTTGATCCAGTTCAGCAACCGATCGGCATCGTCCTTATGGAATAGTTCGGTGCCGGCGTTCATGGTAGCGGCCGTTCCGCAGGCCACCCCCTGCCGGATCACTTCGGCATACGATTTACCCTGGGAGAGCGCATAGACCAGACCACCCACCAGGCTATCGCCAGCCCCCACCGTACTGACTTTTTTAACGGGCGGTGCCTGCACAAAGTCGTGCCCCTCGGCCGTGACCAGCATGGCCCCCCGCGGCCCCAACGACACGACAACGACCTCGCAGTTGCCAGCCTGGATCAGCGTTTGGGCAGCCTCGCTGATCTGATCCGTTTCGAGCCGGTCGACGCCAACCAGATGAGCGAGTTCGCCCACGTTGGGCTTTATCAGGAATACGCCGGTGTCGAGAGCGGCCCGTAGCGGCTCCCCGGCGGTGTCGAGCACCAGGCGGATATGGCGGGATTTGGCAAACTGGGCAATCTGCGCGTAGAAGTCCGTTGGTAAACCGGGCGTCAAACTGCCGCTGGCTACCAGGTAGTCGATAGGTTCAGCCATCGTTTGCAGATGGGCCAGGCAGGCCACCGCTTCACCATGACTCAGCGTAGGGCCGGGCGTACCAAACCGGAACTGCTGGTTGGGTATGGTTTCGGTTACCACAAAACACTCACGGGTCAAGCCCTCGATGCCTATGATCTCGTAAGCCAGTCCTTCCTTTTCAACCAGTTCCTGGAGCGTAAGTCCGGAAGACCCGCCCGACGTAAACAACGTCATCGACTGGCCCCCCAGGCGGTGAATGGCTTTGGAGACGTTGATGCCGCCACCGCCTGCATCGTAGCGGGGCGGTGAGCAGTGCAGCTTATGCTCGGGAATCAGTCGATCGATCGTCATACTGATATCCACAGCCGGATTGAGCGTGAGTGTGAGAATCATATACTTGCAGTTTGCCCGTAAAGATGACCCCATCGATGTGCCCGATCCATGATGTAAATCTGACCGGCAGCTGATCGGTATCAGGCTGAGCCACCGGGTAACCGGCTAGGTTTGTATCCTAACCTCTTTCCATATACGCACATGATCCCTTTGACGATGAAAGCAGCGGTCCTGCACGCCTACGGGCAGCCGCTCCAGATCGAGCAGGTTCCGGTACCCACCGTTGGACCCGGACAGATATTGGTTCAGGTGGCAGCCTGTGGCGTTTGCCATACCGACCTGCATGCCATCGACGGCGACTGGCCGGTAAAAGCAACCCTGCCACTTATTCCCGGCCATGAGGGCGTAGGTACGGTTGTGGCCGTTGGAGAGGGCGTGACCCACATCCACGAAGGCGACCGGGTAGGCGTACCCTGGCTGTATTCGGCCTGCGGGCATTGCGAGTACTGTTTCTCGGGTTGGGAAACGCTCTGCCATAACCAGCAGAATACGGGTTACTCGGTCCAGGGCAGTTATGCCGAATATGTGCTGGCAAATCCCGATTATGTGGGTATCATTCCCGATTCCCTTTCCTTCACCGACGCGGCTCCTATCCTGTGTGCGGGCGTTACGGTCTATAAAGGCCTTAAAGAAACCGAAGTCAAGCCCGGCGAGTGGGTCGTTATTTCGGGTATCGGCGGGCTGGGACACCTGGCCGTTCAATACGCCAAAGCGATGGGTATGCAGGTCGTAGCCGTCGATATCAGCCCCGAAAAACTCGATCTGGCTACCGCCGTGGGTGCCGATCTGGTTATAAATGCCACAATAGACGACCCGGCTGCCGTTGTTCAGGCTAAACTGGGTGGAGCGCAGGGCGTACTGGTGACGGCGGTTTCCCGAACAGCGTTCGCCCAGGGTATTGGCATGTTGCGCCGACGCGGTACGCTGGCCCTGGTGGGGCTGCCACCCGGCGATTTCGATATGAATATTTTCGATGTTGTCCTGAATCGGAAAACGGTTCGGGGTTCTATCGTCGGCACGCGGCAGGACCTGGCCGAAAGTCTGGCGTTTGCGGCCAGCGGAAAGGTAAAGGTCCATTACCACACCGACCGGCTCGAACACATCAATGAGGTATTGACCGATTTGAAAGCCGGTCAGATCGCGGGTCGGGTCATCCTCGACTTCGGTGAGCCTGACGAGATCAGCCGGCCGGTAATTATGGAGGCTTACGCCTAGGACGGGCGTACCCATCGATGGGCAACGCATCCTGATAGAAATAAGCTGTCCACCAGCGAGCGGCCCGTAAACGTGGCGTCAGGGGCTAAAACCCTGACGCCACGTTTACGGGCTGAGCATTCCGGGTAATTGTCTGACTACCGTTCGTCTGCCTGACGCCGTTGGCCCTCTTTGGCGTCTCCCCGGCGCATCGATGCCGTATCGGATTGATTTTCCGGGATGAAACCGTTAATCTTGTAGTCAGGTATGTCCCACCTGCTTTCCTGTGAACTCAATCAGCGTCTTTGCGCCCGCTACCGTAGCGAATGTAGCCTGCGGATTCGATATATTCGGTTTTGCCGTCGCCAATCCCGGCGATAAGATTACCCTGACCGTTCGTGACGAACCGGGCGTCCGAATCACCGATATCATCGGCGACGAGGGTCGCCTGCCCCGCGAAACCGCCCGCAACACGGCCGGTATTGCCATCCAGACTTATCTGCACCACATCGGTCGGACCGACGTGGGTCTCGACGTAGTGCTCCACAAGCAGATGCCGCTGGGAAGTGGCTTAGGCTCCAGTGCCGCCAGCGCCGTAGCGGGTGTCTTTGCCATCAACGAATTGCTGGGTCGCCCGTTGCCTACGATGAAACTGCTGCCGTTTGCTATGGAAGGCGAGCGGCTGGCCTGCGGCTCGGCCCATGCCGACAATGTAGCCCCTTCGCTGCTGGGTGGCTTCGTCGTTATCCGGAGCTACCACCCGCTGGATGTCATTCGAATCGACACACCAGCCATTCTGTTCTGCACCCTCGTCCATCCCGACATCGAAGTCAACACAAAAGATGCCCGGTTTATCCTGAAGAATGAGGTCTCGCTGAAAAACACCATTATCCAGATGGGCAATGTAGCGGGCCTGATTGCGGGCCTGATGAAGCCGGATTACGACCTCATCAGTCGCTCGCTGGTCGATGTCATCATTGAGCCCGTCCGGTCGATCCTGATTCCGGAGTTCAACGAAGCCAAGCAGGCAGCGCTGGACAACGGGGCGTTGGGGTGCAGTATCTCCGGCTCCGGCCCGTCTATGTTCGCCCTCAGCCGCGATGCCCAAACCGCCGAGCGGGTGGGTGCCGCCATGCAGCAGGCCTTTCTCAGTGTGGGCGTCACCAGCGAGGCATACGTATCGGAAATCAACCGCGAAGGGCCGAAAGTCTTGACCAGCGTGCCGGTACTGAGCTAGCGGGCCTTACCGACGATGACCGGTGCCTGACCAGTTCCCGGCGGCCGTACCCGTAACTGGCTGAACCATGACGATGGCTCCCCAGGCCCAACGGCCTCATCATTCCCTCGTTGGCTATACCCTGCCTCCGTACGCCCGTTCAGCTTTCAACTAGATGAACGAAGATTCCTTGTCCCCGTTCGTGGGCTGGGGCAATCCCGTATTCCGACAAATTACCGCGAACTTGAAGAGGTGAACTTTTGTAGTTAACCTAATCCAGACGTTCACTTCTATGGTTTTCTTTCCATTTTCCACCTGGCACTGCCATTTTCTGACGGTTCAGCTACGCAGCGAACAGGCGCTGATTACCCACAGCCCGCCTGATACGCGGATAAGGACGTTCGGGTGGAAAACAAAAAGCCATTCGTGACCAATTCCCGTTTATGACAGATACAGGTACGATAACGGCTGCTCAGGGCCACTTAGGAAGTACCTTTTTCTTTTCTCATCCAACAAACTCATGTACGATATTTGTACCATAGGACCTATTTCCAACGACACCATTATCAACGCCGATACCACCCGGTGTTTGCCGGGGGGGACCGCCTATTATGTAGCCAACGCCTTACAGCAGTTCCCCCTCAGGCAACAGGTAATAACCGTTCTGGAGGCCAGCGATCATGCCCTGGTTGAGCCTATGCGGGTAGCCGGCATCGATGTTCATATTCTGCCAAGCCACCATACCGTTTCCTTCGAAAATAAGTACAGTGCCGATCAGAGCGATCCTGAGCAACGGGTACGCCATCAATCGTCACCCTTCTCGCTGGAGCACATGCCAGCGTTGACCACCAAACTTGTTCACCTGGGCCCACTGCTGAGCCAGGATATTCCACTGGCACTGCTGGAAACGCTGGCTCAAACGAACCGCATCTCGCTGGACATTCAGGGTTACCTGCGCGACGTACGGAATCACAAGGTGGTATACCGGGACTGGGCCGCCAAAAAGCAGGCGCTGCCACTGGTGAATATTCTAAAAGCCAACGAGATGGAGATGGGCGTCTTGACGGGTCAAAAAAGCCCTCGGGAAGGCGCGCTTTATCTGGCCGATATGGGCGTGGAAGAAGTGGTTATTACGTTAGGCAAAAAAGGCTCACTGGTATACAGTAACGGCACGTTCCATACGGTGCGGGCCTTCTCGCCCACGGCGGTGGTCGATACAACCGGTTGTGGCGACACGTACATGGCGGGCTACCTGGCCCAGCGCGTCCAGGGTGTCGATATACCGCAGGCGGCTGAGTTTGGAGCGGCCATGGCCAGTTTGAAAGTGAGCACGTTCGGTCCTTTTTGCGGACCACCGGAGATGGTAGAAAGCCGGTTAAACGAGTAATTTCCTGGCTGGCTTTCAGTGGCGCTTCGTGCATAACCATAGTGCCTGCCGGGTAAGGCATCCCTTTTCACACGGATACCGACAGTAAAGCCGGGATAAGGCAAGCGCCTGTGGTTCGTTTACCCGCCCAATTGTCACCAAAAAAAGCCGACACGAACCATGGCTTATAACGACTCCCAGGTAAGCCGCCAGTTTTCCAAACGCAACGGCAGTTCGACACCTGGCCGGCTGGGCTGGCCGGTAGCGACCAGGTTTAGCCCGGTCGTTTCCTGACCCGTACTATGCTGGTCTGTGCGTAAGTAAACGCGCCCGGATGCCGTATCGATGATTTCGATATGCGCCTGGATGAGGTCGCCAACGGAGAAGTTCCGGCCGTTGATCGAAACGGCCTGGATCACCTGGAACAGACACAATTTTCCTTCCGTCAGCGGTCCTTCGCTCAGGCTGCGGGTTACCAGCTGCAACGCCATCACCTCGACGGGTCCCGGTGCCAGAAGCGGTTGAAGGGACAGAACCGGTTCGGGCGTGACAGCGTCCGGGTCGGGGACCTCATCAGGGGTGGTGTCATTATCCATCAGCAGTACCACCGCCGTTGTCGAATCGGGCTCGAATGAATCCGCTATTGATCCATCCGGAGTGTTTTTAACGATAGATTCGTCGGTATCGAAGGCCGCCATAATGGCGGTACGTTCCCCCGAACGCAGGTCTGGTATACCTTCGCTCAGAGCGGCCAGATGACTACTGCTGAGGTAATTGCGATAAGCATGCGGGTGGGTTAGTAACTCTTTAATGGCTACGGCCTGATAGAGGTATGCTTTGGTTTCGGCAGTCCGGTACGGCAGCGCCATCGGATGCAGAGTCGGGTGCTGTCGCGAAAGCTGCCCAATATAAGTAGGTCCGGCGTTGTAAGCCGACGCCACCAGCATCCAGGAGCCCAACTGCTTATGAAGGTCGTTCAAATACCGGCAGGCTGCATGCGTAGCCTTGCGCAGATCGAAGCGCTCGTCGTGCTTCGGCGATACGGACAGCCCCAGGGCATGGGCCGTCTGGGGCATCAGTTGCCAGAAACCGGCAGCGCCCCGGCGCGATACGGCTCTGTTGATCACGGCACTTTCGAGCAACAGCAGGAACTTAAAATCGGAGGGGATTTGGTACTGATTCAGAATCGGTTCGATAAGCGGAAACACCGCCAGCGCGCGACGCTTCAGGGCAATCAGGCTACCGGCCATTGCCGCCTGTCGGCTGAGGGTTCGTAGCCAGCGGGCACTGATGACGGGAGAATCGACCGGCAGGATTTCTCCGCAAAAATGGACAGGATCGATGGTTTTTTCAAGCGCATGAGCAGCCAATGGGCGAAGGCCATTCGGACGGGCGTTCAGGGCAGCAGCCGAATAATTTGGCGTGGCAACTACAGCGCCGGCGAAGGTAATCCGGCCCAGTTCGGCAGCCAGCAGGAGGATTAGTTTTGTCATCAACACGGTGGGTTAGGTAGTGTAGCAGGCGCATCGGCCGTTTTCGCAAACGGCAGTACTCAGCGGCCTCTCCCCTATCCTGTCCACACTGCACTAATCCAGCAGCCGCACTATGAAATTTTTCAATTTATTGTACTTGATCACTTTTACCAGCCGCCCTTTCTCATACACCTATTCCTCCTTGCGTTCGTCGAGCTGGGTACGGTCCGGATGTTGTCTTGCTAAGTTCGAACTAGTCCCCGAAGTACTCGGTATAGACTTTGTTTCGACCGGTAGGCTCGTAAAAGTATAAAAACGAGGTTGTAAAATCAATATTATTAGAATCAACTGCCTGACGATCATACCCGTATTGCCGGGCGACGATGACGTACTGGTCGCTTTTCCAGCCGGTTCGGGATGTGAAAACTGACTGACAGAGTTGTAATAGACCGTTACGGCATTGACCAGCCGTTTCACGTTCACATCACTAATAAGGGTGCAGGTACTACGGTTGTCGGTCTGATGCTCACATACGGCGGTCATGGTTCCTGCCCGGATACCGGCAACCTAACGGCATAGTGGCGGAGTTCGGCGGGTTGCGCACCGGCAAAAATCGACTAACTGAGTAATAGCCGTAAAAGTAGTTTTTCCATTTCTTGCAATTGAACGCTCAATTTGTGTGATTTTTAAGCATTGAAATACTAACTCTATAAAGACAGTCGACCTTCGTTTCCATTTCATGCGTACATTCTGTTTTCTGTCGATTCTACTCTGGGCAGCTACGTTCCATTGTGTGGGGCAAACCCCTACTCGCTATACCCTTATTCCGCGTCCGGCGCAGCTCGACCCCCGCCCCGGCGAGTTTGTCATTGGCCCGGCTACCACCCTGCTCGTTCCGGCCGACCAGCCTGCGCTAAAAGCCCTTGTCGATTCCTTTGCCAGCCAGATCAACCGAACCAGTGGTCTGGGCCTTGCCGTCCGCACCACAACCCAGGGCGGACGAGACAGTAGCGCGGACAGTTCGGCACAGCAGCCAAACGTCATTCAGTTTCTGCCCACCCGCGACTCGCTGACAGGAGCCGAGGGTTACCGCATCGACGCTACTGTCAAACAAATTACGGTTGAAGCCAGCACCCCGGCCGGTTTCTTTTATGCCGTACAAACCCTGTACCAGTTACTGCCACCCGCCGTGCTGGGTACCGGCCCGGTCTCAACCAGTGCCGCTACATCGGTAAGCCCGTCACCTACCCCCTGGACCATTCCGGCCTGTCGGATTCAGGACCGCCCCCGCTACAGCTACCGGGGGCTACACCTCGACGTAAGCCGGCATTTTTTTCCGGTATCGTTTATCAAGCGCTACATCGACCTGATGGCGCTGCACAAGTTCAATAATTTCCACTGGCATCTGACTGACGATCAGGGGTGGCGCATCGAGATAAAGAAGTATCCGAAGCTGACACAAATAGGGTCGCAACGGCGCGAAACCATTGTTGGTCACTACGACGACTACGACCCGCAGGTCTTCGATGGCAAACCTTACGGGGGTTTTTACACGCAGGATGAAGTACGGGATGTCGTTCGCTATGCGGCTGAGCGGCACATCAATGTGGTACCCGAAATTGAACTCCCCGGCCACGCGCTGGCTGCCCTGGCTGCTTACCCCGAATTAAGCTGCAACCCATCGGCTACCTATCAGGCGGCCACCAAATGGGGCGTCTTCACCGATGTCTTCTGCCCGACCGAAAAAACGTTTGGCTTCCTGCAGGATGTGCTGACCGAAGTGATCGACCTCTTCCCCGGCAAATACATTCACATCGGCGGAGACGAATGCCCGAAGGATGCCTGGCGCAAAAGCGAGTTCTGCCAGCAGCTGATCAAACGCGAAGGGCTGAAAGATGAACACGGGCTGCAAAGCTATTTTATTACCCGGATCGATAAATTCGTGACGGCAAAAGGACGCCGGATCATTGGCTGGGACGAGATCCTGGAGGGTGGCTTGTCGCCCAACGCAACGGTGATGAGCTGGCGCGGCACTAAAGGCGGTACTGAAGCGGCCCGCCAGCGCCATGATGTGATCATGACACCGGGTCAGTTCTGCTATTTCGACCATTACCAGGGTGATCCGGCGCTGGAGCCAACGGGCTTTGGCGGTTCACTGCCGCTATCGAAGGTATACGCCTACAACCCAACTCCGGCTGAGCTGTCGCCCGCCGAAGCCACGCATATCCTGGGCGCGCAGGGCAATTTATGGACCGAATACATCACAACATCCGATCAGGTCGAGTACATGGTCTGGCCTCGGGCAGCCGCACTGGCCGAAGTCGTCTGGACACCACTGGCCCTGAAAAGCTACGACGATTTTGCCAGGCGGCTACCCACCCATCTGGAGCGCCTGACCAATCAACAGGTCAACTACGCCCGGACCTTTTTCAACCCGACGCTTACCGGACAGGCCACACCCGAAGGAACAGTGCAGGTGTCGATCGCCCGAAGTCCATTGGCACCGGGCGATATCCGCTATACCCTCGATGGCAGTATTCCATCGGCCGAATCGCCCACGGCCAGCGCCGAACAGCGACTGGTCCTCAGCAACTCAACGACTGTTCGGGCGGCCACGTTTGAGGGTCCCCGGCCACTGAGCCAGCTTGTCCGTGTGCAAACCGAGTTTCTGGTATCGAAGGCGACCGGCAAACCGTATACCCTCCAGGTTCCGCCAACTACCGGCCGACCCGATAAAAACTACCTGCTCACGAATGGTGTCGTTGGCGGTATGGGCGGGTATGAGCTGAACAATGTTGTCTCGTTTGCCAATGACGTCAATGCCGTTGTCGACCTCGGCCAGAGCCAGCCCGTTCAGAGTGTTCGGGTCGGGTTCGTCAAATACACGGCGAAGAATATGTGTCTGCCCAAACAGGTGGAGATTTCCGTTTCTGACGATGGGCAGACCTTCAAACCGGTCCTGACATCGAAAACCAACGCGGCTGAAGGTGGCAAGCGCGCCATTGTCCGGCTTCCCTTCGACTTTGCGCCTACTACTGCCCGGTATGTACGCATCATAGCCCGCAACGCAGGCACCGTTCCGGCGGGGCTGCGTAACCCCGGCAAACCGGCTCAGCTAGCCGTCGACGAAATTGAGATAAGGTGAGAAAAGGGGAGGAAAGGGAGTAGAGGGGGGAGAGGGAGTAGGGGGAAGAAAGGGGTTGCGTGTTCCCTTCCTCCCCTTCCTCCCTCTACTCCCTCTCCCCCCTCTACTCCCTTTCCTCCCCCCTTTTCGCCCACCCCATATAACATAAGCTTACGTCCCGGCCTTCGCGCATGGTCATACGGCTGCCCAGTTCGCGGAAGGTCCAGCTACCGGCGGTGCGTTTCCGGAGCCAGTAGAGCGTTTTCAACACGTTGTAGTTAGCTACCATACCGCGGGTATCCTGGCTGGGCATCCCGGTCTGAGCGAGTTTTTCCCGGAGTTCGACTGGTTTGACAAACCGACTGTACCGATGCTGGTCAGGCTTCATGAACGCCCACCGTTTCCAGTCCTGTGCAATTTTGATCAGGAACAGCCAGCTCAGCCAAGTCCGGTTGACGGTATCGTAGAAAAACAGGCCGCCCGGCTTCAATACCCGGCTGATTTCGGCCAGTACCGCGTCGACATCCTGCACATGTTCCAGTACGTCACAGCAGCTGACATAGTCGAAACTGGCATCGGCAAAGGGAAGCCGCTCACCCGAACCTACCTCATAGGTGATAGCAGCTCCTGTCTGGTAGGCATGTCGGCGGGCCGTTTCGACCGACGAAGCCGATGGGTCGATACCGGTCACCCGCAGGCCCATGTCAGCGAACGCTTCGGCCAGAATACCACCGCCACAGCCCACATCCAGCAAGGTGCTGGTGGACAGATCGGAGGTCCGGGCCTGTAGAATCCGTTCGAAATAGCCAACCCGCGCCGGATTGACGGAGGTCTTGAGCATAAAGAACAATTCATCGGGGTTCCACCAGATGTCGTGGTCTGCGTCGTAAACGGTGTTGTTGGTGGCCGGGCCCGGTTGGGTTCGGGCAGCTTTTTCGGCAGGGGCAGGCATCTGTTGGCTCATATAGGGAGGTAACTGGCTTCTGGTTAACGTCCAAACGCCGTTTTTGTCACAGCTACGGGTGTCGATCAATAGAAAGGCATATGTCCCTACCGCAACAGAATATTTGCAATTTCGGCCAATCCCATGCTTCTTGTAGGTTGAATCACTTAAACTGGCTACGTTCTGTGCAACCTGTTCAACCTGCCGCCGACGAAAAAACCGAATTTAACCGCTCGCTGAGTCTCCTCGACTCCACCCTTATCGTCTCCGGCTCCATGATCGGCTCGGGCGTCTTCATCGTTACTGCCGACATGGCCCGTAACCTCGGCTCATCGGGCTGGTTGCTTATGTTATGGGTACTGACAGGCGTGATGACGGTAGCGGCTGCCCTTAGCTACGGCGAACTGGCCGGTATGATGCCCAAAGCCGGTGGTCAGTACATTTATATCCAGCGCGCGTATGGCCGACTGACGGGTTTTGTTTACGGCTGGACCGTTTTCACCGTTATCCAATCGGGTGTGATTGCGGCTGTAGCCGTAGCTTTCACCAAATTTTCGGCTGTATTTATCCCGGCGCTCGGACCCGAGAACGTGCTGGTAGCCCTTGGCCCCATCAAAGTCACGCTGGGATCGCTCTATGCCATTGGTAGTCTAATACTCCTAACGTGGCTCAACAGCCGGGGCGTTCAAAGTGGCAAGCTCATTCAGAACATCTTTACGTCGGCCAAACTGCTGGCCCTGCTGGGGCTGATCGTCGTTGGTATTGCCATGGGTCTCAACAGTGGCCTTCTATCCGCCAATCTCGCCAATGCCTGGGATGCCAACAGCACATCGGCAACAGGAGAGATCGTTCCTCTGGCGGGCATGGCCCTGCTGCTGGCCTTCGGCACATCGATGGTTGGGTCTATTTTCTCCGCCGATTCCTGGAACAACGTGACCTTTATTGCGGGTGAAATCAAAAACCCACGCCGGAATATTCCGCTGGCTCTCTTCTTCGGTACACTAACGGTTACGCTCATCTACCTGCTGGCAAACATCGCTTACCTGAGTCTGCTGCCGCTCACGGGCTCACCCACAGCCACAGACGTGATGGGGCGCGGGCTCCAGTTTGCCACCGCCGACCGGGTGGGTACGGCCGCAGCTTCGGTCGTTTTCGGAAATCTGGGAGTGGGTATCATGGCCGTGCTCATCATGATTTCAACCTTCGGCTGCAACAACGGTCTCATTCTGGCTGGTGCACGGCTGTACTATGCTATGGCAAAAGACGGCCTGTTTTTTGAGCAGGCTTCTCACCTCAACAAAAATGCTGTACCGGCAAAGGCGCTATGGCTCCAGTGTGCCTGGGCTTCGGTGCTGTGTCTGTCGGGTACATATGGCGACCTGCTGGATTACTGCACGTTCACGTCGCTGATCTTCTACATCGTTACCATTGGCGGGTTGTTCATTCTCCGCCGTCGCGAACCGTCGGCCGAGCGGCCCTACCGTGCGTTTGGTTACCCGCTGGTTCCAGCGCTCTATATGCTGACGGGGACCGCCATATGCCTGATCTTGCTGTATACCAAGAGCTTCAATACGGGAATGGGATTACTCATTGCAGCCCTGGGCATACCGGTCTACCTGATCACCCGCAAGAAAAAGTAAGAACGCACGCTGGTTTTTACGCCAGACCAGATTCCATTCCAGCCAGTGATCTGCCGTATCCTGGACGGCCACGTTCGGGTGTGAAGAAGTGGTATCTTACACCCGGACGTGGCCGTCCGGGATACGGTAAACTCCGTTTAGGCGTAAACGCCGAAATTATACCAGCCGCTCCCGACCGCTCACATCGGTGATATGGCCGCCCGCCCCGTCGATACCAGCTGCTGGCCGACCGGAGAGCGAATTTGGAGAATTGAGGTGAGCCCCATTATCGACACCCACACCCAGCCGATCGACCAGCTCACCACCGAGCCAGCCGGTAAACCCGGCCAGAGCAAAGGCAATGAACGAGGCTACCAACGCCAGTATGGACGGTACATACCCCGCTTCGTCGCGCCGAAACAGCCAGCTTAGTCCAAAGAGCAGCAGAACGGCAACATTACCCAAACCATGTACGAGGCCAATACGCTTGGCCCGTGTACCGGCCGGAATGGCGAACCAGTCGATCCAGCCCGGCACCGCTGCCAGCAAACCACCCACAAGGCCGGAAACGATCATCCAGTAGGACACCAGAACGAAGGTTGAATTGTCGTTCAGCAGGTAAACTATGTCGAAAATAGTAGCTGTAGCCAGAAGCCCCAGCGGAAAAACGATCAGGATAGGATGGGCGGCATGACCCGCAAGTTTTGCTCGGCTTTCCATAATTATTGAATCCGTTTGTGTCAAGAAAACAGATGGCAACAACGGTTGTTCCAGTTGTTAGGGAGTGGCTACATCGGCTGTTTCCACCGCACGGCACTTCCTTTCCTGAACCATCCCTATGCCTGTTTGTTAATTGATCGACTCCGTAAGTGGTGTAGATGAGCCCTATGCCTGACTAAGTGCGGAGGCTATAGTCGTTTCTTTATGGTATTCAGGATTCCCCTTCGTCTGTTTTCAATTAGCCTGCTGACTGCCCTGGCCGCTGCCTGTACGGGCGTCGGTCCAACAACAGGCCTGTTTCGTTCGTCGTCTCCCCATGACCAGTATGGCCAGTCACTCAAAACAGCCAAACTCGACAAAACGGCCCTCGGTGCCGACTGGCTCGCGGCTGGCGAACGAGCCCTGCGCGATTCGCTCAGGATTACAATTCCTTACCGGGAGAGTGGCTACTTCTCCGAAAATAAAGCGTTTGCGGTTGGCTATCGGGTAGATGCGCAACGGGGCGACCGACTGCTGGTCCGGGTAGAGACCCAGGGACAGAAAGAGGTGCAGGTTTTTATCGACGTACTGGCGCTGGAAAGCCGGCAGCGAACCACACCCGTAGCAGCCTCGAAAGCCGATACCAATGTACTGGCCTGGGAGCCCCGCCGGACCCAGACCTACCTTATTCGCGTTCAGCCCGAACTACTCCGAAGCGGCCGCTATACCATTTCAATTACCCGTGAGCCGGCGTTGAGCTTCCCGGTACAAGGCCGCGACAGTCGGCAAATCAGCAGTTTCTTCGGTATGGCGCGTGATGGGGGCCGTCGGCGACACGAAGGGGTAGACATTTTTGCGCCCCGCGGAACCCCGGCAGTAGCCTCGGTTAGTGGCATCGTTACGGGTGTCGGTACCAGTAGCCTGGGTGGAAATGTAGCCTTCGTCTCCGACAATGAGCGCGGTATCCGGCTCTACTACGCCCACCTCGACCGCTGGAACGTGCAAAACGGGCAGCGTGTGTCCATTGGGGACACCATTGGGTTTGTAGGCAATACGGGCAATGCCCGAACGACTGGTCCGCATCTGCACTTTGGTATTTACGGATTCAGCGAAGGCGCTACAGACCCGTTGCCGTTTATTCGACTCGGGCGCGGTCCGGCCCGTCAGTCGCTGCTGGCCGACACCAGACTGGGCGACTCCATTCGGGTGTCGGCCGCCCGAACGGCAGTCAGGACCGCCCCTACTGCCGATGTACCCGGTATTCGTGACTTACCCCGCTCATCGGCTCTGACGATTGTGGGTGGGACGTCCACCTGGCTCCGGGTCATGTTACCCGACGGTCTCACCGGCTATGTGGCCAGTGCTGCTACCGAATCGGCTGCGCGCCCCCTCCGAACGCTGACCCTGCCCAATCCCGCTAACCTGCTGGATGCCGCTGACCCGACAGCCGCTACGATCGACACGCTGCCAACGGGATCGGCGGTGGAGGTGCTGGCGGGTGCCGGTGCCTTTCTGCTGGTTCGTAAACCAGATGGAAAAACGGGCTGGCTGACAGGCAGTGGAACAGCGGGCAACCAGACGCGCCGATAGTCGGTTGGTCAGGCATTGTTCAGGGCAGCGGCTGGACCGCAGCCTGTGAATCGCTGCCTGCTTCAGGAACAGGGTGAGTATCAGTTAACGTATCGGGCCGGGCTGTCGGCTGCATTGCCCGGTATTTGTGAAGCTGTTTTTGTAGCTGCCTTATCCGGCGCTCCTGCTGAATCAGGGTTCGTTGTAGCTCGGCCCGCTGATCATCGACATGCTGATACCGTCGGTACGCCACGCCGAGCATAGCCATCATCCCTACCAATAGTATCAATACTACCGTTAGGAGTGAATAGACAATAGATCGGTTAGTAGAAGGCATATCGAACAACAATAGTAATACATCAACAGACCTGTGTTCATAAAAAAAGCCTGCAACCGCAAGGGGCCGCAGGCTTTTTTTATGAACACAGGTCTGTTAGCGGGCGGCACCGTAATCCTGTCCGGCACTTTCCGGGAAGTTTTTCATGATGCTGGTTACCGTTTCGCGGAAAGCCTGATCACGATCACGCTCTTTGTTACGGCTGTTCAACTGGCCCGTAGCCCAGCCCTGCCATACGATATCGTTGGTCCGGGCATCGGATACGTTGATGACAACGCGGTTTTCTTCATACTGCCGCGAGTACATGTTGTTGTTCATGCCGCCGTACCACCACGAATAAGGTGAGTACATATTGTTCGACTGAATCTGCTGCTTGTCTTTCGAGTCCATAAAGAACCGAACGACGAGGTCGGCTTCGCCCTGCGTCACGGGTTTGTAGCCACGTGCCTTGAGCGACTGTTCCAATGCATCGGCAATCCGGCGCTGGTTCAGGTTGCTGCCCACGATGGGGTCAGCATTGCGTGTACGGTCGGCTTCGATACGATAGGTCGTGAACTGCCGGACGTTTACTTTAGGGTCATAATCGTATTTGACCGTAATGGCCGGAGCGCAGGACGCCAGCGTACCGGCGACGAACAGACTGGTGATTATTGCTTTGATTTTCATGTTAGTTTTTGTTGGCTGGCTTATCAACCGACTAGATAACGCTACTGGCTTGGTCCTTCGTATAGGACACTTAAATAACTAAAACACGTGTTTATTAGTTCGATTTTCAGCCTATTTACCAGCCCTAATTTATCAACATAACCAACTGATCATCAGCCACATAAAATCATGCAAATTGACCGTGAATCTTAGTAGACTCGCCACCAGAATTACAAGTTATTGAGCGTTTGTTAAGCTTTTTTAAGATTTCAGACCTGTCATTCCGTTTCTGCGGGTAAATAGATATGAAACGTCGACCCGAGGCCTGGCTGGCTATGGGCTGCCAGATACCCCCCGTGGTTATCCACAACCTTCCGGCAAACCGCCAGTCCAATACCCGTTCCGGCAAATTCACTGCGCCTGTGTAATCGCTGGAACAGATTGAAAATCCGATCGGCGTACTTCTGTTCAAATCCAATGCCATTATCCTGCACACTGATCGACAGGAACGTACCCGACGCGTTCGGATATAACGCCTGCATCTGCTCCTCGGTGAGCCTTGAGGCATGAATATGTATCAGCGGAATTCGGTCCTGCGGAGTAAACTTCAGGGAATTGCTGAGCAGGTTCTGAAACAGTTGCCGAAGTTGAATGGCGTTGCCCCGGATCGATGGCAAAGGTTCCAGGTTCATAACGGCCTGCCGGTCGTTGATGGTCGTTTCCAGATCACCCAGCACCTCGTTTATCAGGGGTGTAAGCGGAACCAGCCTGAACGAGGGCTTTTCGGTGTTCAGGCGCGAGTAGGCCAGCAAGCCGCGTATAAGCTCCTGCATACGGCCCGTAGCACCCTGCATGCGCCGGATGATATCCTGTGCTGCCGGATCGAGGGCGGGGCCATACTGCTCGGTCAACATGGTGCTGAAGGCCTGAATTTTACGCAGTGGCTCCTGCAAGTCGTGGCTGGCGACATAAGCAAACTGCGACAGTTCGGTGTTGCTTCGGCTTAGCTCGTTGATATTGACAGCCAGCTGCTGCCGGTTATTTTCCAGCTCATCCTGCGTATGGCGCAGTTCTTCGTTATCACGAATGGTCTGCTGTACCACTTTCTGCGCGTTGATATCGGCCATAAAGCCATTCCAGTGCAGCAGTTGCTGGGCGGCATTACGCAACGGACTTGCCGACACCATATGCCACATATACTCGCCGGTATGGCTACTCTGGATGCGCCACTCTCCCTGAAACGGTAAACCGGTAGCGACACTATCGGCCCAGGCCATGCGAACCAGCGGCCGGTCCTCTTCATGATAGATACTCAGCCACCCATCCCGATTCAGTTCGGCCAGGGTCTTACCCGTGAAAGCAATGAATCCCTGATTGATATACAGCAACTGGCTGCTTGGCGTCAGCGAGAATATCAGCAGCGGAAGCGAATTGGTCATTTGCCGGTACTGCTGCTCGCTCAGCCGGAGCCGCTCCGCCAGCTCCTGCAACTGGCTGTTTTTACGTTTTATATCGTCGTAGGGCGTGGCGGGCGGCTCCCGGTTAAACTGCTGTTTCCATCCCTCGATCCGGGCCGTACTGACCGACTTAAAATCGGACAAGGTACAGAACAGATAAATATCGGTACCCCGATCGGTGATGGTCACACTTAGATCGTTGACAAGCCGACGGGCGTAGCTGAGGGCGTCATCCGACACGGTGCTGCGGTAACGACGGCGATCGTTGAGGTGCGCCATAAGCTGCCAGCCACGTTCATCGTCCGTGTTGATACCCAGCGACAGGGAGGCATGCCCGCCATCGGTCAGGGCCAGTCGGGCCACTTCCGAAACGGCGGTAGCGAAGGTCGTTTGAGACGCCAGCGACAAACCAGTGAGTTCGGCCAGTTTCATGCTCCGTTTGTGAGCCAGAATCAGGTCCATCTCGTTATCCAGGTTCAGATTCGTCAGTTCGTGCATAGTCTCAGTAAATACGGGCAACGGCAACCGACATATCATCGGTATGACGAGCGTGCTCTTTATAAATAGCGGCTGCCAGGACTATGGGGTCATAGCGGTTCGCGTTAGGGTATCGGCTTGGATTCCAGCGCGTCTGGAGCCCATCGGACGCCATTACTAAACACTGCCCTGGTTCGTAGGCCAACTCTTTTTCCTGTAGTAGCCGGGGCAGATTATACCCGAGAATACCATTTTGTGGCGCGTAGCTCTTCGATTGGTTCAGGCCGCTTAGCTGGGTTCTGATGTTGCCAACACCGCATACGGTCCATTTGCGACTGGTAAAATTATAAACGGCGGCTGTGCCTACCAGCCCACGCGAGCCAATAGCGGCCCGATGGATGGCCGTTAGCCAGGCCGCCGGGCTATCGGTATGCTGCTGGTCCATCACGCGGGTAGCCTGCCTGACGGCCTGGTAGGCGGGCAAACCATGCCCCAACCCATCCCCCAGGAACATCCGCAGCGAACTGGCCGTCTGCTTATAGTAAAAGTCGTCGCCACAGGGCGTTTGATCCACCTTCGAGACCACCAATGCCTGAACGGTAGCCAGCGGAACGGTTACCGGTGGTTTGGGTAACTTCAGAAACACGCGCACGAGTCCGATCGTCAATCGATTGGGCAGGGAATACAACTGGAACAGATCTGCCAGCCGGTTGATGGCTCCCAGGCCCTGCCCCAGCGAACCACCCGTCGATACGCCGTCGGTCATCATCCGGTTGGTATCGATCATACCAGGTCCCGCATCGGTACTGATGAGTTCGATACCTGGGTTCAGCTTATCGGGCAAGGCACGAACCAGCAGCTCGCCCGCCTGCGCATATTTCACGAGGTTGGAGGTCAGTTCGGCAACGATGATATCGAGTTCGCTGATTTTGGCTGCCGGAAAATCCATACCCTTGCCCAGCGCCCGAACATCGCGCTTTATGATCGACACGTAACTACGGTCGATAACCGGGTAAGAACGATGGAGTGAATCAGTCATTGGCCCATTTAAGTATGGTTACCGTTGTACCTTCCTCCACGGCACTGGTCAGCTGAAATTCGTCGGCCAGTTGCCTGGCACCGGGTAAGCCAAGCCCCATACCCGACCCGGTCGAATAACCCGATTGCATGGCCTGTTCTATATCGGCAATACCAGGTCCATTGTCTGTAAAGATGAGCCGAATTCCTTTTTTCGACTTCATGCTGATCTGTTCGACCTGCACCGTTCCGCCCCCGCCGTGTATGAGCATGTTACGGGCCAGTTCGCTGGAGGCCGTACTCAGCTTTGTTTGATTGAGGGTACTCATACCCATCAATACCACCTGCTGCCGGATGTAGCTGGTAAGCTGAATAACATCGCTCTCCTGGCGGACGGCGAGTGTTTCGCTGGCCTCCACGTCAATCATCGCTGGGTTCGTCATAATCACTGGGTTCAATGGTGCCGCCTGTTTTAGTACGCAACAGCTCGATACCTCTCTCTACGTTTAACGCCGTATGAACACCCGTCAGGGATAGCCCCAACTCCACCAGCGTAATGGCTACCGCTGGCTGCATTCCAACCACAACGGTTGCAGCATCCAGAATGCGGGCCATGCCGGCAATGTTGCTCAGGATACGACCCATAAAGGAGTCAACGATCGACACCGCTGAAATGTCGATCAATACCCCTCGTGCATTCGTTTGTGTGATGTGACTGATCAGGTCCGATTCAAGATCTAAAGCCAACCTATCGTATAAGTCGACTTGAATGGTAACCAGCAAATACTGGCCCATTTTCAGGATGGGTATCCGATCCATAGCCTAGCGAATTAGAACGACCGGGAGTTTGCTTTACTGACCTCAATACGCATCGATGCAAACGCATGCTTGAGCGCACTGGCGAGGGTAGATTTTGTAACAACCTGCGACAGATCGATTCCCAGATGAACAATGGTCTGTGCGATTTCGGGCCGTATGCCACTTATGATACACTCAGCGCCCATCAGACGGGTAGCGTTTACGGTTTTGATCAGGTGTTGGGCCACCATCGAATCTACCGTCGGCACGCCTGAAATATCCAGGATGGCGATGCCGCTGCCTGTCCGGACAATTTCCTGGAGCAGGTTCTCCATCACAACCAGCGCGCGGGAACTGTCCAGGGTGCCAATGAGAGGCATAGCCAGAATACCGTCCCAGATCTGCACCACGGGTGTCGAAATTTCGGTCATCTCGTCGGTTTGACGCATAATAACCTCTTCACGACCCTGAATAAACGTTTCGAACGTAACGATGCCCAGGCTATCGATAAATTTGCTGATCAGCAGAATCTCACCCAGCAGCTGCTCCGAATCCTCTTTTCGCTCGTGCCGAAATATTTCCAGCAGGGCATCTTTGAGACTGAAAATATAGGTGCCTGTTTCGCGGGGCGTAAACCCCTGTCGCGCCCGTGACATAGAAACGTGGGTAAGCTGGTCGATCAACGGAGCAAGCGACGGCGCATCGGGCGCGGTCAGGGTATCGTCAGTAACCGTATCGAACAGGCAGTCAAGGAGTTCTGCCGATTGCTGGCGCAGATCTTCGTTGTTCATCAGATCATCACGCAGACCGCCATCGGATAGCTGATTTCTCATCCACAGGGTGAGAATTTGGTTTTTCTTTTGGCTTAGCGTGCCAATGATCGATTTACTCATTGAAAAGGTCGTGTTTCTTGTTGAATGCAGGAATGGGTGATCATCTAAGCTAACACATCAGGACCATCTCATTCGTTGATGATAACGGTACCACAGGCGCTGAAAACCAATTTAAAACTACTAACAAAAAACCCCGCACCACTGTTGGCACGGGGTTAATCTTAATTAGGAACGAAACCGGCTAAGCGCTGGCCAGGGCCTCGGCACCACCCACGATTTCGAGGATCTCGGTCGTAATGGCAGCCTGACGCGTCCGGTTGTAAATCAGGCGCAGCTCTTTAAGGAGTTCACCGGCATTTTCAGTGGCTTTGTCCATCGCTGTCATCCGGGCACCATGCTCCGACGCATTGGAGTCCAGCACGGCTTTGTACAGTTGTGTCTTGAGCGTTTTCGGAATCAATTCTGTAATGATCTCCGCTTCCGTTGGCTCAAACAGGTAGTTGATAGCGGCTGTCGAACCAACAACGGGTGTTGCCACGATGGGCAGCATCTGCTCAGTCCGTACGATTTGCATGGCTGCGTTCTTGAACTCGTTATAGACGATTTCAACAACATCGTATCGACCGGAAGCAAATCCGTTCATGGCTTCTTCAGCGGCAGCTTTTACCGTGGTGAAGTTCAATGCGGTGAACGCATCGATGTGGTTGGTATTGACCGGAAAGCCGCGACGCTGGAATGCTTCGGACCCTTTTTTGCCAATGGCCATAATCTCGACGTTACCCGACCGAGCCAGCGCAGCATACTTTTCATCGATCAGCAGCAGGGCCGCTTTCACCGCGTTGGTGTTGAAGGCTCCACAAAGACCCCGGTCTGAGGTGATCACGATAATCAACGCCCGACCAACGGTTCGGGCTTGCTTATAAGGACTTTCTGCTGCCGTTTCAGCACCAGCTGACACGGTGCCGAGCATCTGACTTAACTTCTGCGCGTAGGGCCGAAGTTGCGTGATGTTATCCTGTGCCCGGCGCAACTTGGCAGCCGCCACCATTTTCATGGCTTTGGTGATCTGCTGGGTCGAGTTGATCGAGGTAATCCGGGCGCGTACTTCTTTAAGAGAGGCCATGTGTGAGTTCTTTGTCGTAAGTTTTTTTAGTCGTAGGTCATAAGTGGCTGACAGATCGGCAAAAGCAACAACGGTGCGTCAGCCACTTACGACTTATGACTAAAAAAACTTGACGACTCTTTTTATGCGTATTGAGCCGCCAGATCAGCGACTACTTTCTTCAGCGTACTCGTAGCTTCGTCGGTCAGTTTACCGGCCCGCAGGTCGTTCAGCACGTTCTGGTGCTGGGCACTCAGTGTCATAGCCAGATTGGTCTCAAACTCCCTCACCCGGTTAACCGGCACTTTGTCCAGCAACCCGTTTACCGATGCATAGATAATGGCGACCTGCTGCTCTACCGCTACCGGCGAATACTGCGGCTGCTTGAGAATCTCCTGATTCCGGCGACCCCGTTCGATGGTCAATTTCGTCGAGGCATCGAGGTCTGAGCCGAACTTGGCGAAGGCTTCGAGTTCGCGGAACTGAGCCTGGTCCAGTTTCAGGGTACCTGCTACTTTCTTCATCGACTTGATCTGCGCGTTACCCCCTACCCGTGATACCGAAATACCTACGTTGATGGCCGGACGGATACCCGCGTTGAACAGGTTCGACTCCAGGAAGATCTGCCCGTCGGTGATCGAGATCACGTTTGTCGGGATATAGGCCGATACGTCACCCGCCTGGGTTTCGATGATTGGAAGCGCCGTTAGCGAACCACCCCCCTTCACCCGGTCTTTCAGACTTGGCGGCAGGTCGTTCATGTTTTTAGCGATCTCGTCGTTCGAGTTGATTTTGGCGGCCCGCTCCAGCAGACGGCTGTGCAGGTAGAAAACGTCACCCGGATAAGCCTCGCGGCCTGGTGGCCGACGCAGCAGCAGCGACACCTCACGGTAAGCGACAGCCTGTTTCGACAGATCGTCATAAACGACCAGTGCCGGACGCCCCGTATCCCGGAAGTACTCACCGATAGCGGCACCCGTAAAGGGCGCAAAAAACTGCATCGGGGAAGGGTCTGATGCATTGGCGGCTACAACAACCGTGTAGTCCATTGCACCGGCTTTGCGCAGTGTCTGCTCTACCTGTTTTACCGTCGAGGCTTTCTGGCCGCAGGCTACATAGATACAGAATACGGGCTCTCCTTTTTCGAAGAATTCTTTCTGGTTGATGATCGTGTCAATGGCTACAGCGGTCTTACCCGTCTGACGGTCACCGATGATCAATTCACGCTGCCCCCGTCCAATGGGGATCATCGCATCGATTGATTTGATACCTGTCTGTAGCGGTTCAGTTACCGGCTGGCGGTAAATTACACCTGGTGCTTTCCGCTCCAGCGGCATGGAGAAAAGTTCACCCTGGATAGGTCCCAGCCCATCGATTGGCAAACCAAGCGTGTTCACCACACGGCCCAGGATGCCATCACCCACGTTGACGTAGGCAATCTGGTCGGTCCGTTTAACGGTGTCACCTTCTTTAACCTCTGAGTAGTCGCCGAGCAATACTGCCCCTACGTTGTCTTCTTCGAGGTTCAGCGCCATAGCCTGAAGCCCATTGTCGAACGACAGCAACTCACCGGCCTGCACTTTCGAGAGGCCGTAGATACGCGCTACGCCGTCGCCGATTTGCAGCACCGTACCGACTTCTTCGAGTTCAGCCTCGGTTTGGGTACCTGCTAACTGCTGACGCAGTATGGCCGAGATCTCGTCGGGTCTTACGGATTCCATATGTGTATTATGGTTTTAAACGATTGATTTTAGGCCGCAAAGGTATGATTAAAATTCGATAAAAACGAGATAAACTCCTGAATAACCGGTTAAAGTGTATACTTTTCCAATACCAGCCCTTAGCCTTCGTTTACCGCCCGGCCAGATGGCCAACCGTTTGTCAGAAATTAACAAATTTTAAGGAAGACCACCGATCGAATTGGCAGGAATACTGTTAGTTTTAATGCTGGTAACAATTAAATAGACAGGCGAAATTTCACCAAAAGCGCTCCTTACCAAACTTTTCTGCTACCAAATCACGTTTTATCCATAAATCAGTCTCTTCTCTATACACCTTGTTTTCAGTTCGCATGAAGTTCAATCAATGGATGCTGGCCGGCATTGTTTCGGCCGTTTTTATCGGAGGCTCTGCCACCGCTCAAACTAAAAAACCCGCCGTCAAGAAACCCGTTACGCCAACAAAAGCGTCTTCTGCCAGGCCAGCCTCCGGTGGATCGGTCGTGTCGTCGCAGGATTCGATCAGCTATAGCATTGGTATGTTCATGGCCCAGAGTCTTAAGCAGCAGGGCATGACAAACCTCAACAATGCACTGTTGATGCAGGGAATGAATGATGCGTTGAAAGGTCAGAAGACACTGCTGACCATTGATCAGGCGGGCGATGTGATGAATACGTTCCAGCAAAAACAGTATGCTATCAAGAATGCCGAGGGCCTGAAAGTGTCGGGCGAGAACAAAAAAATCGGAACTGCTTTCCTGACGGAAAATAAGGCAAAGGCCGGCGTGACCACCACAGCCAGTGGTTTGCAATATTCCATTGAAAAAGAAGGTACTGGTGCTAAACCAACCGCCACGGATCGGGTTAAAGTACATTATACCGGTCGGCTTCTCGATGGCAAAGTATTTGACAGTTCAGTAGAACGGGGAACCCCCGCCGAGTTTGGTGTTAGCGAAGTGATCAAAGGCTGGACGGAAGCGCTGCAATTGATGTCCGTTGGCTCTAAATGGAAACTGTACATTCCAGCTGAGCTGGCCTACGGTGACCGGGGAGCGGGTCAGGAAATCAAGCCAGGCTCAACACTTATGTTCGACGTGGAGTTGCTTGATATAGTTAAACAATGAGTGAGTTGTGAATGAGCACAAGAGCGAATAGTACAGGGTGACACCGAATTATTCATTCATAACCCATTCACTCATTCTCAATTAATCTGGGTAAAATAGATGAAAAAGTATCTGGTAACCCTTGTGCCCGTGCTGATGCTGAGTTTTCAGCCGGATTCGCCGTTGACTGGTGCCCCTGACAACGGGTCGCCACGATCGACGCCCTCAACGACGACCATCGACGACCTGAAACCGTCGATATCGCAGGAAAAGGTAGAAACGCTGGTAGCCAAGCTGCTGACGACTTACCACTACCGCAAAGTACGGCTCAACGACTCGCTGTCGTCGGTGGTATGGGATAACTACCTCAAAGAGGTCGACAATAACAAAACGTACCTGCTGGCGTCAGACGTGGCGGGTTTTGAGAAATACCGGTACCAGATCGATGATGCACTGATCAATGGCGACCTGACGGCGGCCTATGAACTGTATAACGTCTTCCGGAAGCGTTTCCTGGAGCGGTCGGAGTTCATCAAACAGGAGATCAAAAAGCCGTTTGCATTTACGGCCGACGAAACCTTCAACACCGACCGTGAGAAAGCAGCCTGGCCAAAGACGGTAGAGGAGCAGAACGACCTGTGGCGTAAGATCCTGAAAAATCAGGCGCTCGAACTCAAACTCGGCAACCGGAAAGACAGCGTGGTTACGGCTACGATGAACCAGCGGTATGCCAACCTGGACAAAGCCATTAACCGTATCAAAGGGGCTGATGTATTTCAGCTTTATATGAACTCGTTTGCCGAAGCCCTCGACCCGCATACCAATTACCTGTCGCCAACCAATGCCGACCGGTTCAATCAGGAGATGAGTCAGTCGCTGGAAGGCATCGGCGCTATGTTACAGGAAGATGGCGAATACATTAAAATCACGAACGTGCTGCCCGGTGGTCCGGCCTTCAAGAGCAACCTGTTGAAGACCAACGACAAGATCGCGGGTGTTGCTCAGGGCGACAATGGGGCTATCGTGAACACGATGAACTGGCAGGTCGACGAAGTTGTGAAGCTGATCAAAGGGCCGAAAGGTACTATCGTTCGCCTACAGGTAATCTCGCCGAACGCGCTGGCAGGCGCACCACCGAAAGAAATCCGGCTGGTACGGGAAAAGATCAAACTTGAAGAACAACGGGCTAAAAAAGAAGTAATCGAGGTTACGGATAATGGCAAAGCGTTCAAGATCGGGGTTATCAACGTGCCCATGTTCTACCGCGACTTTGAAGGAGCCCGCAAACGCGAAGAAGGATTCAGCAGCACGACGAGTGACGTCAAGAAGTTCATCGAAGAACTGAAAGTCGACAAAGTCGATGGTATCGTCATCGATTTACGCGACAATGGCGGTGGTTCGCTAACCGAAGCCATCGATCTTACCGGTCTGTTCATTCCAAAAGGACCTGTGGTTCAGGTGAAAGAATCGACGGGCGAAACCGAGGTATACTCCGACAAAGATGGTGGTTCGGTTGTCTATGATGGTCCAATGGCGGTGTTGGTAAACCGCTTCAGTGCTTCGGCATCGGAGATCTTTGCCGCTGCCATTCAGGATTACAAACGCGGTATCATCGTGGGTGGACAGACATTTGGCAAAGGCACCGTTCAGACGCTGATCGACCTCAACCAGTGGTTGCCAAAAGAGCCGGAGAAAGTAGGTCAGGTAAAAATGACGATCCAGAAGTTTTACCGCATCAATGGTAGCAGCACTCAGCACAAAGGCGTAACGCCGGATATCGAACTACCATCGGCCTTCTCCGCTGAGGAATACGGTGAAAGTTCGCAGCCAAGTGCGCTGCCCTGGGACCAGATCAACTCGACCCGCTATGACCTCTCACGCGGTCTTGACGATAAGATCCTTACCCAACTGCGTAGCCGTTTCGATCAGCGTCTGAAATCAGACCCGGAGCTGAAGCAACTGGCGCAGGACCTGAACGAGTTTAAGAAAGCGAAAGAAAACACAACGGTTTCGTTGCTGGAGTCGAAACGCCGGAAAGAGCGCGAAGAAGCGGAACGCAAGCGGGCAGCGGCCAATAAAGTATCGCAGATGTCGGCTCCGGTCGATGAAACCGGTTCCCCTTCGCCCGATACGGCCAAGAAGAAAAAAGACCTGTATCTGAATGAAGCCGGTCTGGTGCTGGCCGATTACATTCTGGCACAGAAATAGCTAAATACCGGGAGCGGTTGCCCACAGCCATCACTCCCCTACTGATCAGAAAAACCCCGCATAGCGAACCGTTGTGCGGGGTTTTCATTTCGTTGTCCGGTGTGATAACAAACCAGGAGCTTTACTGCTTCAACGTATCCTTTTCCCCATGTGGTATTTTCTAATTAAACAGGCGGCTCTGGCCATTGCCCAACACCGCGATTTACAACGCAGAGCGTCGGCGGCTGACGTTGAATTATTCAACGAACCCTACGAAAACTGGTATGTGTTCTCGGTGGAGAAGGACAGTTATACCGAGTTTATGGATCACCTCGACCGCGAAGGCATCGCCTACGACCTGACTGCCGACCGCCCCACCCGCGAGGAGATGTTGGCGGGCATGCGATGAGCCGGTACGAAAGCCTGTCAGCTTCGCTAAGGTATCAGGCAGGGATGCCGGATACAGTTCGTTCCAGTCGGCGAACACGTCTGAAAAATCGAACCGTCAGCAGAATGGCGGCTATCGTCAACCCGGCCAGCAGGCCAATCCAGACACCGATAACATCCATTTTAAATGTAAATCCCAACAAATAGCTCATCGGCAGGGCTACCCCCCAGTACGAAAACAGCGTGATGAGCGTGGGAACATTCACGTCCGACAGCCCACGCAGCGCACCAACACCAACGACCTGAATACCATCGGAAAGCTGAAAAATGCCGCCCATGATGACGAGCGTAGCCGCCACTGTTGACACGGCGGGGTTATCGCGGATGTAGAGTGACACGAGCCAGTCGTTGGCGGTGAAAAACAGCAGCGCGGCCACACTCATAAACCCGATCGACAGCGCAAAAGCGGCCACACCCGCCCGATACACACCCTGATTACTTCCCTGCCCCACAGCCGCCCCTACCCGGATAGCCGCGGCCGACGAAATACCGGTTGCCATCATGTAGGTTACCGACGCCATATTGATGGCGATCTGGTGAGCGGCCAGCCGGTCTTCGCCGAGCCAGCCGGTCAGTACGGCCGCCAGCGTAAACGTAGCTACTTCAAAGAAAAACGTTAGTCCGCCCGGTATGCCCAGGCGAAGAATCGTTCGCACATCGGCACTGGTAGGCAAGGCCCGAAAAGCCCGGACCAAATACGGCTTGAAGCGCCCCGAACGATAGATATAAACGAGCATACCAACCGCCATAGCCGTCCTCGACAGCAGGGTAGCCATGGCCGAGCCCATCAACCCCATCTCCGGGAATGGACCAAAACCCGTGATGAGTACGTAGTTGAAAAACGCATTCAAGACCAGCGCCCCTACCGTAATGGCCATAGCTACACGGGGAAACCGCAGACCATCGGCCAGTTGGCGGGCGGCTACAAAAATCAGCAGCGGCACCAGCGATGCGCTCAGAATCAGCATGAAATTTTCAGCTAGTTTCGTTACTTCCGGCGTTTGGCCAAATAATTGAAAATTATAGGCCAGCACGATCGACAAACCGCCGAATACAATGCTGAACAGCCAGGCGACCTGTAAACCCGCCCGGAACAGGCGGTTTACTTCGGCTGTGTCGTTCTGGCTGCGGGCTTTGGAAACCAGCGCAGCCACCACCGACAGGCCACCCACACCGATACAGGAGACCAGAAAAGAGATCGCATTGGCCAAACCAGCCGCCCCAAGCGGAACGGCACCTAATAAACGGCCCACAAACAGGTTGTCGGTAACGCCCATCAACACAACCCCCAACTGGGCAATGACGATGGGAACGCTCAGCCGAAACGTGTCGGTTAGTTCGGAGCGGTAGGTACGAAGAAAACGAAACATAAAATGAGGTTGATAGGCAAATGACAAAATCCGAACCCCAGATGTTCCCCGACAGGCAACTTGCGGATTTTGGTTCGAATGTTTGTACTTTTGTGATACATCACGAATCCAGTACAGCCCTTGAAAGAATACGGCAGCAGTATGCAGAAGTTGGTTGACAACATGGTCAACATCGAAGACCGGGAGAAGCGTACCCGTTACGCGCACATCCTGGTTGAACTGATGCGGCAAATTCATCCCAACATGAAAGATGGGCAGGACTACTACAATAAATTGTGGGACGACCTGTATATCATGTCCAATTTCACCCTCGACGTCGACAGCCCCTACCCGCCCCCATCCGAGGAGGCACTGGGCAAAAAGCCTCAGCGGGTTCCCTATAACACCCATCAGTTACGGTTTAAACACTTTGGCCGTAATGTCGATCTGCTGATTGCCAAAGCGGTCGCTCTTGAGGAGCCCGAAGAACGACGTACGTTCGTTTCCTACCTGGCTCGCCTGATGCGGACCTTCTACCAGGCCTGGAACAAAGAGTCGGTCGAAGATGAGACCATCTACCAGAGCCTGATCGAACTCTCGAACGGAAAACTTTCTGACGACATAAAGCTCATTCGGGAGGAGGGTCTTGTAGACGCTACCCCGCGCGAGCGTACCGGCGACCAGGTTCAACCCCAGCGTATCAGCAACGCGTCAACCAATCAGGGCCTTCGGAACAACCGGGATGGCGGGTCACGCGATGGTGGACCACGCAATCAGAACCGCAACGACGGCTCCCAGCAACGCAACGGACCACGCGACGGCGGACCACGCAATCAAAATCGCCCTAATAACAACCGGGACGGTGGCCAGAACCGCAACGGTGGCCCCCGCAATTTCGGCAACAACAATCCAGGTCGCAACGACAGCGGATCACCGCGCCCCAACAACCGCGATGGCGGACCACGCGATAGTGGATCACGTGACGGCGGACCACGCGATGGCAATTCAGGACCGAACCGTACCAACAACGACCGTAGAAGACGATAAATTAATAATGATGAATGAGGAACGATGAATGCTTCATTTAGTAGCATTCATCGTTCCTCATTCATCATTTATCATTAACCAATGGCATCTTTCCAAATTACAGGTGGGCGTAAGCTCAAGGGTGAACTCATTCCGCAGGGAGCCAAAAATGAAGCGCTACAAATTCTGTGCGCCGTTCTGCTGACAAAAGAACCCATTACCATTCATAATATTCCGGGCATCCGGGATGTCAATCAGCTCATCGAACTGCTGGGCGATCTGGGCGTTTGGGTTACCCGCACCGGCGAAAGTTCCTACCGTTTCCAGGCGTCGGACGTCAATCTGGACTACCTCGAAACCGATACCTACAAGCGAAAAGCATCTGCCCTCCGTGGGTCGGTTATGCTATTGGGCCCTATGCTCGCCCGGTTCAAGAAAGGACGTATCCCCCGGCCCGGTGGCGACAAAATCGGTCGTCGGCGTCTGGACACCCACTTTCTGGGTTTTGAGAAGCTGGGCGCTCAGTTCAACTACGACGCCAACGACGGCGGGTATTATAAAGTGGACGCCAGTAACCTGCGCGGCACCTACATGCTGCTCGACGAAGCGTCGGTTACAGGAACGGCTAACATCCTGATGGCGGCTGTAATGGCTGAAGGCACCACTCAGATCTATAACGCGGCCTGTGAGCCTTACCTGCAGCAGCTGAGCAAGATGCTCAACAGCATGGGTGCCAAGATCACGGGTGTAGGCTCTAACCTGCTCACCATCGAAGGTGTATCGGAGCTGCACGGTACTGAACACACGATGCTGCCCGATATGATCGAGATTGGCTCGTTCATTGGTCTGGCCGCCATGACACAGTCGGAGATCACCATCAAAAACTGCCGGATTCCGGAGTTGGGCATCATTCCCGACCAATTCAAACGACTCGGCATACAGATGGAATTCCGGGGTGATGATATTTTCATTCCCGCCCAGGAGCACTACCAGATCGAAAGTTTTCTGGATGGCGGCATGATGACCGTTGCCGATTCGCCCTGGCCCGGCTTCACCCCCGACCTGCTCAGCATCGTGCTCGTTACGGCCGTTCAGGCGCAGGGGACGCTCCTGATTCACCAGAAAATGTTTGAGAGCCGACTGTTCTTTGTCGACAAACTGATCGACATGGGCGCTCAGATCATTCTGTGTGATCCGCACCGGGCTACCGTAGTTGGCCTGAACCGGCAGTTGCCCCTGAAAGGCATTCGCATGTCGTCGCCTGATATCCGGGCGGGTGTGGCGCTGCTCATTGCGGCTATGTCGGCGAAAGGCACAAGCATCATCGACAATATCGAGCAGATCGACCGGGGGTATCAGCATATCGACACCCGGCTCAACGCCATTGGTGCCGAGATCATTCGGCTGTAATCACTCTGCCAATACAAGCAAAAAGGGCCACTAGTGGCCCTTTTTGCTTGTATTGGCAGAGTGATTACAGGCTCGGTTAAACCATCACCCCTGTTAACTTGTCTTTAGGAGGTAACCGCTTAACTTGGCGGGCAATCTTAACAACAACAGCAACCTTAACAGACGATGAAAACGCTCCTGCATCAAGCCACTATTTTTTTCGTTGGCATTCTGACAATAGGTTCGGTGCTGGCCTGCGCTCAGGCCAGACCAATATCGGGCACGACTGCGACAAACGCAGCCCGGATCAAGGCCCAGCCCGACCCCGCTAAAACGGCCCTGTTGCAGCCCATGCAGCAGATGGTGACGAAACTGAAAAAACTACAGGCCACCGGTGACCCTGATTTCGACTATGCTCTTCAGGCAAAGACACACGTTCAGGGCGAACAGGATTTCCTGAAACAGGCCGTGCAAAGCAGCAAGGATTCAGCGGTAAAGCAGATGATTCAAACCCTGACGACCGGCACGCAAACTGATATCGCCCTGCTTGATGGTACCATGCGCCAGATCAAACCATCGCGGCCCAACCAGGCCTATACGCAGCAGCAGAGCCAGAATATAGAAGCCATAAACCTGAAACTTCAGCAGACCGGTAGCAGCGACAAGCTAACGAGCGATGCGGATAAGAACGTGGTAGCGCTGCTGGCCGACCATCAGCAGGATGCCATCGACATGGCTAAAACGTATCTTCAATTTGGCAAAAACGCCACGCTTCGGACGTATGCTACCCAGTTGGTTGAAAAAGCTACTTCCCAGCGAGCCCGACTGGCGGCTATGCCTAAGTAAGGTGACTGATGGATGATTTAAAAAGTAAACTATATTGATTTGTCATCCCGACGATAGGAGGGATCTTCGGTAGAAATGAAGATTCCAATATACCGAAGATCCCTCCTATCGTCGGGATGACAAATCAACCCAACCTTAAGTACCTTATTTGCAGTTACTTAGCATCAAGATTATTCATAATTCACGTTAAGTAAGCAAAACGACGTCTGCTGTTAGGCCAGGAAGGGCATTACAATTTTCAGAACATCTTCCTTCGACAGCGGCTCATCCCAGGCTTCGGTTGAGTTTTCGATAGGAACCCCTTCGATCGTCGATGGAATTTCCAGGTGTCGGATAGCCTCGTCACCGGCATAAACAGCCGAGGGTACACCAGGGCTCATGTTTCCCGTTATCCAGCCTTTCTGTCCACGTAACTCCCGTACGCGGGCTGCGTGACGAGCTTCGACCGAGTGAATTTGCAGGGCCGTTGTCAGGATTGGGTCGTTATTGATGAGTCGGGGAGCCTGCCCTTTGTAAGCCCGTACGCCTGTATCTTCAAAAGCCTGCGACAGGGTCAGGAATACCTCATAATTACCAAACGGATTCGGGAACATACCCTTAGCCGTGTAATCAAAGCGGGGCTTCTCAACCGCCTGCCCCCCCAACACTGACTTCAGCAGGTTCACGTGTGCATTTTCGTGCTTCTGAATCTGGGCGAACACGGTACGGGGCGTACCCGTGAGCAGGTTTGGCGTGTCCATGCCTACATTATAAAATTCAGACTCCAGGTACTCCAGCGTCAGGGCAAAGTTCAGAACGTCGACAACGACCGGGTCCAGCGACTGGCCATACGCTTTGTTCAGCGCCGATGCGAGGACCGTCGGTGCAGCTACAGCGGCTGCTTTGCGACTGAACAGGCTAAACATGTGACGGCGGGATACGTGTTTCAGCCGGTCGTAGACATCGCCATCGACCTGTTCCAATTCGGAAAGTATGTTTTGTAAGTTCATTGCGTTGAGGTCGTTTTAAGCGGTTGGCAAATTATTGGCTGAAATCACTTCCTTGATAAAGCGCTGCGCCTGTGGCAGTACCTCGGCTGGCTTGAGCGCCCGTTCCAGACCCGTTGTCGGATCGATCACATCGTCGCCGGCGAAGGCTGTGCTGCCCGGGCTGATCAGTTCACGGATCACAGCCGCATGACGCGCTTCGACCGACACGATGATTCCCGAGATACCAAGATTGGTGGCATTGGTCAGCAGTTGGCCGGCTCCATTGTAAGCGGCAGTTGCCAGATCGGCGAAGTTCTTGGCCGTCATCAGCACGCTATCCCGATTGTTGAAGTCGACACTACTGTAATCGAGCGTCAGCGTCGGAATGGCCTGGCTGCCCAGCACCTGTCTGAAGAACTCGCGGTGGGTAATTTCCTGGTTTCGCAGGTCGATGAACACCTGACGCTCTTTCTCGGATATACCCGCGTAAAAATGATCAGTTACCAACTCCAGAAAACGCAGTTCGGCCTGTTCCAGCGCGTAGGCATAGTTCAGTACACCAACGTCGCCCGAGCCCAGTTCGATAATGTCACCCGCACGGGCTCCTGCCGTTGAGCCGCCCCCCGGCCCAGCCAGCGGTTCGAGAACTTTATCGGTGCAGGAACTCATGACAAGGCCGGTTGCGGTTGCAACACCCACATAACGCATGAACATACGTCGGCCGGAAAAGACCGGCGAAATCGGCAATACCGATAGTGGCCGGGTAGCCTCTTTCGGGTTGTGAAGTAATTTTTTCATTATAAAAGAACGTTAAGTTACCTACGGCTAACCCCGTCGTTGGGACAGCTACATGCAGTACTAAAATGGCAAAAAAACGTTAAGCGATAAGGACTAAAAGAGTAAGTCACCGGCTAGATATTTAGTAATCGGCATCTATAGCCTATCTAACAAGTAAAACAAAGTGAGGGAACGGACACCCGCTGCGATTCGCCTGATTCCAGTTCCAGACTAGCTGTATAACAGGCATGCAGACCACAAAAAACGTCATGAAGGAAAGTCGGCCACTTTTCCCCTGATCAACCTACCGTACAGGGAGAAACGCTATATTGCCTGACTACTTTTACGGACAAAAAACGCTTAAGTAATTGCGCAGAGTTAAACGGCACTTTGTTTATCATGGCTCCGGCCACCCGGTCCGAGGAACGAGGAATCTTCGGAGATGGCCAGAAAAGCCACACTTATCCGAAGATTCCTCGTTCCTCGGACCGGGTGGCCGGAGCCATGACAAACATACTTCAGTTCATTTTTGCTTGATTACTTATGACCGACACGCCTGTCTATAAACTCTACGGCAAAACTGGCTGGGCCAGCAGCGGGGGAGAAACCGACGCTGACAAAGCCACACGCGACATCGGCTGGTTCGTTGGCTATGTCGAGAAAGATGGTAACGTCTACTTCTTCGCTACGAACGTGGAGCACCCCGCGCCCGTACCCGACACGTTTATACCGGGTCGTCGGCGGATTACAGAAAAGATCCTGGCGGAGTTGAAACTGATTTGATTTCCCTACAAAACCTAACCCACCACTCCGTCTATGCAATTTATATACAGGTTAACGGTCATACTGGTTGTACTTTCCACATCCCTGGCGAAAGGTCAAAATGGTATCGTCGTCTTTCAGTCCGATTTTGGGTTGAAAGACGGTGCCGTGTCGGCCATGAAAGGCGTCGCGCTGGGTGTATCCCCATCACTAAAGCTGGAAGATCTTACCCACGAGATCCCGGCTTACAACATCTGGGAAGCGGCTTATCGCCTGCACCAAACCGTTCCTTACTATCCAAAAGGGACCGTTTTCGTCTCCGTTTGCGACCCCGGCGTTGGTACCGAACGGCGATCGGTCGTGATGCTCACAAAATCCGGCCACTACATCGTCACCCCCGACAACGGCACACTCACGCTGCTGGCCGAACACCTCGGCATTGCCGAAGTCCGGACAATCGATGAAGCCATCAATCGATTGAAAAACTCAGGTGCCTCCTACACCTTCCACGGGCGCGATGTGTATGCCTATACCGCTGCCCGGCTGGCGGCACACATCATCCGGTTCCAGCAGATAGGTCCGAAACTAACTTCCGACATTGTCAGGCTGGATTATCAGAAAGCGGTTTATAAGAAAGAGGGAGTTGTGCAGGGAAACATTCCGGTACTCGATGTTCAATATGGCAACGTCTGGAGCAACATCCCCCGTACTCTGATCGACCAGCTTGGCGTGAAGTCAGGGGAATCGGTACGTGTTCAGATTTTCCACGGCGACACCACGTTATACAACAAGACGGTTCGGCTGGTAAACACCTTTGGCGAAGCCGCTTCGGGCGATGATGTAGCGTATATGAACAGCCTGCTCAACTTTTCGATAGCGGTTAACCAGGGTAACTTTTCTGAGAAGTACAACGTAATGAGCGGGCCCGCCTGGACTATTGTTGTAGGGAAATGAAGGCGTTAACCTGGTATCAGGCGTGTAACCTGACACCATACCAACTTGCCATTAAACCCCCTGCATAGTGCTCAACCGGCGGTAGAATCCTTCGTCGAGTGTCAGCAGCTCGTCATGCCGACCGCGCTCGACGATGCGGCCCTGATTGACGACCAGAATCTCGTCGGCATGTTGAATGGTGCTTAGCCGGTGGGCAATAACGAGTGTCGTACGATTTGCCATCAGGCGGGTCAGGGCCTCCTGTACAAGTTTCTCCGACTCGGTATCGAGTGCCGATGTAGCTTCGTCGAGGATCAGGATCGGCGGGTTTTTCAGGATAGCGCGGGCGATGCTGATCCGTTGCCGCTGACCGCCGGACAGTTTACCGCCCCGATCGCCGATGATGGTCTGGTAGCCGTTGCCCTGCGCCACAATGAAGTCGTGGGCATTGGCAATCCGGGCCGCTTCCATCACCTGAGCCTCGGTAGCGGGCGTGCCAAAAGCGATATTATTGAAGATCGTATCGTTGAACAGGATACTTTCCTGGGTTACAATCCCCATCTGTCCCCGCAGAGATGCCATGGTGCAATCGCGCAGGTCGACGCCGTCGATGAGGATCTTGCCATCGGTTGGGTCGTAAAAACGCGGAATCAAATCGGCAATCGTCGACTTACCACCGCCCGATGAACCAACCAGCGCAATTGTCTTTCCCTTTTCCAAATCGAAGCTGATACTACGCAGTACGGGCGTTTCGGGGTTATAGGCAAACGACACATTCTGCACCGAAATACGACCCTGAAAACCGGCCAGCGTTACCGCACCGGCTTTATCCTGAATGGCCGGCTGGGTGTCGATGAGTTCGAGCACCCGTTCGCCCGAAGCCAAGCCCCGCTGCGATCCGCTGAACGCATTGGAAATATCCTTGGCGGGGCGGGTTACCTGCGAGAAAATAGCGATGTAAGCGATAAACTCAGCCGCCGTCAGGTCGGATTGCCCGCTCAGCACCAGCGACCCGCCATACAGCAAAATGCCCGACACGACAGCCACGCCCATCACTTCGGAAAAGGGCGAGGCCAGTTCGCGCCGGTAAGCCAGCGACCGTACCGCCTGCCGGTAGCCTTCGTTTTCGGTGCGGAACTTGTCGAGAATAAAGCCTTCGGCTACGAAGCCCTTCACCACCCGCATACCGCCAAACGTCTCGTCAAGCAGACTAACCAGGCTACTCAGTCGCTGCTGCCCCGCCTGCGCGTCGCGCTTCATCCGGCGAACGAGCGTGGCTATGAACCCGCCCGACAGCGGAATCACCACGATAGCGAACAGCGTTAGTTTGACCGAGATGCTGAGCAGCGCAATGATATAACCGATCAGCAAAAACACTTCTTTCGACGCGGCCGACATGGTGTTGGCAATGGAATTTTCGACTTCCTGTACGTCGGAGGTAGTACGTGAAATGAGGTTTCCTTTGCGCTCGTTGGAGAAGAAGCCAAGGTGAAGCTGGAGCGTTTGTGCGAAAACAGCCTCCCGCAACCGGGCCACCATCCGCGCCTTGAACGTTTCCAACTGCCGGACCGAGAGGTACTTGAACAGGTTGCTAAACAGTACCGACGCCACAATAATGCCACATACGAACTGAAGCGCCCCAACTTTGCCGTAATCCCTGAATATTTGGGCGAAGTAATAACTGAACGCATTGGCGGGCGAGCTGGTCAGCGAGGGGGCTGGCTGGCTTAGCAACGTACGCATCTGCTCAGAGTCTACCTTGTCGAACAGGATGCTAAGCAGGGGAATAAGCAGCGTAAAATTAAGCACGCCAAACACACTGGCCATGAGCGAGGTCAACACAAAAGGCGTCAGGAAGCGCCCCAGCGGCTTGGCAAAAGAAAGTAATCGGAAGTAGGTTTTCATTGTTGGCGCAAAGGTACGGCGCAATTACCGTTTCGCTAAGGGTTACCGGCGTCCCCAACCAACGAACGATACAGCTGCCAGCAGTCCTTTGCTACGTCGGGCCAGCTGAAGCCAGCCGCCCGCTTCTTCATACGGTCCTGACGCAGTTCGTTCTGCCCGAAATCATGCAGCCCATCGTGCAGAACTTTGGCCATATGCTCCGACTCGAAGTCCTCGACACACAAACACATCACCGATTCTGCTCGCTTCTTGAATCAAGAAGATTGACAATCTTCAGTTGGTCGGGTAAAACCAGATAGCAAATAACCGTATACGGCTTCATGATCACCTGGCGAATAGCGGAAAGCTGGGGATGCTGTCGGCCCATTTGTGGCATGGCGGCTATGCTGTTCAGCACATTAAATAGACGATCTGTATACTTTTCGGCTACCTCGTCACCAAATGTATCCAGCAGATAACTGACAACCGCCCGGTAGTCCTCCTGGGCTTGGGACGTCCAGGCTATTTCCCGAGCCACTGACGTACCTGCGTCTTCATGGACTCATTCGAAATAACTTCCCCTCGTTGAGCCTGCTCCAGTGACGTTTGCATACGGCCAAGAAGATGGGGATCGGTGGTATCCAAAAGCAAATGCTGCTGATCCATGTACAACGCTGCCACTGCGTAAAGGCTGACCAACGACTGATCGTCCTCGATCATATCGATCAATTGATGAAAACTCCGCCGGATATCGTCTGTATGGGCCATGTCTACCTCATTTACGTACACTCAAATATACTACAAAACACCTGCCAACCTCTTGTACAACGTCCAGTATTCCCCCGCTATGTCGGGCCAGCTGAAGCCAGCCGCCCGCTTCTTCATACGGTCCTGACGCAGTTCGTTCTGCCCGAAATCATGCAGCCCATCGTGCAGAACTTTGGCCATATGCTCCGGCTCGAAATTCTCGAAATAATAGGCCTCCTTGCCCCCTACTTCGGGAAGGCTGGTCAGAGTAGAAATAAACACTGGCTTACCAAAGGCCATAGCCTCCACAACCGGCAGCCCGAATCCTTCGGAAAGGGAGGGAAACAGAAATGCTTCGCAATGGTCGTAGAGCCACAGTTTTGTTGCTTCATCGACCGAACCCGCCATGAACAACCGATCGGCAATGCCAAGTTTTTCGGCCTGCTCCCGTATGTGCTGCGCGTAGGGGTGACCGTCGGGCCCAGCCAGCACCAACCGGTAGTCGGGAAAAGCTTCCAGTAGCGGCAGCAGGGTGTGGACGTTCTTTTTGGGATGGATAACCCCGACAAAAAACAGAAAAGGGGAACGGGTAAACGAATCCAGTGCAGAATCAGCCGGCAAACTGGCGGGTGCCTTTTTCGGATCAACGGCGACACCGGTATAGACAACCGGAAACGGTACTGATTCAGGAATATGGAGGTGTTCCCTGACGACGGATGCGGTGTAAGCCGACCCCGCCGTCAGCAGCGACGCCTGATCGATTTTGCGCTGGAGACGGGCCAGCTTACGCCCTTTTTTAGCAGCCGAGTAATCCACACGCTCCAAAAAATTCAGGTCGTAGATGGTCAGCATCAGCTTCGCCGACTTGTTCCATACCGGACCAGGTAAATAAGACGAATCCTGATGGAGGCAATGCCAAACATCATAGGTACCCTGAATCCAGAGCTTCCGTTGCCACGATGCTTCCACGTAAGTTACCGCATTTCCGAAAACGCCGGTTTGTCCTTTTGGAACCAGAAACGTCAGCTTCCACGGTTCGCCGTCGCGATCCTGGGGGCACTGGCGAACGAGTTCATGACCCAGGTGCAGGCAAACCTGACCCAATCCGCTGTTGAGGTCGCGCAGGCGTTCGGCGTCGATAAAGAGAGATGGCATTGGATTTCCTAATTTTGGCAAAAATGTGAAATCTTGGCCCATTCCTCCTCATCAGGCCGTACAAATCCCGTTAATGAACGGTTTTCGCTATCGGCTGGGCCTGTTTCAGGCTGTTGGCGGGACCGCCAGACTGGCCTGCTGGCTCCCTATGAATCACTTCATTGAGCAAGCCGGTACGCAAATTGAACACCCAGCCGTGCAGTGTTGGCATCTGATGACTGGCCCACATTTTTCGTACACTCTCGGTTTCAGCCAGGTTCAGGATCTGCTGTTTCACGTTTAGTTCGACCAGGCGGTCAAAGCGGGCGTGCGTATCCTCAATCTGGGTCAACTCGGCTTTGTGTTCCTGTTGAACATGATCGATGTTAACGAGCCATTGGTCGATCAGACCCAGTGGCTTACCCGCCATTGCCGCCTTCACACCCCCGCATTCATAGTGCCCGCAAACAACCACATGCCGTACCTGCAGTACTTCTACCGCATACTGCACCACGCTCAACACGTTCAGGTCGCCGGGTACGACCAGATTCGCGATATTCCGGTGTACGAACATTTCGCCTGGATCGGTACCCGTTATTTGCTCCGCCGACACCCGGCTGTCAGAACAGCCTATCCACAGAAAGTTAGGCTTCTGATCGGCGGCCAACGCACTGAAGTACTGACTGTCGAGTTCGAGCTTATCCTGCACCCAGGACTTGTTATAGAGCAATAGTTTTTCAAACTCCAGCATGGCTTGGTAGATTTTGTTTGCGTTGAGTTACCTCGCGCAGTTCATAGCCAATACCCCGGGTTTGAGCGGTTTTGGCAAAATCAACCAGCAAGACATAAATATCATGGTCGATAAACGAAGCATACCGACCATCGACCAGCACAGAATCGCCCGGTTTGAACGAGCGCAGCGTCTCTTTCAGCTCTGGTTTGCTCAGGAAATAAATATCCTTCTGAAACTTCACCAGTACGTTTTTACCGTCGCGGATAACCCGAAAGGATGATTGCGAATTCGTGTAGAGGACGAACAGGTAACCAACAGCCAGACCGATCACAATACCCGTGAGCAGGTTGGTGAAGACAATACCCAGAACCGTAACGATGAATGGAATAAACTGACTTCGTCCCTCGCGGTAAACGGTCTTGAAAACGCCCGGACTGGCCAGCTTGAAACCTACCAGGATCAGTAGGGCCGCCACACAGGACAGCGGAATGTGATTGAGAACCGAACCTGCCAGAAATAACGACAGCAACAGAAGTACCCCGTTGACGATGGTCGAAAGGCGGGACCGGGACCCGCCAAAGACGTTCGTCGATGTGCGCACAACGACTGATGTCACCGGCAGCCCTCCCACCAGGCCCGACAGTATATTACCGACGCCCTGCGCCACCAGTTCCTGGTTGGCCGACGATACCCGCCGAAGCGGATCGATCCGGTCAGTGGCTTCCAGGTTGATCAATGTTTCCAGACTGGCAACTAAGGCAATAGTCGCGGCAATGAGGTAAATACGGCTATCGGCCAGCACGCTGAAGTCAGGGTAATCGATGATCGATGCCAGACCCTTGTCGGCCGATAGGACGGGTATCCGCACCATGTGTTCGTTCGAATCGCCCAAATACCAGCCAGGCAGGTAATGGCCGAAAAGCTGGTTCAGGGCTATACCAACGAGTACGACGATCAACGCAGACGGGAGTATTGTAAAAAAACGGATGCCCCGATTTGCCAGTCGGTTCCAGAAGACCAGAATGAGTAGAGAAACAACGCTGATAGCCACAGCGCCGGGATTGGCCGTTACAACAGCCCGGTATAATTCGGATAGCGTATTTTCCTGGTCAGCCAGTTGCGTAAACTCAAATTCGCCCACATAATCACTATCCCGTCCCAGGGCGTGTGGAATCTGTTTCAGCACGATAACAAGGCCAATACCAACCAGCATGCCGGTGATGACCGAGTTTGGAAAGTAGCTGCTGAGTCGTCCCGCTTTCAGCAAACCCAGTCCGAGCTGAAAGATCCCGGCCAGCACAACTGCCACCAGAAACGCTTCGTAGGAGCCAATGCGGGCAATGGATTCGCCAACGATAACTGCCAAACCAGCCGCCGGACCGCTAACGCTGACATCCGAACCGGACAACACCCCAACAACGATACCGCCGATAATTCCCGCGACCAGACCAGCAAACAAGGGGGCACCCGACGCTAGGGCAATACCCAAACAAAGGGGTAAGGCTGCCAGATAAACCAGGGTTCCGGCAGTCAGATCATTCGTTAAGTAAGCCGCACGATAGTGGCGTAAGCTTGAAAATGGCATGGTCTGAGACGATGAATGTACAGTACCGGTGAAAAACGATCACGCTTGCAAAGGTAGGGCAGATTAAAAAGAGATTAATGGAAAAGTACCCCAGATAACAATCTTTATAAATATGAACTTAATTAATCTTAAAGCAGGCTGTTCACGATAAAACCGGTTTAACGCGAATCGTCGACCGGTATACTTAAACGGTCTGGATGGATGGGCAGGAAACGTTACGGGATTGCTCACTTCTGGTAAAGTATATAGGTATGGTCTTCTATAGTAGTATATTTGTTTACGAACTCACTACTTCATCAATCACATGTCGCTCAAAGGTCCTATAATCTCTATCGAAGACGATGAAGATGATCAATACCTGATCGAACAGACGATCAAAGAGCTTGACATCCCGAATGAAATCCGTTTTTTTCTGAACGGGAAAGAAGCGCTGACCTACCTCGAAACTACAGAAGAAAAACCCTTTCTGATTTTGTGCGATGTAAATATGCCGGTCATGAACGGGCTGGAACTCCGGCACCACATTAACGACAGTGTCTATCTACGACAGAAATCCATCCCTTTCATCTATCTGACCACGGCGGCAAACCCCCAGCTTATTCAGGCAGCTTATGATGCTACCGTTCAGGGATTTTACAAGAAAGCGTCCAACTATGTTGGTATGCGCGAGCAGATTCGCCTGATCGTTGAATACTGGCAAAGCTGCCTGCATCCCAACAAAGAACTTTAGCCCTTACGGGCCAATACCCATTCACCGGTCACACGTACCGGTTACTCATCCTGTCTTCCCGGTAGACAGCCAATCGGCCATTCTCCCGTTCACGAAAACATCCGGCCGACGTCAGGCTTAACCCTATTGGGTTGACCGTAGCTTACTCCGCTTCCGGCCATAGGCGAAGTAGATAACCAGGCCAATAGCCAGCCAGGCCACCAGCCGGAGCCAGGTGTCGCCGGGCAGTGAGATCATCATGATCAGACACGTTATGATGCCCAGAATAGGCACCACCGGTACCCAGGGCGTACGAAACGAGCGGGGCGCATCGGGTTGTTTTTTGCGAAGAATCAATATCCCCAGGCAAACCATGACGAAAGCCAGCAGCGTACCAATACTCGTCATCTCGCCAACTACCCGAATAGGCACGAAGCCGGCAAACAGCCCGATAAACACGCATAGAAGCACGTTCGCTTTCCAGGGTGTACGGAAGCGCGGATGCACCTCCGAAAACGTCCTGGGCAATAAGCCGTCGCGGCTCATCGAAAAAAACACCCGCGACTGACCCAGTAAATCGACCAGAATGACGGAGGTATACCCAATCAGGATGGCCCCGATAATGAGCTGCCCCAGCCAGCGGTACGGCGTTTTCTCGATGGCAATGGCTACCGGAGCCGCACTGTCTTTAAACTCCGTGTAGTTGGCCATACCGGTCATGACATAACCGAACAGTACAAACAACACGGTACACACCACCAGCGACCCAAGTATACCGATGGGCATATCGCGCTGCGGATTTTTGGCTTCCTGAGCCATGGTAGCGACAATATCGAAGCCAATAAATACGAAGAAAACGACCCCTGCCCCACGCAGTACGCCACTCCATCCGTATTCTCCAAATACACCCGTATTGGCCGGAATATACGGTTGGTAGTTGGCCGGGTCGATGTACTGCCAGCCGAGTGCAATGAACACAAGCACCACCAATACCTTGAGCGCCACCACGATGGCGTTGAACAGCGCCGACCCCGACGTGCCGCGAATGATGACGCTGGTAACTACGACCACGATCAGTACGGCGGGCAGGTTTATATAGCCCGATACGATCGACCCATCGGTTCCGGTAGCCGTCTCAAAGGGCGATAACATGATCTGGGGCGGCAGGTGCAAGCCATAATAGCTCAGAAACCGGTTCAGGTACTGCGACCAGCTGATGGCCACCGTTGCCGCTCCAACCGAATATTCCAGGACCAGATCCCAGCCGATGATCCAGGCAAACAGTTCGCCCAATGTGGCGTAGGCGTAGGTATAGGCACTGCCCGACACGGGTACCATGGCCGCAAACTCGGCATAGCATAACGCACTGAAGGCACAGCCAACAGCAGCTACTACGAACGAGAGCGTTACGGCCGGACCGGCGTGGTTGGCAGCCGCAATGCCGGTCAATGAGAACAGACCGGCACCAATGATGACACCTATGCCGATGGCAACCAGGTTGAAGGCTCCGAGCGATCGTTTGAGCGTGGTGGCATCGTTTACGGCCGCTTCCTGCCGCAGCAGGTCAAGAGATTTTATACGCATATAAGAATAAAAAAACAGTGGATCGACAGACCCGGATCTCCACGAAGAAAGCATCGGGGGTATACTGCCCGAAGCCGGAAAGCCGCCGGACTTCAGACAGCATACCCCGCTGCCAGATCGTATTCAATGGCTCGTGAACCTATGTGCAGGATCAATAGCCCGGGTTTTGCGGAAACGTTGTCGGGTTGTTATACGTGTCGATTTCAGACTGCGGAATGGGGTAAACGAGTCGGCTGGCCGGTACCGTAATGCCCGTTACTTTCAGGGCGTCAACGGCTTTACCGGTGCGCACGAGGTCGAACCAGCGGTCGTTCTCCAGCGCCAGCTCCAGCCGCCGTTCGTTGATAACGGCATCGCGGAATGCGGCCTGCGTGCCCAGTTGCGCCTGCGTATAGAGCGGTACGCCTGCCCGTGCCCGCACTTGGTTCAGGCTGGTAAGGGCATCTGCGTTAAACTGAATCGCACTTTCACTCAGGGCCTCGGCATAAAGCAGCAGCACGTCGGCATAGCGCAGAACGGGGAAGTCGTTGCCAACATCGTTTGTCGGTGAAAACTCATCGTAAAACTTCCGGGGTACCACGTTCACGTTGCTGGGAACGGGAATCTGTACCGTGAGCGGCAGCCGCTTGTCGCCGGCGGGATAAGCCGCCCGCAGCGATGGCTCGATGTTGTCGCCGATGTTGGTTCCGTACCACAGGCTGTGGCCCTCGGGCAGCGCCCCACCGACGCCTTTTTTGAATTTCACGGCAAAGACGATTTCGGCGTTGTTTTTATTATTCACCGCAAATACATCGGCAATGTTGGGTAGCAGACGGTAGGTCCCCGCGCTGATCACGTCGCGCAGCACCGGCACCGCCTGACTGAACTTCTTCTGGGTGACATACACCTTACCCAACAGTCCTTTTGCCGCGCCTGAGGTAGCCCGGCCCACATCGGCACCGGTATAACTGGCGGGCAGGTTGGCTGCGGCATCGGTCAGGTCTTTTTCGATGGCAGCATACACCCCAGCCACGTCGGTCCGCACATACGAGCGGGAATCGGCGGTGGTCCCGGCGGTCAGCACCAGCGGCACATTACCCCACAACCGAACCAGGTTAAAATAAGACAGCGCCCGGATAAACTGGGCTTCGCCTTTGTAGCGGGCCTTCAGGGTGTTATCCATCGTCACGGCGTCGATCTTGTCCAGGATCAGGTTGCTGCGGTTGATACCCGTATACAGACTGCCCCAGGTGTCGCGCAGGACCGAGTTGGTCGTTGGTTCAATGAACCGGTCGATGTTGTAGCGCAGCCCGGCGTTCGACGAGGGGTCGTTATCCAGTACATTGTCGCTCCGGGCCTCGAGCAGCGTATTGAAGTCCCCGCCATACTGGTTAGCCGACTGCAACACATCGTAAGCCCCGTTGACGGCATTACCGAAGTCGTTGGCGGTCTGGTAAAAGTTGGCGACGTTGGGCTGCGACAGCGGTTTCAAATCCAGAAAATCCTTCTGGCAGGCAGTGAGGCCAATGAAGGCGACAGCGGCTACGGAAGCTGACCGGGTAACCGTGCGAAAAAATGAGTTGTTGTTCATGGTCGTTGAGCAGTTAGAAGCTGAGGTTGATACCGACCGACGTAGTGCGGGCCAGTGGATAGGTGCCGTAGTCTTCCCCGGCCGAGAGGGCGTTATCGGGGCGGCTGCTCACTTCCGGATTGTAGCCCGTGTACTTCGTAAATGTGAACGGGTTCTGGGCGCTGACGTAAACGCGGGCACGCGTCAGATGCAGTCGCTGCATGAAGGCGGTAGGCAGCGAGTAGCCCAGCGTAATGGTCCGGATGCGTACATACGAGCCGTCTTCGATATGCCAGGTCGATATTTCGCCGTTGGAGCCGGTCTGTAGCCGGTTGGCGCGGTTGTGCAGCCCATCGCCGGGATTGGCTTCCGACTGCCAGCGGTTGAGGGCGCCCCTAAACTGGTTGCCGTTCCCTTCGCCGTTGTAGATATACCGCCGGATCAGGTTCAGGATCTTGTTGCCCTGCACACCCTGCAGCGTAACGCCCAGGTCGAAGCCACTGTAGGTGAAGCGGTTGGTGAAGCCGAACGTATATTTTGGAAAGTAGCTGCCCGTAACGGTACGGTCGCTGCTGAAATCGATCCGGCCATCACCGTTGGTATCGATGAACCGGAAATCGCCGGGTTTGGTGGTGGCGGTATGCGGGTATGCATCGACTTCGGCCTGGCTTTTGAATACGCCGTCGTATACCATCGTATAGTACTGCCCCACGGGTTCGCCGATGCGGGTGATGAACTGCGCCCCGGCAACTCCGCCCGAGACAAGGATGGGATCGCCCGACGCGCCCAGGGCCCGAACCCGGTTGCGGTTGGTGGCGAGGTTAGCACTGGCCGTCCAGCCGAACTTGCCAAAGGTCTGCTGCGTACCGAGTGTGAACTCAAATCCCTGGTTATTCACTTTTCCGATGTTCTGGAGTTCGGTACTGAACCCCGACGTGCGCGGCACGGGCACGTTCAGCAGCAGGTCGGAGGTGTTGGCGTTGTAGTAATCGACGGTCAGGCTCAGCCGGTTTTTGAAGAAGTTGGCATCGAAACCAATGTCGAGCATGGCCGTTTTTTCCCACTTCAGTTTGTCGTTGGCTGAGTTACCGGGTGCCAGTCCGCTCACGATGGTTTCGGGCCCGAGCACGTAGTTCTGGTAGTTGAGCAAACTGACCGAGCCATAGTTGGGGATCTGGAAATTACCCGTCAGGCCGTAGCTCCCGCGCAGTTTCAGGTCGCTCAGCCAGTTGGACGATTTCAGGAACGGCTCCTGCGAGATGTTCCAGCCTGCCGATACGCTCGGGAAATAGCCCCAGCGGTTGGCCGCCCCGAAACGCGATGACCCATCGGCCCGGATAGCCGCCGACACCAGGTACCGGCCGTCATAGTCATACTGAACCCGACCCAGATACGACAGCAGCGACCACTCCTGAATGTCGGAGCTGCCCGACGTAACCTGCCCGGCGTTGAGCGTCTGGACCAGGTCGTTGGGGTAATTGGTAGCGGTTAGTTCGCTGGCGGTCCGGCGGTCTTTCTGAGCCGAGAAACCCGCCAGCCCCGACACGTTGTGCAGTCCGAAGCTCCGGTTATAGTTCAGCGTATGTTCCACCAGCCAATCCACGTAATTCTGCGTCCGCGAGAAGCCAGTTGGTATCGACGGCCCTTTGCGGTCCCGGATCTCAACGGTCGACGGGCGGTAGTAATCGCGCTGGAAGTTGTTGATATCGGCACCTACGTTGAGCCGGTAAGCCAGTCCCTTCGTGATCTCGTACTGCGCGTAGGCATTGCCCAGCAACCGGATCTGATTCAGCTTGTCGCTCACTTCGTTGGCTACGGCCACCGGATTCAGGATCGACGTAGCCCCGTAGCCCCAGCCGTTGGCATCGAAATTATAGGTGCCGTTGGCGTTATAAACGGGAAAGACAGGAGCCATCTGCACGGCCAGACCAATAACGCCATCGGCCAGGTAGGGACCTTCTGCTTTGATCAGGTCGTGGTGTGCGTAGGTTGGGTTAAAGTTGAAGCCAACCGTTAGTCGGCCACTTTTTATGTCCAGGTTGGCGCGGGCGCTGTAGCGTTTGAAGCCCGAGTTGATCACCGTCCCCCGCTGGTCGAGGTAGTTCCCCGATACATAGTACTTGACGTTGGCCGTTCCCCCGGCAATGGACAGCGTATGGTTCTGGATGGGTGCCGTCCGGAAGATCTCATCCTGCCAGTCGGTACTGGTCAGGCCCGACTGGCCCGACAGGTAAGGCGTCACCTGGGGCGGGATGAGCGTACTTGGCGATCCGACCCCTTTTTCCCGAACGCTGTTGGGGTCGCTGGCGCTACCGGTTGGGTTGCGGTCCAGGTAGGCGGTGTTCTTGCCTTCGACATTGAGTTGTGCATACTCGTAGGCGTTCAGCAGATCCAGCTTTTTGGTCACCTGCTGAAACCCGACATACGTATCGTAGTTGATTATCGTCTTGCCTTCCCGGCCGCGTTTGGTGGTCAGCAAGACAACCCCGTTGGAGCCCCGCGAGCCGTAAATGGCAGCCGCCGAGGCATCTTTCAGGACTTCGATACTTTCGATATCGTCGGTATTGATCGTACTCAGCACGTTGATCGGATTATCGGGAAACTGCGTACTCGTGCTGCCGGTGGCGAACTTGGTATCCCGCGAGAGCGGAATGCCGTCGATCACATAGAGTGGGTCGAGGCCCGCGCTGATGGACCCGGTACCGCGCACCCGCACCTGCAAGGCCGCCCCCGGTGCTCCCGATGTCTGCGTCACCTGCACACCCGCAATTTTAGCCGCCAGCGCCTGATCGAAACTGGCAACGGGCTGGTTGGCAATGTCACGCGCTTTCACTGAGCCGATGGCCGTGGTAATGTCGCGCCGGTTCTGGACCCCATACCCGACGACGACGACCTCGCTGAGGGCGTTGTCGGAACTGGTCAGTTTCACATCCACCACCGATCGGTTACCGGCGGCCTGTTCGAGCGGCTGGTAGCCGATGAAGGAGAACACCAGCGTTGGCGCGGTTGTAGCGACGCTGATCCGGTACTTTCCCTGCGCATCGGTGGTAGCCCCCGTGTTGGTACCTTTGACCTGAACCGTAGCCCCGGCCAGTGTCTCGCCGGATGCAGCATCGGTAACGGTACCCGTGATAGTCGCCGTTTGGGCCCAGGCGATTGAGTTGGCTGTCAAAAGACCCAGCATGAGCATCCAGAGCCATTGCCGATGGCTAATCAATTGGCGTTTTCGTAACGTGTTGAGCATAAAATAGTACAATTAAAAGAGGTTGCATAAACCCGGCGGGTAACCTCCCCACCGGCCAATAATCCGGATTTTGTGTACGGTCCGAATGAGCAGCAATATCGGCAAATGGGATCGGAAGTAGCCACTTTCGTTCATCTGTAATGCCCAAAACCGCACCGCCCCGTCCGGACAAGGTCGAACCAGCAATCGGCTTCGAACGCAAATTCCACCCGCCGTTCGTTCTCCCACCGCCAGCAGCAGGGCGTTGGCAGTCGATGCTGTAACTGCGGGTAAGCCGGTCCTGTTCTGAATGATATTCAGGTCGGTTTATGAGGGAGATAAAGGCTGGTGTAGGTTGCAGCGTAGACGGACTACCCGGCGCACTCGGGTACCCGTTGTTCTGGTCGGCAATGCGGTAGGTGGTGAGTTCCGGCCCACCGTCCGGCACCCCGGAATTAGCCTGTACCTGCACGTACGCACTGAGTTGATTGCGGTTTGTAAAACTGAGGTCTGCCAGGACTGGAGGTCAATTTCCGCCAACGAGTTGCCGCTCATTGGCGGAAATTATTTTTTACCAACCACCGGTTGCCGCCGGAATCGGTTGGTTCTTCACCAATTTTTGTTCGGGAAATATGCATTCCGGTAACCGTAGCGTAGGTCGACGGAGCTACGCGGCCCGACCCGCTTCGGTGGCTTCGGGCACTTCGATGAGCCGTCCGGTTTTCACGTCGTAGATATAGCCATAAACCGGAATATCACCGGGTACGAGCGGATGGCGTTTGATGCGCTGCACGTCTTCCGTTACACTGTTGGCGAGGTCGCTGATGGTCAGGAACGAGATGAACTTCGCTTCGTCCGATCCACCGTCTTCGGTCACGTTATGCCAGCCCGTCTCATCGACCCGCGCCGTTTTCAGGCTCGTTGCCAACAACCCCCGAATCACATCGTCGGTGAAATATTGCATTCCACAGTCGGTGTGGTGAATGACAAACCATTCGCGGGTGCCGAGCAACTTATACGAGATCACCAGCGAGCGGATCGCATCGTCGCTGGCCCGTCCACCAGCATTGCGAATGACGTGGGCATCGCCTTCGGCCAGACCCGCGTACTTCGCCGGATCGAGCCGGGCGTCCATACAGGTCAGAATGGCAAAATGACGACCCGGCGGCAACGGAAGGCTCCCTTTGTCCCCAAAATTCTCAACGTAGTGATCGTTTGCGGTCAGGACTTCCTGTACCAGCGGACTTTGTTCGGTTTGTGTTGACATGATTTGCGGGAAATTTAGTTTGTTTTTGGTAGTGAATGGTGTGTCGATGTGTAGGGTGGGGATAGTGGCAGGTGGTTATGGGTGGTGAACCCGACACCACCCATAACCGCGTTTACGTTCGCACCATCAATCCTGAATCCGCTTGGCGAAGCGGTGGTAAAAAGGCGTTTTACTGGCGGCATGCTTGAACTGATAATCGCCGGTAATGATAGGGATGTACATGACCCGACGGCGGCTGGCCGCACCGATGAACGGCGACTGCTCGACCCGGTGCCACAAGCTGCCGTTGTGGATGGTCAGGTCACCCGCTTCGATGTCGAACCCTACTTCGCGCGGGTCGGGCCGGTGATCGATAAACTGCCGCTTGCGGAAGATCGTCATCAGCGCATTCTGCCGGTGGGTGCCAGGCAATACCCGCAGACCACCGTTGCGTTGCGGGCAGTCGTCCAGGTGCAGCCCTACATTAAGCATCGGCCGGATACGCTGGCCCAGGAACAGATCCCGCGGGCTATCGGTATGCCAGCCCATGCGCGAGAAATTGCTATCAGGTGTTCGAACGTAGTGGTTCACCACCAACCCATCCTTTTCTTCGGGGCTGATGCGACCTTCGTAGGGAGCCAGCAGTTGGGTCAGGCCCTGTATCCGCTCATCGTCCAGAAACTCGCTGAGTATCGGGCTGAACAGAGACGTAAACGAAAACCGCTGAACGATGCGTTTGCCATTTTCGTCGCGGCCGAACTTGAGGGGTGTCCCGTTTATCTTGTCGACGTCTTCGGCAAGCCAGTTCGCTTCGACCCGCTGGATTTCCCGCAGAAACGTCTGCACCGTTGTCCGGTCGACAAAATTTTTGAGGTGGATAAACCCATTTTTAGTAAAGAAGTCAAGCTCTTCGGTGGATAGCACACGGGTAAGCTCAGGCGCAAACGTATTGGTCGGTGTCAGCATTGGCAACATATAGTTAAGAAAGCCTGATTAACAGGCAGACGTAGATAGGTACTGAATTCGATTTAATGATCGCCAAAAACCTTTTCGCCAGCCGTCACCGGTACGGCCAGGCGGTTCTGTTTCGGCGGCAACGGACAGGTAGCAAAAGGCGTGAAGGCACAGGGAGGGTTGATGCTCTGATTGAAATCCAGCGTTGTCAGACCGTCGGGGCCGGGTTTATCGGCGTATAGGAACCGGCCGGAACCGTACGTTTCGTGCGTATTGGTGGCATCGCCGAACAGAATGAATAGTTTATCCTCTCCCTCGCCAACGGCATCGAGCCGGTAGGATTTCCCCGCCAGCGTAAACACCAGCGTACCGGCCAGCGGCTGCTGCGACGTTTGCCCGGTAACGTCCAGGATAGGGATTGTTCGGGCCACTGTCGGTTTTTCGAGCCGGGCGCTGACCCGGTAGGTTTCATTGGCCGGAAAGCGGTCGATGCCTTTGAACTCACTTAGCAGCGGGTTCTCCAGATCGCGCAACCGAACGGCATAGCGGTCCCCTCGCTTGATGACGAACCAGCGCAGCGAGCCATGCGCCAGCGTGACAGGCTTTGCGAGGTCGGCCGCGAAAACGGTCGTTGCGCCTGGAATTGGTTTCCCGTCCACTTCTACTACGGTTCCGGGTGCGGCCTCAAACTGAACGACCCCTTTGGTTAAGTTGAAAACGCCCAGTTGGGCAGGAGTCTTCCCGGCCGGAAAGGTGAGGTCATTGCCGGGGTTGGCACCCGCTTCGTTGGTCCCTTCTTTGAGCCAGAAAAGTCCGGCCAGATTAAGCCAGCCATTCTCACCCTTCAGCGACTCGACCCGTTTCTGGTGCCAGCTATCGAGTTGTTGACGGTAGGCCGGGTCCTCGGCCCGAAAACCCGCTAAAGCAAGCAACGTAAGTCCCCACAGTATAAAGAACGTCCGTGCGTAGGGATTGACAGGTCCGGTTTCTACTGGTAATTCGTCCACGATTCAGTTGATTTATGTAATGTGTCTGGTGCTCTTTTTAATAACTGGTGGCGTTATATAGTCTGCTGTCTCGATAATGGATACAGGAAGCCCTCGTAACGACGCCGTATATTGGCCTGATAAACCCACCAAAAACAGAAAGAAAATAGTTACTGAACGTTATCACAAACCATTATCCTGTTTATTCTATCTACAAAGTAGATTACTCTGGTAAATAAATAAGCCAGTTGAATAGCTGACTGTCAAGGGGTAATGCGACAAAAGTGAGACACAAAATTTAGTTCTGCAAGAAAAAGATAAAAAAATGATTTTCAATTAGTTATGTAATAGTCTATCGGGATTACGGACTATTCGCGACACTGGCAAGGGTGCCAGCCTGAAGACCTTCACAGTCAGTTCGATAAGCCAGTTACCGGGTGCCTATATCGTTGACATTGCCTTCTTCTACTGAACAGGATCGTTTAAAACGGCGTCCCCGAAACGTTTCCAGTTATACGGTCGAAACGTTTCGGGGACGGTATTACTTGCAGTCTGCAATAACAGCCGTTTGGCTAGCCGGGCTGCTCAACCAGTGAGGGTGGCGGTGTTACCAATTTATACTGACGCATTTTCCACCACAGGGTCAGCCACGCCAGCAGCAGCATCACAATTCCGTACAGGAACAGCGTCTGCACCTGAGGCTGGATTACCGACAGGGGTGCCTTTAGAAAAAAGACGTTCCGAAGGGCGCTGAGGTAGTGTGTTAATGGAATAGCCTGGGCGATATATTGTAGCAGTACCGGCATTTGGCTCGTGGGCCAGGAGTATCCACTGATAATGAAGGCCGGTGTGGCTACGATCATCAGGATTTCGGTAGCGCGCAGTTGATTAGGTATTAAGATGCTGATGAGAATACCCAGGCCCGTCAGCGCCAGCGTAAACGCAGCCACCAGGGTTAGCAGAGCCGGTAGCGACCCAACGTCCGGCAGGCGGAACAGCGGAAAAAGCACGCCCAGCACGAAAGCCCAGACGCCCGCTCCCATGATCCAGTAGGGCAGCGTTTTCGTCAGCAGCACCACCCCCGACCAGCGGGTCTGCTCCGTAAGCTGCCCAAAGGTGTTTTCCTCAAACTCTTTACTGAAGGCCAAAGCCAGCACCAGCAGAAATACCTGCTGGATAATAGCCCCGGTTACCCCCGGCAGCATGTAATACCCGTAGTTTCCCGATGTATTGAAATAGCGGGTGTTGTTGATGCTGAAAGCCTGAAACTGGTTTCGGGCTTCCAGTACCGGCACACCCCGTTTCATCGATCCCTCGATTTCGATCCCGGCGTTCAGCGTCGACAGGGTAGTTTGTACCGCCCGCGACACAAAATTGGCGGTCAGGATATTGGCCATGTTCAGGTCGACCTCTACTTCGGGCGTCCGGCGCTGCTGTATGGCTTCTTCAAAATTCCCGGGTATCGTCACAACGGCCTCAAACTGCCCCGTTTCAAAAGCCCGGCGGGCAGCAGTCTCATCGGGAAATACCGTTACGAGTTTGACGGTGGGATTATCGGCGAGGGCATCGACGACCTTGCCGCTCAGCGCCGTCCCGTTCAGGTCGACTACAGCAATGGGCAGATCAGTAACGGTGGCATTGGTGTAGGTATAGCCCACCAGCAACCCGAACAAGACCGGTCCACCGAGGAAAACAGCCACGGCAACACCGTTGCGGGAAAACTGGCGAAACTCCCGCATCAACAGCCTGAAAAACGTTTTCATGGTTCGTAGGGGTTAGTTGTTTGGTAATAACACGGTCTGGTTCGACAGCAATTTGTTCTGCTGGGCCGGGTCTGTAGGGACCAGTTTCAGTTCGTAGGTAGCTTCTCCCAGTTCATAGGTTGGATAGCTGCTGGTTCGGGAGGCATAACTGTTAAGTTCCTTAACGGTCACGAGTTTAGCGGCTACCGTCTGGTTGGCGGCAAAGGGGAGCTTCACCTTGTATTCGTTACCTCTGGCAAAGCGGGCCACTTCCTTTTCGCTCACCGTAAAGCGCAGGTATGTGCGGCTATTGTCATAACCCGACAGCACCGTATAGCCAGCCGGAGCCAGTTCGCCTTCGTGCAGGCTGATGCTTTCGATGGTCATGGGCTGGGGAGCCACGATCGCTTTCTCCCGGAGGGCGGCCTGCACTTCTTTGAGCGCGCCTTCGGCTCGGAGCATATCGCCGTAGGCCATCCGGATACGTTCGGCCCGCACGGTGCCATCTACCTCGTCCCGTTTGGCCTGCGTACCCGTCAGCTGCGCCTTTGCCGATTGGTATTTCGCACTCATCTCGTCGTACTGCTGGGCCGAAATCAGGGAGTCGCGGTACATAGCCTGTACCCGGCTCAGGCTTTTCTGGGCGAATGCAGCCTGCTCACGAGCTACCGATAATGCCGCGTCAGCCTGTCGGCGTTCGTTGGGCGTGGCTCCATGCAACGCCATCTGGTACTGCGCTCTGGCCGATGTGTAGGCACCCTGTGCCTGTAGCAGTTTGGCCTCGGCTTCGGGGACGTCGATACGCGCCAGAATCTGCCCTTTGGTGACTACGTCACCTTCCTTTACCAGCAGCTGAGCAATGCGGCCGGTCACCTTGGCGGTTACGCCAACGGTTTCTTTTTTCACTTTCCCTTCCAGATCAGCGGTCAGGGTTTGTTTGGGCTGACAACTGGCCAGCGTCAGGAGGCTAATGGCTACTGCCGGAAGAATATGCGCGTTCATGAGTTTTATCTGAGGTCGTGAAGACAAAGAATAATTAGTTGATATCGGTGATAGTGAGGGTGCCCGTTGCTTCAAGCTGGGCTACCTGCGCGGCCCGTTGGCTGGCAATGGTCTGGACATAATCGAGTTCGGCTTTCTGGTAATCGGTTTCGGCTTCGAGCCGCTCCGTGATGCGGATAAGTCCCTGCTCATACTGGCGGGTGGCAATGTCGAGGGCTTTGCGGGCCAGCCCTACTTTCTGTTGGGCCACATCGACCAACTCATTGGCCGTAGCCATTTCCGAGCGGCTCTTCTGGAGGTTCAGTGTCAGCAGGTCGCGGGTCTGGGCCAGGGTGTTCTGCGATATATCGAGATCCTGCTGCGCCGTTCGTCGTTCGGTACGCGACGCAAACTTGTCGAAAAGCGTCCAGCGCACGCCTACACCGGCATACCAGTAGGGTTCGATGGCCGACAGGTCTTTGCGGTACAGTTCATTTTTACCGAATGCATATACCTGGGGCAGATAACCCGACAGCGTCGCTTTCTGGCGGTAGCGCGTGGCTTCCCGGGCCAGTTCCAGCGATTTGAGTTCGGGGCGATTGTCTACCGATGCTACGCTCATATCGCTCACCAGCCGGGTCAGTTCGGGGCGTATTGCCGATAACTGGTCGGCCGGAACGCCGGTCAGCTGCGTCAGGCGGGCGAGGGCCAACTGGCGTTTCCCGTTCAGGTCGACACGCTTTGCCCGCAGGTCCTGCACAGCCAGGTCGACTTTACTGCGATCGTAGGGCGTGGCGAGTCCTTCTTTCACGGCTTTGTTGATGAACCGTACCTGCTCGGCGAGTCGTTTGTCGGCTTCGTCGAGCACCTGCTCCGACTGGGCAATCAACCCCAGCTGGTCATAGGCCAGCGTGACATCCCGGATGATGGTCATTCGTTCTTTATCGGCCAGCGCACCAATAGCCTGTTCTTTAAAGGACAGCGCTTTGCTCAGCGTCGGGATCTTGGTCCCCGAGAAGAGGAGCATATTGGCCTGAACAGTTGCTTTCAGAATGTTCTGGGGCTGAAGCTGCTGCTCCAGTTCGTAAGGCCCGCTATACACCTCCTTTGGTAACGGCTGGTAGGGCAACCGTGGCAGGATGATACTAATGTCGCGGTCGAGGTGCGTATAGGTTGGGTTGATGGTTATTTCGGGCAGGTACTGGTTTTTCAGCCCCTGCTTTTCAATCTGTACTTTCCGTTGCTCGGCCTGGTTATTAGCCAATGCGTAGCTTTTCGTTAATGCCTGTTCGATCAGGGCTTGCCGGGTGGGTGCCGACCCGGCCGGCGGGGTGAGCTGCGCCCGGGCCGTTGTGGCCAGTAACGAGCCAACTAGAAATGCGGAAGCGATTATTGTCTTCATTGTATTAATTACACTTTTAACGTTTTTTTAGTTTCCTTATGATCAAAAAAAACAGGCACTCACTCCAGGTAAAACTTTTCGGTCAGGATTCCTCTCAGGAGAATATTAAGGACCAGATCGATCCGTTCCTGGGTCGTAGCCGGTATCTGGCGGGAAATGTCGGCGGGGAACTGGCTCAGAAAATCGGTATCGGTCAGTTGCTGCACGGCGCTGATAAACATAACGATGGCGATCTGCCGGGATGCATCGTCCCGGATATACCCAACGCGTACCCCCTCTTCGACAAGCTGGGTCAGGTACTGGAGCTGCATGTCGCGCCGAAAGTCGTTAGCCTGTTTATAAGCTACTGGTTCGGAGCGCTTTAAATCGTCCCAAAACTTTTTATTCACAGTAGAAAAACTTCCGCCTATGTGCTGAAGATAGGCGTTTAGCTTCTGCCGGAGCGACAAATCCACATCGTTCACAATCTCATCGGCCCGTTGCCGGAACTGCCGCGCAAACCGGTCGATACCCGCGGTCAAAATCTCCGACTTGCCGCCGAAGTGGTTATACACCGTTTTCTTGCTGATCGCCAGTTCCCGCACAATATCATCTACCACCACACGGCTGTAGCCGTAGCGAAAAAACAAGGTCATGGCCGCATCGAGTATGCGCTGGTCGGTGCTTGTTTCATCGGCAGAGGCAGATTTTTCGGATTGTCTCATCGGAAACTTTAAATAATTTTATAGTGTAAATAATGCAATTCAATTACCTAACTTTTCTCTGGAAAAGAAAGTTCAACAAGGCTTGTCTGTAGCGCTGTAGTTATGCTTCCTCAGAAAGGGCGATCGGCACCATTGGCCCGGAGCTGTTCCCGGTACTGGCTGGGTGATACGCCAGTTTTTCGTTTGAAAAAGCGGGCAAAATAGGTTGGGTACTCGAAATGGAGTTGATAAGCGATTTCAGAGATCGAATAAGCCGTGTAAGCGAGGTATTTCTGCGCTTCAGCGACCACATGATTTTGTACTAGTTCAGAGGCCGACTTATTCGCCACGGCCCGGCAGATGCGATTCAGATGTACCGGGGTTATGGCCATTTCGTCGGCTACCTGAGCAATGGTCGTAGCCATGGTAGCCCGGCGCATCAGCTGCTGAAACTGCCGGAAGTAGGTCATAGCCGGACTAAATTGATCGGGCAGCCGTGTTTGTCCGTGCTTCAGCAGCCGATACAGAATGATAAACAGCCGGTGCAGGCAGGCCTGAATCATGATCCGTTTTTGAACCTGATCACTAAAAAGCTCTTCATCGATCTCTTCGATCAGTTCCAGGACGGAAGCGGCTGAATAAGTAACGTCAAAGACAGTGATCGTCTGCACGGTGTTCAGCAGTGGCTGCATCGCTGGATTGGTTCGAAAAAAGTCATCGAGCAGCGAATCGGACAGCGTAAGTATGCGCCCCCGTGCATCGGCCGAATACACGAACCCGTGCAGGGCGTTGGGTGGTATGAGCAGTACGTAGGGACCTTCCAGTAACTGGCTCTGCTGAGCAGTCCGAACCTGTACCGTACCTGTCTGCACATAAAACACCTGAAACAGATGGGCATGAGTATGGGGCTGAATCACCCAGTCGAAGGTATGGCTACGTGTTTCCAGGAGTTCGGAGAACAGATACTCTTCCTGCGGCCGGGCCGTCGATTCACCGTAAAGACCGTCATATTGGGTAATCCGTATCATATCTAATGGAATAGGGTAAGGTCACGGGCCGGATACGCATCCAGGCGAAGCCAACGCGGATACAGGTTCGATTATTATCCGTAAAAGTCTGAAAAGTACACTACTGTAGCGTATATAAGCGGCAATTTTGCATGAATCAGGCCCTGCTATCCGGCTCCTGAAAAATCTAAAATTGTCCCCTTACAAGTTTACTCAATGATCAATAAATTTTTGTTTTGTATGCTCGCCGGTTTAGGCATGCTGGCCTCCGTTTCAGTCGCTCAGCCACCGGGTGGCGTCCCACCGGGTGGGCCAATGGCAAAAGCCAACACCGCGTCCATCCAGCGTAAATGGCTGGATGTTGCCTATGCCGACAAGTCTACGGCTCAGAAACTAGATATCTATCTGCCCGACACGGGAAAGGGCCCGTTTCCGGTAATTGTTCCCATTCATGGGGGAGCCTTCAAAATGGGCGACAAAGCCGATGGACAGCTAACGCCCATGCTGGCGGGGCTCAAACGGGGTTACGCCGTGGTCTCCGTTAATTACCGGCTCAGTGGCGAAGCCGTATTCCCCGCCCAGATCCAGGACGTTAAAGCGGCCATTCGGTTTATCAGGGCTCACGCCAGCACCTACCAACTCAACCCGAACAGGATTGCGGCCTGGGGCGGCTCGGCGGGTGGGCATCTGGCAGCTATGGCCGGTACCACCAGCGACATCACCGATTTCGACGACGCCAGTCTTGGCAATGCCGGGCAGAGCAGCCGCGTACAGGCCGTTGTCGACTGGTTTGGGCCTATCCGCTTCGACCAGATGGATGCCCAGTTCAAGGCCAGCGGCAAGGGCACTGCCGATCATGACGCAGCCAACTCACCCGAGTCGCAGCTACTGGGCAAACCTGTTCAGCAGGCCCCCGACCTGGTGAAGCGGGCCAGCCCGGCTACCTATATCAGCCAGAGCGACCCGCCCATGTTCATCGAACACGGCACCGATGATCGCCTGGTACCAACCCAGCAATCGGTCGATTTTGCGGCAGCGCTGGAAAAAATACTCGGTCATCAGAACGTAACGATTACCCTGCTCGAAGGCGCTAACCACGGTGGCCCCCAATTCAACACACCAGAAAACCTGGCTACCGTTTTTTCGTTTCTCGACGCCTGTCTAAAGTAAGTACACCTCCCGGTACTCATTATGAAATTTTCGCCAACGGCTCCCGCGACTTTACTGGCCGGGGTTCTCCTGATCGTATGTGCCTGCAAGAAAGAAGCCGCCATGACCACCAGCGGGGCGGTATCACCTACCCTACCCTAACAAAGATTGTATGTAACAGCGCCATCGAGCGCCTGTCGGGGAATACCAACTGGCTCACGAACTACCTGGAAACGCCAACCCGGCCTGCCATCGGGCTGCTACTGGGTCTGGTAGGGTTGGCCTTGTTTCTGACATGGCGTCAGGAATACGTCCGCCGTTAAGTGAAAATTTATTGAAACGCCGGGCAGAACGATAGGTCCTACCAATCCAGCTGTAGCTAAACCCAGGTATGGCAGTCAACGAATCGCCGTTCAGTCGTACTTTTGCACCATGATTTTACAAAACGATTTGCTGCTCCGCACGGCGCGGGGTGAACTGACCGAGCGGGTGCCGGTCTGGATGATGCGGCAGGCTGGCCGCGTACTGGCCGAGTACCGGGCCGTTCGGGAACGGGCCGGGAGTTTCATTACCCTGGCCAAAACCCCTGAACTGGCCGCTGAGGTGACCATTCAGCCCGTCGATGCGTTCGGCGTCGATGCCGCTATCATTTTCTCCGATATTCTGGTTGTGCCCGAAGCGATGGGCCTGCCCTACGAAATGATCGAAAGCCGGGGGCCTGTCTTTCCAACCACCGTTCGCACCATTGCCGACCTCAGCCGCCTGCGCGTAGCCGATGCCGAAAGTGACCTGGGTTACGTGCTGGACGCTATTCGTCTGACCAAGAAAGAGCTTAACGGTCGTGTGCCGCTCATCGGATTTGCCGGCGCACCCTTCACGATCTTTTGCTACATGACCGAAGGCAAAGGCTCCAAAACATTCTCTGTCGCCAAGAAACTGCTGTATACCGACCCGGTTTTTGCCCATACGCTGCTCCAGCAAATTACCGACAGCACCATTGCCTATCTGAAAGCGCAGGTACGGGCGGGTGTCAATCTGGTGCAGTTGTTCGATTCGTGGGCGGGTATCCTGTCGCCGGAGCAGTACCGGCTGTTTTCCCTGCCCTACATCCAGCAGATCTGCGACGCCCTTGGCAGCGAAATCCACGACGGCGTGGTAAGCCATGCGCCGGTGCCCGTCACGGTCTTCGCGAAAGGCGCTTTCTTCGCCCGCCACGAGATTGGCCAGCTGAGTTGCTCGGTTGTCGGACTGGACTGGAACATGGACCCGGCTGAGTCGCGGGAGTTGATTCCCAACAAAGTGTTGCAGGGCAACCTCGACCCCTGCGTGCTATACGCCGATTTCGCCCAGATCCGGGCGGAGGTAAAGCGCATGCTCGACGCCTTTGGCCACCAGCATTATATTGCCAACCTCGGCCACGGCATCTATCCCGATACCGACCCTGACAAAGCCCGTTGCTTCGTCGATGCAGTAAAGGAAATGTAATCCAGCCCTGTCCATATGTAGGATTAAGGCCCTGACGGGGTCTCAATCCTACATATGGACAGCCGGTCAAACAAACGGCGGACACCAGCCGGGCGTAGGTGGCCTCTAAACAAAAAAGTTCTTTCCGGTGTAGTGAAAGCCGGGCACTAAGCCATGTGGTTTGCCTTGCCTGGATGACATACGACTCTGAAATGTACAGCCGACCAGCGCTCGTGACCAGTGCGTCACTGGCCTGGCAGGGGCTGAGGGTGGAACGCTACCAGTTGGATGCGATGGAGCTGCCGCCACACCGTCACGACCATCACCTGTTGCTGCTGTATCAGGCACCCCCGGTAACCGTTCGTCGGCAGCAGGGTAGCCGTGTTCAGCAAGCCGTTTTCCAGCCCGGCAATTTGGGGCTGTATCCCGGTGGTGAATATGACCGGGTGTCGTGGAACGGGCCAACCGATACGATACACCTGTATCTCGACAATCAGCAGCTGGAGGATAAGGCCCGTCGGGATATGGACCTGTCGCGTTTTTACCTGGGCGACCAGTTCCGGTTCGACGACGGACTTCTGAATGCGCTGGGACAGCAATTGCTGAGCGCCGTTGGAACAAGCCATACCCTTGGCTGGCTCTACGTCGAGTCGCTGATCAATACGCTGTGTTTCCACCTGATCGAGCATTATGGGCGCTACGAGCGACGTCCGGTCACGACAGGACGGCTACCGAACGCGGCACTCAACCGCATCGACGCCTACCTGGAAGCGTATGCTGACCAGTTTATAACGCTCGATACGCTGGCCGGTCTGGCCAACCTCAGCGTGTTTCACTTCACCCGGCTCTTTAAACACGCCATTGGTGTTTCCCCGTACCAGTATGTGCTTGATTGGAAAATCCGGCGGGCCCGCCAGTTGCTTCGGGCCAACGATACATCGATCAACAGCGTTAGTGACGCACTGGGTTTTTCGTCTCCCGCCCATTTTTCGGTGGCTTTCAAACGAAATGTGGGCATGAGTCCAAGCCAGTTTCAGCGCGGCTAAGCATCCAGGGAAGCAAAGCAGGAATCAGCAAAAACAAAGCAAGAATTCGGGGGTGATCCCGCGGGATATGGCTGACCTTTGTCGTCATAAAATCTATTGACACATGACAACGACAATTCTGTTAGCAGGCGCAACCGGCGACCTTGGCGGACGCATTCTGAAGGCGTTACTCGAACAAGGAGCCGACGTTCGTGCACTGGTCCGCCCCGGTACCGATGCCGATAAACTAGCCAAACTTGACCAACCGGGGGTAACGATCAGCCAGGTAGCCCTCACGGATGTAGCGGGTCTCACGCAAGCCTGCGAGGGTGTTTCCTGCGTGGTCTCGGCCTTGCAGGGCCTGCGGGACGTAATCGTGGATGCCCAATCGGCATTGCTCGACGCAGCGCTGGCGGCTGGCGTTCCCCGTTTTATCCCATCTGATTTTTCGAGCGACTATACCCAGCTCCCCGCCGGTTACAACCGAAACTTCGATTTACGTCGCGAGTTCAGCGCTCACCTGGATACGACTTCCATGGCAGGAACCTCAATTCTTAATGGAGCATTCGCCGAGCTTCTGACCTACAATATGCCGTTTCTCGATCTCAAGAAAAACAGTGTCGGGTATTGGGAGGACGCTGACTGGCGGGTAGACTTCACGACTATGGACAACACCGCAGCCTATACGGCAGCCGCAGCCCTGGACCCGTCTACACCCCGTATTCTACGCATTGCCAGTTTCCAGATCAGCGCCAATGAAATGGCCGCTGCTGCCGAAGAGGTGACCAGCCAGAAGTTCGCCGTGATTCGTATGGGCAGTCGGGATGAACTGGCGGCCTACAACCAGCGGGAACGTGCGGCACATCCCGAAGGAGAAACAGAGGTGTACCCAGGCTGGCAGCGGGGACAGTATATGCACAGTATGTTCAGCGTCCGGAACGAACCGCTCGATAATGACCGCTACCCGGCCGTAGCCTGGACACCTGTACGGGACGTAATCGGAAAACGCTGAGAATAGACCCGCAACCGAACATACCCTGGGCCAACGTCCGGGGTATGTTTATAAATTTTCTTTTGCTTCCTGCTTTAGTTGCGCCTTGTCGATAGGCACCACGCCAACCGACTCACAAACCAGTCCTCCGCCCAAATTCGACAGGCCGGCAATAATAGCGGGCGACTGCTTCAGGGCCACGCAGCAAGCGGCAATACTGATGACGGTATCACCCGCACCCGACACGTCGGCAATCTGGCGGATGTGGGCCGGGAGTTTGCGCTGCTCCCCGTTGAAATCGATAAACACCCCCCGCTCCGAAAGCGTAATAAGCGCTCCTTTCACGTTTAGGGTTGCTTTCAGCTGATCGACAGCCGCCTGGAATTCGCGGGCGTTGTCTACGTCGAAGTCAAGTTTCAACCCTTCGCGCAGTTCTTTCAGATTGGGTTTGAAGAGGGTCGTATTCTGATACGACAGGAAGTTGCGTTTTTTAGGATCGACTACCGTCGGCACGTGCTGGGCATTGGCAAAGTCGGTGATCTCGGCAATGGCTTCCTTACTGAGCACCCCTTTGTCATAATCCTCGAAAATAACGACATGACAAGTCGGTATAAGCTGTTTGGCTTTGGCAATGAGCTGTGTGCGCTCGTCGGTATTGATGTACTTGTCGGTTTCGGTATCGACCCGAACCACCTGCTGCGAACTGGCGATGATACGCTCCTTGATCGTCGTAATCCGGTCGTTGCTCCGGATCAGACCGTCGCAGTTAAGCCCCCGGTCACCTAATTCCTGCATCAGCTGATCGCCGGGTATGTCGGTACCGATGACAGAGCAGATAATCGCTTCGGCACCCAGCGCCTGCACGTTGAGCAGCACGTTACCGGCTCCGCCCAGCCGCCGTTCCCGCCGGTCGACCGTTACGATCGGCACGGGCGCTTCGGGAGAGATACGCTCCACCCGACCCCACACGTAGGAATCGAGCATCACATCACCAATAATCAAAACGCGCAGCTTATCGAATTGATCAAATAACTCGTCAAGAGACATATCTAGGACTGGACTCGTCATAGCGAAAGTGGGAATCGGGGAACAAGGAAACAGGCGGGCGACCCGGCGCAGTTTCTCCGTAGAAACCTGCCTTTTGTGGCTCGCTTACTGTTTATTTTCCTGCAAAGAAACGAAAACTGGCCGCGTTTCCGGCATGGGAGTGCCCGGTTTGAGGGAGTGGCTTTACCAGCCAGCTATCAGCCTGAGCAACCAGTCGGGTTTGAGAAACAACCCAACGACAGGCACGACCAACCCTACCGCCAGCCAGACGGGGCCCTTTGGCAGCGAACCACCGACCCATGACGCCGACCGTTCCGGCAGCGGGCGAAAAAAGAGCAGGAAAGGAATTTTGAGGTAGTAGACCAGCGAGATCAACGCGTTGAGCAACCCGATAGCAAAAAGAGTCAGTAACCAGGGGTTGCCGCTATGCTGGTAGGCGTCGTACAGGGCCGAAAAGGCCAGCACTTTGGCCGTAAACCCAACCGTTGGCGGTAAACCTGTCAGGCCGAGCATCACAATGGTGAGCGCTACCGACAGTAGGGGTTGCCGGGCTCCTAACCCGGCAAACTGGCTCATGGCCAACGAAGCGCTATTCGTATGGCGAGCCAGCAAATCGACCAGAAAGAAAGCGGCCAGCGACAGGAACAGGTAGGTACCCGCGTAGAACAAGACCGCGTCGAAGCCCGCTTTATTCAGCGCAACCACACCTACCAGCAGGAAACCCGCATGAGCAATAGTTGAGTAGGCCAGCATCCGTTTCGCATCCGTTTGACGCAATGCCGACAGGTTCCCGATCAGGATACCCGCGAGGGCCAGAACCGCCAGCGGTACTTGCAGCACAGTTGCCGTGGCCCCCTCCGGTGCGAAACCATCCAGCCCGTCCGCCGTTGGAGCACCCATCGGCAGGGCCGTTACCAGGCGCATCAGCACCAGTACCGCAGCGGCTTTGGGCGCTACCGAGAAGAAAGCGGCCACCGGAACCGGGGCGGCTTCATAGGCATCGGGCGTCCAGACATGGAAGGGAACCCCCGCCAGTTTAAACAGCAGGCCGGCCAGTGTCAGCAGCATGGCCACGGCCACGACGCCCGTATCCTGTCGCGCCAGTTCGGCCCCGAATCCATCGGCGGTGAGGTCGAGGGTACCCGTCATTCCGTATAGCAGCGACATTCCATACAGCATAACGGCCGAACTGATGGCACCAAAAAGCAGGTATTTGATTCCCCCTTCCGATGCTTTCCGGTCGGCAACCAGCGCCGTCAGTAAATAGGAGCAGATGGAAACCAGTTCAATGCTGAGGTAAATGCTGAGCAGATTGACCGACAGCGTCATCAAAAACAAACCCAGTGTCATGGCAATCAGGATCGGGAACCATTCGAGGGGCAACCCCCTTGCCGGTACGGCGTTCCGGGGCGGGGAGGCCATTTCGTATAGCAGCACGAACAGCGCACTCAGCGCAATCACTACCTGGAAATAAATAGCCTGATCGTCGACAAACAGCAGGCGAAGAAAAAGAAACCCACGCACGGGCATGACCACCGCCCAGATACCGGCGACCCCCACCGCCAAAATACTCATAACGGCCAGAAAGCGACGGGCCTGCCGGCGATCGGTCCGTAACAGCCCTAATTCGGCCAACAGCAGTGCGCAGAAAGCGGCCGAAAGCCATAGCTCAGGGCCAAAACCGCCAAGACTGCGCAGAATGTCGGTAAGTTGATCGGTTAACAAGTTAATCTGTTAGTGAGTTGGTGAGTTGGTGAGTAAGTCCGTTGGTACGTATTCCGCGTCAGCTACTGATACACCAACCCGCCAACCGGCTACCTGATCTATATCATTCCGTCGCGCCCGGGCTGACCTTCGTAGCCCCGCAACTGAACAGGCTTATCAGCCTTGCGGAGCCGGATGTTAAGGAATTCGACCAGCAGCGAGAACGCAATGGCAAAATACAGATAGCCTTTGGGAACGGTGCCAATTTCCTGGTCGAAGAACACAACTTCCGACAGGTGGGCTCCTTCGGCTACGAGCATGAACCCGATCATGATCAGGAACGCCAGCCCAAGCATCTGAATGGTAGGGTGCTCGTTCACAAATTTACCCACCGGCCCGGCAAAGAACATCATAATGATCACCGATAGAATAACGGCGATCATCATGATCGTTACATTTTGGGTGAGGCCAATGGCAGTCAGAATGGAGTCGATAGAAAAAACGATGTTGGTGATGGCAATCTGCGTCACTACGCTGCTAACAGTGGCCTTTCCCTTAACCTCACTAGCTTCGGTGTCCTCTCCGCCCCCTTCCAGTTTATGGTGGATTTCGGACGTGGCTTTGTAAAGCAGGAACAGGCCACCCGCAAACAGAATGAGACTCTGACCGGTAAAGGCAGCCTTGAACCAGCCCGCATCGATGTGCGTAAATGGCTTGCTGAGGGAGATAACGAGAGAAATACCCATCAGCAAAGCAAGCCGAAAGGCCATTGCCAGAATGAGACCAATGTTCCGGGCTTTACCCTGATCCTGCGGGGCTAATTTGTTGGCCGCGATCGAAATGAAAATGATGTTATCGATTCCCAGAACGATTTCCAGGAAGGTCAGTGTCAGTAGGCTGATGATGGATGCAGCAGTAAAGAGATCGCTCATGGTTGATTAGATGTATGGCCAAAAGTACCGGCTTACAACCGGGAGTGCAACACTTGCGCTATAAAACAACGCTAAAACGGCTGAAAGGTTGACCGATTCCAGGCGTAAACCAGTCGGTTGAAACGGTACCGGCCCGCCCGATGGGTCTCTGTTTAGACGGGCCGTGACGGGTTGCCGCGCCGGTCATTACCTATCCATCCTGTTGTTAGCGCGCCTGTGAGTGGCACGAAAATAGCTGCCGGACTGATCTGACAGGGTTAATAAATACCCGGGAGTACGTTAGGCTAAGTCGGGGAAGGGGCTTAGCTTTGGTAACAGCCAGTAACATAATGCCGGTTGTGGACGTTATATTTCCAGACTACGTTATATACTGCCAGCCAGAAAAATCATTTATCTATTGTGACGAAAGCGCTTGTTCGTATTCTGATTGGTCTTTTTGCTCTCATTCTGCTGCTGGTGGGTTTTGTGATGCTCGTAGCCACAACGCCCTGGGGTCAGCAGTTGGTGACGAAGCAGGTTAATTCGTATTTGGCCGGAAAGCTTAACTCGCCTTTCCGCATCGGGCGAGTTCGCTATGCTATACCCGACTATATCGAGTTGGAGAACGTATTCTTCAAGACCCCCAAAGGCGACACCCTGCTCGACGGCGGGCGTATGCGCGTTGACCTCGATATGTGGGGGCTACTCCATAACCGGGTGGCCATAAACACTATTGACCTCGAACACATCCGACTGAATATCAACCGGATAGCAGACAGCACCGGCACAACTCCGCCAGCCTTCAATTTTCAGTATATTCTCGACGCCTTCATCCCACCGGGCGACACCACCAAACCGACCACACCCGTCGACACAACAGTAGCTCCGCTGGATATCAATCTGGCCAGTGTTTTCCTGAAGGATGTGCGCATCAAATACCGGGACGATGTGGTTGGTGCCGATGTCAACGCCTACGTCGATAGCCTGCGGGCGGGTTTCGATAAAACCGACGTCACTAATTCCAGATATTACCTGTCGAACGTAGCGGTAAATGGCTTGAACGCGTATACCCGCCTGTATGAAGGCATTCCCACACCCGACGACCCTTCTGCCCCCAGCGATACCCTCGATATAAGGTTAGGAAAGTGGCAGGTTAACAAGGCCAAATGGGACGTACGCGTTGAAACAGCCGACTTCCGGACCCAGGGCACTGTGGGTAAATTGGCGATGGAGTCAGATTATTTTTACCTGAACGGTTCAAAAATCGGCATCAAGTCGCTCGATATGGCCGATGGCGATATTGCGGCTGTCCTGACCAGGCCGACGAAGAAAGCGGCTCCGGCCCGATCGACGGCTTCTGTAGTATCCACGCCGGACGTATCCACGCCGGACGTATCCACGCCGGACGTATCCACGCCGGACGTATCCACGCCGGACGTATCCACGCCGGACGTATCCACGCCGGGATGGCAGGCTAAGATTGGCACGGTTCGCTTTGCCAATAACCGGATCCGATACGACGACGAGACCGCAGCCCGGCAGAAACGCGGCCTGGATTATGGGCACCTCGACCTGCGCAACCTTGGCGTTGAAGGAAAAGCACTGGCCTATCAGGACCTGGGCACACGCGGTCAGCGGGTAAGTGGCCAGATCAGGAACGCTCAGTTCAAGGCCACCAGCGGCTTTACCCTCCAGCAATTCGATGCCGATGTGCTGTATGACGATAAGAATACGCGCCTGACGGGTATGCTCATTAAGACGCCCACGTCGCTCCTGCGCGATCAGGTAATTCTTCGGTACGATTCTCTGGCGCAGCTGAGCGATCCGCGCTTCGCCAAACGGGTCAGTATCCGGGCCAACCTGCGTCAAAGCCGACTGTCGGTGATGGATGTGCTTCAACTGGCTCCGTTCCTGGCCGATACGCCCCCATTCACTGATCCACGGGCTGTCTTTCGGGCCGATGCCCAGGCAACCGGCACGCTGGCGGCTCTGACTATACCCCGCTTTGGTCTCGATATGCTGTCGGGCACGCACGTTCGGATGAGCGGACGGCTGACCAACGTGACCGATCCCGACCGGATTGGCCTTGACCTGGTCATTAAGGATGCTACCACCCGGCTGGCCGACATCAACAAACTGGCCCCCAAAGGGTCGATTCCATCGTCCATCGCGCTGCCGCCCCTGTTCGACCTGACGGGGCGTATCAAAGGCCAGTTGAATAACCTGGTCCTGGATGCCAACCTACGTACCGACTGGGGCACGGCCGCTTTCGATGGTAAACTGGCCGGATTTGTAACCGGCAAGAACCAGACCTATCAAGGTACCCTGGACCTGACCGCTTTCGACGCGGGCAAGTGGCTGAAGCAGGAAGGAACGGTGGGTAAACTGACCGGACGCGCTACGTTCAACGGGCGTGGCATCGATGTCAACACGCTGACGACCCGGTTTGACCTCAACGTCCAATCGGCTGAACTGAGCGGCTACCGGTACCAGAACCTCGACGCAACCGGCAACCTTGCCAATGGCAACCTGACCCTGACCGGGGGCCTCAAGGACCCCAATGCCAACCTGACACTGGACATTAAAGCCGGTTTAAAAGGCGAGTTTCCGAGCGTAACGGGCGAAGCGGTCGTGCAGGAACTGAATCTGCAACAGTTAAAACTGTATAACGACCCTCTTTCCCTCAAAGGAAGGATCGTACTCGATATGCCCTCTACCGATCCGGCCAAACCGGTTGGTACGGTATCGGCAACCGACGCGGTGGTTACCCTGAATGGCAAGAACTACCCCGTTGATGCACTTTACGCCAAACTATCGGCAGATGGGAAAAACAAAAAAGTCGACGCACAACTGCCCGGTGCGCAGGTAGCCCTGAATGGACAATTCGAGTATACCCAGCTCTACGATATTGTGGTGGGTGAAATCAGCAAATACCTGGCCATCCCGGCGCTGACCTACAAGACGATTCCACCGCCCTACGCGTTCACGGTCAACATGAAAGCGTATCAGAATCCCTTGTTTCAGGCCTTTGTACCCGCCCTAACCCGGCTCGACACCGTCCGGCTCGACGCTTATCTGGACAATTTGCGGGATACGACCCTGTCGGCAACGGTGCGTACCGGCACCATTGTGTATGACACGACCACTATTCAGGGCGCAACGCTGGCACTGCGGGGCATCAACAACCAGCTGAAGGTAGCCGGTCGCGTCGATGGCATTCTGTATGATGACCTGAAGATTCGCGAAACCCTCCTGACCGGGACAGCCGCCAACAACCGGTTCCGATTTGCGGTCGTCAATAAAGATTCCATTGGGCAGGATCTGCACGCACTGGCCGGCACGCTCAGCATCGTCGACAGTAGTTACCGCTTTCAGTTCGCCCGCGACGGCTTAATGACCAGCTACCAGCGCTGGACGGCCGATACCAGCGGGTTTGTCCAGTATGGTACTAGCGGGGTAATGATCAGTACCCTCCGGCTGGAACAGGATAATCAGCTGCTGGAAGTGGGCAGCACCGAACTTTACGGAAATGCGCCGATTCGGGTAACGACCCGCGGTATTCAACTCGCCAACCTGGCCCGGCTGGCCAACCAGGATACGACGCTGGCGGCTGGTGAACTCAATGGTACAGTAGTTGTACGGGATTACATGACCGAAGATAGCCAACTGGCCTTCATCGGCTCGGTTTACGTCGACAGCCTGCGGGTAATGGCACAGCCGATCGGGAATCTGACGGCCCGTTTCCGGAACAACTCCGATGGGCGTATCGACGTAAACACCACTCTAGCCGGGCCTTATAACGATGCCACTGTCGTTGGTTTTTATAATCCCGAAAATGCGAAACAGGCACTCGATCTGACAATCAATCTGAAACGGCTCGATGCCCGGACAATCGAAGCCTTCAGCTTTGGCGAGCTTAGGCAGGCGAAAGGAAAACTCGTCGGTGAATTTACGGTCAATGGTTCGGCCGACAACCCCCAGCTGAACGGCAGCGTAGCCTTCGACTCGGTCGCCTTCAATATCAAACAGCTCAACGCTACCTATCGCATCGATCAGGAAAAGCTCAACTTTGCCGGTCAGACCATCACCCTGAACGATTTCAATGTACGCGATACCCTCGGTCGGACACTTACCACCGATGGAACCGTTGTGCTGAAAAATCTGCCCGATGCGACCTATAACCTGCGCGTCAGGGCGGCCAACTTCCAGGTGCTGAACGCGGCTCGTAAAGACAATGACTATGCCTACGGACAAGCCGCTGTCACGGCCGACCTGCGCGTGAAGGGAGCAGGAACGAACGCATCGATCAATGGTACGGTCAAACTCGAAGATGGCAGTAAAGTGTCGGTGGTACTACCCGACGAATCAGTGGATGTGAATGAAGCCAACGGTATCGTTACGTTTATCGATCACAACGATTCGCTGGCGCTGGGCAAATACATTTACCGGCCAAAACGCGACAGCGTGACCACCCGGTTGGCATTCGATCAGTTGACCAATGCCAATATTTCGCTCGATCTGGAAGCCGACGAGAAATCGGAACTGACCATTATCGTCGATGAACTCAACGGCGACTACCTGCGGGCGCGGGGCAACGCCCGCCTGAACGTAACGGTGAACGCGGCCGGACAGCTCAGCGTGCTGGGGCGCTACGAAGTGACCGAGGGTGAGTACTCGCTCACGTACCAGGTGCTGAAGCGTCAGTTCGAAATTCAGAAAGGCGGCTACATTAATTTCTCAGGCGACCCGCTTAAAGCCGACCTGAACATCACGGCGATCTACAAAGTGTCGGTACCGCCCGGCGACCTGGTGGGCAACGAATCCAGCTCGCTGGACGCATCGGCGGCTAAACGTAAGCTACCCTTCAACGTGGCGCTGAGTATGAGCAACAACCTGGCTGCGCCTAAACTGGACTTCGATATCCGGCTGTCGGGTGTCGATCAGAGTGGTCAGGCTGCATCAAGCCCGATCGTTACAACAATCGAGAACAAGCTGACCACCCTGCGGCAAGACCAGTCGCAGATCAACAAACAGGTCTTTGCGTTGTTGATCCTGAACCGGTTCCTGCCCGAAAATACCTCCGACTTCTTCTCCGGATCGGGTGGCGGTGGCCTGAACAGCCAAGCCGAAGGCGTAGCCCGTAGCAGTGTCAGCAAGCTGATCTCCGACCAGTTGGGGCAGTTGGCGTCTAACGTCCTGAAAGGGTTCGATGTAGACTTCAACCTGCTCTCGCAGACGGGTAGCGCCAATACCGGCGGCACTACCAACGGGGCCCGTACCGACCTGAACGTTGGGTTGTCGCGGAGTTTTCTGGAAGGGCGTATAACGGTATCGGTCGGCAAAAACTTCGTACTCGAAAATGCAGCGGGTGCGGCTACTTCGGCCAGCCAGGTATTCGACAACCTGTCGGTCAACTACAGCCTTACCCGCGACAGCCGTTATGTGCTGCGGGCATACCGAAGCAACAACTACCAGGCCGTACTGGACGGGTTCGTTATTGAAACAGGCGTCGGGTTTATCATCACCTTCGACTACAACACAATTTCGGAGATGTTCCGTAAAACGTCGGTGGGTACGGCCGACCCATCCACAACGTCCCTGAATTAAGTATTCATGCCATTCATCCCTCAAAGACTGAACAAACTTCCTTTTCTATGCTGAAGCAGACGCACCCATCACCCGGCCTTTCGATATGGACCGTTCTGAGTCTGCTGCTACTCGCTTGTTTGCTCAACGCCTGCAACATTGCCAAACACCTGCCAGCCAACGAACGGCTTTATATGGGTACCGATGTTGTCGTTAACGCTGATTCTACCGTTGCCAAAGTAGAGCAGGAGTCGATGGCAGAGCAACTCTCGGCCCTGGCCCGGCCACGGCCCAATGCACAACTTTTTGGCTACCCCTTTCGGGTTGGTCTTTACTATTTGTTCGGCGAACCCAAAAAGCCGAAGGGTTTCCGCTCCTGGTTTCGTAAGAAATTCGGCCGCGAACCCGTATTCGCCAGTGCACGGGCTATATCGGCTAACGCACCGGTCATGAACGCCCTGTTGCAAAACGAAGGGTATTTTGGCTCAACCGTAAGTGGATCACTGAAAGAGGAAGGCTATAAAGCGCGGGGGGTGTATCAGGCCGACATGAAACAGCGCTATTACGTTGACTCGGTCGCGTTTCAGAAGGACTCGGCGGGCGTTGGGGTGCGTCCGGTTATCCAGGCCCTACAGGCATCGGCCCGGCGAACTATTTTCAAAAAGGGTGACCCTTACCGCTTCGATAACATAAAGCTGGAACGCGAACGGATTGGACAGGCCCTTAAGCAACGGGGACTGTATTACTTCACCCCCGATTACATCGGCGTACTGGCCGATAACGACTCGGTACGCCACCGGACCACACTGATCTTCTATATCAAGCCCGATATGCCCGAAGCGGCCGGCGTGCCCTACTCCATCCGAAACATCTTTATCTACCCAAACTATAATCTTTCGACAGCCCGGATCGATACGAATAAACAGCAGGCATATCAGTCAGAAGAACGCTTCAACATCGTCGATTCGAGCCGCCGGTTCGATCCGAAACTGTTCCGGGATGTGATAACGGTACAGCCGGGCACTCGCTATAACAGCCGCCAGCAGGATCTGACACTTTCGCGGCTGGTCAACGTGGGGGCGTTTAAGTTTGTCCGTAACCGGTTCGACCCCGACCAGCAGGGCGACTCCGCCGTACTGGACGTTCACTATTACCTGACCCCCTACCCCACAAAATCGGTGCGGCTGGAGCTGGATGGCACCTCCCGTTCCAACAACTTCAACGGTACACAGGCTATCCTGAGCTGGCGCAACCGGAATGCCCTCCGACGCGCCGAGTTGCTCACGCTCAACGCAAACGTAGGTATCGAGTTTCAAGTAGGGGCCGGCGATCAGGCGCTGACAAACTACCGATATGGACTCGATGCGGTACTTACCTTTCCGCGTCTGGTAAGTCCGTTCCGGTTTCAGTTTGATCAGCGTCAAGCTCTGCCAAAAACGAATCTTACGCTGGGGTACCAAACCATCATTCGCGGGGACCTGTACAAGATCAATTCATTCAACACAACCTTTGGCTATGCCTGGCGTCGGAGTCAGCGCGTTGAACACGTTTTTCAGCCCTTCAACGCAAACTACATTTTTGTACCGCTGAAGCGCGTAACTAATCGTTTCTATGAAACTTATGAGGATCCCCTTACGCCAGAAGTTGTTAAAAGACAGTATATCAATATCCTTTCCTCGGACCAGTTCATTCTGAGCAGTTTATACACGTTCAATTATAACTCGTCGCCCCGCTCGAACTCGCCAACGACATTCCGGCTTACTGCCAACGCCGAAGCTGCCGGTAACTTAGCTAGCTTGCTGATTCCACTCAAGGAGGGTCAGGATCAGAAAACCATCCTCGGCGTTCCCTTCGCGCAGTACCTTCGTTTCGATGCCGATGCCCGGTTGTACCGCAAACTGGGGAGTAGCCTGACCTGGGCTAACCGGCTCTTTGTCGGCGTTGGCATTCCGTATGGGAACTCAAAAGATTTTCAGTTACCCCTTACCCGGCAGTACTTCATTGGCGGCACCAATAGCATACGGGCTTTCCGGCCGCGCGCTATCGGCCCGGGTCTATATACTCGTGACACGCTGCGTAACCTGCCGCTGTTCCAGGATGGCGGTGGTGATATCCGGCTGGAAGCCAATACAGAATTGCGGCAGAAATTCAACAAGTATATCGAGGGAGCCGTCTTCGTCGATGCTGGTAATATCTGGACGTATTATCCGGCAGTCCGGTTCACGACAAATCCGCTGGAGGGCCAGTTCAGGAATGACTTTTACAAACAGATTGCTATTGGCGCGGGCGTCGGTATCCGCATCGATCTATCTTACTTTCTGGTACGTCTGGATCTGGCAACACCGTTGCGAAAGCCTTATAAAACCAACGGCAGCGAGTGGGTCATTGACCAGATCAATTTCCGCAGCCGCGACTGGCGCAAACAGAATCTGGTGTTTAACATCGGCATTGGCTATCCATTCTAGTAACGCGCCTACGTACCGCGGACTTCAGTCCGATACTATAGATCAACGGACTGAAGTCCGCGGTACGTAGACGCGTTACTGTAAAATCGGCTTGATGACGGCCCAGACGTTTTCGGCTACGATCTTATGACCGGCGGGGTTGGGGTGGATACCATCGGCCTGATTGAGTTTAGGAATACCGCCCACGTTTTCGAGCAGGAACGGAATCAGAATCGCTTTGTTCTTGTCGGCGAGTTGCTTGAACAACTCCCGAAACTCCCGCGTGTACTCCGTGCCGAGGTTGGGCGGAATCTGCATCCCGGCAAGAACGATGGTCGCCTGTGGGCTCTTACGCCGGACAGTGTCCATAATGGCCTGCAAATTCTGGCGCGTGGCCGACAGCGGCAAACCGCGCAGCCCGTCGTTCCCGCCCAGTTCGAGCACAAACACCGCTACAGGCTGGCGCAACACCCAACCGATCCGACTCTTGCCGCCCGCCGTTGTTTCGCCACTGAGACCCGCGTTGACAACGGTGTAGTTCAATCCCGCCGAGTCTATCTTCGCGCCAATCAGGGCCGGAAAAGCCTGCCCTGGTTCAACACCGTAGCCAGCGGCCAGGCTATTCCCAAAAAATAATACGGTCTGTTTGGTAGACGTCGGTGTCGATTTAGGCTGCTCAGTTGCTTGGGTGGAGCCAGCAGCTGGTTTCTTGTCGCTTTTTGTTTCGGAGGAGCCACAGCCCCAGACCGTTAAGAGTATCATTAGTCCGCTCATCACGGAATACAGCATTCGATTACCCGGTAAGAACTTCATAGACAGCAAGGCAGTTGTGTTTACACAAACAAGTCGTATCCTCTGAATTTTGTTCAATGAGCATTCTACGCGTCGAAAATCTGACGAAAACATATGCCAGTGGAGGCAGTAACCTGACTGTTCTGCACGGCGTCAACTTCACTCTCGAACCGGGCGACACGTTCGCCATCGTTGGGCCTTCGGGCAGCGGCAAAACAACCTTGCTGGGCCTGTGCGCCGGACTCGACCGGGCTACGTCGGGAAGCGTCTACCTGAACGACATCCGGCTCGACACCCTCAGCGAAGACCAGCGGGCCGCCATCAGGAATCAGCATGTCGGGTTCATTTTTCAGAACTTCCAGCTGTTGCCTACCCTGACCGCTCTTGAAAACGTCATGGTTCCGCTCGAACTGCGCGGTGAGCGTGGAGCCCAGAAAAATGCGCAGGCGCTGCTGGACCGCGTGGGTCTGGGCCAGCGGGGGCATCACTACCCCACCCAACTTTCGGGCGGTGAACAGCAGCGCGTTTCACTGGCGCGGGCGTTTGCGAACCGACCCAAACTCCTCTTCGCCGATGAACCCACCGGTAACCTCGATGCCGACACCAGCGCTACCGTCGTAGATCTGCTGTTCGAACTGAACCGCGAAGCTGGCACTACCCTCGTACTGGTCACCCACGACCTGGAACTGGCCGCCCGCACCCAGCGTATCGTTCGGGTCAAAGGCGGCACGGTCGTCTCTGACACACAGGAGCGAAAGAGCGAACGAGTGATAGAAAGAGCGAATGGTGAATGATTTAATGAGTGATTGAGTGAATAATGCATGCGCCAGCTATTCACTCAATCACTCATTCACTCAATCAATCATTCACTTAATCACTCAATAAAACATAATAGATTCCATGAAATTCTCCTGGCTTTTCCGGATGGCCTGGCGCGACAGCCGTCGAAGCCGCCAACGGTTATTATTATTCATGTCGGCCATTGTGCTGGGCATTGCAGCTCTGGTCGCTATCAACTCCTTTGGCGATAACCTGGCGCTGAGTATCGATGATCAGGCCCGCGAACTCCTCGGTGCCGACCTGACGCTTTCCTGGAACCGCCCACCGACCCGTAAAACGCAGCAACTGGCTAAAACCATGGGTCGCGACCGGGCTTATGAAGTGTCATTCGCGTCGCTGGTGTCGATTCCTAAAACGGGCGGAGTCCGGCTGGCGCAGGTAAAAGGACTCACCGGCAATTTCCCGTATTACGGCACCTGGGAGGTGCAGCCCGCATCGGCGGTGCAGACGTTCCGGCAGGCTAGTGGCCGCGTGGCGCTCGTTGATGATGCGCTGCTGGTGCAACTGGGGGCTCAGCCCGGTGATTCGGTCCGGCTGGGAAACCTGTCGTTTCTGATTGCAGGCCGGGTAACCAAAACGCCGGGCCAGGCGGCCATTGCCGCTACGGTTGCGCCAACGGTATTCGTTCCGAACCAGTTTCTGGCCAACACGGGTCTGCTGCAACGCGGCAGCCGGGTCAATTACAAATATTATTACCAGTTCGCACCGGGCACGGATGTTGACAAATACGTCCGGACAATTTCAGGACGACTGGATAAAGACGGTGTCAATTACGATACCGTCAGCGAACGAAAAAAACAGACGGGCCGCTCGTTCGCCGATCTGACAAAATACCTGAGTCTGGTGGCTTTTGTGGCGCTGCTGCTGGGTTGCGTGGGCGTAGCGAGTGCCGTTCAATTGTACGTAAAAGAGAAGATAGCCTCGGTAGCCATTCTGCGCACCCTGGGGGCCAGCGGCAGGCAGGCCTTGTTGATTTATCTCCTCCAAACCGCGCTGATGGGCCTGATTGGCGCTACCGTTGGGGCCCTGGTCGGGTCGGCGGTGCAGTTGGTGCTGCCCCGCGTCTTCGGCGACTTCCTGCCCGTGACGGTGCAGACGACACTGTCGGGGCCAGCCATCCTGGGGGGTATCGGTACAGGGCTGCTTATCTCGGTACTCTTCGCACTGCTGCCGCTGCTGGCTATCCGCAACGTATCACCCCTTCGTGCGCTACGTAATTCGTACGAGGATGACCTGAGCGGACGCGATCCGTTGCGCTGGGCGGTTTACCTGCTTATTATTGGCTTTATTGTCGGTTTCGCTTATCTCCAGACCCGTAACCTCATGCTGGCCGTAGGCTTTACGGGTGGGCTAGCCGTAGCATTTGGTATCCTGACCCTGCTTGGTCTGGGCCTTATTGCGCTGGTACGCCGGTTTTTTCCCTCTTCCTGGAGCTACGTATGGCGGCAGAGCCTGGCCAACCTCTACCGACCCAACAACCAGACGCTTATTCTTGTGACGGCTATTGGACTCGGTGCATTCCTGATCGCTACGCTGTACCTGACGCAGGGGTTGCTGCTGGGGCGGGTGCAGCTGTCGGGAAGCGGCAAGCAGCCGAACATGGTGCTGTTCGACATTCAGAATGAGCAGATTGCCGGTGTACGGGCGCTGGTGAAACAGCAGAAATTGCCGATTTTGCAGGAAGTGCCCATTGTGACCATGCGCCTGAACGATATCAACGGCAAGACATCGTCAGAAAGCAAACCACCCCGCCCCGACCAGCCTGCCGACACGGTACGCGCCGACTCCACCCGGCGCCCACCCAGCTGGGCCTTCACCCGCGAGTATCGCGTAACGTACCGGGATACCCTGATTTCGTCGGAAAAAATTGCGGCCGGCAAAGGTCCATATCAGGAAAATGGTGCGATCTATATCTCGATGGAGAAGGACTATATGGAACGGATGCACGTGAAGCTCGGCGACACGCTGAACTTCAACGTGCAGGGCGCGCCCATCCCAACCATCGTGGGCGGTACCCGTGAGGTCGACTGGAGCCGGGTACAAACCAACTTCCTGATCGTTTTTCCATCGGGTGTGCTGGAGCAGGCACCTCAGTTTCGGGTACTGATGACCCGCGTACCCGACAACCAGACGTCGGCGGTGTTACAGCGGGGTTTGGTAAGCCAGTTCCCGAACGTATCGGCCATCGACCTGGGCCTGATCCTGAAAACGGTCGACGAAATTCTTGATCAAATCTCGTTCGTGATTCGGTTTATGGCGCTGTTCAGCATCCTCACGGGCTTGCTGGTACTGGCCTCGTCGGTCGTCATCAGCAAATACCAGCGGCTGCGCGAAAGCGTACTGCTGCGTACACTGGGAGCCAGTCGTAATCAGATTCTGCGCATTACTGCGCTGGAATATGGCCTGTTAGGTTTGCTGGCAGCGCTGTCGGGCATTCTGCTATCGGTAGCGGGAACCTGGGCGTTGGCACGTTTTGTCTTCGAGGTAGCCTACCAGCCCGATGTCGTACCCCTGTTTGTCATAGCCTCCGTCGTTACGGTGCTAACTGTGGTGATTGGGGTTTTCAACAGCCGCGAAGTGCTGGTCAGGCCCCCGCTCGATGTACTGCGGGGCGACGTGTAGCCGATCGACATAGGTAAAATGACTGTAACCGCCCCCGTATGTTAGTCATCGAAAAGCCCATGCTCCGAGAGGAAGAGCATGGGCTTTTCGATGACTAATGTCAATCAATAGCTACTTAGTGAGCCAGGTAGCCGCCATCGATTGGATAGTACGACCCTGTTACGAACGATGCCTTTTCGGACGAGAGCCAGATAACTAGTTCTGCCACTTCTTCTGCCTTACCTAACCGCCCGATGGGGTGCATGGCAACCAGTTGTTGACGGGCTTCGTCGGGAAGAACCGATAGCAGGGGCGTGTCGATGTAGGCCGGGCCCACGGCGTTGACCCGTATACCTTTCTGGGCGTATTCCAGCGCGGCCGTTTTCGTCAGCCCTACGACCGCATGCTTGGCAGCTACATAACCCGGCGAGTTGGGCGTACCGACCTGACCAAGAATAGACGCCATATTGACGATCGTGCCTTTCCCCTGTTTCACCATCTGAGCCAGTTGGTACTTCATACAAAAGAAAACGCTGTTCAAGTTAATATTGATGATCTTCTGCCAGCCTTCGAGACTGTAGTCGGCGGTCATATTCAGTTCGCCACCAATACCAGCGTTGTTACAGGCGATATCCAGCTTACCGTAGCGATTGACGACTTCGTTGACCAGACGTTCGCACTCCGACGGGTCGCCCACATCGGCCAGCACAAAATGGCCCTGTACATCCATACCTTTGATTTGCTCGACGACGACCTGTCCTTTTTCGGCGTCCAGATCGGTAACCAGCACGTTGGCCCCATGTTGTGCGTAGAGTAACGCAACAGCTTTGCCAATGCCTGAAGCAGCCCCGGTAACGAGGGCGGTTTTACCAGCTAGTGAATGTTCCATAGTCTTGTTTATTTTAGTAAAGAACGCCCCCTGCACGAAATGGTTATCAGGTAATCGGGTTATTAAGACAGCACCCGTATGTTTGCAGGTATGCGCCCGCTTCTATCTTTTTATGATTTTCTTTTTCTGAGCCTGTTCCTGGCGATAGGACCACAAGTGGCCCAAAGCCAGCCCGCACGACCTGGATTACTGACAGTAACGATCCTCGATGCAGCAACGCGCAAACCAACGCCTGTTCGGGTCCGGCTCACCCGCGATGGTAAGCCCGTAGCGGCCCTCCCGCCCGAAGCGGTGGCCGTTATGTATGGTCTGTGGGATCATGAAGATGGGTACGCCTTTCAACCCGACAGCTCGTTCTACGTAGCAGGACAGTTTAAAATGACGCTACCACCGGGCACCTACCAGCTTAGTGTATCCAAAGGACATGAATTTTTACGGCAGCAGGTCGACGTCGTGATTAGGCCCGGTCAGCCGCTCAGCCAAACATACACGCTGCAACGCTGGACCCATATGGCCGATAAAAGCTGGTACTCGACCGATGGGCATATTCACATTCGGCGGTCGCCCCACGAGAACCCGCTCCTTATGACCTGGCTCCAGGCCGAAGATGTCAACGTTGGTGCGTTGCTGCGCATGGGTGATTTCTGGGAGACCTATTACCCGCAATATGCCTATGGCGAAGCGGGTCTGTACGGACAAGGGAATTACCTGCTTACCACGGGTCAGGAAGATCCCCGCACGCCCGAGCTGGGCCATGCCTTCGCCATTGGCGCGTTGGATCGTGTCCGGCAGCGCGACCGGTATTACCTCTTCGATGAGGTGTTCGACAAAGTTCACCAGCGCGGGGGTATGACGGGCTACGCCCATCAGGCCGAAACATTCCACGGTTACCGGGGCCTGGTGCTCGACGGCCTGCGTGGGAAAGTCGACGCGCTCGAACTGCTTCAGTTTTGTGTCGACGAGCACCCGCTGCATACCGAACATTACTACCACCTGCTCGACCTTGGCATTCCGCTCACGGCCACGGCAGGTTCCGACTTTCCCTGGTGCGGGCAGGACCACGGCCACGGCCCACCCGAACGATCATCCCGCATTGGCAATGCCCGTTTCTACACCCGGCTTAACGGCCCGCTTACCTTCGCCAACTGGCGTAACGCGGTTCGGGCGGGTCATACGTTCGTGTCGAGCGGCCCCATGCTCGATCTGCGGGTGAACGCAGCGGGGCGTCAACCCGCTATTCCCGGCGATCGACTGGCCGTAACACGTGGCAGCAGCCTGACCCTAACCGTTGAAGCCTACGGTCATGCCGGACAAGTGCCGCTGGATACGCTCGAACTTGTCAGTCACGGGCAGGTGATCGGGCGAACAACGGCGCGCCAGCCGGGACAGTCGGCCGCCCATCTGTCACTGACGGTTACGATCCCGTCTGTTGACTATGGCCGGTGGATTGCCGCCCGCTGCACGGGAGGGCCGAGCCAGGCCGCACACACGACCCCCGTTTACGTAACGGTCGATGGCAGGGGCTTTCATAATCCGCAAACGGCGGGCCACTACCTCGACCTCAGTGAGCGCTACTTACAGGAAATCGAACAGGAGATCAGTCGGCCTAATCCAGCTACGGAAAGGCAGGCCTGGCGCTACGCCGATGCGTTGAAAGCACGAATTGCCGAAACACGGCGGGTTATTGAGCGGATGAGGCAGGAATTGCGGTGAACGTACCACGGACTGAAGTCCGTTTAAAACCAATCAATGAAAGCGGACTGAAGTCCGCAGTACATTACTTCCAGGCTGTGACGTCGATTACATTTTCACAAAAATCGTATTCCTCGGGCTGGTTGGAACCGATAAGCAGCAGTTGCTCAGCCGATAACTGACGGACTTGTTCGTGGTACCAAAGCGCACCCTGACGGTCGAGGTTGGCGGTTGGTTCGTCGAGAATAACGACCGGAGAGTCAGAGAAAAAAGCCAGCCCCAGCTTTACGCGCTGCTTCATACCCGACGAAAAAAACTTGATCTCTTTGTGGCGGGCATGGCTCAGCAGCAACTGCTCGGCAATCTTACCCAGGGTCAAACCCGGCTTGAAGGGTTTGAAGGTCTGATGAAACGTCAGCAACTCATCGAGGGTGAGTTCTTCCACCAGTTCCAGATAGGGAGCGGCTATGCTCACCTGCCGGAACCAGTTTTCCGGGTCCAGCGCCTGGCCATTTACGGAGTAGGTCAGCGTCCCTTCTGTGGCGGGTAAACTACCGGCCAGGAGTTGTAGCAGGGTTGATTTACCGCTGCCGTTCGGCCCGACGAACGTATAGCTCGACCCGGCATTGAGCGTCAGATCGATGCGCCGGAAAATCCACTCTTTCCGGTATTTCTTACCGATCTGCTCCGCAACGATTTTCATAGACGAGGGGTGGATGAGCCATGAATGATAAACGATGGGCAAGGCTCAGAGCCCGTCGGGCATTCATCGTTTATCACTCATTACTGTACGTTTACTCCCGATCACCACCCGATGAGGGACCTTTCATAATTCCCCGCTCCGACGATCGGATAAAGTTTACGATCTCGTCGCGTTCGTCGGAAGGAGGCAGTTCGAGTTCAATCTGGGTAAGGGCATCGGCATTGTTGAGGCCGCGCATATAGATATACCGGTAGATCTCCTGAATCTGGTTGATTTTTTCATTATCGAACCCGCGCCGACGCAGGCCAATCGAGTTGATGCCGGTATAGGACAACGGTTCGCGGGCTGCCTTGGTAAAGGGCGGCACGTCCTTACGCACCAGCGACCCGCCCGATACCATAGCGTGGGCACCGATTTTAACCCACTGGTGTACAGAGCTCGATCCGCCAACAATAGCCCAGTCGCCCATGTGGACGTGACCGCCCATTTGCACGTTATTGATAATCAGGCAATTATTACCAATCCGGCAGTCGTGGGCCACGTGTGCATAGGCCATAATGAGGCAATCGGTCCCGATTTCGGTTTTCCAGTGCTCTTCCGTTCCCCGACTGATGGTCGCATACTCCCGAATGGTTGTATTATCGCCGATAAATGTCCGGGTATACTCGTTTTTAAACTTCAGGTCCTGCGGGGTTGCCGATATTACAGCACCCGGATAAATCTTGCAGTTACGTCCGATACGAGCCCCCTCATTGATTACCGCATGGGAACCAATCCACGTCCCTTCGCTTACCTCGACGTCTTTGTGGATGATGGCAAACGGCTCGACCACCACGTTCTGCGCGATTTTGGCTTCGGGGTGAATATAAGCTAATGGTTGAATCATATTTTTTACGATGAATGATGAACGATGAATGAAAACGGCACTTCCGGTACCGTTACGAATGATTTGTCCACCCGGACAGCATGATGAAAACCAGGTACAGGGTTCCTCATCATTTATCATTTATCCTTCATCATTTCTTTTTAACCAGGCTGGCAATCATATCGGCCTCGCAGACCAGGTTGTCGTTGACATAGCCCCGGCCCTGCATTTTCACGATCCCGCGTTTCATTGGCGTCGTAAACGCACATTTAAATATTACGGTGTCGCCCGGCAGAACGTTGCGCCGGAACCGGCAGTTTTCGATACCGACCAGGAACGGCCAGTAGTTTTCAGGGTCAGGCACCGTGCTAAGCACCAGAATACCACCCGTTTGGGCCATGGCTTCGAGCTGCATGACACCAGGCATGACCGGGTTGCCGGGAAAATGTCCGGCGAAGAACGGCTCATTCATCGTCACGTTCTTAAGGCCTACCACACTGTTCTCATCCAGGGCAATGATCTTGTCGATCATCTGGAAAGGGTAACGGTGGGGTAACAACTGCGAAATCCGGTTGATGTCCAGTACCGGTGGCTGCTTGGGATCGTATTGCGGCACCTGGTTGGATGCGTTCTTCTGGATGAGCTTCTTGATCTTTTTGGCGAAAGCCACGTTGGCGGCATGACCGGGCCGGGCGGCCAGGATCTGCGCTTTGATGGGCCGGCCAATCAGTGCCAGATCGCCTACCATATCGAGCAGCTTGTGACGGGCCATCTCGTTGGGGTAGTGCAACTCCAGATTATTCAGGATACCGTCGTTTTTATTGACGCTTACTTTCGGTTTGTGCAGCAGGTCGGCCAGGTAATCGAGCTCCCCTTCTTTTACTTCCCGGTCAACGATAACGATGGCGTTGGTCAGGTCTCCGCCCTTGATCAGGTTCTGCTTATAGAGAGCCTCCAGCTCGTGCAGGAATACGAAGGTGCGGCAATTGGCAATCTGCTCCGGAAACTGACTGATGTCGTTCAGATAAGCATGCTGGCTGCTGATCACCCGCGAATTATAATCGACCATCACCGTCAGGCGGTAGTCATTAAGGGGCAAAGCCGCCAGCTCGATGTCTTTCTCGGGGTTACGGAAATGAACATACTCGTTGACCTCGAAATAGTTACGCGTTGCGTTCTGCTCTTCGATACCCGCATCGCGCAGCGCGTCGATGAACTGAATCGATGAGCCGTCCATGATGGGTGGTTCGGGACCATCCAGCTGAATGAGCACATTATCGATCTGCAACCCCACGAGTGCAGCCAGCGTGTGTTCAACGGTGTGAATCCGGGCACCACTCTGCTCAATGGTCGTGCCACGGGAGAGATCGACCACATTATCGACATCAGCATCCACAATAGGACTTCCGGGCAGATCGACGCGCTGGAATTTATAGCCGTGATTCGTTGGTGCAGGCAAGAACGTCATCGTTGCCGATACGCCCGTGTGCAATCCCACGCCCGACACCGAAACGGCCTTCTGAATGGTCTGTTGTTTTGTATTCATCAAGAACGGGTTTGTATCCGGCATTCGGTGAAGTGGCTCACCAGCAGCGCGGTACAGACTATTTTTCTGTTTTTTTCTCTAATTCATCTAAACGGCGTTCCAGGTCGGGAAGCCGGCGGAATACTGCCTGCGACCGCATATTGTCACGCATGAGGAATGCCGTTGATCCATTCAGCGATATGCCCTCTTCCTTGATCGATTTCCCAACACCCGACTGCGCACCGACTTTGGTACCGTTGGCAATGCTGAGGTGACCGGCAAAACCTACCTGCCCGCCAATAATACAGCGTTCACCGATTTTCGTTGATCCGGCAATGCCTGTCTGGGCGGCAACTACCGTATCCCGACCAATTTCAACGTTATGACCAATCTGCACCAGGTTATCCAGTTTAACGCCCTGCCGGATAACGGTAGACCCCATCGTGGCACAGTCGATGGTGGTACCGGCTCCTACATTCACGTAGTCTTCGAGGATAACGTTGCCCAGCTGCGGAATCGTTTTATAGGTACCGTCAGTCTGGGGGGCGAAACCGAAGCCTTCACTACCGATGACCGCACCAGGGTGGATAACGCAGTTACGGCCGATCTGGCAGTTGCTGAGAATACGCGCACCCGGCTGAATAATCGTGTTATCGCCAATCTGAACGTTATCACCTACGTAGACATGCGGGTAAATTTTAACATTCGTACCGATCTGGCAATTGCAACCGACATACGAAAAGGCACCCCGGTACCCACGTTCGCCAAACTGCGTGCCAGCACCCGCATAAGCAGGCTGCTCTACACCAATACGGGCAAAACTGATCTGCCGATGGTATTCTTCCAGCAACTGGGTAAAGGCTGAATAGGAGTTTTCTACAAAAATCAGTGCTGGCGCAACTGGCTTTTGCGGCTGGAATGATCGGTTGACTATGACGGCTGAGGCCTGCGTCGTATAGAGAAAAGACTCATACTTCGGGTTCGACAGAAATGAAATGTCGCCCTGTTTACCCTCCTCTATTTTTGCTAAGCTACTGACCTTCAGTAAATCGTTACCTACTACTTCGCCTTCCAGCAGTGTGGCAATCTGCTTGACTGTTAACTCCATATACGTATGACGGCCGTCGCGAACTATCCGGTTTTGGCGGACATTCGGGGCGCTAAGGTAGACAACAAATTGCACTTTTCGGATAAAACAGCCGGTAAATAGTCGCTTAGTCGATCAGTTAGCCAGTAAGTTGAAAGTGGCTGACGCCTGTACTCTGCTACTTTGTTCGCTTACGACTGTTATGACCTACTGACTTTCGACTACATTCAATCCCTTTGCCCAGCAAACGTAGTACCGGCGCACAATATTAGTCAACACCTGAATATTGGACAGATCCGACGCGTCGGCTATGTCGATCACTTTACCCGATTTCAACTTAATATTGATGCGTTCTTCCAGCGGTAGATAGGCCGCATTGGTGGCCTGCCCTTCGACCAGGAAGTAAGACAGGTCTTCGTCGGGCAAACCGGCCTGCCGAAGCTGCCCGGCCAGTTCATCAACCAAAGCACCGGCAAAGGGTTCTGTCGATAGGATAACCTTGAACAGTCGCCTGTCCAGCAACATCTGACAGAGCGTTGCCAGCACGGTATCATCGTGCAACGCCCATTCCTTGATGCAGGCCCAGACATCGTAATCGTCCAGCTGGGTGAAGGCCTTCAGGTAGGTGTGGTTGGTTCGGAACTCGGCCAGCGAAATGCGCTCCGCGAGAAACAGCTGAAAGGCAGCCGGTGCAAAAACAGGCGTGTGCTGCCCGATCAGGAATTTGGCCCGACGCAGGATCTGAATCAACATGGATTCGCAGCAAATAGACGTTTTATGCAGATAAACCTGCCAGTACATCAGCCGACGCGCATTCAGGAAATTTTCGACACTAAGCACGCCTTTGGCTTCCACCACCAGCTGGTCATCGACAAGATCGAGCATTTTAATGATGCGCTCAGCCCCAATAGCGCCCTCGGCCACACCCGTATAGTACCCGTCGCGGTTGAGGTAGTCCATACGGTCCATGTCCAGCTGGCTCGACGTAAGCTGGTGGAAAAACGGCCGTTCATAGCTCCCGTCGAACATACGGATGGCCAGTGATAGTCGCCCATCAAACTGACGGTTCAGGTCGTGCATCAGCAGCAGCGAGATTTCTTCGTGGGGCACATTGTCCAGGAGGCAGCACTCCAGTACGTGGGAGAACGGCCCATGGCCAATATCATGCAGCAGGATAGCGATCTGGGCGGCTTCACACTCGGCACTGCTGATGGCGTGGCCTTTACTCTGGAGCGTTTGCATGGCCTGCCCCATCAGGTGCATAGCCCCCAGGGCGTGGTGAAAGCGCGTATGCAGAGCGCCCGGATATACATACTCCGACAGCCCCAGCTGCTTGATTCGCCGGAGCCGCTGAAAAAACGGATGCTCGACCAGATCAAACAGCAACTCCGTCGGGATTGTGATGAATCCATAGACGGGGTCGTTAAGAATCTTCTTTTTGTTAGGTGCTGACATCAGACAAAGATACCGGACAGGATTTCAGGATTAACTGGATTTTCAACGCATAATCCCGCTGATTCTGCAATCCTTCAAAAAAAATCGTAAATTTGCATGGCTGTTTCGAGCAATCAAACAGCAACGGGCTTGTAACTCAGTTGGTTAGAGTGCCTGACTCATAATCAGTAAGTCCCTGGTTCGAGTCCAGGCTGGCCCACGTTGATAATTAAGCACTTACGTGTAAAACCGTAAGTGCTTTTTTGTGTTTCAGCCGTGCATATTGCCTCTGAGTAGGCATGCTGGCCATAAAATCAAAAAGCTATGTCATTGAAATCTGAAGAAGACCTGGCAGGTATGCAGGAAATTAGCCACGTTGTTGGCTCAACCCTCTGGCGCATGCAACAGTATGCCCGTCCAGGTATGTCGACGCTTGAGTTAGATCAATATGGGCGACAACTGCTGGAACTGCACGGTGCCCGTTCGGCACCTAAGCTCACTTACAACTTTCCGGGCTGGACCTGTATTAGTTTAAACGAGGAAGTATGTCACGGCATTCCTTCGGCAACTCGTTTTCTCCAGGAAGGGGACCTGGTTAATATTGATGTATCAGCCGAACTGAATGGTTATTGGTCAGACAATGGTGGATCTTTTGTCCTGGGGCAGGATATTCATCAGCACAGTGGGCTGGTAGAAGCCTCGAAACGCATCCTGGCCAAAGCGATTAGTCATATCCGAGGGGGGGTACAAATCGCCGAAATCGGACGCTTAATTGAAACCGAGGCAAAGCGAAGTGGCTATCGAGTGATCAAGAATCTGGCCGGGCACGGAATTGGCCGAAGCCTGCATGAAGAACCGCTTGAGATTCTATGCTACTATGACCGGTCCAATAAAACTCGTTTCCGAAAGAACTCGGTCGTGGCCATCGAGACGTTTTTATCCACCAAAGCCACCTACGCCCGGGAGAAGGGAGATGGCTGGACATTGGTCGCCAGAGACAGCTTTGCCGTACAGCATGAACAAACGATTGTCGTCACTGATAATCAGCCAATCATCCTGACAGCTGCTAATCAATTATGGAACTGAAACCTTGATTGATTTACCTGTCGCCACGTAACAAAACACAGTGACTATTAACTTCAGTAAAAGGTAGTGGCTACGCCTATGATTTGTCAGGATTTCTTACCCAGTCCGCCTTTGCGGCATTTTATCAAGGGCTATCATCTCCGGCACTTCAGGTTTGCCGACGTGGCCAGCCCTCCGCTTAAGCCCTATGCACCCCGTCCCGACCAGCAGATGGCCTTTTACCCCCGAGGCCGTGAACTGGTAGAACATATTGCTCCCTATAAACTCATACAGAGACCCCGTTCCATGATCACGGGTCAGTACACGGAGCGAACGAACCGGCTCTTGACAGGGCAGGACTTTCTGGTATTGCTGGTCGATTTCCAACCGGGCGTCCTGTACCGGATCACTGGCATTCCATTTTATGAATTAACCAACACCTTTATTGATGCAGAAGCCGTTTTCGGCCGGGAGATACGGCTGGTTAACGAACGGCTGGCCAGTAGCGACGACTATCCCGAGATGATAAACATTGTCGAGCGTTTCCTGACGGGGCTCGTCGGAGGTATCAAGCGAAACAGCCATCCGCTGGATAGTATAACGAGTCTGCTCATCGAACGGCCGGAGAAGACATCCATCATCCAGTTGGCTGAAGCTACGTGCTTGTGCCCCCGGCAGTTCGAGCGGCTCTTCAACAAACGAATGGGTGTAGCTCCCAAACTCTTTTCCCGCATCGCCCGGCTACATAACGCCTATCGAATCAAGTATACCAGGCCGACGTTGGATTGGCTCAGCATAGCGCTGGCTTGTGGCTATCACGACTACCAGCACCTGGCCAAGGATTTCCAGCGCTTTGCCGGGACTACACCGAACAACTATGCTCGCGAAGATGGGATGGCCCCCGAACGCTTGTTTGGGATGAGCGACTCCTCCTACACCTGAAGAATGTCGCGTTTTTACCACCGCCGAACCGATCGATTGCCTGAATTTTGATCGACAAAATTCGAGCATTATGAAACGAGCCTTCATTGGGTTAGCTGTTTTCAACTTTTGTAGCCAATTGGTCCAGGCACAGCCCTGCCAAACGGGCAAGCTGGACCCCCGGGTGGCGGTTGCACTACGAACGGTGCTCGCCGATCTTCCCTCGTCCCTGACGACCTCCGTTGAGCAGATTCGGGCTATAAAAATGAAAGCACCCGATTTTCCCAAAGCGGATGTGCGCTATTTAACCATCACGGCTGACAGTATACCCCTACAGGTTTACAACCCTGCCCACGCCACCGGACTGCCCATCATTATCAGCTACCACCCCGGCGGTTTTGTAACCCCGATTCTTCCGTTCATGGCGTACGAATTCTGGCGGCAGGCGAAAACCTACAACGCGCTGGTGTTTGCCGTTGATTACCGGGTAGCGCCGGAGCATAAATATCCGGCCGCCGTCAATGATGCCTATTCCGCGTTTAAATGGGTGGCCAGCAATGGGCATCGCTATGGGGGCGATACGAGTCGAATTGTGGTGTTAGGCTTAAGTGCGGGCGGCAATTTAGCAGCCGTCGTTTGTCAGAAAGCCGAAAAGGAGGGGCTGGCCAGGCGGATAAAGCTACAAATACTGAACTGCCCGTCGACTGATAATCCCCGCAATTTTGCTCAACATCCCTCCTATCAACACTACGCATCGGGCTACTTCCAAACGAAAGCCTTCTGCCAGTACTCCATTCAGGCGTATGCACCCGATGCGGCCCTTGACAATCCGGAAGTGGCCCCCCTCCAAAGCAAACGGGTATCGGGTTTGCCGCCAGCGGTGGTCATAACGGCGGAATTCGATCCACTGCGTGATGAAGGATATGCCTATGCCGAGCGACTGAGAAACGCGGGTGTGCCGGTGCGCTATCATTGTTTTGCCGGCCAGATCCATTGTCTGGTGGGCCTGCCAGCCGATGCTCATGAGCACCAGGAAGTTGATCAGCTAATCCTGACGGCCATGAGAGAGGTACTGAGCAGGTAACGAAGCCATGTGACTGTGTAAGTACCTGCGTACCAGTACAGGATTTTAACAGATCCTTTGGTTAATGAAACAGGTTGAAGAGGACACTGCTGGCAGTAGTTAATTAACGGGGCCTGCCTATCTTCGTTCCGTTCACTCACTGATAACCGATGTACCCTCTTCTCTGGCTTTTTCTCCCGTGGCTAACGCTGCCAGCTCCATCAACAGGTCCACTCAGCCAGCAGCCGCTCCAGGCCTGCTGGACCAGGCAAGTAAAACCCATTCAAAATCGCTACCTCCGCTTTTCCTACAACGAGCAGCGTTACGAACTGGAGCATAGCGCCGAACCCTGGCAGCAAACGCCTTATGAAGCTAAAGGCGTTTTTTGGGTGAACGCGGCCAACTTCCGCCAAACCGATACGCTCTATCATCTTATCCGAAAGAAGACCTACCTGGACAAAACGCAAGCCTCGCCCCAGGCATTGCTCCTGCTCAAACCCGGCGAGGACAAAGTAGCCCCCGTAACCCGGGCAATGCTGGAAGAACAGCCTATCCAGACAGCTCGCTATTCTCCTGTTAGCCTCATTGACTATTGCTATCGACAGCGTATCGCCCTGGATCGTAAGCAAAGCACGGCTGACCAGGCGTGCTATACCACGACCATTAACCAAACGATCGTCTCGCTATTCATTCGACGGGCGGATGGGCTGCTGACGCATCTGACCACTTTGCAAGCGGATGAGCTGTTGGGCGATGTACGCAGCACCATCACCTACCACGACTATATCCCGCTGGGCTCCAGTCTACAGCCCACCCGAACAACGATCGATAAGGTTAATGGGAAGCTCCATGATCAAGTTCAACTAAGTCTGGGCACCCTGACGGCCGAAGCACCCCACTTAATCGATACACCGGCCAACTTCCAGTTGCAAACGGCAGATACGCCTGAGCCTACTGCGCAGGTAGAAAAATACAATAATCACGTGTATTTCATCAATCTACCCCACACCGACGACAAAGTAATGATGGTTGAGTTTGCCAACTTCTTGTTGGTGGCGGAAGCTCCGCTTACCAGCCGGAACGGGGAACTCATTATTCGCGAAGCCCGCCGAATAGCACCCACCAAGCCAATTCGGTATTTCGTCTTCGGGCATCATCATCCCCATTACCTGGGAGGCATACGCCCTTTCGTGCACAAAGGAGCGACGATTCTGTGCAGCCCGGGGAATGAGGCTTATGTGAAGTATCTGATCGAGGCTCCTCACCAATTGCAACCCGATAGTCTGGCGCTTGATCCCAAAGCGCTAAAGCTGGAGGGAGTAGGTACCCATCGAACGATCACCGATGGGCTGTTGACGCTGGAGATTTACCTGATCGGGCGGCAATCGGCCCACACGAACGACTACCTTATTTACTATTTTCCGGGGGAGCAGTTGCTATTCGAAGATGATTCGGTATGGATAGCCAGGACGGGCGCTCCCGCTAAAGCCAGCGCTCGTCAGGTCGGTTTGTACGAAGCCATTGAGCAGTTAGGCTTACCGGTTCGCACCATCATCCAGTCCTGGCCGGTTTCGGATTATGGGGTCAAAACGGTGATTCCGTTTGCGGACTTGAAAGCGTCGATGCCCGTGAAATGAAGTAGGGGGGTAATTACTGCCGGGTGGTGGCCCCGTTGTTGATCGTTAGCCTAGTTGGCGGCTTTTCGGGTTGTGACATGGCGTAGCCACGCATCACAAACGTGGAATAGTGGATGGTTGGTAAAAATGGGGCCGAACTCCCTATCTGACTTTCACCCAGCCAGATTATCACCGCCTGGCCAGGGGTCTTACCCGGATTTACCTTCACTCAGCCTATGATACCCAACCATCAAGTGAGCGTAATCGTAGGCAAGGCGAATTGATAAAGAAATAGCGGGTAATGAAACAGCGTCAACAGGCAAAAATGCAGTACGTCGCGTCAATAGCTGCTGTATAAAAATGAATGTAATTCTGCCAAATAAAATCAGGGCAATACAGAAATCACTTGACAGTAGACAATTGAGCAGGTACAACCATTGATTAAACAGTAGTGTCTATGGAGCGGTATTTATGGGTTCTTCCTCTGGTCTCCTTATTAATCGGCTGTCAGTCGCATGAGGATCAAATGACATACTCCGCTCAGATACCCATTCAGTTGAAAACAGGTTACGGGCCTTTTTACCCCAATTTTGATGTCCTTCATCCCGAGAATACACAGAGTCCCTTATGGGGTAAAATGTATCAACCACTTCAGGGAATCCCCAAGCATTGGTCAAGTAGGATGAAATCAATAATCTGGCTCAATGCTCGTCAATTAGTTTATCAAAACTATAAGAAGGTGTTGGGGAATTATATTGGGGGTGTTGGTTTGATTCGTTGCAACATGATCTGAATGTTGGCTAAAAGCAGCCAACCAACCGAAGAAGATAGCGTGTACTCGTA
>NZ_VFIA01000025.1 GCF_014282275.1 Spirosoma utsteinense
CGCGGGTCAACGCCGATACGCCCCCCTTCACGATCTACGTCGAACAGTCGGGTAAGACCATTACCTATACCTGGTCCCGACAGGCTACCTGTAACGGTACCCCACCTCCAACTACCACTCCGCCTACGACGGTCACGGTGACGCCCCCCACGACGGTCACGGTCACTCCGCCCACCACGGTCACGGTCACGCCCCCGGTCACCACTACACTGGGTGGGGCGCTGACGATGTTGCCTCCAACCTACAACTGCGCCACGGGTAACATCATCTTCAACACCAGCGGGGGCAATGGGACCACCATTCGCTTTAAAGCTGCGGGCATCACCGACTGGACCACTAATCCCAGTCAATACCTGGACCAGGGCTCGCGGGTCAACGCCGATACGCCCCCCTTCACGATCTACGTCGAACAGTCGGGTAAGACCATTACCTATACCTGGTCCCGACAGGCTACCTGTAACGGTACCCCACCTCCAATTACCACACCACCCACAACGGTAACTACCACACCGCCGACCACTCCACCACCCCCTACCCCTAGTACGAGTGGATACTATGGCTACCGGGGGGATAATTTCAACTACGAATCCTTACCGGCGGCAGACCCTTCCAGTGATCCGTTTCCTGTTTTCGAAACAGATAAGATCAAGGTGACGCTGGCGCTACGTGATCAGAGTTCTACGTCGAGCGCACCAGGCATGGGCGGAGCTGTCTACCAGATTTACAATAAACAGCGGCCGGGGCATACGCTGGTGTATAATGCGCTCGTCTGGAAAGGCGAAGATCAGGGGATACCGCGTAACGGACCACCGAATCAGATATTTACCGGGCAGGGACTATCGGAATGTCTCTATCAAATGCCGCGTCCTTACTTCGGGTTGAGTGAAACAAACGAACCACCCGAAAACCCATCATTGGGCTATAATCCGAACGAAGTGGGTGATGATCATGGCAACTCGGGCCGCTTGCTGAAGTACGGTAAAGCTGGTAATACCAAGTTTTACACCGAAATGACGCCAATGCTATATGGGCAGGTTCGGGCCCCGGCGAATGAGGTGCTGATGAAGAAATGGGGTGAAGTGAAAGATCGTGCGCTGATCCTGAATTATGAGACAACCTTCAACCGGTCGGCTAACGAGCGGGTGGTAACCAAAGGGCAGGAATCTCCCTGCCTGTATGTTAACAATCTGCGGATATTCAAGTACTACAACGGCGATAATCCATACAGTGGTGATGGAATAACAACGTTTGTAGCACCAACGTCATCGAACGGGAATGCCAGTTCGCCGAACAGTCCCAATGGGCAGCGGGCCGGTGGATTGTACGTAACCGAACCATGGGTGGGTCTGTTTGGCGAAGACGGGTATGGCATTGCGCTGATGTTGAAAGATAACATCCGAAGCTTCATCGGGTATTGGGGTGATGGTGGTGGTAACTACGCACAACCCAACAAAGGAGGTAGCTACGGCTATATAGCCCATGCCATGAACGAGATGCTCGACATGAACATCAAATGGCGGCACCGGACAGAAGTTATCGTTGGTACGGTCGATGAAATCCGGGCTTATGTGTACGCCAACTCATACCGCCCGGCCGATAAACCTTCGTTTAAATTCAATACGGCTGGTCGCGAGGGCTGGAGTCTTAACTCGGGCGATGGCGATGACCGCCATACCTGGGATGAACCCTATACAGGTCGGCCCCGGAATGGCTGGAAAGTCTATTTCAGTGCCGGCTCCAATGCCGTAATCAGTTCACCCGGGGCTACCTGGAAAGCAAGCCTGTTCAACAAGATATACATTCGTATGGCCTATACGGGTGACGAAAAACAGTGGAGCCTCCGGTTCCGCCGGAATCGGCAAAAGGGAGACGGCAAGCTGGACTTTAGCGGGCATCATGGCAACGAAGAAAGTGCGCGTTACCCGGATGGTACATCCGATCGGCCGGAGCAGGTGAAGATGTTCCCGGTAATTGGCGATGGGCAGTTCCGAACCTATGAAATAGACCTTAGCAAGAACCCCGAATGGCGGAACGTCATCAACGAGATCTACCTGAAGCCACACGCTGTCGACGGAAAGTACCAGTACAGAGAAGGTGAGTTTGCTATCATAGACTGGATCGATACCAATCCGAACGGCCCATCCAACTAAGCCGCCAGCCGAGCACAACGAATAGCTTTATCCAAAAAAAGCCGCTCCCCTGCATGGGGGAGCGGCTTTTTGAATTCGGGAGCGAACCAGATAACCGAAGGCTTCGGGCAACGGCTAGGCCGCCATACGCAGATCGGGCTCCTGGTCGTCAGGCTGCTCCAGCATGGGAGTGATGATCGTGTTCATCCGCTCCCGTACGAAGCTCTCCTGGAGATAGGAAGGGAGCTTGGCCACTAACTGCCGGTACGCTTCGATACCGAGCGACTTGGCAATATAGGCTTCGTGCACCGAGTTCACATGAGACACAATGTTGACCAGACTCTGGTGGAACAACTTGACATCGATCTCTGAATCGACAAACCGTTCGATCTCGCGGTTGGTCGACGAGATACGAAGGCGGCTCAGCATATCGAAATAAGTGGTATAGCCAATTTGTTTGGCCAGCTGCTTATACTGCTCAACACTGAATTTCTGTAAGATCTCACCCGTTTTAGGGCTCCGTAGGGCTGTCTTCGGGTTGTTCTGAATAGCATTGCGCAGCGACTTCACGCGCTGGTCGCGGGTGGTCTTCAGAAACTGCGCCAACTCGGCCTGGGCCGACCCTGACCTCGATGGCAGGAGAAGGTCTGTTTTCGTTGCTACACTGAACCGTTTGGCCATGGGCAACCGCTGAATGCGATACCCGTTGATAGGACCAAGGGCATAATAGCCGATAGATGCGGGGTAATAGCCCCGTACAACCATATTTCCAATCCGTTTACGGATCAGCTCTTCGTTGCTGACATTGACGCCCTGCACGCTCAGAAACGCGCGTGCGCTGAAGAGGGCGCTGTAATAAGCCTGTGGAAACGTCCAGTGGAGGGAGCTTTGCAGGTACTGCTCGTCGTTGACGACAGGCGTGATACGAAGCGCATACTCAGCACTCCAGCTATTGAGCAACAGCTTCTCCAGAGCCCGGCGACTTTCGTCGGTAGCCCGGCCATGGAACTGCTGAAAAACCGGAAACTTAGCCACATCGAACAGGTCATTCTGGTGTTGGATGTGGTAATCCATCGCAAAAAAATGGTTCAGAAACACCTGCGCCGGGATGGATTTTCGCCAGTTCTCGTCCGGCGAAACGTTGACCGACGGAGCCGGTGCAAGCGGTGCCTGAGCGTTCGTAGAATGCATCGAAACGTTGGTTATCTGTGTCATATAATACTAACGAAAACGGGTCTCCCGGCGTTCATTTTTGAGTTATTTTTTGTGTATTATAAGTCGCTGAACTACAATGACTTAAGCACAATTTTTAGTGTTCTTTGTGACTTATTTTTGATCCTTTTTTCTGAGGTCGCTTAGGTAGGTTTTCGGAGTTGCGTAGACACTATGAACCACATTTTTCCGTTCTTTGCAGACGATGATTTGGATACACTATGGATTGATTGTCGGGAGCCTGACGCTAGCCGTTAGCCCGTCAATAGCGACACAGGCACAGTCGCGAAGTCGGACGATAACTCCCCCCGCTAACAGTTCTGTTACCGTAGCCGCAGGCAAGACTTCACTGGAAGGATTCGTGCTGGATGCTAAAAGTCAGAAACCAATTGCCGGGGCCGTTATACTGGCAGAGACGAAGTTAGGGGTGGTAAGTGCTCAGCAAACGGTTGGTGATGATGGGGTATTTAAGTTCACGCTCGATCCTAAGCAGTCGTACATCATAAAAGCCACTGCAGCAGGCTATGAGTCACTGGCTGAGCCAATGGCTTTTGCTTCGTCGAATACGAACACATCGCTCAGTACAAGCAGCATTGGTAATAAACGTTTCGTTTTGTATAAGACAGGCGAAAAGCCACCTATCCATCGAAATGAGAGCACTATCGAGAGCAGGTCTGTGGCCGCTTCGTCGGGAGGGGCTTCCGGGGCGTCGGTTGCCACGACGACCAATCAGTCGTCAGCTTCCGTTTCATCCGGTCAGCGGTTGACGCCCCCCAAAACACTCGATGCCAAAGTCGTTTACACGCCCCCGCTCGTAGTAGCGGCTCCCGGCAAAACCACGCAGCTACGCGCCATTCAGTTTGTACAGAGCAAAGCCGAGTTTCTGCCCGATGCACAACCCGCACTGGAACAACTGGCCGATTTTCTCAGGACCAATCCTACCGCCGAGATCGAACTGGCCGGGCATACCGACAATCAGGGGGACTTCGATGAAAACGTCCGGCTGTCGAAACAGCGCGTCGAGGTAGTGAAAGCCTATCTGGTAGCCAACGGCATTGCCGCTAACCGGATTGTTACCCGTGGTTACGGTCCTACACGACCCATTGGCAGCAACAACGCGGAGACTACCCGGCAGATGAACCGACGGGTGGAAATGACCCTGTTGAAGCCGTAAGCCAGCCGTAGTGCCATATCAGCTACAGGTTTAATGAGCTGCGATCAGCTCGGCAACCTCCCGGCCGGTTTGCATAGCCGCGTTGAGCGACGGATAGGTAGTTTGATCGCCACACTGGTATAGCGATTCGCTTAGCTTCAGTGGTTTATGAACCGCTGGCTGGTGTATCGAAGTCGGCGTATCGACAACCGGCGGATAAGCGGGTAGGGCTTGCGGGAGGTGATAGGTACGCAAATGCTTCCAGTGGCGGGCATCAGCCCCAAACCATTCCATCAATTCCAGTCGGATTCGTTCCGTCAGGGCGGTTTCGTTGACCGTCTCCAGCCCCTGTGTGCTAACCGAAACAAGGGTTTGATCAGCCGGTGCGTAGGCGGGTGCTACATCGCTCATCAGGGCAATGTTATGTATGGCCGAACTTCGATGGGTATTGAGGAGTAACAGCTTTTTGGCGGGTATGGCAGGCGGATCGATGCTACGGGGAGCCGCAAAATAAGTGCAGGTCGTATGATTGAATAACCGCTCGCTCAACTCGCTATGGCTTGCTGTAGGAACGCCCAGCAGCCGGTCGGCCTGCGCTGCATCGACGGCCAGCACTACGGCCCGACCCGTTAAGGACTCGCCCGAGTCGAGTACGACAGTCTGCCCGTCGATGTGGCTGACCGTCGTCTTTAGTCGGATCTGGGCTGGAGAGAGCCGACCTGCCAATTGAGCCGGAATTGCCCCGATACCACTGGCTGGCACAGCCGCATCGCCCGAGAAGAACATTCTAAAGCAGAACTCGAAAAAGTTACTGGAGGTGATAAGCGCGTCCTCCAGAAAAACACCCCCGAAGAACGGCCGGAAAAACCGCTCGATCATCCGATCCGAAAAGCCAATTTCATGCAGCAGCGCCAGCGTAGTAGTGGGTGTCTGCCGGAAGAGTTCATCGATAGGTAGCTCCTGTGTTCGGCGCATCAACTCGAAAATCCGGATCTTGTCACTCAGCGTCCCAATGGGCGACGCCAGGGTCTTGAATACAGAAAATGGTTCCTGGAACGGGTTCAGCAAAGTCATCCATTGGGCAGCAGCATTGGGTGCCTGATCCCGGATCAGCGCGCCCGACCGAAAGCGCTGGAGTTCGAGGGCCTCGTAGTTGAGGAGCCGACGGGCTTCGGGATAGGCGGTGAGCAGGATTTGAAACCCGCGGTCGAGCTGAAACCCGCCGACAACATCAGTACGGACCCGCCCGCCAACCGCATCGGCTGCGTCGATGAGCAGGGCTGCGATCCCCGCCTGCTTCAGGTATACCGCGCAGGTCAGGCCAGCCATCCCGGCCCCAATAATAATTACCGGTGAATCGACAGACGACATACGAATGAGTTAAAACAAATGAATGAAAAGCAAAGGTATGGACTAGCCCAATTGACAAATGAGCTATAATCGAATTGTGTGGTACTTTTTTTATAAAAATTGACTAAAACTTAGGTAATGATAATTTAATATGCTGATTATCAGTACATATAAAAAGTATTATTTTGCTTTTTATGGTGAATTGTTAATTTTGCCACAGTTGGTTGTGTTCTATCCGTATGAAGCTGTTAATCGTCGATAACTTCGATTCATTTACGTACATGCTTGTCGATTACCTGCGGCAGGCCGGGGCGGAGTGCCGGATTGTGCGGAATAATGAGCCGATGGAACAGTTTACCAGCGAATGGGTCGATGGGGTGGTGTTGTCGCCGGGGCCGGGTGTCCCCCGTCAGGCCGGTCAGCTAATGGATATCATCGCTCATTTTTACCAACGTGTTCCTATTCTGGGTGTATGTCTGGGGCATCAGGCGCTGGGGGAGTTCTTTGGTGCGCGTCTGGTGACGGCTCATCGGCCGATGCATGGAAAAGTGTCGGATGTTCGGGTGCTGGCCGCTGACGAACTGTTACGAAACCTGCCGTCCACATTTGCCGTAACGCGGTATCATTCCCTGCTGCTGACGAGTCTGCCCGCCGACCTGATTGCCACGGCTGCCACCGACAGTGGTGAAGTGATGGCCCTGCGTCATCGGACATTACCGTTGTGGGGTGTACAATTTCATCCGGAGGCCGTACTGACCCAAAACGGCCTGCAATTACTGATAAACTGGGTCGATTCAATAAAACGTTATAAAGTTAAGCAGCTAGCTACTGCACCGTTAACCGTTCGAGTCGCATGAACTATACAATCCGGGAGGAAGCGGGCTTTCGCTACGTAGACGAAGGCCAGGGCGAAGTGTTATTGCTGTTACATGGTCTCTTTGGAGCCCTCAGTAACTGGGACAGCGTTATCGATACGTTTTCAGACCGCTATCGGGTCGTAATCCCGCTGCTTCCGATCTATGAAATGCCACTCCGGCAGGCGAGTCTGGAGGGGCTGCTGGGGTTTGTACAGAAATTTGTTGCTCAGCAATCGCTCCAGGACCTCACCCTGCTGGGTAATTCACTGGGGGGCCATCTGGCTTTGCTTTACACGTTCACCAATCCCGACCAGGTTCGCCGGTTGGTACTTACCGGCAGTTCGGGCCTGTTCGAGAATGGGATGGGCGGGTCGTTTCCCAAGCGCGGCAGCTACGATTACATTGCCGAGCGGGTTGCCTACACGTTCTACGATCCGAAGGTGGCGTCGAAAGAACTGATCGACGAGGTGTTCGACATTACGAGCAGCATACCCAAATGCATGAGTATCGTGGGTATTGCCAAATCGGCTCAGCGGAATAATGTGGCTAAAGATCTGCATAAGATCCAGGTGCCAACGTTACTCGTCTGGGGATTGAACGATACCATTACACCCGCCGAGGTTGGTCACGAGTTTAACCGGCTGATTACTGATTCGGAGTTGTTTTTTATCGATAAGTGCTGCCACGCACCCATGATGGAATGTCCCGACCGGTTTAATGAGTTGCTCGATAACTGGCTGATTAACCACCCGATGGGAGAACTGGTCAGTTGATATGTGGCTGACGTAATCGCGCAGAACGCGATGCCAGCTTCCTCTGACCAACTTACTAAATCATTAACTGCTGTTATTTGCTGACGAATTTCCTTTCATGTGTAAACTATGGTATAATTTCTGTAGTTTTCTGCCATACAGTCTTTTTAACGACCATTTACTATGCTGGCTTCCGATCTCATTGACCCGATGCTTCCATCGCTGAAGCTAACCGATTCGGTGGCGCAGGCGCTGGACTGGATGCAGGAGCATCGTGTCGGGCAACTCGTACTAACCGATCAGGGAGAGTATCGGGGCGTAATTAGTGAAGAGTTGCTGATGGATGTTGCCGATGATGAGCAACGCCTGAGCGATGTGATGCGCTTGTTCGAGCAGACCTTTGTATACGAAGATCAGCATCTGTACGAAATCATCGGGCTGATCCTTCAGAACCGGATGGAAGTAGTAGCTGTCCTGACCGAGGAGCAGGAATTCAGCGGGACTATTTCCACCAGCGAATTGCTGAAACAGTTTGCTCAGGAACTGGGGGTGCAGGAAGCCGGCGCTATTTTGATCCTGAATATGAACGAGCGTGACTACTCGCTGACTGAAATTAGTCGGCTTGTTGAGTCGAACAACGTCAAGATCATCAGCAGTTACTTCTCCAGTGCCGCTTATGGCATGCCCGACCGGTCGCGGCTAACCCTGAAACTCAACCGCCGGGAGATAACATCCGTCATTTCAACCCTCGAACGCTTCGGTTACCGTATTGAAGCGGCTTTTGCCAATGCGCCCGTCGAAAGCATCGATCAGGAGCGGCTCGATTCGCTGCTCCGCTTTCTAAACACGTAACCTTAGTTAACCAGTCGTAACCCGTATAAGTCGTAAGGGCCATTTGGCGGCTGGAAGCCTCACGGATGACTTACAACCTGGACGACTTACGACTCGTTTTTTGACCGTCTGATTTTTCCTATGAGAATTGCCATTCACGGGCGCAACTTTCCCGAATCGGCCCGGCCCTACATCCAGTCCATGTTCGAAGAGTTGGCCAAACGGCAGGCCGAAGTCGTTATTTCGGAAGGCTACCGCGACTTTTTGGATAAAGCGGGGGTTGCGCATTATAGCGAAGCTACCTACTCCACGACTGAAGGGGTTGCCAATGCCGACTTTATCTTTAGTCTGGGGGGGGACGGTACGCTGCTCGATGCGGTTACGCATGTCGGGCCGCGGCTTATTCCAATCATCGGGATCAATATTGGCCGGCTGGGTTTTCTGGCTACGGTAGCCCCACCGTCCATCCGGCTTATGATCGATGCGCTTTTCACCGGCCAGTTCAGCATCGACGAACGGTCACTGGTGAGCGTACGGTCCAATCAGGATATTTTTGGTAACCTGCCCTTTGGTCTCAACGACTTCACGATCACGCGTACACAAACATCGTCGATGATCACGGTACATACCTACCTCGACGGTGAATTCTTGAACTCCTACTGGGCCGACGGGGTGATTATCTCGACGCCCTCCGGGTCAACGGGTTACTCGCTCAGTTGTGGCGGGCCTGTACTGTTGCCCCAGACGAATAACTTCATCATCACGCCCATCAGTCCTCATAATCTCAATGTACGGCCTATGATCGTGATGGATTCGTGTCAGCTGGCCTTTGAAGTTGAGAGTCGTAGCGGTAATTTTCTGGCGGCCCTCGACTCCCGTTCCTTTACCGTCGAAACATCGGTCCGGATCAGTGTTCAAAAGGAAACCTTCCCCGCCCGACTGGTCAAACTTAGCGACGATAATTTCCTGAATACGCTCCGCAGCAAGCTCAACTGGGGCTGGGATATCAGAAACTAGACTTTCCTGTTTTGTAATTTTCCGGCCATTTCGCCAATAAAAACAACATTGCGGCCGTTTCGGAAATGGCTGGTTTCCGGGCCGCACAAGGTTGATTCACGTCTTACACATCTATGAAAAAATACAAGTCTCTGCTGACCGGCTTAGCCGTGGTCTTGATTCTGACGAACCATGTCACGAAAAGTTCAGCGCAACGACGGCCCAACACTCGCTTCGCTCCGTATTCATCCGTGTCATTTGGTGCTGGCTCGTCGCACTACTACGGTGATGTGGCCGGATACCGTCGGGCACTCAGAGCCACGTATATCATGCCCCGCTGGAACGTAGGCCTGGGCTATACCCGCCAGTTCACTCCGCACTTTGCGGCCAGAGCGACCTTCACCTGGGCACGTATCGCGGGCGACGATTATACGTTCAACAAGAACAACGTAGAGAAATACATTGCCCAGTATGCCCGAAATCTGCATTTTAGAAACGATTTGAAAGAGTTTGCGCTGACAGGTATTTACAATTTTGTAGAAGACGGCCGTAATTCCAACCAGCGGGCCAAGTTCACGCCCTACCTCTTTGGCGGTCTGGCGTTGGTAGCCCACAGTCCCGAAGCCCGCACGCCGGCACCACCCGATAATGAGCCTTACGAAGCCCGCCGGTGGGTGAAACTTCAGCCGTTGCGTACGGAAGGTCAGGGGCAGCCCGGTCGTGAGAAGCCTTATTCGCTGGTTACCGTAGCCATTCCTATTGGCTTTGGAGCCCGTTACAGAATCAACGAACTGTTTAACGTTGGTTTAGAAATTGGCTTCCGGTACACCTTTTCTGACTACCTCGATGATGTCAGCGGTAATGGGTACGGCGACCCGGCACTACTGGAAGGGCTGGCTACTAAGATGGCCGATCGTCGGTTTCAGGTCATCGCTGCCCGCAAAGCAAATGGTCCGGACCGGTATGCTCCCATAAAACAATTATTTGATAGCGGTACGCCTGACCAGCAACTGGTGGTTCAGGATGCGTTGACGACTTCGGCTCGTGGTGGGTCTGGTATTACCAGAGACGGGTATATCCTGACCAATCTGTCTATTCAATACGTTATTCCGGGTAAGATCAAATGCCCGCCCATCCGGTAAGCTGAAATTGGCAGGCAGGCCCACTGAAATGGTTTCTCGTAGCTTGTTGCCTATCCTTATGAACCATACACGAATCAACACTGCCCGGCTACTGATAGCCGGGCTTTTTATAACACTCTCGGCACAGGCACAGAAAATGGAAGTTGGTGGTGGCCTGGGCGGAATGCTTTACAAAGGCGACGTATCAACGTCGCTGAATCCGCGTTTCTACCGGCCAGCGGCCAATCTGTTCTTTCGGTATAACGCGAGCCGTTCGTTTTCCTTACGGGCCGGGTTAGGCATTGGTAGTATTGGCGCTGCCGACCGCTTTAGTCGTGATCCGCTCCAGAAGACCCGCGATTACTCGTTCAGGAGTCGCCTGAGTGAAGCGACGATCGACCTTCAGTATAATTTCCTTAACTATAAACTGACGCCAAAAGCAAAGAACTGGACACCTTATGTATTTGGCGGGGTTGGCCTCTGTAGTTTCCGCAACCCGGTCGTACGGGCGCGGGGTATTATTAATTTTCCGCTGGGGGTGGGGGTGAAGTATGAGATCAACCGGCCCTGGAGTGTGGGGCTTGAGTTTGGCACCCGTTTTACCAAGCATGATTACCTCGATGGTCTGGGCGAACGGACATATGGCATAACAACCAATAAGACAGCTCAGGGTAATCCCGTACTTCGGGACAGTTATACCTATACCGCATTGACAGTGAGCTATACATTTTACAAGATCGTCTGTCCGTAGTGAGCCGGGTGGGTGGACCAAACCGCTATCATTCCGGCTGAATGGCCTATTTCTTTCCCCATCCCATTACTTTGCGTACTTTTGGCAGCTCAACACGACACCATGCAGATTAGTGAGGATTGATGTAATTTCGTTCATGCGAATAGCAGGTATTGCAGGCGCTTTGTTGATGGGAGGGCTTAACATAGCCTCGTCGCAGGTCATCACCAGTAATTCAGACGAGCCTACTGTATACGCGTATTGTCAGCAATTTCAGCGTTTATACACCCAGATCCGTGAGCAGACTGTTGTTCCTGATTCTGCCCGGATGCAGTTCAGCACGATCATGAAGGGGCTACAGTCACGTTTCCAGAGTGCGGAGAGCTTCCGGGTCGACTCGCTCCAGCGGGACAGCCTGCGCCAGACAAAAGACTACTTCTGGTTCCCGGTACGAGGCTATTCGACCAGCGCTATTGGGGGTACGCATGGCGAAGGTTATCGCGGAAAAGGCTTCGATTTATTTGATTATACGGTGCGGGGCAGCCACCCGGCTCAGGATATTTTCGTTGTCGACCGCAACCAGAACAACCTCGACGATCGAACGAGCCAGCCGGTCGATATTCTTTCCATGAGCAGTGGACTTGTCGTGTCTATTGAAACTGGCTGGAAACCCGGCTCCGATTACCGGGGCGGCAACTGGGTGTGGGTTTATGACCCAAACCTGCACGGTCTTTTCTATTACGCCCATAACAGCGCGGTTCACGTAGTGACGGGGCAATGGGTGCAGGCGGGACAGAAAATCGCAGAAATGGGCCGTACCGGTTTCAATGCGTACAAAACACGTTCCCCCACACATCTGCATCTGATGTATCTGCAAATTCAACCCGATGGACTCCCGCAGCCGCTCAACTCCTACCAGTGGCTCATAACCGCCAGAACGTCTAACTGAGTGATGAGCGATGAATGATGAGTGGGGAATGATGAACGATGAACGATGAACGATCCTTCGGTCGCATTTATTTATCGTTCATCATTCATCATTCCCCACTCATCACTCCCCTACGACTCCCGCACCAGGTTTACGCCCGTGACAAGAAAGATCATGCCGACAATGAAAGGTGCGGCTGCCTCTCCTTTTGAGACGCTAAGCCCTAAAACCGGTTTGCCGTCCGATAGGAAAGCGACCAGGGCGAATAGTATGACAACGACGCCAAGGATGGTAAGCGATGCGCCAAAGAAGCGCCGAAAATTTGTTTTATTCTCCATTGATTCAGTTAAACAGGTTTTTCATCCTCGACATTGACTGGTCCGGATGTACTTAATTCTGATAATTGTTTTACGACGGTCAACCCGCGTTTCCGACCCTCATCGACCAGAAATGGAAAGGCGACATCCAGTTTGTTTGGAATAAGGCCGTCCAGAACAGCTTCTCGGATAAGGGTCTTTATCTCGCCTACGTCCCTGGAAGGCGGCAAACCAAATACTTCCATGATCAACTCACCCGTAATTACCGGCTGGAAGTTACGCAGTTTGTCGCGTTCTTCGAGATCATGGAGCTTCCGCTCGACCCGATCGAAGTTGCGCAGGTGTTTTTGTACTTTCTCGTAATTTTTCGAGGTGATGTCGGCCCGGCAAAGAGCCATCAGCCCGTCGAGGTCGTCGCCCGCATCGACCAGCAACCGGCGTATAGCCGAGTCGGTAATCTGCTCTTTGGTGAGCGCAATAGGACGAAGGTGTAGCCGCACAAGTTTCTGCACAAAGCGCATGTGTTCATTCTGCGGCAGCTTCATCGTTCTGAAAATGCCGGGCACCCAGCGTGCTCCCATGTCTTCATGCCCGTGAAACGACCAGCCAACCCGCTGGTCGAAGCGTTTGGTAGCAGGTTTGGCAATGTCGTGGAGCAAAGCCGCCCAGCGCAGCCAGAGTTCATTCTCGCTCAGGACTGGATTTCTATCGGTACGATTGGCCACATTATCCAGAACCTGCAGCGTGTGGTAGAAATTATCTTTATGGCCTTTCCCCTCGATGGTTTCTACACCCCTCAGCGCGATCAGTTCAGGGAAAATTCGCTCCAGAAGGCCGGCATGGTACAGCAATTTAAATCCGTACGATGGCGTAGGCGAAAGAATAATCTTGTTCAACTCGTCGGTTACGCGCTCCCGCGACACGATAGTGATGCGTTCATTCATACGAATGATAGCGTCGAACGTGTCGGGCTCGATATCGAAATTAAGTTGCGAGGCAAAGCGGATGGCCCGCATCATACGCAATGGATCATCGGAAAAAGTGATGTCCGGTCCGAGTGGCGTCCGAATGATCTTGCGTTTGATAGCCGTCACGCCATCGAAGGGGTCGAGTAACTCACCGAACGTCGCCCGGTCGAGACTGATGCCCATGGCATTGATAGTAAAATCCCGGCGGTTCTGATCATCTTCGAGGGTGCCATCCTCCACAATGGGTTTGCGGGAGTCTGCCCGGTATGATTCTTTTCGGGCACCCACGAACTCAACTTCCCAGATTTTGCCTTCATGTTCGGCTTTCAGCATGGCCGTACCGAAACTGGGAAATTCAGAAACATGCGTTCGCAACGTATGCCCGACGGCTCTGGCCAGTGTGATGCCGCTGCCGATACAAACGATATCGATGTCTTTCGACGGGCGGCCCATCACCAGATCGCGCACGAACCCGCCAATGACGTAGGCCTGCATACCCAGCTGTTGGGCTTCCTGCGCGATACGGTCAAATAGTGGATTCTTATCTAGGGTATCCCTGAAATTCATTGTACTGATGGTCGATTTTCGGTAATCAGGCTTCGGTGAGAGGGCTGTTGTCCGGCACAGCCCGGTATGGTTGATAACCTGATTGCCGACTTATTTTCTGATAAACTTGATGCCTCCATTCACGGCCAGCCACAGAATGCGTGGTCGTTTGGGCGTACTGGGTAATGTGCCAAACCGCTCGGCAAAAGCCCCCGTAACGGATGGTGGCAGCGACAAGGACTCCAGCGGTAGTGACAGCAGGCCCCGGCTGAAACTACCAATCAACCGCTGTACGTCGTTGCTCAGCGACCGCCTTACGGCCAGTTCACCTGCCTCGGCGGGTATTTCTCCCGGCTGTTTCTCATCGGCCCACAGCCGCAGCGATACGTTCTTGCCCTGCTCATAAATGACGGTCAGCGGATCTTCGGCAAACTCGGTCAGATCATAGGCTACGTCCGGCATTTTGGCTACATACATACCCAACTGGTCGGTATTCATAATGATTACCGTTGGATAGAGACCGGCGGGCATAACGGAGCGGAGCGCCAGAAGCGCTTCGACGGCTTTGTCGTTGGCGGGGTCGGCCACTAGGGACCAGCCCGTTTCGTCGGCAAGGGCAATGAGTTGTCCCTGCCGGAGTTGATAGGCGATATCGCGGGTGTTTGACGTCATGGCTAATTAACCCGCAAAAGTACGGCAAGTTCAGCGAAAGACCGCTGATACTCGCCAGCGGAGCCCCGGCAAAAGCGGCCCGGTCTCCGGAGTAGTGAATGAGGAAGGCCTGTAATCGACAGAAAAAGGATGGAAGAACAGCGCTGTTGAGTAGTGAAGCAGGACTATTTCTCTTTTCAGCCCTGTTCAGTTGCTGTCTGTTCATTAACGTATCAACTCAACTAATCCTATGAGCCTACGCCACCTACTTCCAATAACCTTACTTGTCATTGGACTCATTACCGCGTTTCTGCGGGTTCAACCCGGCCTGAACGGAGCCTGGCAATTTGTAGAGCCGTCTGGTACTACGATTATGTTGACCATCGCCGATGCTTACCTGATGGAAACAGCCTATGAACCTGACCGGTTTCATAGCAGCCGGGGTGGTAAATACCAGCAGACCGATAAAGGCTTTACGGTATTGGTCGAGTTCGATACGAAAGATAGTAACCGAGTGGGGCAGCTTGAAACGTATCAGGTTACCTGGCGTGATGGCCGGCTCGTTGTAACCAGTCCTTCGGGGAGCCAGACCTATGACCGGGTTAACGAACCGTCAACATCAAGCCCGCTGACCGGGTTGTGGCGTATTACGGGCCGAGCCAACGAAGCCGGTCAGCTAACGACAATGCAGCGTGGTGCCCGCAAGACCCTTAAATTGCTGACGGGTAGCCGGTTTCAATGGGTAGCGATCAATCCGGAAACAAAGCAGTTTTCTGGAACAGGGGGCGGTACCTATGCGCTGAAAGAAGGTAAGTACACGGAAACGATTGATTTCTTTTCGCGAGACAATAGCCGCGTGGGTCGTTCGCTTACGTTTGAGGCAAGCGTTAGCCCCAATGAGTGGCGTCATAGCGGTCGAAGTTCGACAGGGGGGCGGGTCGATGAAGTATGGAGTCGCGAAAAATAAGGGATTTTGGGGAGAGCAGGTGTAATGACTACTTTGCACCTGATTTATCACCAACGTCATGAACCCCGAGCCAACCCGCCCCCACTACCACCAATTCTCCCATTCGTTATTATCGTTGGCCATTCTGACTGTGGCTATCTACCTGGGCCAGGATATCCTGGTGCCACTTGCTATGGCAGGACTGATTGCGGTGTTGCTACGGCCGGTTGAAGAGCGGCTTATTCGCCTGGGTCTGCACAAAGTATTTGCCATTAGTATCGCACTGCTGCTGGCTATTGTTGTGGTAGCCGGACTGGGCGTGATCCTTTCCATGCAACTGGCTGATTTTTCGGACGATCTGCCCAAACTCCGCCAGAATATCAATGATCTGGTCGACGATGCCCGGCAGTGGGTTCGGCGTGAGTACAATGTCAGCTACCGCCAGCAGGAGAAATACCTCCAGAAAGCCCAGACCCAAACGCTCGACAGTTTGCAGAGTGCCAGTACGCTGGGTGTTATCACAGGGCCGCTGGGCACCCTGACCCTGGTACCGATCTATGTCTTCCTGCTTCTCTATTACCGCTCTATGTTGCTACACTTTGTTGTCGTGCTGTTTTCTGAAAAACATACTGAGCGTGTACGGGAAGTACTGGGGGAGGTAAAAATCGTTATCCAGAGCTATGTGGTGGGCCTGCTGATCGAAACAGCCTGCGTAGCTGCGCTCAACTCGGCAGGGCTTTTAATTCTGGGTGTTCAGTATGCGGTTCTGCTCGGAATCATTGCAGCCATCCTGAATCTGATTCCCTACATCGGCGGACTGGTAGCTACCGTGCTGACGGTGCTTGTCACGTTTGGTAACCAGCCCGATATGTCGATCATGTTTGGTGTACTGGGCGTCTTTCTGTTTGTTCAGTTTATCGATAATAACTTACTGGTTCCTCTCATCGTTGGTTCCAAAGTTCGGGTAAACGCGCTGGTTTCCATTGTAGGTGTGCTCGTTGGCGGGGCGCTGGCGGGCGTCTCGGGCATGTTTTTGTCTATTCCCGCCATTGCCATCATGAAAGTGATCTTCGATCGGGTCGACAGTCTCCGGCCGTGGGGAGTGCTGCTGGGCGACCAGACGCCGGAACAGGCTGGTAGTAACCTCTTCCGGCTGAAACGCCGGCGAAAAGCAAAGGTTATTGAAAGTTGACCCGATTAGTTGTACATTTTTTTGATCACCTCCTGCTGTACACGGGTAACGTGCTGACGGTCGGCGGGGTGATTCAGGAGTGTATTGGGAGGGTATATGGTGTTTTTTGCGTAGCTCTCGCTGTAGAGTTCGAGCCGCTGCCGGGCCAGCAGATTGGCTGCTGCGGGGCGTTGCCGAAATTCACGTAGGGCAACCAGATCGATGTCGGCGTTAGCCGCCATACTTTCACCATAACCGGCTTCGGCCAGCACCCGCCCTTTAGGATCGACAATTATCGAGTTGCCGTTATTGGAATCGGCAGGAAGGGGGCTGTTTGCTATGCCTGCTGAGTTGGCCGATATGATGTAAGCCATATTTTCGGCGGCACGCGCCAGTTTAGCCACACTTCTTTGCGTTGGTTGGGGGCTGCTCGCGTCGGAGGTTGAGTGCAGGAGTAGCTCAGCTCCCCGCATCGACAGACAGCGGGCGACTTCAGGATAAAGAATATCTTCTGAAGCAATACAGGCCAGATTGCCAATGTTGGTTTTTACCACCGGAAACAGGGAGTCATACCCGTAAGCGTCGATATATAACTCCCACACATCATGCGGGGTGGGTATATGTAAGGCGTTCAGGCGTCGGTAGCGCAGCAGTACGTCGCCGTTAGGGCCAAGGATAAAACTGGTTTGAAAGTAGAGCTCCGGGAAAAAAGGGTCCTGTTCGTAGGCGTTGCCCGAAAAATAAATCTGCTGGCGCTGCACCATCGCACCGAGGGCTTCATAGATGTTGCCGTCAATATCGAGCGCTGCTTTTTCCCGCCATTCGTCAATGGTTTCAGCCATTGGAAAACCGGTTAGAAACGATTCGGGTACCACAACCAACAGGGTGTCGCGGCCGGCGAGGCCAATAGATGCAGCAATCTGTTTTTCGATGCGCTCAATTGTCTGGAGCATTACCGTTTCGGCCTCATCACGAGTTGTGCATGAATTAACAGACTGGCAGGTTACTTGAAGGGCAAGGGTTTTGTAGGACATGAATGCATGGTTAGGGTGGTGGGTAATTCAATCACTGAACAGCTATCGGCACGGCCAAAATGACCGCAAAATACCAATTTTCAGCCAAACCCCGGTAAGCAGTTTACCCAAGGCTAAGCGTAATGATTTCGCTACAAAGCATAAGCAGCTTAAGCGTAAAACAAAGACGCTGGTTACACCGCTCAGGCAATGAATCGAACTTTCAGGCTCAGTTTGTAGTACTTATCAGATAAACGTTACATTCTGTTTTTTTGAAATAATACTCCATGACCGTTGATGTATTGGCCATTGCAGCCCATCCTGATGATATTGAAATGACCTGTGCCGGTACCGTTCTTTCGCTGGTAGCACAGGGGAAGACGGTAGCGGGGGTTGACCTGACGCGGGGTGAACTCGGTACACGGGGCACCCCCGAAATTCGGCTTCGCGAATCGGCAGAAGGGGCCAGACTGATGCAACTGGCAGCTCGCGAAAATATGGGTTTCCGCGATGCCTTTTTTCGTAATGATGAAGAGCATCAACTGGCGGTTATTTCAGTCATACGGCACTACCGACCTACAATTGTGCTGACCAATGCGGTCGACGATCGCCACCCCGACCATGGCCGGGCAGCTGAACTGGTCGTGCAATCCTGTTTTTACGCTGGCCTGCGCCAGATTAAGACGACTGGCAAAGACGGAAAGCCTCAGGAAGCCCACCGCCCTTCGTTTGTCTATCATTTTATTCAGGATCGCTCGTTAACCCCCGATTTTGTGGTTGACGTTACTCCCTACTGGGATGGCAAAATTGCCGCTATAAAAGCCTATAAAAGTCAGTTTTTCGACCCCGATAGTCCGGAGCCGCAGAGTTACATCTCGGGCGAGGCATTCATGAAATTTCTGGAGGCTCGTACCCGTGAGCATGGACACATGATTGGGGCCGAGTTTGGCGAAGGGTATACAACCAAACGAATGCTGGGCGTAACAGATTTGTTCGGTTTGGTATAAAAAGCGGCATTTCATAAAAAGCATCGGGGTAGCCACGAACAGAGTTTTGTTCCCGGCTACCCCGATGCTTTTTATGAAGTGAGCTTTAGTTATTCCGTACGGAGTCTTTAACGGCTTCTTTGTAATCTTTACGAGCCGAATCAAGGTCAGCTTGTTCTTCCATTACATCTCCTTTGGATTCACCGTCGCGTTGCGCTTCGATAACCTCTTCTTTTTCGTCTTTTACTTCTTCGGCCTTGTTTTCTGGCTTAGAGTTGCAGGAAAACTGGGTCGTGCCACAAAGAACAGCTACCGACAGACCGAAAATAAGTTGTTTTACTTTCATGTGAGACTATTTACTATTGTTGAGCTTGTATAACAGCTGTTAATTGAAACTGTTGGAAACTTCGCTTAAGTGGTCATTTCCCGAGAGGGATTAACTCATGCAGAAGAGGAAGTTCGACCAAGTGCCTATTAAAGAGTCCTATCCATTATCAGTTTGTTAACATTTAAATTTACCAGCACTTAAGAGGCTGGTAATCAGTATCTGAAAATAAAGACTATTAAAATTATAGAACAAAAGGGGTATGGGTTGGCTTATACATACGCCAATCCGGAAGGACTGCATGAACACGCTTTAACGCGTTTAACCGATACACCGCTGATGAATAATACCGACAATGCCGATACGCCTGCTAATGGAGTTAGCCCTCAGGGTAATCTCTCAGGCTTGGTTGACGTACTACGCATTCCGGTAATTGAAGAGCAGGTGCAGATTGAGAAGCAGCTCGTTGAAACAGGTCGTTTGCTGATCAATAAAGCAGTTCGGGAAGAGGAGCGGGTAGTTACTACGCCCCTTGTACACGAAGAGCTTAGTGTAGAGCGTGTTCCTGTCAATCAGTATGTGGATGTTGCTCCGGCCATTCGTTACGAAGGTGATGTAACTATAGTGCCGGTTGTTAAGGAGGTAGTAGTTGTAGAAACCCGGTTGGTACTTGTGGAGGAAGTGCGCATTACTAAACGGCAAATAACAACTATCGATACGCAGCAGGTTACGCTCCGGCAGGAAGAAGTAACGGTTGAGCGGATTGACAATGAAGCGGACGTTCGGTCTGATGGCAGACCCTCGTTATAGATTAATAAGTTCTCAACGTAAACCCAAAACAAAAAAGTCATGGCATCATTAACAGTAGTAGGCGTTTTCGACAACGCAAACGAAGCACAGCAGGCAGTAGAAGCGCTGGTAAACGATGGTTTCTCCCGTAGCAACATCGACCTGTCAGCTCAATCGGGTGCTTACAATAGCGGAGACAGCGATCTTGTACCTGACCGTCACCAAAATACGAGTGGCACACGCACTGAAGAAGTGGTAGATGATACCAAAGACGTAGGTAGCAGCATTGGTAATTTTTTCAGCTCTTTGTTCGACAGTAACGATGACGCTGACAAATATACGCGGGTTGCCGACCGCAGCTCGATCGTTACGGTGCATACGCAATCGGAAGATGAAGCAGAACGGGCCGCCGATATTCTTGACGATAACGGTGCGGTAGATGTTGATGAGCGGGCTGCTACCTATGGCAGCACGACCGGCTCTTACGATAGTACGACCGCTGCCTACGGTACAACGGGTGGTGTTGTTGGTGCAACGGGCTTATCCGGTGATCTGACGACGTCCGATGCCGCTTACACCAGCGATAGCCTGACAGACCGCGATCGGACCGATCTGGTAAACAATGATCAGACGATCAAAGTAATCGAAGAAAACTTACAGGTAGGCAAGCGTGAAGTAGAAACGGGTGGTGTTCGGGTACGGAGTCGTATCGTAGAACGCCCAGTCGAAGAAAGCCTGCGTCTGCGCGAAGAGCGTGTAACGATTCAGCGCAATCCTGTAAACCGGGCTGCTACATCGGCTGACCTGAATGCGTTCCAGGAAGGACAGATCGAGCTGGTTGAGCATGCCGAAGTACCTGTAGTTTCTAAAACGGCCAACGTCGTAGAGGAAATTTCGATCGGTAAAGAAGTGAACGAGCGTCAGGAAACGATTCGTGATACGGTTCGTAAGACTGAAGTGGACGTTGAAAACTTAGGCACAACTGATTCAACCGTTCGTACGGAACGGACCGATCTGGACAGCGACGATACGCTGTTTACAAACCGGTAGAATTTTTAGAGTGGCCGGTAGTAAAAAACTGGCTATCCCTATCTAACTAGTAAAGACAGAAGGTTCGAGCTGATTTCAGTTCGGACCTTCTGTCTTTACTGCTTCTATGATAAAGTATGTAGGCGGGGTCAATCAATTAGTAAGGTGGATGATACATTCGTAGTCAGGAATAATTGACTGAAAGCTATCTATGACCTGGCCTAGTTGCTTGTGCGCTTTTCGTAGTAGACGAGATTTGGAGCGCTCTTTCGTAAACAGGTAGTCAATTTACTAAGGGTAAGCAAAAAAAGCTCCCGCCCGGTACGTATACCAAGCGGGAGCCCACTTTTTCATGATGTTGAGTAAATCAAAAAGCAATCTGTTACTTAGTTCACTTTGAAAGCGTCTTCCGCTTTGTTGATACCAGATTTAGCGGCATCGGCAGCGTCGTCAACTCCGTCGTTATAATCTGACTTGGTCTGATCGCTGTTGTACTCGGCTTCCTCTTTATACTGGTTGTAGGCATTCTCTGCTTTACCCGTGTATTTGTTAACCGTTTCCTTGGCCTGACCTGTCAGTTGATCGACCTGATCTTTCAGTTGGTTGAATCCTTCGTTGATCTGATCCTGCCAATCTTTTGCACCGGTGGTCAATTTATCACGGGTTTCTTTACCGCTCCGGGGAGCCGTTAGTAAACCGATAGCCAGCCCTGTCAATAGTCCTTTGAAGAAGCTCATGAGTTCTAGTGTTAGTTTAATCGTTGTCTTGATATTACTCAATACATTGTCTAAAAACTGTGCCACATACTGATTGATCTGGTAAGCTATTGATTTCTAGTCGATTGTTTGCCCGGGTAACGATAGACTAAAAAATGGCCAGGTGAGAGTTGAGTAGGTTTTTCTACATAGTGGGGGCAAACGCCACTCACACAACTTTTCAATATAGGCGTCAGGAAAACTAAAAATGCTGTATAAACGAAAGGCCGACCGATGAAACTTCATCGGTCGGCCTTTCGGATCAGGTACGTATGAATCAGCGTTTTTCGGATATGACTTCCCGAATATCACTGATGATCTTGCTGGCCAGGTGGTCGGCGGTGGCTAACGTCTCCGATTCGGAGTAGATACGAATGATAGGTTCCGTGTTGGATTTGCGTAAATGAACCCACTCCTTATTGAATTCAATTTTAACCCCATCTATGGTGTTGATCGGGTTTCGGGCATATTTCGCTTTGATCCGCTCCAGAACGGCATCAACGTCGATGTCTGGCGTCAGTTCAATTTTGTTCTTGGAAATATAATAGTTTGGATATGTCCGGCGAAGCATGGACGCCGACTTACCAAATCGGGCCAGATGCGTCAGGAATAGGGCAATGCCCACCAGCGCGTCGCGGCCATAGTGCAGTTCGGGATAAATGATGCCGCCGTTTCCTTCGCCCCCGATACGGGCGTTATTTGCCTTCATCATTTCAACAACATTTACCTCGCCTACCGCCGACGCAAAGTGTTGACCACCGTGTCGCTGGGTAACGTCACGCAGGGCCACGGTACTCGATAGATTCGAGACCGTGTTGCCAGACAGGCCGGGGGTGTCCTTACCGTTTTTGAGGACGTAGTCGGCCACGGCTACCAGCGTATACTCTTCGCCAAAGGGTGAACCATCTTCGCAAATAAGGGCCAGTCTGTCGACGTCCGGATCGACGACAATCCCGAGATCAGCAGACCCCTTCTCCATTTCCTTGATGATGTCGCGCAGGTTTTCGGGAAGAGGTTCGGGGTTATGGGCAAAGTTTCCTGTTGGTTCGCAGTGTAGTTTGGTAATCTGCTCAACGCCCAGTGCCTCCAGCAACAGTGGGACCGCCAAACCACCCGTAGAATTAACGGCGTCGACGACTACCCGAAAATTACGAGCGGCTATGGCATCACGATCTACCAGGGATAGCGCCAGGATCTGGTCAATGTGTTTCTGGAGCCAGGTATTGTCGGTCTGATACGAACCCAGTTTACGAATTTCTGCAAAATCGAACGCGTCGGCGTCAGCGATGTCGAGCACGTCGGCCCCATCCTGAGCCGAAATAAACTCACCTGTCTCGTTCAGTAATTTAAGCGCGTTCCATTGAATTGGGTTATGACTGGCCGTCAGGATAATGCCTCCCGATGCTCCTTCACCCGTAACTGCCAGTTCAACGGTCGGCGTGGTAGAAAGACCCAGGTCGATTACGTTCAGGCCAATGCCCTGTAAAGTTGCTGCTACTAACTTGGAGACCATCTCGCCCGACAATCGTCCATCTCGCCCGATCACAACGGTTTGCCGGGTAGGGTTACGTTGTCGCAGCCACTGCCCGAAAGCAGCCGTAAATTTCACCACATCTAGTGGCGTCAGTCCATCGCCACTGCGCCCTCCAATCGTTCCTCGAATTCCGGAAATAGACTTAATTAATGCCACGCTGATGGGTTAGGTAAGTATTCAGATAACGTCACAAAGATAGTTGCCAACGGTCAGAAAATGGAAAATTTGCCGGTTGAGTTCACAAACGGCCGCTCCTTATCCCGACGTATATTACAGAAACGTCAAGTCAGACCGGAGTGTCGAGGTGGCACGACCGCTGTAGGTTCCGCTGATAGGAGCCGCCAGTTCTGGTTTGGCGGTGGAGGTTAGAAAGATATGCCGGTTTACAACGACAGACCCTTCTGTTGGGTCGAAGCCGCGCCAGCCGGCACCGGGTAAATAAACCTCTGCCCAAGCATGGAGCTGGTGTTCCTGCTGCGGGTTTCCAAGTAGATAGCCACTAACGAAGCGGGCTGCAATGCCTAAACTCCGACAGGCAGCAATGAATAATGTGGTGTAGTCACGACAGGAGCCCTTACAAAGCGTCAGGGTTTGCTCGGGAGGAAAAGGCGCTCCTAATTCGCGCACTTCGTAGGTAAACTCCCGGATGGTCTGGTTCAGCGCCATTAAAAAAGCCGTCGTTTGCCAGTCGGCTCCAAGGGCAATTTCCTCTGCCCATTTTCTTACTTTCTCCGATACACCAACCTGCTGTAAGTAAGGTTGTAACAGATCTTCTACCGACTTAGGGTAGTGAAATGGCACCCGCTGTGTATCAAAAGGAAACAGGACAAAATCGAATGAGTTGAACTCATCGGACTGGAGTTCCATCTCTGCCGTCACGCTCAGATGCCGGGTGGGGTGGTTGAAGTAGACCAGTTGCTGCACGTTGCCTTCCACATCGATATTGCGAACAATACGGGATGGCAGGGGGTCGATGGTCAGTTCATACGCCAGAAGCCGCTGATAGGGATAAGCCCGCGGATACAAATACAGGGTTTGCGGACCAAGCGCAACCGGGTAGTTGTACGTGTATTCGGATTCGTGCCGAACGTGGAGGTGCATAGTAGGATGGTAAATGATGAATGATAAACGATGAATAAGTTAACGCGTAAGCATTCATCGCTTATCATTCATCATTCGTTTGGGTTGTAATGTCCATTAAACCCGGCTTTTGACTTTGTCAAAAATTGGGTCCATCCAGTAGGTTGGTAATTTACGGACTGAGTTGCTCAACAGAGCGCTCCACTGGTGAGATACCTCGTCCATATCTTCCTTTTCGAGTCGGTATTCGGTCATATGGAAGCTGTCTTTGGGATACACAACAACATCCAGCGGGTAATCTACGTCATTAGCGCTAACGCGGGTGGCATCGAACGCCAGGAAGCCAATCTTGAGCGCTTCCTGTAAACTGGTTTCGTACGAAAGGTTGCGGAACAGCAGCGGTTTGCCATAACCGGAGTTTCCGATAATCTTGAAGGGCGATCCCTGATCGACCTCTACCCAGTTACCCTCGGGGTAGAGCATATACAGTTTGTGTTCTTCGTCGTCTTCCAGTTGCCCGCCAACAATAGCGTTCAGGTTAAAATGCATTCCACCGGCTATAATCGAGGCTTTATCTTCCTGCGCTACCCGTTTCACCTGTTCGCCGAACGCATTGACGGCTTTATAAAGCTTGTTGAAGGAGCGGTCGCGTTCAGCTAGTACTTCATTGAAATAAGTAATTGCTTTGTCACGCACGGAGCGCAGGCCCGATGTCATGATGAACAGGGAGTGATTTTCGACTTCATGAACCGACATTTTTCGGTTCGATGACACTTCCGTACCTGAAGTCAGGCGCCTATCGGCGATAGCAACCAACCCTGACGCGACTTTGATACCTAAACAATATGTCATTCTTAACAGTGGGAAAGCAGAGTGTATGCCCAACAAATATACAGGTTACCCCCGTTTTTGTTCGGTTTGTACGCCTGTTTTCTTAAAAAGCCTTTGGTTGATGACCTTCTGGCCAGGCAAACTGGCTCTGTCAGGGTGTTAAAATCCGCAAATCCGTTTGGGCTTCGTCGTCTTCACCCTTATCTGTTCCGTTGTTGACGGTGGAGTCCGGATCAGGCTGATCTGAAGCACTGATCTGGGCTTCATTCGTGACTGAGCCACTGGCTGTTGCCCTGGCTGTAAACGTTAGCGTTGTCCTGGAGCCGGGCGCTAGCAAAAGAATGGAGCCGCTTACGATTTGTCCAGTGGCATTCATTCCCGAGCCTGAAATAAATTGTAATCCGGCGGGTAAGCTGTTGCGCACCCCAACATTAGTGGCGGGTAAGCTGCCAACATTTGAGACAGTCAGTGTAAACGTAACGACCTGGCCTATGCGTAACGTGCGTTGGTCGCTTAGCATAGTCAGACTCAGGTCGGCTTTATCCGGGGTGGGGTCAGGCTGGTTGTCCTGCACAGGGGGCAACGGTGTTTGGTTCGGGTTGGGCGATACATAAAAGCCCGGAGTACCCGTCCCTTTCGTGCGAAGGTCAGCCATGGCCGCATCGTCCTGCCCATCTCCGGTGCCTGACCCCGGCTGGCTATCGGGATCGGGGTTGGTAGCCACGGCGAGTTCGGCCGCGTTCTGGTAAACAGCCGATGCCGTCAGACGGGCAACATACCGACGGCTGACCAGCCCGCCGGCAGGAACAGCGGCTACTGTGCCGCTTACGATACCATTGGCAACCGCCAGACCATCGGCCGATGATACAAAGGTCAGGTTATCGGGCAGGCGGTTGCGCATGGTTACGGCACCGGCGTCGCAGCTACTCTCATTGCGTACCATCAGGGTAAATGTGATCGTATCGCCAACGACAGGTGTGCGTCGGCTAACGCGCATCGACAGAGACAAGTCGGCACCGGCTAAACTGATCGTTTTAGAAACCGCATCCGAGAGGCATCCATATACGGCATTCTGGGCCTGGAGAGTGTACGTGCCGGGTGAAGTAACGGTAATCGAAGGTGTTGTTGCCCCAGTGCTCCACTTGTTCAGGTCCGGATTGCTGGAGGTTAGCGTCAGGCCGGTGGATCGGCAGATTTCCAGCGCCCCCCCCGCCGTGGTAAGCGTTGGAGTCGCTGGACGTACGGTGGCAGGAACCGTTATCGCTGGCGGGAAAAACTGTTGATTCTGTCCATTGCGAATCCGGGCTGAATAGGTGCCTGCACCAACGGTCAGGTTTCGGTTCGTGCTGCCGGTATTCCAGTTGTAAGCATATCCATCTGGTTGTGTAAGCTGGAGCTGATTGTTATTTGTACAGGCAATACTGGCTAATGGCTGCGTCTGGGCCATGTAAGGCGTAATAGACTGGAGATACTCATTGGTAATGGCGTTGGCCCATCGCTCGGCCGCTTTGGCCTGACCGGAAGGCGAATAGTGAATACCATCGGGCCGGTCGTCGAGCGCCGTGATGTTGTCGAGATCAGGGCCCGGATAAGTACGGTAGTTCGGGTTACGAGCTACCTGATACTGCGCCGACCGTACATTATCGAAAGGCCCGCTAACGAAGGAAGAAAGCGCAATGATCCAGGCCAGATCCGGCTTGTTGAATTCCTGTTTTACCTTGTCGATCACCCCATAGTGATGCATTAGGATCTGGTCGGTAGGGTTGCCCCGGTCGTTTTCACCGTGGTTGAGCAGCATGGCCCGGATGCCTGTTGACGGCACATACAGGTTCATAATATTACGCGTGTTGACAAACGGCATCCGAATAGAATAGTTGACAAAACCATGCTCGAACGGAATGTCGTAGGCTGCCTTATAATTATGTTCCATGTTGGTCCCACCGAAACCTGCATTATAAATCAGGACCGGGACGTTGATCCGCTGGACCAGAAGGTCTCCCATGCGTCCCCAAAACCAGGACACTTTGGCAAAAGGTGAGATGCCGCTGAATGTCATCAACTGGCTGAAGGCGAGACCGGGAATGTATTTTGTATCGGCGGTCAACTCATACTGGTAAAATTCGGGCGTACCGGTAACCAGGCCTACCACCGTAACGCGGTCGTCGGCGGCCCCTTCCATGGTTGGACACTTATCGACCCCGTTGATGACGCAACTGGACCCCTGGGCGTTGGAGTGGCCCATGATGGCGAAGACCTCACCCACACCAAAGCGAGATACACTGTCGGTGGCAACGACCTGCCCATTACGCATTCCCCGTACTTCTATCCGATACCAGCCTCCCCGGGTTACCACCGTTCCATTGAACTGGCCGTTGGTGGGGTTGGCTTGTAACGTTGCCCAGTTGGTGCTGGTACCCTGGCTGGCCACGCGGGCTACCATACGCGCTTCAACAGCATCCAGTGGTTGGGCATAGCTGCCGGCAATCTGCACAGTTGCCTGATTATCATTGCTACGCTGAATGACCATCCGGTTTACCGGGTAGGTAACATCGATTTGGGCAACCGTTTCAAGTGGGCACAGATAGGTGATGGCAGAGATACTTACCAGCAACGCGAATGTTCGTAAACGTAAAGTCATGTTGGATAAAGTAGATAAAGTCAGTAGGTTTTAGTGACCTTATGGCACTAATTTATGCTTTTTTTAAACCTATTCGTTTATCTAATCCTAAAAATATGGTGGTGCCTACATTATTCATTCTGCGGGCTACCCGTACCTGGATGAGCCTTACCAATATGAATCGCGTGTGGTAGCTTAAAGCGGATCGATCATCGGGGGTTCTGGGCTGAGTTCAGCAGGGTAGGCGGGCAGAATTCGGGCAGAATCGTTTGTTTTTGGTATTGGTTTGTTTTACTTTGTCCATAAGAAGGTGTTCAACCCCTTCGCCATAGCGCAATGAACTTTGACGACGAGGACGACGACGATAACTTCATGGACTGGGATGGCTTCGATGAGGATTACGACCCGCAGGAGGCCCGTGCAGAAATGGAAGCTGAGAACCGGCGAATCAAAAATCTGCCCATACTGCGCAAAGCTAATGAGCTTATGGAATTGACGCAGGCAATTGTCGAGACCATCAATAAGGAAGAAGATGTGCTGATGATGCATGAGCAGATGCTCGCCAATGCCATGATGCTGGCTCCCAAAATTGTTGGAGCAGAGGGAGGGGATTTGTACACGCTGCGGATGGAGAACGCTGTCATCATTAAAATGCATGCCCGCGAACTGCTCGCCCAAACCTCCTACTGCAAAGCCGAAAAACTGGCGCAGACGGCCTATTTAAATGTTCTGCGCGAAGAAATTGAGCAGTTCCGGCTTCTATTTGTGGAATGGGTCAATAACTTCGATAAAGACAATGATGCGCCCGATGACTGGGGGCTCTTTTATTAACTATATCATTTCCGAAGGGAACAAAAAACGGCTATTTCGTAGCCGTTTTTTGTTCCCTTCGCCCGTTTACAGGCGTTCGTCAAATAGTTTCAGAATCCGTTTGTACTCGTCCATCCAGCTGGTGGGTTCTACGAAGCCGTGGTCTTCAACGGGATAAAGTGCCATCTCCCAATTCTCTTTTTTGAGTTCAATAAGCCGTTGCGATAGCCGGATAGCGTCCTGCACGTGCACGTTTACGTCGACAATGCCATGGCAGATGAGCAAGTGGCCTTTCAAACCCTCGGCGAAGTTGATGGGTGATGAACGTCTGTAAGCCAGAGAATCTGCCTGAGGTTCGTTCAGGATACTGGCCGTATAGGGATGGTTGTAGGCCGCCCAGTCGGTGACGGGTCGCAGGGCAGCTCCGGCCTTGAACACGTCTGGTGTCGTAAACATGGCCATCAGCGTGATAAAGCCGCCATACGACCCACCATAGATACCAATTCGTTTTGCGTCTACACCCTGCGTCTGCACGAGCCACTTTGCCGCATCGACATGGTCGTCGAGGTCCTTGCCACCCATGTGCCGGTAAATGCCCGTACGCCATTCGCTGCCGTAGCCTGCACTGGCCCGGTAATCGATATCGAGAACCGTGTAGCCTTTGTCGACCAGTAGATTATGGAACATATACTCCCTGAAGTACTGACTCCACCATTTATGCGCATTCTGTAGATACCCGGCCCCGTGGACAAACACCACGCTTTTTCCGGTGCCGCCACTGGTCGGTTTGTAGAGCCGGGCGTAGATGGTTTGCCCATCACGGGCGGGAATGGTAACCAGGGCTGGTTCGCGCCAGGGGTAAGCCTTGAAGGCGTCTGTCTGGGAACTGGTCAGTTTTACGGGCGTGCTACCAGTTGAGGAGACAGACACGGCGGAGGATGACCGTTTTTTTACTGCCCTGGATTCTACACTGAGTGGGGCGACGTATAATTCCCATGGCTGGTTGCTCGACGAATACCGGATAGCCATCTGGGTTTCATCGGGTGATAGGGTTACATCATTCGCGCCGGTCATCGATGTTAACCGGATCCGTTCACCACCGCTGGCGGCCATCCGGTAAAAATGCTGTTCGCCGGGATGAACTTCATTGGTTTGTAAAAAGAACTGAGTTTTGTCGCTCGACAACTGAACCTGCTGCACTTCAAATTTGCCACTCGTCAACGCTTTCCGTTCTCCGGTTGACACATTCACAGTGTATAGATGGGCGTATCCGGTAGCTTCAGACTGAAACCAAAGCGTTTGCTGATCGGCCAGAAAACCCATGCTGCCCGGTGCGTTGGTGGAGCCGATCCCCGGCCCGCCAATCCAGGCGTCGTTGTGTTGCCGATCCAGAACGGTAAGGGCCAGCGTTTCAGGATCGAGCCGGCAAATCCACCGGTCTTTGTTATCCAAAGACCTCACCACGACAACGCCAAGCTTGCTATCTGCCGACCAGACCGGACCGCTAACGACAACCGAACGTGTTTTCTTCGTTGTATCCGGTTTGGCTGTACTACTTGTCTTTAGATAGTCCGGCTTATCTGAGATGCCTGGCAGCGTTTTCAGACTGACTGCCCGAACGGTATCCCGGGCAATGTCATACACGAAGAACTCATGGGTTGGCAAGGGAGCCCCGACTTTGATACGGGCCGATAGCTCTTCTGTGTAACCTGACTCGGTCACGTAGTTTGGCACCTGCGCTATTTTAGCATTGGTAGGGCTTTTGGTCAGCCGATAGGTTATAAAACGACCATCGGGACTTGTCTGCGGATTGAATAACAGTTTACCGTCGAGATAAATGGGTTTAGGCCGTTTAGGACGGTCTGCTTTGCTGATACGCTCGCCTTCCTCTCTTCTGGCTTTACGTTCGGCCAGTACACTCGATAGTCGCAGTTGATCCTGTTTCAAAAACTTTTCCTCATCGGTAAGCTTCGCACCGGACGCATCTGCGTTGGCACCCGGCCGGAAATCGGTTAGTTGAGCGAGCTGGCCGGTCGACAAATGAATGCTGAACAGGTTGGAGCCGGGGCGCCGGAATACAATGCTTTGCTCGTCGCCCGCAAACAGGGCCTCCATTTCTGGCTCAACGGTATTGGTCAGTTGACGGACCTTCATCGAGGCCAGGTCCAGCAGGAACAGATCGCCCTGCCGCTCAAACAGGCGCTGGGTATGGGCGCGGTTATAAACACCGGTGGGGGCTGGCAAATTACGCCGTTCGAGCGGACTTACTTTAATGGGGGAGGAGGCTACTCGTGATTTACCCCGGCCCGTAGTAAAGGTTACTTTATAGAGCGAATCACTTTTGGCTTTTTCTGTAGCGCCCGTAGTTACCGGAGTCCAGCTAAAATACAGCGTTTTGGCATCATCGGACCAGAACGGATTGGATGGTGATGTACCAATCCAGTCTTTGGGGTCCTGCATGATCGTTTCAATAGTGAGAGAGGGCTGAGTGGTTTTGGGCGTGGGCTGGGCAAACGCCGAACTCGCTATCAGAGCTAGCGGCCAGTAAACAAAACAATTCATGAAGGGGGTATTTAAACGTAGGGAAGAACGAGCCGGAAATTAGGAAGAAAACGGCAGATCGCTTTGGTCTACGGCTGAAATATAAAGCCAGATTCGACTGTTAAACGCATCCCGGCACGTCTTCATGCAAACGTTGGCAGCTGCTTCAGTAGTCTCGTCCGTTGATCTGGACGCTGTTCCCTGACCATGGCTACGGGCTGTGCAATACCACTGGTTAAAGATGCGGAACGGAATGGTGGCCGAACGGATTTTTTTGTTGCTAAAGAAGTATCTTGTCCGACGAAACCCTAGTCTAATTCCATGCAATACGTTATCCACGCGTACGATCACACGGATGCTAACGCCCTCGACCGGCGTATGGCTGCTCGCCCGGCTCACTTCGATTATGTCCGCCAGCTGAAAGCAAATGGCCAGTTTATACTGGGCGGAGCCCTGCTCGATGCCGATGGCCAGATGATTGGTTCCATGCTGCTGCTCGATCTGGAGTCTGAAGCTCAACTGGACACTTACCTGAAAACCGATCCTTACATTGTGCAGGGAGTGTGGGATAAAATTGACGTTAAGCCCTTCCGCCGGGCTGATGTTTAGAACAGGCAAACCTGGTGGAACGAGTGGTTGGGAGTTTGAATGTATAGATGTATATACGTAGTTTCGCCCGAATCATCTGAACACCTATGCCGCTTATGCCGTATATACGGTATACAGTTACTACTTATAAATCGGCTTTGATACACGCAGCAATATTTGATATGGATGGCCTCCTGGTGGATTCTGAACCACACTGGCGGGCTGCCGAACGCGACGTTTTTGGATCGGTTGGCCTGATGCTAACCGACGACGAGTGCAAGCAGACGACAGGTTTGCCTATTCTGGATGTGGTGAATTACTGGTATGCCCGCCTGCCTTGGTCGGTGCAGGATGCATCCGGGCGGAGTAACCAGCAACTGGCCGATGCGATAACCGAGTCGGTTCATGAGCGGGTTGCTTCCCTGGCCGAGCCAATGCCGGGGGCGGTAGATGCGGTCACCTTTTTCTTCGAGCGCGGCATCCCAACGGCTATCGCATCAGCCTCGCCCATGAGCCTCATCGAAGTGGTGGTAGACCGGATTGGCATTCGGCCGCTGTTAACACTCTGGCATTCGGCTACGCTGGAGGCCCGTAATAAACCGGCACCGGATGTGTACCTGGGCACAGCCCGGAAGCTAGGGGTCGAGCCAGCCGATTGCGTTGCATTCGAGGATTCGGGTAGCGGTCTTATTTCGGCTCACTCGGCCGGGATGCGCGCTGTTGCCGTTCCCGCCGAATTTGAACGTGAAGACCCGAAATTCGATATTGCCACCTATAAAATTCCGTCGTTGACAAGCTTCAACGAGACCGTCTTTAATCTCCTAAACACCTAGCCTAAACCTTTCATGCGCCTTTATCAACTCGATGCGTTCACCGACCGGCTGTTTGCTGGCAACCCGGCTGCTGTTGTTCCGCTAACCAACTGGCTCCCCGACGAACAAATGCAACACATTGCTGCTGAGAATAATCTGGCTGAAACCGCCTTCTACGTTAAAGCTGATGAGGATGCCCAGTATCACATTCGCTGGTTCACCCCGACGGTTGAAGTCGATTTGTGTGGCCATGCGACACTGGCTACCGGGCATGTCATTTTTTATCTGGAAGAGAAGCCAGACACCGATCAGATTTATTTTACATCGCGCAGTGGCCTGCTGAAAGTTTGCCGGGGCGAAGATGGCTGGCTCACGCTCGATTTTCCTATAGATACCGTACAACGGGCGTATGTTCAGCCCCCTGCCTTACTGACTAGTTTTACTGAAAAACCACAGGTGGTATTCAAGGGTAAAACTGATTATATGCTCGTCTATGAAACACAGGAGCAGATCGAAGCACTGGTGCCTGATTTTCGGGAGATGATTACGGTGCCGGCGCGGGGTATTATTGTTACAGCTCCTGCCCGGTCAGAAGGCGATAGCCGTGATACGGCAGGTGTCGATTTTGTCTCGCGGTTTTTTGGGCCGCAGTCGGGTATCGACGAAGACCCCGTAACCGGTTCAGCTCATACAACCCTGGTGCCGTACTGGGCCGAACGGCTTGGTAAAGAGGAGCTTATCGCCAGGCAGCTTTCGGCGCGGGGTGGTTATCTGAAGTGCAAACTCAACGGAGATCGGGTCGATATTTCGGGTCAGGTGCAGCTATACCTGACCGGCGAAATTAAGGAATAAAACCTGCCCTATCCGGAGGTTCTGATAACGATTGCTTTAATGGCTACAGGCCTTCATCGATGGATGGCTTTCCGGGGCCATTGAGCAGCAGAAAAAAGCTCATGGCCAGTAGGTTGATAGCTGGAAACGTATTCTTGTACGTATCGGCAATGGCAACATGGCCCACAGCAATGGCCAGGATGAAGTTGATAGCCAGTAGCAGCGCAGCCCAGCGCGTTTTCCAGCCCAGTGCCATCAGCAGGGCACCGAAAAATTCGGTGTAGGCCGACAGCAGGGCGCTGAAGACCGGGAACGGGAACCCGAGTTCCTGTAACCAACTGGCGTAGCCCGGAATACCATCTGCCGGATGAAGAGCCGTATGACCAGCCGCATCAAACAGCTCGTAGGCAAAGGCTAGCCGAAGTAAAAATGGGGCATAATCGCGGAAGCGATCGAGCGAAGTGAGGTAACGGTTTATAGCCAGCATAAAACTTCTTGCTTTATTATTTTTAATAAGTCTAAATAGTTTTACTTTTGTACTGAACATAATGTGCAGTCAATGGAAAGTGGGTTCAACCGTACAGAAGAAACCGTCAATACAGTAATTGCCAAATTACCCGGTCAAGTCAATCCGTTTATCGGTCACGAATGTGTACTGAAATCATGTTGCAAGAAATACAAAAAGGGCAAACGCTGTAAGAAGTGCCCGGACTGATTTCTGTACGTCTGGTCTAGCCAGCGACTTTATCATCTGATGCCTATTCGTTACCAAACTTATCTGGGGCTGCCACCGGACCCCTTGCTCAGCGCGACGCTCAACTTACTGGTTGAGGTTTTTCCTGCACTGACCGAGCCGGAAATCTTAGCTGAAATAGCCTACCAACAGGTTCGGACCCCGGTACTGGCAGGGCTGGCGCTTGACGATAATCAGGTCGTTGGCTGTAAACTAGGGTATGAGCAAAAGCCCGGTCATTTCTATAGCTGGCTGGGTTGTGTTAGCCCGTCCTGCCGGGGGCAGGGCATAGCCGCAGAATTGATGCGCCAGCAACACGACTGGTGCAAAGAACAGGGCTACCATACTATTCGGACACATACCTACAATCAATGGCGCCATATGCTCGTGCTGAACATACGGTCGGGCTATGACATTATCGGAACTGTAGCGGGAAAGCGAGGTCTTACGATTGTGCTGGAGAAAACCTTATAAGGAACCCCCGGCCCGCCTTTGTTGTCCTACTGGTTCATGCACCTTTACATACATATCCCTTTTTGTAAGCAGGCCTGCCATTACTGCGATTTTCATTTCAGTACCAACCTGAGTCGAAAATCGGTACTGGTCGATGCCATTTGCGCGGAGATCATTCGCCAGAAAGAGTATCTGACTGGTTCTGTCTTACATACGATTTACTTTGGGGGCGGGACACCGTCATTATTAACTGAGCCCGAACTGGAGCAGATCTTTGCTACCATTCACCACCATTTTACTGTTTCATCCAACCCGGCTGGTGAACCGGCTGAGATAACCCTCGAAGCGAATCCCGACGACCTGACACAGGAAAAGCTGACAATGCTGCGCCGGTATGTGAACCGGTTGAGCATTGGTATCCAAACGTTCGATGAAGCTACCCTGCGCTGGATGAATCGTGCTCATACGGCCACTGAAGCCGAAACCTGCGTTCGGCTGGCGCGGGATGCTGGTTTCGAGAATATGAGCCTGGATTTGATTTATGGTATTCCAAACCGCCCGAAATCCCTGTGGGCCGCCGACCTGGCACATGTGCTGGCGCTCAACGTGCCGCATCTATCGGCTTATGCCCTAACCATCGAACCCGATACCACTTTTGGTCGCTGGGAGAAGAAGGGTAAGCTACCACCCGTAGATGAGAACCTGGCTGCCGAGCAGTTTGAAGAACTGACCAGGGCGCTTTCCTCCGCTGACTATGAGCACTACGAAATTTCTAATTTTGCCCGCCGTCGTGCGGGTGGGGGTGCTCAGTACGCTCGTCATAACACCGCCTACTGGCAACGACAGCCGTACCTCGGAATCGGTCCGAGCGCGCATTCGTATAACGGGCACAGTCGGCAATACAACATTGCCAGCAATGCACGTTATATCGCTGCCATCGAACAGGGGATCGTACCAGCGACTGTTGAGGAGTTGACCAGAGCCGATCAGGTAAACGAGTACCTGCTAACGGGGTTACGAACGATATGGGGATGCGCTGTGGCCGAACTGAATGCGTTGCTTGGTGCTGATTTTATGTATGTTCAGGCTCGCGACCTGGCAACGATGTATGCCTCGGGCTGGCTGGTACATACCGATGACCGGTTGCGCCTGACCGACGCTGGTAAACTATTTGCCGACCGGGTGGCATCTACCTTGTTCGTTGGCTGAAGGAAGGGGAACGAGTCTCCTGGGTAAGTTATTTGCCTAAGCGTGCGTTTCCACTCAGGTTCCGCTTATTTTCGCGCCACAGACCGTTTTCTATGAACCCGCAACGTCCCGTTAATTCGTTTCGCAATTTGACTCAACCGCCCCGCCCCCGGCCAAAGGCAGCGCACGGAGCGTCGCAACGATTGCAAAAGACGGGCCGCTGGCAACAGGCTCGCCGGTTCATGCGTGAGCGGCCCCTGCTGGAACGGGTTTACTGGTTCTGCGTCAAGGCATTTCTCTGGCTTTTCTTCGGATCGATCGGTTATGTTGTTGTGCTGAAATACGTACCCGTTTGGGTTACGCCCCTTATCGTGTCCCGCTGGATCGACACTATGGGTACCGACGAGAATAGTCATGTGTACAAGAAATGGCGGTCCTACGATGAGCTAAGTAAGGAAGCTGCGCTGGCTGTAGTCGCATCGGAAGATCAGGCATTTCCGACCCACTGGGGGTTTGATTTTGACGAAATTCAGGACGCTATCAAGGAAAATCAGTACCGGAAACGACCGCGCGGAGCCAGTACTATTTCGCAGCAGGTGGCTAAAAACGTGTTTCTCTGGAATGGCCGCAGTTACATCCGGAAAGGGCTGGAGGTATATTTTACGGCTTTGATCGAATTGATATGGGGCAAGAAGCGTATTCTGGAAGTATACCTGAATGTAGCCGAAACAGGTCCGATGACGTTTGGTCTTGAAGCGGCCTCGGTTCGTTATTATAAACATCCGGCGTCATCGCTCAGCCGCAGTGAAGCCGCCCGTATCGCTGCGGTTTTGCCTAACCCCCGTTTGTTCTCTATCAGCAATCCATCCAGTTATATTCAGCGCCGTACCCGTCAGATTTCCCGTCAGATGCGGGCTCTTGGTGGGCAGCGGTATATTCGGAATTTGTAATAATACCGGGCATGCGTAGTTTGGTTGACGGGTAAACAGGCAACGCAAGCCCGCTAATGGGCGTATAGGCAATACCAGGACACACACGAACTCGACGACATGAATACTATAACCCCTAAGCAGTTTTTTGCCAACACCTGGACGTTGCTGAGCGATTCGTTCAATGGCTTTATCGACGATCGCTGTTTGAAATTAAGTGCCGCCCTGGCCTATTACACCGTCTTTTCGTTGGCCCCTTTATTGGTGCTGGTGATGTCATTGATCAGTATTTTTCTGGGGCAGGAAGCCATTCAAGGACAAGTCTTCTCCCAGATCAACGGCCTGGTAGGCGATCAGGCCGCCCGGCAGATCCAGGATATGATCAAAGCGTCTGAATTATCGGGGAAGTCCAGCACCGCGTTGATAATAGGTATTGTAACACTTATCATCGGTGCCACCACCATATTTGTTGAAATTCAGGATTCTGTCAACATGATCTGGCGCGTGAAAGCGAAACCAAAACGCGGCTGGCTGAAACTGATAAAAGATCGCCTGCTGTCATCGTCCCTGGTTGTCAGTCTGGGGTTTTTGCTACTGGTTTCGTTGATTATAAACGGTCTGCTGCTGGCCTTGAGTGGTATCCTGACGCGTTATATTCCTCAAATTGGCGTAATCATTATTAGCGGTATCAACTTTTTGATTAGTACCGCCGTCATTACAACACTGTTTGCTATCATCTTCAAGGTATTGCCCGACGCTAAAATTGCCTGGAAAGATGTACGATGGGGTGCTTTTTTTACTGCACTGCTGTTTATGCTGGGCCGCTATCTGATTGGCTTGTATGTGGAAACAACAACGACCAGCTCGGCCTACGGGGCGGCCGGTTCGCTGATCGTAATTCTGGTTTGGATCTATTATACCTCAGCTATTCTTTATTTCGGTGCCGAGTTTACCCAGGCGTATGCCAATCATTTCGGCATCAAAATCGAACCGGCCGATTATGCCGTTTATGTTGAACAGACCGAACGGGAGCGGGACGTGTCTGTTATTCCAACCCAGCAGAAGATAGAAGACAGCCGGGGAACGTCGCGCAAAAAGTCTTTATAAGCCGGGTGCTGTAAAAAACGTTAGTAGCCATACCAATCGCCCCACCACTTTTCCAGGTTACGCCTTATTTCCTGTTCACGGGCATTGTGGCCAGGCTCGTAAATTTTGTGGCCTTTCAAGTCGTCGGGGAGGAAATTCTGCTGGGCGAAGTTGCCGGGGTGGGAATGAGCATATTGATACTCTTTTCCGTAGCCAATCTGTTTCATCAGTTTTGTTGGCGCGTTGCGCAAATGCAGCGGAACGGGTAGGTGAGCTGTTTTCTCCGCTAAAGCAATGGCCTCGTCAATGGCTACATAACTCGCGTTGCTCTTGGGCGATGTGGCCAGATAGACCGCCACCTGCGAGAGGATAATACGGCCTTCGGGCATCCCAATGGCACGGATTGCCTGCACCGCTTCCGAAGCCATAATCAGGGCCGTTGGATTGGCATTGCCAATATCTTCGGAAGCCATAATCAGCATACGGCGGGCAATAAATATCGGGTCCTCACCGGCTACGATCATTCGGGCCATCCAGTACAGAGATGCATTCGGGTCGGAGCCGCGCAGGGATTTGATAAAAGCCGAAATGATATCGTAATGCTGCTCGCCGGATTTGTCATAACGGGCAATATTTTGCTGCGCTACGGCCGTTACACCCTCATCGGTGATCACCAACGGGTCGGTCGATACATGAGCGGATGCTACCAGTTCCAGCAGATTGAGCAGTTTTCGCCCGTCGCCCCCGGACAGCCGAAGTAGCGCATCGTATGACTCGACCGCGATCTGCTTCGACCGTAAGAACGCATCCTGGTCGATAGCCCGATCCACCACCTGCACCAGTTCATCGCGGCTAAGTGCTTCCAGGATATAAACCTGAGAGCGGGATAATAACGCGCTGTTTACTTCGAAGGATGGATTTTCTGTTGTGGCACCAATGAGGGTAATCTGGCCTTTTTCGACGGCACCCAGCAACGCATCCTGCTGGCCTTTGTTGAAGCGGTGAATTTCGTCGATGAACACCACCGGTGGAAAAAAACCACTGGGTCGGCTTAGTACCTCGCGTATCTCTTTAACGCCTGCATTAATGGCACTCAGGGCTACAAAAGGCCGTTTAACGGCTTCTGCCAATAGCAGCGCCAGCGTGGTTTTACCTACACCCGGTGGTCCCCACAAAATCATGGATGGCAGGCGTCCGGCTTCAACCGCCCGGCGCAGGGCACCGGTAGGACCAATCAATTTATGCTGGCCGATAACATCATCGAGGGTGCGGGGACGAATCCGCTCAGGAAGGGGCGTTGAGTCTGTGTTCATTGCTTGTTCACCCACAACTAAAGTTGTGGGCTGTTATACGTTTAACCGTTCAATAAACCCGATCACCACCGATCCAGGTTTGTTTGACCTTTGTTTGTCGTAGTTGCGGGTTTGGAACGGTCATAATGTCGCGGTCGAGTACGACAAAGTCCGCTTGTTTGCCCGCCGAAATACTGCCTCGTAATTTGTCTTCAAAGTTGGCGTAGGCAGCCCAGCGGGTCATAGCCAGCAACGCTGATTTCCGATCTACCGCATTTTCCATCTGGTAACCGCCAGCCGGGAAGTTCTTGGCGTCCTGACGGGCTACGGCCGAGTGAAAGCCGAAGAGTGGATTGGGGTGCTCGACGGGGAAGTCGCTGCCAAACGCAATCAGCTTGTTCTGCTTCAGTAAATCGTTAAAGGCATAGGCTCCCTTCACCCGGACCGATCCCAGGCGTTCGGTGGCCCAGTACATATCCGAAGTGGCATGAGTGGGCTGTACCGACGGTATGATCGAATACCGGTTGAACTTCCAGACATCGTCCGGAGACACTACCTGTGCATGTTCGATGCGCCAGCGCCGGTCATTCTTTCCTTTTAGCAATTTGCCGTACAAGTCCAGCATCAAGTGATTGGCTGAGTCGCCGATACAGTGGGTATTGGCCTGGAAGTTAGAGGCATAAAGTAGTTTCGTGACACGTTCCAGTTCAGCAGGGCTAAGGAGCAGGAAACCGCCCGTGTCGGCCCGGTCTGAATACGGTTTGCGCAGGCAGGCACCCCGAGAGCCCAGGGCACCGTCGGCATAGAGTTTAAAGGCGCGAACGGTAAGCCGGTCGGTTTGGAAAGGTCCGCGTTTGAGAAAATAATTCAGGTTTGGTTCGCCCAGACTCACCATGGCGTAGTCGCGGATTTTTAACTGCCCCGCTTTTTGCAAACTGTCGATCAGGTTGATCTCGTCGGGGCTGATACCGGCGTCTGAAACGCTTGTCAGGCCGAGTGCCACGCAGGCTTTCTGGGCAGCCAGCAACATCTTGGTTTTGTCGGCGTTGTCGGGGCGGGGTAACACGCGCCGGATGAGCTGCATGGCATTGTCGACCAGCACACCGGTTGGTTGGGCGTTCGCCAGCATGACTTCACCCCCGGCTACTTTCGAAGTAGGTGTGACCTGCGCTAGCCGGAGTGCTTTGGAGTTGACCAGCAAAGCGTGGCCATCTACCCGCGTCAGGGCAACGGGTACATTCGGAAAGGCAGCGTCCAGTTTTTCTTTGGTTGGAAATGCCTCACCGGGCCAGTCGTTCTGATCCCAGCCCCGGCCGGTAAGCCAGGTCACCTGCGGATTTTTCTGGTAGAAGGTTTTAAGCCGTTCGATGACTTCATCGTACGATTCGGCACCAACCAGATCTGCCTGACTCAACACCTGGCCAAAGCCCAGAAAGTGGGCGTGGGGGTCGTATAAGCCTGGGTAAACCGGTTGACCGCCCAGGTCGGCGGTACTATCGGCATCATACAGCGCGGTAAGGCTGTCGGCTGATCCTACTGCCAGAAAAATACCGTCTTTTACAACGAAAGCACTGGCCGTGGAAAAGCTCGAATCGGCGGTGTAAACACGGGCATTTTTGACAAGAAGGTCTGCTTTCTTTTTCGACGAACAGGCAGATAGCGCGACAAATAGGGTAGAAAAAAGGAGGAGACTATATTTCATGATTAATGGTTGGGAAAGCCCGCAAGTTAAGCTAAAGTTGACAAGCCTGCTGAACAACGGCATATTCTTGTAAATTTGACCCAATAGTCGTGTTAACGTCATATCAATGAAGCTCAATAGTTGCATTCTTTTTAGTTTGCTTACCCTTCCGGTCTTTGCTCAACAACCCCAAAATGCCATTCAGCGCGTTCAGCAACGAACATTTACTATTGCTACGCTTCCTCAGCCGGGGGAAGTCTTGACGTTGCAGCAGGCTATTGCCCAGTCGACCGAAAAAAATTATCAGGTGCAGATAAACCGGTCGCAGGAGGAGATATCCCGAAATAATTACACCAAAGGAAATGCTGGTTATTTACCTGTGGTAAGCGGCAACGTTACGTCGAATGGTGGTTTGCAAAACCTTGATCAAACGTTTCTGGACGGCCTGCGTCCCCGTCAGATCATCAATGGTATTTTCAACCGGACAACGAACCTGGGCCTGAATGTGAACTACACCATTTTCAATGGGTATGGCCGGTCGGCTACTTATAATCAACTGCGCCAGTTGGTACAGATCAGCACGGTTACGACCCGTGCTAACGTTGAAGCAACCGTAGCGAGTGTGGCTACTGGCTATTTCGACGTTGTGCGGCAGTTGCAACGGCTGATTGCCTTTACGCAGGCGCTCGACATTTCGCGCGAACGGCTCGAACTGGCTCGCGCTACCTACGACGTCGGCACCCGCTCGAAAGTCGATTTTCTGAGTGCACAAGTCGATTACAACACAGACAGCGCTGCCTTGTTGTCGCAGGAGCAGCAACTCCGCAACGCCAAAGTACTCCTCAACACCCTGCTGGTGCGGGACGTGCAAACTGAATTCGCAGTGCGGGATACTATTCAGGTACGTCCTGATCTACAGCTTCCACCGTTGCAGGAATCGTTGGCTACGAACAACCCACAGTTAGTGGCGGCTGTCCTGAACCGGACGTTGGCTGACGTGAGCATAAGGCTGGCCAATGCGCAACAGTTGCCGATAGTAACGGCTCAGGCAGGTTACAACTATCAATTCATCAATAACCAGGGTGGTTTTGGTGTTCGAAACGCGCGCAACAATGGGTTGACTTATGTGTTTCAGGCTACAATCCCCATTTTTAACGGCTACAACCTGAAACGGCAGATTCAGAATGCCCGCGTTGGTACCTTGATCGCCCAGAATCAGGAGAACGATCAGCGGCTCCAGCTTCAGTCAGCGCTGGTTCAAACGTATCAGGCGTATCAAAACAGCCTGGCTTTGCTCAATCTGGAAGTTCAGAATAACAAGCTGGCCAATCAGAACGTAGACATTGCTTACGATCGGTATCGCATTGGTAATTCGACGTTTGTTGAATTTCGTGATGTGCAGCGCAATGCGATCGACGCCCAGATTCGCCTGATCGAAGCGGAATACAACGCTAAAGCGGCAGAAATTGAATTGCTTCGTCTGAGCAGCACCATCACGCAGGAGTTGGTGCAGTAAGTTACTTGAACAGTTATCTGATTAGCCAGTTGGTCAGTTATAGTACTGAATCAATGCTTAGCCAATCAATAACAGATCACTGCTATGCCCTGGACAACAAAAGACTATCCTGACTCCCTGAAGAATTTTATGGCCCCGGTTCGCAATAAGGCTATCGAAATAGCCAATGCTTTACTGGCCGACGGGAGCGACGAGAAAAAAGCCATCGCTATTGCCACCGCGCAGGCCGAAACGTGGGCGCTTAAGCGCAGTATCAAAGTCCGCAAGGACAACGCGCCGGAGAATAAAAAGTAAGTGGCGCAGAGCGGGCTACTATAGTCTGCCCTGTCTCCTCTATTGCTTTACCCTTTGTACTACCTCACTCACTCTGCTTCCTTACGTATGCCCGATCCCGTTCAGCCCTTTGATTGGGAACGAATGATTATTGACCAGTTTCCCTGGTCGTATTTAGGGGAAGTAGCTTTTCGGACGGTGTTTATGTTTGCGGTTGTACTGACGGCGCTGACCATATCGGGCAAGCGTGAAGTACGGCAACTGTCGATCTATGAGCTAGTGTTGCTGATCGGTCTGGGCTCGGCCGCTGGCGACCCCATGTTTTACCACGATGTACCGTTAAGTTCGGCGGTGGTAGTGTTTGTGGTAATGATGAGTTGTTATAAGCTCATAACCTACATCAGTGATCACAACAAAGGGGTAAGCGAGGTCATCGAAGGAAAGCCCGTGTACGTCATTGAGAACGGCTGTATCCTGATCGAAAATTTTGGCCGCGAAGATCTCACAATTGCAGAACTGTTCTCCGATATGAGGGCGGCTGGTGTGGAGCATCTGGGCCAGATTCGTGTGGCTATCCTGGAGCCGAACGGGCAACTTAGCCTCTTCAGGTTCGAGCCTGAGGGCGTAAAGGCCGGGTTACCTATTTTGCCCAAAGAGTTTGACCGGAAAATAGAAAATATCGCCGAATCCGGACGCTATGCCTGCTGTAACTGCGGCAATGTACACACCTTCGAAGCCCCCGTCAATCGGCCATTCTGCTCCCGGTGCAGTCAGTCGAGTTGGGTGAAGGCTATTCGCACGAAGCCGCAATGAAAATCTCACTGGCCAATTACTATCAGCCAGTGAGTTCGATCAGATCAAGCCAGCTCTTTCTTAGCCACCGGATTTTTCACGACCTTTTTGACTTGATCGCTCAGGAACTTCAACAGCAACTTTTCTACACCGTCCAGGCCGTGTGGACTGCTGCGCCGAAACCGCGCTTTCTGTTTGATGTAGGGGTTCAGATCCTGACATTCGTAAGCCTCCAGAATTTGCGGGTGCACGTAATGTTTTCGGCAAACTGTTCGGGTATTTCCCAGGGTATGTGATACCTCGTCCAGGACCGTGTTCACATTTTTCTTCAGTTCTTTTTCTGCGTCGCAGGGTTCCAGTTCGACCAGTAAACGCAGTGCATTGACCGTGCCAGCCCAGGTTCGGAAATCCTTGGCCGAGAAATCATCGCCCATCGTTTCTTTCAGGTAGTCGTTGACCATCCCTGAGTCAATGGAACACCGGCTACCGTCTTTATCGAAGTATTGAAATAGTTCTTTACCGGGGATGTCACGGCAGGCCTTCACCAGTTTGGTCAGGCGCTTATCGTGGAGTGTTATGTCATGATAAATGCCTTTTTTGCCTTTGAAGCTGAATCGGAGTTCAGCGCCTTCTGCTTTTACGTGTCGGTCTTTCAGGGTGGTGAGCCCATAGGAGCCGTACTCTTTCTCATAAGCTGCGTTACCTATCCGGATAAGTGTCTGCTCCATAACGCTCAGCGCAATGGCAATCACTTTTTCTCGTGTCAGCTCCCGATTTTTAAGATCCTTATCCAGCCGAGCCCTCAGCAAGGGTAACGACTCGCCGAAAGCCACCATACGAAAAAATTTCGTTTCACTCCGGATGGCGTTCCAGTTGGCGTGGTAGCGGTATTGTTTACGGTTTCTGGTATCAATACCAGTGGCCTGTAAATGACCGTTCGGTTTGGGATTGATCCAGACGCGTTCCCAGGCCGGAGGCAAAGCCATACTGCGGATGCGGGCCAGTGTTGCTTCATCATCGACTGGATCTCCATGCGCATCGATGTATTGAAACTGATCGCCAGTGAGTTGACGACTGATTCCGGGCATGCTGTCGGTCATGTAGCGCAATCGGGCTGCTTTGGCCGTTTGCACCGGGTCATGGGCTAATTCTAATAAATTCACGATCGTTGAGTTTAGCAAAAAGCGGTGCCACCTATGTCAGGATACGCCGGCCGGTTACTGAATTACCGACCGCCGGGCACTACTGTTCGCTAGCAAACTCAACGTACAGGCAGTTGGTTATCGCGATGGGCTGCTTTTCCGAAAAACCACAAAGCCAGGGCGCTCGCGTAGTGGTAAAAATCCGTTGGATGAATAAATCCGTCGAAGGCATCGGCTTTGGTGGCCAGCCCCATCATCATTGCCGCCAGCACTACCCACAAACCCCGTTTGTTGCGTTGTAGCAGCGAAAACACGGCAAGCAACATCAGCACCAGAATGCCCAGAGAAGGCACAATAGGCGTAAAGACACGGATATCGGGGAGTAGTAGACTAATAAACAGAAACAACCCGAAAATAACCGTTGACAGGAAGGTAAGCAGCGAGAGTGTGCGTTGGTTGAGCAGCGCATAAACCGCCGTCACGACACATACGACCCCCAGGCTATCGGACAAAATAATCATCGACCGGTGTAGTGGCTCAAGCAAATCATTCCCTGCATACTGGAACACGCCAATCAGCGCAGCCAGCGACGTCGTCAGCAGAAAGAACCCCCATAGCAGCCGGTTAAACAGAGAAATACGACCGAAATAATGCCAGAATACGCCTATGCCCGCCCCGACCAGAATGGAACCGGATAGAATGTGCGAAAAAATCATCACGTAATTTACGAAGATTCGGCTACTTTTGCCACCCAAAGCCGTTGGATGTTCGAGAAAAGCCGTTCGATCGCGCAACTACATCGCCTGTTGTTTTTGCTGATCTTTTGTACCTGTTATCGATCATCCATCGTTCCCGGAAACTAACTGCATTGCCAACGATTTACAAACCGTCATGTCTGTTCTAGTAAATAAAGACTCCAAAGTTATCGTCCAGGGCTTTACCGGCTCGGAGGGCAGTTTTCACGCCCAGCAGATGATCGAATACGGCACCAGCGTTGTTGGGGGCGTAACACCCGGCAAAGGGGGGCAAACGCACCTCGATCGGCCTGTTTTCAACACCGTTCAGGAAGCAGTCGATCAGGCTGGCGCCAACGTATCGATTATTTTCGTGCCACCTGCGTTCGCTGCCGACGCCATCATGGAAGCGGCTGAGGCTGGTATTGCGGTCATCATCTGCATTACAGAAGGTATTCCTACCAGCGACATGATTGCTGTCAAGCACTACCTGAGTGATAAAGAGGTCCGGCTGATTGGGCCTAACTGCCCTGGCGTTATGACGGCTGAAGAATGTAAAGTCGGGATCATGCCGGGCTTTATCTTCAAAAAAGGCACTATTGGTATTGTGTCAAAATCAGGTACCCTGACCTACGAAGCGGTCGATCAACTGACGAAAGCCGGGCTGGGTCAGAGTACGGCCATTGGTATTGGGGGCGACCCGATCATTGGTACGACCACCAAAGAAGCTGTTGAATTACTGATGAATGACCCCGATACGGAGGCCATCGTGATGATTGGTGAGATTGGTGGCGGTATGGAAGCCGAGGCTGCTAACTGGATCAAAGCAGACGGTAACCGTAAGCCGGTTGTTGGCTTTATTGCTGGTCAGACCGCGCCAAAAGGTCGCCGGATGGGTCATGCCGGTGCCATCGTTGGTGGTGCCGACGATACCGCTGCTGCCAAAATGGCGATTATGCGGGAGTGTGGTATCCACGTAGTTGAATCGCCGGCGCTTATCGGTGATACGATGCTTAAAGCACTTGGCAAATAAAAGGCCATTATCGAAAGAGCAACGAAAAGAACTACCTTTGTAAGGCCGAAATGGTAACGTTTCGGCTTTATTTATGCCTACCATTTGGATACGTTGCTGGTTGCCAGGGCTTCTTTGTTTACTATTGAGCTGGTCTGCGAATGCGCAGAGTAGCGGCAAGAATGTAGGTATAGGTCCGGAAAATCGGTATTATCCGGTCCAGAATTTTCGGGATGATTTTCAGGTGTATGATGATGCTGTAAAGGCCTACGTACCTTACATCGTTGAGCAGCATGCCGATAAAACGGCGTTAAGTGCCTATATCGACCTGGAAAGCAATCGTCATTACGTACTGCTTATTTCGACCCAGCAGGATGGCTATCTGTTCATCAATGCTGCCCTGAAGCGTAAACTATGGGCGGGCACCTGGCAGGTGTTGAGTATCGACAGCTTATACCGCGTTTACCGGCAGCCCGAACTATTTCTTACCCTTTATGGTGCGCCGGGCCTTGGCGACCGTCAGCTATTTATTGGATATCCCAAGTCGGCAACGCAGAAAACGGTTGTACTGCGCGACGATAATCTGAGTTTGCGTCCCCGCGAGTTTTCGGACTATGATAGCTTTCTGAGCGTTGGGTTACTGTTCCTGCTAGCCACACACGCTTTTTTATTCAGCCTCTACCACCGGGCCTTTTTGCGCTTTTACAGCCTGCGCGATTTGCTGTCGCTCCGTGCTCAGGAAGAGTCTTTTCTAATTAATCGACCGCTTAGCAGTACGAACATACTTTTTACGATCAACCTGAGTTTCGTACTGGCTTACCTGATTCTATTTGTACAAAGCCGTAATATAGACGTGTTTGCTTCGCGGGCGCTGCTCCTGGGAGGGCATAGGTTTGTTGCGCTGACCGGTGAGTTTTTTCTGTTGAGTGCCGTGGCGTTTCTATTTTTGATGGGCAAGTATGTACTGCTGGAAGTGCTTGGCGGACTTTATAAACTACAGGGTATTATCAACGTCCATTTTTTCAAGATACTACAGTCATCACTGCTTTTTTTTACGGGTATGACCCTGTTGCTGGCTATTGTTGCCTTCAATGGGCCGACGCTGACCTGGTCTCAGAATAGCCTGCTCATACCCCTGATCATATTTTACACGGCCCGTCTGGCTCTGCTCTATTTGGCTATTCGGAGTATGGAGCCTATCAAGAATCTTTATTTATTTTCGTACCTTTGTATCGTTGAATTGATTCCACTTATCATTGGATTGCGTTTTGCACTTTGATGAGTGAGTCTGTACGGAAGTTGCCGCTGGAAATATTCAGCACAGGTATTTTACCGAAACACAACAAAACGTACAGCCTTAAACTGACCATTGAAACGAGTACAGATTCAATGAACGATACAAGCATACAATCGGCCGAAGACCGGCTTACGAAGGTCAACCGACTTCTAATCACCCAATCCCGCCCTGCCGACGAAAAGTCTCCCTACTTTGATCTTGTCAGCAAGTACAACCTTCAAATTGACTTCCGGCCGTTTATTCAGATCGACGGCGTGTCGTTCAAGGACTTTCGTCGTCAGAAGATAAATATACTGGCTCATACGGCCATTATCTTTACAAGTCGAAATGCTATTGATCACTTCTTTCGAGTTTGCCAGGAAGGTCGTATCGAGGTTCCTGCCGACATGAAGTATTTCTGCATATCGGAGCAAACCGCTAATTACCTCCAGAAATACATTGTCATTCGGAAGCGTAAGATCTTTAACGGGACGAAGACCGCTACTGAGCTTTTCGAACTGATTAAAAAACACAAGACGGAGAAATTCCTATTTCCCTGTTCCAATATTCGGGGCAATGATATTCCGGAGTTCATGGATACCAGCAGTCTCCATCTGACGGAGGCCGTGATGTATGAAACTGTACCAACCGATCTGTCGGATTTGGCTATAGAAAGCTACGACATCATTGCATTTTTCAGTCCGTCTGGTGTTAACTCGCTGATGTCTAACTTCCCGGACTTCAAACAAAATGGAACCCGGATGGCGGCTTTCGGTCCAACCACCGCTAAGGCTGTTGCCGAAGCAGGTCTAATGCTGGATATTGAAGCACCATTACCCAACGCCCCTTCGATGACCGGAGCGCTTGAACTCTACATCAAGAAGGCCAACAATCAGTAAGGGGGTAACGTTATAAGAAGGTTGGATGCCGCTAATCGGGTATATGTGCTCGTTTAAGGCGTCCAACCTTTGTTTTTTAGTTCAATATTTCGGACGTGCAGGCGTTTAGTGTAGAGACGTTGAATCGGTTCAAGTTGTATATTGCTCTTCGCCCGGATTCGGTTAGTGGTGGTTTTCATTTTCTTGCTTTGGTAGTATGATTCGCACTGTTTACGTTTTTGCTTCATGTCTACTCCTAACCGCCTTAGGCTCAAGGGCTCTGGCGCAACAGGATCCTCAGTTCAGTCTGTATATGTACAATCCGTTGTACTATAATCCGGCGGCTGCCGGTTCGGAGGGTGTGTCGCGGATGCAGATTACGCACCGAACCCAATACCTGGGTTATCAGCCAACGATTGCCAGCGATGGAGGAGCACAAAGTACACAGCTGCTTTCGTTCAATATGCCATTGGCTAAGATCAAAAGTGGAATAGGTGTTTATGCGTTTAACGATAAATTAGGCGCAATCGTAAATCAATCCGTGCAGGTTGCTTACGCGTATCGAATGGCGCTCAAGAGTGGCACACTGGCGCTGGGTGTTCAGGCGGGGATGTACAACAGGGGTATCAACTACGGCGAATTGTTCCGCCCCGGCGAACCTGGCGACCCAGCCATCCCAACGGGACGTGTCAGCCAGGCGAGACCCGATTTTTCGGCGGGTGTCTATTATAATTCCACGGATTACTGGCTGGGGGTAAGTGTGACTCACCTCAACGCGGCTACGTATACGCTGGTGACGGACCGGTCTACCGACCCTCTCGATCGTAATATTAATCTGACGGCTGGTTATCGACTCGGTATCGGGTATGATATTGATGTACAACCATCGATTCTGGTACAGTATAGTACGGCTGGTCAGACAAAAGCGACTGCGATAACGGCTAACCTGGTTGGTACCTACGACAATCGAATCTGGGCGGGTGTTGGCTACCGGCTGGGTGATGCAATTATGGCTACGGCAGGCATCAACCTGATGCGTAACAATGCGTTACGAATTGGATACTCGCTGGACCTTGTTGCGGGCGGTACGCAAATCAAGAGTTTGACTTCCCATGAGATTCTGGTAGGCTATGCACTCCCTGCCCCCGACGCCCGGAAAAAACCAATTATCCGGACTCCCCGATTCCGGTATTAAGCAAGCACAAAGTTGAAGGATTTCAACGGAGTAGGGGTATGGTCAACATTTTGGCAACATTCTTGTTAGGCTGTTTGCAATTGGTGCCGTATTTTTGAGGAAACAGGCTATGCCAACGGTGCAGTATACCTCATAAAGTAAGCGCTCTTGTGTTGTCATGGCCATAGAATTTCAGGTTGAACCATTTGTTACATACAATAACCAAACAGATTTTCGTTTTTAGTCTGGTCTCGCACAAGAAGACGGTCAAAATAGCCTATAATGATGAAGTACAACTGGTTTACAGTCAACGCAACCCGTGTGATGATGGTCGCAACAGTAGTTCTGCTAATGCAGGGTTGCGGATTTGTGAAATCGAAGTTTGGCGGAGGTGGTAAGGGGGGTGATGTAGGCGTTACAAACGGAGAGATTACAGCTACCGGGCGTAAGGGTTACAAACAAACGACACCATATGGTATGGTTCTGGTACCGTCCGGTTCGTTTATAATGGGTCAGGCCGACGAAGATGTGGCTGCCACCCAGATCAATATGAACCGGCAAGTGACAATCAGCTCGTTCTATATGGATGATGCAGAGATCTCGAACCATGAATACCGGCAGTACGTAAATGCACTGCTGGCCGATTCAGTCTCAGTATTGGGCGAGGAAGAGATAATGGCTAATTTTTATCCGGACACAACCGTCTGGAAAAATGACTTTACGTACCACAACGGTGATCCAATGCTGGAATACTACTTCGGGCATCCAGCCTTCGATACCTATCCAGTAGTGGGTGTAAACTGGAAAGCCGCACAGCACTTTAGCCAGTGGCGTACCAATACTTACAACGATTACCGTACCAAAGAGGGTCAGTTTAACGCCCCCCGGTTCCGGCTTCCATCCGAAGCCGAGTGGGAATGGGCGGCCCGTGGTGGTAAAAACGGAGCCAAGTACCCCTGGGGTAACCCCTACGTAGCCAATGGCAAAGGTTGCTATCTGGCTAACTTTAAGCCACAACGCGGTAATTTCGACGCCGATGGGTACCCATACACTGCCCCCGCAACGGCTTACAGTCCTAACGATTACGGTCTGTACAATATGTCGGGTAATGTAGCCGAGTGGTGCCGCGATGCTTACGCTGATAACTCCAACGCTATTGTTTGGGATATGAACCCCGACAACCAGAATGCTGATGAACCTCGTAAGGTGGTTCGGGGTGGATCCTGGAAAGATATTGCTTATTACCTTGAGACTGGAACCCGTTACTTTGAGTACGAAGATCAGAAGCGTTCGTATATCGGTTTCCGTTGCGTAATGGACAACCTCGAAGGTCGTACCGCGTCGGCTCGCGGTGGTCGGGTAGGGGGTAGTAGCAAGGCTAAAAGCAGCAAAAAGTCATCGGCTAAAACAAAAGCCTAACACATCCAACAAGACAGTTACCCAATTCAATCAATAATCGCTATCATGGCAACAGCAAAGTCCACTAATTTCTTTTGGGATCGTTTAGTACCAACCATTTATAGTGCAGGGGCCGCCGTCGTTATTTTCGGAGCCTGGGCCAAGATTACCCACAACGAGCAGTTCGGTTTTATGCTGACGCTCGGTCTGCTTACCGAAGTAGTTATTTTTGCACTGTACGCTGTACAAAGTTTTACACAGCCTATACCAGGAGGAACTGATTACGCCTGGGAGAAAGTATACCCGGAACTGGGTGACGACTTCAAGGGCGAAGCTCGTAAACCAGCTCCACAGGCAAACGGCCTGACTGGCAATATGGACCAGATGCTGGCACAAGCAAAAGTGACGCCCGACGTGTTTGAGCGACTTGGCTCCGGATTCCGCAACCTGAATGACACGGTCTCTAAACTGACCGACTTGACCGACGCAACGGTAGCTACCAATGATTATGCCCGCAACGTAAAGTCGGCGTCGTCGTCTATCGGTGAAATGAATAAGTCTTATGGTACAGCGATCACAGCTATGAACTCAATGGCCGACGCGACAACTGATGCCAAAGACTACCGTGACCAGTTTCAGAAGGTAACCAAGAATATGGGTGCCCTCAATGCGGTTTATGAGCTGGAGTTACAGGACACCAACAAGCACCTGAAAGCAATGAATGCTTTTTATGGCAGCCTGACATCGGCGATGGAAAACATGGCTGACGCGAGCCGCGATACGCAGCAGTTTAAGAGCGAAATGGCGAAACTTACTGGTAACCTGGCATCGCTCAATAACGTATACGGCAGCATGCTAACCGCTATGCGCGGTAACTAAAAAAAGTTATGGAGCCAGCGGGTTGTAAGGTTGTGATGGTCAGGCTTCGCCTGGTTACAACTTTACAGCCTTGCGGCTTTACAACTTGATAACTTTACAACTCATTAAATTTCATGGCAGGCACAAAAGAAACACCCCGTCAGAAGATGATCGGGATGATGTATCTGGTATTGACCGCACTGTTGGCCCTGCAGGTCACGTCGGCCATTCTGGAGAAATTCGTTCTGTTGAATAATAGCTTAGAGCAGTCTACCGGGTCAGCTAATAAAGTCAACCAATCGACCCTTGATAATATTCGGGCAACCGTAGAGAAATCCGGTAACCGGGCCAATGACTTGGCTATCGTACAACAGGCTGATGACGTACGGAAGCAAACGAGCAATGTTATTGGCGAAATAGACGCGCTGAAACAACGCATAATTACTGAAGCGGGTGGTGGCGTTGATGAAGCCGGATCCATTCGTAATTTGAGTGAAGAAGAGAAAGTTGCTCAAATCATGATTGGTGGTAACCGCAACGGAGAAGCTTATTCGCTGAAAAACAAACTGGACGCTTATATCACCGGATTGGGTAAGTATTCACCTGCCAAGTACGGATCACTGGCATTGAATGGCAAAGAAGATCCAATTATGAGCCGGTCGCCGGAGCAACGTACTAAAGATTTTGCCGAGCTTAACTTCGCGCAGACTCCAGTTCCCGCTGCCCTGGCCGTATTGACCCAGCGCCAATCGGATGTTCGCCGAATTGAGGGTGAAGTGCTTAACCTGCTGGCCAGCAAAGTAGGCGCGCAGGATGTGAAGTTCGATAAGATCTTAGCCATGCTGAGCATGGAGTCGAAGGTGGTCGTTGCTGGTACGAAATTTAAAGGTCAGATGTTTCTGGCTGCTTCTTCTTCCGGAATTCAACCACGGATGAGCCTGAACGGTGGTCCCGTACGAATTCAGGATGGTCAGGGTATCATCGAGTTTACGGCCCAGGGTGGGGCGTATGATAAAAATGGACTGGCACGTCGCACGTTGAATGGCTCGATCTCTTACCAGCAGCCGAACGGCGAAAACAAGACGGTCTCGTTCAATCAGGAATACTTCGTTGCGAAGCCTTCTTATGAGATTGAATCCGGATCTTTCCCGCCTTTGTATCTGGGTTGTGCTAATAAACTGAGTGTACAAAGTCCGCAGTTAGGTGCTTTGTGGAATCCAAACTTCTCGGCAGATGGTGGTGCAGTTATTACCTCTGGAGAGAAAGGCAAGATTACCATTATCCCAAGCTCAAACCGTGTAGTCCTGAATGTAAGCAACGCTGGTAGCTTACTGGGTAAGAACGAGTTTCGGGTTAACCGGGTACCTCGTCCAACCATCGAGTATTTTGTTGGCGGAACCAAAGTTGGTGATCCTCGGGGCGTGCCGGTAGGTTCGGCGCGTAGTATTCGGGTCAATGCGGTTGCTGACGAAAGTTTTCGTAACTACTCGCCGGATGATGCCAATTTCCGGGTAACGGGAATAACGGTCATTCTGGCTCGCGGAACCCGTAAAGTAGGGCAGGTCAACCTGGGTGCCGGTGGTGGTTCTCTTGGTTCGCTGGCCGCCGAAGCGCAGGCCGGTGACCGGTATTCAATACAGGTCGACGGGGTACAGCGCCGTAACTTCCGGGGCGATATCAGCGATGTTCCAATGGGTAGTCCCCAACAGACAGTTCCTCTCTATTAAGCGTACTAAAGCGAATTACTGTTCGTTATCTAGTCGCACAAGGGCGAAGAAAAAACACCTGAAGATGAAAAAAATCAGAACAATGGCAGTAGTCGCCACCGTGATGGCGGTAGCCGGAACGGGGGCAATGGCGCAGGAGAAACCAAGTACCGGCACCAACTCGCTGTCGGTTCGCGGAATCAACGAGAATGACATTATGATGAAGAAGACCCTTTGGCGTCGGATCGACCTGAAGGAGAAACAGAATCAATCGATGTTCTCGAAAAACAACGAAATAACGAAGTACCTGATCGAAGCCATGAAAGCCGGTTTGATCGATGGGTATGAGAATGATTCGGTAGCGACCAAGTTGACTCCGGAGAAAATGCAGCAGCGGTTGATCATGCCAAACTCGGCTCCTCAGTTATCAGCTGAAGAGATTGCGGCTGGCTTTGGAACCGAAACATCGACCGGTGCTTCCGATGGATGGGGCGATCCTAAAAAGGACGCCAAGAAAACAGCTGCCAAGCCTGCCGACGACGGTTGGGGAACGCCGAAGAAAGCGGCCGCTCAACCAGCTGACGACGGTTGGGGACCATCGCCAAAGAAAAAGGCAACTGCCAAAAACACGAAGGGCAAGAAGGGTACCAAGCCTGTAGTGGAGCCACCTAAAGATACCGTTGCTGTAGCAGCCGTACCAGCTATTCAGGGGGATGAATATTTCGCGAAGGACTTCAATATTATGGAGATCAAGGAGGACTGGATATTTGATCGCAAGCGGTCCCGCTTGTATTATGACATCCAGACAGTTACGGTATATCTGCCTTCTGACAAAAACTCGGCTGGTGTTGAAACGCCATTAGCTACCTTCAAATACAAAGATCTGGACAAGCTGTTCCGGAGCGACCCGAAGAAGTTTATCTGGTATAACCCACAAAACCAGGCTCAGCACAAGAATCTGGCCGATGCCTTTGATCTTCGTCTGTTCTACGGTCGCATCACCAAAGTGGCTAACCCTGGAGATACCGACTTAGTGGGAATGTACGGTGATAAGGAAGGTCTTATGAAGTCGTACCAGACAGAGTATGAGCTTATGGAAACCGAGCATGGCCTTTGGGAATACTAAGAGTCTTTTGAAACAACAAAAAAGGAGCCACATGGCTCCTTTTTTGTTGTACCGCAGACTTCAGTCCGTGTTGAATAGTTAAGTGCGGACTGAAGTCCGCGGTACGTTACTGCTCCATGGCTTCAAAATACTGTTTCAGCTTAGCGGCCCGGTCTTTCCCTACGATCTCTGCTACTTCGTCTAGTGAAGCCTCGCGGATTTTGGTAACGCCTTTAAAGTGCTTCAATAACTTGGCCGCTGTTTTTTTGCCAACACCGTCTACACTCTCCAACTCGCTGATGAGGCTATTTCGGCTACGTTTATCCCTATGGTAGGTGATAGCAAACCGGTGAGCTTCATCCCGGATACGTTGGATTAGTTTGAGCGATTCCGACTTTTTATCGATGTACAAAGGCAGATTGTCTTCCGGGAAATAGATCTCCTCCAGCCGTTTTGCGATGCCGATGATGGGCACTTTTCCGTAAAGGTCGAGGGCTTTGAGCGCATCACAGGCCGCGCTGAGCTGGCCTTTACCGCCATCAATAACAATCAGGTCGGGTAAGCCCGTAGCTTCTTCCAACACACGGCTATACCGACGTGTAACGACTTCGTACATGCTGGCGAAGTCGTTGGGACCGATCACTGTTTTTATGGAGTAGTGTCGATATTCTTTATTGGCGGGCTTTCCACCAACAAAGCAGACCATTGCCGATACAGGGTTGGTACCCTGAATATTGGAGTTATCGAAGCATTCTATGCGGTTAGGCAGCGATTTTAGCTGTAAATCTTTTTTTAGCGTAATGAGCACCCGGTCCTTTTTGCTGGCACTGGCCGTAGCTTCGGCGGCTGCCCGTTCCTGGCGTTCCCGCCGGAAGTACAGTACGTTTTTCAACGACATGTCCAGCAATTTACGCTTGTCGCCAATCTGCGGAATAGTCACCTCCGCCTGTAAATCGATATCGAGCGGTATGTTCGTGATGATCTCCTTCGCGTTGCTACCGTATTGTCCCCTGAATTCGATGATCATCATGGCCAGCAAATCAGGGTCGCTCTCGTCGAGTTTCTTCTTGATTTCAACGGTATGGGCCTGTACAATGGTGCCGTTGACAACTTTCATGAAGTTGACATAAGCGGCTGTTTCGTCGGAGGCAATCGAGAAAACATCGGCGTCGGCAATTTTTGGGTTTACAACCGTCGATTTGCTCTGGAAGCGCTGCAGCACATCCATCTTATCTTTAAAGGTCTGGGCCTGCTCGAAGGCCAGTTCACCGGCTGCTTCCACCATTCGCCCCCGAAAATAATCCTGCGCGGGTTTCAGGTTTCCTTTCAGAATGTGGTGAACTTGCTCAATATCTTTATTGTACTCTTGTTCGGCCTGTTTACCCTCGCAGGGCCCTTTACAATTGCCGATGTGGTATTCCAGGCAGACCTTGTATTTGCCAGCCTGGATGTTCTCCGGGGCAAGATTGTAATTGCAGGTACGGATCGTGAACAACTGGCTGAACATGTCCAGCACCGTGTACATAGGCTTTAAATTGGCAAAGGGTCCATAAAATGTGCCTTGTTTACGATCGATGCGCCGGGTGGTAATAACCCGTGGAAAATGTTCATTGGTGACACAAACGAATGGGTACGTTTTGTCGTCACGCAGCAAAATATTGAACTTTGGCAGGTACCGCTTAATGAGCTGATTTTCCAGCAATAGCGCATCGAATTCGGTATTGACAATAGTGAACTCGATCTTACGTATCTGACTTACAAGTCGCAATGTTTTCCGATCGTGGCCCTTCGAGTTAGTAAAGTAGCTGCCAACGCGGTTTTTCAGATCTTTGGCTTTACCAACATAGATCACTTCACCCGATGCATCGAAATAGCGGTAAACCCCCGGTTCGTGCGGTACCTTGGCGAGTTCTTTTTTGTGGTCGAATTCCGGCATAGTTATGTATAGGAAACAGCACACGGACAACAGGAAAAGGATAGACACACGCTGACGCTTTCGTGAAAATCTGTCCTCCTTCTATTATCCGCGAGCTGTATTTCTTAACAAATGACAGGCGGTAAAGGTTGCTGTAGACGGCTACTTCAAGCCCGCTAAGCGCTTGTTTTATTGAAGAATTTCTTCTTCATCTTCCGGTACAACTTTGGGTGGAATATACCGTTGCGAAGAGTCTATATGGTAACCGCCACAGTCGATCTTGAAGTTGTTGGGTTTTCGAAATGGCTCAGGACGATACTGGGTCAGCGAGGGATCTTTGTAGATCTTCTGCATGTACATAGCCCAGGCAGGCATAGCCATGCGCCCCCCTTGTCCTAGCTCGATGGTACGGAAGTGAATGGGGCGATCGTCGCCACCAACCCACAGGCCCGACACCAGGTGCTGGGTCATGCCCATGAACCAGGCATCTGAATAGTTTGATGTTGTTCCTGTTTTAGCGGCTATTTCGTTGCCGCCTTCCAGCAGTTTGTATTGTGTTCGCAGGCGCTGGGCTGTACCATTGGGTTCCTCAACGGCCCCTCGCATAAGATGGAGCATTTCATAGGCCCGATTGGCGCTAATCACCTGATTGGCATCTGGGGTGAAGTTTTTAAGCACATTACCATCTTTGTCGGTAATCCGAACAAGCATCATGGGCCGAACCCGGGTGCCACCATTGGCAAACGCGCAGTAGGCCGCCACCATTTCATACACCGATACATCGCCTGTTCCAAGGCAGAGCGTAGGGTTATTGGGCAGGTCTTTACTCTGAATGCCCATATCCTGGGCGTACTTGATGACAGCAGCCGCACGGGTTTTTTTGATCAGCTGCGCGCTGACGGTGTTTATCGACTGTCCTAACGCTTCCCGTAACGATAAGCTTTGGCCACTGTAGCGGCCGGTGGAGTTCTTGGGCATCCATGGTGGACCATTGTTGTTGTCTTCCCCATGGGCGAAAACAGTAGGCCGGTCGACAACGTGGCTACAAGGCGTCACAAAACCCTGATCCATGGCTGTGAGGTAAACGAACGGTTTGAAGGTAGAACCCGGCTGGCGTCGGCTCTGGCGCACGTGATCAAATTTCATGTGTTTGAAATTGATTCCACCAACCCACGCTTTGACGTAGCCTGAACGGGGGTCCATCGACATAAAGCCTGTATTGAGCAACCGTTTGTAGTACCGAATAGAGTCCATGGGGCTCATGGTCGTGTCTTTCTCATTACGGGTGCCACCATACACGAACACTTTCATCTTCGACGGCTTCGCCATATCGCGCCAGATCGCCTTTTCGTCACTGCCGTATTCCGCTTTCAACTGCTTGTAACGAGCTGTTTGCTTGGCTCTTGATTCGATAAAGCCCGGAATTTCCTGATACTTTTTCGTCTTCGGGTTTTTCTGTACCCATGGATTCCGACCGCGCCAGTGTTCATAAAACTTCTTTTGCTGGTCACGCATATTGTTCATCACGGCCTCTTCAGCATAAGCCTGCATCCGCGAGTCGATGGTGGTATATATTTTCAGACCGCTTGTATAAAGATCCAGATCGGCGTCATTTTCTTCATTGTACTGTTTGATCCACCGCTTAATGTCGTCGCGGATCACCGAGCGGAAGTAAGCCGCCATACCTGTATTCTGGTTCTCGATGCTGAAGTCGAGCTTCAGGGGCTTACTCTTGTAAGCAGCAAATTGCTCATCGGTCAGGAACTTGTATTTCCGCATCTGCCCCAGCACCACATTGCGCCGGTTTACGGTTCGTTCTTCAAACAGGCGGGGGTTATAGAGGGTTGGATTTTTCAGCATACCAACGAGCAGAGCCGCTTCTTCAACGTTCAGGCTCCAGGGTTCTTTGCCGAAATAAGTTTTGGCGGCTGTTTTGATGCCATAGGTATTGTTGCCGAAGGAAACCGTGTTGAGGTACATCATCATGACCTCCTGCTTGGTGTAATTACGCTCCAGCCGTACGGCTAGAATCCACTCCTTGGTTTTTGAAATGATCGTTTTCAGGAGTGGGACATTACCCAGTGCTCCACGTAGCTCCTCTTGCCGGGTATCGAAGAGGTTCTTGGCCGTCTGCTGTGTCAGTGTACTGCCTCCCCCGGAACTGGACACGTTCTGGAACGAAAGTACACCTGTTACGGCGCGAAAAAGGGCACGGGGGTCAATGCCGGAATGCTTCACGAAGCGGGCATCTTCGGTTGCCAGCAGAGCCGATACGATGTTTGGCGACACCTGCGATATTTCGACCGGTGTTCGGTTTTCAACGTAGTATTTTCCTAACAGTTGATTATCGGCTGTATATACTTCTGATGCTTCTTCACTTTTAGGATTTTCGAGCGCTTTCAGGTTTGGCATTCCCCCAAAAAGCCAGAAAAAGTTGTAGCTGACAGCCAGTACATAAAAAACCAGCAGGGCAATACCAAGCAGTGAAAACTGCCAAAGTTTCTTTATTAAGGTCCGGTAGGTACCGGCAGCAAATTCAATCATCGTGAACTAATGATGAACAACGAATGATATATGACAACCAGTAAGGCGTTTATCAAGTACCACTCCCTGTTAGTAAAATTCATTTTATGTTTGCCGTTGGATGGTTAGCTGCGGCCTGCATTTCCCGCGCACGGGGCAACAATTTACTGGCTGGGTAATCGCGCATAAATTCATTCAGCACCTGCCGGTAAACGTCAACGCCTTTTAAACGCCCAATCAGCATGACCCGTAATAAAGCTAGCTTGTCTTCTACCTGCGTACCCGAAAAGGAACCTGCTGCGTTTTCGGCACGGGCCAGGGCTTCTGTCAGGTTGTTCGCTTTGTAAAGCTCATAAATAGCGGTGTAAATCCGCTGTGCCTGTGCTTCAGAATCGGTGGACTGAGCAACGGCGCGGCCCGATAGCCGGGCATATGAGGTATTCGGATACTCAGCCAACAGTTTATCTTTCCAGTTCGACGCTTTTCCCAACTGCTCATTCGACAGGTGAAGCAGGTAGTACACTTCCGGTTTTGGGAGCGTATTGGGGTATCGAACCAGTAACTGTTCGAAGGTTGGAATGGCATCCGCGGGTTGGTTCAACTGAAATTTATACAGTTTCCCCAGCTTGTACAGCGCGTTTTCAATTCGCTGGTTTGCCTGCACCTGGGCTTCCCGGGTAAATGGAATTTGACTTCTCAGCGCATCTTTCTGCGCTTTCCGTCCCGTTTCAGGACCGGCTACTGACCCACGGCCATCATTAGTGGTTGGTAATGCCGCGTTTGGGTTGATGCCGTTAGCCGCAGAACCACCATTTAATGGGCTGTTCGTAGCCGCTACCGATTCGGATGATTCCTTACTGCTGCGTCGCCAGTTGTCTTCGAGCTGCCGATTACCCCAACGCACGGAAAACTCCTGGCGACCCTGGCTAAGCGCTACCGGGTTGTATAGTACCCAGCGTTCGTTCGGAGGGAGGGTTGAGTTTGTTGCCCCTGCTACGGCGTTGAAGTTGCCAGCCGATGCGCGTTCTACAATCTGTTGCGCGAGGGCAGCCTGTTCTTTGTCTTCCTTTTCCCGTTTCGTAATCACACCCTCCAGTACTTTGTCGAGCGCGGCTGGTTCCAGTTGGGCCAGCGTCAGCAAACTGTCGTCCGTCCGGATCGTGTTCCGGTACTCAACAAACTCATCAAGCGTTTTTTTACGGGTTACTGCCGCTGCATAGTCGGGCGATTGTTTCGGTAAGAGCGCCAGCGCACTGTCGTAGTACACTTTTGCTTTTGGATAATCAGCTTTCTTCTCAAAATAAAGTCGGCCAATTTCCTGATAGGTGAAGGGTACCTGTGTCGTGTTAGCACCCGCTGCCTGGATTGACTGGCTGTATAACCGTATTGCCTGATCGATTCGGCCGCTGCGTGCTTCGAGCAAGCCCATCGTAAAATAAATCTTGTCTTTAAGATCCGCGTTTTTGCGGTCATTGAGCATGGTCTCAAAGGTTGCAACCGACTGCGCTACCCGCTTCTGGTCGCCCGTGAGGCCATTGCTCTGGATAGCGTATAAATTAGCGTAGAAAGACTGATCGTAGGTGGGGCGGGCACGAAGCACCTCCCGATACTGATCGACTGCTTTATTTGGCTGGCCGATGAGGTCATATAGTTGCCCGGCAATAAGATGCAGGCGGGCCGTGGATTCCCCCTTTTTTAACACAGGAAAGGTAGCGTCCAGAATGCCCACGGCCGTAACATATTCTCCTTTCCGTTGGTGCAGATAGGCTTTTGTCAGGTAAAACGTGCGGGTGTTAACCTTATTGAGTGGCTGGGTGCGTAGGTACTCCGCTACGTTGAGTGCGTTAGGGTAATCGCCTGCTTCCACATAAGCCCGCATCAGGCCAACGAGTGCTTCGTGTTTATCGTTTTCATCGGTGCCTTTGGTATTTACATATTTGAAGACTTCGATGGCGTTGGGTAAATCCTGTTTAAGCAACCGTGCCCGACCGATCAGCGTATACGAATTGTCAACCCATTTGCTATTCTGATGCCGCTCAGGAACGAGCGACGCTTTTTTTATGGCATCGTCCAACTGCGGCTTTACCGGCAAAACGAGCATCGAATCGACTGGCAGAAGAATGGGCAGGAGTTGATTGTAATTTTCCTGACGGGTTTTGAAAAGTATCTGTTCCGCTGCGTCAATCTGATCGCGGGCTATAATGTAAGCGTTGAAATGGGCATTGAGGTTATGATACCCCTTACTAATGGGCCTCGTACTGTACTGTGAGCACGAAATCAGTCCCCCGGTCAATGAAGCAAGGACCGTCAATACCAGAAATGAGCGGTTAGGGAAATAGCGGGACATTCGTAAATAACACGTGGGCACTCGTAATCAAAACGTTTAAGGCAGTGCTGGCCGTATGGAACGTTAGGCCAAATTAACGAATTTTGCGCTTCACATGGTATCAACCAGCCGAAATCTATGGAAAACCTGCCTGATCAATCTGAAGAAAATCGTCCCGACAAGCTGGCGAAGCAAGATCTGCTGAAGCGTACTACAGAAAAGACGACCTCCTTTGCGCAATACAGCGGCATTGCGTTTCAAATGTTAGGGACCATTGGACTAGGTGTTTGGGCCGGGATGAAAATCGATGAGTGGCAAAATAACCGTAGTCCCATCTGGACCATAATTCTGTCGTTAACAGCAATTGGTGCATCGCTTTACTTATTCATTCGCCAGCTTACCAATAAATAGTCTTTTCAGTCGGTGAGTCTTGTCAGTCGGTGAGTCGATCAGTTGGTGAGTTGGTCAGTGGCTGATGCACACGTATTGCTCATGCACCACCAACTGACCGACTCATTAACCGATCAACTGACCGACTCACCAACTGATCAACTCACCAACTGATCAACTCACCAACTGACCGACTCACTAACTGATCAACTGATTCATGCTTCGGACAATACTATTTACGGCCGTGCTGGCGATTGCATTTTTCGTAGTTGACGAATATTATTCGGCATCCTGGCTACATCCCAAATGGAAAATATTGTTGGGCTTCTTTTTGAGCGTTTCGTTCCTGACTCATCGGCTGGTAACGACTGGTTTACAGGGTGATCGTGAGCGTTTTGTGCCTATGTACATGGCCTCGACCGTAGCCCGCCTGATACTGGGACTGGCCTTCATTGGATTTTTTCTGTTCCAGCAGGTCGATCAGCGCCGAGCCTTCGTTTTTAACTTTCTTGTACTATATATATGTTATACAGGCTTTGAGATTTGGGCGCTTACCCGTAACTTGCGACGCGATTCGTAAAAACGACCTGTCACATCATATGATACGTTCGGTTATTAATAAGTTTTTGTTGGTTACGGCACTCGTTTTGAGTTCGTTAACATTGAGCCAGGCGCAGGAGCATGGCCACGAGGGCGAAGTGCCTGGTGAGAAAAAGAAATTTAACGTAGGTGATATGATCATGCACCACGTTAAAGATGAACACGGCTGGGAGTTGGCGCACGGCGTTACCATTCCCTTACCAGTGATTCTGTATTCGGCTGATCGGGGCGTTGAAGTATTTTCTTCGTCGCGGCTGGCGCATGACCAAACCTACAACGGGTACAAGCAGGAGCACGGTAAAATTCACCGGGTGAACGAAGCAGGCCAGGAAGTAGAAGGCGCTAAGGTGTACGACTTCTCGATCACCAAGAACGTGGCTTCGCTGCTGTTGAGCGCTATTATTCTGCTGACTCTGTTTCCTGCCGTTAGTCGGGGCTATGCCCGCAACAAAGGCAAGGCACCTAAAGGAGTTCAGTCGCTTCTGGAGCCGATCATTCTGTTTGTACGGGATGAAATTGCCAAGCCAAGCATTGGACCCAGATACGGAAAGTACCTGCCCTATCTGCTGACGTTATTCTTTTTTATCCTGGTCAACAACCTGCTGGGCCTGTTGCCTGGCGCGGCTAACCTGACGGGTAACATTGCGGTTACGCTGGTATTGGCTGTCATCACCTTCCTGATTGTGTCGTTCAGTGGGAACAAGCATTACTGGATGCACATCGTAAAACCAACGGGTGTACCCATTGCGCTGTTACCGATTATGATTCCGGTTGAGATTATTGGTTTGTTCATGAAACCACTGTCGCTGATGATCCGGTTGTTCGCTAACATCACGGCCGGCCACATCATTATCCTGAGCTTGCTGAGCCTTATTTTCCTGGCTAACAGCCTGGCTAGTGCCACAACCAGTCTGGCGATCAGCCCGGTTGTGTTGGCGTTTACCCTGTTTCTGAGTTTGATTGAATTACTGGTGGCATTCCTGCAGGCGTTCATTTTTACGTTGCTGACGGCTATGTACATTGGTAGCGCCGTAGAAGACCATCACGAAGCCGATCATGGTATCGGTTACGAAGGGTCGGAGGTCCACTAAGGTGAAGCCGTTGAGTAGTCGGTGAGATAGAGTCGCTCGCTGACTGGCCAACTGTTTGACTAATTACTGTTTTGCAATCTTTTGTTTCACTAATAAATACGTTTGAAGTTTATGTTCGCAATGCTGTTTTCTCTGCTGTTGGAAGCTACGGGTAGTGTGTCTGTAATGGGTGCTGCTATTGGCGCTGGTTTAGCGGCTATCGGTGCCGGTTTAGGTATCGGTCGTATCGGTGGTAGCGCTATGGAAGGTATCGCTCGTCAGCCAGAAGCTGCCGGTCGTATCCAGACTGCCATGCTGATTATTGCGGCTCTCATCGAGGCCGTTGCTCTGTTCGCAGCTGTTATCTGTCTGCTGGTTGCGCTGGCTTAATCTGGCCTGGAACCGGTAGCAATGTGTTTGAGTAGGCCGACTACATTAGGTGTTGGCATCACTACTCGCTGATTTATTCGGAAATGCCTGCCCGTTTGGGGTCGCCGGTGGGCGGGCATTCTCCAACAAAAGATTGATCCAATACCTGGACATACATAAAATAATTCACTCGCATGGACTTACTTACTCCCGATCTTGGTCTGTTGTTCTGGCAGGTGGTGGTGTTTCTCGCCCTGTTCCTGATCCTTCGGACATTTGCCTGGAAACCGATTACCGATAGCCTGCACGAGCGCGAAAACAACATTCAAAGTGCGCTGGATCTGGCCGAAAAGACGCGGATTGAAATGACCGCTCTGAAAGCTGATAACGAGAAATTACTGGTTCAGGCCCGCTCGGAGCGCGAAGCTATCCTGCGTGGCGCTAAAGAAACGGCTGACAAAATGGTTGCGGATTCACGTGAGCGAGCCGCCATCGAAGGCCAGCGGATGCTGGAGCAGGCGCGCGAAGCGATGCAGAACGAGCGTCAGGCGCTGGTTGCCCAGATGAAGAAAGAAGTAGTTACACTCTCAATCGATATTGCGGAAAAGGTACTACGTAAAGAGCTTAGCGATAAAACGTCGCAGGAAAAGCTTGTTTCGGACCTGGTATCGAACTCACGTTTAAACTAATCGATCATGGCAGTTGCTACTGTAGCCGCTCGTTATGCCAAATCGTTGCTTGATCTGGCAAAGGAGCAGGGCATCGCTGAGACGATGTACACCGACATGAAGTTCGTGAAAGACACGCTGTCAAAAAACCGGCAGCTGGCGGTGGTTTTGAAGAACCCCATCGTGCGGGCAGAAAAGAAGAATTCAGTGATGAAGGCTGTTTTTGCCAGCCGTCTGAATCCACTGACTATGTCGTTTTTTCAAATTATTGCCAATAAGAACCGTGAAGCTATTATCGACGCGATTGCTGAACAGTTTGTGGTTCAGTATGAGCGGTTGAAAGGTGTTGAACGGGCCACGATCATCACGACCATGCCGTTGACCGAGACATTGCGTGAGCAGTTCCGGGCTATTGTTATGAAGTATACGACCGGGAAATCGGTTGAGTTGGATGAACGGATTGATCCGAAGCTAATCGGAGGCTACGTGCTCCGCGTTGGCGATCAGCAGATCGATGGCTCGATTCGTAGTCAACTGAACGAAATTAAGCTACAGTTTGCCAATTAAGCTGAAGCCTCTTCTTTATCGAAAATGCCGCTTTCATCATAGGAAGCGGCATTTTTCTGTTTAAAGCCCTGCCAGTGGTCCGATAGGACTCTGGTAGTGGCTGAGACAGATGCGGCAAACAGTGGTAGTACTCAATGATGGCGGTGGTAGCAAAAGCCACTACCAGGGTCTATCGACCACTGGCAGGGCTTCTGCTACCACCACTTTTCGTAGCCTATGGGTGGTTTCCAGGTAGATTTCGGTTCGAAATGGTGCCAGAGAATTGACGATACATTACGGAGTAAGGCATACCCTTCATTGGTGCGTTCCCAGCTTTCGTCTTTTTGGTTTTTCGTCATGACGCAGTATACATATTCGCCATGGGGCGCATGAACGAGTACGACCTCTGACCGAGCCTGATTGACCGCTCCGTTCTTACAGGCGGTTTTGATCTGGGGTGGCAACTGCGACAGGCCATCGTTATCCCAGAACTGCCTGCCCAGATTTCGATACATTTCGTCGCTGGCATCAGGACTAACAGCATGGCCTTCCCGGATGTAAGTGATTAAGTCAGCTAACTCGCGGGGTGTTGTTTGTCCCCAGCCATATTGTTTCTGATGAGCGGCCCGGCCCGGAGTACGGGAGTTGACCCGTGTCTGGTGAAACCCGTTTGTTTCGAGCCACTGATTGATAGCCGAACCCCCGCCTGCCAGAGCCTGGCACCATAGACTGCCCGTGTTATCACTGACGGTTTCCATGAGCATAACTACTTTACTGAGCGATAGCTCGGCTCCGTCTTTCAACGACCCCACAATACCATCGTCATAATGCAATGAGTCTTTGTAGACCAATGGCTGGTTGTAGGTCAACTCCCCCCGGTGTATTTTATCAAATAGCCCACATTGAATAGGGATTTTAACCGTACTGGCTGTTGGAAACAGGGAGTCGGCATTGATGGCAACTGTCTTTCCCGTGCGCAGGTTACGGACGTAAACGCCCACATCGCCCCGGAAACCAGCCAGCGCCGTCTTGAGTTGGGCTTCAAGCTTTTTGTCGGTCTTCGTTGACTGGCTATAGCCAAGGAGTGAGGGAAAGCTAAGCAGAAAGATAAAGAGGATGCGCATGGGAGGATTACAGCGATTTGACTAACTTAAAATGAGTACAGGAGAAGTGTTCCCGTTCGTAGAAACGAATCGTTTCAGTGCGTTTCTGATTGGTTGTTACCTCCAGATGAGTGAAACCCTCCCGACTTGCCAGTTCGCCAAGTGCAGCGATAAACTGGTGACCAATTCGCTGTTTGCGCTGGTCGGGCTTCACATAAAGTTCCTGAATTTCACCGACCTTACCCGTATGGTGTAACAGATACTGAACGTGGCAACTGAGAAACCCAACGGGCAAGCCATCTTGTTCGGCAATCAGATAATGAACCATGGGATTCGCCAGGTTACCCTCAAAGATCAATTGAAAGGCTGAGCGGTTCAGCGCTGTGTCTTCCAGATCGCATAGGAATTCGTAAACTACATCCACATCGGTCTGATGGGCAGGTCGTATCGTTACCAATGGAGTAGATTGATTTGTCACGGTGTTTCTAATGGGAGGTATTGGCTCTATTAGGGTGTAGAATTGCCTAAGTTGTCAATTTACAGGCTATAGCGGACTTCGACAAGGATAATGCGTCCAATAGGCAGGTACTTGCCAATTTCTGGCAACCAAGTTATCAAGCAGTGTTCATACTAGTAAATACCTATTAAAATAATTAAAATATATGTTCTATAGATGCAATTGGTATACTCTTTATTATACATTTGTACATATATGTTTATCCGTAACATCACTTGTACTTATGACCGTTCTGACTGGATTCGCGCAATCGACCTTATCTCCCCAATCAGTTTTAAATCCACCGGCAACGCCCCTGTTGACCATCGACCCCTACACGAGCTTATGGTCATTTGGTGACCAGCTTGCGGGTGACGCTACTCGCCACTGGACCGGGCAGGTTCAGCAATTGAACGGGATCATCCGCGTCGATGGCCAGACATTTCGGTTCATGGGTAAGCCCTCCTTTGTGGGTGAAACCATTGTCCCTTCAGCAGAGCGGCAGGCTTATCAGGCCCGGTTCATAACAGGCAAGCCTCAGTCGGACGCATGGACAAAACCTGATTTCGACGATAGCCAGTGGACTGTAGGCGAAGGCACGTTCGGGAGCCGACCAACCGACCATACGCCCTGGTCCACCCCTGACATCTACGTTCGGAGAACGGTTATGCTCGATCGGGTACCCGATGGTCCCCTGATGGTCGATGCCATACAGAACGATAATTACGAACTGTTCATAAACGGCGAACGAGTGGCGAACGTCGCGGGGGTCACGCCCAACTACCGTTTGACACCGACCCACAGGAAAGCTTCGGATCTACTTCGGGAGGGTAAGAATGTTATTGCCTTTCATAGTCAGAATCTTTCCGGCCCGGGTTTTGTCGATATAGGGCTGGTTGAGGAGCGGGTACTGGCTGATAAATCCGCCACTCAAACGGGCCGGCACATGACCGCTACCCAATCGGTCTATACGTTCACAGCAGGAGGGATTGGCCTGACAGTTACGTTTATGGCACCATTGCTGATGGATAATCTGACAGCCCTTTCCCGGCCAGTGCAGTACGTCAGTTATCGCGTTCAGTCGACAGATGGTAAAGCCCATGACGTTCAGCTATACACCGACGTATCGGCTGAGCTGGCCGTTAACTCGCCCGACCAACTGGTCACGTGGCGACGGGGCCGGGCCGGTAAGCTCGACTATATGCGCGTTGGTACGGTGGAGCAGAAGGTTCTTGGCCGTCAAGGCGATGATGTTCGGATCGACTGGGGCCATTTATACGTAGCGTCTGCCGTAGAAGCCGGTACCAGTCGGCGGATTGGTTCGTTGCTCAGCGCCCGGAATCAATTCGAACGTGAAGGACGCGTAACGGATTTGCATGAACGGATGCCCCGCATCGTAAACGACAGCCTACCCGTACTGGCTACCAGTATGGCCCTGGGCAAAGTAGATGGTATGGCCGTTGAACGACATCTCCTCATTGGCTACGACGATGTGAAGTCGGTTGAATATGCTGGCCAACCGCTCAATGCCTGGTGGCGCCGGGATGGTAAAACAACCATTGAGCAGGCCCTGCAGGCGGCTGAAGCCGACTATGGAAAGCTGAAAGTTGCCTGCGATGTGTTTGATAAAAAGCTTTACGCCGACGCGCTGGCAGCTGGTGGGGCGGATTATGCCGCGCTATGCATACTGGGCTACCGGCAGGCGATTTCGGCGCATAAACTCGTTGCCGGACCAGCGGGTGAAGCGTTCTTCTTTTCGAAGGAAAACTTCTCGAATGGCTCCATCGGTACCGTCGACGTGACTTATCCCTCAGCACCTTTGTTCCTGCTCTACAATCCGTTGTTGTTGAAGGGTATGATGGAACCCATCTTTCAATACTCGGAGAGCGGCCGGTGGACAAAACCGTTTGCTGCTCACGATGTGGGTACCTATCCAATTGCTAACGGGCAAACGTACGGGGAGGATATGCCAGTTGAAGAGTGTGGCAATATGCTTATTCTGACAGCCGCCATTGCCGCCGTCGAAGGGAACCCCAATTACGCCAGAAAGCACTGGTCAACGCTGACGATCTGGACGGACTACCTGATAAAAAATGGGTTCGACCCCACCAATCAACTCTGTACCGATGATTTCGCCGGTCACATCGCCCGTAACGCGAACCTGTCTGTTAAAGCAATCATGGGTATTGCCAGTTATGGGTATCTAGCCGGTCGAATGGGAGATAAGGAGCGCGAAAAAGAGTATATCGATATGGCCCGGGCTATGGCCCGTAAGTGGATGAAGATGGCTGAAGATCGGTCGGAGGGGGCAAAACCTCATTATACACTGACATTCGAGAACCCCGGTACCTGGAGCCAGAAATATAATCTGGTATGGGATAAATTACTGCAACTGAACATATTCCCGGCTGAAGTAGCGCAAACCGAAATTGCTTATTACCTCACCAGGCAACAGCCGTTTGGTTTGCCATTAGACAGCCGAAAAACGTATACCAAGTCGGACTGGATTGTCTGGACAGCCACCCTGGCAGACCGTCAGACTGATTTTCAGTCTTTGATTGCACCTGTGTTGAAGTTCGTTAATGAAAGCCCCGACCGGGTTCCACTCAATGACTGGCACGAAACGACCGACGGCCGGAAGGTTGGTTTTCAGGCCCGCTCGGTGGTAGGCGGGTACTATATCAAGATGCTGGAGAAACGACTGGTTAAATAAGCCACCCGCCAGAAGTCCGCAAGCCCCTGTACCTGATTATGGTCCTTTATTAACCATTCACAGGATAGGGGCTTGCGGGCTTTTAATAACGACGGGTGCTAAAAGGCTTGCAGTGCGTCCGATTCGTAGGCATGTTTGCCCGTTAACCCCTGCTGGGCTGTCGTCAGCATGGCGTTGGCGACTTTGAAAGCCTCAATGCCTTTATACCGTGCCGGAATGAGCGGGCTGAATAGCCGCATGGCTCCTTCGGCCAGGCGTTCACCAAGCCGGTTTTCGCCCCGGTTACCGAGCAGGAGGGAAGGGCGAAAAATTAACAAGGTTGGTATGTTCAGTGCCAACAGGTCACGTTCTACCTCTCCCTTTACCCGATTGTAAAAAAAAGACGATTCCGGATCTGCTCCCATTGCTGTAACAATCGCAAATTGCTTGATACCATTGGCCAGTCCCAGGCGGGCGATATCCATTGGATACTGATAATCAACCTTTCTGAACGCTTCTTTCGAACCCGCCTTTTTCATTGTCGTGCCAAGACAGCAAAATATATCGTCGGCGTTGATGAGTAACCCATTGGGACGTTCGAAATCAAATGGTATCTCCTGCAAACGAGGATGTTTCCAGCTTAACGAATGCCGGACTAAAACTTTTACGTTCTCGTATCGTGATGACTCAATAAGTTGATGAGCTAACAGATCGCCGATAAGACCCGTTGCACCGAGAATTAACGCCGTTTTATGATTGAGTGTTGTCATAATCAAAGAGGGTATTTTCGCTAATTTAGTCGCTCGATTAGTAAACGAAGTAACTACGTCTCAAAATCTATTCTATGTTTTTTGCATTTAGCCGGGTTGTTTTCCTGCTTTTATTACTGAGTGCCGGCGTTTTGTTTGCTTTCGTCAACAATGATGATGCGTTTGTGAGGCAGCTGGTTGAGCGGCTTCAAGCCTACAGTGAACAACGTCCAATTGAGAAAGTATACCTACATACCGACCGGGATATTTATCTCACTGGCGAAACGATCTGGATAAAAGGCTATCTGTTCAATGGGAATAGTCACGTTGCCGATACGGTTAGCCGGGTGTTGTACGTCGAACTGGTTGACCCCGCTGCCCGTAAGATCCGGCAGCGGTTGCAACTACGGGTAACGGATAGTTACGCACCCGGTCAGTTGAGCCTCCCGGATTCTATTTCCGCTGGCACCTATCAGTTGCGGGCTTATACCAGTTACATGCGTAATGAGCCAGACGATTACTTCTATACCAAAACACTAACCATACTACAGCCAGATGCGTCAGCCAGTACGGGTAGTCCACAGCAAAAACCGCTCCCGCGTCAACTGGATGTTCAATTTTTGCCTGAAGGGGGCCAACTGGTGGCGGGTCTCGACGGGCGTGTAGCTTTCAAAGCCATAGGGAGCGGAGGGCGTTCCGTCCCGGTTAGCGGGTTTGTCCTGAATGCCAAAAAAGACACGATAACCGGTTTTTTTAGTCTGCATACCGGCATGGGTTACTTCGCGATCAAACCCGAAGCCGGGCAAACCTATACGGCTTTCGTGCAGCATGCCAATGGTAGCCTTGACGCTTATCCAATACCTGTTGTAAAACCGCAGGGTATCGTGATGCAAGTGGACAACTTAACCAGCAAGGAGTACATACGGGTATATTTGCGGCATAATAAAGTGGTCGAGACCGAATCGTCGGCTACGGCGATGACGCTGGTCGCTCAAACGAGGGGTATCCTGGTTCATGCCGTAACGGTGCCATTTGGCAAGACTGCGTCGGTGGTTCAACTCCCCAAAGCGGAGTTTCCCGAAGGCATTGCGCAACTAACGCTATTCGACGAAGCAAACAAACCTGTTGGCGAACGGCTGGTCTTCGTCAACAGGAATGAGCAGCTAACGGTTGGTATAACATCTGACAAAACGACGTATAAAAATCGCGAAAAAGTCGAACTCACTGTTACAACAACAGACGCTGCCGGGAAACCCGTAGCGGCCAACCTGTCGCTGGCGGCTGTTGATGCGCGGCTATCGCCCGAGGCCGATTCCAATAGTGCTACCATCACGTCGCACCTGCTGCTGTCATCAGACCTGATGGGTACTATAGAACAGCCGGGTTACTACTTCGATTCCAGACAGGCCAACCGTACCCAACACCTCGATTTGCTGATGATGACCCAGGGGTGGAGACGGTTTGCCTGGGCGGATGTGCTGGCAGGTACGATTCCCGCCAGAAAATACCCGCTTGAGCAAGGGTTGTCACTGACAGGGCGGGTGGTTCGCCCGAATGGAAAAGACATTGGCGGAAAGGTAAAGCTTACTTTCATTCTGGCACGTCGTGATAGCCTGGGTAAAGAGGGCCAGCGTGACTTTTTGGTGGGCGAGTCCGACGAACTGGGAAATTATGCAGCCTACGATCTTGATTTTTCCGATACGACGACGGTATTGATCCAGGGAACGAAAGGGAAGGCCAACCGCGATTTGGTGATAACGCTCGACCAGTTGCTCAACCCTGCCATTACCGTGACCAGGGTGCCCTACAACCCGTTTGAATTTCGGCGTGATGAGTTGGCCGAATTTGTAAAGCGGACCAGTGAATACCTGGAAATTGAACGCCAGATCCGGCGAAATGGGGAGGTATTGCTCCAGAGTGTAACCGTGAAGGCAAAGCGCGTTCAGGAGCGGGACTCACGAACAATTTATGGTACGCCGGACGCCAGTGTTAAATTCGATCAAAACAACGCGGCTGGACGACTGACCATTCTGGATGTCATTCAGGGGCGTATTGCGGGCGTTCAGATAACAGGTTCAGGATTTAGCGCACGTGTACAGATTCGGGGGGCGGCCAACTTCAGTGGGCCAGTCGAACCCCTCTTTCTGCTGGATGGAATGCCTGTCGATTTGCAAACAGTCCTGAGTATATCCGTGCAGGACGTGGAGAAGGTAGACGTACTGAAAGGGGCTTCGGCGGCTATTTACGGGTCACGGGGCAGTGGGGGCGTTATTTCTGTGCTGACTAAACGGGGATCGCCCGAGTATGATCTTTCCAAAGATGCTGCTCCCGGTACACTGGTCGCGAAATTGCCCGGATACGCGGCCGTCCGCCAGTTTTATGCGCCCCGCTATGCGGTAAAAAATGAGCAGTCAGACCGACGCCCCGATTATCGGACTACGTTGTTTTGGGAGCCGCTGGTTCAAACAGGTGCCGACGGGAAAGCAACGGTATCGTTTTATACCTCTGATTCGAAAACCAACCTTCGTATCCGGGCCGAAGGCGCTACCGCCAGTGGCCGGCCGGGTGTAGGCACGGGAACTGTACGGGTGGAGTAATGTAATTGACTTCGTTGCTTATACGATACGCTGCTTTACCATTCCTAACACAAAACCATGAACGCAAAACCTATCCTGATGGCCAGTTTGCTGGCCGTGTCATTTTACCCGGTACTAGCTCAGACCCCGTATCCGGCCATCGGTCAGATTGTACGGACTGATCCCCGCCTGGATAAGCTGATTCCGAAGAATGCCCAGATAGAAGTACTGGCCAGCGGATTTATGTGGACAGAAGGCCCGGTCTGGGTGAAAGGAAGTAGTCCTTACCTGCTTTTTTCCGATGTACCACAGAATACCATCTTCAAATGGACAGAAAAAGAGGGCGTTTCCCCTTTTCTGAAACCGTCAGGCTATACCGGCCTGGGTACCTATGGCGATGAACCCGGCTCCAATGGGTTAACGATCGATGGCAATGGACAGTTGATTGCCTGTGAGCATGGCGACCGGCGAGTTACGGCCATGCCTATCAATGGAATTGGCGGCAAACGTACCCTTGCCGACAATTACAAAGGCAAGCGCTTTAATAGCCCTAACGACGTGGTGGCACATCCGGACGGGAGCTATTATTTCACCGATCCACCTTATGGCCTGCCTAAGAAAGAAAAAGACCCAAGCCGGGAGACGACCGATTTTGGCGTTTATCGAATAGCGCCAGCCCGTGGTGATCAGCCGGGTGTGGTATCATTGCTCACCAATGAGTTGACCCGTCCTAACGGGATTGCTTTGTCACCCGATCAGAAAACGCTTTATGTGGCGCAGTCAGATCCGGAACGACCCATGATCATGGCCTATCCAATGCAGGCAGATGGGTCTGTAGGCAAAGGGCGTGTCGTGTTCGGAGCCGAAGGGTTGAAAAAACAAGGGCTCTCCGGGGGCTTCGATGGTATGAAAGTAGACCGGGAGGGTAACCTCTGGGCCACTGGTCCCGGTGGGGTGCTGATCGTGTCGTCGGCAGGCGAATTGCTGGGCCATATTAACATTGGGGGTGCTACCGCTAACTGTGCCTGGGGCGATGATGGTTCTACCCTGTATATCACGGCTGATATGTATCTCTGCCGAGTAAAGACAACAGCGCGGGGATGGTAGAAAAAAAGTTTGCTTATCTTTGGTATGGTTTCTTATTCGTAGCTTGGTTTAGGGGGTGTTCTCAGTATGTTAGAGAATCGTAAGTGGGTTATCATCGGTGTTTTCTGCCTCGTTGGATTAACGTTTCTGGCGCGTTTGTTTTATTTACAGGTACTGGACGATACCTATTCGCTGGGGGCATCGAAAAACTCCATCAAGCGAGTGGTCGAAGTACCCTACCGGGGGCAGATCTATGATCGAAACAACGAACTGCTGGTTTATAATACGCCCGTTTACGACCTGTATGTAACACCTAAACAGGTACGAATTCCCGACACGACGGCTTTCTGCCAGATGATGGCTATTACCCGGTCGGATTTCGACAGCATCATGGGGCTGGCCAAAAATTACTCGTCACTGAAGCCGTCCTTATTCATGAGGCAACTGTCCAAAGAGGACTTTGCCCGTATTCAGGATGCCCTCGTCGATTACCGGGGTTTTGAGCCGGTCATCAGTGCGATGCGTACCTATCCGGCTCATACCATGGCCAATGCGTTGGGGTATGTTAGTGAAATTAGCCGCAAGAAACTCGACAATCAGGATATTCCGTATTACCGACAGGGGGATTATGTGGGTCATAACGGGCTGGAGGAGCAATATGAAGAACAACTGCGTGGCAAGCGTGGGGTGAAATTCATGATGCAGAACGTACGTGGTGTTAACAAGGGGTCCTGGAAAAACGGAGCCTTCGATACGCTGGCTCTGGCTGGACAGAACCTGATTACAAGTATCGATGTGGAGGTTCAGCGCTATGCCGATAGTTTGATGGTCAACAAAGTAGGTTCGGTGGTGGCACTGGAGCCGGAAACAGGGGAAATTCTGGTCTCTGTCTCGGCGCCAACGTACGATCCTAACCTGTTATCGAGTCGGTCGTTCTCCAAGAATTATCGGGCGCTCATCAAAAACCCGTACAAGCCCCTGATCAACCGTCCCATTATGGCCAGCTACCGGCCCGGATCGACGTTTAAACTGATTCAGGCGCTGATTGCTCAACAGGACGGTTCGCTTCATCCAAGTATGGTATATGGGCATGGTGGTTCGCCAATGCGGTGCCACTGCCACGGAGGTCAGAATCTGCGCGGTGCCGTGCAGTATTCGTGCAACCCGTATTTCTACAACGTATTCCGAAAGTTTATCTACCACAACGGCGAGACCAACACCTTCAAGGCGTCGGCAGTTGGTATGCGAAAATGGCACGACATGGTCGAAAAGTTTGGCATCGGGCAACGGCTGGGGATCGATTTGCCAAGCGAGCTAAAAGGAAATCTGCCTACCGTCGATGATTACGACAAAATGTACCGCGGGCAGTACCGGTGGAAATTCTCGAATGTGTATTCTTTGAGCATCGGCGAAGGTGAATTGCTGATCAGCCCCATAAAACTGGCTAATCTGGCTGCTACGATCGCCAACCGCGGCTATTACATCACTCCGCATTACATCAAAGGCTTTGGAAAGCCCGGTGTAGGTGTTCCGGCAGAATACCGGCAGCGGCACGAAACCGACATTGACCGGCAGTATTACCTGCCTGTCATTGAGGGAATGCGCGGAGCAGTGGTGCATGGAACAGTGACGCCCCTGGCCAATATTGCCGGCGTTGAATTGTGTGGTAAAACCGGTACGTCGCAAAACGCAAAGCGCGGCCATAAATTTGACCACTCTATTTTTATCGGCTTTGCACCGATGAACAATCCGAAGATCGCCGTCGCCGTGTTTGTCGAGAATGCGGGCTGGGGAGGAGATGCTGCTGCTTCTGTAGCCGCGCTGGTCGCTGAGCGTTACCTGAAACGGAAAACCGAAGCAACCCGGCTGGACCAGAAAGTCAAAGCTGCCAACTACCTGCCGCCTGTGGTGCCGGTCAAGCCGAAGGAACCGGTCCCTATACGTCCCCGAAAGGATTCGTCCCGGAAAGATTCCGTTCTCAAACCGCTTATGACCGGCATTAAACCCAAAAGCGTTGTGGTACCCGGCGTCAGCGGAAATTAACAGCGCGTTGATGAGTACGCAGGTCAAAACGACTACAAATGGTCTGTTGCCCTGCCTGCTCCCCACTGCACAAACCCACCGTCTGAGCAACTATAAATACCAGGTCCTTTGGCTCGTAACGATCCCTTCTCTCAAAATATTGACTGGCTAACCCTGATCCTGTACCTGGGTTGTGTCCTGATCGGCTGGCTTAATGTCTATGCCGCCGTATATAGCCCCGAGGATCATACCAGCTTGTTCGACATGTCGACCAATGCCGGAAAACAGATGATGTGGATTGGCACAACGGTACTACTCATTATCTGCATTCTGGTTATCAACCATAAGTTTTTCGACTCCTTCGCCTATCTCTTTTACGCGTTTATGATCGTGATGCTGATCCTGGTGTTGTTCCTGGGCTCTAACATCAATGGGTCGCGGTCGTGGTTCAAGTTTGGTGGGTTTTCTATTCAACCCGCTGAATTTGCCAAGGTTGCTACGGCGCTGGCACTGGCGAAATACCTGGATGTGCCGGGTATGAATCTGACTCGCCAGAAAGATCTGCTTCGAATTGGGGGTATCATCGTGCTCCCCTGTATCCTGATTCTGGCGTCTAACGAAACCGGTTCAACCCTGGTGTTTGCTTCGTTTGTGATCATGCTTTACCGGGAAGGACTGCCGGGTTGGATACCAGCTGTAGGCATTACGGTAGCGGCTCTGTTCGTGCTGGCCCTTATTTTTCCGATGCTTTATATTGCCGCAGGAATAGTAGCGCTTTTTGCTGTCGTAGTCCTGCTGATGCCGCGCTACAATCGAACCATGAGTAATCTGATTTCCATGGGTTTTATTGGCGTTGGCATGATGGTCATCGTAGCGGGTGTCGATTTCTTCGTGAACAACGTTTTGCAGAAGCACCAGCGCAACCGGATCAAAGTCCTTGTCGATCCAACTATCGATCCGTTAGGCGTAGGGTGGAACGTGACACAGGCCAAAATTGCCATCGGTTCAGGGCGGCTTCAGGGGAAAGGATTTCTGGAAGGTACTCAGACTAAATTCGATTTTGTCCCTGAGCAGAGCACTGATTTTATTTTTTGTACTGTAGGCGAAGAACACGGCTTCATTGGTAGTATGGTGGTCATTGCGCTGTTCCTGGGCTTGCTAACGCGCATCATTATCCTGGCCGAAAAGCAACGGAGTAAGTTTGCGCGCGTATATGGGTACTGCGTAGCGGGCATTATTTTCTTTCACGTTATGGTCAATATCGGTATGACCATTGGCCTCATGCCCGTCATCGGGATTCCTCTGCCATTTTTCAGCTACGGCGGTTCGTCGCTGTGGTCCTTCTCGATCCTGCTGTTTATCTTCCTCAAACTCGACTCCCGTCGAACCGCCCTGATGCGCCGGTAACGGCCGGGCTTGTTGCCTTCTCAAATCACCCGTAAGAATAAGGAATCTGCCGTCCACCTCACCGTGGCTGCTGGTATTACCGTTGCCTGTAAAAAACGAAGATTGTATAGCGTGGACGATAACTGCCTACCCGTTGCGGAGCCTGATCAGCTGGTTATTGATAAAAATTAAGGCAACTAAGTAGCTGATTAGTAGTCGTATGGATTAGGTTTTGGGTTTTTATTTCGGAGGGATGAAAAAAAAAGCAATCCCGATGCAACCTCCAGCGGGGTGTTTTACATCTTCCTGTCAATTAACACAAGGAGTACATTCCTGAATCCTGACAACTTCAAATTTCCTAAACCATAATTTTCGAAACGCCATGAATTTCGTCCAACACATCCTCACCACGGCCTTGATAGCTACTTCGGCCGCATCGTTTGCTCAAACGACGATCATCATCACCACCGATTCTTCGACTACACCCGTGAAGTCGAAAAAGTACATCGAACGTGTTACCAGCGACTTCAGTATCTATGCCGGGTTCAATAATTTCAGTCAGTCACCGGCAGGCTTCAAAGGAGATGGTGGCGCGTTCAGCCCGATTGGCTCCCGGTTTGTGGCCCTGGCCTGGCAGAAACGAATTCCATTAGCCGTGAACGGGTCAACCAAACTGCGGCTTGTTACGGGTCCGGAAGTTGCCTGGAATAATTTCATGTTCGAAGATTCCGACAAACTGGTCGAGCGGAATAATGAACTGATCGTGGAAGCATCCAGCGTTGAACTGCGCAAATCGAAGTTTGTGACAACACAGCTTAACCTACCCGTTATCCTGAACGTATCGTTCCGATCGGGCTTCACCATCGGTATGGGTGCTTATGCGGGTATACGCCTGGACAGCTACACAAAAGAAAAACCTCAAGGTGCCAGAGCTGTACGAACACATGGCGCCTTCAACCTGAATCCCGTCCGCTGGGGATTGACCACCGAATTAGGCTTCCGCGGTACTGCCAAACTGTTTGGTCGTTACGAACCCAATAGCCCGTTCCGTTCAGGGCAGGGGCCAGATGCCAGCGTGTGGGCGGTAGGCGTGAAATTTTGAGCGGTATGCTCAAGAAGTATCGTCCCGTTGAAATCTTTTTCCTGACTATAAATCGGAATGCCCAGTAGAGACCATACCATAATACCGACCGTCGAGTAATGAAGACGGAAGTCAGGACTAATACTGACTTCCGTATGCAGGAGAGACCACCCAAGACCCGCCGTAAAACCGGTAAGCATAACGTAACTCTGGATATGTGTAGAGTCTGGGCGGTCTCTCCGGTTGATATAGACTCCCTGATCAAGACTGATCGTGGGAAGATCCAGCAATGGAATGGTTCGGGTAATGACCGGATCGAGTTGGGGTGGGGCCGACAGCGTAGTCTCAAAGTGTACAGACTCCCCCTGTTTTTTGCCAGATGATTGACACATCGCCAGTATTAACAAAAACAGTAGACCAGTAGGTAACGCTCCGTACTGTTTGGAGAAATAACTAAATCTATTGGTAAATATTAGTAGCAGACTGGCGGTCAGTCCCAAGTTGAGTATCATCCAAACCAGGTGCAGGACGGCCATAGAAGTTGCTTTATCGATTGGGGACAGAAAAATAGTAAAATAGTAGGTGTCCCAAGCAACGTTTGCCTCTGTTCAGTCATCTTTTAGTCGAGTTACCTCTCCAATATACCAATACGCCCCTTAAATCCGCTTATCCTGCCGATCAGACCGCTTGTGTAAGATAAGGTACTTTGCGATGCCCACTACCTACCTTTGCCATGTACTAAACGGAAAAAGTACGCCACAACCTTCTGGAAAATACTACTTATGAAAACGATCTTAACCTTTTTCGCTCTTCTTATACTGGGTTGGACACAGGCCACAGGGCAAGTACTGACCCGTGGCAACGTAACCGGCGAGGTTGCCACTGCCTCAGGCAAGCCCCTGGAGTTTTCGACCATGATGCTGCTCAAAGCAACAGACTCGACCTTAGTAAAGGGTGCCATTAGCGATGCATCCGGAAAGTATGTATTCGAAAGCGTTGGTGCAGGCCGCTACCTGGTGATGGCTCAGCAGATGGGTTATCGGAAAACGTATAGCCTACCGTTCGCGCTGGACGAAACACATCCGGCTATCGAAGTGCCTGCGCTGGCTTTACCCGACGAGTCGAAAAGCCTGACCGAAGTAAACGTAGTGGCTAAAAAGCCCTTCATTGAACAGCAGGTCGACCGGACGGTTGTCAACGTCGAGAACAGCATCGTTGCCAGTGGAAATACGGCGCTGGAGGTTCTTGAAAAGGCACCTGGTGTAACCATCGACCGGCAGAACGACCAAATCCAGCTGAAAGGTAAAGCGGGTGTAATCGTTTACATCGATGGTAAACAGACCTATCTATCACAACAGGAGGTATCGAATTTGCTTAAAAATACACCGTCCGACAATATTGCTACGATCGAGATCATCACTAACCCCGGCTCCAAATACGATGCCGCCGGTAACTCCGGGATCATCAACATCAAGATGAAGAAAAATAAGAATTTCGGCACGAACGGATCGTTTATCGTCGGTACTGGTTATGGCTGGGTCAATAACCTCGTCGGTGCCCGCGATGATCTGCCTAAGTTCAACACCTCACTCAATGTGAACAACCGGAGTAGTAAAGTGAATCTCTTCGGTAATTACAGCTACGTAAATCGGGAAAGCGCGCAAAGCAACGAGTTGAACCGGGTCATCCCGTTTAATGGTACGACCACTTATTTCGATCAGCGGTCGTTCCGGCCGAATCAGTTTGTAGGTCATTCCTATAAAGGCGGACTGGACTACTTTATCAATTCGAAAAGTACAATTGGCGTGTTGGTCAACGGTTTTTCGAACGACTGGCGTTCAGGTGGTGCCAACAGTACGCTCATCAGCAACGAAAATCGCCAGCTTACCAGCAATCCGGTGACGCAAACTAACATGGGCGAGTTTCTGCAAAACGTTACAGGTAACCTGAATTACAAATACGAATTCGATGGTAAGGGGCGTGAGTGGACGGTCGATGCGGATTATGTTCGCTACAAAGGTCACAACGACAATAACCTGAGCACTACGTACTACGGGCCAACTGGCGGCACTATCCGGCCTAAACAGGATGTGCGCAACAATATGCCATCGGCAATCAACATCCTGGCGTTTAAAACGGATTACGTTCACCCACTGCCCAGGGGGGCCAAAGTGGAAGCCGGTCTGAAAAGTAGTTTCGTTAACGCAAACAACAATTCTATCTTCGACACATTGCAGCAGGAGTCGAGGGTGTGGTTTTTCGATGCCAGCCGCTCGAACCAGTTCAAATACGACGAAAATATCAACGCGGCTTACCTGAACTACGCGGGCAAAATAGGTAAAAAGCTAAAAGTACAAGCTGGGTTACGGGCTGAACACACGCACTCCGTTGGTATGTCGGTTACGCTGGACCAACGGGTTGAACGCAACTACCTGAACCTCTTTCCAACCCTGTTTTTGTCACGCCAACTTGACACCAATAACGTACTGAACCTGTCGTATAGCCGCCGGATCGATCGCCCGGATTACCAGAATCTGAATCCGTTCGTTTTCTTCCTGGACCCTTATACCTACCAGCAGGGTAACCCGTTTCTACGGCCCCAGTATACAAACTCGGTTGAACTGACGCACGTGTTCAAAAGCACTGTTTCGACAACCTTAGGGGTTAGCCGCACAACGGATTTCATTAACCGGGAGACACCCCGGCAGATAGCGGCTCAGAATATTACGTACGTAACACCCGAAAACCTGGGCCACCTGGATAACGTGAACCTGACCATCAGCTTCCCCGTACCCGTAACGAAATGGTGGCGCATGCAGAACAACGTCAGCACCTACTACACCCATTACCAGACGTTCTACTCCGGCACGCCTTACGAAGTGAAACTGTTTGCCTACAATTTATACACGTCGAACAATTTTACGCTGAGCAAAACGCTCTCCGCCGAGCTGTCGGCCTGGTATAATTCGGCCTCGCAGTATGGTTTCTACCGGGCAAAACCGATGGGTGCTTTTAGCCTGGGTGTTCAGAAAAAACTTATGGATGGAAAGGCTAACCTGAAATTGAACATCAACGATCCGTTCTGGCTCAACCAGTTCAACGGCCGGGCGGTGGTACAGGATATCAACTTCCGGGTACGGTCGCAGTGGGAGAGTCGTCGGGTGAATCTCACCTTCACCTACCGCTTCGGCAACCAGAACGTGAAAAGCGAACGTCAGCGTAACTCTGCTACATCGGCCGAACAGAACCGGGTTAAAGGAGGTAACTAAGCAGGCATCAGGTTCAATCGATACATCACTCAGAAGAACTCATTAAAAATTTTAGTTTAGGTTAAGAAAACGCGAAAGCCAGTCCCGTCTTGAGGGCTGGCTTTTTTGTCATACCTGGCTTTTCGCCCCCACCGACTGGAGGGATTCAAACTATAGCCCATAGATTGAGTTGAGAATGTATAAAAAAACGCAGGTAACAACGATATGAAACAATTCTCTTTTGCATTTGCTATCACTTTTTGCGCTGCTCTTCCCATCGTGAAGGCACAAAACACCTCGGCTAAAGACACAGCCCCGTCTAAAACCGTTAGTGTGGCGCAAGGCGAAGTTGCCAGATGGGCCGGAAATTGCCAGCGATGCAGCTTCGAAAAACGGGCATGGGCCGCAGTCAACGGCACCTGCTACTACCCGGTCGATATGGATATGAAGGCCGGTACGTACACCATCTCACGCCGGACAACGGGAGGGAAACTTGAAAGTGCCAAACTAACGGTTACTGAGAAAGCCTGTAAACAGGAAGACATTGCTAATTTCCCTAAGAAGGAATACGTCAATGTATCGGCCCAAAACCTGGCGCGGGCCGCTAAAGAGGCCGCCGTTGTCAATCCTATTATTAGTTACAAAGCAGAGGTTCGGCCGGCGGTGTTCGATCTGCCGGTAGGCAAACCAGCCGATCCGCTACCGAGGGGTGAAGGCAATTTTGGTGCCTGTCGTACCTTCGATGGCCAGCCTCGCGACCGGCACACCGGTCAGGATTATCCGGTTACGGGCGGTAAGCCCGTGCTAAGTGTGGGAAATGGGCGGGTAGTGCTGGCCGCCAATCAGTTCTTCAGCGGTAATGTCGTATTCATTGACCATGGGAACGGTCTGGTTACGGAGTACTTCCACCTGAAGAACTTCACGGTTAAGCCAAACCAAACTGTTACCAAAGGCCAGAAGATTGGCGTTGTTGGTGAGACGGGCCGCGTTACAGGTCCGCATCTTCATTTTGGCGTTCGCTGGCACGGTGCCTGTATCAATCCTGGCTTCCTGCTTATCGATCCGTCCGACATGCCCGAAGTGAAATAAGAAATTACAGGGATAATAACTATCATACACAGAGGCAGGCCGTTGGTTTGCCTCTGTTTTTTTGGTACGAATAGCCCTAAAAAAAGATAAGGTTCCCCGATCGAAGCGGAGAACCCTATACTGACTATTCCTAAACCCTTAACCTTTTCTACATGAAAAACTAACTTTTACCCTTTTCTGTTCCAAAACCCTGAGTAATTCAGTATATATTTCAATTTACTGAACGTCAGGCGTTTCGCTGGTTGGCTGATTTGTATTCCAGATGAAATTGATCATCCGGGCAGTTAAATCGGCCTGGTTCATCCAGCGGCTGGCTTCGGCATTTTTCTGCCTGGCCAGTTGTGTATTTACCTGAGCGATGGCTTCGTTGAACTTAACACGGTCGGCAGGGCTGATGGTCAGCACAGCGGCCGGGTTTTGGTTGTACAACGATACAACACTCATAAAGTTTTGCCAGTTGGTGTTGCGCGCAAACCGGTTAACGTTTTGTTCGATGTATGAAGCAAATTGCTTCTCCGAACCGTTTACCAGCATGGCACTTGCCGGCTTTTTGGCAGCCGGGCTATCATCAATAACGATGGTGGTAGCCGCGTCTGCCTGAGATGTCACTAACCCTAATCCAAGAACCAGTGCTGCAAAGATAACACGCGTTTTCATTGTTTTATTCTATTTTGTTTTCAGTAAGAGAACGCACAAATCTCCGCAGAAGTTTTGAAAATGCAAAGATACTATGGGTCCTTTCCAGAATAATATTCCGAATATAATGCTGATTGGTGTCTATAAATCAATAGTAAAGTAAATTAAAACGCTTAAAACAGAATTATCTATTGGTAAAAATATGGTTCATATATTGTTTATCCTTTCTTAATTTAATGCAAAATTCTTTTAAAAGTTATATCATTGGTTGTAATTATTCATGGCGAATTGTATCCCCATAGTACAAAAAGCCTTCACAGCTTCGCCGGCCCGGTCCAAATAGTCAGGTAGTTGAATCAATTCATCTTCTGGAAACTGACCTAAAACAAAGTCGACCTGACGTCCTTTGGAAAAAGCACTGCCAATACCAACTCGCAATCGGGCGTATTCCTGCGTGTTCAACACCTCATCAATATTCCGCAGTCCATTGTGCCCACCCGGAGAGCCTTTGGGTTTTAGCCGCAATTTGCCAAACGGTAAATCTTTGTCGTCAGTGACGACGAGCAGGTTTTCAACCGGAATATTTTCCTGCTTCATATAATACTGAACGGCCTTGCCGCTGAGATTCATGAACGTTGTGGGTTTCACGAAAAAAAACTGCTTGCCTTTATGCTGCCACTGGGCCGTGTAGGCAAGCCGGGTCATGGAAAAGGAAATGTTATGCTGGGCAGCTAGTCGGTCGAGCACCATGAAACCGGCATTGTGGCGGGTTAAGGCGTACTCTGGTCCAATATTGCCAAGGCCAGCAATGAGAAATTTTGTAGACATGACGAATGCGTTGAAAATGAAACGTTGGCCTACCAAATCGTTCGATGATTCAGGAAGCCAACGCTATTAAATTGTTTTTGGGCCTACCAGCGAATCAGCGCTGAGGCCCAGGTAAAGCCACTGCCAAACGCAGCCAGGCAAACCAGATCGCCGGACTTTATACGTCCCTGTTCGAAGGCTTCGGTTAACGCAATCGGGATAGAGGCCGCTGTGGTGTTGCCGTACAGTTGAATGTTATTGAATACTTTCTCTTCGGGCAGCTTCATCTGTTGCTGCACATAATTCGAAATACGAATATTAGCCTGATGGGGCACCAACAAGGATAGGTCTTCCGGCTGAAGTCCATTGGCCGCCAGGCTTTCGTTAATGACTTCCGCAAAGCGGACGACAGCATGTTTGAATACGGCGCTTCCGTTCATGGTCACGTTGTAATTACCCTCGGCAACGGTAGCTTCGGTAATCCAGCGACCATCCCGGCTACTACCCGGATCTTTCACATACAGGTCTTCTGCGTAGCGTCCATCGGCATGAAGGTGGGTAGACAGGATACGATGGTCGGGATTGGTAGTGGCCTGTATGACCGCAGCTCCTGCTCCGTCACCAAAAATAACCGCTACACCCCGGCCTTCCGTCGACTTGTTCAGGAGAGACGACTGGATTTCTGAGCCAACTACCAGCGCAGTTTTGTACATGCCGCTTTTAATAAACTGATCAGCGATGGAGAGTGCATATACGAAACCTGAACACTGCTGCCGGATGTCGATGACGGCAATACCTTCCAGACCCAGTTCGCGCTGCATCAGAAAGGCAGACCCCGGAAAGTAATAGTCAGGCGTTATGGTCGCGTAAACGATTAGATCGACGGCGGCAGCCTCTATGCCCGCCCGTTCCAGTGCCATCCGCGAAGCCGCCGTAGCCATGCTGGCATTGGTGTCTTTACCGTAGGTGAAATACCTCCGCTGTTTAATACCGGTACGTTCCTGAATCCAGGCATCGTTGGTATCCATGTACTGGGTCAGGTCGTCATTGGTAACAACGTTATCTGGTACGTAAAAACCTAACCCTGCGATTTTTGAGTATGTTGAAGTCATTCGTTTCTAGCAAAATAGTCGACAAAAATAGCACTTTTCAGTGGGTATCCTGTTGGGCTTGCCGACTACAGTATCCGGCTCATTGAGAGAGTGGCATTCTCAGAGGGGTATAATCAGGCCGTGTGCAGTTCGAACGAATATTCTTCCATGATCAGATTGGCCAACAACTGACGGCAGGCTGCATCGACCGTTTCGCGGGCGCTGGCTTCAGAATCAGCATCCACTTCGAGCCGGATGTGCTTACCGATGCGTACGTTGTCGATGGTGTCCATCTGAAGGTTATGTAATCCAAGTTTAACGGCCTTTCCCTGGGGGTCCAGGATCTCAGGACGAGTCATGATGTTAATTTGGGCGATGTATTTCATACCAGGAATAAAACGAAGATTAGACGGTTGTTACGGATATTCAGGCATTTCAGCACTGGAAAATCAGCAGCAATCAGTGAAATCTGTGTTCTAGTTGTTTTTAGAAATTAGTGAAACGATAATATACAGCAGGACGATAAGTGGGATAGCTGCGAACTGCAAAAATAACAGGAGCAGCACAGATGCAATCAGAAAAAGAAACTTTGTCTGGTTGGCGGCCCACCCGAACGATTTGAATTTCAAAGCAAACAGGGGTACGTCAGACACGAGCATGAACGAAAACGCAACCATCATGCCCAGGGCAATATCGTTTTGCCATACCGCGTCGAACTGAGGCTGATAGCGTCCCATGAGTGGAAAAGCCGCAATCAGCATGGCGTTGGCCGGTACGGGCAGACCAATGAATGACTCCGACTGCCGGGTGTCGATGTTAAAATTAGCCAGCCGTAACGCCGACAGCACGGCAATCAAAAAGGCACCGTATGAGATAGCGCCCAACTGCTGAAACCAGCACAACTGGAATACAATGGCAGCGGGCAACACGCCGAATGTGACGACGTCGGCCAGCGAATCCAGCTCCTTCCCGAACGGCCCCGATACGTTGACCATCCGGGCAACAAACCCATCCCCGAAGTCAAGTACAGCCGCTAGCCCAATCAGCCACGATGCCAGTTCCAGATGACCTCTGAAGGCCATTACTAAACCAATGCATCCGCAGAGCAGATTGCCGCAGGTCATGGCGTTGGGAAGATGCTTAAGGATTTTCATAGAATGTAAGATGGACTCTCGGTCCGTTCGGCTGTTGGGCCAAAAAGCAGCGTTAAGCGAATCGAACCGGCATATGACCAGCTCTACAGCTTAACAAAGGGATTTGTCGCCTTTTCCTCACCGATAGTCGTTGGTTCCATATGACCGGCATAGACGACATAGTCGTCGGGGAGGGTGAAGAACTGCGTGCGGATGCTGTCAATCAGATCGGCATGGTTGCAGTAGGGGAAGTCGGTTCGGCCAACGCTACCCCGAAACAACACGTCGCCCCCGATTACATAGCGGTCAGCATGATTGACAAATGCCACGTGCCCCGGCGCATGGCCCGGTACAAAGATGACATCCAGCGCCGTATTGCCAAACCTGAATCGATCCCCTTCTTTCAGAAACGCATCAATTTCGGTGGGCTCATACCCCCGCAATCCGTAGATAGCGCAGCGGGTTGGGACGTCGTTGAAAATGACCATGTCGCGCTCATGCAGGTAGGCTTTTACCCCGAACTTACGCTTCACATAGGCAACCCCAAACACATGGTCGAGGTGTGAGTGGGTCAACAGCAGGTATTTGATGGTGAGCTGATGATCGGCGATGTACGCAGCCAGTGCTTCTTTTTCTGCCTGTTCGTAACAGCCGGGGTCTATAATGACAGCCTCCCGCGTAGCCTCATCGGAAATGACGTAGGTATTTTCGTGAAAGGGTGAGAACTCGAAGGCCTGGATCATCAACTGGTTCTTGTTTTGCTACAAAAGTAAAAACACCGTTGGTTTTTTGCGCAGTTCGGGCACCTGGCTTTTCCATTCCCGAATGCTAAGCGTCCGGACGAAGGCATCGGGAGCGGTCAGGTTGGAGGCCACACACAGGCGGGTGTTGGGTTCGCAGTTGGCGATGATGTCGGCAAACATCGCATCGTTACGGTAAGGCGTTTCGATGAAAATCTGCGTCTGTATCCGTTGTTGGGCTTCTTTTTCCAGGAACCGGATCGCCTTGGCACGGTCTGCCTTTTCAATGGGCAGATACCCATGGAACACAAACGACTGTCCATTGAGCCCGGACGCCATAAGGGCCAGCAAAATGGATGAGGGGCCTACCAAAGGTTCTACCCGCCAACCCAGGGTATGGGCCATGCTGACGATTACCGCACCAGGGTCGGCAACACCGGGGCAGCCCGCTTCCGAGAGCACACCCGCATTGCGTTTTCGCTCCATGAGTTCCTGGATCTGACGGCGGGTGTCGGCAGGTAGGGTGTCTTTGTCAAGCTCGAAAAATGTTGTTTCGTCGATGACACGGGTCGTTTTCAGGCCGCTGATAAATCGACGGGCCGAGCGCACATTTTCAACGAAGTAAGCATCAGTCTTTTCAAGGACCTCCCGAATGTGGGGGGGCAACACCTGTGCGGCCGTATCATCGGCAAGCAGGGTTGGGATAAGGTATAAAGTTGGCATCTAAGCGATAAATTTCATGAGCGTTTCAACAAACTCTACTGGCTTTTCGGCCTGAACCCAGTGGCCTGCATCCTGGATGGTTTCGATCCGGGCAGCGGGAAATATGCGTTTGATGGTTGGTATGTCCTCGTCTACAATATAAGGAGACTCACTGCCCCGTATGAATAAGGTAGGTTTATGGACGATTTTGGGGTTGGTCAGTTCATCGCCAATGCCATGAAGCTCGCGCTCGATGACGGGCAGGTTAAGCCGCCAGTTAAACTGTCCCTGGGCATTGCGGTACAGGTTTTTAAGTAGAAACTGCCGTACCGGTACGATTGGCTCATAGCGACTCAGAACAGCGTCGGCTTCGTTACGGCTGGTAATACCCAACAGATCGATCGCGTTCAGCCCACGAATGATCTCGGCATGGTGAATTGGGTAGAACTTGGGCGCAATATCGACCACAACGAGCTTGTCGAAGCCATCCGGGTAGTCCATAGCGTATTGCATCACCGTTTTGCCACCCATAGAGTGACCAACCAGAACCGGGTTTTCCAATTGCTGATCGACCAAAAACTCATGCAGGTCAGCCGCCATACTGGTATAGTCCTGGTCATTGGAACGGGGCGACTGACCATGGTTGCGCTGGTCGATCGAAAAAACGCGGTAACCCAGCGCTGCAACGGTTTTACTGATAGTCAGCCAATTATCTGAGGAACCGAAAAGACCATGTACAATGACGATGGCCGGGCCTGTATCGCCGGTTTGGCGGAAGAATAATTTCATGGGCAATCAAACACAAAGGAACAGAGCCCGGTCGTCGTTGCGGGTACAGAGTGCGCCCGGCGTTTCCGAACACAAGCCCTGTTGAACGCCGTAACGCTGCCGAACGGGCGGCTACTTATTACTGAACATAAACAACTTTTTCCTGCCTGGTCACTAGTTCACCGAACGACTGGAGAGAGAAACCATTTTCACTGGCCACACGCTCGAACTCGGTAACGCTCTGTGGTTCAACGGCGATAAGCAAACCACCGGACGTTTGTGGATCGGCCAGCACATAGCGCTGGGTTTCGGTTAACTCGCTGATCTTGTGGCCGTAGCTGTCCCAGTTACGAACCGTACCGCCGGGGAAGCTTTTCTGGGCCAGGTATTCCTCCACCATGGGTAGTTTGGGCACGTTGTCGAAATCGATGACGGCGCTCAGACCCGATCCTTCGGCCATTTCGGTAAGGTGTCCCAGTAAGCCAAAGCCGGTTACGTCCGTGAGGGCTTTTACGTAGGGTAGCTTGCCCAGAACAGCGCCAAAGCTATTTAACTGTGCCATTTGCGCTGGCGCGGTGTTGGCGTGCTCAGGTTTGAGAATACCTTTCTTCTGCGCCGTGGTCAGAATCCCGACGCCGAGCGGTTTGGTGAGGTAAAGACGGCACCCTTCTGTAGCGGTGTCATTCTGTTTCAGGTGTTCGAGCCGGACGCGGCCCGTGACGGCCAGTCCAAAAATGGGCTCGGGCGAGTCGATGCTGTGCCCTCCGGCGAGCGGTATGCCGGCTTGCAGGCAAACGGCGCGGGAGCCTTCAAGTACCTGACTGGCCAGTTCGGGGGTCAGTTTATCCAGTGGCCAGCCCAGGATGGCAATGGCCATGACGGGTTCGCCCCCCATGGCATACACATCGCTGATGGCATTGGCCGACGCGATACGCCCGAAGTCGAACGCGTCGTCGACAATCGGCATGAAAAAATCGGTCGTGCTGATGATGGCTTCCCCGTTTCCGAGGTCAAGCACGGCCGCATCGTCCCGCGAATCATTCCCGACGAGCAGGTTCTCATACCGGGGCTGAACGGATGTTTGGTTGCTATGAAGAATTTTGTCTAAAATCTTCGGCGATATCTTACAGCCACAACCAGCCCCGTGGCTGTATTGGGTAAGTTTGGTAACAATGGTGGTTTCTGCTGAAGTCATAACGGGACAAAACTAAGCCACAAACGACGTTGGTTTACGGATCTGGTTAGGAGAATTACGCATGATGGCGGGGATTGGTTCGCGCGGGCTTATAGGGTATAGATTAGGGAGCCTGTGAGCTTAACAATTAATTAACATTAGGGAATAGAACGGAAAGCGCTTGAATTTGACCTATTCCATGATCTATGCCGATAGCTAGGTTTATCATAGCACTATTTAAAGATAGCGAAAGTTGTTAGGTCCAAAAAAAGCATCATCTTTGCGGCTTAAAATGGACTTGCCTAACCGTATGACGGTCTTACAATTGAAAACCAAATCAAACACTTCTATGTCTAAAAAATTACTGCAATTAAGGGTGGCGTTCACGTTACTAAGCAGTTTGCTGTTAGTCGTGCTCCTCGGGAGCGGAGCAATGGCACAGGTAACGTCGGCTGCTATCAATGGTGTCGTGACAGACACTAAAGGGGAGCGTTTACCAGGCGCCACTGTCGTTGCCGTACACACTCCTTCTGGTAGTCGGTATGGAACAGTCACTAACACCTCCGGAAATTACACACTGCCTAATGTTCGGGTGGGTGGTCCTTATGTGATCACGGTTTCCTTCGTCGGTTTCAAGGAGCAGGTATCGAATGATGTATTTGCGAGTTTAGGTACAGCCGCTGACGTTAACGTCAAACTGGTTGAAGAGGGTACGAATTTATCTGAGGTAGTTGTAACAACGAACCGGAGCGACATCTTCAGTTCTGACCGCAACGGAGCGGCTACGTCGTTCGGACGTGAAACCATCAACACGACTCCTACTATTGGCCGGACAATCAATGATATCACCAAATACAATCCGTACGGGAATGGTCAATCGTTTGCTGGTCAGGATAGCCGTTTTAACAACGTCACCATCGATGGCTCGGTTTTCAATAACGGATTTGGTTTAGGAAACTCTGCTCAGGCAGGTGGTCGTACCGGAACGACAGCAGTTTCTCTGGACGCCCTGGATCAGATTCAGCTGAACGTTGCTCCATTCGACGTACGGCAGTCTGGCTTTACGGGTGCCGGTATTAACGCGGTGACCCGGTCTGGGACAAATGATTTCTCTGGATCAGCTTATTACCTCTCGAGAGGTAACAGTTTAGTTGGTAAAAAAGCGAATGGCATTGAAATTTCGCCCAAGCCGAACATCAGTGAAAACACAGTTGGTTTTCGTTTAGGTGGCCCGATTATTAAGAATAAACTGTTCTTCTTCATTAACGGCGAGCAATTTGAAAGCAGCACACCTGCTTTGACGTACTCTCTTTTCCGCCCCGGAGCAACGGGCAACGTATCCCGTACGACAGAAGCTGATTTGCAGGACTTAAATACCTTCATGCAAACGAACTTCAACCGGTCGCTTGGTGCACTTGATAACTTCAACAATGCCGTTAAGAGTATCAAGGGTCTGATTCGTCTCGATTACAACATCAACGATAAGAATAAACTGTCGGTACGGTATTCGCACCACGATTCGGAGTCGGGCCAGCGGATCAGTGATAGTAACAGTAGCAACACGGCTGGTAACCCCAATCGTACGAACCGCGCAGAAGCAATTTCTCCTGAAAACACAGGCTACCTGATTGCTGATAACACCCGTTCGATTGCTGCCGAATTGAACTCAACCATTGGAACGAAGTTCGCCAATACGCTGATCGGTACGTACAACAAGCAGATTGAAGACCGGACTTATAAAACGGATCTGTTTCCAACGATCGATATCCTTCAGGGCGGTAGTACGTACACGTCGATCGGATTCGACCCCTTCACCCCAAACAACAAGCTGAATTATTCGACGATGAACATCACGGATAACTTCAGCTACTTTGCGGGCAAGCACACGCTGACGCTGGGTGCCGTATATGAGCATTTCACGTCGAATAACGTGTTCTTCCCAGCCTCGAACGGTGTCTATGTGTATAACTCGATTGCTGACTTCAAAACAGCGGCCTTAGCCTCGATTGCTAACCCGACGGCCACAACGTCGCCCGTTACCGTCCCACGTTACAATCTGCGCTACTCGTTACTGCCCGGAGGTGTTGAACCACTACAAACCTTGAAGCGTAATTTGTATAGTGCTTATGTGCAGGATGAATTTCAGGTTAACTCAAACCTCAAAGTAACGGCTGGTATTCGTGGTGACGTTTTCGCTTACGACAACTCGACTGCGGCTTCGTTTAACAACCCCGTTGTCGAAGGATTAACCTTCAGAGATGAAAACAGTGCTCCTTACAAAATCAGCACGGGTGTTTTTCCTAAAGCCCGGTTACTACTGTCGCCACGCGTTGGTTTCAACCTGGACGTGAAGGGTGATAAGACGACTCAGATCCGTGGTGGTAGCGGCATATTCGTATCCCGGATTCCTGAAGTATTGGTCTCGAACCAGTTGGGTAACAACGGTATCAATACCGCACTGATTACCGGAACCAACACGACAGCTTATCCTTTTGCTACAGACCCAAGTCTGCTGCCAGCCGCCGTGCGCCCAAGCTCAACGACGACTAATCCCGCCAGTCTGACGGGCTACGCAGTTAACGCAACGGATCGTGACCTGAAATACCCACAAATCTGGAAAACGAACATTGCTATCGATCAGCGTCTTCCAGGTGGTTTGATTGGTACGGTTGAGTTCATTTACAACAAAAACCTACAGGCACTACGCTATATCGACGCTAACCTAAACGCGCCAACTCGTGATTTTACCGGTCCGGACACGCGTGATCGGTATCCGGCATCGGGCGTGACCAACTCAGGTTCAGGTCCAGCGGGAACACTTGTTGCAGCCCGTTTCATTAACCCGAGAATTGGTAATGCGTTTGTGTTGAAAAACACGAAGGAAGGAAGCTCTTACATTGCAACGTTCAAACTGGAAAAACCAACGGTTAGAGGGTTCGGCGGTTATGTATCCTATACATATGGTCAGGCAAGGGATTTGGCCTTCGTAGGCAGTACCGTACAGGCAAACATCCCAACAGTATTGGGACAGAACTACCTGACAACGTCTTATTCTGATAACGACCTGCGTCATCGTATCGTTGGTTTGCTGAACTACCGGTTGAATTACGGTGGTAAGGTAGGCGGGTCCAGCACGTTTACCCTGGGTCTGGTTTCAAGTAGTGGCAGCAAAGTGTCCTATACACTCAATCAGGATCTGAACGGCGATGGTCAATCGAACAATGATCTGATTTTTGTGCCAAAGAGTGCTTCGGAACTGGCGTTCTCGCCATTGGTTGTAACAACCGCTGCAACAACGACTACGCCTGTGTCTTCGGTAACCTACTCGCCCGAACAGCAACAAGCTGCCTTCGATTCGTACATCAATGGAAACGACTATCTGAAAACACGCCGTGGTCAGTACGCTGAGCGTAATGGTGGCGTCTTCCCCTGGTTGACACGCGTTGACTTTACCTTCATTCAGGAGTTTTACGTAGCTGTCGGTGCAAAAGGAAAGCGTAACACCATCCAATTGCGTGCTGACATTCTGAATGTTGGAAACCTGTTCAATAACGCATCCGGGGTGGGTAATATAGCTACTACGTTCAACCCACTGGCATTGGCCAGTGTTAGTGCTGCTGGCGTACCAACCTATCGGTTGGCAACACAGGTCGTAGAAGGAAAAACAATCTTGTTGAGAGACTCTTTTGTGAAGAGTGTTACCATTAATGATGTATGGCAGGCTCAACTTGGTCTGCGTTACATCTTCAACTAGAACCTGTTGTCGAAAACACCGCAAACAAAAAATCCCCCGCGCAGCTTTGCGACGGGGGATTTTTTGTTTGGATTCTTCAGGCTCTAAGACTTTTTCAATTTGTGTTCACTAACCACCTTAACGCTCAACAAGCTTATTTATGAAGATGCTGCATTTCTTCCTGGTCTTGCTATTTATTTTCGTCGATGCAAGTGGGCAATCAATTGGTCGATTTCAGGACGTTGCCACGCTGGACCGTTTTCTACAGTACCAGCCTAATCGAAAACAGCCGCTTATTTTAGCGCATCGGGGTGGGCCAGATCCGTCTGATACTGAAAACTCTATTACAACATTTACGAAGACAGCAGGTGCATTACCTGATGCTATTCTGGAAATGGATGTACGCATAACCCGCGACAGTAACTATGTACTCCTGCACGATGTAACGCTTGATCGGGAGTCGAATGCAAGGGGTGCGGTAGCAGACTGGACGCTGGCCGATTTGCTAAAGGTGAAATTAAAAACATTAAGCGGTGAATTAAGAGTATGTTTGGGACTATTATTTGGCCAGCCTATTGAGCAGGATTGAAATAAAGCCAATTCGTAGCATAGCCTCCGAACTTTCTATGGTTTTGTCTACGTCTCGGAAT